>JBGSQQ010000012.1:0-32155 GCA_041737945.1 Chryseolinea sp.
CTCCGGAGCAAAAGGAATCCGACTATGTTATAACAAACATGGCACCGTGGCATTTAGATTTCTTGACGAAAATTACAGGATTGGATAGCTCCAGCGGAGCACCCTGTTTATAGATAAATTGACCAAACATCACCAGGGCTCTATCGGAGCCTCCTGAAAGAATGGTTGTACGATTTTAGATTAGAAGCACTACACCCAAACTGGTGCCTGAAAAAGTCTGATTTTTAAAGATCAGATTTGAGTTTGAGCTTAATCATGTAAAAAATAGGGAGGCAGCCTTTTGGGACAGCCTCAACCACCGTGCGCTGGCCCTTTCAGCGATACAAGGTGCGCCTGGGAATATTCTTCTAAACCTAATAGCATTGGCTGACCAGCCACGATTCAGGGCCATTCGCCAAGCACCCATTGTCATAATGACTACCAAAAGGCGTTTTGACCAATTTTAGCCCACCAGCAGTGAGAATAACCGTATACCGTGAGATTTGGCCGTTTACACTTTATATAGAGGTCAGTGTAAGGGTTTGCCGGAAAAAGGTAGTCTCTTTGGTAGAGAAGGCGACTTGTATAAGCGGAATTGTGAGCCAGGTGATCATCCGTAAATAACAAGGGTTACTCTATTTGAGATTAATTTAACTTACAAAATCATATGAAAAGCTCAAGAAGAAAATTCATCAAACAATCGGCAGTGGCTACGGCGGGCGCCTATTTGGGAGCCATGGGTTTTAGTGCGACCAGCTATGGTAATATCATCGGCGCTAATGATCGTGTCCGTGTCGGTGTTGTTGGATTTTCTGATCGGTTCAGAAGTTCCCTGTTGCCATGTTTTGCCGGACATCATAAAAAGATGAACTTCGACATTGTTGCGGTTTCAGACATTTGGAAATTAAGACGTGAAGCAGGCCAGGCGCAGCTGAAGGAAAAGATGGGACACGACATCAAAACGTTCCGCAATAACGATGAACTATATGATTCCAAAGAAGTGGATGCGGTGATCATCAGCACCGCCGATTTTCAACATGCGTTGCACGGCATAGAAGCCGTTAAGGGAAACTGTGATGCCTATATTGAAAAACCATTTGCGGAAACCATGGCCGATAACCGTGCCGCATTGAAGGCGATAAAGGACTCGAAGAAAATTATACAGATCGGTTCCCAGAGAAGAAGCGGTACCAACTACCATGAAGCTGCCCGGTTCGTGAAGGATGGGAAATTCGGTGATATCACCATGGTCCAACTCACCTGGAATGTGAACCAGCCCGGCCGTTGGAGGAGGTTAAAGGATGTCGAAAGTATGAAGGAGGCAGATACCGATTGGAAACGATATCTGATGAACCGGCCATTCGAACCATTTAGTGCGCGTAAGCATCTTGAGTTTCGGTTGTTCTGGCCATATTCTTCGGGATTACCAGGTCAATGGATGAGTCATCAGATTGATACCGTACACTGGTTTTCCGGATTAAAGCACCCACGTAGCGTTGTAGCGAATGGAGGAATTTATGCATGGAAAGATGGACGCGAAAATTGGGATACCATGACAGCCGTGTTTGACTATGGCCCGGAGACTGATCTGAAAAGCGGATTCCAGGTGACTTTTGCTTCCCGCATGCACAATGGTGAAGACCAACCGACAGAACTCTATTATTCAAAGGGCGGAGAACTGAATCTGGATACCAACCTGGTATCTTCTTTCGGGGGACTGTCTGAACGCCATGCGAAAGCCATGAATATGCAGGCTAGCCTGTTGCCCGAAATGAGTCTGAAGAAGGTTGATGAAAAAGTGGAAACAGGCGCAAATACGGGAGGCGATGTGCTTACTTCCAATCATATGCTGAACTGGATGGAGTGTGTTCGTAGCCGGAAGGAAACAAATGCTCCTGTGGAGGCTGGCTATTCGCATGCGATCGCCGTGATAATGACAAATGCAGCAGCGAGAACAGGCAAAAAAGTAACCTTCGACGAAGCCACCCAAGAAGTGATGGCTGGGGATAAGCCATTTAATATATAGAGCACAGTTTTTGACTTTATTGGGTAATGGAACAAAGTCAAACTTACCCGGTACATGCTCGCACCTACTTCCAGCATGTTTCAGCAGGGCCTCATCCGCCAGGTGGCGGACCCTGAGGGTGGCGATGAAAAGAGACTAGACAAAGTTCAGATGAACCGTCCTATCAAAAATTGGAGAAGGAATATTTCAGGATACCATTGTAAGTTGACAAGTAGGATTGATTAAGTGATACAAGAAGATATGAGAAATTCGAGCTTTATTTTTTGTCTTTCGTTTATTTTTGTCTTCTCAATATGTCATTCCGCCTTGGGTCAGAAGGGGTTTTCTCTTGTTGACAATCCGGCAAACAAAAAAGTGGAAGTGAAGTACGATGGAAAGCTCCTTACCGCCTACTGTTATTTTGACTCTACAGAAAAGCCTGTATTGTATCCGTTGAAGACTCTGTCAGGAGTAACCATTACCAGAGGATACCCGGTAGCACCGCGCCCCGGGGAGAGAACCGATCATCCCCATCACCTCGGACTATGGATGAACTATGAAAGTGTAAACGGGCTGGACTTCTGGAACAACAGTACGGCTATTGCTCCGGAACGGAAACCACGTTATGGTTCTATCCGGCATCAGAAGGTAATATCCTCGAAGAGCAAAAAGGAGGAGGCGTCATTAAAAACGCTGAGTCATTGGGTAAATCAGGCGGGTGATGTACTTCTGGAAGAAACCACACTCTTTGTTTTCAGCAGGAACGAAAACAATTTTATCATCGACCGTGTCAGTTCGTTAGAGGCAAAAGCACCCGAAGTACTTTTTAAAGATGTTAAGGATGGTATGCTGGCGATACGGGTAGCGCGGCAACTGGAGATGCCTTCCAAAGAAGGAGGTAAATTCGTGGATGCGCACGGTGAAATCACAGCGGTGCCACCCATGGACAATGCTCAGATAAGCGGCATGTACGTCAATGAAGAAGGTATAGAAGGTGACGACGCGTGGGGAAAACGCTCACGCTGGGCATGCCTCAATGGAAAGATCGGTACGGAAACCATTTCCATAGCAATACTTGACCACCCGAAAAACCCGGGATACCCAACCTACTGGCACGCCCGCGGATACGGATTGTTTGCTGCAAACCCGTTGGGACAGAAGGCATTTAGTGGTGGAAAGGAAGAGCTCAATCTGGCGCTGAAACAAGGCGAAAAGGCTGTTTTTCGTTACAGAATCATCATTCATTCGGGCGATACACTGGGGGAAAAACAGATAGCTCAACAGGCAGAGGCTTTTGCAAAACTTGCGTATTAGCCTTGGAAGATCATTCGGGAGGCTGCCCATAACCCCATCCAGGGTATTTTTGTCATTTTTACACTTCTTTTCGCCTGACGATCAAATTTTTGCGCAAAAAGCCCCCTTACTTGTAAGGTACAACGATTGTTCTCTCGTCTTATACTTATGATAAACCGCAAAACCTATGATTAAAAACTTTACGCTAACCGGGTTATCCATGTTATGGATACTACTCATCTGTTCTCCGTTACTTGCCGCACATTCATCTACATCACCCTTATTTTTGCAATCAGATGCGATTCGGGGAAAGATTATAGATGAAGCTGGCGGGGGCCTTCCAGGTGTGAACATTATAATTAAAGGTACCTCGAATGGTACCACTTCTGATGCCAGTGGAAATTATGTCTTAAGCCTTCCACCAAACTTCACCGATGGCTCACTGGTATTTTCCTTTATCGGATTCTCCACACAGGAGCAGCCAATTACAGGCAGAACCACGATTGATGTCACATTGGTGGCAGACGTAACATCATTGAGCGAGGTGGTTGTTGTCGGATACGGTACTCAGGAAAAACGGGATATCACCGCTTCTATTTCGTCTATTGATGCGGACGCCATTTCTAAAATTGCGACAACAAATACTTTGGAAGGAATGAAAGGGCAGATAGCCGGGGTTGATGTTCTTCAGGCGAACGGACGCCCAGGGGCTAATCCCACCGTGACTATTCGTGGTCGCAGGTCGGTTACCGCCTCGAACGATCCACTTTTTGTGGTGGATGGTGTGCCAATGACTTCAGGAACCAGCACGGGTACCGATGGCGTTGTATCTAATTCAGGTAGCAATGCGTTAAATGATTTTAATCCCGCCGATATTCAGTCTATTGAAGTATTAAAGGATGCTGCCGCAACCGCTATTTATGGTTCAAGGGGGGCGAACGGTGTTGTGCTGATTACAACGAAACGGGGTAAAACAGGAAAAACAAGCGTTTCCTATTCGGGGTATTATGGTGTTACAGAAGCCTTCAGTCAGTTTCCAATGATGAATGGAGCACAATTTGCTGATCTGAAACGTGAAGCCAGTCGAAGAAGCCCGTTGGGTGTAACTGGAAGAACAGCCTGGGAAGGAACTATCCCAGCTGACAACGTGGTCTTCATCGACCCGGTGGAATTAAATTCAGCGACGAATGGTCTTTCGACAGACTGGCAGAATTTGGTTTTTCAGAGTGGAAGCCAGACAGATCATAATGTCAGTGTGAATGGCGGCAACGAAAAGACTCAGTTTAATATGTCAATGGGCTATTTTAACCAGGATGGTACCATACCAGGGATGGACTTTACCAAGATGACAGCCCGGATTAACCTGGATCACCAGATCAGCAAACGATTCAAAGCGGGGATGTCGAATCAGATTGTGCATTCAATATTGAATAATGGTTCTGGAAGCGTATTGTCCGAGGCAGTTAACCAAACCCCTCTCGGGTTGCCTTATGATGATCAGGGAAATATTATCTTCCTGCCTATTTCGGATGGTATTCGTTCTAATCCGCTGAGTGAATTGGTTCCCGGTAAACGTGTGGATGAAGAAAAGACTGATCGGATATTTTCTTCAATGTACCTGGAAGCAGAACTCCTGAAAGGCCTGAAGTACAAGTTCCTGATCGGAGTTGATTTACGTTATGTTACCCGCGGGATTTTTGAAGGCCGGTTTACGAACCCGCGAAAGAATGGTGATCCTGCTGCACAATACCAAAATCAGTCGAACCAGGGTTATACTATGGAAAACCTCCTGACTTATAATAAGTCATTTGGTGATAAACACGATCTTGGCGTAACGTTGCTTCAAAGTATCCAGGAGAACAATTACGAGAACCACTATACCTCAGTGACGGGTCTACCTTATGAAACTCAGTTATGGTACAACTTGACCACGGCTTCAACCATCAATGCGATCAGAAGCCGTTACGAGCATTGGGCACTTGCTTCTGTGATGGGAAGGGTAAACTACACTTTCAATGGTAAATACCTGCTCCAAGCTACGTTGCGAGCTGATGGTTCTTCCCGCCTTGCAGAAGGAAGCAAATGGACGAACTTCCCAGGCTTATCGGCCGGATGGAGAATTAAGGATGAAGCATTTATGTCAAATGTTAACTTTATCAGCGATTTGAAGTTACGCGCGTCATATGGTGTTGTGGGAAATACATCTGTTGACCCCTACAAGACAGCAGGTATTCTGCAGCGGTCAGTTTATTCGTGGGATGAAGTAAGTGCCGCTGGATTTGCACTGTTCGAAATTCCAAACCCAAATCTCGGTTGGGAAAAGTCGGGGACACTCGACATAGGACTTGATTTTGGTTTATTTAACGGAAGACTCAGCGGTACGCTAGATGTCTACGAGACCAACACGACCGATCTTTTGTTGCGTCGAGCACTTCCTTCTTCAGGTGGGTATGATGTGATTTTTCAAAATATAGGAGACACCAGAACACAGGGCTTTGAATTAACTCTTAACGCAAATATCATTAATTCACCTGGTGGGTTCACCTGGGACGCAGATTTCAACATAGCCAAATACAAGGAAGAGATAGTAGACCTTGGGCTACGTGATGCGGAAGGCAACATTGCGGACGACGTCGGAAATTCAAGATTTATCGGCGAGCCGATACGGGTATTTTACGACTATAAAAAGATCGGCATCTGGCAGGTGGAAGAAAAGGATATGGCTACGGCTATGATGGGTGCTTTCCCAGGAGAGATCAAATTGCAGGATACGGATGGAGATGGACGGGTTACGCCAGCTGACCGTATCATAGTTGGTGACGATGTCCCTTCTGCATATGGTGGCTTAAACAACCGTTTTGGATATAAAGGATTTGATTTGTCCTTCTTCCTCTACTATCGCTTAGGCTATACACTGGATAGCCGTTTTCACTCAGATCAGGCGACTATGCAGGCTCGGTACAACAACTTGGACATCGATTATTGGACGATTGACAACCCAACCAATGATTATCCACGGCCTAATATAAACCAGGAGAACCCTCAGTTTGCCTCAACCCTTCGGTACAAAGATGGCGGCTTTGTTAAATTAAGAACTATTACATTGGGGTATAACTTTCCTAGCAGCTTAACTCAAAAGCTGGGTATGTCGAATCTCAGACTTTATGTTTCCGCACAAAATCCTATAGTTTGGTCAAGCTATAAGCTATTTGATCCGGAATCTATTAATCAAATCGACGCAGGTGACGTACCGTCAAACAAGGTATTTTTGGGTGGTATCAATTTGACCTTTTAAGCAATCATGACTATGAAGACAAAATCAATATTTATGTTAATTGCCTTAATGGCTTTTAATATTCAGTCCTGTGATAAATTCCTGGAGGAGGAATTGATTTCTGATGTTGCCGGTTCCAGTTATTACACTACGCCCGCCGGTTTAGAGGATGCGGTGGATGCTACTTATTCGTTTATGCGATGGGTGTATAGCAATGAAAGAGCTTATACGCTAACCATTTTCGGTACAGATACCTATACGAACGGCGCCGACGGGAATCACAAAGGGTTCAATTTTTATGACAACACACTAAATCAGGCCAATGGCGTGATGCGGGAATTCTGGGATAATTGTTACAAGGGAATTAATCAGGCTAACGCGGTGATTGGACGCTCTCAGGGTATATCCAATATTGATCCTGCTACGCTGGCAATACGACTTGGCGAAGCCCGCTTTTTGCGCGCTCTTTATTACTTCAACCTTGTACGCCAATGGGGAGATGTTCATCTTACTCTGGAAGAAACCGTAGGGGCTGTGGTAGAGGCAAATAAGACTCCTGAGTCTGATATTTATGATCAGGTTATCGTTGCGGATCTTGAATTTGCCATTGCAAATTTGCCCGCGACCCAGAGCAACTATGGTAGAGCCACGAAGGGTGCTGCGGAACATCTATTGGGCTTGGCTTTATTGACACGAGGTTATAAAACTTTTGCCAAAGCTGATGATTTCACGAAAGCTGAACAGTACCTTAGTAATGTTATTAACAACTACAGCTATGCATTGGTCACTGATTTGGGAAGATTGTGGAATCAGGACAATCAAAAGAACAGTGAGATTATTTTCTCAGTGCAATATTCCACAGATGCCATTCTAAATGGCGGAGAAGGTAACCGTGGCCATTTATATTTCCTAATGGAGTATGATATTCAACCTGGCATGATCCGGGATATTGCGAACGGAAGGCCCTTCAAGAGGTTCCGTCCAACCGACTATCTCCTAGATCTCTGGGGAGCAAACCGGGATAATGACAACCGGTATGACATGACCTATAAACATGTCTGGATCAGCAACAACCCAAAAAGCATTCCAAAATGGACTCAGGCGAATGTGGACGCTGGTGCGAAAAACAAAGATGGTTCACCCGCCGTTGTCGGCCAGGATAAATATGCCGTTGGAGATACTGCAATTTATATCCCAGGTCCCGGAAAAGAGGCGAAGTGGACTCCTACCAAAAAATTACAGACACGTTACCGGGTTTATACACGGGATGAATTCTCCGAAAGGATATTCGCGCACATTGGCAAGTTTCAAGACCCACGCAGACCAGCAATTCAGTGGGAACAAGGTTCGAGAGACTGGTTTGTCATGAGGTTAGGAGACACCTATCTGCTCAGAGCCGAGGCTCGTTTCAAGCTGGGGAATCTCGCAGGAGCTGCAGCGGATATCAATGTTATTCGGACAAGAGCTGCTTTCCCGGGTAAAGAAGCCAACATGCAGATTACAGCCGGTGACGTGACCCTCAATTTTATCCTGGATGAAAGGGCACGTGAACTAGACGCAGAGCAATGCAGGTGGTACGATTTGACCCGAACAGGCACTCTAATTGATCGGGTGAAGTTGTATAACCCGCAAGGCGCTGCCTTTGTATCTCCTCATCACGTGCACAGGCCTATCCCTGAAACTCAAATCGACAGAACCTTGGGGGGATATGAGCAAAACTGCGGATACCCGGGTGGCCCTTCCTGTAATTAAGCTGACTAGAATAGATGATTTGCAAAGTTTGGCCGGAGATAACCTCTCCGGCCACTTTGTTTCCGGAAATTCCATGTTTAAGCCGTTTTCTTTATTATTAACTTACTTCCCAAAATCAGGAGGACTTGTGCATAGACCTTTACGGTAAACTTTCAGAGACATGAGATCTTTTTTCTATTTTTTACTGCTACTATTTTTATTCCAGTCATGTTCAAACTCCGGAAATAGCTCTAAACAACAAGGAACCGAGCCTTCAGGGAAAGACAACGTCGCCTATCAATGGGGAAAAATATCCCTCATTTGTACGGCGAATGATACTGAACGTTTCCGGCCGCGACCAACGATCACGTCGAGAATACTGGCGCTCATTTGGGTGTCTGTATTTGATGCATGGTCGCGATTTGATGTCACAGCAACACCGGTCTACCTGACTTCCGTGGAACGAAGGCCTGCCTCGGAGCAAACACTGAAAAACAAAGAGATCGCCATCAGCTATGCGGCCTACCGGGCGATGCTGGAATATTATTTTTCAGATTCTACCTTCCTGCGGGAAAAGATGGTCTCCTTCGGGCTTGATCCAGATGATACCTCACTGGATCCCACAACACCTGCAGGCATTGGAAATCTCGCGGCAAAATCCGTCATCGAAGCGCGGCTTCACGATGGTTCAAATCAGGAGGGCACAATGCCCAACTCTGACGGTACACGCTACTCAGATTACACGAGTTACTCACCGGTAAATAATGCAGACAGGCTGACTAACCTTAGCCGTTGGCAGCCCAAATATTTTTCAGATGGACAGGGTGGAAAATTTGCGCCGGGATGTCTTACGCCGCATTGGGGAAAAGTTGAACCCCTCGCATTGGATTCTCCCGCACAGTTCAGACCCGGCCCGCCGCCACAGATCGGTTCACCACAACTGGAAGCGGAAGTAAAAGAAGTCATTGATGTTCAGGCTAATCTTACAAACGAACAACGCGCATTGATTGAGTTCATGCGTGATGGTCCGCGATCGGTACAACAAGCTGGTCATTGGTTAATCTTTGCCCAGAATGTTTCCATCAGGGACAACCATTCGCTGGATGATGATGTAAAAATGTACTTCCTCGTTGAAATAGCAGCAATGGATGCTTTTATCGCATCATGGGAAACCAAAATGTATTATGACTTTGCAAGGCCTTATACACTGGTGCATGACTACTATCAGGACCAGGTGATCAAAGCGTGGGGAGGTCCTGAAAAAGGAATGACACAGATAAAAGGAAATGAATGGAGACCATATTCTCCCGATACGTTTTTATGTCCACCCTTCCCAAGTTATGTTTCAGGACATAGTTGTGTAAGCGGAGCGTGCGCTGAAGCCCTTCGTCTGTTCACTGGGGATGATCACTTTGGCGAAGAAGTTAAACTGGTCCCGGGTATTCTTACCGAACCAGAAAATATTGGAGACACGGTAGTCATTCGCTTTCCCACTTTCACCGAAACGGCTAACATGGCGGGTATGTCGCGGGTGCTGGGAGGATACCATATTCAGGCGGATAATGTCGAAGGATTGGCACTTGGCCGGAAAGTGGCAGGGGTTGTGTGGGAGAAATATTTGAAGCATGTGGGGGAGGGGAAGGGGGAATAAGGGAATAGGGAATAGGGAATAAGGGGGAATAGGGAATAGGGAATAAGGGAATAGGGAATAGGGAATAGGGAATAGGGAATGAGGAATAAGGGAATAGGGATAAAGGAATGGGGGTAGGAGGTATAAAGGGATGAAGGAATAAGGGAATGTAGGAATTGGGTTTGGAATCCGTTTCTATCAAAATTGAACACGTTATGGCTACGTATGATTCGCGGAAGGATTTCACGACCCTTGACGCCTGGAAAAAAGCAAGACTTGTAAAACTATTCTTTTATAAGGAAGTTATACCTTGCTTGCCTGATGAAGAAAAATTTAATCTGAATACTCAGATTCGAAGGGCTAGCATAAGTGGAACTGCCAATATTTCTGAGGGATATGGCCGATATCATCATCAGGAGGGAATTCAATTTTACAGGATTGCGAGAGCTTCAATTTACGAATTGAAAGATCATCTCACTTCCTGTTACGATCTTGATTTTATTGCCAAAGAAACTTACGATACCGGAATTTCTTTGATCGAGGATGCCAAATTAACGATCAATGGATATATAAAATTTCTACATGCTAAAAGGAATAAGGAATAAGGAATAAGGGAATAACCCACTTGCTTAGAAAATATTTGCCGGTTGCTTTATTCCCAATTCCTCTATTCCCTATTCCTTTACCCTGTTGTAATATGCCGACTACGATATTCTATACCTTAATACCCTACGCCAAATTCCCAATTCCCCTATTCCTCATACCTTTACCCCATGAAAAAGATATCTGCAAATATCCTCCCATCCACCCTCCTCCTACTATCCATATTACTTTCTGGATGCAGCACAGAAGTGAAAAAGGAAAAGCCGGAAGAGCAAGCGGTTCCTGTCCAAGAGCCCGTATTCAAAAGGATAACTTCATCCGAAAGTGGTGTAACGTTTAAAAACACCCTGGTAGAAACCTATGCAAATTTCTTTGATGTCTTTGCTTATGTATACAATGGTGCCGGAGTGGGAATCGGGGATATCAATAATGACGGACTCCCGGACATTTACTTCACCGGAAATGAAGTCCCCAACAAGTTGTACCTCAATGAAGGAAACCTGAAATTCAAAGACATATCTAAAACAGCCGGTGTAGAAGGCAATGGGAAGTGGAATAACGGTGTGACCATGACCGACATTAATCAGGATGGGTTACTGGATATTTATGTGTGCAAAGGAGGCTGGCAGGAAACGGAGGAGCAACGAAAAAACTTGCTGTTTATCAATCAGGGAAATCTCACATTCAAAGAGCAGGCGAAAGAATACGGACTAGACGAATCAGGATATTCCATACACGCATCGTTTTTTGACATGGACAATGACAATGACCTCGATGTGTATATCACCAACCGTCCTGACTCGTTTGACCTTCCATTATCGCAGATGGTACGGCAGAAAAAACTTTCACCCGCCCATAGCCGGGACAAACTGTATATCAATGAGAAAGGAAAGTTCCGGGAAATCGGATTGAAGGCCGGTATAACCAACAATTTTGGTTATGCGTTAAGCATCGTCACCTCTGATCTAAATAACGATGGATATACTGACATTTTTGTTGCCAACGATTTTGCCGAGGGTGACTACATGTATATCAACCAGCGCAATGGAACGTTTAAGGAACAAATAAAGGAAGCCACCAATCACATTTCCATGTACTCTATGGGAACGGACATCGCAGATATTAATAATGACGGGTTAGAAGACATCATGGTAAGTGAAATGTTGCCTGAAGATTACAAGCGTTCAAAAGTATCGATGCCTTCTATGGATGTTGACGGGTTCTATGCTATAGTGAATAGTGGTATGCACAAACAGTATATGCACAATGCCCTTCACCTGAATCAGGGGAATCTCTTCTTTAGTGAAATATCGCAATTGTCGGGTGTAGCAAAGACGGAATGGAGTTGGTCTTGCCTGTTGTCGGATTTTGACAACGATGGCAACCGCGACATTTTTGTTGCCAATGGATACAAGCGGGATGTATTCGACGGCGATGCGCAGGCAAAACTTGGCACCTATATTCAACAGAACAAGCACAAGTATCAGTCACCCGAAGAAATGCTGGAGAAAGGCTTTGCTGACTTTATTAATGTATATGAGCCGATTAAGGTCAGGAATTACGTGTTCCATAATACGGGTGATTTGCAGTTTGAAAATGTCAGCGCTTTGTGGGGATTTGGGGAAAGCAGTTTTTCAAATGGCGCCGCCGTAGGTGATCTGGACAATGACGGTGATCTCGACCTCGTTGTAAACAACCTGGATGACGAAGCCTTTATTTATAAAAACACCTCATCAGCACGCAATAATTATCTCAAGGTTAAACTCCTGGGGCCTGCGGGAAATTCCGATGGAGTGGGCACAAAAGTTACCGTTTATGTGGGTGACCAGATTCAATATTTTGAGAACAAAACCGTTCGGGGGTACCTTTCTTCCAATGAACCTGTTGTGCATTTCGGTATGGCCCAGACAAAACTGATTGATAGCGTGAGGATCCGGTGGAACGACGGAAAAGAAAATTTGCTGACGAACGTAAACACAAACCAGTTGCTGCAGGTGAAATACGATCAGGCTGTCATCCCGACGGGAAGAAAGCCAACGGTACTAAACGTATTTAATGAAACGACCAACCAATCCCTGACAAGCCCTTTTACCCATAAAGAAAACGTGGTAAATGAATATAAGGACCAGATTTTATTGCCACACATGTTTTCACGTAGTGGTCCGTTCATTTCTACCGGTGATGTGAACAAGGATGGAACGGATGACTTCTATATCGGTGGCGCTGCTGGTCAGCCGGGGAATTTATACCTTCAGCAAAACGGCAGTTTTATCAAAAAATCAATCACGTCGTTTGAGTCGGATAAGGGATATGAAGATATGGGCTCAGCCCTGTTTGATGCGGATCAGGACGGCGACCTTGACCTGTACGTCGTGAGCGGCGGCAGTGAGTTTTCGGAAGGATCAGAAAAATACAATGACCGTCTATATCTCAACGACGGAAAGGGAAATTACAAACGATCGGCTTTAGTAAAGACGATTAGCAGCGGATCGTGTGTTGTTCCTCACGATATTGATGGTGACGGAGATCTGGATTTATTCAGAGGTGGACAAGTGGTTTCAGGAGCCTATCCAAAGTCACCCCGGAGCTATGTGTTGATCAATGACAAGGGAACTTTTACGGACAGGACAGTAGAGATTTCGCCCGCATTGACGGAAGTGGGCATGGTCAACTCTGCGGCATGGGTGGATTTGAACGGAGATGCAACGGCTGAGCTGGTGGTTGTTGGTGAGTGGATGCCAGTGAAAATTTTCGAAAACGAGCAGGGCAAGCTGCAGGATGTTTCAGCCAAATACGGAATATTCAACACAGAAGGTTGGTGGAATAAAGTATTGGCTGATGATCTGGACGATGATGGCGATCAGGATCTGATCATCGGAAATATCGGGGAGAACTATAAGTTTAAGGCGAGCCCTGAAAAGCCGTTCCAGGTATTCGCCAAAGACTTCGACGGTAATGGAACAAATGACGTATTTCTCGCCCGATACCTTTCGGATACTCAGCTGGTACCTATCCGTGGAAAGGAATGCACATCGCAACAAATGCCTGGCATTGCCGAGAAATTCCCTACCTATTTATCATTCGCAACATCCGATCTTCCAACCATCCTTGGAAAAGATATCGAGAACGCCGTGCATCGGAAGGCGCAACTTTTTTCCAGCGTAATGTTTATTAATGATGGAGGCAAACTGACAATGAGAAAGCTCCCGGTTGAAGCACAACTTTCTGCCGTCATGGGAATTATCGTTAAAGATTTTGACAAAGATGGAAAGAAAGATATCCTACTGGCTGGAAATAAATTTGACGTGGAAGTGGAAACGACGGCAGCAGACGCATCGCCAGGAGTTTTTATGAAGGGAAACGGAAATTTGAACTTCACCTGTATGCAACCTTTCGAAAGCGGATTCTTTGTTCCTTTTAATGTAAAGGATATCCAGGGAATTGTTATAAACGACACCTGGGCTATTGTTGTTGGTTCTAACAATGAGAAGCTTCGGATTTTTTCAACGGGAAGTCGTTCAGCCACCAAAGGAATTGCACTGGTCAAATAAATTTCTGAAACTACGCGTTGATAGAACTTCATTGTCTGATGAAAATTAAGCATGCGTTAAAACGGGAATCGATAGTAGGTTTTGGCATGCCTTCACCGGCGAAGCATCAGATAGCCATTTTAGTTGTGCTGGTGTTACTGGTGGGATGCAACGTTCAAAAAAATCGGATGGATGGTTTGAACCGCCTCGCTGATGCTGGCAGCCCGTACCTGAGGGAACATGCCGATAACCCTGTGGATTGGTACGAATGGGGCCCGGAAGCACTGGAAAAGGCACAGAGGGAAAACAAACCGTTGATTATCAGTATCGGCTACGCATCCTGTCACTGGTGTCATGTCATGGAAAAAGAATCCTTTATGGATACTGCCGTTGCCCGGATTATGAATGAAAATTTCGTGGCCATTAAAATCGACAGGGAAGAGCGACCCGACATCGATCAGATTTATTTGCAGGCCGCACAATTAGTATCCGGC
The DNA here is from genome assembly GCA_041737945.1 of Chryseolinea sp. GTDB lineage: Bacteria > Bacteroidota > Bacteroidia > Cytophagales > Cyclobacteriaceae > Chryseolinea. Next base: position 14,540 of record JBGSQQ010000012.1, read on the forward strand.
AACAGTGGATGGCCCTTAAACGCTTTTGCATTACCCGACGGGAAACCTTTCTATGCCGCAACTTACTTTCCCAAAGAGCAGTGGATTCAATTGCTGCAACAAGTTATCAAAGCGTATAAGCAGGATAACGAAAATGTGGTGAGACAAGCCGAATCGCTCACAAAAGGAATTCAGTCACTCGATTTGGTCTCCCTGCCTTCCGACAGCACGCAGCTTTATGACCAGGCGTCGTATCAGGAGATTTTTAATAGCTGGCAATCTTCCTTCGATCTTAAATTTGGTGGCCTTACCGGTGCACCTAAATTTCCAATGCCCGTTATAGGGGAATTTTTATTACAGAACCATCACCTGACAGGAAATTCAAAGGCCCTTGAAATTGCAAAAAAAACGCTGGATGAAATGTCGAATGGAGGGATATTCGATCACCTCGGAGGTGGGTTTGCGCGATATTCAACAGATGCGTTATGGCGGGTACCGCATTTTGAGAAAATGCTCTACGACAACGGACAACTGATAAGCCTCTATGCACACGCGTATCAGGTAACCCAGGAACCGGCATACCGGGAGGTGATTGTAAAGACCCTCGACTTTTTGAAACGTGAAATGACTTCACCCGATGGCGGTTTTTATTCTTCTCTCAATGCGGATAGCGAAGGAGAAGAAGGGACGTTTTACGTGTGGACCAAAGCGGAGATTCAACAGATTGTTGAACCAAAGGCTGCAGACTTACTGATTGACTTTTATCAGGTGACCGATTCTGGCAATTGGGAAAGTGGGAAGAACGTTCTCTTCAGGAAAATGAGCAAGGAGGAATTTGCGAGACAAAAGGGAATCGTTGAGTCGGAGTGTAAAGCACTACTGGCAGTTGGCGAAGCAAGCCTTTTTGCGAACCGCAAGAATCGTATACGGCCATCATTGGATGACAAGATTTTATTGTCCTGGAATGCGCTGATGATGAAAGGATATATCGACGCCTATTTTGCGCTGGGTACTCCGGAGTATCTGCAAGCAGCAATAACCAATGCACAATTCCTGGAAAAAAATATGATGCGTAAAGGAGGGCAGTTGTGGAGGAATTACAAAGATAAAAAAGCAAACATAGATGCATTTCTCGATGACTACGCGCTTCTGGCGAGGGCATTTATTCAGCTTTATCAGGCGACCTATGAGGTACACTGGCTGGAGCAGGCACGAACAGTGACTGACTACGCCATTGCTCATTTCCGGGATAAGACCAGTGGACTATTCTTTTATACCGCTGACGTTTCAGAGAGCCTCATTGCCAGAAAAATGGAATTACCTGACAATGTAATTCCGTCATCAAACTCGGTGATGGCTGAAGTCCTTTACCTTTTGGGTGAGTATTATAGCCAGGATTCATACATTCAAATGAGCCGATCGATGTTGAACCAGGTCAGCAAGGACATGACTGCGGCGGGGCCCTACTACGCGAACTGGGCATGTCTGATGGGACTATTCAGCTACCAGCCTTTTGAGGTTGCGATCATGGGTAAAGAAGCGCTGGAAAAAAGCAGACAGATGCAGGTAAGCTATCTCCCGACAACTTTATTTATGGGCGGGGAAAAGGAAGACCTCCCGTTGTTGGAAAACAAGTATATAGAGGGGCGAACGATCATTTATGTCTGCCGAAATAAAACGTGTAAGCAACCGGAAGAGGATGTTCTTAGTGCATTGAGGCAACTGGATATCCGTGGTCGTTTGCCTTAGTTAAGGGGCTTTTTGTTGTTGTAAGTGCCTTTGTTGGTGTGCCTTTGTTGGTGTTCTGTGCCTTTGTTGGTGTTCTTCACCAACAAAAACGTGCACCATGTATTCGAATACCGTTATTAGAATGTATTATGAATGACGTTGTACTATTAAGATTACGATTCTTCTTTATTGAAGTCTCCTGTTTTGCAATGCGGCTTCCGTGGCCTGCCTGCCTTTGTTTGGTGAGCCTTTGTTGGTGTGCCTGCCTTTGTTGGTGTTCTTCACCAACAAACTTGCACCATGCTAAATATTAACCGTTATCTAAATCCTAACACCATGAAAAACGTTCAGTCCTCCAACCGCTACCCCGATTTTATCACCATAACTTGTCTCAATTGGATGCCATTGCTGGAACAGGACCGGTTTAAGGACATCATCATTTCGAGTTTGGATTTTCTGAGCAAGCAAAATAGAGTCAATGTCTATGCATTTGTAATTATGCCAAACCACCTTCACTTGATATGGCAGATTTTAGGAAATTATAAACGCGAAGATGTTCAACGTGATTTTTTGAAGTTTACAAGTCAGCAGATATTAAAAGTGTTGCGTAATGAAAAGTCACGAGTGCAAGGTGAATTACTGGTAATGGCCAAAGACAGGAAACACCAGGTTTGGGAACGGAACTCATTGAGTATTCCTTTGTGGTCGGATAATGTCATGTGGCAAAAGCTGACATACATCCACCATAACCCCGTGAAAGCGGGACTATATAAGTACCCGGATGATTATGAGTATTCAAGTGCTTCGTTTTACCACAAGGGGGTAAGGAAGTGGAATTTTTTAACTCATTGCAGCCGATTGAAGTGCTTGTTGGTGAAGAACACCAACAAGGGCCGTGGGTCGCCGGGCTTCAGAATGCCTTCAGAATTTTTTGGTCTATTTGTAAAAAACCGCGGTGAGACCTGTTCTTTATGCTTTTATTCGTACGGTAGCGATCAATAGTTGATTCCGCGAATTCCTTCCCTACACGGAATAGAAGAAGTGATTTATCTGAATGATGTATTGGTAAACAGAGCATGATGAAGACGATACTCTTAACCTCAATTGTATTAATTTCTTACGTGGTAGGCTACGGTCAGGTAAGCAAACGAAGAAAGTTTAGCATCGGGGCACAGTACAATCATGAGTTTGTACTCGATGGATATGTGCGCGTACGGGAATGGGAAGTGGAGGGGGACAAATTGAAGCTGAAAGATCTGGGAATGACCAGTTATCCAGTTCTTCGGCTAACGGCTGAGAAATATTTCAGGAAGAGTAAAAGTCTTACTGTTACGTATGATGATTACTATATGCGAGGTAAGGCAGTGTTTACGGGGGATATAGCATACAATGGCACCATTATTAACGGTACAAAGGGAATTGACGTATCGCCTACCCGTTATTTTCGCGTAAGTGCAATTTATAAAGGCCTTTTATTGAGGAGGCCGCGGTTTGAATTGAACTATACGGTTGCTTTGGTGCTTGACTATATTACCTTTTACCTGGATGGTGAATTAAGCCCTGTGAGTACTCGCGATGAGGTTTTTGAAAAATTTGGGCGACAAGCATTGCCCTATCCGGTACTTGGATTACAAGGAAAGGCGAATATGGGAAACTACAATTATCTCAACGTTGAAGTGTCGGGCACTTATATTCCTCGATTCGAAAGCTTTTATACAGAGCGTGGTCATGTGTATCTGGACTACAGCAATTTTCAGGTGGATCTGAGTTATTCACGAACCATGTCTGCATTTGAATTGACCATCGGTGCCAATCTTCGATACATGCATCTTTTTCAGGAGAGTCTGGAAGATACTAACATAATCAATACGCTTACCGCAGGGCCGTACATAGGAATTGATTATAATTTTTGAAGTTTGCCCTTCGGTTCCGCGGTAACAACGCCTTAGTTGGAAGTTTTTTTCTCCTCCCCAGGTCGTCGCACCCCCTTGATACCTTTTCGTCGCGTATATTGAAGGCTATTAAACAAAAAAGCCCGCCACCGCTTTCCGAGCCAGTGGCGGGCGAAGTCGGGGCGAGATGATTCGAACATCCGACCCCCACGTCCCTAACGTGGTGCGCTAACCGGGCTGCGCTACGCCCCGAACAGTTTTCCCTCTTTAATTTCGGAGCTATCTCCGGAGGGGCTGCAATATTAAGAATAGATTTTTAAACACCAAAGTGCAGGGCCCCTGAATACTTGAGCAGAGTCTAACATTCCCGTTGCGATACTTTTTCAGACATAACACCTCAGGGGAAGTCATCATACAGCTCCCGTCAGCCCAGCTATTGCCCCATCAATTTCGCCGCAAGGTCTTCCGGAAAATCGCTTTCATAATGCAATCCGATATCGAACGACTTGAGGGCAGTACGCGCAAGTTCCAGCTGAGATTGATGAAGCCGGTTTTTTAAAACTTCGCGGATGATGATGAACCGAATATTTTCCGGATACCGAAGGGCGAATTCTAGGTAGATTTCAAGATCATGTTGGGTGTTATCTCCCACCAGAATCATTTTCTTGTCTGGAAACATTTCCATGATCTTTTCCAATGATGTTCGCTTGTGGATACTTTTTTTCCCTCGAAGTTTTTGCATCATGAAATGGCGAAGGCGAATATATTGTCTCAGGAAAAGTGGCCCGGCCGGGAACCCGTTCATGATGAGAAAGCGAAAAAGCATCGGGTAAAGATTCTGTTCACTGTTCGATACATAAAATGGTTCAGCACCTGCTAATGCAAAACCTTTGATGAGGTTTGCCATACTGACAACGGCAGTTCGTTTTTCAACTGTCGTGAAGAGAAGCGTTTTTACCTGCTTTAACTTATTGCTGATGAACGAGTGAATGAGGGTGTCATCCAGATCTGATATTACAATAGTATCCGAACGCACGGAGTGAATTCGATTGGTATAAAGATCTTCGGTAAGAGATACCTGTTCTCCGGTGGAGGCAAGGGTTATTGATTTTAATTTTGTCTGGCGCTCATCCATCACTACTTCACACCAGAATGATCCAGACTCATCGGTTGTTCCCTTAATGACACCGTGATCAAATTCCATAACAAACTCCCGATGCCGGATACCACGGGTACGGTAGAGCGCAACAATGGTTAAAAATGTTTTTGTCCTGTTGAAGTTTTTAAAGTCGAGATTGCCGGCGGGTGAATAAGCAAGTTTTCCAAAAAAAAGATTTCTCTTCCCGTTGGAAAGGCCGTAAAAACTAAGCAGTATCGGAATTTTTCGTTTGCTCATTTATGAATCAACACCCGGATTGCTGCCGGTATAACCTTTGCTTCGATCATGTCGACTTCGCCGATATATTCACCATCTATCTGTAAATGTACCTTGCGGTTGATGTTTATATGAGCGGACGTGCAACTGATCACGTCGGCAAACATATTTTTGTCAACAAATATATTGATGGCCGTAAGTCCTGCCTTTACCGTAGACTCCAGGTCCATTTTTTGAATGTTACAGATCTCAAATTTTCCGTCAAACAGTGATCCCTCAGAGATACGTACACCGGTTCCATACTGGTTTGCATTAGCAATCACAAGCACATAACCTTCCTTTTCAAAAGAGCCATCGGGTGTTTTGATGGAATACTGCATCGTTTCACTTTCCTGGATCGATGGGATCAAATGTTTTGCATAACCTATCATCCCTTTATCGCCTGCCTCTTCGTAATTTTTTACCAGTATAGCATTCGTGCCAATATCACTCAAATGAATGCATATGTGATTGTTAACTTCCAGCAAGTCGAGCGGATAGCTCTTTTTTCCAGTAATAAACAAATCCAGCGATTCTTCAAGATCTTGAGGAATATTGAGCGCTTTGGCAAGTCCGTTTGCGGATCCCAATGGCAAAATGCCCATCGGAGTATTTTGTCCGATCAGATTCCTGGCCACCTGTTGAACTGTACCATCCCCACCACACGCTGCAATACGATCAGGTTTATAATCCTCAATTTGCCTGGTAATTCGTTCGTCTACATTGTCGACCGATGTGTAAAGGAATTTGAAGTCAAGGCCGCTTTCAGCCATGGACCGGTGAATACTTAAGATTGCATCATCGTTGCTTTTGTTGCCTGACGTGGGGTTTATGATAAACAGGAGCTTCATGTTGGAGTCTTTTGAAAAAGTGGTAAACCTTAGGCCGAAAGATACAACGTGTTCAGGTTTGGGTAACAGGTGTGTTCAAAATCGGAAGGCTATAGCGTATTTACCGGGCAGGTGCAAGAACGGTGCCTGGTGGACCAAGTGTCAGTTGTTTTAGTATGTGTCCATTAATTTCTGCCAAGGTGGAGTAATTACTATAATAAACTATCAATATTGGGTTCGGCGTATGTCAATATTAATACGAACGACTCGGCTAAACTTTAATCAACAGTCTTTCACACACCAGCGCACTCAGCGTCTGCCGCTGATTTTTTGAATAGGAAATGTGCATGCTGCCATCAAAGGCTTCAACCGATTCAACTTTAATGGACAATCCCAGGCTGAGGTTTTTATTGTTCAAAAACTTCAGGAACTCTTCCGATGAATTGGTGATGGCAGCAAGCTTTACAGTTTCTCCAGGCTTACAATCCGCAAGCTTCTGGTAGGATTTCCAGACGACTCGTCCCTGTTTATCCGGGATAGGTGAACCGTGTGGATCAATCGTTGGGTGCTCCAGTAATTCATCCATTCGATCAAAAAAGGCTGTCGATTTTATATGTTCAATCTGTTCGGCTATCTCATGGACCTTTTCCCATCCAAAGCCCATTTTTTCCACCAGGTACATTTCTGTGAGCCGGTGCTTTCGGATAATTAATGCGGCTTCTTTTTTTCCCTTGGGCGTCAGAGATAGAGGTTTATACTTTTCATAGTGAACAAGACCCTGCACATGAAGGTTTTTAACCATACTGTTCGCAGTGGGTGTACTAACCTGAAGGATGTTGCTCAGTTCAGATACACTAATTTCTCCTTTTTCATCAGCCAGGTTAAACAAGGCTTTCAGGTAGTTTTCTTCGGTGTAGGATGCCATAACTGGAATTCTGATCCCAAAATACGAATAATATTAATTTATTTGTTAGAATAGTCTAACTTTTTATGTTGATTAGTCTAAAAATGTAGTAAATTTGGGCTGAACGGACGGAGGTATTTTACGAAAACGATGTAGCGGATAAATGTCTTTCAAATCGTTTCACATGGTATTGTGCCAACTAAGTCTGTTGTCGTAAATCCGAAAAGAAACACTTTCGTCATCAAAAAAATTAACAATGAGGCCTTTCCTTTTACCCGTGTTTTCTTTGTTTTCATTTTTTAGCTATGCACAAACCGGGGCTATCACAGGAAAGGTAACATCAGGTGGTCAGCCACTGGAGTTTGCTAACGTGGTAATCAAAAGCTCCGCCTATGGTAACGTAGCTCGCGAAGATGGGTCGTTTGATATAGCGAAAATTCCCTTCGGTACGTATTCCATCATAGCCTCGGCCATTGGTTATGAATCTCAGACGAAACAAATAACCTTGTCGCAGGAAAACCCTGTGGTAGTTACGGATTTTTCATTGTCGGAATCCTCCGCAACACTGGAAGAAGTGGTAATATCCGGAACGATGAAGGAAGTAAGCAGGCTGGAAAGTCCTGTACCGGTGGAGGTTTATTCGCCTCAATTTTTTAAGGCTAATCCAACACCCTCCATCTTCGAATCGCTGCAGAATGTTAACGGTGTTCGTCCGCAGCTTAATTGCAACGTATGCAATACCGGCGATATCCATATCAATGGACTTGAAGGACCGTATACCATGATTTTGATTGATGGCATGCCCATCGTCAGTGGTCTCTCGACGGTTTACGGGCTAACCGGTATACCCCAGTCACTCATTGAACGCGTGGAAATAGTAAAAGGACCTGCTTCGACGCTCTATGGTTCTGAAGCGGTTGGCGGATTGATTAATATCATTACTAAAAAACCTTCAGCAGCTCCCGCAGTATCCGTCGACATGATGGGAACTTCATGGGGTGAGGTAAACACCGATGTAGGTCTTAAGTTCAAGGCCGGTGGTAAAGCCCAGTCGTTGCTGGGAATTAATTATTTTAATTATCAGAATCCCATCGACAATAATGGTGATGGATTTACGGATGTGACGCTGCAGGACAGGATTTCATTTTTTAACAAGTGGAGTTTTGACCGTGGGGAAAACCGCGTGTTTACAGTAGCGGCAAGATATGTTTATGAAGACCGATGGGGAGGCGAAATGCGATGGGCTCCTGAATATCGGGGTGGAGACCAGGTCTATGGCGAAAGCATCTATACCAGCCGTTGGGAAATGCTGGGAGTTTATCAGCTGCCTGTGAAAGAAATCATCAATTTTCAGTTCAGCACCAACGGTCACAGACAGAATTCCTATTATGGAACAACCTCCTACAGTGCTGATCAGTACATTGGCTTTGGACAAGTCACCTGGAACAAACAGGCTGGAAAGCGACATGACTTGTTGCTCGGAGCCGCCTACCGTTTCACCTACTATGACGATAACACCGGGGCAACCTCAGGTGTTGAAGGCGAAAACAATCCTTCGGTTACAAACCTGCCTGGTCTTTTTGCACAAGATGAGATCTCGATCAATTCTTCGAATAAACTTCTGTTGGGAATGCGCTATGATTATAACAGTGTACATGGGAGTATTTTCTCCCCACGGATTAATTACAAGTGGAGTTCGCACAACAAAAAAAATGTCGTAAGACTTAGCGCAGGAAATGGTTACCGTGTGGCCAACGTGTTTACGGAAGATCATGCGGCACTTACCGGAGCACGGCAAGTGGTATTCAACGAAGCGCTGTTGCCGGAAACTTCGTGGAATGGCAATGTCAACTACGTAAAGAAAATGTATACCAGAAACAACACATACATTGGGTTGGATGCGACGGCATTTTATACCTACTTCCAGAACCGTATTATTCCGGATTATGAAACCGATCCCAACAAAATTATCTATAGCAATCTGGATGGATCGGCCGTTTCAAAGGGTATTTCATTGAACCTGGATGTGTCCCTGGAAAGTGGTTTAAGTATGCTGGTAGGCGGAACGATGATGGATGTTTCGATTACGGAGAACGGGGTCACCACACGCCAGCTATTGACTGAACGGTTCTCGGGGGTATGGAGTATAGGATATACGTTCGGAAAATCCGGATTCTCCATTGACTATACCGGCAATCTGTATGGACCGATGCGTTTGCCGTTGCTCGGCGAACTGGATAACCGGGCACCTTACTCGCCCTGGTGGAGTGTTCAGAATATCCAGGTGACAAAAACATTTGGCAGCGATTGGGAAATCTACGGAGGTGTTAAAAATCTGCTCAACTATACACCTCCAGCCAACAGCATTGCCAGGCCATTCGATCCATTTGATAAAAACGTTCAGTTCGATGGAAACGGGCAGGTGGTGCCCACTCCGGATAACCCGAATGCGCTGACCTTTGACCCAAATTATGTATTTGCCCCCAATCAGGGAATCAGAGGCTTCCTGGGTGTACGTTATTTGTTAAACCGATAACCGATCATGCGGCGCTTGTTGTTTTGTATTCTCTGTTTTGCATTTTCCAACTCGCTGGCCCAGCAGGTGGACTGGATCGGTTTTGAAAAACTGCAGGAGAGTTTGCGAAAACAACCCAGACCTGTGCTCATATTTGTACATACGAGCTGGTGCCGGTTCTGTGCCATGCAGTTGGAAAACACCTTTACGGATAAGGATGTGGTGAATGAAATCCAGAGCGCATACTACGCGGTATCATTGGATGCGGAACAGAAGGATGATGTATCCTTTCTTAAAAAACGTTATCGGTACAAACCCGCCGGGTCCGGTTCAGGATATCATGAGTTAGCAGAATTTCTGGGAAGGAAAGACGGCACGCTCGCCTTTCCAACAACGGTGATCCTATCCGCATCATTACAACCCCTCGGACAATTCCAGGGGTTCCTGAACGCTTCCAACCTACTCCAGTTAATGGAAAATGCACGCATTACTGAACTTAACGATGTAATTAAATGAATGGTAATTGGTTTGTCTTCGTTGAACCTAGCATCTGAGCGGATAAACTTACCTTTTCCCAAACTTATTCCCGAAAAAGTCACCTTTATTCCATTGGGGTCGCGCGAGCTCATTTGCTACGAGAAGTCCGATTAAAAAATTCACCCGAACATGAGTTAGTGCAGCATTGAAATCAAATGCCTGGCGCATATCATCCTGCGGGGTATGATAGGTGGTGCTTCGCCAAACTACATCTGATTTGGCCCTGTTAACAGTATCTGATGGAGATGTCATGAAACCACTTTTTATAAATAATGCAGGGATACCTTTTTTTATAAAACTAAAATGGTCACTTCGCACAAAGACCACCTGCTCAGGGAAAGGGTCGGGACTTATTTTTAAGTTTAACATTCTAGTAGCCTCGGCAACTTGCTTCGACAATGACGAATGCTGCACACCATACGGTACAACGTCTGAAATCGGATGGAAAAAGAATGGCATGTCCAACGCAAGGTTAGCCACAATAGGGCCATCAACAGTTGGGTTATTCACAAAATAGTCGGAGCCAAGAAGACCAGATTCTTCTCCCGTTACCACAGCAATAACAACAGATCTTTTTGGAGCAACAGGCAGAGATTGAAATGATCTGGCAATCGCCAGCAATATCGCTACTCCTGAGGCATTGTCGTGAGCGCCATTATAAATGGAATCACCTTTTACCGGATTGCCAATACCGAAATGATCGAGGTGCGCTACGTATACAATGTGCTCATCCTTGAGCGTAGAGTCGCTTCCAGGAATGACGCCGATCAGGTTGGAGCTCTCAATTCGGGTAAGCCGTGTGGAGACACTTAATTGAGCACTCACTTTCAGGGGAAACGACTGTGGCTTTCCCGCTTTTAGGTCTGCATAAACCGCATCGGGATTTTTTCCTGACAGTTTAAAAAGTTTTACAGCATGAGCTGGATTTATGGTGGCGATCACCTTCAGGCTTTCGAAGCCATTGTTCGGGTGGCTCTGTCCGTCAAGCCATTTGAATGTGCCTTGCGCGCTGCGTCTCACCGTTGCTTCCCAAACTGTTCGTCTACTAATTCCGAGGTTAATGACACCGATCGCTCCGCGATTAACAGCCTCCTGGTATTTGATAGAAGGGGAACTGAAATAGGCTCTTTCATTATTACCAAATGTTTCAGGCGCCTGATCCAACAAGACAACAATTTTGCCTTTTACATCGATTCCTCTATAATCATCGTAACCTAATTCGGGGGCGGATACACCAAATCCGGCAAATACAAGCGACGCGGTAACGGTTGATTGCCCGTTCATCATATAAGGTGACATGATAAAGTCCTGCCCATAAGCCAACGTTTCTGATGTTCCTCCATTTTCCAAAATGAATTTACTGTCGTGGGCATTCACAATTCCCTTTGCCAGCGGTACATCCTGAACGTACGACCCTTTAACGCCGGGTTTTAAACCAAGGGAAATAAACTCCGTTTGAATGTAGCTCGAGGCCAGCGCAAAACCTTTTGTACCAGGCTGCCGGCCTTCCAACAGATCGTCTGCCAGAAAAGTCATGACCGATTTAACTTCATTCGGGCTCACGGCAGCAAGTGCCTGCTGTAAATCCAAATCATTCTGACCGAAACCAGATCTTACAATTAAAAGGAGCAGAATGAAAATTATATTCCTGTACATTTTTAATGAGTTAGCCTTAAAAGTAACATTGAATTCGATTAATAAACCATTATCGAAAATTAAATATGCAGATGGCACTTCTACAACGTTTGAACGTGGTAGGTGAATGATTTTTACATTGTCTTTTGACGAAAGTTGTCTCTTGGTTGGCGGTAGACCTTTAACATTCTATTGTTTATCTTGAGTAGGTATTATCATCGTAAAACAGACTTGTTATGGTCAAAATAATCGCAGTATTTTCGCTTTTTCTATTCTCCCTCACACAGTCGTATTCCCAAAAGGGACTTTTGCGAATAGAAATTTCCGGAGCACCTTCGGGATCGTCACCGTCAATTTCAGTCAGTGGCCCAAATGGTTTTTCGAAGACCATCTCAAATTCTCAAGTATTCACCAGCCTCGCTTCGGGTACGTATGAATTTAAATCAGAAGTTATAGTTAAACGTGAGCCCTTTATCAGTCTGGCTTTCCGATTGGATAACCTGAATCTGAAAGTTATGGTAAAGAACGATACGCAACGGGTGAACCTGGCTTACAAACTGATGCCTGGAAGTGACAAATTGTGGATGGGAAATCAAAATGCTACCGCCAATACAAACACAAAACTTATTGCGTTCGAGGAATCGGCTCTTGGCGCCACGCAAACAAGTAATGCCACAACAAAACTTACGGATAAGGCAACCAGTCCCAGAGGAATAGCCTTTGATCGATATGGGAATCTGTGGATGGCTGATGCATACACACTGAAAATGTATGAGTGGAGTTCGTTGGGTAAGAGTAACGTAGCAGCAAAGGTAGTTCTCACACTAAAGGATCCTGTTCCGTGTCTTACGTTTGATGCTGGTGGTAATTTATGGATCAGTAATGGAAAAAGGATAGGAGCTATTTCGCGAATTCCAGTCACAAAATTATATACAAGCGGAGCACCGGCCGCAGATATCGTCCTCTCGGGAGCTGGTATCAGCGGCGTACAAAACATAGCTTTCGACACGCAGGGCAACATGTGGGTAAATCACGACGAGAAAAAATCAATCGCGAAGATAAACGCCGCATCGCTTTCAAGCTCTTCATCTGCTGTGGAAGCAGGCGTCATGATCACTTGTCAGTCGAAACCACCAGTTACGATGACACTAAGCGGCCCTAAGGCATTGACTTTTGACAAAAACGGAAACTTGTGGGTAGGATTTTTCGGCCCGAATGTAATCGCCATGATACCTTCTGCACAACAAAATACATCGGCTGAAATTACTCCCGACGTACAAATTACGCTAAGTGTCGCGGTTCTCTTGCATTCACTTGCCTTCGACGAAAACGGAGGCTTATGGACTGCGTTGTCAACCGGAAAATTCGGAAAACTAAGTACGGAACAGTTGCAGTCCGCAGGAAAAGTTACTCCGGAGGTAACGATTACCAGCCCTGACCTCAAATATGCGACCGGACTTGCCTTTTATCCCTTGCCCGAAGGCCTGCCCTTGAAATAAACTGTTTCTGGCGTAGGGCACGAGTTGTTTCCCACTTTCCTAAGTTACCCGGTAACGTTCTCCAGGCGGAACAGCATGCACTAAATCGCAGTGGATTAGACGATCATGGTCACATCGTACAAATCCTCCCATGGTGGTGTTTATTACCGCCTACGAGCAGTTTGCCCTGGAAGGCTTTAACCTCAACGTAGTTGACTATTTACTCAAGCCTGTTTCTTTTGATCGTTTTCTCAAGGCCGTCAACAAGGCGCATGAATTATTTACCCTGAAGAACAATCCGTCCGCACCGATTGAGCCTCTCGAGTATCTTTTTGTTAATGCTGAGTACAGTCTTGTGAAGATTAATGTCCGTGATATCCTTTATATCGAAGGATTGAAGGACTATATTAAAATATTTGTAGCCGATGCCACGCGTCCAATAATTACGCGCATGAGCATGAAATCGATGGAGGAAAAATTACCAACTGAAAAATTTATCAGAGTGCATAAGTCCTTTATTGTTTCAGTGGGAAAAATTGTATCCATCCGAAGGGGCAAGATCAGTATTGGCAATGTTCATATTCCGGTTAGCGAACATTACAAGGAGAACCTCGGTCGGTTTATTGATCGTACAACCCTGCACTGATTTTATTCAAAAATAATTACTGCCCCGGTGAATTCCGGGCCTTATTTTTTCTTATCCTTTTTCAGAGAACCGAAGAACTTAGCCCAGTTGAACGGGTTCAGGAAAGGATTCGTAACAGGTTGAAATCTGTTGTTGGCAGATCCCGCCCACTGATCAAGGTAGTAACGCTGATTCATATAACCGTCCTGCGGGGTGGTCTTCAACATCAGCGCCATCAACTCGTCATTAAAGTTTCGCTTGGCAATTCCGTTTTCATCTGTGGGAATATTTAACGCCAGCACAGCTTGTTTGAATACCTCTTCCGTTGGGAATGACATAATTACCACTTCCTGGAGGTAGGTGGTATCCTGCACCATCGTCACGACGATGGTTTCATATTCTTTCGAATTTTGGGGTACGGTGAATTGTTGGGAACTATACCCTACTGCGCTAATGGTAATCTGATCATTTTCCAATACGGGCATAGAGAAAAAACCCATGTGATTGGTTGTGATCCCCCGGCCTGCCTTGGGAACATACACGTGCACCCCGGGAAGCGGACGTCCACCGGAAATAGAATCTTCCTCCAGAACTACACCGGAAAGCTGTATTACCCGTTTTTTTTGCTGGGCATTCACGGTGTCAAACGCACCGGCAACAAGTAGAATAATAGCTGCGATTAAGGAGATGTTCTTCATTTTCAACTTCCATGGGATGATATATATCCCGCCTCTCAAATATAATTATAAGGCGTTTACCGGCCTAATTTCTATACCTTTGGATACACACTAATTATGTCCGATGAGGCTCAAAAACTTCAATTTAGCGCTGGGATCCCAGATTTTTAAAGCCTGTGCGGATGAATCACGTCTCCGTATCCTCAGTCTGATTGTGTTGAACGGTGAAATGTGTATTTCAGACCTGGAGAAAATACTTGACTTTACACAGGCAAAGACCTCCAGGCACCTGATCTATCTGAAAAACTCAGGTATTCTGAGTTCAAGGCGTTATCATCATTGGGTGTTCTACCAGATTAAAGACGGCGTGGAGGATATTATTAAACAGGTATTTCAGTTTTTGCGTAAGGATGCGCAACTTCAGCAAGACCAGCAAACGTATACCACCTTGTTTACAAACCGGGAGTTGGCCGTAAACAAACTGCAAATACAGGAGTGGCAGAAGACAAAATAAACCGAAGGTTGGACATGATGAAGCCCCATGAAGACTGATTCCATAGCTAGTTCCAATAAATACAAGTGCATTTTTTTTGACCTGGATCACACACTCTGGGATTATGAAACCAATTCAGAGGTTACACTCCAGGAGCTTTATAGCGGCTACGACCTGCCTTCAAAAGGAGTACCATCTTTTGTTGATTTTCACGCCCAGTTCAAAAAAGTCAATGCTGAGCTGTGGTATCAGTATGACCGCGGATTAATTGACAGTGAAGTCATACGCAGGGAGCGTTTTAAAAAAATACTTGAACCCTTTTTTGTCTACGAAGAAAAGCTCAGCGAGGATATTTCCCGGGACTACCTGCATATCTGTCCGAAGAAAGGTAATCTGATGCCCCATGCACTCGAGGTACTGGATTATCTGACGCAACATTACCGATTGACAATCATCACCAACGGATTTGAAGACATTCAGCATCAGAAAATGAGCGCAGGTAAACTCGACACGTTCTTTGAACACGTTATCACTTCGCAGAAAGCCGGGCATAAAAAACCTTCACGGGAAATTTTTGATTGTGCCTTACACCTCAGCGGCGTAAAAAGCCATGAGGCCGTTATGGTCGGTGACAATCTGATTACGGACATTGGCGGCGCACGAAATGCATTGATAGACGCGGTGTTTTACAATTTTGAAAAAATTACACACGCAGAGCAGCCCGATCATGAGATCCACAGTCTGCAGGAACTACGGACGTTGTTGTAACGTGCAGCCTGTGGTGCTTTGTATTCATTAAATGATACCACCTGCCACGGAAAATTTACCTTTGATCGGAGGCTGTGTGATAGTAACTTTGGCAGATCTTTCAAATCACCACGACTATGCCCAAAGGATTTTTTAATGTTCCTTATCCGAAAAACGAACCCGTCTTATCGTATGCAGCGGGTAGCCAAGAGCGCATTGCATTAACACAAGCCCTGGCCGAAGCCCGTGCACAGGTGCTGGATATCCCCATGTATATCGGTGAGGCTGAAGTGAGGTCAGAAATTAAAAAACCGTTGTCGCCACCCCATGATCATGGTCACTTGTTGGCCAACTTTCACGAAGGCGATAGTGGACACGTTGAACAAGCTATCAATGCTGCGTTGGGGGCGAAAGAACTTTGGGCAAATTTAGGCTGGGAGCATCGCGCCAGTATTTTTCTTAAGGCTGCTGATTTGCTTGCCGGTCCGTATCGTTATAAGATCAACGCGGCAACGATGCTGGGGCAGTCCAAGAATGCTTACCAGGCAGAAATTGATTCCGCCTGCGAATTGATTGACTTTCTGCGGTTCAATGTACATTTCATGACTCAGATTTATCATGAGCAACCGGAGTCTTCTCCGGGTGTATGGAACAGAATGGAATACCGGCCATTGGAAGGTTTTACGTTTGCGTTAACCCCATTCAACTTTACTGCTATTGCGGGGAATCTGCCGACCAGTATGGCTATGATGGGTAACACGGTAGTATGGAAACCGGCCAATACGCAGATCTATGCCGCGAATGTCATTATGCAGGTGTTGAAGGAGGCAGGGCTTCCGGCTGGCGTTATTAACCTCATCTATGCGGATGGACCTACCGTTGGGAGCGTGATTTTCAACCATCGTGATTTCGCGGGCCTTCATTTTACAGGAAGTACGGGTGTATTCCAGGGAATGTGGAAAACGATTGGTGAGAATATCCATAAGTACAAGTCTTACCCAAGAATTGTTGGTGAGACGGGTGGCAAAGATTTTATTATGGTTCACAAGAGTGCCGATGCAAAAGAAGTTGCAACGGCGATTGCGCGGGGTGCCTTCGAGTTTCAGGGGCAGAAATGCTCCGCGGCTTCCCGCGCGTATATCCCTTCCAATTTGTGGGAAGATGTGAAGAAGTATCTGCTGGAGGATCTGAAGAGTTTCAGGATGGGTGGTACAGAGGATTTTGGAAATTTTATCAATGCCGTTATTGATGAGAAGGCATTTCGCTCCATAACCGGGTATATTGAAAAGGCACGGGAAAATCCGTTAAATGAAATTATAGCGGGAGGGAAATATGATAAGTCGAAGGGTTACTTCATTGAGCCCACGGTAATCGTATCCAAAGATCCGTTATCGCTTACTATGTGTGAGGAAATCTTTGGCCCGGTGATGACGATCTATGTGTATCACGAAGAGAATTTTGAGCAGACCCTTGGGTTAGTGGATGATACGTCGCCGTATGCGTTAACTGGATCCATATTTTCAAAGGATCGGTATGCCATAGAGTTGGCCACGAAAAAACTTTCGAATGCAGCCGGTAACTTTTACATTAACGATAAGCCTACTGGTGCGGTTGTCGGGCAGCAGCCTTTTGGTGGCGCCCGGGGTTCCGGCACAAATGATAAAGCAGGAGCGAAGGTAAATCTGCTTCGCTGGGTTTCGCTGCGGACCATCAAAGAGACTTTTGTAACCCCCACAGATTACAGGTATCCATTCCTGGAAAAGGATTGAGGGTGAGATACTAAATGTTCAAGGGGTGAAAACAACATGATGCTAATGCCTTTTTACCCCGACCTGGTGCAACATGTGTAGCGCCGCAACATGTTGCGGCGATTTGGGAATTTGGATGAACACGCGCCAGAGAAAGACAATAGATTCCCATGCGGAATTGGCGCGTAACGTTCCGTACTGATTCTTGTGGGGTGTATGAATGTGGTGTGGGTGTGGGAGTGTTAACCGCGGAGGCGCGAGGACGCTAAGATGCGCAGATTGTGCTATGAAGTTCTTTTAGAGATGATGAAAAAAAAATGGCTCATCAACGACGCCTTATCAGGAGGAGTCGTTAAACCACCCTGCGGTGCTGCAGTCGCAAGTTTGCGGTATTGAACGGTCAGGGAAAAGCAC
>JBGSQQ010000010.1:0-14930 GCA_041737945.1 Chryseolinea sp.
CGGAAGCCCAACCTGTTTTATCATTGGGAACGCAGAATGACGACTTATAAAAGAGTAACACGAGCCGTATGAAGCGAGAGTTTCACGTACGGTTCTGTGAGAGGCTTGAGGGTGAAAGTCCCTCTTGCCTACTCAGCGGATTGGTTAATAAGCAGATGAGGCAATCAGCCATTTCTGGATCGAAACAAAATGTTCAATACCCAATGTTCAATTTTCAATGCTAAAGGGGTAAAAATAATTGATGTTAACTATTTCTTTGCGGTCCGTTGCGCCTTTGTGCCTCTGCGGTTAATGTATTTGTTCTGTCAGCAAATTTCTAATTGTAGGTCACCTTCATTTAATTCTTTATGAAGAATCTCGTTGTTCTCACCGGAGCGGGTATTAGTGCAGAAAGTGGTATTCCCACGTTTCGCGATGCCGATGGTCTCTGGGAGGGATATGATGTGATGGAAGTAGCCACCCCCGAAGGATGGAAAAAGAACCCGGCGCTTGTATTGGATTTTTATAATCAACGCAGAAAAAAAGCGCTTGAAGTAGAACCCAACCGTGGCCATGAAATCCTGGCAGCGCTGGAGAAATATTTTGATGTCACTGTCATCACGCAAAATGTAGACAACCTTCATGAGCGAGCTGGCTCTACGCGCGTTATTCATCTTCACGGAAGTTTGTTCGAGGCGCGGAGTACCCGCGATGAAAAACTTATTTATCCCATTAAAGGCTGGGAGTTAAGTCCCGGCGATCTGTGCGAAAAAGGTGCACAACTTCGACCAAATATCGTCTGGTTTGGCGAAATGGTGCCCCTGATGGATGAGGCGGTTGTCCATGCCAGCAAGGCTGACGTATTTGTCGTGGTGGGTACTTCCATGGCCGTTTATCCGGCCGCCGGACTAATTGATTATGTTCCTTTTGATACACCGAAGTACATCGTTGATCCCAGGTTACCTGAACTCCGCCATATCCCGAATCTTTACGCTATTCAGGAAAAGGCAAGTAGCGGTATGGTTAAGGTAATGGAGGCGTTGTTGAAAGACGAATAGTTAATGATTAATGGTTAATGGTTAATGAAAAAGGTCGATGGTCCATAGTCGATAGTCATTGGTCTATGGACTTTTTTTCAACTCATAACTCCTACTCATAACTCATAAATTAATGATCAATGGTTAATGATTAATTGTTAATGGTTACCGTGCGCAGTCAATGGTAGATAGTCCATGGTCCATGGTTGTAGTCATTGGTCTATGGACTTTTCTTCAACTCTTAACTCCTCACTCATAACTTAATGATTAATGCCTGCCTGCCGGTAGGCAGGGTTAATGGAAAATGTCGATGGTCCATAGTCGATAGTCCATAGTGAGGTGTAATGGTTAATGGAAAAAGTCGATAGTTAGGTGTAATAGTTAATGGTCTATGGGCGACAGTCTACTTCGACACACCCAATTTATTACCATAATCCAGAGCGGTGGTGGTGTGGGGTATGCGGGAGCGAAGGATCTGTCAACAATACCGCAGTTATTCGAGGATTAGGCTTTTGTTTTTTTTTGTTATTCCCCTATTCCCTATTCCCTATACCTTTATACCTCCTCACTGCAATTGTTTTGACGGCAGCAAGTGCGAGCGAAGGACACTTCCCAGAATAGTTGTAGATTAGAATTATATTTCAAATCATTTTTCGCGGCCGCTTTTTGAGTACTTAACTATGATTCTGGCAATCGATATTGGCAACTCGGATATCACCCTGGGGTTGGGGGAGAAGGGCCAGTGGCGTTTTATCTGGCGTCTCCCGTCCGTTGCTGACCAGCCTGAAATGTTTTATAGCCTGAAGCTGCTTGACTACTTTTTTGAATCCGGAGTCCGGCGGGAAGAGGTTGATCAGGTAGTGATCAGCAGTGTTGTTCCGGAGCTGACAAGCAAGATCATTCATGTCACTACGGCGTTGTTTGAAAGAAATCCGGTCGTGCTGGGTCCCGATATCTACACCAGTCTTCCGATCCGGGTTATGAATCCGTATGAGATCGGATCGGACCTGGTATCAAATGCATTGGCTGCTTTCACATTATTCAACGCGTCGTGTGTGGTTGTTGATTTTGGTACAGCGCTGACGTTTACAACGGTGTCGAAGGACGGCGAGATATTGGGCGTTTCTATTGCCCCCGGATTAAAAACAGCCATTCGTGCACTCTCACAAAATACGGCCAGGCTATATGATGTACCTTTGGAGATGCCCAAATCCGTGTTGGGTAGGGGAACGGTACATGCGATTCAGGCGGGTGTATTATTTGGTTACGAGGGAATGGTACGGCATATGCTGGATCGTATAAAATTTGAGTTGACTAACGAAACCATGTCGACGGTTGCGACGGGGGGATTGTCTTCCACTATCCCGTCCCTGAAATCCGTCTTCACCCGCGTTGAACCAAACCTCACCCTGAATGGTCTGCGTATCGTTGGTGAAATTGTTGGAGCCACCCACCGATGATTGGGAATCTTGCTGAGCTTCAAATGCATTAACCGCGGAGGCGCCAAGACGCTAAGCGACCGCAAAGACAACTTCGCGCTACTTCGCGCCTCCGCGGCTTTGCGGTGAACTTGCCCCCACCCGCACCCCACACCCACTCAAACACAAATGAAGAACGTTAGAATTTATTTACATATCGTTTGAACCCTTGCTTCAGGAGTGGCACATTAAAGTTTATCAGGAAGCCCAGCCGCTTGTCGGCAAGTTTTAGGTAACTGATAATTTGCGCTTCATGAACTCGTAGGATGCCATCTACCGCCTTCAATTCTAAAACTATTTCATCTTCTACCAGGATATCAATAACATAATCTTTATTAAGTGATTCACCCTTATAGCAAAGTGATATCGGGACCATCATAGTAACATTGAGGTTCCTGGTGCGTAATTCCTTAACCATACAATGCTGATAGACTCCCTCCAACAATCCGGGCCCCATCTCCTTATGAACTGTTATTGCTGCATCCAGAATTATGGACGACAAATGATTAAGCCTCACGGCATCTGATACACAACGGTTTGACATGATAGCTGAGCTTATAAATAACGGTAAACGAATATAGCCATTCTATATTAATTTCAAATGCATTTTACCGCGGAGGCACAAAGCCGCTAAGCCTCCGCAAAGATATTCACAACAACTTTGCGGTCCCTCGCGCCTCGGCGGCTTTGCGGTGAACTTGCCCACACCCACACTCTCACACTCACTCACTCACGGCTGCTGGTTTCTTTAACAGCGAGCCGGTTAGACAGGCAAACCCTCCCACCAGTCCGCCGACCAGGGCCATCAGGGCATACAACATGGCTTTGTTTTGTAATGAAAACAGGGCAGCTACACGGTCAGCCAGATCAACAGGTGATGAAGAGTCCGCCAGCCACGCATTAAACATCCACAGCGATGCAATGGCCAGGAAGCCAGCAAGGAAATTTGCATTGGACTTCAGAAAATAGCCCATCACAAAAGCAGACAAAGCTATAAAATACCAGGGCGTGAATATGGCTAACAGGTGCGATGAGAAAATAATGGCGACAAACTGAATAATAAATTTCATAGAGCTAAAGTTATTGCGGCGACATCATTCAACCAATACTGAAAATCATTCCTGCTTTTTTAGTTGCGTGCTATAAAATATCCGGTTGCGCCCGTCTTCCGCATAGTGCATAAACAACATAGGAAAATATTGTCCGTTTACCCAGCGGTCAATCATGTTGCTGTAAAATACACTTCCCGGATTTCCCGATTGCCCACCGGGATAAATTCCCCACATTTTTATACCTGTATTTTCTAAACTGACTACCATACGCCACGAGGGACCCTTGGTGCGCCCATGCGCATTTACGATGTCATGATTGCCACCCGCTTTCACATGAACACCTAAAGGATCTAACCGCATCAGATGTCCGATATAGCTGTCTTTAAAGTCACCCCATTCAACAACGACACTGGCATGCTCTTCCTTCCAGCTTTCAATATCTTCCACACCAAAGGTAAACGCCTTCCGTATTACATCGGCGGCGGTTTCTTTTTCCGATGTCTGTTGAATATCAAAAAAGCCCAGCGTTGGTTGTTGCTTCAGCAGCCTGATGGTATTAAACGTGGTGGGCATGGTGAGGGTGACATTTTCCTGGCGCATTTCATCCCAGAGCATAGGCATCAGGTTGTCCCACCACGCTTCGTAGTAGGAGGCACCTACTGAATTTTTGTTGTTGTAATAATCCCATTTGGATAGCTCACGATACGCCTCTTTTTCTGCTGTGGAAAATTTTGTGGTGTCAAGCACACTGAGAAAAAAGGGAAGGCTTTCTTCGGCTTTCAGATTATAGTTGTCATTCTGGAGCTTCATCATATCAGCAGGCACAATTTGATCTGCTGAACTTAGCACTGAATTTATTCGCCGGTTTCTGTAGGCTTCAAAATTGGAGGCAGTGATATAGTAGGGATAAGTGGCATCTACCGGGTATTGGTTCGCAGAGCTGACAAAACCGCGCGCTGGATTCCTGACCATAATGTTTTGATCATTCGGAATAAATTGTTGCCACCCATTTGACGTCTTGCTTCCATCCAAAAGGAACTTTCCTTCCAGCGGTCTGCGGATCGGGTATTTGCCTTGTATGCGCATAGCAATGTCGCCCGACATAGAGGCGAAAACAAAATTCTGGGCAGGGGCACTAAAGTAGTCCAGTGCCGACTGGAAGGCAGCATGGTTATTGGCACGGTTCAGCTTGTAGTAGGCTACAAACTCGTCGGACGTGTCATGTGAGATCCAACGGAGGGCATAGTGTTTCAGGTTGTTAGTGGCGCGATAACTGTCGTCGTAGGGAATAGGACCCCAGTAGGTATACATAACGGTATCATAAAAAACACTTTTATCACGCACCTTAAACGTTTCAACTATTTTTTCGGTTTGTACCCAACTACTGTCCAACAGATACCTGGTATGCAACTTGTCCTGGAATGAAATTTTATACCAATCGACTACGTCGCGCTGGGCATTGGTAACACTCCAGGCGATGGAATCGGTGCAGCCAATAATTATTCCCGGTACGCCGGGCAACGAGGCGCCTAGTGTACTGATACCCGGCGCATTTAACTGGGCAACATACCACAGGGATGGAAGGCTAAGAGTAAGATGCGGATCGCCGCAGAGTATGGGTGATCCGGTCGCCGTTTTATCTCCACTTACCGCCCAGTTATTACTTCCCGCTGTCGGATCGCGACCCGGAAGCCTGTTGATTTTTACCAGGTCATCCGGTAGCGCCATCGGAATAGAATCCGGAATGGTGTTGTTAAAAGTCCATCCATCCTTGTTGTCGACAATAGGATCTCCGATAGGTTCACGGTCGGGATATAACAATTCAACCACTTCGGGCCCGAAGAGCTTTAAGGTATTCGACATTTCAATATCCTTGTCATCCAGGTTCAGCGTCTGCGCCATACTCTTTAACAGCAATGCGCACTTCAACACCGTCCACGGTTCCGGACGATAGTCCAGCAGTTTGTATTCAAAAGGCAGAGTCTTATAACTCAGTGACGCGATGTACGTGTTGATTCCTTCGGTATATTTTTCAACTGAAATAAGTGCCTCCTGGTTTTCGGCTAGTGACTCCAGTGCTCGCTTGGCACCGAATACCATGCCGAGGCGTCGTTGTCCGCGATCGTAGTCAAGGAAGATATCATTCTTTCCGGCGCCGGTTATCTCCGAGACTCTCCCCGCTGCGGCATGGGTCTGAAATTCCATTTGCCAAAGGCGGTGTCGGGCCGTGATGAAGCCTTGTGCAAAGTAGAGGTCCATGTTATTCTTTGCGAAAATATGGGGAATGGCCATGCTGTCGAATGATATAGACACGTTTTCTTGTAGCCCGGGCAAATTCAACACACCTGGCAGTCGGGCTTCTAATGGTTGAATATTTCTCCAGAAGCCACTGAAAGGATCAAGAAACCTGCCGAGAGGAGGAACAGGGTTCCCGTTGATAACCCATCTGTTCTCCAGGAGGTAAATCAATCCAACGGTCACCACCAGACAAATGATAAACTTGATATTACGCATACGATTGCTTTAAAGGCTCTGTTTATTGACTTTAACACGATAAGGCCATAAAATGGAAACCTTGTGCCGAAACGGTCAGGTAAAGTAGAAACCTTTTCCTAATTTCCGGCCTTGTTTAACTCGAAAAATCCATTAACTAAACTTGAAATTAATATTATTAAGATACAACAAGGAGCAGATTAAGAAAGCTGCTCATATCAAAGCAATCTTTTTTGATATTGACGGCGTGCTCAGTGATGGCCGGATCATCTATGATGAGACGGGTAAGGAGATCAAAAACTTTAACGTCAAGGATGGCTATATCGTCAGTCACCTGAAGAAGGCAGGTATTATAACGGGCGCTATTTCGGGTCGTGATTCGCAGGTTACGGCCAGGCGGTGTGCCGAGTTGAAAGTGGATTTTTGTCACCAGGGAATTCTGGACAAAGCATCCGCTTGCGAAAAATTAATGAAGCATTACAAGCTGCGGAAAAAAGAGGTTGCTTTTATAGGTGATGATATAAACGATCTGCCTGTATTTCCACTTGTCGGATTGAGTGTATGTCCGTCAGACACGTTCAATTATATTAAGGTGCGTGCCGATCTGGTTACCGAGGCAAAAGGAGGGGATGGCGTGTTTCGTGAGGTGGCGGATTTGGTGTTGGCGGTGCGAGGGGAAATGGACTCTATTGTCAACAAGGCAAAATAATCAATAACCTAATCCTGCTTGATGCATGAAAGGGTGTGGGTTTGTGTGCGTGAGTGTTAACAGCAAAGGCGCAAAGGCGCCAAGTACCGCGAAGTCCAATGCAATATTCTTTGCGCTCCATGGCGTCTTTGCGCCTCTGCGCCTGCCTGCCGGTAGGCAGGGTGAACACACCCTCTCCCACACCCCACACGCAATGGACAGAGACCAAACGAGTGAACCATTATCAAAATAAATTGATACTGAATATTTAAAATATATTTTGGATTTTAATAGAAGCAGAACTACCTGCTAAGGACTAATTACTAAGGACTAACTACTACTTAAAGTGGAAAGATATACCAAGAGTGTTAACATCACAGATAAAATCAAAGTTGGTGGCGAGCGGATGGTGCTGTTCAGCGGGCCTTGTGCAGCGGAGAGTTATGACATATGTTATGAAACAGGAAGTCATGTAAAAGCACTATGCCAACAGTTGGGCATAGACTATGTCTTCAAATCCTCGTTTGATAAAGCAAACCGTACTTCCGAAAGCTCGTATCGCGGTCCGACGATGGAAGGTGGGCTCGACATATTAGCACGTATAAAAAAAGACCTGCAGGTTCCTATTGTTACCGATGTGCACGAGTCGTACCAGTGTGCGGAAGTGGCTTCGGTGGTTGATGTGTTACAGATCCCGGCATTTTTATGCAGACAGACTGATTTATTAAAAGCTGCAGCCCGAACCGGCAAGGCCGTTAAGGTTAAAAAAGGGCAGTTTATGGCTCCGGAAGACATGAAGTATGCGGTGGACAAGGTCCGGGGTGAAGGCAATGACAAGGTTTTCCTAACAGAACGCGGCTCCAGTTTTGGCTACCATACCCTGGTGGTTGACATGCGTTCCCTGCCGGTTATGCGGCAGTATTCTCCTGTTATTTTTGATGTTACCCATTCTGTGCAACAGCCAGGCGGCAAAGGCGGGTCGTCGGGTGGACAACGGGAATTTGCACCGTTCCTGGCACGGGCAGCGGCAGCAGCGGGGGTCGACGGATTCTTTATTGAGACCCATCCCAACCCGGAAAAAGCCCTCAGCGATGGTCCGAATATGATTCCCCTGCATGAAATGGAGGATTTTCTGAAAATGATCCTCAGGTACTGGAAAATGGGTAAGCAGGAGGAGGTATAGGGAGTGAGGAAGAGGGTATAGGGTATAGGGAATAAGGAATAAGGTATAGGGTATAGTGGCATTTGCGCATTAGGGTATAAATCTTACCTTTGCCCGAAATTCTACAGAATTAGTGGACTTAAGTTTTTTTCAGGTTTATACATCAGTCGTCGTCATTTTCCTTGTTTTTGCCCTCTACAAGGAACTATTTAACCCGGCTTTTACTTTTTTCATCTGTACGGTAGCGTTGCTCTTACCGGGTATTATTACGCCTGTTGAGCTATTAAAAGGACTTTCGAATCAGCAGATTATTGTCATTTTCCTGCTCGTGCTGGTCACCGCCGGACTGCGCCTGATTTATGGCGTGGAAATATTTGCCACGCTCTTCAATCAAAAACTCAAACCAAAGGCCTTCCTCTTCAGGATGATGGTTACCGTTTCATCGATTTCTGGTTTTCTGAATAATACGCCGATTGTTGCTTTCATGATTCCGTATGTAAAGGACTGGGCACAGAAGACTGGAAACCCGGCTTCAAAATTCTTGATTCCTCTTTCATTTGCCACCATTCTCGGCGGTATGATTACTGTGATCGGAACTTCCACGAACCTGGTATTAAATGGATTGATCGCACAGTATAACCTTCCTTTGCTCGGCGTATTTGATTTCCTTTACCTGGGACTCATCGTTACCGTGATGGGTTGGATCTACCTCTATTATATCGGTTACGCATTGCTGCCCTCTAATGAAAACAAGATCGACGCTTTGCGCGAACGCCTCACGGAGTATATAGTCGAAACTGAAATCTTTCCGGGCTCCATACTGATCGGCAAAACGGTTAAGGATGCAGGCCTTCGGAAATTACAAGATGTTTTTTTGGTCGAAATCATCCGCGATGACAAAATCATTTCTCCGGTTTCACCTGACGAAATACTGGAAGCTTCCGATCTGCTTTTTTTCTCCGGAAATACGGAAGCCATCTACAATCTTATCAAGGAAGACAACGGACTTAGAATCCCGAAGCAGGATAAGCTTGAAGTAGCGGGACAATTTCATTTTGTGGAAGCCGTTATTCCGGCAAACTCTAATCTGATCGGCGTTCGTATAAAAGACTCTGACTTCAGAAAATTATTCAATGCCTCTATAATCGCCATCCATCGGAATGGCAAACAGGTACCCGGCAAGGTCGGCGAGATGATACTGGCCGGTGGTGACTTTTTGCTTTTACTCGCGCGTGAGGACAGGGAAAATGGACAGGAGAGAGACCTCTTTTTCGTTTCCGTTCCGCATAAAATTGCGCCACCAAAATCGAAGTGGCTGAAGTGGGTGGGTATTGGTGCTTTTGCGGCGCTGATCTCCGGAATTACGGGACTATTACCGTTGTTCAGCGTTTGTGTCGGGATACTTCTCGTGTTGGTGCTCATTGGTATTATGAATATCACCGAAATCAGACGTGAGCTTGACCTGAGCTTATTGCTGGTGCTGGTATGTTCACTGGCTATCGGAGTAGCACTCGAAAAATCAGGAACGGCGACCGTTATCGCCAGCGGACTTATTACCATGGGTACACTGGTTGGGCCTATCGGGGTATTAGCGGCCTTGTTTATTGTCACCATCATGCTGACTTCATTGATAACGAATGCGGCGGCGGTTTCTATTGTTTTTCCGATTGCCATGTCGATGTCCGAACAACTGCAGCTGCCGTACACACCATTTTTTGTTGCCATTGCCTTTGCCGCGTCGGGCGATTTTATGACCCCGATCGGATACCAGACGAACCTGATGGTATACGGTCCCGGTGGCTATAGTTTCAAAGATTTTATCCGTGTCGGATGGATCTTTACCTTACTTTATATAGTAGTTTGCGTAAGTTTTATTTCCTGGTTCTATAAGCTAATTTGAGGTGAATCACATTTATCCCATAAAAACAAAGGTCAGCAAGGACCAACGCGAAGTGATATTAAATCAGCGGGCGAGATTGATCTGGTTTACCGGATTGTCCGGCTCGGGGAAGTCAACACTTGCCGTTCAACTGGAAGCGCAGCTTCATGGACTGGGTTTTAAAACCTACCTGCTGGACGGTGATAATATCCGCTCGGGACTGAACAAGGATCTTTCGTTTACGGACGAGGGACGTATCGAAAATATCCGGCGCATCGGAGAGGTTGCCCGGCTGATGCTGGATGCCGGCATCGTTGTCCTTTCCGCTTTTATTTCACCGTTCCGGGCAGACCGCGATCAGGTGAAAGCCATTGTCGGTGAGGAAAACTATATCGAAGTTTTTGTGGATGCACCGATAGAAGTATGTGAACAACGGGATGTCAAGGGATTATACAAAAAGGCAAGAGCCGGTGAAGTAAAAAATTTTACTGGCATCGATTCCCCCTACGAAACTCCAGGTAGCCCTGACGTTGTTATTGAGACCGGCGTTTTAAGTGTGGAGGAATCAATAGAGATGTTGATGAAGACTATTTTACCGGCCGTAAGGCGATAGTTATGAGTTATGAGTTATGAGTGAGGAGTTATGAGTTGAAAAAAGGTCCATAGTCCATAGTCGATGGTCCATAGACCCTTACTATCGACTATCGACCATGGACTATCGACCATTGACCATTGACTCCTCACTGTAACCATTTACAATTAATCATTAACCATTGATCATTAATTTATGAGTTATGAGTTAGGAGTTAGGAGTTGGAAAGGGTCCATAGTCCATAGTCGATGGTCCATAGACACTTACTATCGACTATCGACCATGGACCATGGACTATTGACCATTGACTGCCCCCATTAACAATTAATCATTAACCATTGACCATTAATTTATGAGCCAATACTATCTAAGTCACCTAAAGGAACTCGAATCGGAGGCGATTTTTGTGATCCGTGAAGTGGTGGCGCAATTTGAGAAGCCTGCGTTGTTGTTTTCGGGAGGGAAGGATTCTATTGTGCTGGCGTACTTGTCACGGAAAGCATTTGCACCGGCTCGTATACCTTTTCCGCTGGTACACATTGACACGGGGCATAATTTTCCCGAAACCATGGAATACCGCGACTGGCTGGTAAATGAGCTGGGAGTGAAACTTGTTGTCGGATCCGTCCAGGAAAGTATCGATACCGGCAGGGCAAAAGAGGAAACAGGGTTTAATGCCAGCCGCAACGCCCTTCAAACGGTCACGCTACTGGACACGATAGAAAAGAACAAGTATGATGCGGCAATGGGCGGTGCACGACGGGATGAAGAGAAAGCACGTGCCAAGGAACGGTTCTTTTCACACCGCGATGAATTCGGACAATGGGATCCAAAAAACCAGCGTCCCGAATTATGGAACTTGTTTAATGGACGCAAACAAATCGGCGAACACTTCCGCGTATTTCCGATTTCCAACTGGACGGAGATGGACGTCTGGCAATACATTCATGCAGAAAATATTCCTATACCAAAATTGTATTACTCGCATGAACGTGAAGTCATTCTTCGCGACGGAGCGATCCTGTCGACATCACCGTGGTTAAAGCTGAAGGAAAATGAAAAACCTCAGAAAATGACGGTGCGTTTCAGAACCTGCGGTGATATGCCGATCACGGGAGCGGTGGAATCAACGGCAGACACGGTTGAAAAGATTATCGAGGAAGTGGCTGCCTCGCGAAAGACAGAACGGGGAACGCGGGCTGACGATAAACGTTCGGAAACAGCCATGGAAGACCGTAAGAAGAGCGGATACTTTTAGGATTGGCGCAGGAAAGAAATTTAGAAACGAGTTTGTGAACAGAAATGAATAATCAACTATTACGATTTACAACAGCAGGAAGTGTTGACGACGGAAAGAGTACACTGATCGGGCGGTTGCTGTACGACAGCAAATCCATTTTTGAAGATCAGCTGGAAGCCGTGGAGGCATCGAGTGCCAAAAAGGGGTTCGACTATGTCGACCTTTCCATGCTTACCGATGGACTGAAATCCGAACGGGAGCAGGGCATTACCATCGATGTCGCCTACCGGTACTTTGCCACTCCGAAGCGAAAGTTTATCATCGCCGATACACCGGGCCATATCCAGTATACCAGGAACATGGTTACCGGAGCGTCCACGGCCAACCTGGCGTTGATCCTTATTGATGCCCGTAAAGGACTGGTTGAACAGACACACCGGCATTCGTTTATTGCGTCGTTGCTTAAGATCCCTCATGTGATTGTCTGCGTGAACAAGATGGATCTGGTGAACTATGATGAGCAGGTATACGATAAAATCGTCGAGGACTATAAAGCCTTCTCTTCCAAGCTGGAAGTATTTGACATTCAGTTTGTGCCCATCAGTGCCCTGGCGGGTGACAACGTAGTGAACCGTTCGGAGAACATGGCCTGGTATCAGGGTGCCACGTTGTTGCACATGCTGGAGAGTGTTCATATTGAAAGTGACTATAACCATATCGACAGCCGGTTTCCGGTACAGTATGTTATCAGGCCGCAGTCAAAGGAGTACCACGATTTCAGGGGATATGCGGGTAGGGTAGCCGGTGGAATTTTCAGGCCTGGTGATGATGTGCTGGTATTGCCTTCCGGTTTTACGTCAACCATAAAGTCCATTACGCTGGGGGAACAGAACCTGGAAGAAGCCTTTGCGCCGATGTCAGTCACCATGACCCTGGTCGACGAAATTGACATCAGTCGCGGGGATGTTATTGCCAAGCCCAATAATCATCCGAACACCGAACAAGATATTGATGTGATGCTGTGCTGGATGAATCAGCGGGCGCTTCATGTTAACACCAAATTCTTTGTTCGTCATACCACGAAAGATGTAAAGGGTGTATTAAAAGAGATTCAGTACAAGCTTGACATCAACAGCCTTCAACGCATTGAACACGTCGATCAGCTGGCCATGAACGAAATCGCCCGGGTAAAGATTAGAACCGCCCAACCCCTCACCTTCGACAGCTACCGGAAGAACCGGATTACGGGGAGCATTATTTTAGTAGATGAAGGAACGAATGAGACGGTGGCGGCGGGGATGATAGTTTGAGGGAGGTATAGAGGTATAGGGTATAGAGGTATAGGGAATTGGGGAATAGGGAATAGGGAATAGGGTTTGAACGTTTAGGATGGATGGGATGTCTGGCAGATCTCTGAATTTCAAAATTGCGACCATAGTCCATAGTCCATAGTCCATAGTCCATAGTTAAGTGCCATCGACTATCGACCATTGACCATCGACCCTTTCACTCATCACTCATCACCCACCTGCTAGTCACAACTCAATACAAACTCATTAACCCTCACCCGGCACACCACACCCCCACACCCCAACTCATAACTCATAACTCCTAACTCATAACCCTGCCTACTGGTCCCAACTCAAGCCCAAATCATTAACAATTTATCATTTACCATTTACCATTTACCATTTACCATTTACCATTTACCATTTACCATTTTAACCATTAACCATTGAACTTACTTCTCCTCTCCATCTCCGCTGCACAACAAGCCTCCGAAGAAATTCTAAAAGTATACCATTCCGGTGATTTTCAGGCGGAGGCGAAGGGTGATGATTCGCCGCTTACGTTGGCGGACAGGAATGCGCATTTGTGTATTGTGGAGATGTTACAATCTTCCGGCTTACCTGTTCTATCGGAGGAGGGTAAATCCATTCCGTATGCAGAGCGAAAGCAGTGGGAGTATTTCTGGATGGTGGATCCGTTGGATGGGACGAAAGAGTTTGTAAAACGGAATGACGAGTTCACGGTGAACATCGCGTTGATTCATAAGGGAAAACCGGTATTGGGAGTAGTAGCCGTACCGGTAACTGGTGATGTGTATTATGCAGATGCAAAGGGAGCCTTTCTGAAGAGGGCGGGAGAGGAGATAGAATTGAAGCGGAGAGCGCCATTGGATTTGAAACGTTCGGGGTTAAGGGTGGTGGCTTCGCGGTCGCATATGAATGAAGAGACAAAAGATTTTATCGATAGCCTTACCAATGCAGAATTGGTTTCGGCAGGCAGTAGTCTGAAGTTTATGTTGCTTGCTGAAGGTAAGGCTGATGTCTATCCGCGTTACGCTCCAACAATGGAGTGGGATACTGCCGCGGCGCATGCTATTGTTCAGGCTGTTGGAATGAAGGTAACAGAATACGGTTCTGGTAAAGAATTGGTGTACAACAAGGAGAATTTGTTGAACCCGTATTTTTTGGTTTCCTGAAATGCAGTAGCCAGGACTTGATCTTCGCGGACATTAATCACGTTCCTTAAGCTGTAATCATTTTCTATTAAAAGAATAATTAACCGCAAAGACACAAAGACGCAAAGTACCGCTAAGACCTCATAAAAAACCTTTGCGTAACTCCGCGCCCTTGCGCCTCGGCGGTTAACACTCTCACTCTCACTCTCACCCTCACCCTCACCTCACAGCCCCAGAGTGAGTGTCAGTGTGAGAGCGAATGATTCACACTGTCCTTTTCTTCGCTCTCACTCTCACTCTCACCCTCACTTCACAGCCCCAGAGTGAGTGTCAGTGTGAGAGCGAGGATTTACACTGTCCTTTTCTTCGCTCTCACTCTCACTCTCACCCTCACGTCACAGCCCAGAGTGAGTGTCAGTGTGAGAGCGAATGATTCACACTGTCCTTTTCTTCGCTCTCACCCTCACTCTCACCCTCACGTCACAGCCCAGAGTGAGTGTCAGTGTGAGAGCGAGGATTTACACTGTCCTTTTCTTCACCCTCACCCTCACCCTCACGTCACAGCCCCAGAGTGAGTGTCAGTGTGAGAGCGAGGATTTACACTGTCCTTTTCTTCACTCTCACTCTCACCCTCACTTCACAGCCCCAGAGTGAGTGTCAGTGTGAGAGCGAATGATTCACACTGTCCTTTTCTTCGCTCTCACTCTCACCCTCACCCTCACCTCACAGCCCCAGAGTGAGTGTCAGTGTGAGAGCGAGGATTTACACTGTCCTTTTCTTCACTCTCACCCTCACCCTCACCCTCACCTCACAGCCCCAGAGTGAGTGTCAGTGTGAGAGCGAATGATTCACACTGTCCTTTTCTT
>JBGSQQ010000035.1:0-443882 GCA_041737945.1 Chryseolinea sp.
ACCACCCCTACAGCATCCACCCCCACGGTTGCTTACTACATCAACAGAACAATTCTGTTCTCTATCCATGCCTGTCTGGTGACCAGGCGCTGCCGACCTACGCGCTTCGTGCGTATCTGATACCTGCATCAAACAATTTGGTTGAATAAGACGTGGTGTCCAGGACATTACGGCTTTTGTGCTTTTGCACGGGATTTTAATTTCTATACAATAATTCATAAGAAAATTGGACAACAATAGAATAATCGTCAGGCTGGCAACGCCTGATGACAAACATTACGCTGAGACTATTACCCATGAAATGGAGGAATCAGCCAAAGCTCGCGGTACCGGTATTGCCAAACGGTCGGCAGAGTACATTATCAAAAAGATGGATGAGGGGAAGGCTGTCATTGCAGTAACGGAAGGTGGTTCATGGGTGGGCTTTTGTTACATTGAAGCCTGGGAACATGGTAAATATGTCGCCAATTCCGGTTTGATTGTCTCTCCGGCCTTCAGAAAAACGGGGGTCGCAACAGAGATCAAAAGCACAGTCTTTAACCTTTCAAGGGAAAAGTACCCTACTTCCAAAATTTTTGGATTGACAACCGGTCTTGCTGTCATGAAAATTAACTCTGATCTGGGCTATGAGCCCGTGACTTATTCGGAACTAACCAATGATGAGGAATTCTGGAAGGGATGCAAGAGCTGCATAAATTACGAGATTCTGATGAGCAAGGAGCGCAAGAACTGTATGTGTACGGCTATGCTCTTTGACCCGGCAGAAGCTGAGGCAAAAGTAAAAGCGGCAGAAGAAGCGAAAGCCGCCAAGGCAGTTAAGCTCGAGCTTGAACAAGCAAGCACGTTGGTTAGCCCCGAAGGAGAATTGGTGCAACACCGTCATCGCGCATTTAAGGGCAACTTCTCTCTCTTTGAACGGTGGGTTCGTTTCAAACAATTCGTGCTTTTGAAATCTAACCGCAAGAACGAAACTGGGGCGGGAGATCCCTCAGAAAAGAAAAGATCATTAATGAGTATATTTTTTTGGTAACATACTTCACTGTCCGATTCGGTTGCAACAAACCTTCTGTTTGCGTCCCGACGGGCAGAGTTGAGGTGTAAAAAACAGTCATGAAAAAGAAAGTTGTATTAGCATTCAGTGGAGGCCTGGATACGTCTTATTGCGTGAAATATCTGGGAGAGGAAAAGGGATATGAAGTTCATACCATCACTGTGAACACCGGGGGATTTGACGAAAAGGAAATCAGGGAAATTGAAAACCGTGCGAGAACGCTCGGCGTCGCATCGCATAAAACGGTTGACGAGACGAGAAATTATTACGACAAGGTAATCCGTTACCTGATCTATGGGAATATCCTGAAGAACAATACGTATCCGCTAAGCGTAAGTGCTGAACGCATGTCGCAGGCCCTTGCTGTGGCAAATTATGCCAGGGAAATGAAGGCAGATGCAGTAGCGCACGGGAGTACCGGAGCCGGTAACGATCAGGTGCGTTTTGATATGATCCTGAATATTCTGGTTCCGGGCATCGAGATCATTACACCTATCCGGGAGTTACAGTTGTCAAGGGAAGATGAAATCGGTTTTCTGAAGTCCAAGGGTGTGGAGATGAACTTCGACAAAGCGATGTACTCTATTAATAAAGGAATATGGGGAACCTCCGTTGGAGGGAAGGAGACGCTGAAGTCACTGGGAATGCTGCCAGAAGCCGCATGGCCAACTCAGGTAACACAACAAGGTACTGAAGCCGTGAAGCTTATTTTTACCAAAGGCGAACTAACCGCAGTGAACGACCAGGTCTTTGATCATCCCACGGCAGCGATACAATTCCTTCAGCGCCTGGCCGGACCCTATGGCATCGGCAGGGATATCCATGTAGGAGATACTATCATTGGCATTAAAGGACGCGTCGGTTTTGAAGCGGCAGCACCGATGCTTGTGCTTAAAGGACATCACGCACTTGAAAAGCATGTGCTTACAAAATGGCAACTGAGTTGGAAAGACCAGCTTGCACAGTTTTATGGAAACTGGCTGCACGAAGGACAATACCTGGATCCTGTTATGCGTGATATAGAAGCTTTCCTTAGTAACTCGCAGCAAAATGTAACAGGGGAAGTACACGTTCAGCTTTATCCTTACCGGTTCCAGGTAATGGGAATCGTATCTCCCTACGATCTTATGTCATCTAAATTTGGCAAATATGGAGAGATGAATCTTGGCTGGACAGGTGATGATGTTAAAGGCTTCACTAAAATATTTGGTAACCAAACGGCAATCTATCACCAGGTAAAGGAAGAAGCCGATGGCATCTAAGGTAAAGGTTGGCATTGTTGGTGGCGCCGGGTATACGGGAGGAGAAGCGATACGGCTTCTGCTGAATCATCCGCATGCTGAGCTCGTGTTCGTTCACAGCCGAAGCAACGCAGGCAATCCCGTTCATTCTGTACATTCCGATCTGAGAGGTGATACGTTACTTACGTTCTCTGATACCTTTATCCAACCCGTGGATGCGCTGTTTTTATGCCTTGGTCATGGGGAAAGCCGGAAATTCCTTCAGGAGAATCCAATTGACTTGAAGACAAAGATTATTGATCTCAGTCAGGATTTCAGGTTAGGAGAAACTGTTCTGGAAAGATCCTTCGTATACGGACTTCCTGAGTTGAATAAGGAAACAATTCAGAAGGCGAGTAATATCGCCAATCCGGGATGTTTTGCAACGGCACTTCAGTTGGGCCTGCTGCCGCTGGCAAAGGCTGGTGTGCTAGGCGAAGTATTTTCAACAGGCATTACGGGTTCAACCGGTGCCGGACAAAAACTACAGGATACAACACACTTCACCTGGCGGGCGAATAACATTTCCGCCTATAAAACCCTTACCCATCAGCACCTCAGGGAGATCAACCGCTCAATAAAACAATTACAACCTGAATTTTCTCAAGGGATCAACTTTGTACCCTGGCGTGGAGACTTTACCAGAGGTATATTTGTGAGTTCCTGCGTTACCAGTGACAAATCGCTGGATGCTCTAATAAATCTTTATGCTGAATTCTATGCAGGGCACCCTTTTGCGATCGTTTCGACGGAGACGATAGACCTTAAGCAGGTTGTAAATACAAATAAATGTATGATCAGCCTTGAGAAAGAAGGGAACAAACTGGTAATACATACTGCAGTTGATAACCTGTTAAAGGGAGCGTCAGGGCAAGCGGTGCAAAACATGAACCTGCTTTTTGGTCTTGACGAGACAGCTGGCCTCAAACTTAAGTCAATTGTGTTTTAATCTGCGGAAAGCTGTGACGGTTAAAAATAACGACCAACATCTCTTTGCAGATACAATTCCTGAAACGATGAAATTATTTGACGTATATCCATTATTCAATATCACGCCTGTCAGCGCCAGAGGGTCATGGCTTTGGGATAACCAGGGCGAAAAATATCTCGACTTGTACGGTGGTCACGCCGTTATCTCTGTTGGACATTCTCACCCGCACTATGTAAAGGCGCTTACGGATCAATTGGGGAGAATAGCCTTTTACTCAAACAGCGTGCAAAATCCACTTCAGGAAAAGCTGGCGGATAAACTGGGGCAACTTTCGGGCTACCCGGATTATCAGCTATTCTTGTGTAACAGCGGGGCGGAGGCAAATGAAAATGCCCTGAAGCTGGCTTCTTTTGTGACAGGTAGAAAGAAAATAATTGCATTCAGGAAAGCATTTCACGGAAGAACTTCCGGGGCAGTAGCTGCGACAGACAATCCCAAAATCGTGTCTCCGTTTAATGCGGGACATGAGGTAGTCTTCGTTCCCTTAAATGATGAAGATGCTTTAACCAACGCGTTGGACCGTGACGTTGCTGCAGTCATCATTGAAGGCATTCAGGGTGTAGGCGGTATCCAGCTTCCTGAAGATTCATTTCTGCAATTTCTGGAGAAAAAGTGTTTGGAGAATAACACCCTACTGATCCTTGATGAAATCCAGTCGGGTTATGGCAGGACAGGGAAGTTCTTTGCTCATCAATATGCCGGGATCAGACCTCCCCTCATTACCATGGCCAAAGGAATGGGAAATGGATTCCCGGTGGGCGGTGTGTTGATAGCTGGGGATATCAAACCCTGGAGTGGCATGCTGGGCACTACCTTTGGCGGAAATTACCTGGCAAGTGCGGCATCACTTGCCGTGCTGGAGGTAATGGAGAATGAGGATTTGCTGGCTAATGCTATGGCTATGGGAAACTATCTGTTAGCGCATCTTGGCGTGATTCCCGAACTTAGTTTGGTTCGCGGAAGGGGGTTGATGATTGGATTTGACCTGCCGGCGGATAAGACGAAGGTACGTCATGACTTGTTATTCA
Source organism: Chryseolinea sp. (assembly GCA_041737945.1). Classification (GTDB taxonomy): domain Bacteria; phylum Bacteroidota; class Bacteroidia; order Cytophagales; family Cyclobacteriaceae; genus Chryseolinea. Next base: position 4,351 of record JBGSQQ010000035.1, read on the forward strand.
ATCACCATATTTTTACGGGTGAGGCGAAGCCGAATACCATCCGTTTGTTACCTTCATTGGCGTTGAATAAAAGTGAAATTGATATTTTCCTTAGTGCATTGAAACAAACGCTGCAATGAAAAATTTTATTTCCGCCGGAGACGTCCCCGACATCAACAGTTTGGTACAACAGGCCTTGAGTTATAAGGCCGATCCCTTTAAGGATAAATCCCTTGGAGCAGGAAAACGGATTGGCTTGCTTTTTCTTAATCCCAGTATGCGGACACGGTTAAGCACACAGATTGCCGCTCAAAACCTGGGTATGGAGGCAATTGTTTTTAACGCAGGACAGGATGGCTGGGCTCTTGAGTTTGAAGAGGAGGCTATCATGAGCGGCACTACGGTGGAGCATGTGAAAGATGCTGCGCCCATTCTGGGTAAGTACTTTGATATTCTGGGAATCCGTACGTTTCCATCGTTGCAAAATAAGGCCGATGACTACAATGAACTCTACATCAGTCAATTTATAAAGTATGCCGGTATCCCTGTAGTTAGTCTGGAAAGCGCGACACTTCATCCTTTGCAAAGCCTGACCGACGTCATCACAATCGGTGAAGTTTTCAGGGAAAAGCGAAAGCCAAAGATTGTGTTAACCTGGGCGCCACACGTAAAAGCGCTGCCGCAGTGTGTTGCGAACAGTTTTTCACAATGGATTAATGCGTGGGGAGGAGCCGATTTTGTGATTACGCATCCTGAAGACTATGAACTGGACGAAAAATATACCAGTGGCGCTTCTATTACACATAATCAATCGGAAGCTTTAAAAGACGCAGACTTCGTGTATATCAAGAACTGGAGCACGTACGTGGATTATGGTAGAATCTACTGCAATGATCCGAAATGGATGCTTACGAATGAAAAACTGAGACTGACCAACCAGGCCAGGGTCATGCATTGTTTGCCGGTTCGAAGAAATGTCGAAGTAAGCGACGAAATACTGGATGGCCCAAACAGCATAGTTACACAACAAGCTGCAAACCGGGTGTGGGCGGCGCAGGCTGTACTGGGAGATATACTGAAGAAATAGGCAATAGCATTCTTAGGAACTCAGAAGTATATGAATAAGCTGTTTATCATAAAGATCGGTGGTAATGTGCTGGATAATCCGGGAGCATTGGATTTGTTTCTGAAAGACTTCACCCAAATAAAGGAGCCCAAAATCCTGATTCATGGAGGGGGCAAGATTGCCACGAACCTGGGTAATCAGCTAGGCATTGAATCGAATTATATCAGTGGCCGCCGCATAACTGACGGTCCGACCCTCGATCTGGTAACGATGGTCTATGGAGGACTCGTAAATAAACAGATGGTTGCTAAACTTCAACATCTCGGGTGTAATGCGCTTGGTCTGACAGGAGCGGATGGCAATGTGATGAAAGCTGTAAAGCGACCGGTGAAGGATATTGACTATGGCTTTGTCGGAGATATACGCCCTGAAGGTGTAAATACAGCATTGTTATATTTCCTATTGAAACAAAATACTGTTCCTGTTTTTGCTCCTTTGACTCATGCCGATGGCAAAATGTTGAATACAAATGCCGATACTATAGCATCAGTCCTGGCAGTAGCGCTCAGCAAACATTTCGATGTACGCTTAATTTTCTGCTTTGAAAAGAAGGGTGTGCTTCGTGATATAAATAACCTTGATTCTGTTATTCATCATCTTCCCAGAAAAATGTATGATGAGCTCCTTACCACGCAGGTATTTGCTGACGGAATATTGCCAAAACTTGAAAACGCTTTTGCTGCACTTTCTGCCGGCGTAAAAGAAGTCTTAATCGGTGAGGCTGCCGATTTGGTGAAGAATACGGGCCATGAAACCGCCGGAACATTAATAACTTTGTAATCGGAATAGGCTGTGCTTGCCACAGGCGAATTTCAGATACCAAACATCATGCACAAAAGATTGTTTAAAAACGCGATAACACTCCTGCAGAAGCTTATTGCTGTTCCGTCCTTTAGCAAAGAGGAAGAAGGTGTTGCTTCCATTATAGAGGATTTTTTTGAGAACCACGATGTTCATACCCATCGGAAAGGCAATAATATTTGGGCTAAGAATAAATATTTTGATCAGCAGAAACCTACTGTACTTCTGAACTCGCATCATGATACGGTTCGACCGAATTCCGGATACACGCGGGATCCATTCAAACCTGAAATAAACGAAAGCAGACTTTATGGGTTGGGCAGTAATGATGCCGGGGGCCCTTTAGTTTCCCTGATTGCCACCTTTCTGCATTACTATAACCGAAAAGATTTGAAATACAATCTTATCATGGCGGCAACGGCTGAAGAAGAGATCTCCGGGACGGGTGGAGTGGAAAGCATCTGGTCATCACTTTCGCCAATTGACTTTGCCATAGTGGGTGAACCTACCTTGTGCCAGATGGCTACAGCAGAAAAAGGGCTGATGGTACTCGACTGCCTGGCAAAAGGGAAGGCAGGACATGCTGCCAGAGAAGAAGGCATTAACGCTATCTATCAGGCATTATCGGATATCGGGTGGTTCAGGACATTTCGGTTTCCAAAAGTTTCAGCGACGTTGGGTGAGATGAAGATGTCAGTTACCATCATTAATTCGGGTAGTCAGCACAATGTGGTGCCTGCCGAATGCAGGTTTACCGTCGATGTACGGGTCACTGATGCGTACACACTTGAGGAAGCACTGGAAATAATCCGCCAAAACGTTGCTTGTGAAGTTACGCCTCGATCTTTGCGTATGCGTTCTTCAGGGATTGCAGTGGACCATCCGTTAGCGATGGCGGCCAGGAAATTGGGGATCAACCAATTTGGTTCGCCGACAACTTCCGATCAGGCACTTATACCTGTTCCATCGGTAAAAATCGGCCCGGGCGATTCTGCCCGTTCGCATTCTGCCGATGAGTATATTCTGGTGGATGAAATTGAGAAAGGCATAGACACGTATATTAAATTATTGAATAACGTCATACTCTAAAGAGCCTGATGCTGAAAGTAAATGATCTCCGGGTTTGATCTGTCGGCTATCATTGGCTAATTTGAATGGGAGAACTAACAACTAATCTTAAATGAACCTGGAATGAAGCTCTGGCAAAAAGACAAGACATCCCTGAAGGAAGTGGAAAGGTTTACTGTCGGGCAGGACCAGGAGATGGATATGTACCTGGCAAAGTTTGATGTTCTCGGATCGTTGGCACATATCACCATGCTCGAATCCATTGGGCTTTTGACCCGCGAGGAACTCAGTGTGCTTACCGCGGAACTGCAAAACATCTACAGCAAAATTGAGTCGGGTGCTTTTAAAGTTGAGGCAGGAGTAGAAGATATTCATTCGCAGGTAGAACTGGAACTGACTAAAAAATGCGGCGACGTGGGAAAGAAGATTCACAGTGGTCGCTCCCGCAATGATCAGGTGTTAGTGGACATTAAGTTGTATCTGCGTGCGGAAATTCAGGAAGTGGTGCAGGAGGTGAAATCCTTTTTTGATTTACTCCAGCAGCAGAGCGAACGATACAAGACCTGCCTGCTCCCCGGCTATACGCATTTTCAACTGGCGATGCCATCGTCATTTGGTTTATGGTTTGGAGCTTATGCCGAAAGCCTGGTTGATGATATGATAACCCTTCATGCCGCCTATCAGGTGGTTAATAAAAATCCTCTAGGATCAGCTGCCGGGTACGGATCGTCTTTTCCTTTGAACAGGGAAATGACTACGGAGTTACTTGGTTTCGATGAATTGAATTACAACGTGGTTTATGCGCAACTGGGACGAGGAAAAACAGAACGAATAGTCGCCGGCGCCTTGTCAAATATTGCCGCAACGCTGGGAAAACTTTCCATGGATGCATGTCTTTTCCTCAACCAGAATTTCGGGTTCATCAGTTTCCCGGATGAATTGACTACCGGTTCTAGTATTATGCCGCACAAGAAGAATCCGGACGTATTTGAACTGATCCGTGCAAGATGTAATCAGTTACAAGCATTGCCAAACAGCATAATTGTTTCCACCACAAATCTCCCGTCCGGTTACCATCGTGACATGCAGTTGTTAAAGGAGTTGCTCTTTCCTGCGATTCAGCATCTGAAAGATTGTCTTCGTATGGCCCACCTGATGCTTTCAAACATCAGGGTACAGGAGAATATCCTGGAGGATAGCCGGTATAAGTTCCTTTTCAGTGTTGAAGAGGTGAACAAACTGGTATTGTCCGGTATGCCTTTCAGAGATGCGTATAAAAAAGTGGGCCTTGACATCGAGCGGGGAGACTATCATCCGGATACAACCGTTCGGCACACGCATGAAGGAAGTATCGGTAACTTGTGTCTGGAGGAAATCAGTCTGTCGATGACGGTTGCAATTGCCGGTTTCAATTTCGAGAAAGTAAACAACGCGCTCGACAAACTTTTGTCTGTCAAACCCTAGTTCCTTCGTTCTATTCCACGCTGGGGTTCGTATATTTCCGACCGTTGCATTTTGCTGCAACATTTGCTTATATTCATACCGTTATTTTGTATTGCAAACTCCTGATTCTAAAACGCACCTCTCATGGCGACACCCACAACTCTTAGTCCTACTGATGCCACGGAGAGAATTAACGCTGTAGATGTTATCCGTGGCGTTGCCTTGTTGGGGATTTTGCTAATGAACATTACGGGGTTTGGATTATCACATGCCTATTCGGATCCCTCAATAGCAGGAGGGGCTACAGGTTTGAACCTGAAAGTATGGTGGATGAACTCGATGTTTTTCGAAGGTACCATGCGTGGAATGTTTTCGATGTTGTTCGGTGCTGGAATAGTATTGTTCACGAGCCGTTCATCGGAATTGACGAGCGGAATTACAGTGACCGATGCCTACTTTCGAAGATTAATGTGGCTATTCCTTTTCGGAATTATACACGCTTATGTACTGCTGTGGGATGGAGAAGTACTTTATCCCTATGCGCTAATTGGCATGTTTGCGTACAGTTTCAGAAACTGGGAACCGAAGTATCTCATTATCGGCTCAATTTTTCTTCTGATAATATCCACAGCTCTGAATGCCAAAGACTATTTCAAGACGAAATCAACCTATGACAAGTCGGTTGCTGTTCAGACAAAAACAGCCGGTGGACAGATTCTGAACAAAGAGGATAGTGCTGCGCTGGAGTCCTGGAATGGAATGGTTGCTGACAAGAAACCTTCCCGCGACAAAATTTTAGAGGATATTGAAGCCCGCCAAAAAGGATACTTCAGCGTGATGATGTATAAAGCATCGATTAATCAGTTCATGCAGACGTTTATTATGTACCGGTATTTTTTCTGGGATATGTTTGCCATGATGTTGCTCGGTATGGCTTTCCTTAAGAATGGGATTTTAATATCTGCGAAGCCTAACCGATACTACATAACAATGGCATTGGTTGGGTATGCCCTCGGCTTGACGACGAACTTCTTTGAAACGGGCTACATAGTTAAAAATCAGTTCGCCGTGGTCCCTATGGACCTGGCAAACATCACCTATGATCTTGGCAGGGTATTTACAACCCTGGGGCACATTGCCTTGATCATGCTACTTATTAAATCCGGCATACTTCCGTTTTTTCAAAAAGCACTCTCAGCAGTAGGAAAAATGGCATTCACCAACTACATCATGCAGTCGATTATCTGCAACACAATTTTCCTTGGGTTCGGATTCGGATTATTCGGTATGCTGCAGCGGTATGAGTTGTATTATATTGTACTTGGTGTTTGGATAGTACAACTGATATGGAGTCCGGTATGGCTGCACTATTTCAGGTTTGGCCCGCTGGAATGGGTATGGAGATCCTTGACCTATTGGGAAAAGCAGCCATTCAAAAAAATCAGGGCATAGCACACGCGAGTCTTTTTCATAGTGGAATGAACGTTCCTCACCGGTTGCAAGTTAATCTATCGTGTCGGACCTGAAAACTGACTCCAGCTTTAAAATATTCAGTATTCCCGGGGGTTGACTGCAAAAAGTTATTTGATAACCTTGCATCACTTTAATAATGTTTCATTTTTTCCTTTATGGAGCCTAATACTATTCTCAGCATCATTTTAGCTATCACGGTGATCAGTTACCTGTTCGATCAGGTACTGGATTATATCAACCTTAAATCTCAACGTACAGAAATCCCCGCAGAAATAGCGGCATTTTACGAAAAGGATAAGTACCTGAAATCACTGGCTTATCATCGTGAATTGGCGAGGTTTTCCTTCATCACGTCGGGATTTAGTTTTCTGCTCTCACTAGCCATGCTGTTAAGCGGCGGTTTCGGATGGCTGGATGGATGGCTGAGACCCTACTTTGATAATTCCATTTTACTGGCGCTGGCCTTCTTCGGCGTGTTAATGGTGGCTTCCGATATACTTACCATTCCTTTTCAATGGTATAGCACATTTGTCATTGAAGAAAAATACGGTTTCAACAGGACGACTCTGAAGACTTTTATTAGCGACAAAGTAAAGGGATATTTGCTTACAGCTTTTGTGGGAGGTGTGCTGATGTCGGCCCTGATCTATCTCATCCAAACTTTCGGACCGACTTTTTGGATTTGGTTCTCTGTACTGGCGGCTATCTTCGTTTTATTTGTCAACATGTTTTATACATCGTTGATTCTTCCCCTTTTTAATAAACTCACCCCCTTGCAGGATGGCGAACTTAAAGCGGCCATCGAAAAATTCGCCGTTAAAGTAGATTTTCCCCTGGACAACATTTTCGTTATCGACGGATCAAAACGATCGAAAAAGGCAAATGCTTTTTTTTCAGGGATCGGCAGGAAGAAGAAAATTGTTTTGTATGATACGTTAATCGATAATCATACTACTGATGAATTGGTTGCCGTCCTGGCCCATGAAGTCGGACACTTCAAGAAGAAGCATATAATTTGGGGATACGTATTGTCAATCCTTCAGATTGTGTTCACGTTGTTTGTTTTGTCGCGTATGGCCTATTCAGAAAATGTGTCACTGGCATTGGGTGGTTCTTTGCCAGCCATTCACCTAAACTTGCTGGCCTTCGGAATTTTGTTTTCGCCGATATCAGGTATTACCGGGTTGTTTATGAATATGTATAGTCGCAGAAATGAATTTGAGGCTGATGCCTATGCAAAGGATACCTTTGATGGAACGGCGCTTTCGAATGCACTCAAAAGACTATCTGTGGATAGTCTCAGTGACTTGTATCCTCATCCGCTCTACGTTTTCTTTCATTACTCTCATCCGCCTCTCTTAAAGAGGCTTGCGGCGTTGTCCGGTGTAGCCGTGCGATGAGCAGAAATTCCTACTCCACTCTTGGGCTGATAGGCGTGAACCTGCTGGCCTTCGCCTGGCTGGCTATTCAACAACAAAGCCTGATGTTGAACAGCAGCATAGATGTGCTTGCTATTCTTTATGCAGGTGCAAATCTTAATCCATTTACGGTGGGAGGAGAGCCGTGGAGAATTATCACATCTATGTTTTTGCATTTCGGCATTGTTCACCTGCTGGTAAACATGTTTGCCTTGTATTCTCTCGGCAAACCGCTGGAATCCGACCTCGGATCTGTCAGGTTTTTGCTTCTCTATTTTATCTGTGGTATCGCTGGTGGCATTTCCAGTCTGCTGTTTAACCTGTATACCATTAGCGCAGGAGCTTCTGGCGCAATCTTCGGATTATACGGTTATCGCCTGGCTGCTGAGTTAATCGGCAATTATAACGATCGCGATAGACTTTTATCCGTAGTGATCAACTTTGTCATTTTTGTAGTTGTCAATGCGCTGATTACTTCCCAGTTTAATGTTGATCTGTCGGGTCACCTGGGCGGTGGTATAATGGGGGCGCTGGTCGCGTTGCTTCACCACAAGTTTCAACTGCTGACTTCGGGCATTGCCCTGGCCACAGCTTCGTTCGTTCTGTACGTTTCCATCCTACTCGTGCCAAAGGATCAGTTGTACTACTACAGGATTTTTCAACGGGTAATTGAAACAGAAAGAAAAACAAACCGGTTCTTTGGGAATAGCCTGAATGACCAACAATTAACGGACAGCCTGACGAGTGTCTTGCCAACGTGGGATTCTATTCATGCTGATCTGCGTTCATTGAATCGGGTACCCCCGGAATTGTCTTCTGATACGACAAACCTGAGCCGCTATATTCGGTTGCGCAAGCAGGAGACGTCCTTCAGGGTTGCGATGATCGAACGTGAATCATATGTTTACCTGGACAGTCTTGAAATAGTCACTTCACAGTTTGATTCCCTCCGTCCATTTGAATACAGCCTGAATTTTCGTTTGCCGGAAGGCGATGCGGCACAACGGGATACAAGCAGCAACCCCGTTCCGTCATTGAGCGCAAAGCGGATCTTTTATGATGCCGACTGGAAAGTCGTTGAGGACCCATCGTCAGCTACTTATTATCGGATCGGAGCGATAGATTCGATTGGGCGCTGGCAAGGACAGGTTCGGGATTATTTTCGCAATGGAAGTATTCAGATGAAGGGTAAATACGTTGATGGTCTGAAAGATGGTGTGTTCATCTATTATTCCGGCCACGGAACTTACTCTTCAGCAGGGCGATATTACAGGGAAGATGCGGTAGGAAAGTGGGAGAATTATCATTGGAATGGTGTGCTGCAAAGTGAGGTTTATTTTAACGATGGAGCGTTTACAAGAAGCGTTTGGGATTCTCTTGGCAGGGCTCAGGTTGAACAGGGAAAAGGTGAATCCATCACATGGCATAGCAATGGCCAGATCGCTGAAGAGGGGCGCTATATAAATGGAAGGAAAGAAGGCGACTGGTTCGGATTTTTTGAGGATGGAAAGCCATATTATCATGAGCATTATCGCAATAACCGGTTGATACGTGGCGCTTCAGAGGATAAGGCTGGTAAGCGTTACCTTTATGATCAGCTTAGTCTATACCCTTTTCCGGTAATGGGGATGGCTGCGTACAACAACTATCTTGCGGAAAATATTCGTCACCCGGAGAATCAGATAAAAAAAACGGGCACCGTAAAGGTTATCTTTTCTGTAGGCATCGACGGCACCATCTGGGATTTTGCCATTTTGCAAAGTATGGACTTGTCGCACGATCTGGAGGCAATTCGATTAGTCAGGGAAGGCCCGCCCTGGAGACCAGGTCTGCGACACGGGCACGAAAAACTGCCTTCCCAGGGATATGTGGAAGTTCAATTCAATTAAGATTACTGACGAAAAAACGAGTACAGGAACAGCAATCTGACTAACATCCGGAATAGGTAGTTTGCAATGGTAGTTTTTTGGTGCCACATATGTAAATACTTTATAATTGAAATCTGAATTGATTAATTTCCATTTCAAAAATTCACTATGCAACGACGACAATTTATCAAAACAACTGCGGCTGCAGGATTGACCTTTGCTTCTGCGCCGCTTATCAGAGTGGCTGGTCAGGGAAAAGTATACCGAACTGCGCTGATTGGTTCCGGCTGGTGGGGAGGTAATATTTTACGATGCGCCATACAAGCCGGTGAAAGCAAGGTTGTGGCGCTTTGTGATGTTGACGCCAATCAGATGAATACGACGGCTGCTGAAGTTAAACGCCTTAATGGCGACACGCCGAAATTATACCGCGATTACCGCGAGTTGTTATTGAAGGAAAAACCTGAAATCGTTATCGTTGCTACTCCGGATCACTGGCATCCGCTAATAGCTATTGCTGCTATGGAAAGCGGTGCACATGTGTATGTTGAAAAACCAATTTGTCACACCATTAACGAGGGCAAGGCGATGGTTAAGGCCGCCAGGGATACGCAGCGGATTGTCCAGGTGGGAACGCACAGGCGAGCTTCACCGCACAATATTTCAGGAATGGAGTTTCTGAAATCCGGCAAGGCGGGAAAAATCGGTTCTGTTCGTGCTTTCGTTCACTATGGTGGCGGACCAGGAAAAAAGACTCCTGATAGTGAAGCACCCCAGACGCTAGACTGGAACATGTGGTGTGGTCCCGCACCGTTGCGTCCCTTTAACTCAACGATACATCCCAAAGGGTTCAGAGGCTACCTGGATTATGCCAACGGCCAGCTGGGTGACTGGGGTATTCACTGGATGGATCAAATCCTCTGGTGGTCTGAAGAAAAACATCCCAAAAAAGTATTTTCAACTGCCAACAGGTTTATCCGGCAGGATAACACCGATGCGCCGGACACGCAGAATGTACTATTCGAATTTGAATCATTCAACGTGTCGTGGGAGCACCGTCAATATGCCGCCAACAATGCAGAGAAAACAAATCTGGGTTGTTATTTCTATGGAACGGAAGGAACATTTCACATGGGTTGGATTGATGGATGGACTTTTTACCCGACCGACAATAAGAAGCCAATTATTCATCAGGATGCAAAGCTTGACGATCCGGACCAACAGAATATTGCAGCGCTGTGGACTAACTTTCTGACGTCTATCAAGACGAATACACTTCCGATGTGTGATATAGAAATCGGGCAACGTTCAACGAACATGAGTCTCCTTGGTATGCTTAGCTGGAAGCTCGGAAGAAGTGTGGTCTGGGATGGGGAGAAAGGAATCATCAAGGATGATGCGGAGGCAAACAAACTGTTAAGCCGCGCGTATCGTGGGGAATGGAAGTACCCTGGAACCTGAGAGTCCAGGCCCAGGTAATCGATCGATGGCAGACAGATCTGGTTGTTTTATAACCAGATCTGGTCTCCTTTGAAAGATAGCTGTTCTGTTAATACAATGCTCGGTGCGTTACTCCATTGACAAGACCCACGCCTCCTTAAACAGGTTCCTGGCTTTGTAAACATTTCTCTGACGTACCGCCTCCTCGATGTTTAGAGAGGACGACAGATATACATAGTACAAATTATTTTGTGGATTAAGCGCTACATTAACCTGATAACCCTTGCCTATCATTTCTTTTGTGAACCTCATGGAATTATCCATTATACTAAAGACTCCAACAATAACATAGTGGTGTCCCTTCGTTAAAGTGAACGACTCAACAGGTTTTGCAGAAGGTACTTTCGAAGATCCTTTCTTAACAAGCTTCATTTCTTCGGATAAGTCAGGCCCGTTGGTAGTTGAAACTTTTCGCGGATGTTGTGTGCCTGGAATGGGTGCTTCTGTCTTATTAATCTGGTGAACAGGTGCGGCTGGAATGATTACAGGGTCTCCTGGAGCTTCATACCGCTCTTGATGAACTACTTCTACCGGCTCGTCGGTGAGGTATTCAATTTCTGTTTTAGGCGACGGAGTGGGGGTTCTCGTCATTTTTTTCTTGGTGTTACCGGATTTCTTCTTTCCCAGCCTGATGCCTAAATGAATTTCATGAGAGCTGTTGGAAGTGAATCCCGAACTGAAAGGGGGGAACTCATAGCTGTAGCTGAATTTGATGGTTTCTTTCAGATTCATACCAAGAAAAAGCGCCACCCCGTTATGCTGATTGTAGCTTCCACCGGTCCAGAATTTATCCTTGTAATAAAGCACGGACGCCGCCTCCCAGCCATTCTGCAATCCGTCCTTGGATTGCCTGTATAAGAAATAGGGTTCTAAAGCAAAATCACCAAACTCACCCAGATCAAATTTATAGCTTGCAGAGTAAATCCTGTTTTTAAGATTTGAGAGTTCAAATTCGTTGAAACTTTCCTGGTTAAACGAATTGGATTCAAAAATATCCGTAAGTGCAAACCCTAGTCGAAGTCCGGAATGTGTATACACTACGCCAAAATTTCCGTCGATATAAAAATTGTTGCTGGAAGCATTGAGTATAGTGGGATCATTTGTGTTCAACTCTTCAGCATTTAGATCCAGTTTATTCTGACCAACACCACCTGAAAGTGCAAATCGAAGCGATTGATTTTCGGCTATTGGTACGATGTAACCAAATGTTCCCAGGAAGTTGGTGTTACGCAAAAGCACCTGTTTATCGGATGAAACGGAAAACCCGAGTGCAACTCGGCCGGCGGTAGGAAACTGTGCATTGGCACTGATGGTGACTGGCGCATCCTTGAAGTCAATCCACTGTTGTCGGTACGACAGGTTTATTTCCGTTTCATTGTTTATCGCGACGTAAGCCGGATTAAACATATACGGATTAAAAAAGAACTGTCTGTAATAAGGCATTTGTACCTGCGCCTTTACCGATGTTTGAATAAGTGAAAAAAATATGGTGCCAATAATTAGAAATCGTTTCATCATAATGTGTTTAGTGACCAAAAAATTCCATCCTGCAGAGCAGAATCAAATTCTTTGAAATATAAACCTGCGTTTACCTGATTATTCTGACGGCTCCTTTAAGAGCTGTATTTCCGAGCCTGATGATGTAATAGTATGCATCTGCCTGGAGGGGCCTTCCATCTACATTTCCATTCCAGTTGTTTTGATAGGAGGTTGATTCGTAGACTTTCTGACCAACACGATTGAAAATTGTTAACAGGGCGTTCTCATAGAGCTCAATGTCGGGCCATTCCCAGAAATCATTCATTCCATCATTGTTGGGAGTGAAGTAGCGCGGAACCTCGCCCAACACCGTATTGAGCGGGAGCACAATTAATACCATCTGGTCTTTGCTTGTAAGGTCTCCGTTATCGGTTACTGACAATTCAAATACATAAGTTCCTTCCACAAGATTACTTACCAGGAGTTCGCCAAGCGTTCCCTGCCGGAGCGATGCGTTAGCTGGTCCTGAAATCTGAGTCCATGAATAAGTCAGTATTCCGTCCTCGGGATCGGTGCCTATTCCTCGTATTAGGGTCTCTTCAGCGGGTAGGTGAGTCGTTATATCATCGCCCGCACTGGCCATGGGAGGTTTGTTGGCAGGATTCACCGTCAGTTGGATCTGATGCGCAGCGCTCATACCATGGTTGTCTGTTGCTTTTGCCACAATTACATAAACTCCGGGTGAACTGGTTGTCCAGTCTTGATTGTACGGACTGGTTACGTCTTCGCCCAACTTAACTGAACCGTTGTAAAACTCGACTTTTGTTACAGTTCCGTTTGGATCGGTGGCATTGGCTGTAATGTTTACTGAAGCGTTGGCATTGATAACAGCCTTGTTTCCGGGAGTTACGATGTTCACCACGGGGGGAACATTCGGTGCGATTACCGTAATTACGGCAACTGCCGAAGTGGACGTGAGATTATTGGTTGCCGTTGCCTTGGCACTTAGCGAATGCGTTCCGGCTGGGGCGTTGGTCCATTCGATACTATACGGTGCTGTGCGATCCTCTCCCAACATTGTACTTCCATTGAAAAATTCAACTTTTGTTATTGAGCCATTCACCTGCGAGGCAGTTGCACTCAGCGTTATTGATGTCTCTGGCAAAAAGGATGCATTGTTGGTTGGGCTGGTTAGTGCAACCAATGGCGCACCGGGTAGTTCAGCAACAAAAATCGCAACTGAAGCGGATGTGGTCATCAGGTTTTGATTATCGGTTGCTTTTGCAGTAAGTGTATGCGTGCCAGCGGGAGCGTTTGTCCAGGTTATGCTAAAGGGGCTGGTGACATCTTCACCGAGTTTTGACGTACCACTAAAGAACTCCACTTTTGCTATAGATCCGTTTGTATCGGTAGCAGTAGCCGCGATGGTGATTGAAGCGCCGGCAATATAGGTAGCGTTGTTGGTTGGACTTGTGATATTGACAACGGGAGGTGTATTGGCCACAGCAACTACTATAGTGACCGCTGCGGAGTTAGAGACGAGTCCCTGGTTGTCGGTAGCCCTTGCCGTAACTGAATAGGTTCCAGCCGGAACGTTCGACCAGGTAAAGCCATACGGGGATGTCAGATCTTCGCCCAGCTTTGTAGCTCCGTTGAAGAACTCCACCTTGGTAATGGTTCCATTGCCATCACTTGCATTTGCTGTCAGGGAAACTGAGGCACCGGCGGTAAAAGAAGCGTTATTAGCCGGGCCGGTCATACTGACTACTGGAGCTGTATTGACGGTTGCAACTGAAATCGTGACAGCTGCCGAGGTGGTGGTGGCACCCTGATTGTCGGTGGCTTTGGCCGTGAGCGTAAAGGTTCCAGCGGGAACATTCGGCCAGGAAAAACTATAGGGCGATGTCAGATCTTCACCGAGCTTTGTTGCTCCGTTGAAGAATTCTACTTTGGTAATGGTTCCATTGGCATCACTTGCATTTGCTGTCAGGGAAACAGATGCACCGGCGGTAAAGGAAGCGTTATTTGCCGGACCGGTAATATTAATTGCAGGGGCAGTATTGGCTGTTGTAACAGAAATCGTGACAACACCCGACGTAGTTGTAGCACCCTGATTGTCGGTCGCCTTGGCGGTGAGCGAAAAAGTTCCGGCCGGTACATTCGTCCAGGTAAAACTATAGGGGCTTGTTAAATCTTCACCCAGTTTTGTAGTGCCGTTGAAGAATTCCACCTTGCTGATGGCACCACCATTATCTGCGGCAGTTGCATTAATGGTAACCGTGGCGCCTGCCGTGTATGAAGCGTTGGTTACAGGCGAAGTTATACTTACGGTGGGGTTTGTATTTGCAGCAGTCACCGAAATTGACACGCCTCCAGACGTGGTTGAGGCTCCTTGATTATCGGTGGCTTTGGCAGTAAGGAAGTGATTCCCCAGATTTGTAGTTGCGCTGTTCCATGTATAGCTGTAAGGGCTGGTTAAATCTTCGCCAAGTTTGGTTGCGCCAGTGTAAAACTCGACTTTGGAGATGGTGCCGTTTGCATCCGTAGCATTCGCTGAAATAGTTATAGAAGCTCCCTGGTTGTAACTAGCGTTATTTGCCGGAGTGGTAATATTGACTGCGGGGGCTGTATTGATGACCGCTGCAACTGAAATATTTACCACAGCTGACGTAGTTGTGGCACCCTGATTATCGGTCGCTTTGGCGGTGAGCGAAAAAGTTCCTGCCGGTACATTTGTCCATGAAAAACTATAGGGGCTTGTTAAATCTTCACCGAGTTTTGCGGTGCCGTTGAAGAATTCCACCTTGCTGATGGCACCACCATTATCTGCAGCAGTTGCATTAATAGTAACCGTGGCACCTGTCTGAAAAGTAGCGTTATTTCCGGGGGAGGTTATATTAACCGTCGGATTGGTATTTGCAACAATGACTGAAATTGAAACCGCTCCAGACGTGGTTGAGGCGCCCTCATTGTCGGTCGCTTTGGCTGTGATGGAGTGATTTCCCGCAGCTGCACCGTTCCATGTAAAGCTATATGGGCTCGTTAGATCTTCTCCAAGTTTGGTTGAACCAGCGAAAAACTCCACTTTAGAGATGGTTCCGTTTGCATCCGTAGCATTAGCAGAAATAGTTATGGAAGAACCCTGATTGTAACCGGCATTATTTGCAGGACTGGTCAGGCTAACGAGCGGCGGTGAATTAGTTGCTGCCGATACCACATAGTTGGCAGGATTTTTCATATAATTAATATAATCAGTCCCGTAGTTCATCCAGTCATTATCACTGATAACCAGAAAATCATAGGTGTCACTGGTGGTTCTTTCGTTATTTTCGGTACGTCGCTCTACGTTTCTCCACAATGAATGGTTGAATAGATATAGTACTACAGGAGCATCACCCACATCTTGCCAGCGAGAAAAAATATTGGCCCAGTATTGCTTCATCATATCGGTTAGCGGATTGCTGGGGATACTCGCAATCATTTCAGGAGTAATGTTGATGTTATTACCTGCATACCAACTGTTCAAATTACCATCCCAATTAATGTACTTTAATTTTTTCATGACAACATAAGTACCCCATGTGTCAGTCGCATTATATCCGCCAATGCTTCTCCATCCCGAAATATGGAGCACCACTATTTTGTCAACAATTGTTGGATCTTTCAGATAGGCATTCGCCACGCTTGTTGGATTTCCGCCAATGACAACAACAAGTGGCTTCGATGCAGAAGCTTTCCGTGCTTCCCGCAGGATCAGTTCACTGCCGTCGCTTACATAATATCGGGTGTCTTCTATCCGTCCGCTTGACGGCCTAGACAAGGCTTCAATCGATCCCCTGACCGGGGCCGGAATATTTTTAAGTCCCATTGTAGGCACCGATCTGGCATAGTGGTCTACCCATTCGCGAAACGTATCATCTAAGGTGTACGTACAGTTGCCGGCTGCGCATCCGTACATGTCACGGGTGTTTACATTACCCACTAAATTAACTTCACCATTATGTGCTTTGAGCCAGAGAAAAGTATATTCAGGGGTATCGTCTAGCCAATCATTATCATAAATCACAGGGTTGGTACCATCGACACCTGCTATTTGCAATCCATTGGATATCGTATAACTGATTTTTCCGGTAGATTGGGCAATTATTTCCCCAATACCAACTAGAAGCAACATTAGTAGACATACATATCTCATCTCTTTCGTTTTAGAAACAATAATTCAACCCACTTGAACACGGAGATCGTCCAACTATAGAAAGAGAGAGCTTTTCTTAAACCTCATCCAACACCGATGTAAATAACAGTCCAGGGGCTAATTAATAAAAAACTCTGTCGGTGGATCAACCTATTTTCAGATGAACATGCTTTTCACAGGTGGAATGAAATTAATCGAGGTATTACTCTCACAACCCAAATTGATACTCACATGCTTGTTGGATTTATTTATTCTAACGCCTACGCTAACATGTTTTTTTCACGATAGTTCCGAATCAATTAAAATAAACCGCGAACGCAATTGCCGGATAAACGTGCCGTAAATTCACTTTACAAGACTTTTATACCGTCAAATTGAATTTGTCTATTTTTTCAGTTCCGTAGCCGGGGGTATATTATTGTCAAACAGAGACTCCATAGTATTGGACACCAGTTTTGATACAAGCCCTCCGGCGGGTGGTACGACGATCCTCCAGATGTATAAGGCAATTGGTGGAAATTCCTTTGTTTCCTGGTGACGACTTTTGTATAAAATTTTAATTGTTAGATTGTCATCGTTTTCACGGTTTATCTGTTATTCCCTGTTTATGTCTTTCACACTTTTATCTTATTTATGGCAACTACTATAAAAAACTATCGTTGGTTGATTGTTGCGTTATTATTTGTTGCGACCACGATTAATTACCTGGACCGTCAGATAATAGGATTGTTGAAGCCTATCCTGGAAAAGGAATTTGAATGGACGGAAACGGACTTTGCCAGAATCGTGATGGCGTTTACAGCAGCGTATGCCATTGGTCTGCTTGTTTCGGGTCGTGTAATCGACAAGGTCGGAACAAAAGTTGGCTATGCCGTGACGGTTGTGGTCTGGAGCCTGGCAGGAATGTTTCATGCGCTGGCACGAAGTGCTACGGGTTTTGGAATTGCCAGGATAGGGCTTGGATTGGGAGAGGCTGGCAATTTTCCAGCGGCAATGAAGACCGTGGCAGAATGGTTCCCTACCAGAGAGAGAGCTCTGGCAACCGGTATCTTTAAC
Source organism: Chryseolinea sp. (assembly GCA_041737945.1). GTDB lineage: Bacteria > Bacteroidota > Bacteroidia > Cytophagales > Cyclobacteriaceae > Chryseolinea. The sequence goes on from JBGSQQ010000035.1 coordinate 21,757, forward strand.
GCAGGTGCAAGCATTGGGGTGGTAGTGGCACTTTTACTAGTACCCGTGATCCTTAATTACTATGGCTGGCAGGAAGTCTTCTGGATTACCGGCGGATTGGGTTTTATCTGGTTAATCTTCTGGCTGATTTTTTATGAGATACCGTCAAAACAAAAACGTTTGTCATCGGATGAATATGCGTTGATAAAAAGCGGACAGGAAGGGGAGGAGAGCACTGATGGAGCAAAGGTCTCCGTAAAGTGGCAACGACTTTTTTCTTTTCCGCAAACGTGGGCATTTATAACAGGGAAAGGTCTTATCGATCCGATCTATTGGTTTTTTCTTTTCTGGCTTCCGTCTTATTTCTCCACAACCTTTAGTCTTGATCTCAAGAAACCGAGTTTTCAACTTATGACTATCTACGCGGCTACAACCGTCGGAAGTATTGGCGGTGGCTACTTTTCTTCGTGGCTGATAAAACAAGGATGGACGACATTGAATGCGCGGAAGTCAGCGCTTCTGTTATTTGCATTCCTGGAGGTATCCATTATTCTTGCTCAATTTGCCACCAGTGCGTGGGTTGCCGTTGGACTTATCAGCCTGGCAGTCGCTGTGCATCAGGCCTGGGCAACCAATGTTTTTACGATGGCCTCCGACATGTTTCCAAAAGAAGCCGTTAGTTCTGTCGTGGGTATCGGAGGCATGGCTGGGGCTGTAGGCGGTATTCTCTTTCCAATCCTGGTCGGTAGTTTGCTGGACACCTACAAGGCTGCAGGCAATCTGGTTGGAGGATATAATTTGTTGTTCACCCTCTGCGGGTTAACCTACCTGGTAGCCTTGACGATCATACATTTACTTACCCGTAATAAGGGTAAAGTAAAGCTTAGTGAACTGCAATAATGTGTTTTGAGGATGTTAAAGAAACGGGATTGAAACTGATTCCATGCTGGAACTATTCCCCCTTCTTCATGGTCCATCCAACGCTTCCAAGAAGCAAAAGCAGCATCAGCCACGAAGAAGCCGTTGTGATCTTGTTTCCAATCGTATAGGACTTTGGTTGGAAACGGAATTCAAGGGTATGCTTTCCGGAAGGAACGCTTAAGGCACGCAAGACATAATTTGCACGTAATAAGGTGACTTCCGTACCATCAATTGCTGCATGCCATCCTTTTGGATAATAGATCTCGGAGAAAACTGCGAAACCATCAGTTTGTGATGAACTTTCGTATTTCAGGTAGTTTGGATTGTGTTCAACCAGGTTGATTACCGCAGCACTATCAAAGGAAAAACTTTCGACTATAGACTCTGATTGATTCACGACCGCTGTCCGGCGCGTATCCAGATCGCAGGTTTTTTTCAGCTCTTCCGACGGGGAACTAGCAGAAACAACCTCCCGTACAAACCAGGCATTGCCATTAGCGCTGGTATTCGGAATGATGTTTTCCCGCTGCGGGCCGAACACCATGTACTTTATGTTGAGCATGTTGATTACCCCATAATTTTCCATGCCCATTTTTCCCGACTGGATATTCCCGATGAGTTCATTCGTCTCTTTGAACAGACAGGAGTCATAGAGGTCCTGATAGCGCCGTAATTTCACCCCATGATAACCACCCGCAGAATGATGGAAGTACGAAGTACGCGCTTCCAGGAATGGATTCTGAAGATTGTAAACACGATAGTAGGATTTGTCTTTTAGAATTTCCAAATCGGCCTCAGTCGACACAAAGGCAGCATTGTCGCGCTTGCGCTTATAGTTGTCCTCAGTAAAATAACGACTGTCTACAATTGACAGATCCAGCGTAATCATCAGGATCAGAAGGAAATAAAAAGCTACAGGAGGTACTTTTTTCCAAAGCTCAAAGTAGATAGTAACAAATGCGAAGAGAATAAAACAAAGGGATCGAAGCGCGTCACTTCTCAGAAGGCTCTTTCGGTCATCGGTTAACGCGCTAATGAACCATGAAGGAAGTTGTTCCTCACCTTCCTTCATAAAGCTTAACATTCCGGCGAAGAGCAGAAAAATCAGGCATAGCCCTCCGGTGGCGCTGAGAGCAATCAATAACTTTTTCTTTCCTGATTTGGTTAGCCCTTCACTCATTATTTTCTCCAGACCTAGCAGGCCTAGCAGGGGCATAGAGAAAATGATCATTACAACAGTGAAGGTCACCGATCGGAATTGATTGTATCCGGGCAGGTAATCAAAGATAAAGTAGTTAAATGCGGCAAAGTTACTTCCCCAACTCATCATTAATGCGAGTATAGAAACGGGGAGTAGCCACCATACATATTTCTTTTCAGCAAAGGCGATTCCTACGGCAAACAGGAACACAATAATCGCTCCGGCATAATAGGGCAGGGGAGTCTGAGGTCCCCAGTAAGCGGAAGAATAATAAGCCAGCTCGTTCGCGGTCTGCTCATTTCCGGATCGCGCCAATGCCTGGTAGACATTGCTCTCCCGGTCCTGTACCAGGTAGTTGCTTCCACTACCACCATAAAAATTAGGAATAAGAAGTGTAATTGGCTCAGGCAGCGCGTAATTATACTGGAAGGCGTAACTTTTGTCTAGCCCTGTCGATGTTTCCTTTGCGCCAGGTGAAGTCAATTCGGACTTGCCCCGGGAATATTCGCGATATTCTGTAATGGCCCACATCGGACCAAAAAAAGTACCGACTGCAATGATTACGGCTGGAATCAACACTCCGAGTGATTTCAGGAAATCTCCAACCTTTTTTTCCTGAATAAATAATATAAGCTGGACTAAACCATAAATGCCTACAATAATCATCAGGTAATAGGTCATTTGTAAGTGGTTCTCTCTGAAATGAAGGGATAGGCCGGCGGCTGTTACACCAAATCCTAACACGCGCCTATTCGTAAACGCAAGATGGATTCCGGCCATGATAAGAGGCATAAAAGCAATAGCTCCAATCCGTCCGCTGTGTCCGACACTTAGTCCGACAATCATGTAGTTGGAAAGTCCAAAGGCAATCGCTCCTCCGATAGCGAGATAAGGCCTGACACCGAAAGCAAGCAGCAGAATATAGTAGGATAGGAAGCTGAGGTAAATATTACAAATGGGATGAGGGAGTTTGAAGGCCAGTACACTTTTTAGGTAACCCACCACTTTGTTGCCCCATTCTACATTCACGAGATAGCCGGGCATCCCGCTGAACATCGACTCAGTCCACAGGGGCTCTTCTCCCGTTTGATCGCGAAAATCGCGCATCGATTTGGATGAGCCTTCCCATTGTTGAATGTCACCCTGATTCAGTGCTTTGTTTTCAAAAAATATCGGATTAAAAAAGAAAAATGTCACAATCAGAAACACGGCTATAGCGATTCCATGGGGAAGCACGTGTTTCACAAAATTTATATTTTTCATGAAGTTCAATTAATAGTCCGCAAAATAGGAAGGATTAGGTAATTAAGGCCCCTTTTTTGGTGAACTTCTCAGAGATGTTCTTTCAGAATAAAGACGCCCGTAATAAGGATGAGCATAGCAGTTATTCGTTTTATATAGAGACTATTGAATTTCCGGGCCCCCAACCGCGACCCGATTTGTCCGCCAAAAAATACGGCAACCAGTAAAGTTCCTGTAAAGTATGGATTGATGGGAGGTATACCACGCGCGAATTGCCCGGCTAAACCACTTATGGAATTCACAAGAATAAACAAACTTGCCAGCGCGGATATTTTCTTTGGTTCGGACCAGCGGATCAGATGAAGAACCGGAGAAAGAAATATGCCTCCACCAATGCTTACCAATCCCGAAAGAAATCCAATGCTTCCTCCTGCAAGGACGTTGAGGGCGAGAGAATTCTTTTTTTGTGTTTGTTTTATGTTGAATGCTTCCGGTTGTATCCAGAGAAACAGGGAGGCAATGATTAGCGTAATACCAAGAATTATAAAAAACGTTTGATGGCCAAGTTTCCAAAATCCTCCCAGATATGCCATGGGAACACTGGAAATGAGAAATGGCCATACTTCATTAAAAACAATTTTCCCTTCCCGGTAAAAAATAATCGATCCGCTGGTGACCACGATGATATTGCATATTAACGCGATGGGTCTGATTTCTTCCGGCATCAGCAAAAAGACCGGTAATGCCAACAGGGCAAGGTAACTTGAGCCCCCTCCGAAACCAACTGAAGAATAAATGAAAGCGATGACAAAAAAACAAATCGCCAGCAGGCCAGTATTCCACTCCATTTTTATCGACTAGGCTAAACAAGGGTTTCGATCTTTGTCACTATCCACCTATTGTAGACATGGATTCCGAAACCGGAGTATGATTTTTTCGTTTCCCTTCAGCTTCAAAACCATCCTTTGCACGGGAGTTGAGTGCAGCCACCAATTTTTCTCTGAGAAATTCATCATCATTATTTGTCCGGAGAATTTGCCTGATGTCGAGAACGCCGTCATCATACAGACAGGTTTTTAGCGTTCCCTGCGCAGTAACCCGTATCCGGTTGCATGTTCCGCAGAAAGTTCTGCTGAAGGCGGCAATTATACCCAGATTCCCCAAATGACCGGGAATGTGGTAATTGTTTGAAGTGGAAAAGTCTGGGTCCGGAGCTTTATTGACGTTGGGATAATGTTCTTTGATGTATTCAAGTATCTTCTTATGCGTCCAGTTCAACGTTGTGTAGTGATTGCCCTCACCATTAAAAGGCATCTCTTCAATAAACCGAACATCTACTTTGTTATTTTTTGACAGTTCAATTAAGGGCACAATGTCTTCAATATTTTTGCCGTCCATTACGACTGCATTGATCTTCACCGGGATCTCATTTTCCAGGAGAAGATTGAGGGTGTTCATAACAGGCTCAAACTCGTCACGCCGGGTAATGGTATGAAACCTTTTTCTGTCTAGTGTGTCCAGGCTCAGATTAACCGACGCGATTTGTAACCGCTTTAACTCCGGAATGTGAGCAGCAGTCAAAACGCCATTTGTCGTAAGGTGTAAGTCCTTAATGCCGGGTATTTCAACAATTTTCCGAATAAGTTTCATCAAATCATTTCTCACAAAAGGCTCTCCACCGGTGAGCCGCACCTTTGTGATTCCCATGGTCGCCAGCAGCGATATCAGCCTGTGGATTTCTTCAAACGTCAGAAGGTCCGTCTTGGGCATATACCGGATGCCTTCTTCTGGCATACAATAGAAACAGCGTAGGTTACACCGGTCTGTGACTGCCAGTCGCAGGTAGTTGATGGGACGTCCATGATTGTCACGTAGTGTTTCCAAGGTGCATAAAGTTAATGCAAAGATAGGTATCGCTGGCTGTTAACCGCAAAAGGTTTTCAGCCGCATTTGAGCCAAAAGCGGTTGATAAGGCAATGAATATAGAATACCTTTGCCAACGAATTGCCGTTTGTCAAAAAAATGCAACACAGTCCCTTATTAAACGGTATCCGTTCGGGGACAGCCATAACGAGCAGATGAATAATTAACGTATAACAACTCATGAAATTGAAGATTAAGGCATTTGGTGTCACGAAGGACTATCTGGGTGGAAAAGAGGCGGTCATTGAGTTAAAAGGCCAGACGGTAGGGGATCTGAGAGCGGAATTAAATGAACGATATCCTCAGCTTCTCGGCCTGCGATCGCTTTACATAGCAGTAAACCGCGATTACGCAGATGAAAATCAGATGTTGGCACTAACTGATGAAATAGCCTTGATTCCACCAGTAAGTGGGGGGTAAACGGAATTTTTCTTTGTGATTTGAATACCATTTAATTACCTTCATTCACACTTCATCAGATCGTTCAATCAACCCCTAAGACCATGATTAAAATAACTGAAAAGCACATCGATGTTCAGAAGGTCATTGATACAGTTTCCAGTCTTGCTGCTGGAGCGGTGAATGTATTTGTGGGCACTGTACGTAATAATGCAAAAGGAAAAAATGTGGTTTGGCTGGAGTACGAGGCCTATGAGACCATGGCAGTGGCGGAAATAAGAAAGATAATTGATGAGGCTTCGCAGCGCTGGCCCTTATTGGGCTGGGCGGTGAGTCATCGCATCGGCACGCTAAAACCTGGAGAAGTCTCCGTTGTCGTGGCGGTATCAACTCCTCATCGCAAAGATTCGTTCGAGGCTTGTCAGTTTATTATCGATACCCTGAAAGAGAAGGCTCCAATTTGGAAAAAGGAAGTATTTGAAAATGGTGAGGAATGGGTTTCGGCCCGCCCTGAGTTGGCAGCGAAGGCATAAGATTATAATCAACCGGATTTAAACAAAAGGCCCCGCCCCGATATTTCGAAGCAGGGCCTTTTTCTTTTTTGTTACTATTGTCCAATAACAAAGACGACAGCCGATACAATCAGTACGGCCACAGCGAAACCCGCCACCAACGCGATGAACAGATCACGATGGATTGGGTTAATGTGGATTTTTGCAAGTGTTTTCATAACCAACTATAGTTTAAAGCCTATACGAAGATCGGCAAAAAACGGATGACTTCAGGGTGTTAATTGTGCATTTAATTTCAAAAAAATCATTTCTCCGATTGTCTTTCTTGATAAACCGCATTAAGGAGTTGAATTTGAACGTGTTAATAATTTCGTTGTGCTAAAGGATGAGTTACATGACAGGATCGAGTACAGGACGAGGCAGTTATCAATGCAAAATAATTTTTTATGATGTTAAAGTATTTCTGCAGAGATATGGAAATTATCATTTAACACTATCCGTAGTATCGTTCGCCAACGAACGGAACGACATGCGGATAACATTCGGGGTCTAACGATTACCTTTTACAAATAAGAATGCTATCACTAATACGTTAGCTTTTTAGCCCTTGCAGAGTGACGTTCTCCTGCACCTTTGGTGGTAATCGGTATGTTGACAGGTAGCGGATCGCGTTCGACTTTACGACCGGCCAGGAAGAATACGCAAGCCGAACCTGCCATGAGTACATGGCTTAAATCCAGGTGGTTGAACCAGGTATGTATTGAAAACTGCGAAAGATGTACGATTGCAGCCAGCGCGGCAACACCGGTAGCTGCCAAAAACAAAATGCTGCTTTCACTTCTGTTCATTTTGAAAATGTAGGCTTCAAAAGAAAGTACGATGACTAATAATCCGTACGCAGCATGAACCTCGACGAACTTGAAATTCAAAGTAACCAGAACAATGATGATAAGTATGAGCAGTTCAATACTATTCAACCAGGTAAAGAAGTTTCCTTGTTTTTGGGTAAGTAGTGGTTTTGCATGGGTAATTGCAGAGCGCTCAAGCAGGGCAACTGAAACCATACTCATCAGCCAACCCGGCACTTTCCACCCAAAATCCAGGTAGTGCATAAAGGCATGTCCAACAATTCCACCATAGGCAGTAGCGATTGCCATCGTAAGAAAATAATATCTGAGGAGCCTTACACTGGCGTTGGACGTTTTCAACTTCAGAAAAGCGTATAAACAAACTCCCGTGACCAGCAGGTCAGTCAGGGCAGTTACCGGTTCCAGGATAAGGAGTCCAAACAGGTCAATCGACGTTTTTTCAAATTCCATAACAGCTCAAATTTTTAGGATGACACGTTTGATACGGTAGCAAACGTGATTACATCCGGTTAGGTTTTTCTTTGACACGTAACTTTTTACTCGCTGCGCTGAACCTCCCAAAAACAGGAATAAACTGTTCCAGGGGTGGTACCATTTACGAAAGTGAAGAACATGGAATTTGAGGGTGGTGGTTCCATAGCAGCGATTTTTTTAGTGTGGTACCAAATTAGAGGATCTATAGTACCCCCGCGCTGCGATGATCGCCAATCGAAGAATTACCTTTGGCAGATACTGCTGCGGGTACGGTAAGTTGTTCTGAAAAAAGTAAAAAATGCAAATTGGGGAGGAAAAGAAATAGAGGAATGAGGAATAGAGGAGAAAGGAATTGGGGGTAAGAAATGTAATGAATAGGGAATAGGGGGTAGGGGAATCAGGAATATTGAATAAGCGAAGGGGGAACTAACGAATAACGATTAACCGATAGTGAATAGCGTCTCTTTCGGCTAATCATGAATTTCCTTCCCGCAATGGGGACATTTCACGGCGATTTTTTTTTCCTTTTCCACGTGTAGTAACTCGAAGAATCCGGATGAAAGAATACCGGCCGGAAGTGCTAATAAACCAACACCGGCAATAGCAAATATACCGCCGAGAAATTTTCCTAAACTGGTGATGGGAACCATGTCTCCATAGCCGACTGTCGTCAGTGTTGCAATACCCCACCACATGGTTGCGGGTATACTGCTGAACTTTTCGGGTTGCGCATCGTTCTCCACGTAGAACATTACGAATGAAATGATTACAAGCACAAACAGAATAAAAAGAAAACTGAGTACAAGCTGTTCTTTCCGATCAACCAGCACCCGCTTGAAAATACTGAGTGCGTGGAGATAACGGGCGATCTTAAACATTCTAAATAACGCCATTAACCTGAAAATTCTCAGGAACCTCAGATCGATTGGCAGAAATGTCAGATAGAAAGGAAGAAACGAAAGCAAATCAACAATGGCCAGTGGTGTTGCGGCAAATGTCAATCTCCCCGTTACTGGGTGCCGATATTTCGGTTTTTCAACAATAGAATAGAGGCGTGCGATATATTCAATGGTAAAGAAAAATACAGAAAAAATTTCCAGATATCTGAAGAATGAATGGTAGTCTTCATCTATCTCCCTGATGGATTCGAAGACGATAGCGAATATGTTCAGCAGGATAATAAGTATCAGGACAATTTCAAAAGTACGTTCGGGCACACCGCCCTTTTGTGTTGGGTCAAGCGTAAGGTAAAGTCTTTTGCGGAGCGTCATATTATTTTTATCGTTTGAAATCCCTCTTACCCCCTTTTTTCTCCATCAGTTTTATTTCTTCGATCACGATGTGATGGGAAAGAGCCTTACACATATCGTATACGGTAAGGGCCGCGATGGAAGCAGCGGTGAGAGCCTCCATCTCCACCCCAGTCCTGGAGGTAACCGCAGCCGAGGAATCAATGACAATCTTGCCTCCCTTTACACGGATTTTAACCTGGCAATCTTCCAATCCTATCGGGTGACAAAAAGGAATCAAGTAGGAGGTATTTTTTGCACCCATCACACCGGCAATAATCGCGGTTTGAAATACCGGACCCTTTTTAGTAATTAGCTCATTACCCTCTATCTGACTGATAATTTCCTTACCGACATCAACAATGGCCTGTGCTTTTGCTGTACGTTTTGTTACTTCTTTCGAGGAAACATCGACCATCGAGGGATTGCCGGATGAATCAATGTGTGTAAATTTCTTTTTACTCATGTACCTTGGGATCATTCAAAGTTAAAAATAAATAGCATGGTAAGTGTAGCAGAGGCATCTTCTATAGTTTTTGGTCACCTTTCCAGACACTCCGTAAAGACCGTACCCTTTCAGGAGGCAGTCAACTGCGTGCTGGCGGAAAATATTCTGGCGGACCGGGACTTCCCTCCATTCAATCGCGTCGCTATGGATGGAATCGCGATACGGTTCGAGGCTTGGGCAATGGGAAGACTTACTTTCCTTATTGAAGGGCTGCAGCCTGCAGGTGTTCCACAAAAGACGTTGGAAGACGGAGCAAATTGTTTTGAAGTTATGACTGGTGCCGTATTACCAATAAACACGGATACGGTAATTCGATACGAAGATCTCGACATAAAAAATGGTACCGCCAGCATCACAACAGACTCCATAATAAAAGGCCAGAATATTCATAGTCAGGGCAAAGATGCTCCCTTGGGAAGTGTTTTACTGGAACCCGGTACTTTACTCTTGCCGGCAGAGGTGGCGTTGCTGGCGGCGGTTGGAAAACACAAGGTTCAGATCTTTGATTTCCCTGCGGCAGCCATCGTAGCCAGCGGTGATGAGTTAGTGGACGTTGAGGCTGCGCCAGAGCTTCATCAAATAAGGAGATCGAACACGTATGCCATTCAGGCAGCCATGAAAATGCTTGGATGGGAAGGAACGGTATTTCACCTGATGGATGACAAGGACAAAATGATAACGGATCTGAAACGTATAGCGGAATCTTTCAAAGTTATCATTTTGTCGGGCGGGGTTTCAAAAGGAAAGTTTGATTTCGTACCTGCCGTTCTCGAACAGATTGGAATTACCAAACTCTTTCACACCGTAAACCAGCGTCCGGGCAAACCGTTTTGGTTTGGCGTTTCAAAAGGTGGTATTACCGTTTTTGCGCTCCCGGGAAATCCGGTTTCCACCTATATGTGCTTCTATCGCTACATCAAACCATGGTTGTTAAAAAGCGCAGGCGTACGGAGTGATCACCTGGAAGCTGTGTTGGCAAAAGATTTTGCCTTTTCCGGCGCACTTACTTACTTCCTTCAGGTAATGGTTCGGGTGGATAACGGAAAATTAATGGCGTATCCTGATCCCGGAGGTGGTTCTGGAGATTTTGCAAACCTGAAAAACGTTACCGGATTTTTAGAACTTCCGGCAAACCGGAATAACTTTATCGCCGGAGAGACATTTTCTTACATTCCATTCCGTACGATATAACAGCCTCCACAAATTTCAGTTTGATGAAAATACTTGTTGCTCCGGATAAGTTCAAAGGTTCACTTTCTGCTGAGGAAGTATGTGAGGCTGTTCGCGAGGGACTGCTGCTTTCTGACAGGTCGATTGAAGTGATATCCCTTCCGTTGGCTGACGGCGGCGAAGGTACCTGCGAATTGTTAACTGCTTACAGTGGCGGCTCTCTGGTGAGCATTATTGTGCGCGATCCCCTGTTCCGAAACCTTCAATCTGGCTATGGTATATCCCGGGACGGTAAAATAGCTTTTCTTGAAATGGCCAGGGCATCGGGGCTGCAGCTGTTAAAGAAGGAAGAAAGAAATCCGCTGATTAATTCAACAGTAGGTACGGGCGACTTAATCCGCCATGCGCTCGATCGAGGCGTGGAACAAATCATAATGGGCGTTGGCGGCAGTGCAACTAACGACGGGGGTATGGGTATGGCACAGTCGTTGGGTGTGGTTTTTTATTCTGCGTCGGGGGAAATACTCAAACCAACCGGAGAGAATATGATCCGGGTACATTCAATTGATATATCCGGTATTCATCCCGGGCTACACAAAGTCAAGTTTACAATTTTTTGCGATGTCGATAATCCTCTTCATGGAATACGGGGTGCGGCCCATGTATTTGCCCCTCAGAAGGGTGCGAATGAAAAAGTCGTTCGTGAACTTGATCAAGGACTCAAACATTATGAACGTGTACTTGAACAGGTTGTCAAAAAAAGTGTGAATTTTCCCGGCGCTGGTGCGGGAGGGGGACTTCCAGCATCCATTATGGGTCTTGCCGAGGTTACCGTTCGGCCCGGTATGGAGTTCATTATTGAGTTCACCCGGTTGGAGAAACAATTGCGAGAGGCTGATGCTGTCATAACCGGCGAGGGTAAGGTCGATGAACAGACATTGTCGGGCAAGGTCGTAAAAGGTATTGCCGATCTGTCGCGCAAATACAACAAGCCGCTGGTAATTCTTGCCGGGAAAAATGAACTGGGACCGGAACAGCTTAAAACCCTGGGTGCGTCGAAAGTTGTTACGCTTGTTCGAGAGGATATCGCTGAGGAGAGTGCTATCAGGCAGGCTTTTGAGCTCATTGTTCAGCGCACCAGGGAAGAAATTGCCCCACTTTTTCTTTAGCCTCCGCCGCATTAACTTTGACCCCTCGTAGAAATTGGGGAAACACTAAAAACAGATGATCCATGTTTGATAATTTGAGTTTAAAGCTGGATAAGGCCTTTCAGACGCTGAAGGGCCAGGGAAGGATCAGCGAAATAAACGTTGCCACCACGGTCAAGGAGATCCGCAAGGCGCTGATCGACGCCGACGTCAATTATAAAGTTGCCAAAGAAGTAACAGACGAAATAAGAGAAAAGGCAATGGGGCAGAATGTGCTTACGGCCATTTCGCCGGGGCAATTGCTGGTTAAGATCACGAACGATGAACTGACGGCCCTGATGGGCGGGAAAAGTGAGGACATTACTATAGAGGGTAATCCGGCAGTTATCCTTATTGCCGGGTTGCAGGGTTCCGGTAAAACAACGTTTTCAGGAAAACTTGCAAATTATCTGAAGAAGCAAGGTCGTTCGGTCTTGCTTACAGCATGCGATATTTATCGCCCGGCTGCTATCGACCAGCTTAAGGTACTGGGTGGACAGGTTGGAGTTGAGGTATATGCTGAGCCCGATAATAAAGACGCCGTAAAAATTGCAAAGGCGGCAATCGAACATGCGAAGAAAAATAACCACCGGGTAGTCATTGTCGATACGGCGGGTCGTTTAGCCGTGGATGAGGCAATGATGGATGAAATCGCCAGATTGAAGGCTGCCCTGAATCCGTCAGAAACATTGTTTGTGGTTGACTCTATGACGGGTCAGGATGCTGTTAATACGGCAAAAACATTTAACGACCGCCTGAACTTTGATGGTGTAGTACTGACTAAACTAGACGGCGATACACGTGGGGGTGCGGCGCTTTCTATCCGGAGAGTTGTCGAAAAGCCAATCAAGTTTATGAGTCTCGGAGAAAAAATGGAAGCATTGGATCGCTTCTACCCGGACCGTATGGCGAGCAGGATTCTTGGAATGGGAGATGTAGTTTCGCTGGTTGAAAAAGCGCAGGAAGTTTTTGATGAGGAAGAAGCCGCGCGTCTCAACAAGAAGATTAGAAAAAATCAGTTTGATTTCAATGACTTCCTGTCTCAGTTGGAGCAGGTAAAGAAAATGGGTAATGTCAAAGACCTGCTCGGTATGATCCCGGGAATGGGCAAAGCGATGAAGGGCATTGATATTGATGATAATTCGTTTAAGCCAGTGGAAGCAATTATTCGTTCCATGACGAATCAGGAGCGTGAGAATCCTGATGTTCTTAATAGCAGCCGCAAGAACCGAATAGCTACGGGCAGTGGCACATCGGTGCAGCAGGTAAATCAATTGCTTAAACAATTCGGTGACATGCGCAAGCTGATGAAGACCATGAATAAAATGGGCGGCGGAAAAAAGGCGCTGTCTGCGATTAATCCCTTCGGCGGGCGTTGATATCGGGGTAGTGTCGCTTATTGGTCACACAGGTACTATCGAAAACTAAACCTGTTCCCACTTTTTATAATCGGTCCATAGTAGACATCTTTACCAGTATCATTGGTTGTCACTCTCCCGTAGGCAAAACCATGGGAAGTTCCCTGGCTCAGGTGGAGATAAACATCTGCATTCATGGTTCCCTCTACAAACCGGATGAAGATATAGTAGGTTTCATCGGCAGTCTTGCTATCAATAACCAGGCTTTCAAAACCTTTTTTGTTGGTGCTGGACAATCCCTCGACAAGTTCATAGTTTGTGATTTCCTCATTGCTGATCACTACCCCGCGGGCAAGGTAAAGGTCAAAATTTACCGCGTCGATGCTTATACCTTCTCCAAGGGACCACGTAAGATCCACCTGCAGTGCATCAGTCCGCGGTGTGTCGTTGTCCTCAATTTCAAATGTGAATTGGGTGTGGCGTAGCGAGGCGTTTAGTTCGCTGTCAGAAATACCTCTTATCTCAAAGAAGATGAATTCATTTTTGTCTTCAGGTTGGCTATCATCGATCAATTGAAACCGTAATAACCCTTCCGACTCACCTTCCTTTACAACGAGGGGCATTTCAGTTAAGGAATAGTTTGAATTTGAAAGCACTTTATAATCCCCGTCCAGTGAAGCGGTACCGCCGACAATGAAGTTAATTGTGACGGATGAGCTTATTTTTTTACCCAGGTTAATAGTTACTTCCTGGATTCCGTCGTCTTCCTGACCGATTCGGGCTGTCGTGTCAAACCCGACAGCTAATTCGTCTTCTTCACATGCCAGCGCCAGAGGCATTAATAGGGATACAAACCAGGATGATGGGATTCTCATAAAAATTACTTTGCTTTTCCTGGCTTAATATCCGCCGTAAAATTCATGCAGGGCGGTAAATGAGACGAATCGGGACGTATTTGCGACGGGTTTAGCAATTGCGGCAACCACGATTAAGGAGACTGAAATTACTGCCTGTCAGCGACTTACTTGGTATTTGCGGACAGCAATGGAAAAACTGAGGGTTTTTGGTAAAATTTTATTCGCTTCTATAAACCAAATCACCAATATTGCCGTTCTTACAATTAGTTTACAGGTTGTTATATAGTATAGAAATGCCCCGACTACTCGGGGCATTTTTACATAACAAGACACATTTACCAAACTATTAATACACTATGAAAAGATTTACATTTTTGATGTTGGCATTGACTACGGCATTATCAGCTGTTATTGCACAAGACAAGCCAGCAAGTCCGCAAGCTACTGTTGAGGGAAAATTAGGAGCTGCAAAAGTTAAGATCGTGTATTGCCAGCCGTCTGCACGAGGGCGGAAAATTATGGGCGGTCTCGTTCCGTATGGTGACGTATGGAGAACTGGCGCAAACGACGCTACAACGATCGAATTCGATAAGCCTGTAAAAATAGAAGGAAAAGACCTTGCCGCAGGCAAGTATGCCTTGTTTACCGTTCCTGGCGAAAGCGAATGGACGATTATTATCAACAAGGATGCAAAACAATGGGGTGCTTATAGCTATAAGAAGGAAAGCGATGTGCTCCGCGTTGCGGTTAAGCCCTCAAAAACTTCTGCTTTGGTTGAAACCTTCACCATATCCCTGGGCAGCGATGAGGTCCAGTTAAAATGGGAGAATACGGCAGTTGCTTTTAAAGTGAAAGGCTAGTAAAGTAGAAAAAGATAATTAAGGCCCTGCTCTGGCAGGGCTTTTTTATTTTCATCATCTTGTCAGGCGTTATTCCTTAATCGTTGCTCGTGTGTGCGGGATTGCCGAAATCCGACACCAAAACAAATCCTGAAACAATTAACGGATAACGCCAACCTGCCGGTAGGCAGGGATAACACTCTTCCCATGGACATACTTGGCCGTTACGATCGGGTTGATCTTCCTGACTTGGGATTGTTGAATATTCATGCTAAAGTAGACACAGGAGCCTATACCTCCAGCCTTCATTGTCATAAGGCCGAAGTGGTCGGTGATACCCTGGAGTTTATTCTATTGGATGAGGAGCATCCGGAGTTCACAGGGATGAAATTTGCCTTTCGCGAGTTTGAGGAAAGAGATATACGCAATTCATCCGGTGAAGTAGAACGTCGTTTTGTAATTGTTACCACATTACGGATTTTTAGTGAGGAAATAACAACGGAATTTTCGCTAAGCAACCGCGGTTCACTTAAATTTCCCATCTTAATTGGTAGAAAAATCCTAAGACATCGGTTTCTGATTGATATCACAAAAAAGAATCTCTCTTATAAAGAGAAGCGCCGGCGCGCGATGCTTAAAAAGAAGAAACGGTAGAGACTCACTTCAACACGTAATTTTATGAACATCGCAATCCTTTCGCGAAACCCAAAACTGTATTCAACAAAACGATTGAAACAGGCGGGCGAATCACGTGGACATAAGGTTGAGGTAATCGACCACATGAAATGTGTACTGTTCATCGAACAGAAGAATCCGGTAGTCCTGTACCAGGGACGGAGGCTTGATTATTTCGATGCCATCATCCCCAGAATTGGTGCTTCGGTCACCTTTTATGGTGCTGCGGTGGTCCGTCAGTTTGAAATGATGAAGGTATTCACTTCCGTTGAATCGCAGGCACTTATTCGTTCCCGCGATAAACTCAGAAGCCTACAGATTCTTTCGCGTGCGGGTCTAGGACTTCCCAAAACAATATTTATGGACTACTCACGTGAAACGGAAGGTATCATTGAAGCAGTAGGAGGGGCGCCGGTAGTTATCAAACTTCTGGAAGGCACACAGGGATTAGGGGTTGTGCTGGCAGAAAATAAAAAAGCGGCCAAGTCAGTAATTGAAGCCTTTCACGGATTACATGCCCGGATTATTGTACAGGAATTTATCAAGGAGGCGAAAGGTGCTGATATACGGGCGTTTGTTGTGAATGGGGAAGTAGTTGGGGCTATGCGCAGACAAGCTAAGGAAGGTGAATTTAGGTCCAACCTGCATCGTGGTGGAAAGGCCACCGTAGTAAAACTTAGCAGACCAGAACAACACGCCGCCATTACTGCCGCAAAAAAAATGGGACTTGACGTGGCAGGTGTAGACATGCTACCGTCTAACCGGGGACCGCTTATTGTGGAGGTGAATTCCTCACCTGGCCTGGAAGGTATTGAGGCAGCCACAAAAGTTGATATCGCGGGCAAAATTTTTAAGTATCTTGAGGTCAACGCCGGAAAAAAGAAGATTCAGAAGGACAAAATTAACGCCTGATCTCACCTACTTACCTTAAAGCATTGCGTAAAATAATCATAGCGGGTCAGGAAATCCATCCAGGAGAATTCAAGGCGATTGACATCAACATCGCCAGGTTGCCCTCCCACACAGTTATCAATACGCCCATATACGTTGCGCGCGGTTTGGAGGAAGGACCGGTACTCGCACTTACAGCAGGGATGCACGGTGATGAAATTAACGGCATGGAAATCGTTCGCAGAATGTTGGATATGGGCCACAACAGGCCAAAACGCGGGGTCACGGTTTGTATGCCGATTGTGAACGTTTATGGATTTCTAAACTACTCAAGAGATGTTCCCGATGGAAAGGATATCAACCGATCCTTTCCAGGAACGAAAAGCGGATCTTTAGCCAGCCGGGTAGCCTACAACCTTATGCGTGAAGTTATCCCCAGTATCGATGTTGGAATTGACTTTCATACTGGTGGGGCTATGCGGACAAACTACCCGCAGGTACGTGCCGTATTGAAGGACGGCACAAACGCTGATCTGGCCAATGCCTTTCACGCACCCTTCACCATTGATGCACCTTTTCGTCCTAACTCGCTGCGCAAGGAGGCCTCCAAAAAGGGAAAGAACATCATCGTGTATGAAGGTGGCGAATCACTGCGGTTTGATCAGCAGGCAATTGATGAAGGAATTTCAGGCACACTTCGGCTGATGAAATATTTAAAAATGATTGACTGGGCACCTGAGCCGTTGGTTGAGAATCGTGTCATATGGAATACCTCCTGGATAAGAGCAAGAAATGCCGGATTGTTTCAGTCAAATGTAAAATGTGGTCAGCTGGTGCACCACGGCGAATGGGTAGGAACTATCACAGACCCGTTCGGTGAATTCAAAGAACAAATCAGCGCACCGGAAACAGGGTATGTTATCGGATTGAATAATATTCCGGTAGTTAATGTCGGAGATGCATTGATGCACCTGGGAATGGACAATTCCTGCAGTTTAGAAAAACCAAACAGACTTTGAAAGACAAGTCGGTTGATAATGCATATGTAAATAATTCGGGTGGAAGAGTTTCTTGATCGGTACGGTTATCTGGCCTTGTCTATAGGTACCTTCTTTGAAGGGGAAACTGCTATCCTTGTTGCTTCATCTCTTATTCACAGGGGATTATTTGAAGGCCCCTATACGGTTTTCTTTGGCTTTGCCGGTTCATTTATCAGCGATTGGTTATATTATTTTGTAGGACGGCTTAATGGAAAGTATTTTATAGAAAAGCGTCCAAGCCTCAAAGCCAGGGTGGCTCCGGTACAGGCATTTTTTGAAATGCATCAACTTCAGATTCTCCTGTCGTATCGATTTCTTTACGGATTTCGTGTCATCATCCCACTCATCATAGGAATGAGTGCGATAAAACCACTTCAGTATCTGTTTTATACCATAGTCAGCGGTCTTATCTGGGCTTCCACAGTCAGTACAACCGGTTATTTGATCGGCAGGTTTCTGAATATCGAGAGTTCGGCTTTCGAAGAGAATATCCTTGTTATCGTGTTGGCCTTTGCATGTTTCGGATTACTCACGGGCTATACAATCAAACGCTTAGCATTCAAAAAAATGGGGTAAAGGCTCGGCTGGCCGGCCACGCCTCTCCAGTAGTAATATTCTAATTCAACCGCAAGAGATAAGTTTTTGGCCACCATTTGCCGGTTATTAAAACGGCTCCGGAGTTCTTGTCAAAAGCAATACCATTGAGTTCTTCAGTTTTAGGATACATCCGCTTGATTTCATCCACGATCACAGAAAGGTCCAGACGTCCCACTACTTTCCCCGAAGCCGGATCAATTTTAACAATCCACGGTGTCTCATACACGTTCGCGAAGATAAAGCCATCAATATATTCCAGCTCATTGAGATTTTTTAAACTGGCCCCCTCGTTTGTTACCGCCAGCGTTTTCACTACCTGGAAATTTGTGGTGTCCAGAAAATACAACTTATCCGTGCCTGCACTCATAATCAGGTTGTGATTATCATGCGTAAGGCCCCAACCCTCCGTGTCATAATTGAATTCTCCAATCTGTTTGTAGGTATTTACGTCATAGATAAATCCTACTTTGGTTTGCCAGGTCAGGTAATACATCTTGTTGTTCAAAATGGTCATACCTTCTCCAAAGTAGCGGTTGTCCAGAATTACCTTTTTTGAGTGTTCCCCGGTACCGGGATCTACTTCGGCAATCCACGAACTGCCATTCTGACCCGTGCTTTCGAAGACCTTATTTTTGTAAATGGTCAGGCCTTCTGTAAATGCTTCGGTATCATGGGGTAATGTCTTCAGGAGCGTATAGGAAATTGCCAGTGAGTCCACAGCTGCTTCTGAATCGCTGCCCTTTTTATCTCCACACTCTGTGAGCAGAAGCGGTAATGCCCCGATTATGGCCAAAAAATGAAGTCTCATGCTTGCGCTATCTAAATTTTGTTTCGAAAAAACTAAAATTATCACATATACCCAATATTAATCATTGGATGGACGGCATATGGGGAAATAAAAAGGTCTTTATATTTGATTAACTAATACAATCACCCATGGTACCTGAAATGAAACAGAAGATTGATTTTGCCGCCGAACTGGAGGAATTGTATAATCTGTCTCCCGATTCGATAACGTTTTTTCGTGAAAAGGGATACGTGAAACTGAAGAACGTCCTGAGTCCTGCCTTACTTGACTATTATAGCGAGGTGATCACTGAATGGGTCTTCAGACTCAACAAGCTCACGAAGCCTATGGAGGAGCGCACCACGTATGAGAAAGCTTTCTTGCAGGTGATGAATTTGTGGCGGGAGAATGATGAGATCAGGGAGTTTGTTTTTAGCAAGCGCCTCGCCCGAATAGCCTCGGAGCTGATGCAGGTGGATGGTGTTCGGCTCTACCATGATCAGGCTTTGTACAAGGAGCCAAGCGGCGGGATCACTCCCTGGCATGCCGATCAGTTTTACTGGCCTCTATCCAATGCCAATACGGTAACCGTATGGATACCACTTCAGCATACACCCATGGTAATGGGACCCTTGGCATTTGCCGAAGCAAGTCAGAACGTAGAAATTGGCCGGGATAAAGAAATCAGCGATGAAAGCGAGGCAGTACTGGCCGCTGCACTTAAACAATTTAACATTCATGAAACACCATTTGACCTCGGTGAAGTTAGCTATCATTCGGGCTGGACGTATCATCGCGCCGGATCGAACCAATCCGGAAGTGCACGAAGAGTAATGACCGTTATTTATATGGACAAAGACATCCGCATCGTCGAACCAACCAATGATTACCGGGTCGCTGACTGGAACACCTGGCTGGATTCCAGACCGGTTGGTTCCGTTGCTGATGGCAGCTTGAATCCTGTTTTGTACAGCAAGTAAGACAACATTGAGATGAATGTGATTGGAATAGCAAAAGAACAAATGACCTACGATGCCATTGTAGTTGGGTCGGGTATGAGCGGAGGATGGGCTGCAAAAGAATTGTGCGACAAAGGTCTTAAAACATTAGTACTCGAGCGCGGTCGCGAAGTAAAACATCTCAATGATTATCCGACCGCAACCAAGAACCCATGGGACTTTCCCTTACGCGGACAGTTGCCATACAAAACCAATGCAGAGAATCCAATCGCAGATCGCTGTTATGCGTATGGCGATGCCACCGAACATTTCTTTGTGAAGGATGCGGAGCATCCGTATGTGCAGGAAAAACCGTTCGACTGGATTCGCGGTTATCAAACTGGTGGCAAATCATTGTTGTGGGCCAGGCAGGTGCAGCGCTGGAGTCGTTTTGAATTTGAAGCTCCCGGCAGGGACGGTTTTGCAGTGGATTGGCCTATTCGATACGACGATCTGGCCCCCTGGTACTCATATGTTGAAAAGTTTGCCGGCATAAGTGGTAACCGTGACGGTCTCGAAACACTTCCAGACAGCGAGGTTATGAAAGCCTGGGAAATGAATTGTGTAGAGAAGCATATTCAGGAAAAGATCAATGCAAGTTATAAAGACCGCGATGTGGTGATTGGACGTTGCGCTCACCTTACGGAACCGCAGAAAATTCACCTGCAGCAGGGCAGAGGACAATGCCAGGCGCGTACCTTGTGCGAACGAGGTTGTCCCTACGGCGGATACTTTAGTGCAAACTCTTCTACGTTACCATGGGCTATGAAAACGGGAAACATGACCTTACGCCCTCATTCCGTAGTGCACTCTATAATTTATGATGAACAAAAAGGAAAAGCCTCTGGCGTTCGGGTGATTGATGCCAATAGCAAGGAGGTTGTAGAATATTTTGCGAAGATTATCTTCGTCAATGCGGCTTGCCTGAATACGAATCTTGTATTGCTAAATTCGACTTCCACCCGGTTTCCCAATGGCCTGGGTAATGATAACGGTTTACTGGGTAAGTATGTCGCATTTCATAACTACCGGGGTACTGTAACCGCTACGTTCGAAGGCTATCAGGACCAATACTACTATGGTCGCCGGCCGACGGCCATCATGATGCCTTCTTTCCGGAATGTGCACAAACAAGAGGAAGATTTTATGCGGGGCTACATGACCTTCTATTCTGCGGGTAGAATGAGCGGACGAAATGATACTATCGGTGCTGAGCTGAAAGACGCGGTTTCAAATCCTGGTGCGTGGAGTATTCACATGATGATGCAGGGTGAAACCATTCCGGTTGAAAGCAATCATGTGCGTCTCAGCAGTGACCAAAAAGATGACTGGGGTGTTCCTCAGCTAATCACATCGGTCGGTTATACGGACAACGATGAAAAGGTGCTCGCCGATTTTTTAACGGAGGCACAGGAAATGCTCCATAAAGCGGGCTGCGAGAATATTACTCCCCGCGACAGTAAGCAGGCACCCGGCCTGGATATTCACGAGATGGGCGGTGTCCGCATGGGCCGGGATCCTAAAACTTCTCTGTTGAATAAATGGAACCAGTTTCACAACTGCAAGAACGTATTTGTTACGGATGGAGCGTGTATGACCTCGACGGGAAATCAAAATCCCTCCCTTACGTTTATGGCTTTAACAGCCCGGGCCGCAAATTTTGCTGCTGAAGAATTGAAAAAAGGCCTTCTTTAAATAAGGGAAGAATAATCGTCCGTCCCAACAAGATGGTGTAAATCGGAGAAATGTAAGGACGGATCATCATCCGCCCTTACCGTATAAGCGTCTGTTAAAAAAGATAAATAGGGAGAGCTAGATATCTGAATACGAAGTTGGTCGCAGGAAGAAAATGTCAATCTTAGAGACGTTGTGTTGATATTCCGGCATGGCGGAAAGTTTTTTCCATTGCGGGTCATCTCTGAACGCATTCCAGTGTTCATCACGTGACGTTTTGTTTTCGAAAGTTGTCATATACATAAGGTTCGGCATCCTGTTTCCCGATAACACCTCTCCATAAAATACCGCATTAAAACCTAATCGCTTAAATAGTCCCACTTCGTCGCCTGCATTAAACATCTGTACTTTGTTCTTAAAGATTTTTTCGGTGTGTCCCTCGTAGCTTCTTAGCTCATAAACCCTGTCGGTTACCGGTGTGGTAAAGCTGGGGACTTCCATTTTTGGCATCCCCGTGAATGCCAGCAGCAACACGGATTGAATTCTTGCATAAGGCGGAGCTGTATAGGGTGCATGCAGGTATTCCTGACCAGCAGTTTCAAACAGTTTGTCTTTCTGTAAAACGTCCGGAAGCTTCGTAAATTGATCCAGGGAAGTATACGGAATCAGCAGGTAAATCCTCTTGCCATATGTAGAGTCTGTTTCAACAGGCTTGAATACACCAACTTTTGAAATGCCCGCCCGTTTCAAGGCCGGAAGGTATGCGTCCTTTAAAAATTTATCAGCCTTTTCTTCCTGGCTTTTGTCCTTAAAAAAGTAAGTTCTGATCTCATAGTATTCACGCTTCGGTGCCACGCTGAGTGCTGCAAAGGAGACGCCACAAAGTAGCAACAGCAAAATTAGTTTCTGAGTATTCATACGATGCGTTTGAGTTATTGTTTAATGCACTTTAAAGTAGCGCAAGATACTGGTATATCCTATCTAAATTGTTTCGATGGAAAAGTATAAACAGAGACGGGATATTAAGGTAAGAGCAAGCGCTCAATATCAGGATCATCATGGAGATTGTCCATCTGCCGCAGTACCCACGGATATCGCTTGAGGATGTAGTTGGAAGCAGGATTTACAGTATACTTTTTAGGGTTAGGCAGACAGGCAGCAATTTTGGCGGATTCTGTCCTGGTTAGCTTTCTTGCTGTTTTCTTAAAGTGTTTCTGTGCGGCAGCTTCAATGCCGAAAACTCCTTTTCCCATTTCAGCCACGTTCAGGTATACTTCAAGAATTCTTTTTTTGCCCCAGATCATTTCAATCATAAACGTGAAGTAGACTTCCATTCCTTTACGTAGCCAGCTGCGTCCCTGCCACAAAAAAACATTTTTTGCAACCTGCTGACTAATCGTTGATGCCCCACGCAAACGGTTTGTTTTCTTTTTGTTTGTGCTTAATGCTTTTTGTATACTCTTGATATCAAAGCCGTTGTGATCCGGAAAAAGCTGGTCCTCTGCAGCCATCACAGCGAGGGATGCATGAGGCGATATCTCCTTTAGGGAGACATAATCCCTTTTCATTCCATTGCCGTTTAGCACACTGCTAAACTGGGTAATAGTAATGGGTGGGTTTACCCACTTCAACACAATAATGTAAATGAATTGGGCGGCAATCAGAAAAAATAAAACACGCTTGAGTTTGTGCGCCAATCGTAAAACCACTTCATTAGCCATAGTAACCTTTCATCACTTTTGATGAAGGTCGCAAATTAACTAAAAAGTGGGTGCCTGCAGGGACCTGCAGAGGCGTATATTCGAGCAGAAATCAACTTAACGATTGTCAAAAATTATAACTGTTTTATTAACACTTATTGTGATTACCTGTATATTTGGCAACTCCCAAGATAGTTGAAATCATTAACTTTAAATACATATGGCGTCAGATGCTTTGGTAATTGGAGTTGACTTTGGAACCGATTCTGTCCGCTCCGTATTGGTGGATACTGCCAATGGGCAGGAAGTAGCATCTTCTGTATTTTACTATCCCCGATGGCGTGATGGATTATTTTGTGTCCCATCAAAGAACCAGTTCCGCCAACATCCGCTGGATTATGTGGAGGGTCTTGAATTTACCATTAAGGATTGCATTTTCCGGGCAGGGGGATCGAGTGGTGTCGCCGTTAAAGCTATTTCCATAGACACTACTGGATCTTCACCAGTAGCCGTGGACAGATCCGGGACTCCGTTGTCCCTTATTCCTGGATTTGAAGCCAATCCCAACGCTATGTTTGTCTTGTGGAAGGACCACACTGCAACAAAAGAGGCTGCCGAAATAAATGAACATGCCTTAAAATTCGACACGAACTACCTACAGTATGTGGGCGGTATTTATTCATCCGAATGGTTCTGGGCGAAGTTATTACAGGTGCTTCGGGGAGACACGGCAGTTCGATCCGCTTGTTATTCCTGGGTTGAACATTGTGACTGGATCCCTTTCCTATTAACCGGTGGCAGTGATGTCCATCAAATGAAACGGGGTGTGTGTTCTGCTGGTCACAAAGCGTTGTGGGCTGCGGAGTTCGGGGGCCTTCCTCCGGATAGTTTCTTTTCAACGCTCGATCCCCTGCTGAAGGGATTTACTTCTCGTCTGTTTAAGGAAACCTATACGGCTGATAAGCCTGCGGGCAGGTTGAGTGATGCCTGGGCTGCGCGGCTCGGGTTATCAGCGCACGTGGTGGTTGGAATTGGTGCCTTCGATGCGCATATGGGTGCCGTTGGCGGTCAGATTGAGCCGGGTCATCTTAGTAAAGTAATGGGCACCTCCACGTGTGACATGATGGTTGCGCCTAAGGCTGACTTAAAAGGTACGCTGGTCCGTGGCATCTGTGGCCAGGTGGATGGGTCTGTAATTCCTGGAATGATCGGATTGGAAGCGGGCCAGTCAGCTTTTGGTGACACCTATGCCTGGTTTAAAAGTGTACTTGCATGGCCCATTCAGAAACTACTTTCCGAGTCGTCTCTTATCTCTGCGGACATTGCAGAATCTCTGAAAACGGAACTTCTCAATAAAATAATTCCCTCGTTGACCACACATGCGGCGGCAATTCCAGTAACGGACGACGATGAAGTTGCTATGGATTGGCTCAATGGCAGAAGAACACCGGACGCGAACCAATTGTTAAAGGGTGCACTGACAGGGCTGAGTATAGGCAGTGAGGCCCCTCATATTTTTAAAGCATGGGTCGAAGCAACCTGCTTTGGTGCAAAGGCTATTGTTGATCGGTTTAACACGGAAGGTGTTCCGGTGAAGGGACTGATAGGGTTGGGTGGAGTGGCGCGTAAATCGCCCTACATCATGCAGGTTATGGCTGATGTGATGAATATGCCTATTAGGATTCACAAGTCAGAGCAAACCTGTGCCATGGGTGCCGCCATGTTTGCCGCTACTGCAGCAGGCTTGTTTCCGACAGTGGAAGACGCGATGCACACAATGGGTCAGGGTTTTGATATGGAGTACAAACCGAACCAGAAGGTTGTTCAGGTTTATGAAAGACGATATCAAAAATACATGGCGTTAGGCAAGCTTCTCGAAAAACAAGGGGATTAACCCCAATCACAAAATAATTATCTTCAGGGGAATCAAAGCACGGCAAAAAATACATGAGTAAGTACGACGGGATCAGACAAGCTGCCTACAAGGCCAACATGCAACTTCCGAAGCTGGGACTTGTCATTTTTACTTTTGGAAATGTTAGCGCAATAGACCGTACGATGGGCGTATTTGCCATCAAGCCTAGTGGAATTTCCTATGAGGACCTCAGTCCATCTAACATGGTGATCGTTGATCTGGATGGAAAAACGGTCGAGGGAAAACTCCGCCCTTCGTCGGATACCCTTACTCATGCGGTTCTGTACAAGCAGTGGGACAGAATCGGTGGAATCGTACATACGCATTCTACCTATGCAACGGCATGGGCACAGGCGCAGTGCGATATACCGATTTTCGGCACAACACACGCGGACCACAATACGGTTGATATTCCCTGTGCTCCTCCAATGACCGATGAAATGATTTCAGGCAATTATGAGTATGAGACGGGCTTCCAGATCATAAATTGTTTTAACGACAGGAAGCTCGATTATACTGAGGTAGAAATGGTTCTGGTTGGTAACCATGCTCCATTTTCCTGGGGTTCAACACCCGAAAAGGCGGTTTACAACAGTGCAGTCCTGGAGGCAATTGCGCAAATGGCGTTGTTAACCAGGCAGATAAATCCGAATGCCGCCCGGTTGAAAGAGGCACTTCGTAAAAAGCACTTTGAACGCAAGCATGGTCCCGATGCATATTATGGGCAGGAAAAATAGGAGACGCAAAAAAACTGCACGATGAAAACCCTTCTGCTTTCAATTCTCTTACTGACCGCTGCTTTAGTTTCGGAGGCACAACAAAAGGACTATCCCATTCAAGTGGTGCCCTTCACCGCTGTTACGTTCACCGATAATTTTTGGCTTCCCCGAATCAAAACGAATCATTCGGTAACAATTCCCGCATCTTTCGCACGGTGTGAGGAGACAGGCCGGGTAAGAAATTTTGAAATGGCCGCAGCTAAAAGCGGTAAGTTCTGTACGGTCTATCCCTTTGATGATACCGACATTTACAAGACTATAGAAGGTGCCTCTTTTTCACTGAGTTTATATCCAGATAAGAAGTTGGAAGACTACATGGACACGCTGATTGCCAAGATCAGTAAAGCTCAGGAGCCGGATGGATACTTATATACGGCGCGAACCATTAATCCGAATGAACCTCATCTTTGGTCCGGTAATCAGCGCTGGGAAAAAGAACGTGAGTTAAGTCACGAGCTTTATAATTCCGGGCACCTCTATGAAGCGGCTGCTGCCCACTACCAGGCTACTGGCAAAAGGAATCTGCTTGACATCGCGTTGAAAAATGCCGACCTCGTATGTTCCGTATTTGGTCCCGATAAGAAACACGTTGCCCCTGGCCACCAGGTTATAGAAATGGGACTTGTGAAACTCTACCGAATTACTGGCAAAAAGGAATACCTCGAAACAGCAAAGTATTTCATCGAGGAGCGAGGTCATTATACCGGATACGATCCAAAAAATAAGGACCCGTTTAAAAACGGTGCTTACTGGCAGGATCATGTACCGGTTGTTGAGCAGAATGAAGCTGTAGGGCATGCGGTGCGGGCCGGGTATTTGTATGCTGCGATGGCAGATATTGCTGCTCTTACCAACGACCCGCAGTTATTGGCAGCAACAGATTCAATCTGGCAAAATGTTGTTAAGAAGAAACTCTACGTACAGGGTGGAGTAGGTGCCGTGGGAAGTGGTGAACGTTACGGCGAGAATTACGAACTGCCAAATGCGACCGCCTACAATGAGACCTGCGCTGCGATTGCCAACGTCTATTGGAACCACCGTATGTTTTTGATGCACGGCGACTCAAAGTATATGGACATCCTTGAAAAGACCTTGTATAATGGGTTAATATCGGGTGTCGGAATGGATGGGAATTCGTTCTTCTACACCAATGCCATGGAGATCAAGGATATGTACCAGCATAAGGATATGGAAGCCGGGCGTTCCGGATGGTTTACCTGCTCGTGTTGCCCAACTAATGTAACGCGGTTAATCCCATCCATACCGGGATATGTATATGCCCGGAAAGGTGTCGATGTTTACACAAATCTTTTTGTTAGCGGAAAAACCACACTTACCATTGATAAAAAGCCGGTGGTAATTGAGCAAAAGAACAATTATCCATGGGATGGAAATTTGATTTTTAATGTGAGCCCAAAATCGCCTGTGGTATTCACCTTGCGCTTGCGCATTCCCGGCTGGGCGCAAAACATCGCCATGCCTTCAGACTTATATACCTTTCAGCAGCGTTCCGAATCGAAAGTTGAGATTCGCATCAATGGCCAGTATGTTCCTTATACGATGGAGAAAGGGTATGCCGTGCTGAACAGGAAGTGGAACAAGGGTGATGTTATTGAAATGAATTTACCAATGGAAGTAAGACGTGTTGTTGCCCATGCTAACCTGAAAGATGACCAGGGAAAGGTCGCGCTTCAATACGGCCCTCTCATCTATTGTGCAGAATGGCCTGACAACAATGGTAAGGTGAGCAATCTGATAATTTCACCAAATGCATTATTTACGACGGAATTCAAACCAACGTTGCTAAATGGAGTAATGGTGTTAAAGAGCGAGGTTCCGGCCGTGCAAGTTAGCAATGAGGAGCGGGTGTCTACTACAAATCAGCCGTTTGTAGCCATTCCATACTACGCCTGGGCACACCGTGGAAAAGGCGAAATGATGATCTGGTTTCCGGCCAAGGTAAAATATGTGGACATTATTTCAGGCTCACCGCGCGAAGACCTCCATGGAGACAAGTAAAAATGAAAAACAAATATAATGATAGATCTTAAAAGCGTTGAAGTCTGGTTTGTTACCGGCAGTCAGTCTCTGTATGGCGAGGAGACGCTGAAACAGGTAGCACAGCACTCGCAACAAATCGTTAAAGCTTTAGATGCATCAACTTTTATTCCGGTGAGGGTTGTTTATAAGCCGGTGCTTAAAACACCCGAGGAGATTTATCTGCTTTGTCAGGAGGCGAATGCCTCAACTGGCTGTATAGGTATAGTTGCCTGGATGCACACTTTTTCTCCGGCCAGGATGTGGATCGGAGGCCTTAAAATTTTGCACAAGCCGTTGCTGCATTTACATACGCAATTTAACCGCGACATTCCGTGGAAGGATATTGATATGGACTTTATGAACCTGAATCAAAGCGCCCATGGCGATCGCGAGTTTGGCTTTATCATGTCGCGTATGCGCCTAAGCCGAAAAGTGGTGGTGGGGCATTGGCAGGATGAAGTAGTCCACAGCCGCATGGCAATATGGATGCGCGCAGCTGCCGGTTGGCATGATTGGCAGGGTGCCCGGTTCTGTCGGTTTGGGGATAACATGCGCCAGGTAGCCGTCACTGAGGGAGATAAGGTAGAAGCAGAAATTAAGTTTGGCTATTCCGTAAACGGATATGGTGTTGGTGATTTGGTAAACGTTATTCGGGAAGTGACCGACAGTGAGATTACGAAACTCGTCTCTGAGTATGAAGCAAAATACGCAGTAGTGCCCGTTATGCGCCACGGTGGTGACCAGCATAATTCATTGCGTGAGGCTGCCAGGATTGAAATTGGCCTGCGATACTTTCTGCAGGATGGAAATTTTAAAGGCTTTACAGACACGTTTGAAGATTTGCACGGGTTAGTTCAATTGCCGGGTCTTCCGGTTCAGCGGTTAATGGCTGAAGGATATGGGTTTGGAGGTGAAGGAGATTGGAAAACGGCTGCATTGGTTCGGGCGATGAAAGTAATGGGCAGTGGTCTGAAGGGTGGCAATTCCTTTATGGAAGATTATACCTATCATTTTGATCCATCCCATCCGATGGTGTTGGGTGCACACATGCTCGAGATTTGTGAATCCATCGCAGAGGGAAAACCTTCGTGTGAAATTCATCCCCTAGGTATTGGTGGAAAGGCTGATCCTGTTCGCCTTGTGTTTAACTGCCCTGCCGGTCCCGCACTGAATGCCTCTATAATTGACATGGGCAACAGGTTCAGGTTACTGGTGAACGAAGTAGAGGCAGTCATCCCACAGCATGAACTTCCTAAACTTCCCGTAGCACGCGTACTTTGGAAACCCTATCCGGATCTGCATACGGCCTGCGCCGCGTGGATTTATGCTGGCGGGGCTCACCACACCTGCTATAGTCAAAACCTTTCTTCCGAGCACCTGGAAGATTTTGCGGAAATTGCTGGAGTTGAATATTTGCGCATTAATAAAGAAACTGACCTGTATCAATTTAAAAATACACTTCGATGGAATGATGTGTATTACCGATAAGCCTTACATTAGTAACACCAACTACTAAAAACCAAACCGCCGCCTATGAAAGGATTTGAAACACTCGACTGGGTTGTAATAGCCGCTTACTTCCTGGTCATCGCTGCAGTCGCTATATGGGTTATGACCCGTAAGCAAACTAACACGGAGGATTATTTCCTTGCTGGCCGAAACATCGGTTGGTTCATTGTTGGGGCTTCCATCTTCGCTTCGAACATCGGCTCTGAACATATTGTTGGACTTGCCGGAGCAGGCGCAGGCGGAAAAATACCGATGTTGATTTATGAATTGCATGCCTGGCTGGTTATTACATTAGGCTGGGTCTTTCTCCCGTTTTATATCCGAAGCGGTGTGTTTACGATGCCTGAATTTCTGGAAAAGCGTTTTAATTCCGGTACACGATGGTTTCTCAGTGTTTTCTCCCTGATTGCCTATGTGTTGACAAAGGTCTCGGTTACCGTATACGCGGGTGGAATCGTTATCGCTTCCATTTTGCATATTGACTTCTGGTTTGGAGCGTTGGCTACAGTGATCCTGACGGGAATCTATACGATAATGGGCGGTATGCGTGCCGTCGTTTATACGGAGGCACTGCAGACGGTTGTACTGGTATTTGGAGCTGCAACGCTAACCTTTATTGGGCTGGATGCGGTCGGTGGCGTGAGCGGATTAAAGGCATCACTGGAGCCCGGCTATCTGAACATGTGGCGCCCGCCGTCTGATCCCGATTTTCCCTGGCCAAGTCTGGTGATCACCAGCACGATTGTCGGTACCTGGTATTGGTGTACGGATCAGTACATTGTTCAAAGGGTGCTCGCTGCAAAAAATATTAAGGAGGGAAGGAGAGGTACTATCTTTGGTGGTTTGCTGAAGCTTCTTCCGGTGTTTTTGTTCTTAATTCCCGGTGTCATAGCCTTGGCGTTAAAGAACAGGGGTGAATTGCATTGGGATACTCCGGACGGAGCGTTTGCTGCTCTTTTGATGGATAAGATGCCGGTTGGGCTTCGCGGACTGGTAGTGGCCGGGTTACTGGCCGCACTGATGAGTTCCCTGGCATCAGTCTTCAATTCCTGCTCAACACTGTTTACCGTTGATATCTATAAGAAGCTGTATCCGTTGACACCGGAGAAAAAACTGGTGAACATTGGTCGTGTCGCCACCGGTATTGTTGTTATACTCGGGATTCTTTGGATTCCCATCATGCAGAATATCTCCGGTGTGTTGTATGAATACCTTCAGTCGGTGCAATCCTACATTGCTCCACCCATAACCTCGGTTTTTCTCCTGGGTATTTTTTATAAACGAATCAACAGTCAGGGAGCTTTGACGACATTGGTTGTGGGCCTGATCGTAGCCTTTATCCGAATTGGCCTGGAACTGGGTGTCGGACATTTGGAACCTGGAAGTTTTTTACATGGTTTCGCTTCAATGAATTTCCTGTCGTTTGCAGCATGGTTTTTTCTTTTCTCCGTGAGCTTATGTCTGGTCGTCAGTTTCCTTACACCGGCGCCTGCTTATGACAGTATAAAGGGTCTTACCTATGGATCTCTGACAGCGGAACAGAAGGCGGCCAACCGCAGCAGTTACAATGTCTGGGATATTGGACTATCCTTATTTGTTATTGCTATGGTCGCGTACGTGATGATTAGCTTTACCGGGTGACGTTGCATGGATATTAATAAATATAAAAGTCACGATAGAGTTCTGCTGGCCGTGGATTGTATAATCTTCGGATTTGATGGACGTCAGCTGCAGGCCTTGTTTATCAAGCGGGGATTTGAACCTGAAAAGGGGAAGTGGTCGCTGATGGGTGGATTCGTCAGTAAGAATGAAGGTGTAGACCAGGCCGCTTCACGGGTATTACACGAGCTTACTGGCTTGACAGATATTTACATGGAGCAGTTGTTTTGTTTTGGCGATGTAAACCGTGACACAGCCGGACGGGTGGTTTCCGTTGCCTACTTTGCACTCATTAACATTGCGGATTACAGTGAACAGTTACAACACAACCACGAAGCCCGCTGGTTCTCTCTTCAGAAAACTCCTGCCTTGATCTTTGACCATAATCAAATAGTGCAAAAGGCCAGAGAAAGGCTAAAACAAAAAGTTGCCAACCATCCAATAGGTTTCGCATTACTACCCCGGAAGTTTACGCTTCCTCAGCTTCAAAGTTTGTATGAGGCTATAAACGGAGAACCAATTGATAAGCGCAACTTTACACGAAAAATTTTGTCCTTGAAGATTTTGAATAAACTGACTGAAAAAGAAAAAGAATCTTCCCGGAAAGGTGCATTCTACTATGTATTCGACCGACATAAATACAGTAAGCTGGAGCACGAAGGAATGAAATTTATTTGAAGTCGATAGTCTATGGTCGATAGTCAATAGTAATTAATTGAAGCTATTTGACTATGGACTATGGTCTATGGACCATCGACTATGGACCATTGACTATTTTACATGAAACGGTATTGCTTAGCGCTCGACTTACAGGATGATCCAAAACTGATTGCCGAGTATGAAGACTGGCATCAACGTGTATCTCCGGAAATAAAAAAGAGTATCACCGATGCGGGCATCACCCGGTTTGATATTTACCGGGTGGGCAACCGCATGTTTGTTATTATGGACACCACCGATGATTTCGACCCAGAATACAAAGCCAGGATGGACGACGCCAACCCTGCGGTTCAGGAATGGGAAAACCTGATGTGGAAGTATCAGAAACCCTTGCCGTTCGCGAAGCCTGGCGAGAAATGGATGATGATGAAACAGATCTTTCAGTTATAGTTAAGTATGCAACGTATAGATTCACATCAGCATTTCTGGAAATTTGATCCCGTAAGAGATGCCTGGATTAATGAATCGATGGCTGTCATCCAGAGGGATTTTTTACCGGCTGATATTCAGCCGTTGCTTTCGAAAAATGGAATAGCAGGTTGTGTTGCCGTTCAGGCTGATCAGTCGGAGGCAGAAAATAAATTCCTGTTGAACCTCGCCAATCAGCATGACTATATAAAAGGGGTCGTCGGCTGGATCGATTTACAATCCGGAAATATCCAGGAACAGTTGAGCAATTATAGCCAGTTTAAAAAATTGAAAGGGTTCAGGCATATTCTTCAGGGTGAGAAGCAACGGGATTTTATGTTAAGACCTGCTTTTAAACATGGTATCGCGGCACTGCATCCCTTTGGGTTTACCTATGACATCCTTATTTTTCCCGATCAACTGGAATATTCAAAAACTTTTATCAACGCGTTTCCCTATCAACCTTTTGTCATCGATCACATTGCCAAGCCTTATATCAGGGACAAGAAAATTGAAGATTGGAAAAAAGATATAATGGCCCTTGCGGAGTTTACCAATGTTTCATGTAAAGTTTCAGGGATGGTTACGGAAGCCAACTGGAAGAATTGGAAGAAGGAAGATTTCAAGCCCTACCTGGATGTTGTGGTAGAGGCCTTTGGGATGAAAAGACTTATGTTTGGCAGTGACTGGCCAGTGTGTCTCGTGGCAGCATCATACGCTGAAGTGGTGAACCTGGTAGGTGAATACTTTTCCAGTTTTAGCAAAGATGAACAGGATGCTTTTTTTGGAGGAAACGCGATGCGATTTTATAACTTGTGAACAGTCGATAGTCCATGGTCCATAGTCCATAGTCCATAGCTTGTGATGCATTTACTATCGACCATTGACCATCGACCATTGACTAATTGTAGCTTAAAAGACGATAGTCCATAGTCTTTAGTCCTTAGTATGAGAGGCATTTGCTATCGACCATTGACGACTGACCAGTCGATAGTCCATGGTCCATAGTCCATAGTCCATAGTTAAGGGGCATTTACTATCGACTATTGACCATCGACCATTGACGAATTTGTAACTAAAAAGACGATAGTCCATAGTCCATAGCTTGTGATGCATTAACTATCGACTATCGACCATCGACCATTGACTACTTAACCATTAACTATCATGGATTTACTCTTAAAAGACAAGATCATCATCGTAACCGGCGGAGCGAAAGGTATTGGAGAAGGTATTGTTAAAGTCCTGGCTAATGAAGGAGCGATTCCAGTGGTAGTGGGAAGAAGCGAAGCCGATAATAGAAAAGTGGTAACGGAAGTTGAGGCTGGCGGAGGCAAGGCGTTTCAGGTAGAAGCAGAATTGACACAACCTGAAAATTGTGAGAAGGCTGTAAAGACTGTGTTACAAAAGTTTGGTAAGATCCATGGACTGGTGAACAATGCCGGCGTGAATGATGGCGTGGGACTAGAAAACGGAAATTACGAAGCGTTCATGGCATCGCTGCACAAAAATGTGGTGCACTATTACCTGATGGCGCATCACGCACTTCCTGCATTAAAAGAGACAAAAGGTTCCATTGTTAATATCGGGTCTAAGACAGCGGAAACGGGACAAGGTGGTACCTCAGCTTATGCGGCGGCCAACGGCGGGCGTAGTGCGCTGACCAGGGAGTGGGCCGTGGAGTTGTTGAAGTATAATATTCGCGTCAACGCCATCATTGTTGCCGAATGCTGGACACCGCTGTATGAAAAATGGATACAGACATTGCCCAACCCAAAACAGAAGCTTGTTGAAATCGAATCTAAAATTCCACTGGGAAGCCGAATGACAACGGCCGAAGAAATTGCCAACGCCGCAGCATTCCTGCTGTCGGAAAGATCAAGCCATACTACCGGGCAATTGATTCATGTCGACGGAGGGTATGTGCATCTTGACCGCGCACTGGTGAATGCCTAGATAGCCGTTTCATTCGCCTCGAAGCTGAGGATTTCAAGCCTACACCCTCCGTTCAACCGCTTAACATGTCGATTTAACTCCAATTTTGGCGATTTAACTCCAGTTTTGTCGGTTCTCTCAAATCGTGTCTGTTCTATTGGCAGTAAAATGACTGTTAAATATCTAAACATTTCATACGATGATCACTAGTTCCTCTCCAAACTTCTTCTTCCGCCTATTTGGTTTATTCGCATTGGTTTTCTTATTGCTCTCGTGCGATGATGAAAACAACATGGAGTCTTTCTCAAACGGTGAAGCTGTTTTTTTGATTATTGATGAAGAAAGTATTGACAATGGAAATGAGCCCAATGATTTTTCGAATGTGGATGTCAACGATCAGCTGGCGGAAGTTGGGGTCCGCACTCCGCTCAAATACTTTCAGGATAATGTAGGCAAAGAATTAAACCTGTATACCGGTGAAGTTGGAGACGAAGGCTGGCACGCATTGAAGACAATTCCTTCTTCCTGGGTAAATGCAGGGCCCACCAATAATGGTTTGAAAAATTATCTCACTCCGGGGCCTGGTCTTGGTGGTGGCGAGGACGACCGTGAAGTTTTGCTTGATAAAATTCCGAATGTTACTCCCTTGCGCGCGAGTGCATTATCGATGTTGAAAGGTAAAACGATTATGGCGCTTGTTTATGACAGTGATGTCAGTATCAACTATTCTCCGCTCAATGGTAATCTGATGGGAAGTAACCTGGGTATCGTTGCCTTTGATGTTATTGATGTCTTTAAGCGGACGGATGGATCAACCGGTTCCCTGCCACGAGTTGTGATTCGTATCCGGAATGTTACTGAGGTATCGGGTCTTTCGCTGGTACTTTTCTCCAATGCTCCAGAACCTGAATCTTCGTCGGAACCATATGACGTATCGCCTCCCAACAGCGCTCCGGCTATTTCTGTATCAACGGCAAACTAGCTTTTTTCATTTAACCCTTAACCCATTGCCCGGCGAACATTGTGGGTCTTAGCAGTTATTTCATAGCCAGCTGAACGCTGCCATCCCAATCTTTTGGAACTCCGGAATCAAGCAGTGTTTTTGAATAGTCTGCCATGTATTGGTATCCCAGGGACCTTTCATGTTGTTGCGTTTGTATAGAAAGATCTAAGAAGCCTTGATGCGCTTGCGCAAAATTAGCGGATGAAAAATCCACCAGCACTTTTTCAATGGACAGGATTTCTGTCTTTTGAGCATTTACTTCGGGGGAATTATCATCCATGCCCATTAACTCGGCGAGGGCAATCGGAAAAGTTTTGCCCATCAGTTTGAATTTCCCCAGCGGACGCACAATAAAATGATGGTTTTTGGGAAGCCTGCTGTACAAGGGTTCACTTATGATGATGGTAGCGCCCATCACTTTCGTCAGGCCTTCCATTCTCGAGGCAATGTTCACGGCATCTCCGATGACACTCAGGGATCTTTTTTGTGGCGTACCGATCATGCCTGAAACGCAGTTTCCATAGTTGATGCCGATCCCTGCTTTGATTTTGTTTTTTCCCGCAGGCAGCTGCCGGTTAAAACGTTTTAATTCATGTTTCATCATAAGGGCAGAAATGCAGGCATTTTCAGCGACCGAAAGTTTCGTGGTGCTGTTGGGAAAATACAAAGCCATGATGGCGTCACCAATATACTTATCAATAATGCCGCCCTGGATATGTATATACTTCGACATGGTGGCGAGGTAGCGGTTTAATAATTCAATCAGGCCATTCGCATCGATGCCTTCTGATAGTTTGGTAAAATCGCGGATATCAGAAAACATAATGGCAATATCCGATGATTTACCTTGAAACCCTTCCTTGCCTGTTTCATTCAGGATCATTTCGATCTGCTCCTGCCCAATAAAGCGGCCGGCTGTATGCAATAACCACCCGTCCTTGTGCCGCTCTTTGAGGGTATTTTCATACTCTTTTCTCAGCCTGGTGTTTTCGGTTTGATCCAGTAATGAAATTGCTTTACGTAGTTGAAAGGATGATTCGTTATAATACCCTGATTTATCCAGAGCCTGTGACTGGTAGTAGTAGAAGTGGGCTTTTTCGGTAATTGAATTTGTAAAATCGTTGATGTAAATCTCCTCAGCCTTTTGAAAATATTTTGTAGCGACGGTGGGCTTACCATTAAACAGCGCAAGCAACCCGCACAGGTAGTCAATGCGGGAGTGAAAAATCAATTCGTTATGATGATTAGGCTCCTTCGTCAGTAATTGCCGGAGTTTTGTTATGATTTGTTTTGACTTAATAACTTCATGGGTTTGCAAATAATAGTACGCTAACGTGTATTGCGAAAAAAACTCAACGTCAGGTCCTGATGATTTTGCATGCTGAATGCTGCGATCGATATATTTTATGGCGCCTTGAAAATCCTCCAGTTCAATCAGACAGCTGGCTATCTGATTCATCATTTTTGATTTCAGATTTTCTTCGCCTGCCGCTTTATCAAGGATCTTCAGGTCGAGTTCAAGATGTTTTATGGCTTGTTTGAAATTACCAATGCCAAAATTTAGGCGGCCCAGGTTGCCATGCGTAAGGGCAACGGACTGTTCATCGTTGAATTCCTTCTTGATTTTTAACGATTCCTGAAACAACAATAACGCATCTTTATAGAACCCGATGGTTTGAAGCACTTGGGCATAGGTGTCTGATACCCTGGCGAGATAATACCGGGCTGGTTGGTCATTAACTAACTGTAAATAATCACTGCTTTTCTTCAGGGACTCGAAGACAATATGATAATGGTTGGGGCCTTTCTTAAAATTTAAAAATCCTTTCACGTGGTAATAAATACCTAGCTCAAAATCAGATAGAAGGTGCTGATGGCTAGATAAAAAGGCTTCTGTTATGGTGATCTCCTTTTTGAACTTTATGGAATTATAGGAAAGACCAATAAAAAACAGAATGCAATCCGGTAGAGCACCTTGAATATTTTTTAAACCCTCCAGGATTACTGGGTTCTCTTTTTTTGTTTGTTCGTAAGTTACTTCAG
Source organism: Chryseolinea sp. (assembly GCA_041737945.1). GTDB lineage: Bacteria > Bacteroidota > Bacteroidia > Cytophagales > Cyclobacteriaceae > Chryseolinea. The sequence continues at coordinate 58,858 of JBGSQQ010000035.1, forward strand.
AGAAAACTTTACTGCTGATTCCGGCGATTGGAGAAGTGTTATCCATACTACGGTGAGATCATCGTTTCACTAGCTCCAGATTTTCATCCAACTCAAAAAACAGCAAATCGCGCGTATCTTTAGTTGGGCGCACCCAGGCTACGATAGAAACCCCGCCTGTTTTAGTGGGTGCAATTCTGTATTTCTCTAATTTGAAAGGAATGAAGTCATCCAGATACTTCTCGGCTTTTGTTGTTTTATCTCTAATAATGGAAAGGAGAAGCGAGCCTTTAAAGTTGTTTTCCTTATTGACTGCCGGGTTATTAGTAATACGTGCATAAAAAACTCTGTCTTTTTCTTTGTTGTATTCGAGTTGATATTCGCGATCTGCTGGATTGGAAATCATATTTAAAGCAGTCTGGTTAAAATCTGCATCCAGAATAACAAGCTGCGTGGTTGGATTGGTGACGTTACTCTGGTCAGAACCATAGAAGGGATTATATGCTGTCACATTAATAAGCGCAGCCGAACCGTTAAGGTAGGGAACCGCTTTATACATGTTTTGGAATGGTACAGTACCAAGATTGAAGTTATCTTTTACCACCGAACTACCATTGCCGTTCACTTTGAGTAGTTGCGTCCCCGGATTTGGTCCCCTCTTTAGTGAAAATGAGGAGGCAGGCAAAGCAGAGGCATCCCATGTTGCTCCTTGGGTTAGGTAGTTCTCTATTGTAATCTGAGGTCGCGAAAAAATCCCAGAGGATATAAGTTGAGCATCGGGTGTAGTTGAGTAGGGTAGATTAATGATAGTGATCCACTCCTGGCTCTGAGTCGGATCATTTATTAAAAAATCATTAGCTCCGCATGGGAAACCACAATCATCAGCTTTCATTTCTACCAAGTTAAATTGCCCATCTTCACCCTGATCACGGAAGCTAGCCATGAGTTGCCGATTGTTGGTATTATCCCAAACTTCAAATGGAACATCCACGTAATCCTCGTAACAGGACGTACAAAACGAATAAGTAAAGCCTCTGTTCATTCGATGCGCCTTTTGTGTCTTTCCGGGGCCAAATCTGATCTCAAAATCTAAATCATATCCATATCTATCAAGATAAATATTTGCTCTCGAAAAAGTGAAAAAGGACTTTGCTGTATTTTCGGTGAACCATGGTCCGTATTCCCCTGGAGCCCCATAAGTTGTTAGATAGTATTCATCTCCATTCCTACCGGTTAAATAAACAAAAGCAGGACTTGATTCCCAATACCTCATGGGTTGCTTAAATAACAAGGTGCCGGAGGCGGAAAATTTATGGTAGTCTGGTGCGCCTGCACCCCCAACAGTCATAAAGCCCCCGTCTGAAGTCCGGAAAATTTGAGCATTGGGGCGGTAGGGCCCGGTGGAAAAATATTCGGTTTGTCCAGACTCCGGGTTCAGTTTGAAAAACCAATTCCGACAATTACATTTTGTGTCTGGTGTGTAATAGACTACACCATTATCATCCGATAAATAATTTGGGCCAATGGCAGTAGTACGAAAAAAAAACTCATCCGGATAAAGCGGAGATTCGGTGGATGGGGAACCTGCGTCAAAAACATGCTTAAAATTCCCCAGGACGCCATCTTTAATTGGAAACTTCTTTGCCTCCGTTTTTTGAATGACCCCTGTTGCATCGGCAGTCACCAACAAATACTCTGTTTCCCATTTTGTTTCGAAGCCATCGTATTTATTTGAAGTCAGCATGAACACATAACTTCCATCCTCTTTTTGTCTGAAATAAGAAATATCTGGCGCTGATCCATCGAGGGTTTCGCCACTTAAAGGGGCATTAAAATTGTGCAGTTGTATTTGTTCAAGTCCAGTCTTTGGTTGGCTGGTATTAATCTCCTCGTTAATACATGCCGTCAGCATATTGAAGCCGGCAATAATAATGACCAAGCGACCCGTTAAAGAGAAGTTTATTATTTTCTTTCCCGTTTTAAATCTTTCCCACATATTAGTCTGCACGACTTGTAATTAACTTTAAGTTTTCATCAAACTCCATAAAAAGCAATTCGCGAGTATTGAATGTTGGCCGCACCCAGGCTACGAGGGCGACACCTCCTTGCCGGGTAGGTGTTATACGGTACTTTTCCACATCAAATTCTATAAAATCAAAATACTGATTTATCGGCATATTATTTCGCACCGTGGTAAGCAGGAGTGAGTTCTTGCCTCCGGTAGTATTTGGTTTGCCGGTAATTCGCGCATAGAAGAGTTGGGTTTTATTGCTTTCCAGTTGATGTCCATAGTCAGCAGGTCCGGACTCCACGGGGATTATCGTCTGGTTAAAATTGTCATCCAGTATCACCAGCTGCGTGGGCTGGTATCCATAGGCACCTAAATGATGGTCTGAGGGGTCATTAGTAACTTGTTGCGCATTCGTCAGCACGGCAAATCCATTCAAAATAGGTACGGATTTAAATAGGGTTTTGAAATTTTGAATCCCGGATCCCAAAACAAAATTCTCTTTCACTACGGAACTGCCATTGGCGTTTACCTTAATCAGCTGCGGGCCAGGTCTTACGTTCTCACCCCCCAACTGCGAGAAGGAAGAATTCGGCAATGCGTCAGGCTTCCAGATGGCCCCATCGGTTAGGTATGCCCATATGAATGATGGAGGTGAGAAAAAATCTAGGAATAATTCCCCACTCATAACGCTTTTATCCGGAATTTCTGAATACGCGATGTAGTTTAGGGGCCAGATAGTCTCGCGGCTCTGTAAGGGGTTGTTTTCATCTCGCTGATCAAAATTGAATGGAACCAGATTAAACTCCTTATTTTCATCTTGATCGCGGAAGGCAACCATTGATTGCCGGTTAAGCTCGAGATCCCATAATTCGAAAGGTACTTCCACATAATCCTGATAAACATTGAACTTATTGAACCGATGCGCCTTCTGCTTTTTCCCCTGTCCAAACCTGATTTCGATATTGCCTCGTACAACACTTTCTTTAAGATAGAAAAAAGACGTTGCCTTGTTTTCGCTGAAGTTCTCGTAAATCAAGTTGGAGGTCCAAGAATCATAATCATTAGTATAGGGATAGTCATAAGTTGAATATCCGCCATTATATAGCGCAATAAAATAGAAGTCTCCATTGCGCTCGGTAAGGAAATCATAATTGGGCCTTGTTTCCCAATATCTCATGGGCTGTTTGAATTGAAGCGTACCTGTTGCAGAGTACTTCGCGAAATCTGGTGATCCTTCCCAGCCCACGGAAATGAAACCTCCATCAGCAGTTCTAAAAACTCGCGCTAAGCCAGGTGCAGTACCCACAGAAATAAACTCTGAAATCCCGGTCTCCGGGTTGAGGTTGAAAAATTGGTCCTTACAATAACATGCATTTTGGCCTATATGCGGCTGATAAGAAAGAAAACCACGTTCATCGGCAACATAACTGGGTCCGGAGGTGGCGCGATTGAGTGGCACTGGTCTGTTGGGAAATAGAGATGAAGGTGGGGCATCCCATACATAATTGAAGTTTCCAATGATGCCATCTTTTGAAGGAAACTTTTTCACTTCCGTTTTCTGAATGACCCCGGTTTGATCGGCATACACCATCATATAATCAGTCTGCCAGTTCGTTTCAAAACTGCCAGGATTAGTGGAACTCAGCATAAACGCATAACTTCCATCTTCTTTTTGTTTAAAGTAATAAATATCCGGTGCTGTTCCATCCAAGTTTCCACCATTTAAAGGTGTGTTAAAGTTGTGTAATTGAACTTGCACAACCCCTCGCTCAGGCACCGCTACTTTTACTTCTTCTTTCTGGCAGCCCATAACGATAAATAGACAGTAAGTCATGCAGGCTAGCCAACCGTTAATAGTCTTCTGTAACATAGAGATCCGGATCAATATCGTTTTTACCATCACTTCAGTTTAACCCGGTAAAATAATTTTGATATGCCAAAGGACACCTGGAGTGTACTGCTTTCAAAGTCGTCCTCTATCCACTCAAAGGTGGTCGCCCGGCCAGGATCTGAAAAACGGTTGTCCGCGTTCGTCGTATTCTGAATGCCCAGTTCATAGCGTGCACTCAGGCTAAACATCCATTTGTCTTTTTGAGGCACGTTTACTTTTAATTCTAATAAGGGGCGCCATTGATTATTCGTGCGTTGCGACAGGTTGGAATAGCTGAAATCAATTTCGTCACTGGAATTCTCCCGGTTTAACACCAGGTAGCCATCGGCCTTTTGTAAAGTGTTATAGGCAACACCCACGTACGCCTGTAAACTAAATTTTTTAAAAACATAAATATACCCAATAGCGGCTTGCCATTGCGAACGGCTTTGTTTTTCCGTCAATAATCCCGTGTTAAGGCTGTCACTGTTTTCAATAATAAGCGTATAATGCTGCCACTCATAACCCGCCCGCACTGAAATGTTCTTGTTAAAATAGTAGGCAGCTGCAATTCCATAGTACACTCCAACCGTGCCTTCATAGGTAACCGTGGCAGGAAGTGGTCTGGAGTTGTAAACATCGGTTACCTTGAAGAAGGGTTGTACCAAACCAAGGCTGGCGGTTACTTCCACCAGAGGATGCACCTTAAAATCCTCCACTCGCTTTTTAAATTCCGGAGGGTCTTGTGGCGTAAATTCGTATTGGGGATTGTTCTTCAGCATGAGTAATAACGACGTATCGGCCCGCTCAAAATTTCTGGAGAAGATAGCACTGAGCGCCATGAGCCGGTATGCTTCTGTTTTTTGATCTTTATCAAAGCCGCTGGCAAGGCACGTAGCCAGCAATGGGCGCACGTCACCAAAGCGGCCGGTATAGTAAGCCCGTTCCGCCTGGATCAATGTTTGGCCGCAATCGTCCTGGGCTTGCAGGACATGATTGTATCCCAACAGGGTTATGAATAAAATCCAGGTACAATTCTTTTTCATTTGTTACAGGTTTTATCGTACGGTATATCCCCTCCTACAAAATTACTCCACTCTTTCTCGGTCATATTACGCCTGATCTTACTGCAGATATCGGTTGAATAGAATTCCATTTGCAACGGAAAATAACGCAGGCTCCCGATTGCATCTCCTGTAATGAGATCACGGCCATTGGGGTTGAAGATAGCCTGGAGCACCCAACCACCATGATCGGCGAAAACCACCTGGCGCTCATTGATTGTTTTCATATTCCATAACATGGAAGTACCATCATAGCTTGCCGACAGCAAGAACAAATCATCCGCGCTGAATTGCAGATCGCTTACCATCGCCTGGTGGCCCGTAAGTGACTGACTGATTTCTGAGCTTGCTACATCCCACGACACAATGGATCCATCTTCTTTTCCAATGGCCAGCATCGTTCCGGCGGTATTAAATTTTACTTTGGTCACCGGCTTCACGCCGTTCACTTTTCCGGTTTGGGTGGCTCCGCCTTCAGCGATTTTCAGCAACAGCACCGAACCGTTGGCAAGGCCAGCGGCCATCACGCCACCATTATTTATGGAGAGCGAATTCACGCTGGTCTCCGTGTTGATAATCGGGGTGGATTTATACGTGCCAACATCCCACCTTAAAATAGTTTTATCATTGCCTACGGTATAGAGATATCCCTTTGTATCAAATACCAAGGCCCACAAGGCGGATTGATAGACATCCAACTCCTTCAATTTTTTCAAACTCGTTGCATCATAAATCAGTAGTTTCCCTTCTTCGGATCCGATGGCTATAATTTTTTTATCCTGACTTACAGCTATGCATTGAAATACATAAGGATGTGAATCGATCGTGGTTACTGTAGGTGAATTTGTGTTCAAATCCGTTTTAATGAGTTTGCCATCGGCTCCTGCGGTAATAAAGATGTTGGGGCCCAATGATACAAGTCCTTTGACGGCACCCTGATGCAATGCGGTAGTGTTAAACTTGTCGTTATTAACAGCTTCGTAAGCAGCATACAGTCCACTATAAATATCCGGCTGGAATGGATACCCGTTATATTGCTTGTTGAATAAATAGGCTTGTTGCGCTACCAGTACTTTCTGATCGGTGTCTTGAAGTTGAGAAGCCTTTGCACCCATCGCCTGTGCAATAGCGAGCATACGGAAGCGCGTTGCATTTTCTTTTTCCTGGTTGGCCAATTGTGAATTTTTCTCGGCCAATTGAGAGTACTTTTCAGCTTCAAGCTTTGCCGCATCGGCTTTTTCTTTTTCTGCCAAGGCTGACCTCCGGCCTTCTTCCGCATTTGCCCTCAGCGAATTTGCCAACTGCCGCTGACGTTCAGCTTCCTGCTTTTGACTCAGCGCAAGTGCGGATTGCTCCTGGGCTATTTTCGCTTGTTTATCCGCTTCCTGCTGTTTTTGTTCTGCAATCACTCTTTGCTGTTCGGCAAGTTCTTTTTGTTTTAATGCTTCCGTTGACTGCTCTTTTGCAAGGCTTGCGTTTTTGTCGGACTCCGATTTTTGCCGTTGAGAATACACCAGGCCAAAAATAGAGGTAACCAGAAGGAATGAAATAACACCCATCAAGGCATAAAATTGCTTGCGGCTCCGGTTTTTCTTCCGCACCGTTGCCTTGCTCTTCTCGATGAAGTCCCGCACCGGACCCGGAAAAATCAACTTCGTTTCGTAGGGCGCGATGTATGCCAAATCACTTTCATTCAATAAAAATGCTCTCTTCTCATGCTCGCCAAAAGCATAGGTGATAAATTGATTCACTTCAATGAGATCGCGCTCATACGAGGTGATCTTCTCAAATATTTTTGCCGCAATGCTGTCGTGCCGAAGTTCATATCGGCCTGCCTCATCTTTGTCTTTTAGTATCCTCCGGTTCACCAGTTCCTGGATCAGGATGTCCACTTGTTTTTCACCCAACTCCCGCCCGATGGTCTTCACAAATTCAGCAGCTTGCTGCAATGAAATCTGTTTCTTGGTTGCATCTGTGGAAACAAATGCTTTTAACAAGGCCAGTGCTTTTTCACTGTCGGGAATCAGTTCAATCTGTTCGTCTAGAAACTGGGAAAGCACGTCTCCCACATTACCTAGTTCTTCCAGCAGCGTATTGGAGAAAACAATTTTACCTTCTTTCTTTTTTTCGCTTGCCTTTTTAAAGATGCGATCGAGAAATACCTGCAGGTAGGTTAATTCAACTTCCGTTTTGTTAGGACTTAATTTGGTCAGCAGGTTGTCGGGAAAATGTTCTTCCACTTCGATTCCAGCTGACCGGCATGGGCCGGTAATACAATGGATGGCATTCGTCCGCGTCATCTTCTCGATGCGAATGCGGTTTCCAAAAATTTCAGGCAGTACCTGCTCGAAATCCGTGAGGTATTCCAGGTATTCTCCGCGGACGATAAAAATAAACCGCACCTGCAAATCGGAGTCAAGTACTTCGCGCACGGTGTTAATAAATTTCTCCCACTCTCCGCGATCTCCAAAAATGAAGAGTTCTTCAAATTGGTCGAATACCAGGAAAATGGGCTTGAAGTGATCCAGGTAAATTGACTTCAATAGTTTGGGAATGGTGATGTTCTTTGAAGAGGCTACTGGCGTAAGCATTAATTTTTCCAGTTGCTGCCGTACGGAGTAATTGATATCGGTACCTCTGCGTATTTCAACCGGCAGCCAGTCGCTATCCTGAAATTTATTGGCCAGGCCGCACGATATCAAACTTGATTTACCGGTACCCGAAGCGCCATACACCAACAGAATTTTCCCCTGAAAAACTTTGGTATAGACATCTTCCACTTCTGCCTCGCGTCCAAAAAAGATGTCCTTGTCTTCTTTGGTGTAACTATCCAGGAACTTGAACGGAGATTGGCTCATATCACGCTGGGTTAACGGTTGACAATGATCCAAGTTTCTCCATCAGTCTTTCAAAATCGGTCACCAGCAAATTGTAATCACTCAGGTTAGTGAGATCACATTTCTCCGTGACTTCGGTGCCCACAAACATCAGCTTCCGGTCGCGAAACTTGGTGTACATGAAAATATCTTTTTTGATGTTGAATTTTTCCTTGCTGTCAATCACCTCCGTGCGTGTATCAATAATCAGCGGCGACATGTTCAAAAATTCGTTAGGCTCTTTTGTGGACTTCATCAGCAATACCGAATTGGAATCCGAAAAAGAATCATGTAACTCTTCCGTTGACTTGAAGTCAGAATCGGAACTGTTGAGGATATCGATCCAATGCAGATAGCGCACATCGCGATGGTGTTGCTTCTTCACTTTGATCTCGCGAATAGTGACCAGCTTATACTTGGTAATAAAACCAATTTGCTGAAGGATGAAGGTGAGTTTTTCGGCATACTCTACACAACGTTTCTCAATTTCTTCCTGGGTGAGGTTGATCTGGTAGTGCCCGATTTCATTCCGCTCAGGCACCCAGAAATCAAGTCCTTTATAGAAATTCTCATGAAGAATTTCTCTCATCTCGGGCATAAATTGCCGGACATTATTTTTTTCAAACAAGGTGCCAATCGCCCGGATGATCCAGGTGAAATTGCCAAGACTCAGCAGGTTAAAACGCTGGTTGAATTGCGCTGCGAATTTTTCATCAATACCAATCTTCTTTTTCACTACCTCCTCGAAAAGTTCAATCACCATCACGAAACTGATGAATTGGGTAGTCCGCTCGATGGTTTTAAGCAATTGGTCAAGTCGTCCACGATCGAGGGAGCGCATACTGCCTGAAAACAATCTTCGGAGCTCCACGCCAATAGGCCAGGGGTAACTTTTGATGATCTGATCGGCGAGGATCCGATTGTCTATTTCGGCTTCGTCGTCGTCCGCAATAAGATACTTGGCCAATGCCGGTCGGTATTTGACTATTTCGTCAAACACTCCGCGGATTAATCCATCGTTTACTTGTCCCAAGTTGGGTTAGGGTTTAGGTTGAGCAAAATCCTTCATGGGCTGATGTCATTCCAAGCCCTTGATAAATCTTATCAAGAAAGGTGAAAGGAATTGTCTAGCACACAAAGCGAAGCCATTGTAACGTTCGCGAATTCGATAAGTAACGGCTCGGGTCTTCGTCTTTTGTTTTAAAGTATGAAAATATTTTCAGTTATCCAAGGGATAGGTTTATCACTATTTAAGGAAGTAGTCAATAGACAACTAGTCAGTCTATGCCGGGCTTACAGGCACGCGGCGTATTGTATTAGAAGGCTTAGGAGGATACATGAAGTAGTGTTGCTTCATTTGCTTTTGCCTGTTCCCGCAGTCGCTGATTTCTTGTTTCCCACCCACACCAAAGCATCAATAATCAATGTATTCTGGAGGTCACTGGTGAATGAAGAGGACAATTGTCTGTTTGTCTTTTCATAGTCCATATCGTTGTGGCCCATATTTACATATAGCATTTTGTAGTTTTTGTTTGTCCATGCGATCGGATAGTAACCTTCATGCCAGATCTCGGTCGGGTCGGGGCCCGTTCCAAGAGGGAAACTGGAGGGATCGACAGACAACAGAATTTTTATATCCGGGTTTTTCCGTATGTCATTTTCCCACCGGTACCATTCACTGGGTGCAGAGGTAAAGGTCGACGGCAAGTTTTTTGTAACCGGATGCTTTTGATCTTCAACGCGGAGGACAGCCGGAGTGGGTCTCCACGTATTACTTTTAAATTCCCCTACTCCCAAAAATGTATTGTGATACCAATCCCAGTTCTGTGGAACTTGTGAATTGTTCAGCGCGAAGCCTGCAAAATGAAAACCGAGCCATCCCCCGCCATTCTCCATAAATTTCTGGAAGGCCTCACGTTGCTCAGGACTTTCAGGTCGTGAATCCAGAAAGAGCACTACCTGATAGCGGGAAAGGAATTCTGGATTAAGATTGTTGAAGTTGTTAGTTGAGTCGTACCGGAACTTGTGTGCTGTGGCGGCTTTGGCGAACCACTTATTTGCTTCGTGTACGAAAGTAATATGCGCCTTGTCATCGCGTAAGGTGTAGAACGCTATGACATTAAAGGCAGATGATCGACTTTGGGCAGTGTTCTCGTAACCGGAGATACAAAAGACACAAATGAGTAAGGAGATGATCGATACTTTATAATGAGCAGTTGCCATGGCAAAAGATCGTAATTCTGTTTTATGACGACTTCATGAAGCAGTGTTTATTTCCTGGTTAGAATGAGATACTGCCACGGTGCCAATTGAATGTCGCCTAACGATTGCGTTGTTCCTGTAAAGGCATCTGTATAACTACCAGCAGGATCTTCATTTAATTTAATGGCCTGTGCTTTTCCGGTCATGTTGATGATGCCGATAACGGTGTTCTGATCCTTTGCTCTCCGGAAGGAGAACACGTCGAAGTTACCGTCCTCCAGTTTTTCTGGCATTGCACCATATCCGCCATTCCACAGCGCGGGATTTTCTGCTTTCAGTTGGTTAAGTTTCTGGTAAAATCCAAAATAGTTGCCGGGGTCTTCGACGGCAATGGTATCCTTTTCAAAAAACTTCAACCGCTTGTTCAGGCCTACTTCCTGCCCGCTGTAAAGCATTGGCGTTCCGTAAGCAGTAAAGGAGAAAACGGCAAATGCTTTCTCCCCGTCGCCGTATCGCTCGATGACGGTACCTTTCCAGGCGTTTTCATCATGGTTGTTGATCATGTTGAGACGGAACGCGTTTTTTCCAAATTTCGCAACATCCTTCGAAATGTGCTCATGCAACGCCTCGGCTGTAGCATGACCCTTCGCTACGGATTCCGTAAGAGTTAATAATCCCCAGTCATACGTAGCGTGAAATTCAAGATGCATTCTGGGGTCATCCCACTCCGCCAGCCAGAAGAGATCTTTCAGTGGATTTAATGCAGCGCCCGCTTCCTCCCAGAAAAACAACGGAATTTCATGACCCGCGTGATCCGTCCGGAAGCCATCAATATCGGTCTCGGTGATCCAGAAGCGCATAGCGTCAATCATGGCAGACCGCGCTTCCGGATTATAAAGGTTTAATAGTGCGATATCATCCCAGTCGGCTTCATAAACCAGATCTCCCATTCCTTTTTTCTTGTAATATGTGGGATCTACACCAAGTTCTTTGCCAACAGCCACAGCGGCACGTTCAGTCATATAATACTCCGGATGCTCCGAAATCCAGGTATGGTCCCATGCAGTATGATTAGGTACCCAATCCAGAATAACCAGCAAACCTGATTCATGCGCCTTATTTACCAGTGCTTTGAAGTCATCCATGGTTCCGAATTCCGAGTTAACCGACTTATAATCGCGAATGGAATAGTAGCTTCCCAGACTGCCTTTTCTGTTTTTTTCACCGATGGGTTGAATGGGCATGATCCATAAAATATCGGCACCAACTTCCTTTATTCTGGGAAGCTGGTCCTGAAAGGCTTTAAAGGTTCCCGCGGGTGTATGCTGCCTTATATTCACTTCATAGATCGTCATATCTTTAGCCCTTTCGGGAAAGGACGGGGAATGCGTATTGAGATCCGATTGATGGGGAGAGTCCACTTTTTGTGAATTTGTACAAGCCACAACGAGCAGCATTATACCGAAAACAAAATATTGGATTTTCATGATGGAGTCATTTGTGTTTCAATATCGTTAAAATTGTTAATTGACCACGTACTAACGTGCGGCAGAAACGGAATTTTAACTCAATCCCTTCCTCATTAGCAGGAAATAAAGATGCACTTTTTTGAAGCAATCCAGGATTCGTTCCTGATCTTCCCAGACGTTTTCATTTGTTATTTGGATAATCGAAATCTTCTGATCTAAAGTCACTACCTTTTAGAAAATTCACCCATGCAGGCTTTCGTATTCTACATCGTATATCCGTTTATGTACCTCGTGGCATCATTGCCGTTTGGTGCACTTTATAAAGTATCGGATGCGTTGTACTATCTGTTAAAACTTAGTGGCTATCGCAAAAAGGTTGTTTTAGAGAATCTTAAAAACTCATTTCCCGGTAAAACGGATGCAGAGGTTGAGTCAATTTGCAGCAGCTATTACCGCTATCTCTGTGACCTTATTTTGGAAACGCTGAAGACTATGAACATGTCGGCGGAGGAATCAAAACTCCGATGTGTCTTCCATAATCCGGAATGGCTTGACAAGTATTTCGAAGCCAGACAAAGTTTGGTTATTGTTATGGGCCACTATGGCAATTGGGAGTGGGCTGGGCCCGGATTTTCACTTCGAGCCCAACATCAGTTAACGGTGATCTACCGGCCGCTCTCAAACAAGTATTTTGAAAAAATGATGTGCGGCATGCGAACCCGGTTCGGAACACGGATAACACCCGTCAATCTGACTTTGCGCGACATGGTGGCGCAGCGGCAATCGGTTACAGCAACTGCCTTTATCGCCGATCAGGCCGCCACGCCTGTTAACTGCTATTGGACCACATTTCTAAATCAGGATACCCCTGTGTTTGCGGGCCCTGAAAAATTAGCTGTGAAATTCAATTACCCGGTGGTATACATGAATGTGCAGCGGGTAAGGCGAGGGTATTATGAAGTATTTCCTGAACTATTGTTTGCGGCGCCGCAGAATACAGCCGAAAATGAAATATCAGAGGGTTTTATGAAACGCCTTGAACAGGAAATAGTGCTAAATCCATCGATATGGCTATGGTCGCACCGCCGTTGGAAGCACAAAAGGTACATCGCCTGAAAGAATCACTTTGCTTTCCCTACCTTTGTCGATCTTAAATCAATATCATTATTTTTGTGAGATCAGGTAAGGAGATACTTTTGGCAAGCAAGGAATTTGCCGGTGAAGACAGGATGCGGAGCTGGTTGGAAATTCTGGGGACCTTATTTCTTACAGGACTGTTATTTACCTTAACCCTTCTTGAAATTCCGCTGGTGATTCGGACCCTTTGTAGTGTTGGCTGTGGGTTAATGTATGTTCGTATGTTCGTCATTTACCACGACTATCAGCATCGTGCCATTTTACAACAGTCGGTGATTGCAGGGTTGCTAATGAAGGCCATCGGTATCTACTTGCTTTCACCTGAAACCATCTGGAAACGTTCACACGAACATCATCACAACAACAATTCCAAATTAACTATTGCAGGGATCGGCTCTTATCCAACCATCAGCAAGAATCGTTACCTTAGTCTAAGTAAAAGCGAACAGCGCCTTTACCTGATAAACCGTCATCCGTTAACTGTGATTTTGGGATACTTTACCTTGTTCATCTATTGGCTTAATCTGAAATCATTTATTCAAAGTCCATCCCGACACATAGACTCGCTTGTGGCACTTGTATTTCATGTTGGTGCCGCTGTTGCAATTTTGTATTTTTTTGGGGTGACTACATTTTTATTAAGTTGGTTCGTTCCTTTTTTGCTGGCATTTGCAATAGGCTCCTATCTTTTTTATTGTCAGCATAATTTTCCGGGTGCAAAATTCCGGGAGAATCACGACTGGAGTTATGTCGAGGCCGCCATATCTTCTACCAGTTTTATGAAAATGAACCTCGTTATGCAATGGGTAACCGGAAATATTGGATACCACCATGTGCACCACATAAACTCAAGGATACCTTTTTATCGGTTAGAGGAAGCAATGAGCAACATGCCTGAATTGGAATTTGCACCTACGACGTCGTGGAATCCGAGTGAAATTGTACGTTGTTTTCAGATCAAGCTCTGGGATCCGGAAAAGCAGCAAATGATTACGATGCAGCAACTGCATGATTCAAGGAAAGCCACTAAGGCAACGGCTCAAGTAGCTGCCGGGTAATCTGGGAAATTCACTCGCAGTTGTATTCTTGCGTCTTACTTTTTTGGAAGGTCAAGTTTTGAATTGCTGACAAAGGCAATTTTTTTGCTGTCCGGTGACCAGCTCGGCACATTTATCGTTCCCTGTCCACCATAAACATATCCAATGGTCCGGGGTATACCACCAGCAGCAGGCATCAGCCTCAGGTAAATCTTTTTATAAAACGGATGACTGGTAGGATCAATATCTTTTGGAAACGAAACATACAAGATCCATTTTCCATCCGGCGAAAAGTGGGGAAACCAGTCGTTGTGCTCGTCAACGGTCACTTGTTCTTCTTCACTGCCATCCGGTTTCATGCGCCATAATTTCATGGTGCCGGTTCGGACGGAGTTGAAATAAATGTACTTGCCATCCGGACTGTACTCCGCACCATCGTCAAGTGTGGCGTCTTCGGTGAGGTTTGTTTCTTTTTTCGTGACGATATCAATGGACATAATATTCCATTCGTTATTGCGCTGACCGGTAAAGATTAGTTTTTTTCCATCGGGTGACCAGCTATGCAGATAGGAGTGACCATTTTCCTCGGATGTGATCTTTGTTGGATTATCTGAACCTGTAACAGGTAACATAAAGATGGTGGAGATACGCTTCGGTCCAACGTGGTTGCTGATGGCAAGCATCTTTCCATCAAATGACAAGACATGGTCGTTGTTATTCTGATTGGCAAACCCTGTATTTAATTTCGAGATAGATCCATCTTTCAGATCGTATTTGTACAGAAGATTTTCTCCAGGGGCGAGTGAATTAAAGATTAGGTATTTATTGTCGGGTGTCCAGTTGGGTGCCTGCAGGGAATTCGGAGCGCTGTGCAGAATTTTACGATGCCCTGTTGAAATATCCATCACTTCCAGATGGCTTCCGATGTAATCTCTGTAGGGAACATAGTTCTTAGCCGGAGGAATAATGATCTGGACATTGCTAAAGACTGCCTTTTCCATTACATCATCACGGTGAGAGCACAGGAATATGCCGGCATAAACTTCTTCGTTTAGAATCAATTCTTTCGATACCGACTTATACGGTTCCCCGAACACCGCAGCTGAAAAAGTAAACGTATTGCCAGAGCGCTCAAGTTCTATTTCGGTCGGGTGATAGGTAGATAACGTTACCTGGTCGGTGGAGTCTCCATCCTCCGGCCTATATTGTAATGATGTCAGGATATCACCGTGGACGCATGCATCTGCATAGCGTGAATCGGTAGTGAGTTTATCTCTGGCAATAATCCCGATTTTACGGTGAGCATCTGTTCCCTTTCCAATAAACTTAACGGTTGCCCGAATGATAAAGTCGCCTTTAATTTTCTTCCAGGCAAAATGAAACTGGTCGGCAGTCGCCCACATATTCTTGCCGGCAGCGGAAAGGGTGTACGTCTGCGCCTCCTTATCGTACACAATGGATCCTTTTAGTGTTGGTTCCCCCACATCCTGGTGATGCTCGAATATTCCAATTGGTTCAAGCTGGGCAAAAAGTATGGTGGTGGTCGTTGTAAATATCAATACTAATCCCGTAAGGATCGGCATGGTATTCAATGGGAATCTGAAACGCATAATAAAAGAGGCTTATGGTTGCTGTTACTATTAAATCTCAAATTTCTCTGAGGCGACTTGCGACGTTTAAGGTAACAAGGATTAAGGAGCAGGCAAAAAAAAGTTATGCTTCAGAAAAAGTATTATATTGATTAGAAGCTGATCCTAAGCCGCAGTTCGGTAATCCCCTAATCCAATCAACTTATGAAGCCACTAATTTTCCCTGGAATTTTCTTACTGGTTTTTGTCCTTTCCTCATCTGCCCAGACCCGCGAGAAGGGTCCATGGTGGCCACACCCGATTTGGGGAGCTGCCGATCAGGCGGGAGGTTCCAATTGGATTACACCAGAGAAGGTATTAAGTGCCGTATCGCTGGTCCGGACAGGAAAGGTATTCGAGCTCGGACATGTTTATGAGCGTGGAATGCCGTTGGGTGGAAATCGAAGTTATAATATCTTCATTCCTTCATTTCCAACCTATGCACCAACAGGGAAAGACAGGCTTGTCTTCAACGATGAGTTTGTTGCAGCGGAAATTGGACAAGTAGGAACCCAGTTTGATGGCCCCGGTCATGTAGGGAAAGAGCTGAAGATGGCGGATGGCAAAACAACAGAAGTATTTTACAATGGAGCACCAGCCGATGAATTGCGTAGCCCATACGGATTACTTCGACTTGGTGTTGAAAATGTAAAACCAATTATTACACGAGCTATCCTTATCGACGTGGCTGGTTATAAAGGAGTGGATATTCTACCGGAGGGATATGAAATTACGGTGGATGATGTATTGAAAACACTGGCAAAAGAGGGATTGAAAGAAAGCGATATACAGCCTGGCGATGCCTTACTGTTTAACCTGGGTTGGTGGCGACACTGGCCAAATGCGAAATCTACTCAGGCAGAGGCCGCCCATGTCAGCCGTGATGTTGTTCAATGGATCATTGCCCGCAAACCTTCCATGATTGGATCTGATGCGCACCTCGATGGGCCGGACTTTATGGTTCACGGAGAAGCGACGCTGAAGAATGGTATTTTTAACCTGGAGTTTATGGACTTTGGGGCGTTACAAAGTGAGAAGACTTATACGTTTTTATTTGTTTTTACGCCTCTCCGTTTAAAAGGGCCACCGGATCACCCGGCAGGCCGATTGCGATATTCTAATTCATAGACAGGCTCGCTGTTATTCATTCTTCAGCACCTCTGCCGGATTCGTACGGGCGACCTTTAAGGTTTGTGCCGCTTTTCATGAATACGTAAATGTATGTAATAGGGTACCCGATCAAACTATTGACAACTTCATACCATCTAATTGGGGATATCGTTACAAAATGTTACAAAAGAGTCAATCCCGGAGTATTCCTTTTTCGTTAATAACTCTGTATTTTCAGCCACCAATCAACCAGCCATGCTCAAAAACTATTTCCTTCTGTCCGTCCGCAACATTCTGAAGCAGCGCGGGTATGCTATTGTTAACACCGTGGGTCTGGCTATCGGACTGGCGGCTGCCATCTTTATTTTACTGTACGTACGTGATGAACTCACGTTTGACACGATGCACCCTAATGCCAGCAATACCTATCGGATGGGCTATTGGCTGCAATTCCCCAACGGACAGGAAGAGAAGTTTCCAGCCGTCCCGGCAGGATGGGATAACTATATAAAGGACAATTATGAGGGAGTAACGAACATTGGCAGCTACCTGCAATTTGGTATGCCAACGAGCGTCTACTATCAGCCGACAGATAAAATCATCCTGACAGAAGATATTGTTTGGGCTGAGCCCACAATTGGTGATGTCGTCAGGATAGAAATTATCAACGGGGATCAGGCTACCGCGCTGAAGGAGCCGAATAATATTCTACTATCTGAATCGGCCGCTAAGAAAATTTTTGGTGATGAGGATCCACTGGACAAAATGATCGGCGTTTCACATCAGTGGATGACCAACAATTCAAAGATTGAAATGATCGTAAAAGGTGTATACCGGGATTTTCCTTCCAATTCGCACATCGGACCTCAATACATCGCCAATATTTTTGCGCTCAAACCGTTCAACCCGGAGCTGGAGAAGACCATGAATGAATACATGGGGGAGGGGGATAATGGAATGTGGAGCCAATCGTATTTCACAACGACGAATGAAGAAAGTATCCCCATTATTCAGGAGGCTCTTCAGAAACGAGCGAATGATATAATTGAACGACTCAAACTGGAAGTCAAGTTCCGGCCGGTAATCAGGAAGATGACAGATGTACATTTCGATAAGGAAATCGACTGGTCAGTGTACCACAAATCAGCAGACAAGAATTACATGTATATTTTTATCACCATTGCCATAT
The DNA here is from genome assembly GCA_041737945.1 of Chryseolinea sp. Lineage (GTDB taxonomy): Bacteria > Bacteroidota > Bacteroidia > Cytophagales > Cyclobacteriaceae > Chryseolinea. Next base: position 76,430 of record JBGSQQ010000035.1, read on the forward strand.
TGATTCTGGTGGTTGCCAGTATTAACTACATTAACCTGGCCGTTGCCAAGTCCGTGACAAGGGCAAAGGAAATCGGACTGCGAAAAACGTTTGGCGGGGAACGGTGGCAACTATTTGCACAGTTTATGCTCGAGTCCTTTTTGCTGGTAATGGGATCTGTAATTATTGCGTTTGGATTGGTCATGTTGTTTTTACCCCAGTTCAATAGCCTGTCAGAGAAATCATTTCAGATCGGCCATTTATTTGAACCGGGTATGCTCCTGATTATTGGGATCGTGGTGCTGTTTGTTACCCTTCTGGGAGGTAGCTATCCGGCATTCTTCATTTCAGGCTTCGAACCTGCCAGCGTGCTCAAGGGAAAGTTTGCGTTCCGGAAAGGCTCCAATGTGTTTCGCCAGTTTCTTATCGGTCTGCAATTTGTTGTGGCCGTTATACTGCTCATTGGAAGTATCGTGCTGGTCCGGCAAATGGACCTGATGCGAAATTCCAAACTGAATGCAGCGGGTAAACAGATAGTCTCCATTCGGTATGGCGGGTTTGGCGGACAAGCAACCGACATGCAGTACAACACCTTTAAGAATATATTGATGCAGGATCCGCAGATAGAGGCAGTTACCCTCGCAAACCACCTGCCGCGACTGGATTATTTTGGTCCGCTTAATATGCGCTTCCAATTTCCTGAGATTAAGGAAGAACAGCTTGAATGGTTTCAACTGAACGGTGATTATGATTTTGTCAAGACATTTGGTTTAAAGGTTATTGCCGGAAGGGACTTTGATCCGGAAAACGTGACCGACTCTACTTCAATCCTGCTGAATGAATCGGCCGTGAAAGAATTGAAGCTCACTCCTGAGGAAGCCATTGGAAAATCGGTGACACGTCCCGCGTATAGCTACTACGGTGGACCGGACAGCCTGCAGGCTCCCGTCTATGGGAAAGTAATCGGTGTTGTGGAAGATTTTCCGTACAAGTCAATGAATCACAAGATTGATCCGTTGGGTATTTCGGCCCGTCCTCACTTTGATGACCGGATTATTCACGTAAGGGTCGGGGCAAAGAATATCGGTGAAAAGATCCAGTTTATGGAACAATCGTGGAGAAAGATTTTTGCCACGTATGGTTTTGACTACTGGTTTATCGACGATGAGTTTGGCCGTATGTATGAGAATGAAACCAAAATTGCCGGGCTTACAGAGAAGTTTTCAGCACTGGCGATTTTTATTACCTGTATCGGATTGTATGGCCTGGCGTCTTTTATGGCACAACAACGAACAAAGGAGATAGGGATTCGAAAGGCTCTGGGAAGTAGCAGTGGACAAGTCCTGGTATTGCTATTGCGTGTGTTTGGCAAATTATTGTTGATCGCCTCGGTCATTGCCATACCTGTTACGTATTTGCTGACGTCAAAATGGCTGGAGCGTTTTGTTTACCAGACACCGCTTTCCCCTTACGTGTTTATCGGTTCATTGTTGTTGATCGCAGTAATCACCCTGCTTACCGTAGGCTTTGAAACATGGCGTGCAGCAAAGGCTAATCCCGTGGATTCTTTAAGGCACGAGTAAGTACATCGTCATTGCGAGGGAGTCGTCCCGACTAGTCGGGATAGGACGACGAAGCAATCCCCTGACAATGAAATGCGCACACGGAACATGCAGCCACGTGCGTATTACTTAAGGCTTGGATCTTCGTAGTCTGGGGATTGCTTCACGCATACGCACAAATCCACGCTTTAGTTCGCAATGACGTGAAAAGGCGCTCTTGGCTCCCCGACACCTGGGGGCTGGCTGCTCGACGAAAAGTGTTACATTTAGTATACCTACTGTAACAACCACTGCAATGGAACCTTACCAGACTATGGCTCCGGGGCAAAGCCCGAACAAAAATCACAAGGACATTCCTGGCAATCCCTCGACAGCGACAAGCAGTTCTATCCGACTGAACGACAGGTCCAACGGAAAACCGTTGCGGGTGTTGAGTGAAACGGACTGGGCATTCTGGATTCACAACGGATATGTTGTAATTCCTAATGCGGTTCCGCGCGAGCAGGCACTTCGTACAGCAGACTTCATCTGGGAGTTTGAAGGAAAGGACAAGAACGATCCTTCAACCTGGTACACAGCGCCACGGGCGAATATGGAGATGAAAGAACTTGTCAATACCGGTATGGTTGAAGTTTACAACAACCAGATGCTTTGGAACAACCGTCAGACGCAGCGGGTATATGATGCCTTCACGGATATCTGGGGAACTGAAAAATTGTGGGTAACGATAGACCGGGCAAATCTGAATTTTCCAATCCGCCCCGGATTTGAGTATAAGGGATTTATTCATTGGGACTACGATCCGGATACCAAACCTCAAAATGTGCAAGGCGTGCTGGCCCTAGCGGATCAGGAAGACGAGAACATGGGTGGATTTCAATGTATACCGGAATTGTATCGCACGTATGACACCTGGAAATTAACGCAACCGGAAGATCGCCATCGGTTTCAGCCCGATATAGCGGGGTTTGAGGATACGCTGGTAAAAGTAAAACTTAAGGCCGGTGACTTGCTTATCTTCAACAGTACCCAGCCCCATGGTATTCGTCCGAACAGATCCGCTGACAAAGTGAGAATCGCCCAATACATTTCAATGATGCCTGCCGAGGAGGACAATGAGGAACTGCGTCAGTGGCGAATCAATTCCTGGAAGAACCGCATTGCTCCCGATGGTTATGCCTTTCCAGGAGATCCACGCAACTGGGAACAACTAAAATACCCCGTGGCGGAACTCGACGACCTCGGCAAAAAACTCCTCGGCCTCACTACCTATTAACCCATCCCCAACTGCCACCAGGCAGCCTATACCCTATACCCTATACCCTATACCCTATACCCTATACCCTATACCCTATACCTTACTCCCAACTCATAACTCATAACTCATAACCCTTCTTTAGCAATAGAAATGTCTCTTTCCACCTGCGGCAAATATTTTGCCCAGGAAAAAATCCTGCCGTCATTATCGGGTTGAGATTTCGTTGACTGATCATCCAGATAAGGCACTTCCCGGTAGTGGCTACTGGTAATGGCGGCGATCTTCTTCCAATGAATCAGGCAAGCTGAAAGTAAGTCAACCGCCTTTTGCTGACTAGCCTTATCGTTGTTTATCCGGAAAGTCTGCAGGGCAACGCCGGCACGTAGCTTATCCGCCATATATTGACTTAAGTATGCCCAGGTTTCCAGGTCATCCAGTTCGCAAGAAAGTGCAGTGGTTGCCTTCGGACGTAATTGCTTAACGAGGCTGATAACGGTGCGGCTATCTTTCTCTAATGCGTCAGCAAGCTGAAGGGGGCTTATTTTGTCTTTTACCGGCATTTTCGTTTTACTGACCGATTCCACATAGTCGGGGATAGACGAATATTGCGGATCCAACGTCCGGTGGTTTATCAATTCATCAATAGATATGAAGGAAGAAACTTTATCATAAAGACCGTCATTGGATGGAAAGGGGGAAAGAAATCCCTCTGAGTATAACGTGTAGTCCCAGGTAGCTCCGTGAAATGAAGCGAGCCGCAAGGGCATGTTACCGCCTGCGGCAAATGCCTTCAGTAACTTGTTTCCAATTCCTTTGCCATACCTTTTTTCAAAGCTCAATTCAAAGACGGCATTCGGCGTGGAAGCATCATAAAGAAGCCGACCCCATAACTGGTAAAACAGCCATTGTTTTTCGAACGCATATTTCCACGTTTGGTGTGTCTGAGAGAGGTGTGAAAAATCTTTAGCGGGAATATATCCTTCCGATCCAACGAAATAACCATTCACATATGGCTCGGTATTTTGAGCGATGTGCTTTCGTATAAACTCCGGTTGTCCCCAGCGCAATATAAAAAAATCTTCATTGCGGATCATCCACTGGATCCGGTAATTATCCGGCATCGGACTCCAGTACCCGTTGTCAACTTTGCCTGAGTGTGCATCATGCGTTAGCGCAAGGAGCGGAGTGGAGTGGCCGTGCGACCAGTTGAATTTTATTTCCACCAGGGTGGTGTCCGGCAGTTTAGCATTATTAATTACTCTTTTCATTTCAACCGGATCGGAGGAAAGTACGGAGCGATGTAAAAACTTTACAGGCCGCTTTGCATTTTTAATTCCAGCCACCACGGTCTGTTCAATCCAGTCTTCACGGTCTTTCGCCGTCATTTCAGGAAGAGGAGAACCCGGTGAGCGGAAATTACTCATCCAGTCAGCGAGCGTAATACCTATACCCGACAAGTCCGGATACTCATTGATTACCTGGGTCACTACTTCCCGCGTATACCTTTTGACAAGCGCTGACGTATCATTTCGTTCCTGAACTTTATAGGCTGAAGCAAATTCCGGAGACACAGCAATATTCCAGTTTACAATGAACGTTTCTATTCCGCGGTCTTTGGCCATCCTGAACAGCGAAGTCCAGAATTCTTTCCATCCCTTCATCTCTTCTTCAGAAAACCTATTTGCGCCGGGAAAATTTAACGGCTTAACCATAAACGAGAATGGATGGACATTCCAGAGTGAGAGCACGTTGAAACGATTCATGGCCATTTGATCGAGGAAGGATTGCCAGAACGTAAGGTCTCTACAGACATCCATATGTTGTTCCATCACATATCCGGTTCGATAGGAGGACCAGGGTAAATTGAATTTTACAGCACGCACAGTAAAATTCGGGTTTACTATTTTGGTAGATATGGACTTCAGGTTTTTTCCCATTTCCAATTGTTCGGCAACATCAAATGCACCATACATCGCTCCGGTGGGATCGGTAGCCGTGATCCACAATTTATTCCCGCGGTGAGTAATACTGTAACCTTCTTTTAATAGTGTTGGGGTGGCATTTGGCAAAACGTCAAAGACCACAGTTGCTTCACCTGCCGGTGTAGGACTTTTGACTTTGCTCACACGTTGACCTGAATTGTGCAACGTTTTTTCAAGTTGACTTATACCGTAAAGAAGCGGCTGACTTTCTTCGTTGTAAGAAATGATAGTCTGAGCCTGGCTTTGAATACTAACCAGCAACAGAAATAGCTTACTGGCATATGATGCTTTGTATAGGGCATCATAAACCAAATGGATAAAGGAATATACGCTCATATTTTTAGCACAGTAGGGCGCCGACGGTTGGGTAATTCAAAAGTCGGTGATTTATCGGCTTTAAACCAGGATTTTTATTTTAGCGGATAGGCAGTCTAATCTTTTCTTGCCTTTATAGAGTCGGTCAGCGATTTACTTAACCGATTGGCCTCCTCCGTTATCTCTTTCGGATAATTGGACATCTCCAACAATTTTATGGCGTTGCGGGTTTTTAACTGACCTGCTTTTATTTTATAGTCGAAGTGCAGTTTATCATTTTCGATTGAATCTGTAAAGTGATATAGATCAAATTCCTTCTCCAGCATATCTGATAGTTCAATATCATGCGTTGAGACGATTGCGATATTGTTCTTCCTGTTTAGATAGGATAGGATGGCTTTGCCGGATGCAATTCGCTCTACGGTATTCGTGCCCTTAAATACCTCATCCAATATAAAAAGATTCTGATTTCCGGAATCTACTTCCTTTATTAAGGAACCCATGACATGTACTTCTTCAAGATAGTAGCTCGTACCGGCAAACAGATTGTCATCTATAAGAATGGATGAATACTGTTTTAGCGGTGGTGAAATGAATTCATCGGCAAAACATGTATTGATGGTCTGGGCGAGGATGGAATTAAGAATAATAGTCCTTAAGAATGTCGACTTGCCTGACATGTTTGATCCGGTGATCAGAATACTTTTTCCATTGATCGTGAGGTCATTTTTTACGCAGTTCCCGACCAGCGGGTGATAAATATTTTTTAATCGCATTTCTTTTACCGGCTGACTGAATTGCGGGCGACAGGTTCTTAAGTTCCCGGATCGAAGGGATGCAACAGAAATAGCCAAATCAATATTCCCTACATAATTAAACAGGCTGACAACGGCAGTCTTTTTTGTTTCTAGCTCCCGGGTTAGATGGAAAAGGGTATAAACCTCAATCAGGAAGAAGGCCTTCAGGAGTTCCATAAAATAGGAGCCTATCTGACCAAGATCGTCTCTAATACCTCCCTCATTCACCATGCCTAGCAATCGCATCTGACGCTGGAAAGGTCTCAGCAGAGAAATATCTTCAGCGACGGATTTATTATCAAATCTTGTGTCCAGTTTGAGTATCTTGGAGGATACATCAACCAGCAGGCTTAATTGAGGAAATGATCGGGTGAACTGGAAGGTGTTGTTTTTATTCCAATAGTGAATGAACATGTTTACAGATGCCGGAATCATCAGGAAGAGGAGCAGTATCGGATAGTAAATGGAAAGCAGCAGGATGATCACAATGGATAGTAAACTGATAAAGAGGAATCTGATCCACACAGGCCTTTCAATGAGTTTCTCCTCCATGAGGTTAACTATGGAGTAGGCATCGCTGCTGCCCAACCGGAAGAGTTCCTGCTGGACGGATTCTCTAAGTGTTTTATTGGTATGGAAAAGATCTACCCGTTCTTCTTGCGAAAATGTTTCACCCGGTTTGGAGAGGTGAATCAATTTTTTAAATAAAAGCTGTTGACCAACTTTACTGGTTGTGCGGTCGACGAAGGCAAACAAGCCGAAAAAATCGATGTCGTACAAGGTTTGTTTTGGGACCTCATGAAATGGACTTTCGGTGTCAAGCGCTGCGTATCTGCCGATGCCGGGAAAATGAAAATACTCTTCCTTTGGCATACCCCATCCTTTGCTAATCTTTTCAAGCAGTTCTTTCTTTTTTGAATTGAAGGACTGTTGTAGGGAGAAAATGATAGCTACTATCAGTATGATACCCGGAATCAAATAAATCATAAACCGTGTTATTAGCCGACAGGAAGAACCGTGGCTGAAGATAGGTAATACTTTATAAAATTGGCCGATATGGCATTATGCTTTGAGATATTTTGAATAAATTGTTACCCGTCACGTTAGGTAAAATTATTAATTTCAGGTTATATGAGCCACGTATACACTAAACTCTGGACGCATGCGATATTCTCCACTAAAAACGGAAAGTATCTGATTACCCCTCCGTTGGAGAGCAAGCTTCATAACTTTATTCACGAGCAATTGCTGGAACTGGGGTGCCCCAGCAGGATCATCAGTGGTATGCCGGATCACATTCATATTTTGTTTCTGCAGAATCCTGCCCGGTCAATTGCAGAGATTGTAAGGAAAGTAAAGGGCAGTGCAACGTTTTGGATAAACGAGAATAAACTGAGTTCACAGAAGTTTTCATGGCAGGCAGGCTATGCTGCATTTGCCGTGAGCGAGTCACAGGTGCAGCGGGTTTTTGAATATATCAGCAATCAAAAAGAACACCATCAGCGGGAGAATTTTCTGGAAGAGTACCGGCACATTATTGATCTGCATGGGCTGAAGCCGGTTGAGGAGAAGGGGTAGGGAAAATCATTTACCCTCTTGCAGAATTTCATTGATTTCCTGTACTACTGAATCCAATTCATCGGAAGCTTTGCTGATTTCTTTCAGTGTAAATTCCATCTCCTCCGGTTTGACCATACCCAAGTTGATGAGATTAATCAGTCCCAGTATTCTGGCCAACGGACCGCGTACCTGATGGGCGTTATGAGAGGTATACTCCAGTAATTTCTGGTTCTGTTCAAGGATTTTGCGCGTCTTTTCTTTTACCAGGGCTTCGAGGTTTTCGTTGATGGCAGCAATCTCATGGTTCATTTGATTCAATTCCTCCGCTTGTTCACTGATCTCGTTATTTTGGTCCTTGATCCGTTTATTCAGCGCCAGCAATTCACGATTAGCCTTTCGATTTTTTACCAGGGATTTGAAATAGATAAAAGCCAGGATGGTAACGATAACGGCGAAAATGGCAATAAAAAACAGGAGGGTTCGGGTGACTTTTAGTTGTTTTCCTTTTAGTTCGGTTTCCTGTAGTAAGATCTGATTTTCCCTTTCCTTTTGTTCCGATTCGTACTTGGCCCTCAGCTCCTCCATTTGTTTGTTCTTTTGGGCATTAAATAAGCTGTCCTTCAATTGAAGCAGCATTTCGTGGTAGAGTAGAGCTGCTGAGAATTGTTTGTTTCCCTTGTTTACGGCGAACAGGTTATTATAAACATTAACTAGGAGTGGTTTGAATTTTTCTTCCTGAGCAATGTTGAGTGCCCTTAGACAGTATTCCTCGGCTTCATCATACTTCTTTAAATTGATTAAGGATTTTGCAATGTTGTTCAAGGCATATCCTTCCTGAAGTTTAAGTCCGTTGGATTGATTAATTGCCAATGCCTTTTGGTAATACACAATAGCCTCGATATGGAGTTTGCTGAGATCCTTTATTTCTCCCATGTTGAGGAGTGAATTGGCTAGTTTTCGGGGCTTATTCAGTCGCTCATACGTGGCGGCTGATTTAAGCAGGTTGAGTAAAGCTGAATCCAGTTTATTCGTGCTAATATAAACCAGTGCAATATTATTCTGGAGGTCCGCCGCAGTCTCCTCGTCTTTGATTTTTTCATTTATACGAAGGGCTCGTTGATAAAACTCGAGCGCAAGTGAATTCTCATTGTTAAAATAATAACTGTTTCCTATGAGCTTGTAGGTTAATCCAACCAATTTTTCATGGCCTGTCTTTTCGCTGATTTCCAGGGCATGTAGAAAGTTTTGCATAGCAGTCTCTTCTCTACCCAATCGGGTATTACACTTGCCCAGATTTAGGAGTGCGTTTACTAAGCCGATGTCATTGCTGGATTGTTCGGCGAGTGCTTTCGCCCGGGTGGCGTACTCCAGGCTACGCTTCAGATCGGCATCTGTCAGTAAGGCCGAAGCGCTGTTGAGCCTGTTTACTTTTTCTTCCGGACTCCCTGCATTTTCTATTTGTAGGTCCAGGCTGTCGGACGGAATGGACTGCCCAAATAGAGTCACGCTGAGTAGGACAAGGAAGCCTAGGAAAAAGTACCTCATTTCTGATTAGTGTATCGGGTGGCCGTTAGCTCGTAACGTGTTATGCAGGGTTTGCAGACAGGTTTTGGAGTGTCATGTTTAATAATAAAGTTACTGGTAGCGTTTGAAATTACAATACCAATACGTTGAGACGATACCATTTGTTGCTGACAAATTCATGGCAGAAGTTATAAATATGGAAATGTTTACATTCTATTTTTGATTCAAAAGTACCATCAGCTATGAGAATTCCCTTTTCAATAGATGAATTTTTTGGATTTAAATAACGCCGGTTGGCCGGTTCATATTTTCCTCAACCTCTTGGAGATCAAGTTAATTATTATAATTATAAGGAATGGGAAGTCATCAAGCCGTACAGCCTTCGTTATATTTTTTTTGTTCTGAATTTTGGATGGGCCAGTTTTGTCATTTTAACTGTTTTTTCGCGATGCCCTGAGCGGCCTACTTTTTTGGGTATTATCCTCGTTCAGGGGTTTTTGCGTGTTTCAGCAATGAAGATGAACCTGCCCAATTGGAAGACTTCCTGGCTTGGGTATGGCCTAAACCAATAGGGCAAGATCTCGATGAAGGCCTTAAGGTGACTTCTTAGTCAAAACATGACAAAAGTCAAGTCCTGCAGTGGACGCCGCCCAGGTCCTATTATAATGCGGCAATCTGAGTTTCATTAATGCTTTTGACCATAGGCTAGACTAACCGGAATCACCTCCTTTGTGTGTCAAAAGTCACTGAACAAGTTTCCAGAAATATAGAGTTTTGATGTGTCATAAATTCATTTAAATGACACAGCTTATGAAACGGATATTTCTATTTTGGGTAGCTGCTGTTGTCGCAGTTTCGCCGGTGTTTGCGCAGGATCGCGATCAGACAAGGTTACAAGATCATCTTATGCTAAAGGGTGGTAAAATGATTCAGTTCAGAGATCAGGAGCAGGTACAGTTGCAGGAACAACTCCGGTTGCAGAATGGAACGGTCGTAAATCCGGATGGCACGTATCAGGCGCAAAACCAAAAACAGCATCGTCTGAAGAATGGCGAGTGTCTCGATCTGGAGGGAAACCGCTACAAATCTCAGGAGAAATTTCAACAGCAAATGCAGGCCAGGTCTCAGGCTATGGCTCAGGAACATCTGATGTTACAAAACGGGCAGATGTACCGAGTCCAGAATCAGGAGCGTGCGCAGTTGCAGGAGCAACTGGCCTTGCAGAACGGGTCCGTTGTGATGCCGGACGGCAGTATGCAGATGAAAAATCGGGAAAGGATTCAGTTGAGAGACGGTGAATGTCTTGATATGGAGGGCAACCGATACGAAAACCAGGAACGTTTCCAGGAAAAAATGGAACGACGCAACATGGATCGAATGGACCGCAGCAAAGGACATGAAAAGGGAAGTGATAAGGGTCACGGCCAGGGCGGTGGTGGCGGTAATAAAAATTAGTCATAATGGCGGTATCACGAAGAGGTTAGGTAGCCTTTCGTGGTACTTCCTGCCTGATTAATGGGAGTCGCAAAAATGGATTAAAATCCTCCCGAACATGAGATACTCAAATTTCTATTACTCCTTCTTACTGGCTATTGCGATTATGAGTCCCGCAGGAGTTCTGAGAGCACAGAAGCAGAAGTCTATTCTTTATGATTCCGTAAAGGAGAAATCGGAAGTACGGATCGGAATTCGTTTTAACAGCGATTATTATTATATGGGACGCGCTGACTCAGCAAAAGCTCCCTACTTATCACCTTCCATTGCCTACTACCATAAGTCCGGATTTTTTGTTCGCGGGTCAATTTCTTACCTGACTGCCAGTGACGAAGGTCGAATTGATATGTATACCATGTCCGGGGGATACGATTATTTCGGCAAGAAAGTGGCTGCCGGTCTTTATGTCTCGGAGTACTTTTTTAATGACCTCAGTTACAATGTGCAGGCCGAAATGAGCACCTACCTGAACGGCTATGCGGGATATGACTTTTCGGCATTTATGGTTTACGGAGACGTAAGCCTGGGTTTTAGTGAGGGCACTGATTTATTCTTAGGTGCTGAAATTAACAAAACCTTCTATGCCCTCCGGAACAGATTGCGCATCACACCAGCCGTTTATATCAATGCCGGTACACAACAATACTATAGCGAATACTACACGAACCGTAGCGGTCAGACAGGAGCCGGATCGGGAAAGGGTAATGGAAACGGCGGCTCTGGACAGCAGCCTCCTGCGACTCAACAATCTGAGGTGCTGGAGGCTGACAAATTTCAGGTACTGGATTATGAGGCGGACATTCAGGTTAGTTATAAAATTCAAAAAGTGCGAGTCTACGTTGCCACAACATGGACTTTCCCCGTAAACCCATCCACCATTGTTACGGATCAGGGTACGTATGAGGAAGATTTGAAGAACGGGTTTTACTGGACAACCGGCATCCGCTTCTCTTTTTAAGCTTTGACGAATCGCAGTAAGCTGTTTATGGTAAATTGTCCATATTATATACAGATAGGGTAACTACGATTGCGGGTTGATTGTTTATCGGTACACATTGTTGAGTTTATAATTCTCCGCTACACTGTTCGTAGACTTTCCTCCAATACAATGAATCGATCCAACGTAAAATGAAAAAAATTGTTAAATCGACTTAACCACTTCCCCATTCCCCATTGATTTGAAAATCACGACAACTTCTGGTGAAATTTCATCATCACTATACTGTGTATTGAATTTTATAGTATGGAAACCTTTACCCACCGTCGGCACGTGCTCAAGGATAAGTGAAGACCGTTGTTTACCTTTTTCATCATATACGCGCACCGTAGATCCATCCATCACCAGTCGCTCATTCGCCTTCAGACTAAGGGGCAACTTCAGCTCCACGAACTGGTCGAGCGTCAATACAGGATCGACAATCTCTCCGTTTTGACCTCGTACTTCCAGTGTAAACTGCAATGGCTGAGACTCATGTTGACTTTCGAAACTCCACGTTGAGTGGGTGGGTTCCCCCGGCTGTAAATCTCTTTTTGTATGCGTGAACGGTTGAGAAGTATAATATGGATAAAGACGCCATTCCTGGTCCCCCACTTTTTCAAGATGGAATTCATTTTTTGGATTCTTCAGCCGTTCGCGTTGGGCATTTGAAAACGCTCCCATACGACGTGCCGTTTCCCACTCGCGAATGGCATCGAGAAGCTCATCCCGTATTGGATTCTTTTGGGCGTCACGCACCCGGAGTACCATCGCAAAACCGGCGTTATATCCCGCCGCCCGGGCAAGCATCCATTCCATCTCGGCAATTGAAGTGGTGGACGTCATTAAGTACCAACCCATCATGTTGGGCATATAGTTTCTTTCAAAAAGCGCCTGGTTCGCGATCCGGTATTCCTGCATGCTTTCCCTAAAGCCACCATACCAGGGTTCACCCCAGTTGCAATACGTATTCATGTGCCAGTAGAAATGTTTTGAGTTGCTGGTTCCGTTCACAACAAAGTGATCGGCATGATCATAGAATGTCTTGGAAAAAGCCTCAATACCATAGTCGCCCTGACCCGAGGCAAGTCCGCCCTCGTGTCCATCGAAATCAAGATGATCGATGCCTGTTTCATTGCAAAGCAGAGCGATGTTTTTAGCAATTTCATTTTGCATCGCTATCGACGGAAAGAATACTTCATAGGGGTGATCCAGCAACTTGGATACGTTACTTCCCGCATCATGTGCCGATGCACTTGTGTTGAATGCACCCCGCTGACAATCGATCAGCGTAAACGGGGCCTTGTCAGAAACCGTCCTATACCGTATTAGTTCACTTCCAATCTGAACCGTGTGCAGTGTATTGTTCTTCTCGTCATTGAAATATTGTGGTGAGGCGACTACGATCTCCTGGCTTGTTGAGGTGATCGCTTTTAAAAGTTTGCTGCTTCCTGTTTTAACAAGCCGCTCATCCGGGACTGGGGTGACATACGGGTCGTTCGTGTTGATAAAGTTGGTGAGCGTGTGAATACCAAAATGCAGGCCGGCAGCTTTTGTTTTTTGTACCGCCAGTTTTACACCTTCCTTGCCATTTGGAAAGAATTTGGGATTGAATGCATAGGTCCCCCAGGTGCTGAACGGCGCTTCATGATACAATGACATTAACCCGGCCCGTTTAACGTGCTGGGTCATTTCATCCACATCGGCCTCCGTAAAATTCGAGATGATGTAGGAACGTCCAAGTTCAGGAGATTTTTTGATCCATTCACCCTTGAAGAGGGGATGAGGTAACCCTTCTGCCACTTCGATTTTTCCGATGGTTTCAAGCACATCTTTTTCAGCGACGCCAAAAAGTGCAATCTTTGAGCCGAGTACCGTTTCATTGGGTAAGGGTACTACGGGCATTTGTAAAAAGTTTCCATTCCATACGGAGATTTGGCGGGGAACAGACCGGTTGATGCTGTACGCCTGAAGAACACTTCCCCATTTTTTTGGCAACGCCGCCGATCCGCGCGAAACCTCATATCCCTCGTCATTAAATGGAAATCCGCCTGTTGTTTTAAGATTAAGCGCCTGAATGCCGATGGCAAATTTGTCATTCCGAACTACTCCGATTATTTCTCCCACGGTTTTATTGATCGCCGTTGCAAACGAACCCCACAGAATTCGGCCAATGCTCGCCATAGGTTTGGCACCTGCAATTTCAAATGTGATGTAACCATCCCGGACCGTGGCTCTGACTTCCAAGGTGATTTGTGAAGGGAAACGAAACACCAGGGTCTGTTTTGCCCGGTCATAATTCATTGCAGAAGGAACCTCCCATTGGTTCCTGGTTTTCACCCTCAGCAATACCGTTGATGTATCGGCATAAAGATAGTCCTTCGATTCAAGCACGTCCAGCAACGAAGTCACCTGGCCCTTGTTGTTTAATTCCAGTTTGAAGGTAGGTGTTGAGAAGGTGGCCTGTGCCGGCGACAAATGCGAGATAAGAAAGAGTACGGTGAAAAGAACGAAAGATTTCATCTGCCTGGGTTTTTGTTAGTTAAATTTAGTGTCATCAGGCTATTCGGCATCCGACCAAAACAAACGCATTTTGATGAGCCTGTTTTTTAGTTCTCCGCTAACCTGATCACGGTATGTCTGCTCACCCCAAACATAATTATCTTTTGTCCATACTAATCTTTCTGCACCCCAATTTTCTATTTCTTTTGCCCACCTTAGCAACAAGCGGTTATCTTCGACAGACCACAACTGGAATCCATTGGGCACAAATGCTGCTTCAAGGTCTACGGAGCCGCACAGCAGGTATTTGTTGTCCGGGGAAAGGACGGCTTTGTTCCAGAGATGGGTTTCGGTTCCGTCTAGTTGACTGATAAGTATATAATCGAAGCTTTCATAATAAAAGGCAAGCACTTCCCAATGACCAATAGCATCAAGGCTTCTGGTAAAAATATAGTCGACGCTGTTTTCATCATCCTGTAAGTTTGCTTTCAGTATTTTATCCTGCCCGGTTTTCAAGGAAAAGATCAGTTGGTCACCATTGCGGCTTACTCGGTTCGCTTTGGAAAGATTTGCGCCTTCCCGATCCTTAGGTACACCAACAAAATCGGATTCCGGAAGGACGATAGTAGTGTCGCCTTCTTCATACACCTGGTACTGTTCGATATCCAGATCAAGAAATTGCGCCTGTTGAGCTATAGTAGTCGTTGTATCCGACTCTTCGTTTCCTGGTTCTGATGTTGGTTTGGGGCCGCACGATAGGAGTAAGGTAATCGCCAGCATAAAGAAGGTGGTCTTCTGAAACATATTTTTAGAGCGTATTATGATACTTTTTAATTGGATAAGACTTGTTGTTCGGTTTCATAGGAAAAACTTCAGATCACCCATTTCCAGGGCTATTTAATTTCACTACTTAAATGCGAAACTAAAGTAAGAAACTAAATCTTATCAACACCCTTATTTGCGACAGGGTAGGCTTGTGAAAAAGGAAAGCCAGGGCGAAATCGGGTGCCCTGGCGTTGGTGTTTCCGGTAAGCTGATCAACTACAATTTTTTTACGTAGACCAATGGAAACTACTCATAAATTTATTTTGAAGGCGGACGTATAGTGTTGAAGGTAAATTTACGAATGATATAGAGATAACACATTTATGGTACTGGTGATTCTTGCTGAATCGCTTAACGGATGTATTTAGCGAGGATTATGAATGGCCGGAGTTGCATTTCCATCGACACCAGCCTTCGCCAGCGCCCGCTCCGCCTGTTGTGTATGCCTGACCAGGTGAGCAATCAGAAACATAAAGACATCACCCAGTTTTAGTTTTATAAAAGGGGCAATGGAGATGCCAACGCTTCGCTTATTTAAGTCAGCTTTTCTGGCCTTCGTCAGTAGTTGTAATAGTTTTTCCTGTTGATCAATAAATTCTGAAATGACCAGATGGCTTTCAGGGATAGTTTTCGGCGTATGGTCTCCGGGTGACTTCATCTTCATCTTCAGTTTTCCATCCTGCCCGGGAAGCATTAACCGGGTAAAATAGTCACCTAGCCAACCAGGTGAAAATTGTTCAACATGAGAAGTGGCGTTTGGAAATTTTTCCAGTGCCCGCTCCATAGCCGGCAAATAGTATCGGCCATAGCTATTCAAGTGTTGTAAACATTCATTGGCGCTCCATCCTTCAGACGACGGTTTTCGTGCAAAGCGACTATGGGGTACCAATTGCCAATCGGCAATCGCTTTTTTTAAGATGCTTTCTGTTTGGTTTAACAACTCATTGAGTAATTCTTCCCGTTTGTAGATCGTCATAATCAGTAGATTAGGCATTTTTAAAAGAGTCTGTAACGCGCAGCTTAAAGCTAAGCAGAACCAAAGCGACCAGGCAAAGTCCGCTTTCGATCGTCAGCCATTGGTTTCCAAAGTCGCCCAGTGGACCTTCACGGAAAATGGTAATCAGCCGGGAAACGGCGTAAAGTCCCCAGAGCACAGCGGCAAACAAAAGCCCTTTGGTTTGATCCCTGAAACCCAGGTACACGAAAGTTAAAAAAATGGTGAGACCCACTCCACCATAAACACCGCGGATGGAACTGTAGGCATCGGTGTTGGTCAACTTAACCTTTACCATATCCATCACCGCCTGCGGATCAGAAAATGCCATGATGCTCACCATAACGATGGCCAGGGCCGAAAAGCCAATAAATGAGCCCGCGGCCAGAGAAATAATCTTATGTGTTTTCATACGTGTTCTTTGTTTTGTTGGAACAAAGGTGAGGTCCCCCAACAACAAAAATCTTTGTCTGGACAAAGATTTACACCCGAACGGTGGAAAGTAGTCTGCTAAACGTAGCGGCATCAATTCCCAGATAGGAAGCCAGATACTTGTGGGGGATGAGGCGCAATACCTGCGGACTTCGGGTAAGTAGTGTAGTAAATTTTTGCTCGGCCGTAAAAGTCTGGAGTTCAACCTGCCGTTCCAGTGCGCCCCGAAGGGCATGAGAAGTGGCTAGTCGTATAAATCTTTCAAAGTTCGGGTACCGGTCCAGCAGGGCGGCTACTTTTGAATGGGTTGTTTTTAAAAATTCACTTTGGGTGAGCGTCTCAAAAAAATACCGTGAAGGTGTTTGCGTCAGAAAAGAGTCAGCCACACCGGAGAATGAAAAAGGATAAGTGAAAATCAGGGTAGCCTCCTTGTCGTCTGCCGTAAGGTAGTAAGCCCGTTGTACCCCTTCGGTGATAAAATACAAATTTTTTTCAGTTTCACCTTTTGTAGTGAGAATCGTTTTTCGTTTGGCTTCTTCAATGCTCCAGATAGACGAAAAATCGTTCCACTCGTCCTCTTTCAATGGATGAATCGCAAAGGTAAAATCTCTCAGGTGTTGAAGTGATTCAGCGAGTTTCATGCGTCGCTAAGGTAATAATATTCCGGTTCTTTGGAGGGGCCAGAGAAACCTGACTTGATCCGGGATTTGCTCGAGGAATCAATTGTTCAGGCTAAGGAATATTCTGGTGTTCTTTCGTCCCCAGCTTGAAGATGTAAATACAGGTACGTCACGAATCCTACCATTTTCTTGATTTGACTTCCCTTATAGGATATGAAGTCCTCAGACTCATGGGCTGAGCTCTAGTTATCCTTCTTCAACAATGTCGAGTGCAACGTTTCAAGCTTCCACTTGTTTTTTTCTTTTAGCAGGACAGACGTTTCTAACCATCGGATCGTGTATACTGAACCATTTGCTGTTACGTCTGCCTGATTATAACAAGTAACCCAGGCTGTGTTGCCATTGACTTTTGTCTTAATAAAATCGATTTTGTTTACACGTTTAAAATCAGCGGGTACAGGTCGGGTAATCTTCTGGATAAGCGTATCCAGATTCCAGATTAGTCCGGTTTCGTATATGATGACATCTTCCGTACAATACGACTTGAGACTATTCACATCCCGATCGGCTAATGCCTGAAAAACATTGGTGATTACGTTTTGGGCTTGTTGTTGATCAGCCGACACTTTGTTCTGCGCATGTGAGAATAGCGTGATTCCAAAACATAGGGTTATCGTAAATACTACGTTGTTCATAGATTAATCTTTAACGATTTGTGTGGAGATTATTTCCAACGAGGTAAATATAGGCATTAATGCAAACGGTGGGCGGTGTCGGACTATTCATAACACTCCGAAAACTGGTGATTATTCAAGTCCTTTTAATATTGCCTTTTCGACCGGACAAAAGTCGTTGCCCATCCGATGAAGGTCAAAATCCCTGGCGGCTGGTAAAGGGGGTTGTGCCATAAATTTAGGAGTAGTTCCCAAATGATCTTGAGCGGCATGCACTATAAAGGGATGGCATAAGTAGACCGTTCCTGCGTTTCCGGTGGCCAGCACTTCTTTTCTATTGTCTGTTGCATCGAGCTTTTGAGCCAATTCCATAAAGGATAAACCATCATCGCCTTCGTGCTGAAGTAGTCGGACGTTTTGAACAGAGTTGAAATTTAGTCTTCGTCCATCTCCAACAATAAATTGGCAATTAAGGCTGTCCACCCCGTCTGGTGAGAAGCGCCTAATCCTTGACCCGTGTCGCCGTGGAAAAATTCATAGAACAGGTGATGGTCTCTGAAATGATCGCCTCCCCAGTGGGTCTGATTGCTGGCATGATACTGGAACGTTCCTTCACTATTCCTTTCAAATATTTTCAGCAGCCTTTTGGTTAGCTCATTGGCAATTTGTTTCAGGTTTAATTTGGTCCCTGATCCCGCGGGAAATTCATACGTGTAGGTATTGCCGTAGTACTGATAATATTTTCTCAGGGAATTTATGATCAGATAATTCAGCGGCATCCAGATAGGACCCCGCCAATTGCTATTGCCTCCAAACATGGCACTGGAACTTTCTCCGGGTTCGTACTGGATATTGTACGTGCTGCCCTGGTATCCGAATACGTAAGGATTGTCCTTATGGCATCTTGATAGCGAACGGATACCATAGTCGGATAAAAATTCAGCTTCATCCAGAAGCCTTTTTAACAAGCTTTCCATCCGGTCGTCAATCATGATGGCAAACAGGTAATTACCGTCCTTGTTCTTCTTCTCGATATCTGAAATGATCCGCGTCAGATCAGGCCGCGTAAGTTTGATGACCTCCAGCCGCGTATTAAACTGGCGCAGATTTTTAAACACATTGGTGTGAATTATTTCAACAGCCAATAGCGGTATAATTCCCACGAGGGAACGGATCTTCAACCGCTGACTGGTACCATTTTCAAACTGGATGGCGTCGTAATAAAATGCATCCTGCTCATCCCAGAGGGAAATGTCTTTCTTGCCAATATGATGCATGGCCCATCCGATGTTGAGAAAGTGCCGGAAAAACTTGGCAGCCGATTCTTCGTATGCCTTGTTGTGCTGGGCTAACTCCAGCGACATACGCAACATATTGAGCGCATACATAGCCATCCAGCTGGTAGCATCTGCCTGCTGAAGTTTCTTAATACCCGGCGGCATGTGATTCCTGTCGAATACACCGATATTATCCAGACCAAGGAATCCGCCTTCAAAAATATCCGTACCATTCCCATCTTTCTGATTTACCCACCAGGTGAAATTCATGAGTAACTTCTGAAAAGCTCGCTCCAGGAAGTCCCAGTCGGAGACACCTGTTTTTTTCTTATCCGCTTCGTACACATACCAGACACCCCAGGCATGTACAGGAGGATTCACGTCACTAAAATTCCATTCATAGGCTGGTATCTGGCCGTTGGGATGCATATAATACTCCCGGAGTACCACCAATAATTGTTGCTTCGCGAAATCGGGATCGACGTGGACAAACGTTGCCGCATGAAACGCCAGATCCCAGGCGGCAAACCACGGGTATTCCCATTTATCCGGCATGGAAATGATGTTCCGGCAGGTGAGGTGTTGCCAGTCAAAGTTTCTTTTCTTGTTACGGTTGGGCGGCGTTTCATTGGGTTCACCAAACAGCCACTTGAATACATCCAGGTAATAGAATTGTTTGGTCCAAAGCAAACCGCTTACTGAACTACGCAGTAGTGCCTTGTGTTCTGGGGACAGATTCTTTGGGGCAAGCTGATCAAAAAACTCGTTCGCGTCTGCCTGGCGACTTGCAAAAATATCATCGAAGTCCGTCCATGGATCATCGATTTCGTTTTTGCTCAACCTGACCTTGAAGATTTTCGATGCCCCCGGCTTGATCTTTTCTTTTAGCCAGATCGCTGCTTTGGTACCTTTCTTTTTTGGATTGACCGTATTCTCCTTATTGATGATATAGTTGTTGATGCCATCTTTTACAAAAGCAGAATCGTTCGGCCGGTTATACATCCGCTGGTTGTTCGTTTCATTCTCGCAGAACAACTGCTCACCACCCTGGTGATAGAGAAAAAAGCTTCCGTTGCGGGCGGAAGTAGCCTGCAGGCAGTTGGTTGAAGGGGAGCTAATTTCAGGCCGGGTAAACCGTGGATTGTGTTTCCAGAAGTTACGGAACCAAAGATGAGGCAATACGTGAATGGTTGCGGCTTCAGCCCCACGGTTGTGAACTGTAACCTTCATCAGGATATCGTTCATTTCATCTTTAGCATATTCAATGTAACAATCGAAGTACCGGTTATTGCGGAATATGCCGGTGTCAGGCAATTCATACTCAGGACTTTGACGGTCAGTCTTGTTTTTGGTCACCAGATCTACGTAGGGAAATTCTTCCTGCGGATATTTGTACAGAAATCTGCAATAGGAATGCGTAGGGGAGGAATCTAGATGATAGTAAAGTTCTTTTACGTCTTCACCGTGATTCCCTTCTTCATTGGTCAATCCGAAGAGCCGTTCTTTTAAGATGGAATCCTTTCCGTTCCAGAAGGCAGGAGCAAGACAAAGGATCTGGTCAACGTCACAAAATCCGGCAATTCCCTCTTCACCCCAACGGTAAGCATAACTGCGGGCAAGATCATGATTGATGTAACTCCAGGCATTTCCTTCTGTGCTGTAATCTTCCCTCACGGTACCCCACTGCCGTTCGGAAATATAGGGCCCCCATTTCTTCCAGTTTTTGTTGTTGTGTGAGTGTGACAGTCGCTCTTTTTCGGTAGAATTCATCATGAGTTAACTCAATGTTAATATTGCCTGTTGGGCGTAACATAAAATATTGCTTCAGGTAATATAATGATTGAATACGATTCTCTGAAGCAGACAAAAGCTGACCGTTCCTTAAATGTGCAGCGTGAATAACTGCCGTATCGGATACTACGGAGCCAATATTGAAATTTTATAGTGCGCTAACGTTTGTTCTCGCGAAGGTATGTTTTAGATGGTGCGAGCCTGTAGGCTGAAATATTTTAACACTCCGGCTACGAATTTATGGCCCTTCAGTGTCCGTGGCAGAGTTATGGTTGACTCCAGCCGGACTAAAGAAAAGTAGAAAGCCGTATGTTTTGAGGGTGGATAAGGCTAAATTAATCTGACTTAACAAAGGACACCTTCGGACGCTCTATGGACTGTGTAGTAAATTGTTCGGCTTATTCGAAAGGCGTTAAAGCTGCTTCGGTTGATATCGATGATCTCCATTCAGTGATGTCGCAGGAGGACACCTTTGTGTGGATTGGTCTGCAGGAACCTGGAGATGATATGTTGAAGCGTATCCAGAAGGTGTTCGGGCTTCACGACCTGGCCATTGAGGATGCGCTCCGTGCTCACCAGCGGCCCAAACTGGAGGCCTATGGGGACGTACTTTTTATCGTATTGAGAACGGCACAAATGAACGGCCACGTTATTGATCTGGGGGAAACTCATTTTTTTCTCGGTCACAATTTCCTGGTTACCATCCGGCACGGCTCATCACTTTCTTACATGGATGTTCGGGCCCGCTGTGAAAGCACACCCCACCTGCTTCAGAAAGGACCGGCTTTTGCACTCTACTCCGTTATGGACTTTATTGTCGATCAGTTTTTCCCCGTGATTGACGCGATGGAGGAAGAACTTGGCTCTGTGGAAGAAAAAATATTTGAGGAATCGTCCAAGCGCGAGACCACACAACAGATTTATTTGCTGAAGAGGCAGCTGCTGGACGTGAAACGTTCTGTTTCTCCGCTGCTGGATATCTGTAACAAACTTATGCGGTTTGACCTCCGGTTAATCGACGATGAAACCCGTCCGTATTTCCGCGATGTGTATGACCATGCCGTAAGGATCAATGAAATGGTGGACAACGCCCGTGAACTGTTATCTACCGCGTTGGAGGCGAACCTTTCACTCATCTCCATCTCACAAAACGACGTATCCAAGAGGTTTGCGGGGTGGGCAGCAATCATTGGTGTGCCGACTATGATCGCCGGTATTTACGGAATGAACTTTGATGCCATGCCCGAATTGAAATGGGCGTTCGGTTACCCCACGGTGCTTGCGATAATAATTGGTACATGTGGATTGATGTTTTACTTTTTCAGGAGGTCGGGCTGGTTGTAAATGAGGATGTAGGGTATAGGAACTTCTACCGTCCTGCATAGAGATCAGAGTCCCTGCGAGGCTCGGGATGATTCTGTTCGGGAATAAAACAAAAAAGCACCGTTATCCTGAGCCCGGAATTGAGTTATAGATAATTCTTTAAAGTTCGACAGTATCAGGACAAATGACTTAGTTCACGATAGGCGAAGGATCCGTCAGAACATGCGCAGCTATGTCCCAGTTCACAGATGTGGCTTTACAATTTATCGTTGTGCAATTATTAAACTGGTTATAGAGTCTATCTTAGTTCCGTCTATGCCTACTGCCTTCATTCCACTTTCAGGCTTTTTACGGGGTTCGCTTTGGCGGCTCTTATGGTCTGAAAAGAAATGGTTAATAAGGCAACGAGTGCAAGAACCACACCTGCTAAAATAAAAATCCAAAATGACAGGTTTATCCGATAGGCAAATTCCTGTAGCCACTGCTTCATGACTAGCCAGGCAAGGGGAACTCCCACCAACAATGCCACGCCTATTAGTTTCAGGAAATCGCTGGTTAACAACACAACAATGCCTGAAGTTGATGAACCCAAAACTTTGCGGATACCAATTTCTTTTGTACGCTGGATGGTGCTGAAAGCAGAAAGTCCAAACAATCCCAGACAGGAAATAATTATGGCGATGGTTACAAAACAAATGAAGAGTTTGCCAAACCGTTTTTCGGAATTATACATTGAGTTGTACGCCTCGTCCGTAAAAAAGTAGGATAACGGAATGTCCGGGACTACTTCACTCCATTTCTCTTCAACTTTGGAGAGCGTAGATCGTACGTCATCCTGAGAAATTGTCAAGGTCATAAAGGTGGAAATGCCACCGGTTTGAAAAGTCAACGGCTGGACCTCTTCCCGAAAAGAGTGAAAGTGGAAATCCTTTACTACTCCTATGATTACTCCCTCTCTTCCCCATTGCGAAAAGCGCTTTCCAATAGCATCATCCGGATTCTGATGCCCGAGCTTTCGGGCACACGCCTGATTTATTACCATTGAATTGGAGGAGTCAGAAGCGACTTGATTCGAAAACGGTCTCCCGGCAATTACATCAATTCCGTATTGTTGTAAAAAATTGTAATCAACGAAGTAAGCATCGAAATAGTCGACAACCTCGCCGTCAATGGACTGGAGTTTGGTTTCCAGCTTATGGTTAGGTTTTCCTGGTATGCTGGAGGATGAACTGGCAAATGAAACACCTGGCAACGTTGTCAGTTGTCCTTTTACAGCTTCACTTCCGGCGAAGGTGTTGAACTGAAAATCGATAGCGAGCATATGTTCCTTCCTGAAACCAAGCTCCTTATTTTCCATAAAGTACAGTTGTCTGAACACCACGGTGGTTGCCACCAGTAAAACAAAGGAGATCAGGAACTGACTTGTTACCAGAATTTTTCTAAGTCTGATACCTTTTGTACTGGAAGCAAAGCGGCCCTTTAAACTATCCAGGGGTTGAAAACCTGACAGAAAAAAGGCGGGATACAAACCCGAAAGCACTCCCACAGCGAAAGCCATTACGAACAGCAGACCTAAGTAATGGGGATGTTCAAAAACGCCTATGCTGACGGTTTTATCCGAAAGCTGATTGAATAATGGAAGAAACAAAGAGATGAGCCCCAATGAAAAAATGCACGCGATGGTGCTGAGGAATACAGCATCGGTTAAAAACTGAATCATGAGGCTCATTCGTGATGCGCCCATCACCTTTCGGATTCCGATTTCTTTAGCCCTTTGAATGGAGAAAGCTGTGGCAAGGTTTATAAAATTCAAACAGGCGATAAGCAACACGAACAAAGCAACCAGAGAAAAAATATATACGTTATTGATATTGCCGGTCTCCGCGCTACCGGCCCGGTGACCCCTTGCATGCCCATGTAGATATATACGTTCAATGGGCTCAAGTGCCGGCAAAAACTCCAGCTCTTTTTTCGTGACGTGTTGATTCATGAGGTCAGCAATCTTCTGATTCAAGGCATACACATTATGGCTGTTGTTCAATACCAGGTAGGTGTAGAAACGGAGGTACGTCCAACTACTTTCAAGGGAGGGGTTCCAGGATTCAAGCAACGTTGACATCGAGACCAGCATGCTGACGCGGAAGTGGGAGTTGAACGGCATGTCCTTCATTATCCCGGTAACATATGCCTGATCCATTCCATTGATTAACAAGGTTTTTCCGATGGGATTTTCGGACCCAAAATATTTTCGGGCACATGTCTCTGACAATACTACATTAAACGGAGCGTTCAGAACACGCAATGGATTCCCCGTTGTAAGAGGGAAGGAAAATACGGAGAACAGGGTAGAGTCGGCGTAAGCGATTTTTTCTTCGCTGTATACGCCCAGGTCGTTTTCGATGATCAGATAGTCCAGTAGAATTCTTGTCGCTGACTGGACTTCTGGAAACAATTCCTTAACCGCTGGTCCGAGGGGTGCCGATGAACCTCTGTAATCAGTTCCATTTTCCGTTTTTACATCTGTTGATAGTCGATAGATTTGGTTTGCCTTGGCATGGAATGAATCATAGCTCAACTCAAAATTCACGTAGAGGAAAGCAAAGTAACAAACCGTTAGGCCGGTGCTGAGTCCAACTAAATTGATTATTGAAAAGGAGAGATGCGTATTGAAATACTTTATCGTTGTTCTGATGTAATTTCTAAGCATGGTGGGATATCTTCTTGTTTACAATTTACGAAGTCATTTTTATTTTGCCAGTTATCCCCCTTTTCGATTAGACCCATTACTGGAAGGAGATCCAAGTCCCCCGAGAGGCTCGGGGTGACCTGATCGGGAAATAATTTCAATCTGGAGTATACGGTCCGCCTGTCTCGCCCCAGCCCCATTTTGGCATGGGTTCGTTTTGTGTCATGGGGTTTTCTGTCAATTGGGAATTGATAAAAGCGAGCCTTGTTCCCCATTCAATATAGCCAACAAAAGCGGATCGGAATTCCGGATCACTTTTAAGTCCAACTTCGTCAGCCGTTTGAAGCAGGAGATGCACCCAATGCTGCCGTTTTTCACGGTTTTTGATGATGCCAATGAGCTTTTAAGAAAGCTTCTTGAACCGCACAGTGGAGTTACCTATTTCAAAATGGCTTAAATTTCTAGCGATAACCGCCCAGTAATGATTAACCTCTACGAAACAATTTTACAACACCCGCAGTATTTTAAACAATTGAAATGCAACGGCCTGCTATTCACTCAGTATGATTGTCCCCAGGAAACTGTATTTCAGGACCTATTCAGCGATTATAATTACATCGCTTACATTATTAGTGGAAAAAGGACATTTCACCTACCTGGCGAGCGGCACAGCATGACGGAAGGCAAATGTGTATTCGCTAAAAAGGGCGCCTGGATTGCGGAAAAAGAGCCTGGCGATGGTTGGTGTGTGCTTGTTTTTTTTGTTCCGGACAATTATTTACGCCAGTTTGTTAAGGAATGCAGAGCCAACCTCCCTGTTGCTATTCGCAAACCCGAGACTAATCGGCAAATGATTGAACTGGATGTAAATGAAATCACCCGCCATTTTTTTTATTCGATGATACCTTATTTCGACCCGCGTTCATCTGTCCCGGAAAGTCTTCTTGAATTAAAATTCAAAGAGTTACTTTTCAACGTGCTGATCAATCCGGAAAATGCTGCCTTGCTTACTTGGGTTTACACACTTGCGGACAGCGTCAGACAACCTTTACAGCAGGTAATGGAAGCGAACTATATGTTCAATTTATCATTAAAGGACTACGCAAAAATTTCAAACAGGAGCATCGCTTCTTTTAAGCGTGAATTTAAGAACATCTATTTAACCACACCCGGAAAATGGCTTATTCAAAAAAGACTTGAGTATGCCACATTAATGCTGTCCACTTCTTCGAAGAATATCAATGAGATTGTTTTTGAAAGTGGCTTTGAAAATGCCACGCATTTCAGTAGGTTGTTTAAGTTGCAATCCGGAATGACCCCGACTGCGTTTAGAAATCAACAGCGAAAAATTTCCAGCTGATTCCCAAAGAAAGGAAATTGATTCTTATGGCACACTGTCTTTTGTAAAAACGACCGTTCTTGCAATCATACTATTTCAACCTAAAACAAAATTTTATGAAAGCCTCATTAATGCTGTTTATTGTTATGTCTCTTTGCACTGTTGCACCAGGTCAGGCACAGGAGAGAAAGGACCTACCTTCCAAAGTATTGCGAAAGTATGTGATCGAGCGCGATATAGCCGATGCAGGGAAACTCTCAGAACAGGAATTGCGCGGTGTCGCTACCCAATCCTGTACGACGATCAAAAAGATGACGCAGAATGTGCAATGGGTGCAAAGCTATGTAACCGACAATAAGGTGTATTGTGTATACCTCGCAGAAAATGAAGAGGCCTTACGAGAACACGCAAAGCTTGCGGCATTTCCGGCGAATAAGATTAGTGAAGTGAAAACAACGATCGACCCGACTTTTGCATTAAAGTGATAGTCTAGGAGTTAAATTATGAATTAGAGGCTCTGGCGGCTTACTAGTTCATAATTTAGAAAATATTTCATTCTTGTATTTTTGTGTCAGAGTGTCACAAAGCTTTCTTTTTATTTACTTTTTGTGATTCTCCCAATTGCAATAAAACTTGCTGAAATGCATCCAAACAATGCTACTAATAAAATACTATTCAGTAATACTTTGTATATCCCGAGCTTTGCCACGTCGACAAAAGGATAAGGGTAAAAATTTGAAAAGTGTCCCCTCAATAGAATGTATGTCAGGTAAACAAACGGGTATAGTAACCATTTGGGTATCTGACTATAGAGCACGGATGATCCATTTATATATAGATACCAGTAAATAATTACCATGATGGGTATAGCAGTGTGAAGTAGTTCGTCTACCACCATTTGCAGGCCTTGAGGGTTCCATATATGTCGTAATATTATTTGGTAAACGAAACCAACAATGGTGATGTAAACTGTAATTGCCGTCAGAGCTCCAGGGTTATTTCTAATCGCTGATTCTTTATTCTTTTTTTGAAAAGAAATTAAAGTAAAATACAATGCCACAATCAGGTTTGTCAAAATTGTAAAAAAGCTAAAAAAACGAATTGTCGTTTCCCCTATTGGGGCAGCCCGATTTTCTATCATTAAACTGTACTGTGTTATAACTGCAAACCAAGCTGCTAATGCTATGAGAATTGATATAAATTTCTTCATATTGATGGTAATGCGATAAGCTTGCTTGTCACCGGACTACATAACGCTAATCGTCGGTCCTTCAAATCAGTCGTTGCCCGGTTTTGCTCCTGGAAGTCTGCTCTTCAACCAGGTAATTTGTCCGCGGTGATTGGATTCGTGTTCACAGACGTGAAACCATTTCCAATAGGTGTTTAGTGGTCTTTCCTTAGACCATTCCGGATCAACAGCTAATAGCCATTTATCGTCTTTCTTTTTGAGCTCCTCTAAGGTTTTCTGCCTTACTTCAGCAATCATGTCCAGGTAATATTTTACTTCGTGTCCTTTGATCTTTTTTCTGCCGTCCTCACCCAGATTCATAGGCACACCCCAGATTTTCTTTTCAGCGTCATTAAATTCCTGCCGGCCTTCGAATGTGTTGATCTGGTAAAATTTATCCGTCGCGCCAAGATGAAGAATAAGCGCGCCAATAGTATTTGCACCTGGATCGTGCAGGAAGTCCAGTTGAGCCATGGTGAGTGATTGGACCGTTCCTATAATCGTCTGCCGGTTGTAGTTTAACATGGAAACGAGCGTTCCAATCTGTGGTGAATAGCCTTCTATCGGCCCGATTACAAAAAGATCATTGCCGGCTGCAGGTTTGCCGGCTTCCAGTGTTTGGAATCCACTTAGTCCAAGAAAAGCGGTTGTGATGGCGGCAGAAGTCTTAAAGAATTTTCTCCTGTCAGGAGCATGATTATGTGTTTTCATATTCTACATTGGGTTAGAAGGTTTTTAGCACGCGAGTTAATACCTGAATATAGACAATAGGAGGGAATCCTCAATTAACCGGTCGGCACTACCCGGAATCTTCTCGCTATAGTTTTGTTCCCTGAATTAAGATCGAAGACTTTATGGATTGCTCCTTCAGATGCAAAAATGTTTTACGCTCTTCATCCTGTTTGAAATTTTCAAAATTCTGTTCGGTGTCAAACTCAACAAGGTGTATTTCGTAGGGTTTGTCCATGTGGTGTTCAATAAAGGAATCTTCATCTGGCCTCACCCTGAATAAAAGCCTGCCGTTGTACTTTGAAATGATGGGAATGGCAATTGTTTCAAACTGGTCGAAGATATTCTCCTGTCCGGCGTTGATGTAAATGAGCTGCGTTATATAAATCATTTGTTAATGCCAGTTAGCTGTAATGGTTCTAGTATTTTCAAGTTTGTTTTGATGGGTCGGTCCAGGTAGTTCTTACTTGCCAGTCACCACCGCACCGTCACTATTCATAAACGGGATCGTTACTAACCAGGTCTTCCCCTTCGATTTCACTTCAACCCTTACTTGTTTTTCATCCTCTGCCAGCACTTTCGCCGTTATCTTTGGGGTCTGATTTTCGGATGGCCACAGCACCCATACCAGGTTGGTCGAGGAAGTGATCTTCGTTTGATAGATGGTGGCTGTATTTGGTCCGTAAATATTATACTCCGGACTATACCAACCCTGTATCTCGGGCTGCTCTTGCCCCTTGACAAATTTTAACTCAAGTTTGTTTTTGCTTACCGGAATAATGGCCAGGTTTCCGTAAGCGTTTTTAGTTTTGGCAATTAATCCGTCGCGAACCACTTCGTTGTCCGGATGCCAGTGCCACAGGGCATCAATAGTTCTGGGTCTGTCCGTAATTATCCTGTCGACCACCACCCAAAATTCTCCACGCACATACGTAACGGAGCGAATATGTTTTGCTTCTCCGACTACATCGGTGAACTTGTCGAACGCGCCTGAGGCGTAGTCGAACTCAGAGGATATTTTATAGTCGGTTTTCCCGACAGCTTCTGTGGCATGGGTAGGTCCCGGCCCCTGACCTTTTTTGTCAATCAAAAGGCTGTTGTGCCCGGCCGTGCTCCTGGCATACGGCCGAAACTTGTCTGCCACGGCCCCTGTATACGCAAACCTTCCGGCGTCAACGAGAAAGTCCCGGCCATAGGCACATAGGGAAAGATGTAACTTGTCGTTGTGCTGATGACCGCTGCCCCACGGTCCTATATCGAAGAATGACCATTGCGCCTGAGCATCAAACCCGCTTCTGGACACAAATTGCCCTGCCCAGGGATACATGTAAGATGGACCATCCGCAGGCCTGGTCCCCGACTGGCCATTCGTAACGATGTATTCCCATTCAGGACGATCATACTTTTTAGCGCCTAGAAGTATGTAATCACGGTCGCTACCCCGGTCGCCATCATTGTTAAGGTTCCGATACCCGGAAGGTGTTATGACATGGGCGATGTAACTGTACATCTTTTCAAGAGTCTGCGTGTAAAAATCGGGGAGTGGTTGCCGCGCCTGATCACATATCTCTTTAAAGAGCTCAAAATTTGATAGTGAAACATTGTGGTAGTGCGATGTAAGCTCTGTTTGGACCCCGTCAGGATACACCTGATCTTTCATACTTTCTGTCATTTTTCCAATGGCATAGGTCATCCATTCTCCGGACGACTTGTATTCAGGAAAATAAGCCGCTACGGTTGCCAACGCCGACATTTCCATCGTTAACCAATTGTTACTTCCATAAAAATTTCGGTTGTAATGGGCGTGATCCGGCAAGCTGCTCAGCATCAATAGTTGAGTGGCCGGAGAAATATATTCGCAGTTAATCAGACCATAAAAAATACGGGACCATGCTTTCGACCGGGCAGCTACTTCCAACCCTCGCCATATTGATTCTGATCCCTTGGCGGCCGGATAGGGCATACTTTTGAGAATAAAATCCCTTAGGAACAGATCTATATATTCAGCGTATTTCGGATTCCCGGTCTCCAGATAGGTTGTAAATACTTTGCTGAGCTGAGTGTGGCGATTAGAAAGCCACGCCCATTCGCGGTCATTATTCGGCCCTTTATAGTACCAGTCCCGGTGACCATCTGCACCGTAGGCAACGTGCCCCCTGACATTCTGAACAACAAAGACATTATTTAGAATGGTATCGGCCTCGGCATCTGTTTTTGTTGTTTTTACGGGTACCTCTTTTCTTAGATTCGGTGCGGTATCGCCATCTTTATAATACGCCAGAAGGTATTTACAGGCATCAACGGTATTCCCGTTGGCGTTGGCAGCTTTCACTTTTTCCAGACCAGGATGATCCAGATCGAATTGATTAAGCAGGCTTTTCATTACTTCGGGATAGTAGTTGACTACATCCTCTGCAGAGGTGATTTCCCGCCAGTTCTTTTGCGCAATTGCATGTAGATGGATAGTGCAAAGAACACAAGCCACCAAAAAAGTCCTGATGATTGTCATAGCTGTTATTATTTTGAATTAAAGAACCATAGTCATGTTACTTACCCGAATCTAAATCTACAACTACAGGGAAGTGATCTGACAAGATGGAGGTTGTATCGTTGATAATGATTTTTGCATTGGTGACTTTATTGGCCAAAGTTTTGGACATGTAAACATAGTCCAGTCGTCTTTGATCTCCATGCTCACCTTCTTTTTCTATCGATGTTGGAAAGCTCCCACTAAAATTATAGGAAGACACACGCCTGCTTGCCTCAAGATCAACTAATCCAAAATCCAATATTTGCTGGATTACTGAATAATCAAGTTTGCCATTGTTGAGGTTCTTTTCCTTGAACAGCGAGTCACGCTCATTAAAAAATGGTTCCAGCCTTCCATGTGCATAATATACAGAGTCTATTGGCGAAAACGTATTAAAGTCGCCGGCAAGGATAACCTTCGAGTTATCGGGAAGGTTTTTAATATTTTGTAAGATCAGATTTATTTCACTCTTTCTGGTTTCCCAATTGGAAGGATGTAAATGAATTACATAAACATAATAGTCCTGTATCCTTACCCGCATTAATCCATGATGGAAACCTTGCTTGATCCTTTGTATATCTTCTATAGGATATCGTGAAGTAATGCCTGTAGGAAATCCATCCTCTTTTAACAATGCGCTGTATTCATGGCCGTAACTTTTGGCATCTTCAGCTAACTTCTCAGAGGTATATTCATTAAGTTCCTGTAGTGCCACAATATCAGGACGTTGTTCATTCATCCAGGAAATCCAGGTCTTTTTTCTTTCAGGTACTTCGGTAAACCCATACCAAACATTGTAGCTAATGATTCTTAAATTTGGTGATTCTTGATTGTTGCTGTTTTTATCTGAATTACACGAATAGAATAAAACGGCTATGGCCACACATAGTGCAGGTAGTTTGAAGAAGGAGAATCTATTCATCATTGAAGTAAATATCGTTGGTGTTTGGATTAGGTGACTTAGCGTCATCGGCTGTAATCACAGGCATTAATATACCTTTTAAAAGATGAACTTTACATTTATTCATAACAAAACTATACATCATGAAAATACATGCCCTTCGCTTAATGCCAGGTAATGATTTAAAAAATGAGTTAGTCAACTTTACAGCATCGAAGGGAATCAGCGCCGGCTGCATTCTCTCTTGTGTAGGAAGCCTGCAACGGGTTTGTTTACGATTAGCCGATCAGGACCGGACTGAAAGGTTTGTCGGGAAATTTGAGATCATAACACTTAGCGGAACACTGTCCCCCGAGGGGGTTCATTTGCATCTGGGTGTTGGAGATGCTTCCGGTAAGATGATTGGTGGTCATTTAATGGAAGGCAATCTAATTTATACTACTGCCGAAATCATCGTTGGAGAAATAACAGGGGTTGTTTTTGAGAGGCGATTGGATGAGCACACAATGTATAAGGAACTTGTTATCAGGCAAAATGGATAAATGAGTCAATTCTATTTTGCTCTGGTGTGCGGTAACTTTTTTAAGGGGCACGCAATGGCGCAATGGCGCGAAGTATGGCGCAATGTGTACAGAACTTGGTCTTAGGATAAGGAACTTGTTATCAGGTAAAATGGATAATGAGTCAATTCTATTTTGCTCTGGTATGTGGTAATTTTTTTAAGGGGCACGCAATGGCGCAATGGTGCGAAGTATGGCGCAGGGTTTAGCTCTGTTATCTTTGCGATACATTGCGTCTTCGCGATTTGGCGGTTAACACTCCCTCGCACACAGCCACAAACTTGTGCAATAAAATGTTTTCATGTGCCTATTCACGAGAGGTTTTCCGTTTGAGTTGCTCTGCCATTCTTAACGTATGGCTCAAAGATTTTGTATTTGTCCAATCGTTATGTCCGGTAATCAGGAACTTTACGTCCTTACATTTTTCCATGACATTTTTTATGGTTGTTGGATAATCTTTTACACTGGCATCTGCCAGATTACCAAGATTATTATCGTCCACGCTTTTTACCAGGCAACCACCGTGAAGTACCTTTTCCTTCTCAAACCAAATTACAATGTTATCGGGTGCATGACCCTTGCCAGGATAAAACGTTTGAAAGGAATATTGTCCGATAGTAAAAACAGTATCCTTGTCAATTAAGAATTCGGCTCGTTTCATTCCTCTATTTTTACTCAGCTCATCTGTCTGTCTGGTAGTATACGTTTTGATGCCTTGTTTGCTGTAATATTCGAGTCCTCCGGTTCTGTCTTCGTGAAAATGTGTGGCAATACAAAGCACTACTTTTTTATTATGCCTTATCCGTATACTGTCGAGCAAAGGCTGAAATTGGGTTGTATCCCATGGGCAGTCAAAAATCACGGCTCCACTGTCTGTTAAAAGATACATCCCATTTGCGGGTATACGATTACCCTGGTAATAATTATAGGTTTCATAAACATAAAAGTCATCGGCCAAATAGGATATCCTCAAACGGCTATCGGAGTTTTGTCCTACGACATTTCCGAAGAGCAAAAAGCAAATGATTGTACTGGTGATTTTTTGGTTAATGTGGGTTAGAGTATTCTTCATAGAATTTTATCAAATGGCCTAATTTTTCGAATCCAGGGCGCTTCCACCGCGTTGCTATTACAACTAGTTCACCTGGGCTGATTTTTTGAGTGGCAATGTAAACCACCACCGTCGTGGTGCAATGGCATACAATCAATTTGGACGATTTTTCTTTTTGGAAAGGCTTCTTCAAGAATTCTTTTGGCTTTTTCATCCTTGAGTCTTAGCTTATCAGGCAAGCCTTCTGCCCAGTATTTTTGGGAGACCACAACGCCATTTGCAATTATAAAATTGAGGTAACTCGTTGCCAGGTAAAATTCAACGGTATCAGTTGTTACATCTTCAAACCACGTTTTTTCAACTTCGGAAAGATCACTATACGCGAGTTTTTTGGTCATAAGTTCTGCTGAGGGTATGCGAATGATCCTAAATGAGTTTCCATCCTGATCGGTTTCCCTTTTAAGAATTTCAAAATTCGCTTCCATCCGTCGATGTGATTCTTTTGAAATTTCATCTTCTTGTTTGTTCGTATTATCGACCTCTGCCAGCAAGATTGTTCTTTCGTCTACAAAACGACAGAATTCATCAATGTGTCCGCCTGTACCAATACCGTATTTCCCATTTTCTAATTTTCCCCATTCCTCTTCCTTTGGTCCGTTCTTAAGCCATATGATTTTTCTTACACCAAGTACTCTTTTATACTCAGCTTCAATATGTTCTTTTTTCATTGATTTGTTTCGGTCCAGTTCAACAGATTCAACAAGTAATAGTGTGCCCTTTCCATTTGTTTGCCAGGCACCCCCTTCGGAAATCATATTTGAGGAAATAGTTGGCAGATTTAATTGAGAGGCAATATTTTTATCAATCAACTCTGTGCGTTCATCGGGATGAGAGAATTTAAAGTCGGACAGGGAGAATTGACCTTCGGCGTTTCGCAGAAATATTGGACCTGGGTCCTGAATGGCACCAAAGTACTGTTCATTAAAAAACAGTTTAACCCTCGATGTATCAATGTTTGCATTTAGAAGTTTTTCTAAAATTTGTTTTTCAAGATCTTGTTTGGAGTAGTTTAACTGTAACCCATAGAATAAGCGGATTTTGCAGTATGGCGTAATTTCCTTCATTGCTTTAAGGGCAGTATAATAAAATGGCTCTCCTCCCAAAAAGCCAGTCTTTACCCAGGTTAACCAGATATATTCCTGCTCTTCAAATTCAGAAGTAACGGTAAAATCTTTTTCGTCCGGGTTTGTGCAACAAATTGAGACAATAGAGCAAATAATATAAATTGATATCTTCTTCATGTAGCGTCCAAAGGGTATGTGTTGTAACGTGGTTCTCTAGCTGAGTCGTTGTTCTATTTGAAAAATATTTCCCTCCGGATCTTCTCCGTCACAGAATAGTGAGTTAATACCTTCAAAGGATTTGATGTCGCCAATTACTACACCTTTATCAATAAGCCGCTGACGAAAGCCTGTTAGGTCGCCTTTTATATAAAGGACTAATTTAGTATTGCTTTCAACTCTGAATTCTTTTCCGTCTTCGGGTTCATACCTTGGTCCGATTTTATGAATTGCTATTTCAATTTGACCAGCGTTTAAAACTATCCACTGGTCTTTAATTTCTTCAATGATGGAAAAATTGAAATTTTCAATGTAGAATGCTTTTAGTTTGTCTACAAGATGTCCAAAGATGATGATTCTGCCTAGAGAAAATTTCTGTTCCATATTTTATATGAGTGCTGTTGTTGTCACATTGCGCCGCTGCGACTTTGTAGTTAACGGTCCCTCCCAGGCGCCCGTCTCACTTTAAATGTAAAATTAAGACTAAGGCGCCAGGACGCTAAGCTACCACAAAGTTAAGGTAACAATCTTTGCGGCACATTGTGTCTCCGCTACCAGTAGCGAAAAATATGAGACTGAATCCGATCGGTAAAAATATTTTATTCATCTTTGCTTTTTAAGGACCTGTATTTTTTTTGCCAAATTAAGGCATGGAGATGGTGCACGCAAACCTAAGACGTTGTGTTTTGAGCTAGTAATGTTTTGGCGATTGGCACGCAATGGCGCAAAGGCGCAATGAATGGCGCACGGTTTTGCACAATATTCTTAGCGGTACATGGTAAGATTTTTTTTTCGTAACAGACTGAATTCAAAAGTCTCGTAGCCACTGTCGGCCGTGTTGAGGTAGTGCTTTGGCGATTGGCACGCAATGGCGCAAAGGCGCAAAGAATGGCGCAAGGTTTTGCACAATATTCTTAGCGGTACATGGTAAGATGTTTTTTTTCGTAACAGAGTGAATTGAAGAGTCTCGTAGCCACTGTAGGCTGTGTTGAGGTGGTGACTTGGTGATTGGCACGCAATGGAGAATGGCGCAAGTTTAACTCAACAATCTTTGCGGTATATTGCGTTTTTGCGACTCGGCGGTTAGCACTCCCATACGCAAACCCACACTCCCGAATTCACTATTTCTTCAATACTCTAACAGGTATTGACACCGCCTCACCTTTAGATACGTATAGCAAATAGATGCCTGAAGTTAGTTCATCAAAGGAAATGTTAGAGTCATAATCAGAAGCAGTTTGCCGTAGGATTTCTCTTCCTACTAAGTCTCGTACGACAATGGAATACGGAGGATTCAGTGTACCATCCATAGTAATAGTAAGCGATGAAGTGACCGGGTTTGGATAAACCCTAAAAGGTGCGGACTCTAAAATACTGGTAACGGGAGACACCGTAACTTTGAACAACTGTGAGTCGCTTAACGCACCATCGCTGACGGTAATCGTGATGTTTGCTTCTCCGGTTGTATTAATTTCCGGTCTAATGCGCAGGCTTTTGTTATTTCCACTGCCGGAAATGGTGATTTTATCATTTTTGATTAATAGCTGGTTATCAGACACCGCCGTGAATACAAAGTCGGCAGGGACATTATCTACATCTTCCACCAGAAAAGCTATCGGTGCCGTCTCTTCAGATTCTACTATATCAACATCTGCAAAGAAGGATAATACCGGCGGGTCATTTACGGGGGTAATCTTCAGTGTAGCAGTAGTAGGCAACGCACTGTCATCAATGCCATCATTAAAAACAAATCCGAAACTTGAAGCGCCGTTGTCGTTGATCAGTGGAACATACTCGAGGGCTCCCAGTTCCGATGTTAAGATCAGCTGACCAGCTGCAACCGGAACACCATCGAGCTGCAAAATTCCTTTCTCGGGAAGCGTACCAATGGTAACCAGTGCGAGCACATCTCCCGCATCCTGATCGGAAAAATGACTGGTAAAATCCTGAATGGTAAAGGATAGGGTTTCATCTTCTAACAACTCCTTTTCAAAATCTTCTCCTACAGGTCTGAAATTAGTCTGGGCACTGCTCACGTTGCTATAGTCTGAGCTGCCATATTCAATGGTGGCTCTTACACGGTAGTTATAGCTGGTTCCCTCCTGCAATCCGATATCGGAGTAAGCCACCGTACCGGATGGAAGAGTTGTTACATTTTCAAACGTCGATGCTGAGGTTAGTTTTCTTTCGACAATGTATCCGGATTCATAACCCGAATTATCACTCCAGGTAAGGTTAATCCGCGATGCATTCACAGGGATTGCGCTCAGGTCTGTCGGTGCCGTAGGAATCAGCACCTTGAGTGAGTCGTAACCGGACGCCGTTGGACCTTCATAAGCGAAGATGCGATAATAGTAATACGTGTCCGTTAGGAACGCGAAGTTATCCAGGTAAGTAGTGCTGTTCTGGGGTAAAGTAACCAGGTTGGAAAATCCGGTGGTCGCCGACGTCGATCGGGTAATTCGGTAGGTTGTTTCGATCGACGAATTATCAATCCAGCTGAGTTTTACCTGGTTGGCATCCATAATTTCTGCCTGTATTGAAGTGGGTCCGTAGATCTGATAAAAGCTTTTTTCTCCGGAGAACAGCGAACCAGATTTTCCTCCGTCGACAGATTGTACGGCCCAGAAGTAAGTCGCACCTTCCGGCAATTCAAACCACTGGCTTTTTCGGGATTGCCCATTGGTTGGGTTGGCTGTTTGTAAATGGCCGGTTAAATAGTCAGATGTTGGAGCCATGATATGTGACGCCCCATCTCTTAAATAGAAATTGTACGACAGCCCATCGACTGGTGTTTCATCGTCGGTTCCCCGGCTCCATGTCAACTGCACCTGTTTGCGGAAGAAACGTTCGGAAAGGGTGTTGGTCTCAGGCGCAACGGGAATGGTATTGGACGAAGGTGCGTTGTTTAACAGGAGATTTTTATAGATGCCGGCCACCAGGCCATTCGATGTTATGCCCTGGAGGCAGATATCGACATCGCCGTCATTGTCGTAATCACCAATGTCAATGGAACTGTTTGTTAGTCCTTCAAAGTTTAATTCCGGCACTTCGGTAAACTGACCGTTGCCGTCGTTGTGGTATAGCTTGAAGACCTGTACCAGTACAAGGTTAGAAACGCCTCGTCCGGTAATGATGATATCGAGGTAACCATCGTTATCGTAGTCCACCCATCGCGTTCCGCCATGCCAGTTCTCCCCAACGGTACTTAGGCTTATGTCAGCACGCTCTTTTAGGGAATCCCCGTCATTTTCATATACCTGGCAATACATCAGACCGCCTTCTGCCACTCCACTCAGGAGGGCATCCATGTCGCCGTCATTGTCAAAGTCACCCCAACGGGCATCGCCATTGAACAAATCTTTTAAGACGGATTTTGTATCCACTCGGAAGGTCTTGTCACCGTTGTTCAGGTAAATGCCTGTTTGGCCTTTTGTATCACCATCAAATCCGCTAAACAACAAATCAATTTTGCCATCGCCATTAGCGTCTGCCCAGTCCATCGCGCACTGGGTACAGGGCGGAATGTTTGTAATCGGGATTAGGGTAAAGGCTCCGCCGGTATTTTCATACAGCAGTGTATGTTCTACGAATGGATCAGGACCGCCAGACGAATCATCTACACCAGCAAGAAGGAAATCCAGATCCTTATCGTTGTCGAGGTCGAACCAGGACATGGTCGAATTGAGAAGACCTGGGAATGAATATTTCAACGTGAATAAAAATGAACCCTCGTTTTCATAAAGAGCAGAAATATTGCCGGTGGCCGTGAGTCCTGAGATTAAAAGGTCCAGATCGCCGTCGCCATCATAGTCGCCTGGCTCAGCGCTTCCATTTCTGACAGCAGGCAGGGCGGTAGTTTTAATTGTAAAGGATCCGTTAATGTTTTCATATACGGTAGTGAACATTTCATTACCACCGTCCGTGACACCATTGGAAATAATGTCAAGGTCGTTGTCATTATCAAGGTCAACCCATTCGATCTTGCCATCATAAACAGATACTAGGATGTCTGCGGTTTGCTCAAAGGATTGACTTTGGGCGAATCCGGAGATGCAGACCAGGATCAGGGTCGAGATTCTAACGAGTAACGGTTTGTCGCTCATGGTAAATGATTGAGTCGATATAGGGCTAAGTTACACATAACTTTGCTTTGGAAACAGTGGCCCGCTGGTTCGCTAAAATTGCCGGTTAAAGTGATGAAGGTGAAGGCGGAATTTTTTTGCCATGTGGTCTGGGTGTTAGAAATGGTATGCTCGTATTGAAATTCCGTCGATTTTTAAGAAAATTCATTCACCGCAAAGGCGCCAGGTCGCTAAGGAACCGCTAAGCCAGAATAAATAATCTTTGCGCTACTCCGCGCCTTGGCGCCTCGGCGGTTAACACTCCCAGGCCCACACATAACACAACTAATTTCTGATTCTACTCACTGCTGCTTGCCGAAAACTATTCTTCTCCAAGAATAGTGGTCGAATGAATAGGGATACCGTTGGCAATACCTTCCACGACGACTAATAATCTTTTTGTGGAATCGGTGTTGTAAAATCTGATTATGGCATTACCGTCCTGATCAGTCCGGAGGGTTGGATTCCAGTACAATGTCATTCGGTTGTCCGGTTTACTAAAAGAAATGTCTGAAGGTCCGTATCGGGGATGATAAAATTCGCGGACAACATGATACCCACCTGCTTTTTTCCTGATGGTAGCCTGATCTAGCGGCAAGGTTGAGTTCTTTTTCCAGAGTACCACATGGTAGCCGTGATGGATGTTGCCAAAAACAAGTACTTGCTGAACATCTTCTATAGGTACTGTGCTCAGTGCGATATAGGGATCGCCTGGCTCTACATATCCATTTATAGTCACTGAAAGGGGAGGCTTGCCAGCGTATCGGCGGACGAATTGTGAAGTAGAAATCCTGGAACTAATATCCACAGAATCCGGCTTCACTGCTTTACCTTCAGGTCCGGCTGCAACAGTTTCAATTCGTTTACTCTTTATTACTACTTCTTCCAGTAATATGGAGTTTTCAAGGTTCCAAACACCAGTCTTTAAATAACGATCAAGAAGCTTTTGACTTAATTCGTTTTTAAACTCTTCAATGGTTTGATATGGTGCACCGTTATCTGTTACGGGGGGTGCATACTTCCCTGTTTTTAATGTTATGCCAGCACGTTGAACCATTCTTTTTTGTTGCGAAATGCGCCAGGAGATCCTGGTGGTATCATAGAAATCGAGACCGTGTACCCTGAATTGACCTAGGGAATCGGTTTCATATAGATTTATCTCATTTTTCTCTGATTGCGGGATCATCATTATGAACGGGGCGTTTATAACAGGTTTGTTATTCGCGGTAATTTGTCCTTCTAACGTAATTCCTTTCTCAGCCTGGTAGGCGAGTGGTTCAGATGATGGAGGTGGCATTTTATTCCATTGATACCTTGACCAGCCGTGTGTGAGCATCACCAGGTCAAGGGCATAAATCTTTTGGGTAGATACAGAATCAAAGTACCATCCGGGTTGCTCGACATATCCCTTAAGGTCGGATTGAAGGAGAAGTTGGGTGTAGATGTTTTCCGAAGTTGAGTTCGCGCTTACAAATGCGGCATCGGTGATAGAAACTGACAATGAAGTCTGTACGAGGTATCCATCGCGGTCTTTAACCTCCACGTCCAGGAAAATGGAATCCCTGGGTTGGTAATTTGACTTATCACTGCTGATGGTAACCGCCACTCCGCGGTCTTTCCGGATGAATACCATTCTCTCGGATTGCGGGATACCCTCAGCGTTGAAGAGAGTGAGTTGTACGACCCCTTCCGGCAGCTCGTTCTTTGAAATGGCAATGTCGGTATGCGGGGCCTCGAGGTTGACGGACTCTGCGAAGTGTATCGACCCCCGGGAATGCGCCAGCAGGTAGGCAGATGAAGATTTATTTTCGTTGCCTGAGCGGATTCGTACGAGCACCCTGTTCTCATTCAAATTAGATACCGCCAATGACAACGCTTGCTCAGCAGGAAGGGGTAAGGCAAACTTTTCTCCATTGGGGAGAACGGCGTAATAGGATTTATTGGCCTGGGCAATGAGCGGGAATACGCCCATTCCGTTGCGTATGGATTGGAATGTCGTAATCAGGCTATTCTCTTCATCGGTAATTTTTCCATGTATGTCAAAACCCTTGCCGTTAGCATCTATCGCTTTAAAAGCGATGGTGGTCATGATGCCTGGAATCAGTGTTCCACCTTCCGGAAAAAACTTTAGATCGATTGAGCCTGGAAGCTGATCCTTGCGCGAACCAGGTAATGCTGACACCGTGCTAAAAACCGGTACTTTTTTGTAATAGAAAAATTCGGGATCTTCATTTCTCATCCAGCGGGTGTACGCCCGCACGGTATATATTCCATCCTGAAGGGAAGGGTCTAGTGCAAAATCACCAGCGGCAATACCGCTTTCAATTTTTAGGCGTTGGTGCCTGATTACCTTTCCGGAAGGGTCAATCCAGTCCAGGTATAATACAGAAGAGATCGGCGTGGGACTTAAATCGGATCCATTCACGACATAGGCACTATACCAGCAGTCTTCGCCGGTGTAATAGAAGGGTTTATCGAAATGCACATAAACTTTTTCGGGAGGCCGGGTCTCAGCATAGTAGGTTACTTTTTTCTCCAGGGAATCGAGCATTGGTGAAGCCGGTAATCCGCCAAGTTCATCGTTCTCAGTTCCAACGGCGACGAATGTTCCATCCGGAAGTTGAAAATGGGTAGCCTCTTCGGACGGGAAAAGAGGAACTGCAACATTATTGCCCTGACTTGCGGGCTTATAGTCATTCGGCAGTAGGTTAGCGACGCGGGAACGGCCCAGATATCCTGTTATCGTAAAAGACAGGGGGTCGAACACGACGCCGTTGTTATCTACTTCAACGTATCGGTTTACAAAACTCAGCGTGGCAACCTTGTGATCAGAAGATGGTGAGGATTTATAATAGACGGCAATGTCATTTTCCATTGGAATGATATACTTTCTATTCAGCGAATCGAATTGAATGCCCGAAGGCGTATAAGAAGTTTGTTGAATGGTATTATAAGAAGTCTGATAAACAGAAATTGTGAATCCTTCTTCCTTTGTACGATTCGCCAGAATTGATTTAAATAAATGACGGACAGAGCCTCGATAAGCTTGTTGGCGATTCCGTGCCCACTGCTCGGCCTGTATGGAGTCTTTTGGTTGCATTTCAACAAAATAAACATTGCCGCTAAACCGGTCGTTTTTTTTGGAGGCGGAGAATTCCTGCAAGTCATAGAATAGTTTATATCCTAAGAAGGAATTTTCTATTTCAAGGGGCTGTGACGCAACGGCTGTTAAAACCTGGTGGCCCGAAGCCCTTTCTTTTTTTAGATCGATCGACCATCCGTTGCGTATGACGCAGTTAGCGGCGGCAGCCGTGTTTCCCAAAAAAACTTTCTGAAACTGTTTTACTAGTTTTTCCCATTCTTTATCCGCGCTACCACGGATCACAACACTGTCCAGTTGCTCTTTGGATGGGACCAGTTTAATATCCATTCGTATGGAGTCCGGTCCACGGGCAGAGGTTTGAATCTTGAACGATTGATACCCGACAAATGAACAGACTACATCGTATTCACCTCTTGGAATGGCCAGTACATACGTTCCATCTTGATCTGCTACCGTTCCTATCGTGGTGTGGTTAACGAATACATTCGTGAAGGGGAGTGGCTCGCGTGTATGGGCGTCGCTGACCTTGCCATAAATCACCTTCTGGCAGAACGCATTTCCCACGAACAGAAGGGGAAGGAAAACAAACAGGATCCGAAGTTTCAGCATACTTTGTAATCAAGACAAGCTAAGACTTATAGGAATATTATCCTTAGAATGCAGTCACAAGATTATGAAAATACGAATACGATTATCATCTCTATAATTATAAGGTGTTTCTGACGGCTTTCATTTTCTAAAAAATGTGGGTTTTCTGGGTGTTTAAACGCACGCCAGAGCAACCCATCTAATTTCGAGGTGGTATTTCAAATGTTTTACGAGCGGTCCTTTTGAAATACAGAATGATGACGGCTGTTATAAGTATAGAAGGAAATACCCATACAAGAGGGACCAGCCCTTGATCCTTATTCATTTCCGCACCCCAGAAGTAACTGCCGAGAACACCAATTAAATTGTTGGTAATATGCGCGACGATAGGATACCAGATATTTTGCGACCACATGAATAAGTATCCGAATAATATGCCCAGTAACATTCTTGGAATAAATCCATAAACCTGGAAGTGAAAGATGGTGAACAACAATGCAGTAAGCAGGATGACATGGTGTTTATTTTTTAGGATGTCATGAAGCTGGTGTTGAACTATGCCGCGAAAGAAGAACTCTTCTGCAATTCCGGGAATAATCGCAACGATCAGGATGATGATAACCAGTTCATCAACCTCTCGGACGGCGAGTAAGGAGTTTGTCCATTCTTGTGCTCTGTGTTCGGCTTCCTTAAAATATCTTTCCAGCTCAGATAACCAATTCGGGAAGGATACACCCTGGTTAAGTTCAATCAGGAAACTAATGACCGGGATTAGTGATAAAACCATCACTATGGATAATAGGAATGGGGCGAGCTTCATTTCAGGAGTTGTCCATAAATAGCGTAGTGACGATTTGCCACGGAGCACGAGGTAACCGCCAGGAATAACTAGAAAACTAAAGACAGTGTAAAGGAGCGATGGTAGTAAAACGAGTGACCGCTCTGCATTTTTTGGATCTTTTAAAGCCTCCATAATCTGAGCCACACCGACATCGTACACTAAACAAGTTAATAGCGTTGAAATAACC
Organism: Chryseolinea sp.; assembly: GCA_041737945.1. Classification (GTDB taxonomy): domain Bacteria; phylum Bacteroidota; class Bacteroidia; order Cytophagales; family Cyclobacteriaceae; genus Chryseolinea. The sequence continues at coordinate 119,522 of JBGSQQ010000035.1, forward strand.
TGTCCGATGGCCAGACAAAACACGATGAAGGCGATCGTATTTAGAACTTTGAACGTATTCAAAACGGTTGTTTTACTCACCCACGATAATCCATTTTTTTTCTTATTTCCTTGGTTGCTTCGGGTCCTGCCCATTTATTACAGAGATAAAGACCCAGATCAAGGGAAGCTGAAACAGCTCCGGCAGTAATAACATTTCCGTCTTCAACAATTCTGTCAGTCAGAACGTCTTTACAATAGGGTCTTAGGGTTTCATACTCCTGATAATTGGTGGTCGCTTTTTTGTCAGTAAGAAAACCTGCAGCGCCTAAAATTAAACTACCTGTGCAGATCGAAATTTTTCCATTGGTCGCGCCAGATGTCATGATCCAATTCAGAAAATCATCGTCAGACTGCAGGTGTCTGGTTCCGTGTCCGCCCGGCACAATGATAAAATCATAATCTGCCAACGAGTTTTGAATTTTTGTTGGCTTTATTTCAAGTCCGAAGTTGTCGGAAGCGGTATTCGTCCAGGAACATAAGTCCCACGACAGATCCGTAATATAATTCATTGACTTCAGGCGGCTGATCGGATCATAAATGCCTATTAGGTCGAGCCACGTTACGCCGTTGAAAAATGATGTATGCAATTTTCATTTGTTTCTGTCAGGTTGGGTTGTATGTTACTTGTTCAGGTACGTGTTGGGAATGTTTGGCGGAACGTATTGTGTTCCATACCGGGCTTTCATCAACAGCGAAACTACTTCATAAATTTGTTGTTCAGTGCGTTGAAACTGGCGCAATAGTCCCATCATGGCATAACTGATTGGGTTAACAGCCGGTATAAACGTTTCCCATTTATACCCTTTACCCCAGACAAGTCCTTTAACAGTGAGCGACAGATCAGCGTTTTGTGAAATCAGGTAGTTCAGCATGTCCATACACGTATTAGCATATTGATTCACGGTATGAAAAACCGGTGTGTGCCCTCCAAATCCATTTTTATCCACTCCTGCCGTTGCGTTGATATCGGCACCATGCTTAACAAGGACTTCAGCGCAGGATACATGATTGTATTCCGCACAAATGTGCAACAGGGAAACTTCGTAAAGAGGCGTGAAGGTGCAATCAAGAGAGTAGGTTTTTGTCAAAAGAGTTTTGTTTGCGGTGAGTTGTTTGTCCAGCAAGACAGCATCGTCCAATAGTACAGCCAGCAATACGTTGTCTTCAAACTCAAGATTATGGTCAACGAATGCCTTGATACATTTCTTGAATGACGGTCCGCGGGTATACATATTAATCAAGGCATAAATAAGGGGCTTTCCCTCCTGGATGGCATTGGGGTTCACACCCTGCTCGAAACATGTTTTTATACCCTCAGCACGGTGAAGTTCGAAATCTATCAGAATGTTTTTCAAATAGTCCATATAAGTAAATTTGGTCGATCCCGGAACGGCAGCGATCGATTTACCATTTTGCGCCAGGCGCTCATTCGTTATACGCTTGGCGGCTGGCCGGCAAATGTTTTTGGTTTAAAATAGACTTCCAGGCAGGCCAATAAAATTCCGGTCATGATGGAAACATCGGCCATATTAAACACGCCGGTTTGAAAGATGCCAAAGTTGATGTGCAGGAAGTCCGTGACTGACCCATACGTGAAGCGGTCATAAATATTACCGACTCCGCCTCCAATAATAAAACAGATAGCCAGCACAAATAAACTGGACAGGTTCTTTTTTGTGAGGACGTATATCAGCAGGAGTGCGAGGACAACGATGGGTAATAGTATTAAGAGTAACAGCTTAAGGGGTTGTGACAGTGAACTTCCAGCGCTCAACATGGCCCCTGTGTTTTCGACCCTGGTCATCGTTACATAGTTATTAAGAAAACCAATGTGTTCGTTAAACCCGATCTTTTGGCGTATAATACTTTTTGAAATTTGGTCACAACTGATGTTTGAAACCAGGACAACCAGGATTAGCAATGTCCGTACTATTTTTTTAGGATTCATGTGTGTTTGTTTGTTGTTAACTGCATCTCAACTGAATTTTATTACCTGTTTCGCAGGGAGTTCCTGCTATTGTCGGTCGTACAACCAATCACTATTGTCTTGGGGTATGTATTCTCCAGCCAGCACCTTTTTAATTTTTGAGACCCGGTCGGCGTTGGCTTCCCTTTGCTTCGTATAGTCGTAAGTTGTAGGCGCACGAATCATAGCGACGAGCGATAAGTACTCATCCCACGACAGTTCATTAAACGGCTTCCCATGATGGAAGTTTGCCCCGTTTTCGAAGCCTTTAATGGCTTGCGCCCCATTTTGGCCCAGGTAAATCTCATTGATAAATAATTTCAAAATGGTATCCTTCGGTGTTAAGGCGTCAAAGGCAAACCTTGCTATTAAGCTTTGTTTTGTTTTTTGAAATCCGGGTTTAAAATTTTCGAAATAATACATCTTCACCATCCCCTGACTTATCGTTGTTACTCCGGTTCCTGGCGTTGAAATGTCAAAACCCTGGTGATGGTAAAAATTGGGATCCTGAACTTTTAACAGCGCTTCTACTTGCTGTTTACTGAAGTCACTTAATTCAAGTTTCATTCGGTCGGAGGCCAATGCCTGCCGTACGATGTCCGGGGTGTTAGTTCTAGCCTGTATGATTACGGTAATGTAATAGATAATGACAACTGTAGTCAATAACCCAAGGGTAAAGAATATCCTTTTGATCATTTAAATACCTTTTGTTGATTCACTTCTTTAGCCAATCAGTTTGAACTTCTGCTACTGCCTTATTTACTTTTTTATTCAGGAACGAAGCAAATTGATCATCCGTCATTTTCTCTTTGTTTTCTTCTAAACCTTTCCAGAGTTTTACAAAAGTCTTTTCTCCGCCAGAATTGTAGATGTTCTTTCCGGAAACATGAAGTCTGCACTGATACCAGCCATAATTCTTCGCGTCCATGTTATCATATAGCCTTTCAAAATCAGCCAGCGTTGTAAATTCATAACCTGTGGTCCCTGCAGCTACAACCATTTCTGGGAATGCCTCCAATGATGGTAGATTCTTTGGTTCATTTTCAGCGATGTAGGTATGAAGCATAATGTTGCAAAACAATTCCTGCATCCATAGTCTTTGCATAGTCAGCCCACCTTGATCATGGAATCCATGCCCCAGTTCGTGCAGTGCTAACAAGTCAAAGAAGGCCATCATACTCAGACTACCGTCGGCCGTTGAATAGGCCAGCTTAACCCTTGCGGCCAGATCAGGGGAAAGTTGATCGAGTGGAGGAATGAAACTTTTCCAGAAGTCGTTGTCGTCTGAAGCGATCACTAACTTCGCATCGTCTGTATAATGCGGCATTCCGTACAGTGGAAATGTTGCGTATTTTTTCCAGTGCTCTGGGTTCAGAATAAAGAGGGGAACTTTCGGAGTAAATCCCACCAGTCCGCCTATGTACTTCGTTGCCTTTTCGCACCGTGCTACAATATTCTTTGCTCTTTCCTCATTTCCCGGACTGTAATATGCTTTCATTGAAAATCCCGTCAATTCCGTCAGGTCAGCATAGGATTGAGATGCAGCGTCCGGGAAAGTCAGGAGACCAAGGGTAAATAGTAGAAGATACTTACCTATTTTCATGATCGTTTACTTTTCACATTCTTTCTTTAATAAGTTAAGCCACTGTTGCATTCCTTTTTCAAGATTCCTGTTGAACGATTTTTTAAAAAGTTTAGCAAAGAAGCCTTCCATACTTTCATCCACGGAAACTTTTGTTTGCCGGTTAATTTCGGTTAACACCCAGTTATGAATGGCAAACATTCCAAATGTTTTTCCTGTCCAGCCAAAGTATTGAAAAGGTTCAACCGTATGTAGGGTGGAATGAATTCTTGCTCCACCGGTATTCCAGTCGAACCTTGAGCCTGGTTTGAGTTCACCATTCAAAGTTGGTTTCGTAATGTCTGTCTGCCAGGTTGACCAATTATTAATATCTGTCATTACGGTCCATACTTTTACAGAGCTGGCCTCGATCATTATTGACTTGCTGCATTTTACGGGTGCTTCGTGGTTGATACTTTTCATTTTCAGGCCCTCCAACGAAGCTAACCATTTTGGACTGAATAGAATAAACTCGGCCAGAATTCCCTTTCAGCAGGGCAGTATTGCCAGCATTTCTTCGACCCCAATATCTTTCTGACGACCGCACTTATCTGCTATGCGCGATTAGTAATCATAAGGTGTCCTCCGTCGCTAATCGCAGGAGAAATCCTACGCACCCCGACACGTCGGGGTGCTACCAAGATTTCGCCCCGCTGGGGCTTGGCATTTTCGATAGAAACACCCTTTACGGTTACCAGTTGTTGATTGCGTTGGCATCTTAAATCATGTTGCATCGTTACGCGCCACGTGAAATTGCGGATCAAACCATTTTCCCTGGCGCGTTATTTTGGCGAAATCCTATGCACCCCGACACGTCGGGGTGCTACCAAGATTTCGCCCCGCTGGGGCTTGGCATTTTCGATAGAAACACCTTACGTATGCCATTGTTGGATGCCCTGGTATCTTTTAAATCATGTTGCATCGTTACGCGCCATATGAAATTACGGATCAATCCATTTTCCCTGGCGCGTTATTTTGGCGAAATCCTATGCACCCCGACACGTCGGGGTGCTACCAAGATTTCGCCGCGCTGGGGCTTGGTTACATCATGTTGAATCGTTACGCGCCACATGAAATTGCGGATCATTCCATTTTCTTAGGCGCGCGCTCTTACCAATTCGATTCTCCACAACACGTGGGGGTGCTACCAACGTGTCGCCCTGATGGGCTGCGACAAATGGACAATGGCGCTACAAAAATGCCACCTTTGTTAATAATCGCGTTAGGGATGAAATAATGGTAGCCAGGATCAAATAGATTGTTAGCGCGTCGGGTCAGATTTTTTTAATAGACAATCTCAATCGACGCGCAATTTGAAGAACGTTTTTTTTGAGATGCAGTTTTGTAATCAACCATTACCTACAACAGCGGACCCCTGTCTTTCGGATAATTAATATTCAACAGAATTTTTTCATCGAGAGGGGTTACCATTTTTACATCATGTTGTTCCAGAAAGGAACGCGGACTGATGTTTCCGGATGATGTAAATTTTAAAAGTGCCGGATAGGCGGAGGGTTCCCATATGGTAAACAACGGTTCAGGGAATTTATCAGGCATATGCAAAAAGCAAGTTGCCATTTTATTTTCGTCACGATTGTCCAGCAGCAGCTGTAAGGCACCCTCATCAATAAAGGGCATGTCAACAGCAACTATCAGCCAGCTCGTTTTTGGATGGGCGCGGAAGGCGCTAAGAATTCCATTAATAGGTCCTTGAAAATTATACGCGTCAATAATGGGGTTAAGCAATGCGGGTACATCCTGATCTTTCCGGCAGGAGGTGAAAACAGACATGCAGAATTCAGACAACAATGCAAACAAATACTCACGCTGTGGCTTTCCTTTGTAGTCAAGCAAACTCTTGTCTGTGCCCATCCGGGTGCTTTGTCCACCCGCCAGAATTAGCCCGTATGGTCTGACATTTTCCATCTGTGTGAGGTGTTACGCCTCCGATACGGAGAGGAGCCCAGCATTTCCGCTGTAAGCTTCCTTGCCGGCAACAAGCCATGCCGCCCCAAGAGCACTGGCCCTGGGATGATCTGAAATAAGAATTTTCCTCTTTAGTTCATCTCGTTTTAGCACTTCCAGAAACAGCGGACTTTTTGTGAAACCTCCAACGACTATTACATTATTTACTTTGTTCTCCGGATCCAGGAGTTGGATCGATAACATTTGCCATTTCACCAGGTACCTGACCAATTGATGGTACGCTTCTTCAAAATTCTCAAAAGCGCTGAAGTCGGTGCGCTGTGACTGTTTCTCAGGGATAGGTCCGGTTCCTTCCATTCCTATGGGGTAGAAATCTTTTTTTGTTGTGGGTATTGAAACCAATTTCTGATGCAAACTTTTATCAAAGTTTACAGACTTATAATAATCCGAGGGCACATCAAAAAATTTGCACAAGGCCTCGGTCTGTATCTCATGCTCATGCCCCAGGAATATCCGCGATGCTTTTACGGGTTTGCTCTCAAACGTAAGGAAGCACAGGCAATCCGCTGATAGTTCTTCCGGTGTTAAGGGCTCGTTGTTAAATGGATTAAAGCAAATATTCCAGGTGCCAGTCGAAAGCAGGAGAAAAGGCTCTTGCTGCGTTGCTAGGTAAGGCATCAACGCCGCTGAGCTATCGTGAACTCCGACGCCAAATTTTATTACGCGATTATTGAAAGAATAATCAAAAGTGTGATCAGCACGTTGAATCGATGGAAAGAAGTTCTCTACTTCCTCCTTACCAACCCAATGGTGATACGCGTGTTTTTGGAAGTCCCACAACATGGTATGACAGCCTACACTGGTGATATCCGTAAAGGTTTTACCGGTCAGCAGAAATGTAAAATATTGGGGCAGATGTAATGACGTGCGAATGCGTCGAAAGCGGTCCGGTTTTTCATTCTTCAGCCAGAACAACTGCAAACCGGAATTCAACATCCCCAGAAAAGGAGAAGCAGTTACGGCCGATATATTTTTCTCCGGCCCATACAACGAGTCAAACAATTCTCGGGTATGGGGCGGAAGAGGCTTCAGGTAATTGATAAAAGGATCGATCCTTTTTCCATCCTTGTCGAGGTGGACCAGGCTTGCCCCATAGGAAGAGAAATTACATTTGGTGACATCATACGCCGCATGATTTGTATACCGACTAAAAACCTCGAACGCCCAATCCGATACCTGCTGAAGATTTTCGCCAGGAAACCCATCGTCATCAACGATCTCCTTAAAAGTTATTGTCTGTTCCTCCAGTACATGAAAGGAAGCATCAAAAACCAAGGCCTTCTTGGTTGTTTTACCGATGTCAAAAATCAGTGTAACAGGTTGACGACTCAAGGCAGGTAGGGTTCAGTTTTCAGAAATATCAGAAAAAATTATGAATGTGGAGCGTATCTTTTTTTTGATTGATTTAAAGTACTTTCGTTGTCTTCGGCGAGAAAGCCCTCAGGTACTCATTTAATCCAATTTGTAACAATAACGACCCGGGTTGTTTTATTTAGTGTCCTGTAATATCATGTACAGGTAGGATCAGGACGCTACGTCAGGAAATATTAGATATCTTTAATTGCATGATCAACATACCCCTTATGAATGCCTCAATCCTTGACACCCTTAATGAGCAGGATATACTGCGCCATCAGGAAAAAGTACAGTTCACCAGGAATCTTTTGTCCCTTGATGAACCAGCATATGCCAAGATCATCCACCAAATAGAGTCCTTTCAGGTTGCGGTCCCCAGTTGGGCATTGGGAACGGGGGGCACCCGTTTTGGTAGATTCCCGTCGGGAGGTGAACCGAGGAACCTGGAGGAAAAAATTGAAGACGTGGGGGTGATCCACCATATTACACGAGCTACCAATTCCATTTCATTACACATCCCCTGGGATATTCCCAAAGATCCGGTAGCGATACATCAGCTGCTAAAGCAAAACGAATTGACAATTGACTCAGTGAACTCGAATACTTTCCAGGATCAGTCAGACCAGAAGTATTCGTACAAGTTTGGCTCATTGTGTCATACGGATGACCGTATTCGTAAACAGGCTGTGGATCATAACATCGAAGTGGTTGAACATGGCATAAAGCTGAACAGTAATGTTCTTACGGTGTGGTTAGCGGATGGATCAAATTTTCCTGGCCAGCATCACTTTAGAAAGGCCTTCGCGCGAACCCTTGATTCCCTGCAGCGGATATATAAAGCGATGCCTGCCGACTGGTCGATGCTTATCGAATACAAACCGTATGAGCCTAGTTTTTACTCGATGGTTATTCCGGATTGGGGAACATCCCTTCAGCTTAGTTTGGGCTGTGGGGATCGCGCCAATGTGTTAGTTGACCTGGGACACCATTTGCCGAACACGAATATTGAACAAATCGTCGCGAGACTCCTGCACGTTGGAAGATTGGGGGGATTTCATTTCAACGGATCGCAGTATGGCGATGATGACCTTACCACAGGTGCCATTAAACCTTACCAGTTATTTCTAATATTTCATGAACTGGTCACCGGTGCGAACGATGTACAGGTTAAAAATCCGCCGGTTGCCTACATGATCGATGCCAGCCACAACCTGAAGGATCCGATTGAAGACCTCATCAATTCGCTGGAAAATATTCGCACCGCGTATGCAAAAGCATTACTTGTTGATTTTGCTGCCCTCGAAATTGCACAGCATGAAAATGATGTTGTGCGGTGTGAGCAAATTCTTCAGTCTGCATTTCAAGCGGATGTACGACCTTTACTTGCTGAAGCGAGGCTCCGTGCAGGTGGAAGCCTGGATCCGATAGATTATTACAGGTCTCAAAAAATTCGCGAGGGGCTGATCACACGTCGCGGGAAGAAATCGGTGGCCACGGGCCTGTAGTGTTAACGCTTCTGCGTTTCACTGCCGGCAGCCTCATCGAGCATGACAAACCCATGATCAATAAGATGTACAATACTCGCGGGCAAGGTTTCAGTTGCAGGCGAGGCAAGTGTCTTCTTAATGATAGCGGCTTTCTTTTGTCCGTTCGCCATGAGGATCGGCAACCTTGCTTCCCTGAAATGTTTTAGCCCAAGCGTTATTCCCTTGTCCAGGGCAGTAGTAGTCGTGAAATATTTTTGACCAACCTCCTTCGTCTCATCGGCGAGGGTACTGATGTGCGCAAAGATATCGAACGAAGTGCCGGGTTCGTTCATGGCGATATGTCCGTTTGTGCCAACGCCTACGAGCATGATATCCAATCCGCCGTGCTTAGCGACGGCAGCATTAATCCGTTCCACCTCCCGAGGCAAATCATCGGCCATGCCATTGAAGAAAATGATCTGCTCTCTCGGTACCTGCAATGGAATAAAAAGATCCTCATCCATCATGGCGCGACAAGACCCTTTTTGTCCGGCAGGTATTCCGACCCATTCATCCAGACTTACAAAAGTACATTGGGAGAGATCAAGCCGTTTTGATTTTACATCTTCGATTAAACAATCAAAAACACCGCGAGGTGTATGGCCGGAAGCAAGGCATATCAATGAGTCCTTTTTTTTCATGATATAACCTGCAACCAGGTCGGCCGTAGCTCGGCACAGGGATTTGTAGTCCGGGTAAATAGTAACTTTCATAAATTTCAGATGGGTACCCAGACAGGTGCAGGATGCATATATTCTTCAATAACTGTAATGTTAAGATCATTTTACTCCACTACCTTCGTTCTGGTGAAAAAAATAATCATCCATTTGCGTCAGGACAATAAGTTTAAACTGATACAAATTACGGCCTAATATTGAAGCACCCCCGGGATTGTCAATTTAAACCGAAAACAAGAAAGTATGAAGAGAATAATGACCATACTCTGCATCAGTCTTCTCCTCCTCGGAAGCCTGTTAACATCAGCACAGAAAGGCCCCAGGCTAATTGTCCGTGGTGATGACATGGGTTTTTCGCATTCAGGGAACGAGGCACTTATCAAGTCATTTAAGGACGGCATCGAAACCTCGATAGAAGTGATTGTTCCTTCGCCCTGGTTCCCGGAAGCGGTTCGGCTATTAAAGGAGAACCCCACAGCCGATGTCGGGATTCACATTGCATTGACCAGTGAATGGGATAACTCAAAATACAGACCTGTTTCTCATTGCCCTAGTCTGACGGACGAAGATGGCTATTTTTTCCCGATGATATGGCCGAATAAGAATTATCCTGGGAAAGCGTTGACAGAGAATAAATGGACGATTGAGGATGTGGAAAAGGAGTTACGGGCGCAGATAGAACTGGCGTTGCGAAAAATTCCGCGCGTAAGCCACATCTCTGGTCATATGGGATCGTACGGTATAAGTCCCGAAGTAAGTGCGTTGGCGAAACGGTTGGCAAAGGAATATAAGATTGATATTGATACCAAAGATTTCGGTGTGAAGCGGGTCAGTTATGTTGGTCCGAAGGAGACCGCGGAAGAAAAAATTCAAAGTTTTATAAAGATGTTAGAGGGCCTGGCACCTGGCGAGACGTATCTTTTTGTCGATCATCCCGGGCTGGACTCCCCTGAGTTGCGAGCTATCTATCATATCGGATATGAGAAGGTAGCCGAAGATAGACAAGGCGTTACCGACACATGGACAGACCAGCGGGTGAAGGATGTTATCAAAAAACGGGGAATAGAGTTAATCAGTTATGCAGACTTACGGAAGTAACTGGCTTATTGCGATGAGGTATAAATAAGATACTCGGCTTTTGCAGAAGCCAGGACAACAGACTTCTCACCTGCGCTGAGAGAAACGGGTTCACCTTCACAATCGTACATGTGACAGCCAATGCAATTGCTTATCCAGGGTTCATGCAGGAAAACAGTTTCGCTCTGGTAGGGTATAGCATAAATGGATCCTTTGAATTGATGGTCGATTTCTGCTTGTTTGATTACGGCACGCAACCAATCCAATTCCTGAGGGTTTGTACATTTCACGGATGCCAGGGACACGGCTTGTTCCTCCATGGGATAATAACGGTATGCGGTCTCTGATCTGGAACAGGATACCAGGAAAACGATCATCAGAAGCCCAAAAAGTCGAATCATACAGGTAATAAATCGGGTTAAAGTATGACTTTAAATCAAATGGTGCAACATTCATGTTCAAACGTTTGTTAATATTTATCTTTAGTCCTCCAATTTGAAGATGGACGGCGTTTTTTGGAAATTCTTGCCATGGGCGTGAGGGTTCCTCCGGACCTTCACGACCTGACTTGCGAAATTCTGTGAATAGGGCAGTCAACGGTCTGGGTATAACCGCTCAACAAAATCTGAATAGCCGGTTACAGCTGGAAGGGGTGGATTATTACCATGTTATGTCTTGGGTTGGCATACTTATTTATTCCCGACAATCTCGTATTTTAATAGAATTAATATCACAATCAAATCTAATGACCCCCATGAAACGTAAACTTGAAGGCCAGATTGCACTAATTACCGGAGCCAGTTCTGGTATTGGTGCCGGCGTTGCCAGGGCATTGGCGCAAGAAGGTGCCACCGTTGTAATAAATTATTCTTCAAGTCCGGAGAAAGCTGAGAAGGTAAGACATGAAGTCGAAACGGCGGGCGGGAAGGCCGTAACGATAAAAGCTGATGTAAGCAATGAAGCGGACGTACTCTCTATGTTTGCGGAAGTATTCAGGCAATTTGGTACGGTAGATATTCTTGTGAATAATGCGGGACTTCAAAAGGATGCCAAATTTCACGAGATGTCATTAAGCGAATGGAATCATGTGATGGACATCAACCTCACGGGTCAGTTTCTTTGTGCCCGGGAGGCCATAAAGGAGTACTTGCGTCGAGGAGTTGTTCCGGAAAAATCAAAAGCAGCTGGAAAAATAATTTGTATGAGTTCTGTTCATGAGGTTATTCCCTGGGCAGGGCATGCAAACTATGCGGCGTCTAAAGGTGGCGTTATGATGCTGATGAAAAGTATTGCACAGGAATATGCCCCTATGAAAATAAGAGTGAACAGTATTGGTCCGGGTGCTATCCGGACTCCCATTAATCATGCAGCGTGGCAAACACCGGAGTCTTATAAACAATTGCTTAAGCTTATACCTCAAAAAAGAATAGGCGAAACACACGATATCGGCGGGGCGGCGGTGTGGCTGGCCTCCGACGATTCTGACTATGTGAATGGAATTACTCTCTTTGTCGATGGTGGCATGCTCCTCTATCCCGGGTTCGAGGACAATGGTTAAGGTATTTTTCGCACTCACTCTCCACACTCGATTAACGCCTGCCTGCCGGTAGGCAGGGATATTTAAAACGGATAACGGCTCTTATGAGTGTAGAAAAAAACCGCCTCTTTGAGGATCGCGACAAAAAAAAGAACTGGCGCAAATTCGGCCCCTACCTCACGGAACGTCAGTGGGGCACTGTGCGTGAAGACTACAGCGAAAATGGTAGCGCATGGCAATATGTTTCGCACGATGCGGCCCGCAGCAAAGCCTACCGATGGGGTGAGGAGGGTATCGGTGGTATCAGTGACGATAAGCAGTTGTTGTGCTTTTCTGTAGCCCTTTGGAATAAGAAAGACCCTATTCTTAAGGAGCGGATTTTTGGATTAACCGGCAACGAAGGAAATCACGCTGAAGATTGTAAGGAACAGTATTACTATCTGGACAGCACCCCCACCCACTCATACATGAAAATGCTGTACAAGTATCCGCAACAGGAATTTCCATATGCATGGCTGGTAGATGAGAACCGCAGAAGAGGAAAACTCGATCCTGAGTTTGAATTGATAGACACCGGAATCTTCAATGATAACCGGTATTTTGATGTGTTTGTAGAATACGCCAAGGCAGACACAGATGATCTGCTGATTAAAATAACGGTCCATAACCGTGGAAAGGAAAAAGCTTCAGTACATGTCTTGCCGCAGACCTGGTTTCGCAATACGTGGGCATGGGGATATGACGACTATAAACCGGAAATGTACCGGGATGATGACGGATGTCTGAAGATCACCCACCGCGATCTTGGCAGTTACTATTTTGTGGGGGAGAATAAGCCCCCCTCTTTATTTTGTGAAAATGAAACAAATACACAGAGGCTTTATAATCATCCTGCTTCAGGTACCTGCAAGGATGGTATCAATGATTACCTTATCCATAAGAAACAGGATGCTGTCAATCATATACCAAAAGGAACAAAAGCCGCGTTTGATTACGAACTGGACATAGCCCCCGGAAAATCAAAAACCATCAGGTTGAGGTTGTCCTCTAAATTTTATCCAAAACCTTTTGAAGGGTTTAATTCCCTTTTTGAGGAGCGTCTGGCTGAAGCAGATGAATTCTTTCGGGAAATGCAGCACGCGATTAAGGATGAAGACGAAAAGTCAATTCAGCGTCAGGCGATAGCCGGAATGTTGTGGAGTAAACAATACTATTATTTTGAAATAGCCAAATGGCTGAAGGGAGATCCATCTCAGCCCGTGCCTCCCGAACAGCGGAGGCATGGCAGGAACCGGGAGTGGGCTCATCTTCATAATGCCGATATCATTTCCATGCCCGACAAATGGGAGTATCCGTGGTATGCGGCCTGGGACCTGGCTTTTCATACCATCCCAATTGCCATGGTAGACCCTGAATTTGCAAAAAATCAACTGACCTTACTCACCAAGGAATGGTATATGCATCCAAACGGTCAGTTTCCCGCGTATGAGTGGGCATTTGGGGATGTTAACCCACCAGTACACGGTTGGGCTACTTGGAGAGTCTATAAGATTGACCAGAAATTACAGGGCGGGAACGGAGACCGGAAGTTCCTGGAAGAGATCTTTCACAAGATATTGTTAAACTTCACCTGGTGGGTGAACAGGAAAGACAATAACGGCAACAACATTTTTCAGGGTGGATTCCTGGGCATGGATAATATCGGGGTGTTTGACCGGAGTGCGCAGCTACCGACCGGAGGTTACATTGAACAATCTGATGGAACCAGTTGGATGGCCATGTTCACGCTGAATATGTTGCGCATGTCCCTGGAACTCGCAAAGGAAAATCCAACCTATCAAAGCCTGGCAACAAAATTCTTTGAACATTTCCTCTACATCGCCGGGGCTATGGCCAACGAGGGTCTAGACTTGTGGGATGAACAGGACGAATTTTTCTATGATGTACTGCATACTCCCGACGACAAGAGAACCGTTATGAGAATCCGATCGATGGTCGGACTTATACCGATGTTTGCTGTGGAAGTCCTTGATCAGGAACTTTTTGATTCAATGCCTGAATTTACGGAACGGCTTCAATGGTTCTTGAAAAACAGACCTGACCTGGCGAACCGCATATCGCGCTGGAATGAAAAGGGAAAGGGTGAACGGCATTTATTATCCCTCCTTCGCGGACATCGTATGAAACGGTTATTAAAAAGGATGCTGGATTCGGGAGAATTTCTTTCGGAGTATGGTATCCGGGCGTTGTCGCGGCATCACCTCGATAACCCATACAAGTTCTATGCTAACGGAAATGAGTTTAGTGTAAAGTATACCCCGGGTGAAGGAGATACATCGTTGTTTGGTGGTAACTCCAACTGGCGCGGACCAATATGGTTCCCCGTAAACTATCTTCTTATTGAGTCGCTGCAGCGATTTCACCATTATTATGGTGATGATTTTAAAGTTGAACACCCTACAGGATCCGGGAATATGAGAACGTTGAGGGAAATTGCGGATGATCTTTCGTGCCGATTGGTGAACATTTTCAAGAAGGACAAAGACGGAAACCGACCGGTAACCGGCAGCAATGATAAGCTGCAGAAAGATGAACACTTCCGCGATTACATCTATTTCTATGAGTATTTCCACGGTGATTCCGGAAGGGGTGTCGGGGCAACCCATCAAACGGGATGGACAGGTTTAGTGGCTAAATTTATTCAACCTCGAAGCAAACGATGAAACGTACCGGTCAAACAAGTGAACAACACCTGAGGCGGTAATTTTAATCAACGTCATTCTGAAGCTGGAATATGAGATTCGACTCAAAAGTACTTACCGATTTTAACTCATCTCTTTGTCTGGAATGGATTGAGACAAATGGTTTAGGAGGGTATGCCAGCAGCACAGTCTCAGGAGCGCATTCCCGACGGTATCATGGATTGCTGGTGGCGGCGCTACACCCACCTCTTGGTCGTACAGTCCTGCTCTCCAAACTGGATGAAACTATCGTGATCAACAGAACGGATGAAGGTGATTCTTCCGGGGAAGAGCGTTTTGACTTAAGCACCAACCAGTATCCTGGCGCCCTTCACCCCAAAGGATATCAGCATCTTAAGGCCTTTCAACGTGACCTGTTCCCGGAGTTTTATTACCAGGCCGGTGGCGTAGAACTTAAAAAGACGATTGCTGCGGTGCACGGCGAGAATACAACGCTGATTCTATACGAAGTCATTGATGCTTCTTCTCCTTTTGAACTGGAACTTCTACCACTCAGTTCTGCCCGCGATTTCCATCACCTTTCGCATGCCAATGACGATATCGGCAGGCAGTACCTTTTTGAAGATAGTATCTTTCAGACTCTGAACTATCACGGCGGTACGGAGCTTTTTATCTCTGTTCCGAAAGCTGAATTTGTTGAACAACAAGGTTGGTATTACAACCTTGAGTACCCTGTGGAGAATTACCGGGGACTTGATTTCAGAGAAGATTTGTATACGCATGGAAAATTCAGCGTGAAACTTAGGAAGGGTGATACGTTAGGAATAATTGTTTCTACGGAACGACCAGCGCAAAAAAATGCTTTCAGACTTTTCGCCACCGAAAAGAAAAGAAGAGAGAAGATAATTGAACATTTTTCATGGAATCCGGAGCTCAAAAGTCTGGCGCTGGCAGCTGACCAGTTTATAGTTAAGCGTGGTGAAGGCACTACCATTATTGCCGGCTATCATTGGTTTTCAGACTGGGGTAGGGACTCGATGATTGCACTACCCGGATTATGTCTGGTAACGGGCAGACACAAGGAAGCCAAACAGATCCTTCAGCAGTTTGCTGGATTTATAAGTGATGGTATGCTTCCAAACCGGTTTCCTGATTACGGTATGGCACCGGAATATAATACCATCGATGCAACGCTTTGGTTTTTTCACGCGGTCCACGAGTATTATAAAATCACAGGGGACAAAGCTTTTGTCAGAACCATGTTGCCGGTTTTAAAGGACATCATTGATTGGCATTATAAAGGAACGCGGTATAGCATTAAAGTCGATCCGGAAGATGAACTTTTGTACGGAGGTCAGTTTGGCGTACAACTCACCTGGATGGATGCTAAAGTTGGTGACTGGGTAGTAACACCTCGAAGAGGTAAACCTGTTGAGATAAACGCACTTTGGTATAACGCACTTCGGACGATGGTGACACTCGTGGATGAAGTAGGGAAAAAGGTGGAGTCTATAAAATACCGGATGAGGGCCGATAAAGTATTGGAAAGCTTCAATCTTCAGTTCTGGAATGAAAAGCAAAATTCGCTTTACGACTATATCGATGGCAATTACAAAAACGAGGATATCCGTCCGAATCAGCTGTATGCAATAAGTTTGCCCTACCCTTTGTTATCCGTGGAGCGAGCAAAAAAAATATTTGATTTGATTGTAAAACAATTACTTACTCCAAGGGGTCTAAGAACATTATCCCCTGCACACAAGGATTTCAGGGCAACCTATGGTGGCGACGTGTGGATGAGGGACGGATCGTACCATCAGGGGACCGTCTGGAGCTATTTGATTGGTTCATTTCTTGACGCATCTTTTTATGTATGTGGGGAAAAGGGAAAGGATGATGCCGTACGCTATATAAATACTTTTCTGGAACACCTGAATGAAGCAGGCATCGGGACGATATCAGAAATTTTTGATGCCATGCCACCCCATACTCCTCGCGGTGCCATAGCACAGGCCTGGGTAGTTGCAGAGGTATTGCGAGCTGCTGTGAAGTATGACCTGATACCAGGCGATAAAAACCAAAAATGAAAAAATCCACTTAGCTGATTCACGTAGCGCTGGGATTCGCTACCGATGAAGATTGTGGGTGTTTCCCGGTGTTTACGGGACAGGAAATGATTTAGTAAATTTAAAAATGCCCCTTTATAGAAATTCCTTGTATTGTTTCCTTACCAATACAATGCACAACGTTGGATTTAGTAAATTTGATGTGGACAAACTGAGTGTACTATGTGCAGATTCATAATTCTTCTGTTATGTGTGGTGGGTGTAATCCAGGCTGATGCACAGATCATGCAGAAATTAAAGAGTGTTGCCACGAAGGAAAACCTTCAAAAAGCGGCGGTAAGTATGAAGGATGACCTCGACAAAGCCCGTGACAGCTTTGATTCCACAGATTTCGACTATGCCATTCTGGTTAGCGACAACTCCGGATTATTTGATGTAAAAGAGAAGGGAGAGTTTGTATCCAAACTTGCTACTGGCGGAAGTCTCGCGTTGGGTTCGATGGATGGTTCCGGGTCTAACACCCAGGAGAAAGCCCGCTTTCAACTGGAGACCGGTGAAGTTGCCTATGCCTCCCGGAAATTTTCATTTGCAGAAAAAAGATTTAATAGCGCTATCCTCTTGTACGAGCAGGGTGGACTAGCGACCGACATTGGGTATCTAAAGGCAATTGCCAACCAGGGATTGTTGTATACCACGATGGGGCGTTATACGCAGGCCGTAGAATCAACGGTGAAAGCATTGGACCTGCGAAAGGCAAAATTTGGTGAAAAAAATATTGGAATAGCCTCCTCCCTGAACAACTATGGCGTACTTCAGTATGATCTGGGTCACTACAATGAAGCAGACAGGACTTTAATAAACGCGGCGACCATCATTGAATCGAATGCCGGAAAACAGATCATGCAGTACGCTATTGTTGAAAATAACCGGGCTATGCTGCTACAGGCAGTCGGAAGATTCCAGGAAGCTGATGAAGTGTTAAAAGGTGCGATTGCGATTACAGAAAAACTAAGCGATGCTAAATCAAACAATAACCTGAAATTCCTTTCCAATCAGGCCCTGCTCTATCAGCAGATGGGTAAGTATACGGAGGCTGAAGCGATATATAAGAGTATGGAAAAAAGGTTGGGGAAGAATAACCCGGACTATGCCAGCATGCTCAGTAGCCAGGCCGCTCTTTACATGGCGATGGGAAAAGAAGATAACGTGGAGGATTTATTAAAGCGTTCTTCTGCCATCTATAAGACTTCATTTGGAGATGGT
The DNA here is from genome assembly GCA_041737945.1 of Chryseolinea sp. Lineage (GTDB taxonomy): Bacteria > Bacteroidota > Bacteroidia > Cytophagales > Cyclobacteriaceae > Chryseolinea. The sequence continues at coordinate 137,340 of JBGSQQ010000035.1, forward strand.
AGTCCTGCATATGCCCGGTCCGTTAGTGATCTGGGAAATTTTTATCGCTACAAAGGACGCAATGCGGAGGCGGAACCTTTGTTAGACAAAGCCCTTTCTATCCGTGAAAAGACACTTGGGATAAATCATCCGCATTACGTTCAGTCACAGGAAGACCTTGCGATTTTATATTGGAAAAAGAAAGAAATGGAAAAAGCCTATGCGGCGTACCGTAAGGTTATGGATAAGTCGATTGACTTCATTAACCACTATTTCCCACCCATGAGTGAAGCTGAGAAAACAAAGTACTGGGATGTTCTTTCTCCCCGTTTTCAGCGTTTTTACAATTTCGCTATCGAGGCCAGTGCAACGAATACGGCAGTGCTTCAGGATTTGTATGATTTTCAGATGGCTACCAAAGCGTTGCTGCTAAGCTCCACCAATAAGATCAAAAGAAATATCCTTGCCAGCGGCAATAAGGCGCTGATAAAAGATTACAAGGCGTGGCTTGACCAGAAAGAAACACTGGCACGACTTTATGCTTACTCGAAGGATGACCTGAAAGAACAGAACATTAACCTTGATTCCATAGAGCGTTCCGCTAACGCCACGGAAAAGCGATTATCGGAGACCAGCAAGGAGTTTCAGGCAGGATACTCAACGCAGAAAATCAGTTACAAACAAATAAAGGATTTGTTATTGCCTACCGAAGCGGTGGTTGAAATTATCCGTATTACCCAATTCGACCAGAAGTTTACGGCTGAAGCAAAATATGCCGCGCTCATACTTACTAAGGAGGCAGCACTACCCAAACTGATTATACTGGACAACGGGTTGCAGCTTGATACGCGATATGCGAAGTTTTACAGGAATGCCATTCAACAGCGTATAGCCGACGAACATTCCTACCAGCAATACTGGGCCCGTATTGAACCAGCCATCGCGGGAAAGAAGGTGGTTTATTTGTCACCAGATGGTGTGTACAATCAAATCAACCTGAACACGTTAAAACTTGCCACGGGATTCGCGATCAACAAATATGACTTTATCACCGTTGGAAATTCAAAGGATTTGTTTGCAATCAAGGGTCAGAAGAAACCAGCGCCAGCCAAAAAGGCTACGTTGGTGGGATTTCCGGATTATGGCTCAACGAGCGTCGCCGCACTACCTGGCACCAAAGTAGAGATTGATAATATCAACAGGATGTTAAAAACAGCAGGGTATGTTCCCACGCAGTTTACACAAAAGACTGCTACTGAGGCAAATCTGAAAAGTGTAAAGAGTCCGGCGCTGTTACACATTGCCACGCATGGATATTTTTTACAGGATGTTGAAATATCCGGTTCCGGGTTTGGCGTTCACATGGAGAATGCAACAGAAAATCCCTTGCTACGTTCCGGGCTTTTGTTAAGCGGTGCCGGCAAGACCGTTACCGGAAAAGCGGAACCCAATCTGCAAAGCAATGACAATGGAATTCTCACAGCCTACGAAGCCATGAACCTGGATCTTGAAGGTACAGATTTGATTGTGCTGAGTGCGTGCGAAACAGGGTTGGGTGAACTGAAGGCAGGTGAAGGTGTGTATGGTCTGCAACGTGCCTTCCAGGTAGCAGGGGCCAACGCACTTATAATGAGTTTATGGAAAGTGGATGATGCGGCGACTCAACAGTTGATGACGAATTTTTATACCAATTGGCTCAAGTCGGGTAATAAGCAAACAGCATTCAAGCAGGCGCAGCTTCAACTGATGACCAAATATAAAGATCCCTATTACTGGGGTGCATTTGTAATGATGGGGATGTAATGGCTAATATTTTAATGTTTTCTGAATTGTGATGATGAAGCGCAAAAAGTTTTTAGGAAGCCTCGCTGCAGGAGCGTTGGCATTTCCAGTGATGGGTGCGTTAGATAAACAGCAGAACAGGTTGCATGCAACTGGGCCGAATGTGCAAACACTAACCGGTCCTTTGCCTCCGGACAAAATGGGGCTAACCCTGATTCATGAGCATTTGTTATATGGGGATATTCCTCCGGAACTGAATGAACGTTCGGTAGAAATTGTGCTCGCAAATTTAAACGATGCAGCCCGGGTTGGTATTGATACCATTACGTGTTTGTCACCCGAACGCGATATCACGCTGTATAGCAGAATTGCAGAAAAATCTCCGGTTCGTCTGATCGTATCTACCGGATCGTATGTTCACCGGCTCTGTTCACCTCGCTTGCAAAAAATGAATGAAGATGAGCGGGTACACCTGATGACAAAAGAAATTAGTGAAGGTATCGACGGCACTAAACTTCGTGCCTCCATTATAAAAGTGGCTGGCGACAAGTCACCGCTCACCGATTGGGAAAAGATGAGCTTCCGTGCATCCGCACGAGCGCAAAAGGCAACAGGGGTTCCCGTAGGCACGCATGCCATATACGCACCGCGTGACCAATTCGATATTCTTGTAGCCTCAGGGGCGGATCCTCAGAAGTGTTTCTTTTCTCATACAGAAGCAGAATTTGGTTGGCAGGGACGAAATCTGGAACAGCAGACCAACTACCTGGCAACAATAACCAGGGACGGTGGTTCGCTCTTGTTCAATAACTTTGGATTAACGAAGGATACTCCCTGGGTTGATCTCGTTTATATTCTGCGCACGCTTTGCGATCGCGGTTATGCGAACCGTATTCTCATCTCGGTTGATTCTGCATGGGAGTGGAAAGCGGGTAAACCTGTTATACAACATGCTGAAAAATATCCTGGTAATCCCGACAGAACGTATGCGTATATGATTACAGAGGCAGTGCCTGCACTGCTGAAGGCCGGGTTCAGTGCCCAGGATATGAAAACCTTCCTCGTTGATAATCCCCGACGAATGTTCGGAGGAAATACCTGATTGAGCATATTCCCCTATTTTTTAAAGTACCATCACGTCCCGGTTAGGAGTTCAATTCGTTGTGCGTGATTTGTAAGAATAAGTACATTTCCAGAGTAATCTCCCGCCAACAATACAGTTGCAGTAAATGGACTTTACGGATATCTTTGAAAAGACTGTTAAGAACCAGCTGAAATGGAAAAATTGATTGTCGGAATAGACATTGGTGGTACAAGGACAAAAATCGGGCTCGTGGATCTGCTGACGGGTAAAGTTGTCAGAAGCATTATCGAACCAACAGAAAAAGAATCAGCGGATCGTTTCGAACACAGAATAAAAGGCGCCATTCAGGACCTGATTACCACATCAAACGCAGAACAAAAAAGGGTTGAAGGAATTGGGTTCGGGGTGCCTAGTTTTGTTTGGACAGACGGAACCATTGATTCAACGTATGGTTTCGTCAAGTTCATGGAAGATTATCCGCTGGTCAAGATCATAGAATCAACTTTCAAGATTCCATGCCGGGTAGACAACGATGCCCGGACTGTTGCGCTAGGCGAAGCTTTGTATGGTCAGGGTAAAGGGTATGCCAGAATGCTCATGCTTACCCTGGGTACCGGATTGGGGATGGGATTTACACAGCAGGGGAAGCTACCGGAGTTACTGCCGTATGGTCACATGGGTGGTCACATTACGATCACCGACAATGAGGTAATTTGTTATTGCGGAAAAACGGGTTGCCTGGAATCTCTGGTTTCAGCCACAGGTCTGCTGGCTGCTGCGCGTAGGGCTGGAATGGACAACAATAGTGACGCGTCCTTTTCAACAGAGCAGATTCTGGAAGCCGTCAATCAAGGGCAACCAGTAGCCCAGGCAGTTGTGAAACAATATCTTGCCTACTTAAAAACCGGAATCGATAACTATATCAATATATATTCCCCTGATGTCATCGTACTGGGAGGTGGTCTGGCTAAAGGGTTAAGAAGCTATCTGCCCTCTTTGGCAGATGAAACGTTGCTGAGGGCTTACAAAAACTATCGTGTTAAGATCGTAATTTCTGAATTGGAGGAACAAGCCGGCATCCTGGGGAGTGCGGCGTTGTTTATGGAATAACGAAATGATTATAAATAACAGGCAGACGGATTACCAATGAATAGTAAGAACAACCAGTGGATAGTTTATTCTGTAGCCGCAGCACTTTTTTGGGGAGTGTGGGGTGTGATGGCGAAGATCATATCCGATGATGTCAGTCCCTATATGAATCACGTCTTGTTCACGGTAGGAATGCTGGTTACTATTCCATTTGTGATCAAAAAGTTGAAGCGCCAGGCTGTTAACCGTAAAGGTATCATTTGGGGGTTGATTGCCGGAGTGTTGGCGGTAGCGGGAAACATCGCCGTGTACAAAGCGTTTGCCAGCGGAGGTTTGGCAGCCATTGTTATACCGGTATCCAACCTTTACCCACTGGTTACCATTGCTATAGCACTTGTCATTCTGAAAGAGAAGCTGCATTGGCTGAACGGGATTGGTGTACTCCTGGCTGTTCCAGCAATTGTCATGCTGTCTGGTGAAACGCTGCTATTCACCGATCCGAAACTATTTATAAAGAACCTCGGACTTAATACCTGGCTATTATTCTCATTGGTAGCATTATTATTTTGGGGTGTATTTAGTGCAACCCAAAAAGTTGCCACGAATTATATTTCGGCAGAGTGGTCGTACATCAGCTTTATTGTTTCTTCGTTGGTGATTGCTATTATATTCCTGTTCTTCGGCGAAGCGGACTTTAATCTATCCCAACGCACGGCAGTATTAGGTTCATTGGCAGGCATGTTAAATGGGCTTGGGGTGTTAGCTAGTTTTGTAGCATACGGCGCCGAAGGGAAGGCATCCAAAGTTACTACCATTGCCGGAGCCTTACAGCCTGTGTTTACCATTGTGCTGGCCATAAGCTTTTTAAATGAATCTCTTTCCATGCTGGAAATCGGAGGAATAGCAATCGCCATCGTCGCAGCCTTATTATTGTCATACGAGCAACGCGTACCTGGTGAATTGCCCGGCGTCGTCAAACCATAACATTTTTTTTATGAATAAAAGTTTTCAGGAGATTCTGGAGATACCAAAACGTGGAAGAGAATTTTGGGCAAACTCCCCAGCCTATTCCCTACCGTTACAAGTTCCTTACTTCGGCATGGGCTCTTCCTATTTTGCTCCATCGGCTTTTAAGTACATGGGTGTTGAGATCTACCCGGAACTTGCCTCCGAGTATTTCACCTATCTCAGGCGAGAACCAAGGCTTCCCCTGGCTGTTATTCTGTCACAATCGGGTCGCAGTAGTGAAGCGCTCTGGTGTACGAATGCAGTGGAAAAGTACATTGCTATTACAAACAGTATACACAGTGAGTTGGCCACCCGGGGGAATGTAAAAAATTTAGTTTCCATTTTAGCAGGCGAAGAACATTACTCGTCCACGAAAACCTATACCAATACGCTGCTCGCGCTCTTTAAAGGATTTGGCATCGATGCTTCCACGGCGTTGAAGGTTTTGGTTGATAACATGGAGGTTTATCAGAAAAAGGGGGAACAAATGGCCAGGGAAGTTTTTGCGCTCCTGCAATCGGAAACTATTCACGGCATCTATATTACCGGAAATGGCCCTAACCTGGCAACGGCAATGGAAGCTTCATTAATTCTGAGTGAAAGTACGAAGCGCAATTTCCACGGGTTACCTATGGCACAATATGATCATGGTCCGAAGGAAACGGCCAGAGGAAGTATAGTTATTCAAATATTGGCGGAGGGCCCTTCCTACCAACGCAGTCTGAGACTATCAGAAACAATCCGTCAGGCTGGAGCCCATGTCCTCCATGTAGAGGAACCTGAAGTGGAGGAAAATTTATCCGTACTTAATAATATCGTACCGTTTAATTTTATGGCCTTTTACCTGGCGCAGTTGCTGAATGTCGGTGAGACTTTCACCGTGGGGGGGAAGGTGACAGAAGTGGAGTAGATTATTGAAGGCATATTTCAAATTCACTTTAGCAATTAAAGGCAAGGATCAACTAAGGTTATGCTCTCGAGGAACGGCCGCCCCATCCTTTGAAGTCGGGTGGAATCTATCATTTCAGATTACGCGACCTTGGGCATTATACCTAAGCGTACCGAATTCAGGACCGACCATAAATTTTCACTACCGATTCGCGCCATGCATTGGTTTCTGCCGAACAAAGATGCGCCATGGCATCTGCTATTTCCTCCGGCTTAACCCATGTTGTAAAATCTGATTTCGGCATAGCCTCCCGGTTTGCCGGAGTATCAATCGTGCTTGGGACGATTACAGACGCTGTCACATTATGGGATGATCCGGCTTCATTAAGGGCATCAGCAAGCTTGAACAGGAGAGACTTGGATAGTGCGTAGCCGAGTGACCGGTTAGCATCTTTCGCCACCAGTGCTGGCCGGGACCCAACAAAAATGATCCTGCCGCCATTTGCTTGTCCCAGCATGTGCTGGAAGAGAGGTCGGGCAACAAAGTAGGCAGTGTCAAAATTAAGGGTGAACATTTTTTTCAGTGCCATACTGTTCGTTTCCTTAATCCCACCAGAGGCGTATCCACCTACGAGTAACAGGGTAGCATCAATAGTCTTGTATTTTTTGATGATATCAGCGATGACCTGTTCAACGGATCCTTCATCTGTAAGATCGGCTTCGACGGTTTCTATGGAACCGGTCACCTCAAATCCCAGCGACTTGCCTGGCGTTACCGTTGCAATTACGTTGTAGCCTATCTGCAGGAATTTTTCCACGCTAGCTTTTCCCAGGTTGCCGGAAGCTCCGGTGATGATGACTGTTTTCATGTTATTTATTTTCAGAATGTTTGTTACAATATCAATTCATCTATTCTTTCGTGCACAAGCTTATTCCGTTTTCAAAAGTTTTTAATTCCTCTTTCCATTTTTTAGCGTCAGAAAGTTTTTGAATTTCTGTGGCCTTCAGCCGAAGAATCTTCCAGTCTTCCAGCATAAACCCCTCACCCGAAAGCGTGATGAGATCGCCGACCAAAGGTAAGATCTCTTCATTAACAGTTTCATTTTTTTCATTCACGAGAACAAAGTATCCGGAAGTACCTGAGGCATGAAAAATCGGAGGTATGCCGCCGGCAATGCAGCGGATGGCGCATGATCGGTGGGATTTACCCTCTCCAGGCTTCATGACACCAAAGTAACATTTTGGATCTACGACTTCTCCGCTTACAGTTAACGGGCCTAGACTTGTCCAGGATGCCTGGCTTTTCTTAGAACCGTCCGCCGGTAACACATCGCTGTTGTCCTCTTTGGTAATTTGCATCAAAGCCTGGCCGTCTCCATAAATCAGGTAACCCTTCAATGTTACCCTGGAACCGTCAATAAATCCCGGTATTTTCTGCTGAAGATTTATGATGACCTTATTGGCTCCGGCTTTTCCAAAATCCACAAGAAGGATGTTTTGATAAAGTGAATCTCCATTGGCATTGACACCCAGGGGTACTGACAGGTGAGGTGCCGGCGTCGTGAATACATATCCATTAACTGAGGTTAGAATACCGTATTCAAAAGTGCCAGTTGAGAATCTTTTTTGATACCATACCAATACCAATGATATGCTGAGGACAAGCAATCCCAAGACAAAAACCGTTCTCCTGATAACGGATGCCGTTCGCGATGGCGCCTCTGGCAAATAGCCGACATAAAATTCATCGATTTTCATGCTGTCGTTATTACTTCATTGTACTCTTAGCGTATTTATCACGGCCGGCGTACGCTCCATTCCCTCCGGATACGGAGTTGGGTTTACCCAAACTTCCGCCTGAATCACTTTCACGTCGTACGTTGCGACTTTTTCTGAAAAGGGTGGCGGTGAAGTTCCATTATGCGGGAAATACTGATAGCCGTGCCACGGGCACGTGACACAACCTTCAATAATCCTGCCTTCACCTAACGGACCGTGCTGATGCTTGCAAACATTGGAAATCGCTGAGATTTTTCCGGAGTACCTGAAAATGGCAATTCTTTCTGATCCGACACTTACAACCTTAGCCCTATCTTCTGGGATATCGTTAACACCACATACCTTGATGAATTCATTGACCACGTTCACGGCCGACGTATCCCTTTTGTATTCGTGTTGACTGGCGGCAATATGAAGGGAAATAATAGACAGCATGCCTACACCAAGCATGATGGTTAATACAGGTGAAGTTTCAGATTGAATAACTCCCAGCATAACGTGCAGGATGATCAGCGAATAAGCGAGGTAGACCATCATGTGTAGTGTTTTCCAGACCTTCGCGCCAAGGTTGTGCAACCAGAAATCGTGACTGGTAATTGCCATGAGGAAAAGTATTACCAGCGATACAAAACCGAAGATTTCAAACGGAAATTTACTAAAGGATTCATAGTGCGTGTTCGATTGAAATACAGACAATAGCGGGTTGATATTTCCAAGTGAATGAAATTGTATTATAGAGAAGAGACCGTGAACGGCCGCGATAAAGAACATCGTAACACCCAGATGACGGCGGTTGTATAACAGTGGCAGGAAAACAGGAAAGAGACGGGCAAGCGGACCAATAGCCAGTACAATGTGAAGGAGCAGGATGGCCAGGGTTGCCGTCGAGCGAATGATAAGTGTCTCCTGAGTGACCTGGGGATCAATGGTGAGTGAAACCAAAAAATAGGAGACCAAATAGACTACTATAGAGCCGGCGATAACCGTATCGTATATTTTCTTCTGTCGGTTGTAAATAACGGCCTGGTACGAAGCACTCATCCGGATATTATTAATAGGGTATTGATAGTTCCTTAATTGTCTTCCTGCCAATGATATCGTAAAGTCTGAGAGCAACCTTTTCGCCTTTTCTTGTGATTGAAAAAGAAAACTGACCCTGGTGGGATAATTTCCCCAGAAGAACTTCCTTTCCATCAAACACCTGGTACACAACGCAAGAAGCTACGTCTAATGGTTTCAAGACGTCAATCAGTAGTAAAGATGTTGAGTCTGTAACAAGCCTTATCTCAGCGCGGAGGTCTTCATCTGAGACTGATATCTTATCAACCGTTTCGGGTCTTAGCGCTATCGACAGCACAAACACGAAGGGTAACACCAGTGCGAGCAGGTGCCAGGTTATGAAGTGCAAATTCCTTAGTGGTTTAATCATGCCGTTTTTCGTTCCTTGCCTTCAAATATTTTTTAAGCAAGACGGGCCAAAACACTACACAACCGGGGAAGATTATTATCCGGAACGTCCACGGTGATCCTTTTGCAGACTTATCCACCTCTTCAATAAATTGGAAAAGAAACAGGATAGAGAATACTATCCCAATGCAGAAGTAGCTTAGCACCAAATACAAGATCGGCATAGGCAACTGGAATTATCCGCAAAATGCTTTGAAGGCTGGAGTCCGGATGTCATCAAAATGACATGTTCGGTCAATTTACTCATTTACACTTGTAGGTGGAAGATGATCGCACTGGACAATAACCGCCGTTCATTCCGCTACCCATGGTCCGGGCTCGCTATTTCCTCAAAAAAAGATTGCTTTTCGTAGAAACAATATTTTACTTTACACCGTTAAGTAAATTATCAGCACCAAAATGACGATCGCCAACCGTAAGGAAAGACAGAAGGAAGAATTAAGAAGCAAAATCCTGGAGGTTGCGAAGGAGTTATTTATTGAACGCGGCTTTGAAGAGACCTCAATCCGGAATATCGCCGAACGGATAGAGTATTCTCCGACCACTATTTACCTGTATTTTAAGGACAAGGACGATATTTTCTATGCCCTGCATCAGGAAGGATTTATTCTGCTGAACCAATATTTCCGGGTATTGCAGAATGTTGAAGATCCTTTCGAGCGACTAAAAGCTATCAATAGGGCATACATCGATTTTGCACTTGAAAACCGGGAATTTTATGACCTCATGTTTATCAGCAGGTCGCCCATGAACGCTCTGAACAGGGACGATGAAAAGTGGGAGGAAGGTAATAAAGCCTTTGGCGCCCTCTTTGGAACTGTTAATGAATGTATTCAAAAGGGCTATTTTAAAGGAATGGACCCCGAAATCTTGTCCTTCACCTGCTGGTCTATGGTTCACGGCATTTGTGCGCTGGAAGTCAGAGGGCGTTGTTCGGTGATCAGCGAAGCTAATCTGGAAAACCTTAGCCATAAATCCGCTGCCATGGTTATCGAAATGCTGGACCGTATGCACCTGGATCGGCCACAATAAAAAAATTTGTTTTACGACTTAACAGTGTAAACTTTATTTCCAATGAAAACTAAGACCCTTAGAATTGACACATCTCACTGGACTTTATTACTCCTGCTGATCGTTTTGCCATGGGCATCCAGTGCTCAAACTGCCCTTGATAATTACGTGAGTGAAGGACTTAAATCCAACCTGGTACTTCAACAAAAGAACCTTTCGTGGCAACAAGCACAACAATCCCTTCAGATGGCGAAAAGTTACTTTCTGCCTTCGGTTAATTTGCTAGCAGACTATACCTCCGGCGAGGGAGGTCGGAGTATCGGTATACCGGTTGGTGACCTTCTCAATCCGGTGTATGCTTCTCTGAATCAAATAACACAAAGTGACGATTTTCCTCAGATTGAAAACGTCAATCAGAATTTCTTCCCCAGTAATTTCTATGATGCACGACTGCGTACATCGATGCCTCTGCTGAATGCCGACTTACACATAAACCGGAATATCCAGGGTCAGCAAGTCATGCTGAAACAATTCGAGAAAGAAGCCTATCAGCGGCAGTTGGTATACGACATAAAGGCAGCTTACTTCCTCCATATAGGGGCGGTTTCTGCTGTTAAGATTTATGAGAGTGCCCTCGCCCTGGTGAACAAAAATGTAGACGTTAATGAATCTCTCCTTCGGAATGGAAAGAGCCTACCGGCCAACTTCCTCCGTTCCAGGAGCGAAGCCGAGCGGGTAAAAGCTGAACTAAACAGCGCGCAGAACCGCGCGACGAATGCAAAAAAGTATTTCAACTTTTTATTGAACCGGGACCTGGACAGTGACATAGACATCAATTATCCGTACGCTGAAACCTACTTTCCGGAAACCACAGATCTTTCGGTTGAAGGCCGTGAAGAGTTAAAGATGATTAAAACGTCGAAAGCTATCAACCAGTCCGTGTTACAGCTTAACAAATTGGCGCATGTCCCCAAAGTGAATGCATTCCTTGACCTGGGCTCCCAGGCGTCCAATTGGGAGGTGAATCAAAGCTCCCGGTATTACCTCGTTGGACTACAGCTTTCCGTACCGCTGTTTCAGGGGTTCAGGAACAACCTGGCGGTCCGCCAAAGCAGTCTCGAGATTCAGAAGAGCGAATTTAACCTGAGCAATACAACGGAACAGCTGAAGCTTTCTGCCTCGGTGGCCAAAAATGATTTACAAACCGCTTCGCAGAACTACGTCGCCTCCCGCGAACAACTAAAGGCTGCTCAAAGTTACTTTCACCTGATCGAGAAAGGATATCAGCAGGGCATCAACACACTGATCGAATTTCTGGACGCCAGAAACCAGCTTACTTCTTCTCAACTGCAGCAAAACCTTCGACTATTCGAGATGCTTACGGCCTCGGCAAAACTTGAGCGTGAGACCGCAACTTTCCCCCTTGAAAATTAAAACATGACCCATATGAAAAACCCACGATTAAATTATTTCCTGGCAGCCACTTTTATTGTCCTGTCGGGCCTGGGGCTACAGTCCTGCACCGATGGAAAGGGTGCCACCAATAAGATTCCAACTGGTTCTGATCCCATTCCGGTCGAGGTCCTTCAGCTGAAGAAAACCGGAAGTACAGAAGTCATCACAGCCTCCGGGCAACTGACTACCGAAGACGAAACGATCCTTGCGTTCAAGACCGGTGGCGTGGTCAGTCGTGTGCTGGCAAAGGAAGGCGATCAGGTACGCAAGGGTCAGTTGTTAGCTACCCTTGACCTTACCGAAATAAACGCCTTGGTCGCACAAGCACGTTTTGGATTTGAAAAAGCGCAGCGCGATTTTTTGCGTATCACCAATCTTTACCGTGACAGCGTAGCAACCCTGGAACAATTGCAGAATACGGAAACTGCGCTCGCTGTAGCAAAGGAACAGCTAGAGGCTGCTACTTTCAATCGCAGTTTTTCCGAGATTCATGCTCCAGCCAACGGTTATGTGTTGCGCAAGTTTGTTAATTCGGGCCAGGTTGTTAGTGTTGGTGATCCGATACTCATCACAAACGCCGCAGCCGATAACAAGTGGGTTCTTAAAATCGGAGTGAGTGACAAACAATGGGCTGCCATACAGATCAACAGCAAAGCCGTTGTCGAAATTGATGCCTTTCCGGACCGCTCATTTCAGGGAACTGTCTCCCGCAAAGCAGAACGATCCGATCCGATGACAGGTGCCTTCACCGTCGAGCTACTGGTGCGAAACGAGGGCGTGAAACTGGCGACCGGAATGTTTGGTGCCGCCAGGATAGAGTCCCTTGAGACAATCAATGCGTGGAGCGTTCCCTATGAAGCTGTACTGGACGCAAACGGCAATGAAGGTTTTGTCTTCGTTACTTCGGATAACAAGACTGCAAGAAAACAAGCGGTAATCATCGAATCATTTAACGGTAAGACCATGCGCATCAGCAGCGGTCTTGAAAATGCCGGCGCTTTGATAATATCCGGCAGCGCCTACCTAACGGATAACTCTCCCATCAGAATTCTTAATTAGCATCGTTATGAAAATATCAGAATTTGCCGTAAAGAATTATCAGTTTACTCTGATTTTGTTTTTGATGGCGGCCGCGGTGGGGGTCACCACACTTTTCACCATGCCGAGGAGCGAAGACCCCGACATAGAAGCGCCCCAGTTTTCGATTGTCGCCGTATACCCTGGTACAAGTCCGAAGGATATGGAGGAATTGGTCGTTGATCCAATGGAAGAGAAGATAAACGGACTGGAGGACATGAAGCGTATCAAGACTACGATCAGTGATGGGCTGGCTGTATTTCGTGTTGAATATAAGTATGAAAGCGATCCTGACGATAAATATCAGGAGCTTGTGCGGGAAGTGAACAGCCTCCGCCCCGAATTGCCGAAGGATATATTTTCTCTGGAGGTGAAAAAATTCCAGCCTTCTGATGTGAATATTGTACAAATAGCATTGATATCAGAAAATGCTTCCCGTGCAAAACTTAAATTTCATGCCGAAGCCTTAAAAGACCAGTTGGAAAAAATTTCTATGCTGAAGAACGTGGAGGTTCAGGGTTTGCCGGAACAAATAGTCAGGATAGAACTGCGTCTTGAAAAAATCGCACAGATGCACATTCCGCTTGAGGCTGTTATCGGAAGCCTCCAAAGTGAAATGGCCAATATTCCGGGTGGAAGTGTGGAGGCGGGAACCAAATCATTCAGCGTCAAAACAAGCGGTAACTACACCTCACTGGATGAGATAAAAAATACCATTGTCTATGCTGCCAATGGAAAAAATATTCTTCTGAGTGATGTCGCAGATGCGTATGTCACCTTCGATGAAAACAAACACATCACGCGACTCAACGGCCACCGGTGTGTATTTGTCGTGGCGGCTCAAAAACCGGGTTTGAATATCACCAACGCACAAAAGCAATACAAGCCCATGCTGAAAGCTTTTGAGTCAACATTACCCGCCAACATCGACATGGTCCATCACTTTGATCAGGCGGAAAATGTCAATGGCCGGTTAGCCGGACTGGGAAAGGATTTTTTGATTGCCATACTGCTGGTTTCCATAACCCTTTTACCTCTTGGTCTACGCGCTGCGTCTATTGTGATGATATCCATACCGTTGTCATTGGCTATCGGACTGGTGTTGCTTAATATGATGGGGATTAGTCTGAATCAGTTGAGTATCGTCGGACTGGTAGTGGCACTTGGCCTGCTGGTGGATGACAGCATTGTAGTTGTAGAAAATATAGAACGCTGGATGCGTGAAGGCCATTCGAGATTTGAAGCAACCATAAAAGCAACGCGGCAGATAGGGTTAGCGGTGGTGGGATGTACAGCCACACTGATCATCGCGTTTATGCCGTTGGTGTTCCTGCCGGAAGGAGCTGGTGATTTCATTCGTGGGTTGCCGCTCGCTGTGATTATGTCTGTACTTGCGTCTATGGTTGTTTCTTTGACCGTTATTCCCTTTTTGTCGAGCCGGGTTCTTAAGGATCATGGACATGACAATGGAAACATCTTTATGCGCGGCCTGCAGAAACTTATTCATGGAAGTTATTCCAGGTTACTGGACAAGGCATTGAACTACCCGAAGTCTACGTTGGCTGTAGCCGGGGTTGTTTTCGTAGCATCCTTGCAACTTTTTTCTGTGATTGGCTTCGGTCTCTTTCCTGCCTCAGAAAAACCACAATTTATCATCAACACCATAACGCCGCTTCAAACCAACCTTGACAAAACAGATTCTGTCGCGGGCGTGGTTGATGACGTAGTGAGTAAAATTCCGGAAGTAAGCTATTTTGCTACCAATGTTGGAAAAGGAAATCCGAGGGTTTACTATAATGTAATTCAGGAGAACGAACGAACCGATTTTGCACAGACATTTGTACAACTGGAGGAGCACACATCAGCAGACAGGAAGCTTGAAATTATCAATCAGCTGCGTGAGTCGTTCAGCAACTATCCGGGAGCGAAAATTGAGGTAAAGAATTTTGAACAGGGACCACCGGTTGTGGCACCTGTCGAAGTCAGGCTGTTCGGTGATAATCTGGATACTCTGCGGGCAATAGCCTCTCAGGTTGAAAAACTACTAAAGCAAACGGAAGGCACCATTTATGTGAATAACCCGGTGAGCAATCTGAAGAGTGATTTGCGTGTGGTAATCAATCAGGAGAAGGCCAGAATGACTGGTATCAATACCGTTGATATTGACCGGACGGTAAGACTTGCCGTTGCAGGCCTCGAGATGGGAAAATTTTCCGATGCAGAAGGCGAGGACTTTACGATTTACCTCACCACGCCGAAGAAGGAGCGAGCCACGTTGGCGTCACTGGACAATTTATTTGTAAACAACCGGCAGGGAGCTGCTGTTCCTTTGGAGCAGATTGCAGGGCTGAAGCTGGAAACTTCTCCACTTAGCATTGACCACTACAATAAAAACAGAATGGTGTCGGTGTCGGCGTTTGTCCAAAAAGGGTTCCTGAACGACAAGGTAATCAGCGATGTGATTTCCAAAATGAATACCACTAAACTTCCCGCCGGCTATTCGTTTATGATGGGCGGCGATGTGGAAGCCAGCAACGAATCCTTTGGTGGCCTGGGAACCATCATCATCGTGACGGTATTTCTTTTTGTGGCTGTGCTGATTCTGATGTTTAAGACATTTAAAAGTATGCTCATTGTGCTCAGTGTTATTCCGCTCGGAATTGTAGGCGCTGTACTGGGACTTTGGGTTACAGGGAATCCGCTTTCCTTTGTGGCGATCATCGGACTCATTGCGCTTGCGGGCGTGGAGGTAAAAAATTCAATTTTGCTGGTTGACTTTACCAATCAATTGCGTCAGCAGGGCAAGTCTGTTGAAGAAGCTATTCGGGAAGCTGGGGAAGTTCGATTCCTACCCATTGTTCTTACTTCATTGACGGCCATAGGAGGATTGTTGCCGATCGCGCTTTCAACCAACCCGCTGATATCTCCGTTGGCGATTGTATTAATTGGTGGACTAATCAGTTCGACGATTCTTTCCCGAATTGTCACACCGGTAGTGTATAAAATCATTCCACCGAAGGTAGAGATGGTAAATGTTTAGACAGAAAAGAAAAAAGCCGGCAAATTTGATTGCCGGCTTTTTTAGGAAGTGGAGTGTAAGGTATCAGTTCGTTTCACGCAAAGGTCGCGAAGTCAGCCGCAAAGGGCGCAGAGCTACAAATTGTTGACTATCCGGTGAATTGAATCTTTTAGCGTCTTAACATTAAAATTAATTAGTAGGCCTAGTTTGATACCTGATAGTTTTAAATAGGTTAGGGTTTGTGCAAAGTGTACCGGTGCCAGAGATTCCACAGATTTGATTTCTACCAGCACCTTATCACCAACAATCAGATCAACCCGATAGCCAACATCCATTTTAACTGCTTTATATACAAAGGGCATGGGTACCTGGCAGATCACCGCAATACCGGCTTCTCTCAAATCATGTGACAAAGCATTTTCATAAACAGATTCAAGAAGTCCTGGCCCTAAAGATTTATGAACTTCAAGAGCCACTCCAATAATTTTGTACGAAATTTCATTCTCTGTCATGATTTCGCGACCTTGGCGATAATGTTTTGCGATCTTTGCGTGAAAGGATTAGATATGCTTCCACGCATTCTTCATAAGGTTAAACAGGTAACTCACAACTTGCCTTTTGAGTTTTGGTCGGAAAAGGCGATACTTAGTTCACAATTTGTCCATTCACACAAAATAGAAAATAATTTCAACTTCTGCTAGGGCCGTTCATACCGCCCCGATTTTTCTTTTAGCAGTATCCGGTAGATGACCGGGTTTTTTCCCTGGGTAAGTGTCCGCTTTGCTGATGTAGGCCCCATACGTTCCGGTTGGCTGGTTGCACTTGGCATCAGGTGGCCAAGGGTCTTAATAAGCTTTTCCTGAGCCTGTTCAGCAGCTTCACCTTTCAATTCCTCGAAGGTACCCCAGGCAATTACGCTCTGCCAGTTGGCAATGTTTTCCAACACATCGACCTCAAAACAGCACTCAGGATTCTGACGCAGGATATCGATTTTTAGCCCTTCAACAGTGTGGCCGATCACATACCCATCATCATACATGTAGGTTATGGGAACGACATACACTTTCTGGTTGGCGTAACACCCAATCCTACCAATCACGTTGGCAGTCAGCAATTTTTCGATTTCGCCATTTGACAAGTCTCCCAGCATAACACGCTTTGTTCTTTTAAGAAGCTTCACGAATGTATGCATTTAATGGGGCAAGGCAATGACGAAAGTTATCCGGAATAGATGCTTCTGTCATGGAGAATTAATTTGAATATTATTAATCTAAATTTCATCCATTTGTATATCTTTAAAACACTCATAGGGTGAATTAAAATCAGGTCCAATTCATGGAATTCTTCAGTCAACTTGACCCGCTTCTGAAATCATTTTGGTTCATTGCAATTCCCGTTAGTCTCATTTTCATTATTCAGGCTATTATGACTTTTACGGGAATGGATTCTACAGATGGCGTGAGCGCTGATTTTGATTCCAACCTCGAGAATACGGACGCTCCCTTTCAGTTGTTCTCTCTCAGGAACCTTATCAACTTTTTGCTCGGCTTTAGCTGGACTGGTATCTCGTTTTATTCAACCCTTCAGAACAAGGTCATGTTGGTAGGGTTATCAATTCTTGTTGGGGCTGCGTTTGTAGGGGCTTTTTTTCTGATCATCAGGCAAATTCAACGACTTGCTGAAGATAATTCTTTTAAAATAGCCAATGCCCTAAACCAGGTGGCTACAGTGTACTTGACGATTCCGGAAAAGAAAAGTGGTAAGGGAAAAGTACAGGTCAGTGTAAAGGGATCATTTCACGAACTGGATGCGATAACAGAAAATGAAAAAATTGAGACCAGTGCGATGGTGAAAATTGTAAGAGTTGAAGGTAGTAACCTTGTTGTTGTACAAAAAATATAAACGATAGAAATCCTATGCCATTCGAAATGTCGCCTTTAATTCTTATTGTCGTCGCCGTCGTTGTTTTGTTTATTACGGTATCAGCACTTATATCCCGTTATAAAAGATGTCCGTCTGACAAGATTCTGGTTGTTTATGGCAGGACGGGAGGAACGTCTGCCAAGTGTATTCATGGTGGTGGATCTTTTATATGGCCAGTCATCCAGGACTATGCATATCTGGATTTGAAACCAATTTCGATTGAAGCAAACCTTACCAATGCCCTGAGCCGTCAGAATATACGGGTAGACGTTCCGTGCCGGTTCACGATAGCGATATCAACTGAGGCGGACAGTATGAACAACGCAGCAGAGCGTTTGCTGGGATTGGCACCGCAAGAGATTCAGGAACTTTCAAAGGATATTCTCTTTGGTCAATTGCGTTTGGTGATTGCCACTATGACCATCGAAGAAATTAACTCTGACCGCGACAAGTTTCTGGATAATATTTCAAAAAATGTTGATACCGAACTAAAGAAGATCGGGTTGAAGCTAATCAACGTAAACGTAACTGACATAAAGGATGAGTCCGGTTACATTGAGGCTTTAGGAAAGGAGGCAGCAGCGAAAGCGATCAATGAAGCGAAAATCAGTGTTGCCGAACAATTGAGAATCGGAGAAACAGGAAAAGCCATTGCTGACCGCGAAAAGGATGTACAGATAGCGGAAACACAACGCGAGCGGGATGTAAAGATCGCCATTACTCAAAAGGACAGGGAGGTTAGTATTGCGTCAGCTGCGAAAGATGAAGCGATTGGTAAAGCAGAAGCCGGCAGGGATACTCGTATTAAAACGTCAGAGGCAAACGCCGTTGCTATTAAGGGAGAAAACGAAGCCAAGATATCAATAGCCAATTCGGATGCGCTACGGCGGGAAAAAGAAGCTGAATCGTTGCGGATCGCCATCACAGCGGAAAAAGTTCAGCAGGCAAAAGCGCTGGAAGAGTCGTATGTGGCTGAGCAGAAAGCAGAATTAGCCCGTTCAGAAAGAGAACGTTCGACACAAATTGCAAACATTGTTGTTCCGGCAGAGATTGCTAAACAACGGGCTATCATCGAAGCACAGGCCGATGCCGAAAGGATTAGGGAGAATGCCAAGGGTGAAGCCGATGCAATCTTTGCAAAAATGGAAGCCGAAGCCAAAGGTTTATTCGAAATACTGACAAAGCAGGCAGAAGGATATGCACAGGTGGTGAAAGCAGCGGGAGGTGATCCAACGAAGGCGTTCCAGCTTCTTTTAATAGAGAAACTTCCTGAGTTGGTGAAAACGCAGGTTGAAGCGGTCAAGAATATCAAGATTGATAAAATCACGGTGTGGGACAGTGGTACTGGTACCGGCGAGAACGGATCAACATCAACGGCCAACTTTGTGTCGGGCATGATGAAGACGGTACCGCCGCTCAACGACCTGTTTAACATGGCTGGCTTAAACCTGCCCACTTACCTTAAGGGGGAAGCTGACGTAACCCAGGGTCCCGCCAAAAAGGATAAGGATGAAGGCAAGCCAAAAGTTTGACATCCGCGTTTTTTCACAGCGTTCTGAAGGAAAATAATTCTGTTCATTTTCAGAGTTTTACAACGAACGCTAATTTTTGCCTCATGGAAGTAACTACAAATACAGAGTGCTATGCCAGGTCCGGAAGTTTTACCGTAAAGGTGGTACCCTCTCCCAAGACAGAAGATACGGTGATGTTCCCTTGCAGCTTATTAACCGTTTCCTCCACGATATAAAGCCCTAACCCTGACCCCGGAGTACGGTTTGTCGCCCTGAAAAACATCTTAAAAATATCAGTCAAATACTTTTCTTCAATACCTGGACCATTGTCGGTAACAGTTACTGTTATCCCTTCTTTGTTGTTCTCAACCTTAATCGATACGGTCGGGTTATTTCGTTGCGCGGGAAAATGATGTTTGATGGCATTCCCTACCAGATTGCTAAGTATAATCCGTACCCGCTTCGGATCGCTTCTGAACTCTTTGTTGGTATGTATAAAAACCGAACGCTGAATCTTTTCATATTGTTCCACGAAACGCAGATCTTCAAAGACGTCTCTCAGCATTGTCTCGAAGTCGATCGTCTCGGCAACAACATCCAGTCGGGCATTGCGTGAAAAATCGATAATATCACTTATAAATGAATCGAGCTTCACAACACTCTTTTCAATAAGGCCAAGGTAATCTACTTTTTCGGTGCCCGTATCCCGTCTGGCAACGTTGATGAGTCCCATAATTGACGCCAATGGAGAACGCAGGTCGTGCGAAGCGCTGTAAACAAACCGGTCCAGTTCGGTATTCACTTTTTTGAGGGCTTCATTCTGCTTATGCATCAGGGTTATACGCCATTGATAAATGGAAAAGAGTATGGCGGACACCAGTACTACAAGTAAAACATAAAACCAGATGGTCTGGTAGAAGAACGGATCGACATGAAATGTCAGCGAAGCCCCCTTTTCATTCCAGATATTATTGTCATTACTTCCTATTACACGAAACGTGTAGGTCCCGGGTGGAAGGTTCGTATATTCAACTTCACCGTCACTCACTACTCCACTCCAATCCTTATCCAGCCCAAGCAGTTGATAGCGGAAGCGGTTTCTTTCTGGTGCCGAGAAGCTAAGAGAACTGAACTGGAATGAGTACCGTAGTGTACCAGCTTTCACTTTCTGACCTTCACGACCCGGGTTATGTTCGATGGTATCTGTTACGAAATGACTGATACGAATTGTGGGGATGATTAAATTGTTTCTTTTCCGTTCCGGGTTAATGATGCAGACTCCTCCAAGTGTCGGAATATATATTCTGCCAGAGGTCGACAGAATGGATCGCGTGGCCCCCGTACATTCTTTATTACTCATACCATCTTTATCATCAACCAATAGATATGGGACTTCCCCTTTATTCTTTGCGACGTAATCCACCAGTGTGCTTTTGTCGACATGCATAACGCCAATGCTGGTGGTAATCCAGATGCTTCCTTGTTCGTCGTCCACCCAGTCGAAATACGTTTTTCCTTTGTTGTCCTGCTGAAGCGAAATTGATTTCAGACTATCACCATCAAAATATACGGGCCCTGTGTTTGCCATCACCCAGATTCTTCCCTCCTTGTCTTCATCTATATTAAACAAAAGAATGCCGGCATCATCTTCACGAAGGTGATAGGTTTGAATTTTTCCTTCTGGTGAGATGACACTCATCCCGCCGCTGTGAGTTCCGACATATATATCACCCCTTGAACCCTCGGTTACCGCCATTACATAGTTTGACTGGAGTCCGTTTTTTTGTCCGTATATCTTCAGAATTTTGCCATCCTTGAATTTGACCAGCCCTCCCGATCGGGAGCCAAACCAAAAGTTTCCCTCTCGGTCTCGTAGAATGGTCCTGAAATCATCTGCAGGCATTCCTTGCGCTGTTGAGTAGCGAATTTCTTTACCGTTCTTGATGTTAATGATTCCGGAATACGTAGCAAGCCAAAGCGAGTTTTTTGATTCTTCGAAAATATCCCGAACGCCATTTCCATCTACGGAGGTATTGATAAGAAGTGGCTCGCATGTGTTATTCTCACAGATATCTACCTGATTCGCATCAGTACCAATGTATAAACGTCCCGCCTGGGTTTCATGAATAATGTTTGTCCGGTTACTACTGATAAGTGGAACTTGCATATTGGTGATATTCGTTTCCTGAAGCCTGATCAGCCCCGATCGATTGGAAGTCACCCACAAATTGCCCTCCATGTCTTTCAAAATCTTCGTGATCCGAACGAAGTCGATGTTGTTTTTAGACACCAGCAGTTCAGGTACCTCACCCGATGAACTGATTCTTGCCAGCCCTCTTTCAGTCCCGATCCAGACAGAAGACCATTCGTCAATGAACAGTGCATTAATATGGTTGTTACTCAGTGCAGGAAAGGAAATGAACTTCCGGCTTGAAGAATCGAGTGATACCAGGCCCTGGGCTGTACCAATAATTAGTCTTCCTCGCGAATCGAGTTCCAACGCCTCAATATTGTTGCTGACCAGGCCATCGGTTTTCGTAAGCTGTTGAACGTCTCCGCCCTTAAGAGAGAATAAACTGTTGCCGTCGGTACCGATCCATACTTTTCCAGTTTTGTCTTCTACCATTGCCATCACAGTTGCATTAAGCAGTTGATCGTGCTGTATTCTGCTCACCGTGTCATTTCTCAGCCGGAAGAGACCGGCATTACTGGCGCCAATAAGTATATCGCCATTGGTGACTTTGAATAGGGATCGAATTGATTTCGGGATGGTGCCGTGAAGAGGTTTGTATGAATAAAATTCTCCATTCCTGAAGCAAACAAGTCCGCTACCCTGTGATCCAAGAAGTATTGAACCGTCTGTGTCCTGCAACGCGGCATAAAAACCGTCCGTCTCGAGAAAAGGCAATCTGTTTTGATCGAACGTCTCAAACCGTTCACCATCGAACGTCATAAACCCGTTGAACGATGTGATCCATATGAGACCATCGGAGTCCTGAAAAACAGATGTGGTATTATTAGATGACAATCCTTCTTCAGAGGTCCACTGGGTAATGCTCAGATCTTGTAAAGGAAACTCAGGATTAAATGCATTTTCCTGTCCTACAGCGGGTGAAATCGTCAGCGAAAAGTACAATAGCAGAATGAAACGGCACATCTTTTCAAAAATAGCCCGATTTAAGCACATTATTTAATGGAAGGTCAAAAAACCGGAACAATAGGGAAGCGGTCCGCGCGTCGGTGATATCAATACTCCATAATTTCAATACTCCGGAAGTCGATCGGGTGGCTGTTTGATTGCAGTGATATATACCCATTTTTAATGGTGTCATCATTTCCCACAATAAGCGTCTTTGCTACTTCATGTTTCGGGTCGTACTTCGGATTTTCAAAACGCAGTATTTCTTCGCCATTGACGAAGTGAATGACCAGATTATTGCGAACTTCAATTTCCAGCGTTACCCATTGATCACCGTGAAAGGTCCGCTTTATAGACGGCGGCGTACAAAATGATTCATTACTTTTCCCATTAATCTCGACGGTGGTGCCGGGTACGCAAATTTCCCCCACAGGACGTTCATCCTTTCCGTTCCCGCCGTGGAGGTTGTACTCCAGACACACGGGAAACGGTTGAGTCAAAGGCATACTAGCCGGATCCTGACCGTGGTATTGAACACCGCTATCCCTGTATCCCCATGACGGTGCTCCGGGAGCAGTATCGCCCACAAACCGGTATTCCACTTTGAGCCTGTAGTTAGAGAGCTTCCTGTTGAAGTATAAAGCACCAAACCGGTTATTGAAATTATCACCATACTGATCGTAGCGGATGCTGAGTATTCCATTTTCAACCCGGAAAGTGTTACCGAAATTTTCCCCCAAAGGAAATCCGACAACTCTCGGTTTCCAGCCATCGAGGTTTTTTCCGTTGAAAAGTTTTACCCACTTTTTGGCGACTCCAATACCCTGAAGTTTTTCAGTATCAAAGGATAGGAGGAGCATGGGGAGGAAAAAAAGTAAAAGTGATTTAAGCTTCATGGATCGGGGGTAAGCATTGACTAACTAAAAGTAAGGAAAGTTTGGACGCTGGCTGTATTCTTTTTCATAATCGCTTTAAAGTCGACGAAAATAGTCATCATCGGTTCGTACGTTGTTTATCATTTGAATTTTGTAAGGATATTCCTGCATGGCATTACCGTCATTCTAGAAAAGACGTCCAAAGTAAAAGAACCTGCCGATTATCAGTTGAAATTAAAAATCCGCCTCCAAAAAAATCAATTAAATTGCAACCAAAGGACGGCTTGTGCGAAAGTTTACAACCATTTGTTTCATGATGTGGTTCCTGGTACTCACCGGGCACACAGCACAAGCGCAAGCCGAAAAGGATTCTCTGCAGAAGGTATCAGTGACGAAGAAGGCGTTTCGCGAAGGAATGAAACTAATTTCAACCAGCCCGAAGGATACAATCGTTGGAGAAAAAAGTATTGACGCCTACATGGAGTATTCGGGCAGAATTATACGCAACATCAATATCGACAGAATCGGTTTTGAAAAATCCATTTATGACAGTGCAAAAAAAGTTGACCGGACTGTCACGACGCTCGCCAATAAGTTGCACGCTGATACGCGCGTTAAAACCATTCAGCAACATCTTTTTGTTAAACAACACCAGCCACTCAATCCTCATAAGTTAGCGGACAATGAACGTTTCCTTCGGGACAAAGACTTCATTCTGGATTGCCGGATAGTTGTGATACCAGTTGATGGTACAGACTCCGTTGATCTGATGGTGATTACCCGTGATGTATTTAGTCTCGGAGCCAGTATGGGTGGCAGTTTTCCAACAGCGCCAAAAATAAGTCTGTATGATGCCAACGTAGATGGTCGTGGGCAGCGGATTCAGTTTACCGCATTAATTGATCAGGACAGAAGTCCGAAGTTTGGATTTTCCACCTTCTACCGAAAGAGCAGTATTTTTGGAAGTCTGATGAACATGGAACTCGGATATTCCCAGATCAACACCGGACGAAGCGTTGGAGATGAATCTGAGTTTGCATACGGCGTTCGTCTCGACAGACCTCTGGTATCACCGTATACCAGGATGGCGGGAGGATTGGAGTTAAGCCGGAATTGGTCAAGCAACGTATACGATGTGCCAGACTCTGCGTTTCTGAACTATAAATACAGCATTTTTGATGGCTGGATGGGTTACAACTTTGGTATACGACAGGAAATTTCAAACAGGAACCGTCTATTTCTGGGCGTGCGGTATTTTAATGGGTATTACCTGGACCAGCCTGAACAGGAAGAATATGCCGAAGAAAGGAAGTACAATAATGCATTTGGATATCTTTCTGAATTTACATTTTACCGGCAGGACTACTACAAGACCCGGTATGTTTTTGGATTTGGCCGTACAGAGGATATACCTTATGGTCTCAATATGAGTATATCGGGTGGATACATCCGGCAGTTGCAACTTGAGCGGCCCTATGCTGCGTTGAAATTTGATTACTCTAAAGCAAGCCGCAAGGGGAATTTCACCAGCTTCAGATTTCAAGCTGGAGCCTACTATCGAAACAGCACCCTTGAAGACAACATTATCCAGAGCAGAGTTTCGTACTTCACCCGGTTGCTTCAACTCAAGCGCTACAAAATGCGTAACTATGTAGCGTTATCGTATACACAACTGACTAACCGGGCAGTTGTGGATTGGCTAAACATTAGTAAAAAACAGATCCCGGGGTTTAGTGCCGACAGTCTGGATGCTGATAAACGGGTTGCGCTTCACCTGGAAACGCTGCTCTATTCGCCCTGGTCTCTCTTAGGTTTTAGGTTTGCGCCTTTCGCCGCGATCGATTTAGTGGCTGCAAATTGTGTTAACTGCGACAGCCGCAACGAATATTTCTGGGGTTTGAGCGGTGGTTTCAGAACCAGAAACGAAAACCTTATTTTCGGCACTATGGAGTTGAAGATTACCTATATTCCAAAGGATGAGGATGGAAACAGTCAGTTTACTTTTGGCTTCAAACAGAATCTGCGGGTAACCAATGCCGGCTCCTTTGTGCGCGCACCATCCTTGATTTTTTATAACTAGTATCATTGTAAACGTATTATGAGAAAGCTTTACCACCTGCTGTTTACCCTTGTCGTCATCATGACTTCTTTATCGGGACACGCACAAAAAAACAAAAGCCGGCTGCAGCCTGGCAGGCTATATGAACCGGGAGAAACGTTGTACGCACCGCGTTTTGGGTTTTCCGCTAAGGTCCCCGAAGGGTGGGAGGGCATGTTGCCCCGGGAAACTGAAGTATTTCTGCTGATGACTACCACGTCAACGTATGGTGAAGTTTTTATGTTTGGCCGTGAGCAAGGTGATCTCAATTCCATGCGGGAAGCCTGGATGAAAGGATTTGAGCTTTCGGAATCCATGCGGTTGAAAGCAACAGCTCCGGCAATAACGGATGAGATGCTGATGGGAGAGGTAGTGATAGAGGGTGAATACATCAACAAATCGTACAAGGGTTTTGCTGTGGCAAAGTGTAATCCCAGCGGGCCGTGTATTACCACACTGATGGTGGCACCGGAACAATATTATGAGGCGGTTAAGGCAACCGTTGTACAGGTGATGCGCACCAGTTCTTTTGAACCACCATCAACGGCATCTCCCTATGTTGACTTTGACTGGAATGAATTTTTGTCAAACAAGGTGCTTGTTACGTATGGTGTCGAACAGGGTGGTTCCAAAGAAAGTGAGATTCACCTTTGTGCTGATGGTACGTTTTCAGCCAACATCAAAAAGACAGGATTTATGAAAAATCAAAATCCTGAATACCGGGGTAGCAAAACAGGAAAGTGGATCGTTACCGGAACGGGTCCGTCGGCGACTATTCAGTTTACCTTCAGCGGAAAGAAAAGTCTTCCTGCCCTTGAAGCACCCGTACAGATCGAGGATGAAAAAGTCCTAAGCAACGGCGAGCGGTATTTTGTGGGGCAATCAGACAAGTGTAAATAGGATCGGGTCACGTGCTTGTCTTTTCACAATGCAGAAATTTAAACATCGCGTCATTGATGAAATACAGATCCGTTATTTGGGGATTAGCGCAACCGGTAGTTCAGACTTCCTCCAAGGTTAAACTGCCAAATAGTTGAACCGGTTGATACACCGGCTCCTGAGCCACCAGTTCCAAAATAGAATCCCCCGCCAGCCCATTGTACGGGGGAGAACAATTGTCCATGAAGTCGGATACTAACTTTTTCTGATGCCATGATCCGGAGGCCAAGTCGGCCGCCAAGCGAAAATCTTGCAGAACCTTCTGACTCAAGGGTACTTTCTGGTTCGAACCAGCCAACGCCCATATTAAAGGTTCCAAAACCAGCTATCTTATCGTTCACCGGCAGATAGCGCGTGCCACCTGCCATAATATAATTAATGCCTACAGAGCCAGTATAACGTTGATCAAATCCCGCATATTCTGCGTCGGTATCGAGACGCTGATAAATGATTTCTATCGCGGTCTCTTCACTTAATCCAAATTCAAGGCCGCCACCCCATTGAAAGCCATCCCCAATTTTTCCGGTTCCATACTGGGTATCGAATTTATCGGAGAAGGTATAACTCTCAAAGGTCAAGAGTGTAACAGAGGGTTGTGCATAGGCAACTGCGCCAGTTAGCAACAATGCCAATAAGAAAGGGATTTTCATAATGTTGATTTTAAATTCAAAGGAGTCTTTTAAGGGTTCCTCACCGTTAATGTCCTCGGTAACGATTTAATTACCCGGCAAAGATCGAATGTTAATCGGATTCTGCAAACAGAGTTTCGTCAGGGTTGTTTTGTTGAAGTTTTGTGACTTTTGCAGTTGACAAGAAGCAAAAGGATGGGGAACATATTGGAGTTCTACTCGTCAGGTAAAGATCCCTCCACCAGATTTTAATTTAGCCCAATCGCTCATCTCCCCAATCGGATTGGCTGTGGGCATGGAGCCAATATTAGGGTTGAGCCAAAAGTTGGAGCCGGGCTAGCAAAAAATCATCCGCACCTCCTAGACCTGTTCCTGGCCTTTTTTTGGTAAATTTGAAACATAAGGCCGCCTATGCCCCGAGGATATACCCAACCGGTTGTTCTGCGTGGGTAGTTTATTGAAACCTTAAGCCTATTTTCCCTATGAAGAACTTTTTGGCACTATTCAATTTTAGAACCTTTGTTACCGTGTTGTTTTGTCTGTTGGCCACCTTTGTCACACTCCGGTATGATCTTAAGTTGCATCAATCAACCATGCTGCTCGGGTTGCTCATCGTTTTTCCGCTGGTTAAGTCTTTTCAGTTTGCGTTCAAGAGACGGGAGCGTTCACTGGAGTACCTGAGCGGGCACCGCGGTTCGCTCACTGCCATTCACCATTTTTTTCAGCACACTAAGAAATTGCAGCCGGAATTTAAGGCTGAAAGCAAGAACCTGGTGGTGAGTTCATCAGAGGCGCTAACTAGTCATCTGAAATATGGGAAGCCTGTGCGGGCTGAAGTATTCAAACAACTGGATCAGATCTCAGTCTTTATGATGCGTCACGAAGAGGAGATTTCTGCAAAGACGAGCACACTCGTTATCCGGGCGTTGAAGGAAGCGTACATCAGTACTACTTTTCTGATGAGTATTGGTACACACCGGACTATTTTGGTCCTGCGTGTTTTTGCCCAGGTTTTTATTGGACTGTTTTCGTTAATCCAGGCACCTACGTTGAATGATTGGGTGGATAGCCCAATGGTCATCTATCTGACTACCATCGTCACCGGCATCGTCTTAACCACGCTGGTAAATGTTCAGCAGCACCTTGAGAATCCTTTTGATCAAACTGGATACGATGACATCAGACTTGATGAATTTAGAATTCTACCGTCAGACCTTATAGATGAAACTGTCTTACCAGAATCGGCATCGGGTGAAAAAAAGAAAAAGAAAGACAAGCATATTCAGGACTCAGAGACGATATCGGCTATTCCTGAACAGGCTTAGCTGAAAAACAATTATTTCTTCCTCCCAAAATGATAGCCCACTAAAAACTGGTAGCGCCAGCCATACGCCCAGCTATCCAATTTCCCGGTAGAAGTAACTTCTTTATCGGTGAGCACATCCTCCAGCAACGGGAACTGATCGATTATTTTCAGAATAACTTCATTCTGAACGTCGTCAATATCAAAAGTATAATCACCGTCGATTTTTAGTTTCGCTTTGTAGTTGGATACGGAAGGACCTATGAGAATGAGATCCAGTGTCCAGCGGTTTCCGAAGACAAACTGATAACCAAGCTGCGCGCCGACATTAAGAATATTAAAAGATGAATTCAGGACCACTTGTTCCGGTCCGCCATCGGTCGTGACTTCAATGGTCCGTTTATTTCTAAAATCATGGAATGTCACATACGGCCCCAAATACACGCCGCGTGGTGCCCTGAACTTATTCTCCTTTTGCAGATAAAAGCGATATTCACCGCCTAACTTAAATCCGGATTTACTTACGTTGTTTACGGATCTGATATTTGAACCAAGACTGGTTATTTTAGGGAATTCCTGGTAGCCCGCCGTTATTCCAAAAGACTGGTTGGGCTTTGTTACTCTTTCATAGGCCAGAATCATGGCGTTCCGATAAAGCATATTGGAAACCAGTTCAAGTTTTATCGTATTTTTCCGTTGTGCCTGCTGATTCACCTCCTGCGCCTGACCCAGGTATGTGCTGAAAGTAATAGTTAGAAGAAGCAGAATTTTTTTCATGAGTTTATGGTTTCTGATAGGAAGGTGGATCATTGGTGCCGCCAAATCTATGAAGAAAATCATTACTTTAGCTGACATAACTCGCTAATAAAATAATTGAATCGACCGATGAAAAAGCAGTTACATGGTTTGTTTTTCGTATCCTGGTTGGTATTCTCTACCGCAGGTGCTCAACAACTCATTGTGCCACCCTATCTTCAGCCCGGTGCAGTGTCTAACCTGTCGAGAGAAAGAAAGGTCGTCGTCTGGCAGACCGATAGCGTTCCGGGCGAGTATAAAGTCGAATTTGGAATTGGTCCTAAAGTAGAAGGAATTAGCAAGCCGTCAACGGCAAAAATTACTTCAGTGAAACTGAATATCTCCAACAAGCCCACCTACCTCTACCGTGCCCAACTTAATGGGCTGAAGTTTGATGAATCCTATGCATACAGGGTCAGTAGAAATGGGGCACCGATTGCAGAGGCATCCTTTAAAACCCGAACGAAGAAATCTCAGACAAACTTCATAGTGTTTGGCGACTGCGGAGCCCGGTCACCAGGCCAGGCAAAAATTGCGTACCAGGTATTTCAACAAAAGCCTGACTTCGTACTGGTAACTGGCGACAATGTTTATTCAAGGGGACTTGAAAGGGAGTACCGGTCAAATTTTTTCCCCTTTTACCTTGCACCGATAGCAGACTCCCTAAGGGGGGCGCCGCTTATGAATTCAATTCCGTTCTACATGTTGCTCGGAAATCATGATGTTATGTCATCCGACCTCGACAAGGAACCAGATGGCCTGGCCTATTTTTACTATAATGATCTGCCGCTTAACGCACCTGTTACGAGCCTCCGGGTGGAGCCGACGGGAAGCGCGGAACGTGTCAAGGCTTTTAAAAGGAATACGGAATCGCGGTATCCGGCGATGGCGAACTTCTCCTTTGATTATGGCAATGTTCACATTGCCTGCCTGGATTCGAATCCCTATGCGAATCCGCTAGACAGTGATTTGGTAACCTGGCTGACCAATGACATGAACAACAGCAAGGCAGACTGGAAAATTGTAGCCTACCACCATCCTGGTTTTAATACCAGCACTACCCACTATGACGATCAACAGATGCGACTACTTGCACCGGTATTGGAGAATTTGAAAGTAGACCTGGTTCTGGCGGGTCATGTGCATAATTATCAGCGCAGCTTCCCTTTGAAGTTCAAATTAACGTTGGACCCCACGGGTAAACGGTATGTCGTTAGCCCGGAAGGAAGGGTCGATGGCACCTTTACCATTGACGAGAATTTTGATGGAGTTACGAATACCAAACCACAGGGAATCGTTTACATCGTTTCCGGTGCGGGTGGAGCAAAGCTTTATGACGGTCACATTACAAACAACCCGGAAATGTGGAAACACGACCTTCCTGGAAACTGGGTTCCTTTTACCGCTAAACTGGTTTCTGATATTCATTCATTCACCCGGATTGAGACGGATGGAAAGAAACTGGTCCTGAAACAAATGGATGCGAAAGGAATTACGTTTGATCAGATTACGATCACCAAATAGGTTTCTTGCTGTGCCTTGCGAACCCAGGATGCTGACAACATCCATATAAACCCGTGATGATGGGAAAGAATACAAAGATACTGTTGACCCTAACCGCGCTTTTAGAAGGGCTTACCGGGGTTGCACTCATCGTAGTACCAGAACGTGTAACCTCTCTATTACTGGATGTTACGCTCGCTGAACCTGTCGGAATACTAGTAGCCAAGCTGTCGGGAGTAACGTTGTTGTCGTTAGCTTTTGTTTGCTGGTTGTATAGAAGTGAGAGTCGTGGAGCAGCTGGAATTATCGCGGGTATGTTGTTCTACAACACCGCAGCTGTTGTACTTCTCATTATTGCCTGGTCAGATGGGTTCGCGGGGTTTGCTTTGTGGCCTGTGGTATTGGTACACATCGGCATGGCTTTGTGGTGCTTCAGGCAGGTTTTCTTTTCAATCAGGTAAGGGTAACATCCGGGTTAGTTCCCTACGCCGGAAGCATCTGAAGGCTTCTTCTTTCTTAGATAATGCTTGACTCGAAAGCGGAAAATATTGTCGCTCGTGGTAAGGTCCTCGTCAGTTCCTGTACGGGAATTCTGACTCATAAAAATAAACTCAAACCGATAACTATAGCTCAGTCGGTAACCAACACCCAGACGAAGCCGGAATTTATTTGCAAAGCGCTCGTTAATTTCATCGTTGGTAAAGAGTGCCTCATAGTCCACGATACCATACCACAATTTGTCCTCATAAATCGTTTTCCTGTTTATTGGGGCAATTATTTCCGCCCTTATCCTGGGACGAAAGGTGTGTGTCCAATCACCATCTTCCAGGTTCTTGAAGTTGCGTTGCTCCATGCGTAGTAACAGACGTGTCTGAATTCTTCGGTTAGGTGTAAAGTAAAGTTTCGTACCGAGGATCGGCCTGACTTCAAAGGTATTATATGATTCGGTCTGAGCGGTATAGGAAAAAACGGCCTGTCCTATTAAATCAATATGTTGTGTTATTGACCATTCTAATGATGGAGAATAATCCAGGGCTCTCCATTTGGGGTCGCCGAGCAGCGTGCTGTACGTTAGTGAATTTTCGAGGTTAAAAGAATTTGCAAACGGATACTCCAGCATGTACTCAAACCACAATTGCTCGGTGACGTCATCTTGTGCGGAGGCTCGCCGGGGCAGAAAAACGACGACAATCAATACAATGGTAATACGGATAACATTCATAGTTTTCCCTCTGGAAGGCACGAAGATATCAAAAATGTAATATCTCTTTTCGAGGGATTGTCAACAATTGTACTTTACGTCGGTCTACGGTATTTTTTAAAAGGCAAGGCGTTTGGGACGTTTAAATTTTTTTAGACAGCCCGTATAATCCAACAAAATCATCTAACTTTCTGCCTTTCACATAGTCGCATAAAATCTGATTAAACCGCCAGGAAGGATAAAATTTCTTTCGCCGAGTCTCTAAACGGATGCGTTCAGCAATGACTCGTATCTTTACAATTAACCAATTGTTTATGTAAACCTTGGCAGCAAGTTTTAAGATAAGAATGAAGAACTTATTTTTTGTGCTGCTGTTATCCTGCCCGATTTATCTGGTTTCAGCTCAGCCCTCAGACAGTATCCCACAGGTTGATGTGGTAGACATCATTATCCGGAAATTTAAAATTAATCTCAAGGAGAAACCGCGCAATGAGCGCAAGGTATATTTCTCAGTGTTCCCCACGCAGTCTGGTGCAGGAGGAGGCGGACGGGCAATCGTTACATCATTCAATGCTGCCTTCTATCTCGGCGAACCTTCCAATACAACAATTTCCACGGTGTACTTTTATCCCTATATTACTTTTTCCGGCAAGTATGGATTTACAATACGACCAACCCTGTGGTTATCGGAGAACAAAGGAAACTTTACCGGTGATTATCGCGTACTTAATTATCCACAATATACATGGGGCCTCGGTACGAACACAGATCAGGGTGCCCGAACTACCATTCAAACCGATTATGTTCGGGTTTACCAGGTCGCGGCGTTAGGACTCACCCCAGTCGTTGCGTTAGGTGTCGGGTATATGCTCGATCATCATTACAACATCCAGGAAGAAGTGGCTGGAGATGAGGGGCACCTTGATGATTTTTATCCGGAATTGCCCACGAATACGACAAGCTCCGGAATAAGTTTCCCCGTTACCTATAACACGGGCGTCAATCCAATCAATCCCCAAAAAGGCACCTATTTTCTGCTGAACTATCGCTTTAATGCCACCTGGCTTGGCAGCGACGAGAATAGCCAATCCCTGTATGTCGATGGCAGGAAATACTTTTCATTCGCTCGGCTGAGGGAGAGTATACTGGGAATACGGAGCTTTTACTGGACGTTAACGTCAGGACGTTCGCCCTACCTCGATCTGCCCAGCATTGGGTACGATCCGGCCCTTATTCCGGCGGGGCGGGGAATTGAAAGAGGAAGGTACCGAAGTACGGCAATGTTATATTTTGAAGCAGAATATAGATTCGGTATAAGTGCAAACGGCCTGTTTGGAGCAGTTGTCTTTTCCAATATCACGGCTCCTGCACGTCTCAACACACAGCAGTTTCCAGACTGGCATCCGGCTGTCGGCGCGGGGCTACGACTAAAATTTAATAAGTATTCCCGAACAAATGTGGCCTTTGATGTAGGCTTCAGTAAGGAATTTGTCAACGTATATCTTAATATTGGTGAAGCATTCTAAAAATTGCATTTGTTTTTGATTCACGAGAAACTGTTTGACTATGATTGAACTGTCCCTGCTTCAACGCACCTCTATTTTTACCGTAGTAACAGTACTCTTTGTCCTTATATTTTTGTTTTACCTTTTGGGGTATCGCATAAGACGCGGCGTGATTAAAAGAAACCCTGAAGTGTCCGGGGTGGAACTTGGGGCCATTAACACAACCTTGCTCGGGCTGTTAGGATTACTCCTGGCATTTACGTTTGGGATGGCTAGTGCACGATTTGATACCCGAAGACAGTTAGTAATTGAGGAAGCAAACAATATTGGAACCGTGATCTTACGAACAGATTTTTTTCCGGATAGCACCAGACAACTATTGCGCAATACCCTTAAAGAATATGTCGAGGCGCGTATTGCTTTCTCTCAATCAGGTATGGACATGAAGAAGGTAGTGTTCTATTACCTAAAAGCCGATAGCATAAGCAAAGTAACATGGGCTATTATGACGCGGTTTGCCCAAAAAGATAATGTCACCACAAAAACATCGGAACTGGTGCCTGCGCTCAATGCGATGATTGATATTACCACGACCCGAAGAGCCGCTGGCGAGTCTACGATCCCGGATTCTATCATGTATTTTCTCTTTGTACTCTGCCTGTGTTCAGCGTTTCTTTTAGGGTATGATCAAAGACACAAAATTGACTGGATTGTTGTTGGCGGATTTGCAGTAATGCTATCCATAACGGTACTGACTATTCTAGACCTTGACAGGCCAAGGGGTGGATTTATCGATATGAATGTACCCAATCAGAAGATTGTTGAACTGCGCGAGATGTTCAGAGAACCATATAACCATTAAGAAAGTGCTAAACAAATCCACCAATGAAATCTAACCTGCTTTTTTTATCATTGATCTCGCTTCAATAGTTTTGAAGTTCTAAATGCCTTGTACGCCGGAATGACTCTACATCGAAAAATAATTCCCCTCTGCTTCGTAGTTGTAATAGTTTATCTGATTGCATTTGTTTTGGAAAGTTGTAACACGTCACCGGACCGGAATGAAGGTAAGAAGGAAGAAAATCAAAACACCACGTCCACCTATGTTGGGTCTTCCAGTTGTCAGTCCTGTCATACCAAAGAATTTAACGACTGGAAAAAGTCAGATCACAACCTGGCTATGCAACATGCGCATGACTCAACGGTGTTGGGTGACTTTAACAATTCTTCCTATACAGCCGATGGGGTCACTAGCAAATTTTTCAGGAGAGACGGAAAATTCTACATCAATACGCAAGGTGACGATGGAAAGAATAACGACTTCGAGGTGTTATACGTGTTCGGCTATTTCCCCCTTCAGCAATACCTTATCGCGTTTCCGGGAGGCAGGATGCAATCAACCCGGATAAGCTGGGACTCACGCGAAAAGAAATGGTTTCATCAATATGCCGGTCAAAAGATTCATCACCAGGATTGGCTCCACTGGACAGGCAACAGTCAGAACTGGAATACGATGTGTGCTTCCTGTCACTCCACCAACCTCCAAAAGAATTACGACTTCAAATCTGATTCCTACAATACCAAATGGGATGAGATTAATGTGAGCTGCGAAAGTTGCCATGGTCCCGGAAGCAAACACAATGACCTTATGAACTCTTCGGAGTATAAAAATGGGAAGCGAATACAAAACTCTGGCCTGCAGTATGCCCGTAATCCTAATCCACAACTTCAATTGAACACCTGTGCGCCTTGTCACGCGCGCAAATCAGATATTTCGCAACAGACAATTGCTTCTGGGGAAATCATGGACAACATGATTCCCCAAATCATCAGCAATGAGTTTTATTTTGCCGATGGTCAAATTGATAGTGAAGTCTATGAGTATGGTTCCTTTTCACAGAGTAAGATGTTCCACAAAGAGGTGCGATGCAGTAATTGCCATAACCCACATTCCGGAAAGCTCATTGCTACGGGGAACAACCTTTGTCTGAGTTGTCATGCCCCTAAGTACGATACGAAGGAGCATCATTTTCATGAGGTGAAAACCAAAGGTGCGGAGTGCATTAGCTGCCATATGCCAGTGAAGACATTTATGGGTAATGACCACCGCAGAGATCACAGCTTTCGAATTCCGCGTCCGGATCAATCCGTAGTTTATAAAACTCCGAATACCTGTGTGAGTTGTCATACTGGAAAGTCAGACACATGGGCTGCTTCCGCAATAAAAGAACGGTACGGTCCGTCGCGAGCCTATCACTTTTCGGACGACCTTTTGCCAGGAAGTTTGTTGAATGAGGAAAGTGAAATGCACCTGTTAAAACTGCTGGCGGATACCCTTCAACCTGAAATAGCCAGAGCTACGGCCGTTCACTACCTCGGGTCAATTCAAACCCAGTCCACCGCCGAGGGCTTGATTCGAGCACTGCGTGACACAAAGGCCCTGGTGCGTTACCATGCCTTGAGGTCGTTGGAAAATTTCGCGCCGGAAGTCTGGCAGTCCTATGCGTATCATAGCCTGACTGACAAGGTCAGGGCTGTCCGTATAGCGGCTGCCGATCTTTATCATCGCCTACCACCTGATGCCCTTCCGGCAGTGGCAAAAAGTTCTTATGCGGCGGCAGATGCTGAAAACAGAAAATTCCTTCAGCACCAGACTGATTTTTCGGTTGGGAATATCATGCTGGCTGATTACGAACTGCAGGGTGGGGATCAACTAAATGCAATCGTGCATTATGTTCGCGGGTTAAACAAAGATAGCTTAATGAACTATGCGCGATTGAACCTGGCTGCAGCATATAATTCAGTGGGCAAGAATCCGGAAGCATTAAAAGCCTTGCAGGACGCAGCCGCAATTGATCCGAATAATGAGCGCATATTCTACAACCTGGGATTGCT
The DNA here is from genome assembly GCA_041737945.1 of Chryseolinea sp. Taxonomy (GTDB): domain Bacteria; phylum Bacteroidota; class Bacteroidia; order Cytophagales; family Cyclobacteriaceae; genus Chryseolinea. Next base: position 173,294 of record JBGSQQ010000035.1, read on the forward strand.
GTATTACGAGATGAATGATATCTCGGGTGCTATGAAGAGCTTCCAGGAATCAATTCGATTAGGTTCAACCCATACCGGTGTTTTTTATAACTATGGACTCCTTCTTCAGAAACAGGGAAAAATTAAAGAAGCAGAACAGACATTTCGGAAGGGTTTTGCCATTGACCCGCAGGCGATCAATATAAATTATGCACTGGCTTTTTTTTATTTTAATCAACAACAACCTGATAAGGCCAGGGTACACGCGGAGGTACTCAAGCAAATCGATCCAACTAACCCGGATTATCAGGGGTTGTTCAGGACTTTAGGATTATGAGGATGTCCGAGTTTCAGCGCTGCGTCTTCGCAGCACAATTACGGTAATAGTCAAATTTCCGGTAACGAATGGTACGACCCCGCTGGAGTTGTTGAATGTACTTGTCGTGTTGCTATCCATATTAGATGCCTTCGGCATTTGGCGAATTTGAATGCATTTTTCGAATATGTTGATGTCTCCGGCGTCTGATGAAAACCTAAAAAAAACGCATCCTGAAGAGATGCCACCTTATACAAAAAATGAACAGCGTTTATCACGATGCCAACGGCATCGCACCAACGATTGCACAAAAATATCCGATATACCCATGAGAATGGCGTGAGAATCGGTTCAATGCCTCGGTGTCGTGTGTTTTTAGCTTTAACCTGAAATTGTAGATGATAAACACTGGGACGACTATCATCGCGAGGCATCGCCCGAACTAGATATTGGCAATTGGAAATTGTAAGGATATGGGGCTAAAATTGGTTCAACTTTGAGAATGTTATATATTTCATAACTTACCTTTCAATTCGATTATGAGCTACGTTTAATTATGAAAAAATGTCTTTTGTTATGTTTGGCAGCAGTAATTAGTTTGTTTACCATTCCTGCTTTTTCGCAAACCGCCAGTGATTCGACTTTGTTGGGCTTGCCAGGAGATAACCTTGATCTTTATGCGACCCTTGATCTTTTTCAAAAATCAAAGACTATCGAAGATTTTGAAAAGTCATTAAATCTGGAAAAGACTGGAATCAACAATCTTGATTTGGATTTAGACGGCAAAGTTGATTTTATAAAGGTTGTAACAAAAAATGATGGAGATGACTTTACGTTTATTCTTCAGGTGCCAGTAAATAAAACCGAAACACAGGACGTTGCTGTTATTCTAGTATCGAAGGATAAGGATAAAAAGATGACGATGCAGATTGTCGGCGATAAGGATTTGTATGGTGAGAATTATATTGTTGAATTAAAAGAGACCAAAACCCCATCCGTTACTGCCAATCCGGCGTACAAGGGCAATGATACGGTTGTTGTTAGTGCTCCGGCAAAAACTACGGTTGTTGTGGTAGAGTCAACGCCAATTGTACAATATGTGTATTCACCTGTGTATGTGCCTTACGTGTCACCTTATTACTACGGATTTTATCCGCCTTTTTTTGTGCCATTTTCGGTAATGGCGGTCGGGATCTATGTTGGTCATCATTCGTACTACCACGGCGGTTATTATGGCGGTTATCATGGCAATACAGTCGTAATTCACAATCACAATACGTACAACAACTACAATAACAATAGAAACACTTCAAATACTGTAAATCATAATAAAGCGAACGGCAATTATAATAAAGGCAACAGTGCGTCAACGCGCCCGTCTACTGGAGCAGGCGCATCAACGCGGCCGTCTTCCGGAGCGGGAGCTTCAACGCGCCCAGCAACTGGAGCTGGAGTATCAACACGTGAATCAGGTGGGGCATCACCTTCAACACGTCAATCAGGTGGAGCATCATCTTCTACAAATCAGTCAGTCGGACCTACCCGCCAGGCAGCTGGAACTTCTCCTTCTTCACGGCAGTCAGGCAATTATTCATCTCAGCAAACCAGGAGTTCAAACGGTGCATCCCGTTATAGTGGGGGCAGCAGTACGCGGAGTAGTGGTGGATACAGTGGTGGAGGTTTTAGCGGTGGCGGCAGTCGAGGTGGTGGCGGCAGAGGCGGTGGTGGAAGACGATAGTAAATTCATAATCGTTCGTCCTGAACAGACATCGAATTGAGCATTCAATTATCCCCGGTAACAGATTGTGTAATCAGGTATTTTTTTGGGCAAGCTACCTGACTTTGAATTTTTATAGAGAAAGGGATATCTCCTCTTCAAAGTCAATTCCAGGAATTATTGATTAATGTGAGATCATCAGAAAGGCCGCCAAATAATTTTTGTCAGCAGGACCAACAGTTTCAATTGCTTTTATTCGAGGGGCATATCCGAGGCGCTCATTTCTCTTACGCTGTAATATTTACCATCTCTTTTTTCGAAGATCACCATGTAGTTTCCGGTATTAATGGGAGCATCTGTAGAGTCAACTAGTTTGAAATAGCCAAGTTCGACTACTTGATTTGCATCACCAGACACAAAAATTTCATTGGTCGTGAACGCAATTTTATTGCCCTTAGTCGAGAAGTCAATTCCGGCTTTTAAATAGTCTACAATGGCCTGCTTACCCACTAAGGGCGCTTTGTTTTGGGAAAAAGAAATAGCATCATCGGCATAGTAGCCTATGTTTCTCAATTCGCCAGTATTATATATTTCAGCGAATTCATTTTCCTTGGCTTGAATTTCTTTTTTGATTTGTTCTTTATCAATTACAGGAGCCTCTACCACGTCTATTTTTTTAGAATTGCAAGCGATCATCAGTGATAACGCACATGATAACAATGCCGCCTGGATTACCTTTTTTTTCATAATTGTCTCGTTCTTAATTTAATCACTAACATTCAGAATCAAAAGTTATAGAATTATAATTGAATAGTAAGTGGTTTTTGTTATTTCTTTGGTCATGTAGCAAAATCCTCATTAGCAAAACTAATTTTTTCAGAGAACGCAAAATCACGGTTGGTGGTAAATTATAGACTTCTAGATCTGTCGCGGCACCTCTCGGTAACACTGAAGAATCAGGGGGGTAACTACTGCACAAAATGGTTTCCGCTAATTGCCTATATTCGTGCTTTAATCAAGAAACGTTTAATCCTAATTGAATGAAATCAAGACTTCTCTTAATTCTTGCCTTGGCGGGTATGGTATATTCCTGCGCGCCCAAACAGGATGATGAATCACAAACGGGAACTCCAACCGGACCGGACCGCTCTGTTCTCCCCATCCATGAACCAACGTATCCGGCAATCACGGAACTGGATGCCAGGAATGCAAAAGCTCCGGCTCGCTTTCAGGTTACTGCTCCTGACAAAGCACCTAATGTAGTTATCGTCCTAATTGATGATATCGGCTTTGGACATTCCAGCGCATTTGGTGGTCCCATCAACATGCCAACGCTGGAGCGACTTGCAACAAATGGATTAAAGTATAATCGCTTTCATACCACTGCGCTCTGTTCGCCGACCAGAACGGCATTGTTAACGGGTTATAATCATCACTCGAATAATGCCGGAGCAATCATGGAAGTAGCGACCGCGTTTCCCGGCAACACCGGTATCCGGCCGCAAAGTATCACCCCTGTCGCAGAGGTACTTCGACTAAATGGGTACAGCACGGCAGCTTTTGGAAAGTATCACGAGACTCCTCCATGGGAAGGATCTGTATCCGGTCCTTATGATCGCTGGCCAACAGGTTCTGGTTTTGACAAGTTTTATGGATTTATTGGAGGTGAAACGAACCAGTGGCATCCCATGGTATACGATGGAACTACACGCGTCTATCCAAATGTTGATGATCCTGGTTATCACTTTACCAATGATATGACCGATCAGGCACTGGCATGGATGAATACGCAACAATCGCTCACGCCAGACAAACCGTTTTACCTCTACTTTGCAACAGGTGCAACGCATGCGCCACACCATGCGCCAAAAGAATTTTCTGACAAGTACAAAGGAAAATTTTCTCAGGGCTGGGATAAATTGCGTGAGGAGACATTAGAAAGGCAAAAGGCACTGGGTGTCGTTCCTCAAAATACCGTGCTTGCTCCTAAACCTACCGATATCAAAGATTGGGATAAACTGACAGCCGATGAAAAACGTCTTTTTGAAAGACAGATGGAAGTGTTTGCCGGATTTGCGGAGCACACCGATCAGCAAGTTGGAAGGTTGGTTGATGCGCTGGAAGCAAGGGGTGAACTTGAAAATACTTTATTTTTCTACCTGGTAGGCGACAATGGGTCAAGTGCTGAAGGCGGGATGATCGGTATGTACAATGAGAACACCTACTTCAACGCGGTGCAGGAGACAATTGATATGCAGCTGACGCGCATCAACGAATTGGGAACCGAACACACGTACAATCATTTTTCAGCCGGATGGGCCGTGGCAGGTAATGCACCTTTTACCTGGACGAAACAGGTGGCGTCTAATTTTGGAGGCACGCGCAACGGGTTGGTTGTGCATTGGCCCGCTGGTATAAGGACCAGGAACGAAGTACGCTCTCAGTTCCATCACGTGATAGATATAGCACCCACTATTTATGAGGCCGCTACAGTACCTGTTCCAAAAACAGTAAACGGTGTTGAACAACGGCCAATGGAAGGGGTGAGTATGAATTATTCATTTGATAACGCAGCAGCAGCGGATACCAGGAAAACCCAATACTTTGAGATGATTGGCAACCGGGCCATTTATCATGACGGTTGGTTTGCCGGTACAATTCACAAAGCACCGTGGGAAGGTCAACCCAGAGGGCCACTTACAGACGATGTTTGGGAACTTTATAATGTGAATGAAGATTTTAGTCAGGCTACCAACCTGGCAGATAAGAATCCGGAGAAACTGGAGGAGTTGAAAAAGAAATTTACAGAGGAGGCCGTGAAGTTTAATGTGCTGCCAATCGATGACCGCTCCATTGAACGTTTCGATCCTGTAATTGCCGGGCGCCCTGACCTTATGAATGGAAGAACCAAACTCACCTTGTATGAGGGAGCAAAAGGAATTCCTGAAAATGCATTTATCAACGTCAAGAACAGCTCACTTACCATCACCGCTGAGGTTGATGTGCCGGCAAATGCCCAGGGAGTTATCATTTGCCAGGGTGGCGACTTTGGAGGCTGGACGTTCTATATGATGGATGGCAAGCCAGCCTATACATACAACTGGGTGGGGCTCGAAAGTTATACCGTGTCATCCCCGCAGAAAGTCGGTCCGGGAAAACATACGATCACCCTTGACTTTGCTTATGACGGTGGACGTGGAGCCGGAGGGTTGGCTACGATCAACATTGACGGAACGAAGGCAGCGGAGGGAAAGATTCTCAAAACGAATTCGAACACGTTTGGTATTGATGAGTCGGCTGACGTAGGTACAGATGAAAACACGCCAGTTAATCTTGCGTATGCAAAAAAGGAAAGATTCTCTGGCAAAATTAAACAAGTTACCATAGAAACTTTTCCTGGCAAAAAATAGCTGTTCGAGCCAAGAAAAGTGTCTTGCACCATTTGGTGTAAGACACTTTTTTGTAACTGATACTGCTTACGTTGTATTATCTCGAACGCTTAATTAAAACGCTACAAGGTGCCATACTTGCCGGTTTATTTGGAGTCTGAAGTTTGGCAGCGTGCAGACATTGACATGAGGAACGAATCTATGAAACAGAAAGACGGAAAATCAAAAAAACAAACAACAACCCCGGCAACAAAATGGAGACGTACTCTGTTGGTGGTCGTCGGTGTCATACTGCTGGCGGTTGCGTTCGTTATGGTTTGGCGAACAAATAATAATAGTGAAAATGCAGTGAGTACAGCGTCACCGGCATCTTCGGCACCGGCTCGAGCCGGTCAGGATGGGCTGGTGGGGCGGTGGGTACGTACAGACAGCAATGGTGGATATACGCTTGAAATCCGGGGCGCTTCCGATAATGGCAAACTTGATGCTTCCTACTTCAATCCCAATCCCATCAACGTAGGAAATGCGGCGTGGCACAGTAAGGAGGGGAGCCTCTCTATTGTCGTTGAGCTGCGCGACGTGAATTACCCGGGGTCTACCTACACCCTCAATTTCTCGAAAACAAATGACCAGCTGGTGGGTACGTATTTCCAGGCTGTGGAAGGTGTGAATTACGACGTAACATTTGCCCGCCTCCGCTAGGCCATAGTCAGGCGTCCTTTTGTTTCTGGCAGAATTTTTTGTTTAGCTTTGTGACCTTTATCATACCACAATTGACTCGTTATGAAAATTCGATTACTATCTATACTCGTGATGGCGCTTCTATTGTCATCATGTGCCAGCACCCGGACGGCAACTACCGGTGGAAAATCTGGTCAGGTCGCAGTAACCATTGACCTTGTCAATGTGTTGGATGACAAAGTAAAGGTTGTTATTAAACCGTCTGCTATAACATCACAAACAACCATCTTCCGGATTCCGAGAATTATACCGGGCACGTATATGATAGCGGACTACGGCAGATACATTGAAAAATTTGAAGCCCTTGATAAATCCGGGAAACCATTAGCGGTTACCCAGCAGGATGTAAATACATGGGTTATCAGTAATGCCGGGCAGTTGGATCGGGTTACTTATCTGGTGAATGATACATTCGATTCAGAAGAGGGATCCGCTTTCTCTGATGATGGAACAAATACTATCTTTTCGCCGGCAGGAACCAATATTCTGGCGGGTAAGCAATTTTATTTAAACATGGCAGGATTCGTGGGTTATTTTGAAAATCAAGTTAATAACCCTTACCATGTTACGATAAGCCATCCATCAGATCTGGTGGGTACATCATCCCTGGAAGATGAAGACAAAAGCGCTGCCAACGATATTTTTCTGGCGTCGCGTTATGCGGAATTGATAGACAGTCCCGTGATGTATTCAAACCCGGATGTCGCTAGTTTTACCGTTGATAATCTGAAGGTAGTGCTGCATGTTTATTCCCCGGTAAATAAAGAAATAACGTCAGCAGCGCTGATGCCTGAAATTCAGAAAATGATTACTGCCCAAAAGAAATTTTTGGGTGACATCAACAATACGCCCAAGTATGCGATACTTGCTTACATTACAACCTATGGAAAAGATGATGCGAGGGGGATAGGGGCGTTGGAGCACAATAAATCAACTACCGCTGTTTTTATGCAGACCATGTCAAGCGATGATCTGATCCAGGTAATCTCTCATGAGTTTTTTCATACCCTCACGCCGCTTAATGTTCACTCCAAAGAAATTCATGATTTCGATTTTAACAATCCGAAAATGTCAGCGCATTTATGGTTGTACGAAGGTGTCACTGAATATTTCGCTAACCTGTTTCAGGTGAACCAGGGACTTATTTCTGAAGATGAGTTTCTGGCTCACATGGCAGAAAAGGAAAGTCTCGCCAGTAAGCTCTATCCGAAAGAAATATCGTTCACAGAAATGAGCAAAAACGTGCTGGATCCCGGGATGCAGGAAATATATCCAAACGTATATCAGAAGGGTGCTTTGCTTGCCATGTGTATCGACTTAATCATCAGGGATAAAAGTAATGGACAGAAAGGTATTTTGGATCTCATGCGGCAATTATCCAATATGTATGGACCAACGAAGCCATTTGATGATGCAGAGTTAATTCCAACAATAACGAAACTTACGTATCCGGAGGTTGGTGATTTTATTAAAAAGTACATTGTTGAAGGGGAGCCTATTGACTACTCCAAATTTTTAAAGCTGGTGGGAGTAGAAAGAGCAACCATCAGCCGACCGGTTCAGATAGCGTTGCTCGTTGACAATAAGCCTTACCTGCGAATTGACAAGGCAAATAACCAGGTATTGGCTGTTGTTCCGGATGATAAGAATGTGTTTGTGAATGCCATGGGACTTAAGGACAATGACGTTATCGTCGAGATCAATGGACAAAAATTAGATATATCCAATATGGTTACCGTTTTAGGTGGATTATACAACCTGGAGGAGGGGAGACCCATGCTGATCAAAGTGAAGCGAGATGGTGTCATGATGGACCTGAAAGGGAATGCAAAACTAAACCAGGTCGAGACACCCGGATATAAATTTACGGACGCTGCAAAGACGGCTGCAAAGGACAGTTGGCTGAAGAAATAACGACAATTGTGGCATTACAATTTCTCATTAAACGGATATCGTGGGTGTAATGCTATTTGAAAAATTATATTATAAAACGAAGGCGATATCAGCGCCTTTACCTTGTCAGGCCGTTTAGGGCGAAACAAAAAAACAGACACTCAAAAAAATTAGGACTGCTGAGTATGTAAACGCATGCGTATCAGCTCATAACGGAACGTTGTGTTTCATATTCATCATATAATTTCCAAAAAGCATCTTTCTGGCGGCATTCGAGTTTGATAAAAACCGGCAACGACATCATTCTTTTCTTTCCGTATATGGCTTGAAAAAAGCCGACATCTTCTTTGTTGCTTTGAGCAAAGGTAATAGTGAGGACCAGCAGGGCGGCTGCAATCAAAGTTGTTGTCATTGTCGTGAAGTTAAGTTTAAAACTGCTAAATGGGTGTCATGAAAAGGATACGCTATTTCTGATCACACTATTTTTTGGATTTTATTTTGTAGCTTGCGAGGTAGCAACTGCGTTGGCACTAATATAGAACGATACGAGTATGAAACAGTTAAAAAACCCCTCCCTGGTATTATGTTTTCTGTGGCTGGCCACAACTTCCATAGCACAAACGACACCGGAGGAAGAAACGCAGTTTACTATCTACGGTTTTGGTCGCACCACATTCGTTTGGGATGATCAGGATCTCGGACGAAGCGATCTGTTTGTACCAGCCAACATCAAAGTAGGCAGCCCCAAAAGCCCTAATTTTTTTATTGGCGCAAAACAAACGCGCATCGGATTTGATGTGAAGCACACCTTGGCCGGTGAGGCGCTTACGATAAAGGTTGAAGGAGATTTTCATAACGATGCAACCGATGCCAACGGCATGTTCAGAATGCGCCATGCTTATGCAAACTACCGCTTTGTTTTGGTGGGTATGACCTGGAGTAATTTTTTTGATGAAGAGGTTAACCCATCCACGGTTGATTTTGAAGGACCGAACAGTTCCACACTTTCCCGTACCCCGCAAATTCGTTTTTCAACTTATAAATCAAAGAACGTGCTGTCGCTGTCATTTGAAAACCCCAATGAAAAGATAAGCACTGGCGGTGCCGTTACCGTATTAGCTGAAAGGATGCCCGATATAATTGCAGGGTACCGTATGAATGGAAAATTCGGATTTGTTAAGGTGGCAGCACTGTTACGCGAGTTGCGGTATGAAAGTGATAAAGCCCGGAGCCTGATGGGATATGGCCTTACTATTATGACGGTTATAAAAGCAGGTGAAAAAGATAAGCTGAAACTTCAGGGTGTAATGGGAACCGGAATTGCGCGGTATATTCAGGGAGCCAGTGGATTAAATTATGATGCCATTTATGATGGCACCAATGAGTTGGAGGCCCTTCAGATGCGGGGAAGTAACATTTCGTATCAACACTTCTGGAAAGACCACATGCATTCCTCAGTAACCCTGGGTATTCTGAATGTGGAAGACAACACCAACCTGAGCTCCACCAACTTTAAGACAGGTTATTATGGATCAGTCAATTTGTTCTGGGACGTTGTTAAGAATCTGACGTTTGGCGGTGAGGCAGTCGTCGGTGAACGCATCAATATCAACGAGGATAAAGGATCTGCGGTAAGGCTCCAAATGAATGCTACATATAAATTTAGTAAATCGTTTAAATAATTAACTCAACTCTTATGCGAATGACCCTCAAATACCTAATCCCCGTAATGGCACTTCTACTCGCGGGCTGCGGGAAACCGTCTCAACAGGAAGATACTGCTGACACTACGGCAAATGCCAATGAAGTAACAGACACCGCACCTGACGCTGAAGTGAAAAAACAGCAAGGTTATGTTTTGCCGGGCCTCGAACATGGTTTTGAGCAGTCTCCCATCAACATTATATCAACTGCCAATGAGGGGGGGAAGCACAACATCACGTTATATTTTAAGGATGATGTGAATAAGATTGAGAACCTTGGGCACACGATTCAGCTGGATTTCGCGGAAGGCAGCACGATAATACAGGATGACACGACCTTTGCCTTCAAACAATGTCACTTCCACACACCTTCTGAGCACTTGATTGATGGTATGACTTTTCCTATGGAAATGCATATCGTAAACCTGATGCCTAATGACGACAAGAATGCTACTCCCCAATATCTGGTTATTGGCGTGTTGTTTAAAGAAGGTAAAGAAAATAAGTTCATAGCCGATTTTTTGAATGCCATCCCGAAAGAAGAACATGAAACCGCTCCGCTGAACGCGGGCTCAGTAAAGATGGCTGACCTGTTTGGCGTCATTCCAAAGGAAATTAAGGGACACTTTTATAATTACCGCGGTTCGTTAACTACGCCTCCGTATACGGAATCCGTCCGGTGGTACATTGCCAAACATATTTTTGAGGCATCCGCCGCTCAGATTGAAGCCATCAATAAAGTGGAAGGTAACAATGCCCGGCACGTTCAGGCGCTATATGGTCGCACGGTTACTGCAAAATAGTTTTATCCAATATTGTAATTTATGCAATCTAGGGAAACCTGATTTATTCCATGACGCCTTGCAAAGGATTAAAACAACCGGGTCAAATCAAAAAAAATATCTAGACGATACCGTTTACGACTTGACTTTCCGTTTTCAAAATGATAAATATCATGCCTTTTGCGGGAGTTTTACTCTAAATTCGCATTCCAAATTCAAACAAATTCTCATGAACAACTTTCTGATCAAATTTTTCCTGATTGGTTTGCTCGCCTTTACGGCCTGTGAAACCAAGACCACGGAACCTGTTGCTGATACTCCCGGCAAGAACGGAATTGACCGAACCTCGCTGCCTATAAAGGAGCCGGTAAGAACTTCCTACACAGAACTCGATGTTCGCAACGCGACGCCACCTCCCCGTTTTGATGTTACGGCTCCTGAGGGTGCTCCTAACGTGGTAGTGGTGCTGATCGATGATATGGGATTTGGTGTTTCAGAATCTTTTGGTGGTCCTGCGAAGATGCCGGCATTGGACAGGCTTGCCCAAAATGGTTTGCGATACAACCGCTTTCATACAACGGCATTATGTGCTCCAACCCGGATGGCACTGTTGACAGGTTATAATCATCACTCTAATAATATGGGGGTCATTACAGAACTGGCCTCAACATATCCCGGGTATACGGCTGTTCGTCCGCAAACTATTACTCCGGCGGCAGAAGTGCTGAGATTGAATGGTTACAACACCGCGCAGTTTGGTAAGTGCCACGAGGTACCACCATGGGAGATTTCCAATAACGGACCTCAGGACCGCTGGCCTACACGTTCGGGCTTTGAAAAATTTTATGGCTTTTTAGGTGGTGAAACCAATCAATGGGCACCCCTGATTTATGACGGCGTGACGCTAGTGGAGACACCTGATGATCCCAACTATCACTTCACGACGGATATGACGAACCAGGCTATTTCATGGACCCGGTTTCAACAAGCGTTGCAACCCGACAAACCATTCTTCATCTACTTTGCTCCAGGAGCTACCCACGCACCGCATCATGCACCGAAGGAATACATTGCTAAGTACAAGGGAAAATTTGATGCCGGCTGGGATAAGTTAAGGGAGGAAACGTTCGCACGTCAGAAAAAAATGGGTATCATTCCGGAAAGCACGCAACTGGCGCCTAAGCCAAAAGAAATCAAAGACTGGGATGCGCTCACGGCCGACGAAAAGAAATTGTTTGCCCGGCAGATGGAGGTATACGCTGGTTTTGCGGAACACACCGATTATGAAATCGGACGGCTGGTATCGGCTATAGAGGAAATTGGTGAACTGGATAACACCATAATCGTTTTTATTGCAGGTGACAATGGTTCCAGCGCCGAAGGCCAGATGAACGGGATGTTCAGCGAGATGACGTATTTCAACCAGGTTCCTGAAACAGTCCCTGATATGCTGAAGCATTATGACGAATGGGGATCAGAAAGCACCTATCCACACATGGCTGCCGGATGGGCGGTGGCGACCGATGTACCGTTTACCTGGACAAAACAGGTAGCGTCTGATTTTGGTGGTACTCGTAACGGTATGGTTATCCACTGGCCAAAGGGTATCAAAGCCAAAGGCGAAATCCGGTCACAATTTGGTCATGTGATTGACATCGCACCAACGATTTACGAAATAACTGGAGTTCCAGCACCCAAAACCGTGAATGGCATTACTCAGGATCCGATAGAAGGAACCAGCCTGGCCTATAGTTTTAATGACGCGAATGCAGCGGAGAAGCACACCGTCCAATACTTTGAGATGTTTGGTAACCGTGCCATTTATCAGGACGGCTGGTATGCGCGTACTATTCACAAGGCGCCGTATTTGCCCAAACCCTATAATTCATTTCAAGAGGACGTGTGGGAATTATACAACACCCAGGAAGATTTCAGTTTGACCAATAACCTCGCTCAACAAAATCCGGATAAGCTCAAGGCGCTTCAGGATCTTTTTATGCAGGAAGGTGAAAAATACCATGTGCTTCCCCTCGACGACCGTACGTTTGAGCGAATGAGTGCAACTGCCATGGGCCGCCCGACGATTATGGAAGGAAGAACTTCGGTTACGTATAGTGAAGGAATGAAAGGCATGGGCGTGGATATTTTTATTGACCTGAGGAATACAGCATACACCATGACCGCAGAGGTGGAAGTTGGTCCAACGGGAAATGGCGTACTTGTTGCTCAGGGCGGTCGCTTTGGTGGCTTGTCATTCTACGTAAAGAGTGGAAAACCAACTTTTACCTATAATTTCCTGGGTCTTGAGTCAACGACGATTACTTCCTCACAGCCGCTTAAGGCTGGTAAGCACACCGTTGTATATGATTTCAAGTATGATGGCGGCGGACCTGGTAAAGGGGGTATTGGCACCATAACCATAGACGGCAATAAAGTAGCGGAAGGCCGAATCAACCGGACACAGCCAGGGGTATTCTCCGTGGATGATCTGGCAGACGTCGGGTTGGATGAAGGAACATTTGTTGCCAACTACGGAGCCTCTTCCAAATTCACGGGCAAGCTTCATAAAATAACCATTGAACAGAAGAAATAATACATGTGAAAACCGGCCCGTAAAAGGGCCGGTTTTTTTAGGCCTTTATCAACTCACATGAGGATAATACTAGTCGAAAATCGAGGAACATCAGATTGAAGCCATCAATAAAGCGGACGCAATTGCGCGTCAACGGCAACGACTGATTACTTCAAAATAGATTTGCACCCGCGTCTTCCTTCAACGTATGTGACGATTTGATTTGCATTTGGTAATTAGGCTTCGAAAATAGATCAGAACTTTCTCTATAGACATGGGAGGTATTATTGGCATTTTTCATAAAAACCCTATTTTTGGGTAGGATTCATCGTTACCTACCTATGGCCAAATCAAATTCGAAAGAACAATGGATTGAGATCGGCTATAACGTGTTTGCGAAAGAAGGCCTTCCGGGTATCCGTATTGAAGCTCTCGCAAGGAATCTTCGGCTTAATAAATCCAGCTTCTATCACTTCTTTGGCGATTTGGAAAACTACAAAGCAGAGCTGATTCGATATCACTTCACCAAGGCGGATCATCTAGTGTCGGATATAGCCTTGTGTACCAATTTTGATCCGGATTTTCTCAACACGGTGATCCGGCATAAGGTTAGCGTAGTTGTCCACATGCAACTGGTGACGAACAGAACAGTACCGTTGTTCTTCAATGCCTACGAGAAAATCAATGACATTGTTGACCCTAAAGCAGTGCCTTTTTGGGCTGCTTTCATCGGTATTCCACACAACCCTGACCTGGCCCTGCAGTATTGGCAAGTTGTTCGGGATATGTTTTACTCGAGAATCTCGCTGGATAACCTGAACTACGCTTTCTTAAAAAACATTGTGCAAGAGGCCAAGGGTATTGCCGAGAAGATGCTACAGGAAAGTGGGAAGCTTAATGGTTAAGTGGATTGTACCTTGTCAAGGTAGAGGGATTCGCCTGGTTTATAGATTGAATCCCAGCCGTATGTTCGGCCCAAAAGTATTCATGTTGTACCGAAAACGATCTTCTCCGGATCCCTTGTCGTAATCAATGCCGATAATACGATATCCAACGGTAGTCTGAAATAGTTTTGAAAACCGATACCCCACATATCCCTGTACCTGCCAGGTAAAAGCAGAACCGATTCCAAATCCACCAAAATCGCCACGGAAGACAAAAAGCCATTTGTCGTCTATATCACCCGTTGCCCTGGCGATGACAATCGGATCGATCCAGGTGCGTGAAATTGACCCGCCGATTGCTTCGGTACCACCACCGATTGCGTTCCTTATTATATCTACCTCCGAGCTGATGGAGTTTAATCGCAGGCCCACCCCTGATTCCAGAAAGGATGCTAGCCGGTATAATCCCGAAAGCTCGTATCCCAGTTGTTTGGCTGACACTTCTCCGGAGTTTATTACCGTTGACGGTGTAGCATCCTGGCTGAGGTCCATGTATAACAAATCGGAAGTGATAGCCCATTTTTCTGTCTGAGCTTCCATATAGAGCATGGCGCCAAACTGAAGCTTACTAAAAATATCTCCGGCGTTGGCATCAACATCCACGTCAGGAAGGTTGCGTATGCCTGTAGTTCCAGACATGCTGGGAAACATCATATAGGGTTCAATAAGAAACTTCCATTTCTTTTCGGCGCCATCTTGCTGGGCGAAGCTGCCGCAGGATAGTATGGTCAACAGAAGGAATGTGGTGATGCTTGTTTTCATAGCATATTTAGATCATGTTTTTACCCTTTTTGAATATCCCGTTTAGCTCCTTACTCAGTGTCTGCCATTCCGTTTCGGAAGCAAGGCCTGCCAGGCTAAAACGCAAGTCGACGACACTTTGCAAATATGCCGAATGCAAGGTATCCATTACGTCAGAAGCGGAAACCAATTCCCAATGAAGCAGTATTCAACCAACCATCTGAAAAATAGGCATTCGACAGCCAAAGCAGTTCATACTCAGCTGCCAGAAATATTTTCTCATTAGCATTAAAGACCAAACCGGCTCCACCACCGCCCGCAAACCCGGAATCGTTGGTTTCCAGTGCGCCTAGTGATCCCGTTCTTTCTAAACTGGAAAATTGCCACCCAATCGCACCCTTAATAAATCCTTTCACCTTCTCGCTACCAAACAGGACTTTGGGAGCATAGTAAATGGGCCAGGTATCGACGTCGTATGATGCGGTGTTAACACCTTCCGTCTCGTCACCTGATAAGCCCACATAACCAACGGAAAGGCCATGCGCGAAATTACCAGCCGAAGGATTGTATTCATACAAGGCATTTATTCTCCACCCACTCAATTTTGTTTCTGTATCTTCGATCTTGGCAAATGGATATCCACCGCTGATGGTGATGCTGTTTTCCTGTGCTATTGTCCACGTGGAAAGTAGCAAGAAAGCAAGAATTGAAATTTGTGTTTTCATGAGACAAGGAATTTTTTGTAGCCAAAAGTAGAGGAAATATTCCAATGCGAAAATGACATTTATTATTATCCGTTTATTTTTTTTGGACGCATACGTTTAGAAATCTTGAGTCTTTATTTTTTGAATATTCCCTGTCTCAGTTTGTATATTTTGTTCTTCGTGGGGTCGTGAGTTTTAACACGATGGGCGCTCTCATTTCTGTGTTCTCTTGTGACCTGGAAAATGCCGTGAGTAAGGATCGCGTTGCCGAATCAAACGAATAGTTCTAGACGGTTCCGTTTAGGTATTTTGGACTACTCGAAAATACTGATTCTGACACTTTCCAATAATACTAAACCAATCTTGACGGAATGCAGAGATACTACGCATATATTATTGTCCGGCTTTGTCATCAGCGGCGTCTTCAGACCAAAAAAGACAAGTTAGTGCCCACCGTCAATGCAGCTGGCGGTAAATAAGATACTACTTGTGCCGGACACTGGAGGAGAAAGTAAGACGTTTCGATCGATGATCGGTAATTTTTCAATCGCGAGTTTGGCTTCATTTCATTGGTATGTCATGACGCACCATTTATTCATTTCATGCTGTTAATTTTTGTGTATGCTGCCGGTTGTTAGTTTGGTTGCTAAAGAAGCAATCGTTGCGCACGAATTTATAATCAGCGCTAACATTGATAACGCATGGATAGTTGGGGTCCCGGAATCAACGGCAAGTGACAATTTGAAGCTTGAATGGTTCGCCTTTTGGCAAGGAAAGGGTCAGGTTTCTTTTTTTAGTTCGGAATCCTTATAAACATGGAATTTTCTTACCATTAATCGTGATTCACAAGGAATTTTTGTTATAGATTTGAGATGAAAATAGAGTTGTACACAATAGACAAAAATCAATAAACTATGAAACCCATATTTCTTTTATGCTTCAGTATTTTTGTTGCAGCCTGTTCCGGTACAGGGGATCAGCAAACGTTAGAAAAGAGCAACATTGCTGTGATTGAGAAATACATCAAAGCTGTTGAAGAGAAGGACACGCAAACCATGAGTGATCTGTTGGCCGACAATTATATAGGATATGGCCCATCGTTTACCGATTCAATCAATAAAACACAAGCGATCGCCAACTGGAAAGACGTGGCTGAGAACTTGTACGATAAAATCGAGTATACCAGAACCGTAAACATTGCTGCAACGGTTACCGATGGACCGCACCCGGGGGATTTTGTTTCAGACTGGGCCAGTCTTAAGATCACTTATAAAGATGGACGTGGCCCGGTGTATCTGAATATGAATGCTATTTATCGGATCGAAAACGGAAAGATTACACTCAGCAGAACGTTTTATAATGAAGCCGACGTTTTGAGGCAGCTTGGTTTATTGTAGTTCAGAGATGGTATGCCATACTCATTGTTACTTATTCAATAATTTATTCGTTAAAACTGTTCATATGAAAAAAATATTCATCGCAGCGATACTTATAGGGTCATCTTCGGGATTTGCGCAAACGCCTGCCGCTCAGCCAACCACTACCATGGCAAAGAGTATGGGTCTGTATGTTTTCCCCACGAAAAATCAAACCAAAGAGGTTCAGGAGAAGGATGACGCGGATTGTTACCGATGGGCTGTAGAGCAATCGGGCGTTGATCCATTAAACCCCACCAAAGTTGAAGTCAAACAGGTAGATACAAGTCCGGATGGCACGGCCGTCGTGGGAGCTGCAAAAGGTGCAGCTGCGGGAGTAGCCATCGGTGCTATTGCAGGTGACGCCGGAAAAGGTGCCGCTATTGGTGCCGTGGCGGGAGGACTTGCAGGAAGACGTGCAAAAAAAGTGGGTGATGCACAAGAGCAGCAAAAGAATGAGAAAGCCGCTGCTCAACAAACTACTGCAATGACCGACAGTTTCAAAAAGGCATTTTCAGCTTGTCTGGAAGGCAAAGGCTATACCGTAAAATAAGACGGGACAAGGCCTTTTGAAACAGTTCATTGCTGATAAATTTGACTGTGAATTTTTCCGTAGTCCTTGCGGGACATGTTGAATGAGTTAGTTTTCGTAAATCATTGCCATCTCAGATCCAACAAGCGAAAGTGGGATGTCACCCTTTTTATGTGTGGTGTTTACTGAATTGATTTCGCTGCTTCATTCGGGAACGTGAAGGAGGGGTGTTGTCTACGCCCTGATGACTACAGCCCAAACCTATATTGCACACGCCCTACAGCCCAAACCGATACTGCAGGCCTCCGATAAATTGTGTTCGACTAGCTAAAAATCCAACCTCCGCGCGAATCATCCAGTGTTTATTATGCTGGTATTGACCGCCTATTAGGAAATTCCACATATCCTTGGGGCGCTTGTCCAGCGCGTACTGTACGGTAGCATTTTGGTCATCATTCAAGGCTTCATCCATTGAATTTAAAAATCCTCCAGCCCTCTCCAGCGCTCTGTTCGCGGTCTCGTACTTGGCTTTATTCACAGGATTATTTTGCTCCAGAGAAGAAAGTCCGTCCCACCAGGTATCCACCTGTACCTGTGAATCTGCGACTTTTTCAATTCCAGCATCCACCTTTGGCTGCAGCCCTTCGACAGGGAAGACTTCATTTAACTGAAGAGAACCGGCGGTGCCGGAATTGAGCTTGAGCCTGAAACCTCCCGTCCAGATGGCAATATTACGCTGTGGGTTTTTAAACTTAAAGGTCTTGCCAAAGCGAGGACCGAAAATAAAGGCGAATGCAGGTTTTTCCAGTTCGGCAATGTCATTCCAGGTAAAGTTCATATCCAGCGCCATCCACCCCCCTCCAACGCCAAGGGTAGGCGTAATACCAAAGCCAAACGAAGTGGCATCGAATTCAGCTATTGAGTTAAGGTTAATAACCTCGTTCCAGGTGCCCGAGGCATCCGGAACCCAGATGCTGTAGTCAACCGCTGTTGACAGCTGTGATTTTGCAAAAACGCCGTATATATTAAGGAACGGGAAGAGCCAAATATCTGGGCGGACGTTGACTGCCGATGCATTTGAGGTAGCGTTGTTGAAGCGAACGACCTCATCCAGATCGTACAAAGGCCCATTGTTAAAGCCAACTTGAAGATTCTCTATGATCAAATCGGACTCCTGCCGCAAATAGTTCACACCAACACCAGCAGAGTAAGGAAGATCAAATCCTAATTTTGCTGCCTTGGCACCCCATATAGGCAGTGCGTACGGATATTCCGTCGTCTTCAAACTGTCAACTAACGGTTGGTTTTTCGGCCCTACAGGTTTATTGGAATAAACCTGACCTTTGGAATCGTTATAATAAAACGTGACCAACAACAGTAGTATTGGAAGCCACTTCATGTTACGTTCTAACGTGGGTATGATTATCGTTGCTTTCATATACCATCCAGCGAAAGGTTTTGTAATATCTTTTTTTTCATGACATGCTATTTTGTTTCGCTTTGCACTTTTCGTTCAGCTGCCTTCCCGACTCCTATCGGTATACCTACTGTAAAATAGAAAGACCGGTTCGCTAATGTATCACCCGAATCGTCAATAAGCACATCCACCAATCCGTAGTAGTACCGTACACCGAAGTTCATGCCGTTGCCTTTCATGAGACGATAGCCAATACCGGCCATAATACCAGCATCCAGTCGATGAAAGTGGTCACGGACTTCATTCCTGTACGTCACTTCATTTCCGAGGACAGTGTTGCTAAATTCATCGTAGGCTTTGTACAGCAGTCCCAACTGAGGTCCTGCTTCAATGTAAAATTGATTGCTCAACCTGTACTTGATCAATACCGGAACGTTGAAGTAGCTTAACTTTCGTTTAATGGAGCCACCTGTAAATACACTATCTACGTCAGCTTCGCCCAACAAATATACAGGCAACTCTGATACGCCCATGTCAGATTTGACGATCACACCGGTGTGTAGCATCCATCTCTGCGACTCCTTAAACTTAATATCAAAATAAAAACCTAGATTAAAGCTGCGCAAATTTTTTCGATCGTTTAACCCGCTTTGGGTTGAAAGATTTAAGCCGCCATCCAGTCCGAATTCTACTCTTCCTGAATTTAGCTTGTCGCCTAACAGTAAGGATATTAATACCTGACTGTGTGAAGTACCAGAAACCAGGATTGTCAGGAAAAGGATTAGAAACTTCCGGAACATATTCTTCGCATTTAAAGGTAACGGCCTGTGCTTGGTTGGTGATTTTACGTATCTAATCTGGCCCAATTATAGTAAAAACTGAAATATGGAAAAAGCATTTTCAAGTTTGTACCTGTTGCGGCGAGCCCTTTGTGATGGAGCAGAGTTCTATCAAAATGGTCCCCGAAGTATGACAATCAGCAATCAATGACATTGCTAGATAATTATGAAGAGTGCTGGTGCGGACGGTACCTGAAGTCCGCTCATCAGATATCGATTATACTTTCTTCAAGGTGGAGGATTTGAGTATGGTTTCGTCTGACGTGGCATTTTTGCTAAACCATTTCGTGGCAACGAGGGCAAACAGGATCATCAGGGGAAGCGCTAAGACAACCATGACGATAGTACGCTCATCCATCACGCGCAAGGACAACAGTGGAGCCACTGCAGCACCGAGATTTCGCGTCGCCATTCCTATGGTAAGAATAATTCTCTGATTGTGCTTCAACCCGAAACTGAACCAATAGGAAACGCCGGTAAGCACAGCAAAAAAGATCACCAGTGCCACTATCGCATAACTACCCCCGATTCCGATGAGGCCATTGCCGTACACCATAACACTCAGGAATACGGTAGCAAGGGCAAAAACACCGGTTGTTTTTTTAACAATCGGATTAAGCATGATCGCAAAGATTTTGTTCCAGCGGAGAATGAACATCCCCAGTGCCAAGGGCAGGAGAATGATCAAAAGCAGGGGTTTGGCAATTGTCCAGGGGCTTATGGACAGGCCCCGGGCAAGCAATGGTGCCGTCAATGGCATACATACCACGGTGCCGAGTGAAATCAGCACCATAAAGGCAGCCGTATATCCGAGATCTCCTTTTGCCTTATTCACGAGCATCGGAAGAAAAGGAGCAGAAGGGGCCATTCCTAATAAGATAAGTCCCAGTGCATAGGGCGGATCCAGCGGAACGATCAACGTGATTCCATATGCCAATGCCGGCCCCACTACAAAGCCCCAAAGCAACGTGTAGGCTACGAAGCGAACATTACGCAGTCCCCTGAACGCGTCCGATGGATTCAGCTTCAATCCCATCTCCAGCAGGTTCCCTGTTATAAAAATCACGAGGGAAATTTTCAGAAGGATCAGCAAGGTCATGGAACAGTTATTTGCTTAGTTAGTCTTGAACATGTGTTGATAAATTGCCCGCAGCAGGCAAAGGTAGGATATATTCAATTTAACACATAGTTATTAAGCCCACATACCGCTTATGGACTTGAAACCCGACAAAAGGTTCTTTAGGGATTTTTTTCTCAATCTTTTTTTCAGGTAATTTTCTTTGTATTGAAATAGATGCTGAATTCCGACCAGCTCATTAACCCTCCAAAGTCTGGAGTAATCTTTGGCTATCCGGGTAAGGTGTTCAACAGGCAATTCCAATCGCGCAAAGTTCTGTATACCCTTTTCAAAAGTGACGTCTCCGAAACTCATTCTGTTATTATCAATAAGAGCGAGTTCATATTTGTTATTGTTTTTCCTGAACAATATGTTTCCTGAGCTGTAGTCTATATGATAGATGTTATTTTGATGCAATCGGAAAGTGTGCTGAGCAATTTCAAGCAAAAGCGGTAGACTCTTTTCAGCTGAAGTTCCATTAATTACATTCAAAGGTTCAAAATCAGAGAACTCACAAATAAAATACATTTGATCAATCAAACCATTCCGCGTAATTTCTATATAAGCTATTGGCCGGGGGGTATTGAATCCATTTTTTAAGAGGATCTGAGCATTCTCAAATGCCCGCTGTGCCTTGGAGGAATAAAAATAAGTGTATCGTATTCTATTAGCAAGGTAAATGCCGCTATACGATTTTATAACGAGCCGGATGCCTTTGACAGAATCTTCTTTGATTACATTACGTTTCGCATGCAGCACCGTACTAATGGAATGAAATTTTTCAGGAATATCCTCGATATAATCCCTGATAAAGTTAAACTCCGGAGCGACAACCACCTTTTTCACTTACTTGCCATTTTGGTTTCTAGTGCCGCTTGTTGTGCATAACAAACGATTGAACGTGCAGATTATTACATAAAATTCATTGAATACAATCTTCTAAATGTATCACTTAAACAGCATTTGAAAGATCCGACTCAACTGAAAACACCGAATGCAATAATTAGTTCATCAGATTAGACCTTATAAATGATTTTATTTAGTATCTCAATACATTCGTCTGTATTGTGAACGGTTGTGTTTATTCCAATGCTATTATTGTTGTAGGGCTGAAATGTATTTGGATCGGTAATTGAAAAAAGCCCTACTGTGGGTGTATGCACCGCGCTGGCTAAATGCATAATTCCACTATCAGCTCCAATAAACACGCCAGTATTTGCAATGAATGATCCGATTTCACGAATATCTTTGCTGTAGAATGTCGGTATTTTAAAAGATAGTTTTGAAATATTTTCAATTGGGAGGACTTCAACAAAATTGTGATTCGGGTATTCCGTTTTTAATCTTTCATAAAATCCTGCCCACCACGATTCCGAATAACACTTCTCACCGGTTGCATATGTAAATAAACAGATAGTCTTTTTTTGTGCATTGGCTAGTTTATTCAATGCTTGTTTTCCTTCTGCAATTTCGAGCGGAGTTAATTTAAGATCTAATGACGAAGGTGGTTTCTTGTTTATCGGAATCCCGATCCTGTGTAAAAAACTCCTTAGCTCATAAATTGAATATTTTGCAACATGCGCGAAGTCTTTTTCCTGAAACTGAATATCAAGCGTATCATTGCCGAATATTTTGTATGTTGAATCAGCTAGTTCAACTGACAATTTTCCTGATGAAGAATTCCTCACGACATTAATGGCCAGATCATAATGTTGTTTTTTGAGTGAAGCCCATCCCTGAATGTACTGTATAAAGTTCTTAAAAGGTTTTTTGGGAAGCTGAATTACACGATCAATGTTTTTATAATTTTTAAATATAATTGGGGCCAGACCCCCTTTCACGAACAAATCAATTTTGCAGTTGGGAAAAGTGTCTATCACTTCCTGAACGAGGGGAGTTATTAACAACAGATTTCCCAATCTGTGATTAGGCCTGCAAATAAGAACTCGTTTAATTTCCGCCTTTGAAGTCAGATTGATAGTACTACTAACGCCGGAATGCCCTATATTTTTGGTCATTAGACCCATCATGGTCCTTCTCCATCCATTTATTTTTTTGCGGATGTTCATCTTCGAGTACGGAGACGTGTTAAAATGTGTAGGAAAGACGCGAAACAAAGTATGCGCATACGATCATAGATAAACTCAATTTTAGTTTTCCGTTCCACCTTAATACATGGGAGGTGATGATTCACTCACTTCAAATACATGGTATCCCCATGGTGGCAAATCCAGATAAAGACCTCGGGATAAAAGCTCATTGCCGTTGCGCAGATAAACATTTAAACTCATCAGATCTCTGAACTCTATCGACTTATCACTGATTCCGGAAAAAGGGAGGCGTACATAGCACTGACTTTGATGCGGTGAATAGTTAATAGCAAGTATGGCACGTCTTCCCTTATGTTCTTCCCATGCAAAGGCGACAAATGAATCCCAACTCCCATTGCCATCCCATGCCTGCACGCACTCAAGTACGCGCCAGAGGGCATCACGGAAAAGCGGCTGCTTTACGACGGTAAGGAGATCATGATAAAATCCATGCAAGACCGTATTTAGCGGCTCATGAGGGGCGCGGATCAAATGGGGTGAGATGCGTTTCATCCTTCCTTCAAATTGTCCCTGATGAAAAAAACGCAACCCTGGTGATAAAAATGTAATCACTGCGGCTGCTTCATATTGGTCTGGACCAAATGTATCTGCGGCGCGGGGTTCGTCATGGTTCTCCAAGAAACGAGCAAGTTTATCCTGGTAATCAAGACCTGCATAAAAATGTTCGCGCACAGGCCTTGCATGGCCCTCACGCAACCGGTCGTACAGTCGCTTGTCATACGCAAAATCAAAACCCTGTTGCTGGAGTGTCCATTCCATGTCCCAATACACTTCAGCCATAAAAAGAAAATCAGGAACATTTTCGCGTACAACTTTTATTCCTGTGGGCCAGAACGTTTGTGCTTTACGGCCCCATGTTCTTTCAAAAATGTCTGGAAGAACCAGCATAGCCATGTCACACCGCACACCATCGCACTGGCTGGATATACGCAATAGTTCATTCGTCATTGCTGTAACCGTGGCAGGGTTGCTGTAATCCAGTTGAAACGTGTCCGGCCATCCGGCAAAATAAGGGTCCCGGCCGTACGCTAGAATTATATCGCCTTTGCTGGTTTTTATGCGGGTATAGTTTTTTGGATTTTGTGCCAGGTCATCTTGTGTTCCTGACACAAAATATTCCGTATGTTCTTCCACCCAGGGATGATCGGGACCCATATGATTGGGAACAAAATCGACCATTAGTTTAAGGCCTCGCTTATTTAGTTTTTTCCGCAGCCGCTCGAGCGCTTCATCCCCACCAAGGTTAGGAGGGACGTGATAAGCCGCAATAGCAAAACCAGAGCCACCGATGTCGTCATCTTGCAGGTTCAGGAGTGTTTGTTCGAACTCATGTCGCCATTCGGGATTTTCAAGGGAGACTTTCCGTCCGAGTTCACCTGTGGTCCATACGCTGAGGAACCAAATCCAGTCAAATCCCATTTCGACAAGCCGGTCCAGCTCTGCGTCCGGGATATCGTCTAGCGTAGCCGCCCGCCCGAGGTCCACAGAAAGGTCGGTAAGCCACACCCTAGTATTGACCTGATATAAGGATGGATATTTCGGTTTCTTCATATGATCCGGCTTATACGATAGATATCGGTTACCAGGCTGTAAAATCAAAGCCTCCAGGATGTTGCACTCCGCTAATCAACTCAAGGTAGCTGGTGATTTTGTCTTTTTTACTTTTTTTCATTCGGAATTTCAGTTTTGCAATTTGATATTTTCAATAACTCCGGAGCTGAGGTTATTAAATCTATTTCTTATTAACTCAATCTACGGAAATCGATGTCCCTGAAAGGCACGATATTCAGTGGAATCCAATATAGCTAGGGTGAAATTACATTCGCTTGACTTTTTTCATTTATAAAAATGAGCTAAAACAGAGAACAGAAACATGACTTTTGTCAGTAGAGTTGGTGACTCTTTGGATACTCGTGGTTAGTATTTGCACAGATCAGCAAAGAGACCGACAACGTCTATTTTTTGTTCAAAAACCAAAGACACGCTAGGAGTAGATCATTGAGGTGATTATGCCACTTTGTTTTGGCAGATCCTTCGCTAGTTATTGGGCTTAGTCATTCTCAGGTTAAGAACAGCCTTGAAGCTTCGGCGCATTGGCCTTTCGAGCTCAGGATTCAGGTAAGGTATTTTTTTTAAAGCACGTTCCAACCCAGAACATGGCCGGCAGTTAACGATTCATAGTTGTCGCCTTAAAGACTATTTAAACCATCCTTTCGACTGAAAATATAAAAACATACCGCCTCCGATAAGAACCATGACTCCAATCGCTACCAAATATCCATAGGGTTGGTTCAGGGCTGGCATGTTTACGAAATTCATTCCCCATATTCCTGCGAGGAACGTGATGGGCATAAAAATAGCTGACAAAATGGTGAGCCTGTTGAGGCGGTTGTTCATATTGGCTTGTGAGCGCATTTCAATATCTGAACGGACGGATTCCAAACGTCCCTTTAACGAATGGAGCAACCGTTCGGCCTCCAGCAGGTTAGCCTGTGCACTGGCTAAGTATTCCCTGGCATTGGCAATGCTGAAAAACGATTTGTCTGTTGCCATCAAGGCTGTAAGCGAAGGCAGCTGGCCGCTGACGACTGTTTCCATTGTCAGAAGTTTGGATCGTATGTCCGACAGGTCATTTATAGCTACCTGCTCAGGCTCCCGGTCCAATTGATTTTCAAGCGATAATATAAGGTCCCTCAGGTCAGCTAACTGCTGCAGTGAGTCAAGTGACAAAATCATCATCATGGTGGCTAAAAGCCCTTCAATGCTATTGTCCCGAAGCCAATCGGAAGCCTCGTCTAAACTGGTGATTTGTTGAACGTGATTCTCCCTTTCTGCCCGCAGAGTCAGAAAGAAATTTTTGCGACAAAGAATGGCCACATATTCCACACCACGCTCAGTGGCGGCCTTAACAGGAATCACCAGGAAAATGTAAGCGTTTAGAGGGTAGAAACCAGATCGTTCACGCGCATCAAGGCACAGCCTCCGTGCCAGGTCCTTTACTTCAAGCCTTTCCAGCAGCACTTCAAGTTCAGTCGTTTCGATGCCTTGCACATCTATCCAAACCTTTGCATCCGGGACCCTTGCCAATTCGACTGCTTTTTCGTAATCGCAGGGAATGAGCTGCCGTTCGTTCCCAATCTGGAAGCAGTTTGGTTTCATGGTTAGTACATTGTTTAATCGCTGCGTAATTTACGATTACTTTTTTCTATTAAAATTCATTTTTGGTGAATCGTTGCTTCTGCCTATTCGTTGATTATAAAAATTATTAGGGATGATCAACCGAGGATATGATGGAAAGGGTTTAGGTCAAGAAGGAATTAGGAACTAGACAAAAAAAAGTAGTATTTTCATGTTAGCCCAATAATTCTTTAAGCGTTAACATATTTAATAGTGGACACTGACGATAGCCCTAAAAAAGTAAAATGGTCCGTACTAAGAATAATTTTGATCTCCTTAGTTATTATCTTGGTAGTAGCTGGTTATCTGCTGTACAATAATTTCAATCGCCTCCTTTCTGATGCCTTGTTGAAAAGTTTTGACTCCAGTATTCTTTCGGAAGTTTATGAGTTAAAGTTTGAAAACCTCCGGGTCAATATTCTGGAAGAAAATATTCAGGTGTATAACGTTAGTCTCCTGCCCAGGGAAAAACCAAAGCACGAGTATCCCTATATCAACAGTTCATTCAGACTTACCACCGAAAAGTTGAAGCTGGAAAATGTTGAGATTCGCACGCTGTTAAATTCGCACAGACTTGTTCTGGACAAGATTTTGATAGATAGGCCGAATATTGAATTGACGCTTACCGGAGACAGAAACATTATGCTGCCCTTTAAAAATTCCACGGCAGCAGTAAAACCAAAAAAGGAGAAAGGAAAAAAGGCACTCGATGCATTTCAACTGAAAGAATTTCAGTTGATTGATGCTTCCATCCATACAACAAATTCAGGTAAGCTGCGGGAATTCAGGATTGGCAATTTTAATATTTCCCTGTTTGATATGGCTATAAGTCAGGAGCCAGGTGAATACCTGACATCGTTTAATAAGGTCAGGCTCTCGGTTGGAGATTTTAGGGGAGATCTAAAAAAAGGTCCCTTCCAGCAAATACGTTTTGACAAGTTCAACATAGGAATCGATTCGCTCGAAATTCAAATGACACTGGATACACTGCTTTATAATTTCCAGGATTTGAATACAGGATTGCATAACCTGGATATTCAGACAGCCGATAGCATCTATCATGTTACTATGCGGTCTTTCGATCTTGCCTACAGAATCAATGCTATAAAGCTGAGGGGCTTAAGTTTCAAACCGAATGTAAGCAATGCCGTACTTCAAAAGGAACACAAATATCAGCACACAGAATTGTCCGGCGCGATCGGTTCGCTTGATCTCCTTCAGGTAAACTTTGATTCGTTGATCTACAAACAAAAAATATTTATCGAGGAGATAATACTGGACAGCGTAAGGGCTTCGATTTTCAAGGACAAGCTGAAACCCATCGACACAACCCGCGTGCCTGCCTACCTGGGACAAACCGTAGCCGCGATTCGTGTGCCGGTGCTTGTTAAGCACTTGAAAGCGACTAATGTTGAACTGAGAAACACAGAACGGAAGCCTGACAGCACCAATGCGAAAGTAATGATCAATAAGGCTACACTGGATGTTATGAACATCACCAATCTCTCACCGAATTCGACGCTGATTTTGCAGGCGGATGCTTATATAGATGGCAAAGTCCGCTTCAATGCGAAGTTAACCTTTCAATACAATAAACCACAGTTCAGTTTTGAGGGCATGCTTGAGAAGTTCAATTTACCGGATATGAATGCGCTCATTCAAGCGTACACACCGGCAAAAATCAATAAGGGAATAGCGGATCAAATCTCATTCTCGGGACTTGCCGATAAAAAGCAGGCAACCGGTACCATGGAGTTTTTGTATCACGATCTCCAGCTTGATCTCGAACTTCAAAACAAAGCAAGGTGGAAGAGTTCTGTGCTGGCTTTTGCAGCCAATACCGCATTGCACTCTAGTAACCCAGTATCAAATAATTCACCCGCGCGTGCCGTTCAGTTCCATGTTGAACGGGATATACATAAAGGCTTTGTTAACGTGGTCATCAAATCTGTTTTAAATGGTCTTAAAGAAACCATGATTATGTCGAAGGAAAACCGGAAGACTTTTAAGGAAACCAGGAAGAAGTCCAGAAATGAGAAAAAAAGGTAAACTTCCTCTTCCCTTGAAACTCAATGTTTATATGCCAATCACCGTATCCTTGTTAAGGTCTTAGGGATTGATAATTTTAAACTAAACCTACTATGGCAAAATCTCTGGTAAGCCCTAAGCTGCAACAGTTCGTCTTTACGGGAATAGGCATATTCCTCGGGATACTTTCCCTTCTTACTCCAGTTTGGGATATCGCGAAGCCGGCTTCTTACGTAGGAGGCCTGTTGATCTGGGCGGCCATTCTTGAGATTCTGCATGCATTCCGAAGAGCAGAAAACCAGGCACGGTTTTCTGGCTGGATCAGCGGAGCAATCACTGCGCTCATTGGCGTAATATTGATCAACGCTAACCTCTTTCGCGGAGAAGCCATCGTAAACTTCGTTATTTTCCTTTTTGTCGTTGATGCATGTCGTTACCTTTTCCTGTTTTATATAAACAGGCGTAAAGCGAAATTGGCGTGGGGAGAATTTGCATCCGCAGCGGGCAACGCGATGGTGGTGCTACTCATCGTTGTAAACAGAGGCAAAGGCATGGAGTGGGTAGTGTCGTTATGCGGTGCGTTGCGCATCTTCGGGACTATCTACAACTTATTTACGGCACGGATAGGTGTGGCAGATACGGTGGCGGCAGATGTAATTGGCAGCCTGGGTGTCGAGGGAAATGAAGAATTGGAAACGCTTGCTGCGAGGCTGAAGGAAGAAGATGAACGAAGAGTTCCCATCGATGCCGGCTGGGTTATGACACTTATCGTGATATTGTTTGTAATC
The DNA here is from genome assembly GCA_041737945.1 of Chryseolinea sp. Lineage (GTDB taxonomy): Bacteria > Bacteroidota > Bacteroidia > Cytophagales > Cyclobacteriaceae > Chryseolinea. The sequence goes on from JBGSQQ010000035.1 coordinate 202,199, forward strand.
CACCTGGCCCGCATGGGTTTTGATAAATCAAAAATAGGTGTCGTGTCTCCGATGGTGGCAGTAATAGGAGATATTTTTGTCGGCCTCGTGTTTGCGTTTGGAATTATAGGGCCTTTAAGAACAATATTCAGGCAATTCACTAGCCTGTTCGTTAGGAGTCTTTGGAAATGGGTACAGAAAGTTCCGTTGGCGGAGAGAAAGTGGTTCAGCCTTCGTACGCTGGCAACGGCCTGGCTGAAGCGTGATATGCGGCTAACCATAAGTTTCAGAAAGGCCGGTTATTCCCTTATTAACGCTTTTCGCGGAGGCCTCAAGATCGGTCTTCCCTTTGCCGCGTTGTTTGCTGCCGTTATGCCGGTCCTGGGAATGAGCTGGTACTTTGATACGGAAAACTGGGCATCGGGCATTTGGGATGGTTATGCGGGAACCCGGACAGAAGTGTGGCGTGAGGCAATGATTGATGCTACCGGTGAAAAAATTGGACCTGGCGCTTTCCGCCTTAAACCACAAGGATTGACAGATACCACTGACTTTTCATTCGTGGTTGTGGGTGACCCCGGGGAAGGAGATCCGTCGCAACACGTGCTCAAAGATCAAATCCTCGCGGTCTCAAATAAACCTGATATCAGTTTCGTAGTCATCTCGTCCGATATTGTCTATCCCTCCGGGGCGATGAGAGATTATGAACGGAAATTCTTTCTGCCCTTCAAAGGTCTGACTAAACCAGTTTACGCAATACCTGGTAACCACGACTGGTATGATGCATTGGATGGTTTTGCGGCTACGTTCTACACACCGTCAGCGGCGCGATTAGCGATTGAGGCGAGAATACGAAGCGATCTGAAACTCTCCACTACCACAAGCAGTGACATTGACCGAATGATTAATCAGGCGTCTTTCCTGAGAAAGGAATATCGGCTTCCGACAGGGTTCCAAAATGTTCCTTTCTTTCAGGTGTCGAATGATTACTTCGTGCTGCTGTGTATAGACACAGGCGTGAGACGGCGTGTGGATTCCAAACAGCTTGCCTGGATCAAGGCTGTATTGGAGGCTTCCAGAGGAAAATATGTGATGGCACTCCTGGGGCATCCGTTTTATGCGATCGGTGAGTATCAGGGAGACATGAGTCCTGATTTCCGTGCAATTCACGATCTACTGCGCGAATACAAAGTTCAGCTCGTAATGGCCGGAGATACACACGATCTCGAGTACTATAAGGAAATGCCCCGCGAAGGAGATGGACACACCATGCACCATTTTGTTAACGGTGGGGGTGGAGCCTACCTGAGTATAGGCGCCGCAATGGCTCCGGCGAACACCCGTCCTACTGAAGACTGGGCAATTTATCCTGCCCGTGAGCCGCTGATGAATAAAATAGACTCCCTCACCCCACGATGGAAATATCCGGCTTGGGTGTGGTTAAAAAAATACAACGGCTACCCCTTCTCCGCGGAGTGGCTATCCGCTGCGTTTGACTATAATCAGGCGCCTTACTTTCAGAGCTTTATGGAAATAAAAGTCGAGAAGTCCAGGAACAGAATCCGGCTTATCCCGTACGGTATTCATGGGCGACTGCGATGGAGTGATCTGGAATATGGAGGAATGGGTAAACCTGATTCGGCCGGAGAAGATGATCTTGTTCAGTGGAGTCTACCGATAATTAATGATTAATGATTAAGGGCATCTCTAAAAACTCCTTTGTCCTTCTCTAACGGAGAAGGGAAGGGATGAGGCCAGTAAACAACCGTTTTTAGAGAGGCCCTATTGTAACATGTTGGAGATTTGTGCCTGACAATAGTTTTGGTGCATCCTTCCTCTCACCGCAGAGGCACAAAGACGCTACGGACCGCAAAGTCCAACCATTTAACCATTGACCATTTAACCATTACCCATTATTTCCCAAACCACGTCATTTGCCATCCCACTGAAAAAGTTGTAAAATTCTGGCCGACGCGTACAATTGCTCCCCGGCTGAAGGACAACTTTACTGAGCTCCGTTTGCTTACCGGTAGCACCGCCGTTGCACCTATGCGCGAATTGGATTGCCGGTCATCGTTGTACGTGTCATTTATAGATGACTTTCCTCCTGTATAATAGGTTGCATCCAGAGCCACCCACATCATTGGTTTGATCGTGTAGCTGATGTGTGCCTGAAAGGTGCCCATTGGTTCTTGCGTCCTTACCGCATTACCGGGATAAAACGAATTGTTCTTAGTGAAAAACCAAACACCGGCATAAACATCGATTAACCAATGATTGCTGAACGGATGAGATAGAGCTGCTTCCGGTTTGAACGAAAAACGATTGGTGCCCAGGTTTATAAGCTTATCCGAAAAAAACTGACCCGTAGGGGCAATCATATTTAAGCTGATTCCGACCACCGTTTTTCGGGGAGCCTTCATGAACTCCGTTAGTGTAACTGCCGGCGCGCCGAGAACCAATACCGAGAGCCGCATTCTCATATCTGAGAAACCCGAACGTGTTATCCGTTCTGCCTGGCCTCCCACGTCACCAGAAACCTGAGCCCACGAATACGGCAGCGCCACCATTGCCTGAGAAGTAAGCTTAAAAAGACTAAATGAATGAGCGACGCCGATCGAAGGTGTCTGGACATCTGCCTCAATATTTTGAACCGGTAATGTAGGATCTGTTACTACCCCACCGTAAGAATAAGAAAACCCCGTAATAAGTGTAGTTGTATTGACTGGTATTCTGGCATACGCACGGGGATCCAGGTCTTGCGCAACCATCGGAAAAGTCATTAGTAGCAGATACAAAACAACCGGGGTAATCATCCGATGGTTCCCGGTCGGCTGTTGAATCTTTTCCTGATTACTCATGACTTTAAACCCAAGTTCCATATCAATAGAAGCGATCTTAATCAAATCCAGTATAGGGTCAGCCTATTTCCGGAACTTTACTTAACTTAACGGCAACGGATTGGCCATCCTGATTCGGCTTTCTAAGATACGATTTTATCCCTTTCAAATTAGTGACCCTGAAAATCACCACTTCAAATTATGAACCAGTGACCGTCGCCCGGGATGTTGATTTGGCTCACCGTTTCTTCAGGCCAACCAACTGTAAATCAATATTGGGAAAGAAAATACATAAGGATTAATTCATATGAACGACCAACAAAAACCCATTGAAGAATTTTTTCTTGAATCACTACTTAAGATCTGCCTGATCAGTATTGTCATTGTGATGATGGTGGATTATTATTTTACCCGGTTTGCGTTAATCCAGTCCCTGGTCGTCAACAGTACGGTATTGTTTGCAATAGTGTCGACCTTCTTCCTGTACAAGCAGGGCTATTTTATTGCTGCTGTATTATGGATCGGCTTCCTAATAATGGCAGCAATGTTCTATCAGAGCATTGTCGCTGATAGTATCACGACTTCTTCGATGGCCGTAGTAATGGTAATCGGTTTTGGTTTCTCGGTATTATTGAAAGGGAGATTGCCGATCTTGTTACATGGCATAACGCTTGCCGGAATGGCTTGTGTGTTTGGCTGGTTGGCGCTGCACCCAATGGAATATAACAAGCCTGATTCAAGTGACATCATCGTTGCCGGCATCACGTACGGTGTATTATACATCACGATTGCCTATTCTGCCTGGCAATTAAAGCGACGCTATGATGATGTCTTTATGAGCCTTGACAGCAAAAATAGGGAGCTGGTCGAAAAGTCACACGAGATAGAGGCACAGAATGAAGAACTTGTGCAGAGCCAGGAGAATCTATACCAACTTAATTCGCATTTGGAAAGCCTGGTAGAGGAACGAACTGCTGAAGTAAAACAACAGAATGAGAGATTAATCCGTTACGCCTATACCAATGCGCACCATCTGCGCGGGCCGGTAGCGAGGGTGTTGGGACTGATTCTTCTATCCAAAATGGATACTGATCTTGACTATCCATTCTTGCTCAGCAAAGTTGAAGAACAGACATTGGAAATTGATCACGTAATTAGAGGAATTAATCGCGAACTCGGGGCCTAGTGAAGTCAATTGGTACGACCGGCTTGGGAGATCGTTGGTGCTTACTTGACCCTGGATACTTTTTTGGAGTAGAGGCGTCTTATCTTTTAAGAGATACGAACCTGATATGAATCAAAATATCAACAATAGTTTGAGAACCTACGTTAAAATGCAACTGTTCGTCGGTTGGACCGCCTCATTACTATTTGTGGCTCAGTTTGCTTTAGCCCAACAGGATTCATTAATTATGAAAAACGGCGATGTGATTGTTGGTGAATTCAAAGACTTGGATAAAGGAGTAGGTATTTTTGAAACCCCTTACAGTAATGCAGATTTCAAAATCGAGTGGAAGGAAATAAAAGAAATTTACACAACTTCTTATTTCCTGATTACACTTTCCTCGGGAACAAGGTATAATGGGAAGATCAACTCTACCGCAAATGGAAAAGTGAAAATAATCACGAATGAAAACGACTCGGTGATATATGATTTAATTGATATCGTCTTTTTGAAGTCTGTTAAGCCTGGCTTTTGGCAAAAGTTTAAAGCAAACATCGACTTCGATCTCAGCCGAACCAAAGCAAATAACCTGAAGCAGGTATCAGTGCATAGCATGGTCAGTTACCTGTCGGAACGATGGTCCGCCGATGCAACGTACAATACCCTATTTTCATCGCAGGACAGTATTGAATCCATCAGCAGAACGGATGGTACTGTCAACTACCGCTATTACCTTCAGAGGGATTGGTTTTTGATTGCATCAATTTCATTTCTCTCGAATAGCGAGCAGAAGTTGGATTTGAGAGCCAGTGAGAAAGCAGGGCTTGGCAAATATCTGATACACAGTAATAATACGTATTGGGCAGTCATGAGTGGATTGGCGTATAACCATGAGCAGTATTCCGCAGAGACGGACGTTCGCAGATCATGGGAAGGTTTTTTTGGCTCCGAACTGAACATGTATGACATCGGAGATCTCAATCTGTTTACTAAGGTGTTCGTTTCTCCAAGCCTTACCGAAAATGGCCGGTGGCGAACGGACTTTAACTTTAGTGCTAAATACGACCTTCCGCTGGACTTCTATATAAGATTGGGGTACACGCTAAATTTTGACAACCGTCCCGTTGAAGGGGGTGCCAGCACCGATTATGTTATCAATGGTGGGTTTGGGTGGGAATGGAAATAGTAACTAAAGGGCCAACTTTTCAATCCTTCTTTTTCGCTTCAATAAGTCCGGAAATTGAAATAGGATTCCGGTTGTCAGGAATGATACATCTCGAACCTCATTATTTTATTTTTGTGTATTATGTAGCTATATTTTAGTGCTGTTACTGACTTATGTCATGAAATTAACCATGACTTGGATCGATCTTCGCGCCTGTTTTCCGGGTAACCGTGTATGGTGCCAGGCTTTTAATTTACGGGAGCCAGGAAGCATATATTGACTTCAACACGTATGACTAACGCAATTTATCTCACCACCACCGAGCCTTATTCAGGTAAATCAATCATAGCTTTGGGAGTCGTAAACCTTCTGGCTGGCAAAACAGAAAAGATTGCCTATTTCAAGCCCGTTATCAGCAGTGAAGGCATCGAAAAGGATAGCCACCTCGATACGATTTCAAACCACTTCAACTTAAACGTTCCGTATAAGGAGATGTATGTCTTTACCCGCAACGAGGTGATGAAGCATATCAATGCCGGAAATGAGGCGTTTGTTATTGATACCATTATTGACAGGTTTAAGCGCCTTCAGGAACGTTTTGATTTTGTGGTCGTCGAGGGAACAGACTTTAAGGATAACAGCACAAATCTTGAATTTGACGGTAACATTTCCATTGCTAAAAATCTGGGTATACCCGCCGCGTTGATTGTAAAAGGTGAGGGAAAATCGGTGCAGGAAATTGTCGATACTGCCGTATCTACCACAAAGAGTTTTACAGATGAGGGTGTTCAGATACTCACCGTCGTAGCTAATAAGATTGACGGTGAAAAAGAGGTGGAAATACGGGCGCAACTTGCAAGTGCACTGCCGAAGGGGCTGATCATAACATCAATTCCCCGGAATAAGGACCTGGGCAGTCCTACGATGAAAGAAATATTTGAATCCGTTGGAGGCAGGGTTCTGTTTGGGGAACATTTTTTAACCAATCGGGTAGACAACTCGATTGTTGGTGCCATGCAACTTCATAATTGCCTCACACGATTGAATAAGAATACGCTGATTGTTACACCCGGCGACCGCGGCGATATTATCATCGGAGCACTTCAGGCCAATATTTCAAAGAACTATTCCAAGATAGCGGGTATTGTCCTTACGGGTGGGCTGGTACCCGAACAAACCATTCTCAGCCTGATAGAGGGACTGGATACGGTTGTTCCAATCATCCAGGTAGAAACCGGGACGTTCAAGACGGTTAATAACGTTGCCGCAACTCAGTCCAGAATCTCGCCAGACAACAAAGAGAAGATTGCCTTGGCGATTAGTATGTTCGATAAATATGTTGATGTGAAATCGCTGGAGAAAAAAATTGTCTTTTTCAGGACCCACAGCATTACCCCTCGGATGTTTCAATATCAGATCGTAAAACGGGCGAAAGAACATAAAAAGCACATTGTACTGCCGGAGGGAGAAGACGATCGTATTTTGATGGCAGCTGATGCATTGATCAAACAAAATGTAGTCGACCTGACTATTCTTGGAAACAGCGACACGATCGTTCCAGCATTGAAAAGATTGAATTTGTCAATGGATCTGGAGAAAGTAAAAATTATTAATCCGGCTACATCTGATCGTTTCGAAGAGTATGTTGAAACGTTATATGAGCTTCGTAAACACAAGAAGCTTACTAGGGAAATGGCCAGGGATCTGATGCTGGATGTTTCTTATTTCGGCACGATGATGGTGTATAAGGGTGAAGCTGATGGAATGGTTTCAGGTGCCGTGCATACGACACAACATACTATTCGTCCGGCACTTCAGTTTGTAAAAACAAAACCCGGAGTGGATACAGTTTCTTCTGTTTTCTTTATGTGCCTTCCCAACCGCGTTTCAGTGTTTGGGGATTGTGCTGTAAATCCCAATCCAACTTCGGAACAGCTGGCTGATATTGCCATATCATCGGCAGAAACCAGCAAGATGTTCGGTATTGATCCAAAAATTGCCATGTTATCTTATTCATCAGGTTCCTCCGGGGAAGGTGAAGATGTTGATAAAGTTCGAAAGGCCACTGAACTGGTACGGCAACGAAGACCTGATCTAAAAGTTGAAGGGCCCATTCAGTATGATGCTGCAGTAGATCCTTCTGTTGGTAAAAAGAAGATGCCAAATTCCGAGGTTGCAGGACAGGCGAGTGTGTTGATTTTTCCGGACTTAAACACGGGTAACAATACCTATAAAGCTGTTCAGCGTGAAACGGGGGCACTGGCAATAGGTCCAATGTTACAGGGGCTGAATAAACCTGTTAACGACCTGAGCAGGGGGTGTACCGTTGCAGATGTTTTCAATACCGTTGTGATCACCGCTATTCAGGCACAGCAGTAAAATACCGATGTCTATGAATGTTTTTGTTATTAATTCAGGAAGCAGCTCTATCAAATATCAGCTTATTCGTATGCCGGAAGCTGTCGTCATCTGTTCCGGAATGGTGGATCGTATCGGTCAAAGTGAATCGTCCATTTACTACAAAACGTTTACGGACAAAGGTACCCAGGAATGGAAGGAAAATATCCTAATTCGCGATCATGCTACAGGACTAAAAGAAGTATCCAGAATGCTGACTGATCCGGCTATAGGCGTGATCAGTGATCCGCACGAGATTAGGGTAGTCGGCCACCGCGTTGTTCATGGAGGCGAGAGTTTTTCGGATACGATGGTTATCAGCCTGGAGGTTAAAGAAAAAATAAAGAAGCTTTTCCCCTTAGCGCCACTTCACAATCCTCCAAACTATGTAGGCATTGAAGTAGCGGAGGAAATATTCGCCATCGCAAAACAAGTGGCGGTATTCGACACGGCCTTTCACCAGACCATGCCACCGGTGGCCTACCGGATGGCAATTCCCAGGCATTTTTATGACGAAGATGGCATACGTGCCTATGGCTTTCATGGCACTAGTCATAAGTACGTGTCGGAGAAAGGTGCTGCCTATTTGCAGAAGAAGGACTCTAAAATAGTAACTATTCATCTGGGCAATGGTTGCAGCATGAGTGCTGTCCGGAATGGAATTTGTATCGATACCAGCATGGGGCTGGGCCCGATGAATGGATTGATCATGGGAACCCGAACAGGAGACATTGATCAATCCGTTATTTTTTATATGGTGAATCAACTGGGCTATACGCTGGATGAGGTAAATACGATTCTGAATAAAAAGAGCGGAATGTTAGGACTCACCGGATTTAGCGACATGCGAGATGTCAAAGCAGAGTACAAAAAAGGAAATCAGGAAGCTATATTGGCCTACGAGATGTATGGTTACCATATTCGGAAATACATCGGAGCATATGCCGCCGTACTCAATGGATTGGATGCAATTGTTTTTACGGCTGGAGTGGGAGAGAATGATGCCTTAACACGAACACTGGCTACTCAAAATATGGAGTATCTCGGAATTCACCTCGATGATGATAAGAACGAAGCAGGAGGAAAGGGTCTTTATGAGATCAACAGAACAAATTCACCCGTTAAGATTCTGGTGGTGCCCACCAATGAAGAGCTGGAGATCGCACGCCAGTGCTATGCGTTATTAGCGACTTAAGAGATCCAGGTGGACTTGATTAAAATGTCTCTGAGACAGCGAGGTAGAACCCGCTTGATTTTTCTCCGAACGCGTAATCTAACGTCAGGTTGCTTCTGGAATATTTGTCCAGCATAATGCGCAATCCCATCCCATAGCCGGCTTTGATGGAATCAAAAAGTTTCAAGTTCTGGATCGTGTTGTTCGCCGTGGTGCCATTAACAAACACGACGCCGCTGAACAGCCCGCCGCATTTGGATATCGGGAATCTGTATTCAGCTTCAGTATACACATAGTTATTCCCGCGGAAGCGACCTTGTGTGTAACCACGTGAACTTCGGCTTCGTTGGTCGTAACCGGTTGCCGGCAAAATCATGTAGGGAAAATCTCCCTCCGGTGTGAGATTCGCCAAGGCCCAAAACCCAATGAGGTGGGCTGGATTTTTACTGGAAAGTCCATGAAAACTCCTCCATTCGGCTTGAAACATATTGGCATTTTTCTTATTTCCAACCACCTTCAAGGCGCCTCTCCAACCTACGGAAAGCAGGACTCCTTTATACGGCATGATCATATTGTCGCGGGTGTCAATTATGAAGTTTGCGTTGATCGCGGAAGAGTAATATTTCTCCCGATCGAAACCGTAATAGGTGCTATACACATAATGGGAAGTTAGTAAGGAGTCTCCCGGGTTCAGTCTTAATTTTTCGTCTACGATTTTAAAATAGGAGTCGAATTGGTAGCCCACACCCAGGTAGACCCCATTGGCCACTTTGAAGTTTATCGATTGGTGAAGCCTGGCAAAATTGAATTCCATAGGTTGTGTGAGCGAATCAGAGGAAGTTTCCAATCCACCAAGGTTGTACTGATAATCCAATATGCCTCCTTCCGGAGAATTCGTCCCCAGTCCATACGTGGATTGAGAATAAATCAAAAAGCGCCAGTCGCCGGTGTAAAATATTTTTTCTTGCCGGGAGTAGATGTTATTCTTCACCAAAAACAAAAACTGGTTCTTAGTAGTCGCCTGGACGCTTCCGCTTATTAACGAGAAGAGTTTGCTTTCCGGCATTTTAAAGGCATACTGTCCGCCTACGCCAAACATAAAGCCGGTAGCAGGATTTGAACCAATAATGGGAACCAGCAAAAGCGAACTGGCGTCTGGGTTTTTTACTTTGGGAGGTTTGTTTAGTGCCTTTCGGATTACATCTGAGATGTCCTTTGGCGGACAGATTGAATCTATTGGTATTTGCGATTCCTGAGCAATTCCTTTGATTGTTGTGAAAATCAAAACGATGGAGAAGCAACTAACGCGTAGTATTTTGTAACAGAGGTTCATCAGACTGTATTTTCCCTTTATTAGGTATCCAGGTATCAATATCCGTCGCAAGATAATGGGTATTGGCGATTTTGTTAGGTACCGGCAGGGCTCCGGACGAGGTTTGATACTTTTAATTTCTCTGTAATATATAGTTCACTACTTCGACGGCGCGCCAAAGGCTATGACAACGACACATTATTGAATTTTTCGACCCTTTTGAGGGCTTGATTATAAAACGGTACCTGCTTCGTGGTTGAAATTAAGTAATAACTAGTTTTTTAGTTCAGTTATTTGCAAATCACAAACTAAAACTTTAGTTTGGGTTAAGAATTCAGGAATTAGTTGGACTATACTTACGAACCGAATGAAAGAATTAACGAAAGCCGAAGAAGAAATCATGCAGGTCCTGTGGAAGCTGGACTCAGCATTTGTGAAGGACATTATTTCCGAATTGCCTAAACCAAAACCTGCCTACAATACGGTATCGACCATCGTTCGAATCTTACAACAGAAGGGATTTGTTGGTCATAATATTCAAGGTCAGTCGCATAAGTATCATCCCTTGGTTACCAAAGAAGCTTATACCAGATCTTTTATGAAGGGATTTGTAAAAAGGTATTTCAGCGGATCGTATCAGCAGATGGTTTCATTCTTCACTAAGGAGGAAAACCTCAGCCTCAGTGAACTGGAACAACTCGTTAAAGGACTTAAAGACAAGAACTCATGAGCAATTATCTGGTAGAACTTACGGTTATTCATATTGTATTGATTTTTGGGTATTGGTTGTTTCTGAGAAATGAGCAACAGTATGCTAAGATGAGGTTTTATCTGATAGGCGCTACGTTTCTGGCACTTACCATTCCGTTGTTAAAATTGCCAAAATTATTCCTGGGGGAACCAGAGGGTGCCATGAACGCGATCCCCCTAAATGCGATCACAACAGATGCTACGGCACTTGTACCTGCCGCTGATATGTCATTCTGGATCTACGATTGGCTAATCGGGACGTATATGGCCATTAGCACATTTTTTCTATTGAAATTCATTAGCAACGTGCTTTATCTGGTCTACCTGGACCGCAAGAGTAGCCATGTGAAAATTAGTAACCTGAACATCCGCAGGGTGAGTAATGTGAAAGGAAGTTTTACTTTTTTCAATTGGATATTCCTTAGCGACGAAATCATCAAGAACCAGCAGGATTATGAAGCAATCCTGAACCATGAAAAAGGACATGTTGCATTAGGGCACACGTATGACCTGGTGTTTTTTGAGCTCTTCAAAGTATGTTTTTGGTGGCTGCCCACGGCGTGGTTTATTAACAAAGAAATAAAAAAGATACACGAATATCAGGCGGATGCCTACGCACTTAAGTCGTACCATGTTGACCAATATACGGCAATCCTGATCCGTTCGGCTTTGAAATCTAATGGTCTGACGTTGACAAGCTCATTTTATGATGGATTAATTCTTAAACGACTACTTGCAATGAAACAACGAGCAAAAAATGTGAGCCCCTGGAAAGTAGGAGTGCTGGCTTCCCTTTGTGTGACACTTTTCGTAGTCTTTGCATGTAGCGAAGACCGTCAGCAGACAACAACTGAAACAACTGCCCAGAGCGCCACGGAGTCCCAAACAGAAGGTGAAGTATTTACGGTAGTAGAGGAGTTGCCACAATATCCTGGCGGAGTCGATGCTTTTTACAAGTACGTGATAAGTGAAATTAAATACCCGAAGGAAGCAAGACTTGGCGGTATCGAGGGACGTGTCGACGTCCAGTTCGTTGTTGAGAGAGATGGGTCCTTGTCAGATGTAAAGGTTAGTAAGGGGATTGGTGCAGGTTGTGATAATGAAGCCGTAAGAGTCGTGCAACATGCGGCCTCATTCAAGCCCGGAACTCAAAGAGGCAAGCCTGTAAGAGTGCGAATGATACTGCCAATAATTTTCAAGCTCAACGAAGGCGAGACGAACGAAGACAATAGCACAAAGGGAATAATTTTTCTGGAGGAAGTGGAACAAAAGAAAGCTACGCTCAAAGTAGACGCCAATTATGCCAATGGTGAATGGTCAGGTACGGTCTATGATGAGGAAGGTGAGGGACTTCCCGGTGCTAACATAGTGGTCGCAGGGACCACAACCGGAACTGTATCCGATCTGGATGGCACGTTTAAAGTGAAAGCCAGTGAATCCAAAGACCTCCACGTGAGCTTTGTTGGGTACGAAAATGTGAGACTAGGAGGAAAATAACGGATAGCTGAAGAATCTTCGTCCATCACAAGCAAACGGCAAAGCAGTGTTTATCTGTTCACTTTGGTAGAATTAACCAAATCATGGAAAATTTCAGATCCGTTTTTTTCTTCTTTTTTTGCGCACTTATCCTGCTGCTCAATACGGAAGCACTAGCTCAGGGGGTTGAATCATCCTTAACCGCGGAGGAAATGTCCGCCAGCATTGATTCAATCAATAGTGTTCTTCAAAAGAACTATATTTTTCCGGAAGTAGCAGATAAGATGGGTCAAAGCCTAAAGGCGAATTTAAGAAAAGGCAAATACAATTCATTAGTCAACGCCGCCGGGTTTGCCCGTCAACTTACAAAAGATCTTCAATCGATAAGTAATGACAAGCACTTGAGCGTGAATTACAATCCTCAGCTGATTACTGCCGAGAAAAATGCAGTCACAGATGAAGAAAAGGCAAAACAAGAGCATCAGCGCATAATGGAATTGAAGAGAAGCAATTTTGGATTTCAAGAGATCAAAATTCTCGAAGGCAATATTGGTTACCTGGATTTAAGGGAATTCGCAGATCCAAAATATGCAGGTGAAACGGCCATAGCAGCAATGAATTTCTTGAGTAATGCGGATGCATTAATTGTGGACCTTCGTCAAAACGGAGGTGGTTCACCTTCCATGATCCAACTGATATCAAGTTATTTCTTTTCGGCTGAGCCGGTGCATCTTAATAATTTTTATTTCCGGCCTACAAATGAAAATACGCAAACATGGACGCTGCCGTATGTCCCGGGGAAACGACGACCAGATATTGATTTGTATATACTGACCAGCAGCTACACGTTTTCGGCAGCGGAAGAATTCTGTTACAACCTGAAAAATTTAAAACGGGCAACAATCATTGGAGAAACGACCGGTGGAGGTGCACATCCGACAGGATCGGTAATTGCAACAGATAAATTTTTTGTCAGGGTACCAAAAGGCAGAGCGATAAATCCAATCACCAATACCAATTGGGAAGGAAACGGCGTGACACCGCATATTCAGGTGAGCTCCGAGGAGGCCTTGGCAACGGCACACGCCAAAGCACTTGAAAACCGCCGTTGATTTTAGCCCGCTAAGGTATTTAATTTTATAGCCGGCCCCAGGCTGATTTAAAGCTGGGAATTTTCATGTAACAAGTTCAGTGAAACCATTAACTTTATGAATTAGGACCGTGTCTGATAGCGATACATTATCAGGATGTCTCTGGATAAATTTTAGTGATACAAATTAGTGTTCTATGAACGTACAGAATGACGGAAAAGCAAACAGGGTATACGACGCCATTGTCGTTGGCTCAGGTATAAGTGGAGGCTGGGCAGCCAAGGAACTTTGTGAAAAAGGATTAAAGGTGTTGTTGCTGGAACGTGGAAGGAATGTCGAACACATAAAAGATTATACGACTACCGGCAAAAATATTTGGGAGTTGCCCCATCGAAATCGCCTTACCTTGTCAGCCTACGACAATAATCCCGTTCAACGAAAGGTAGCTTATGCTTTTAATGAGCTTTCTGGGCAATTTTTTATTAACGATGCGGATCATCCCTATCAGCAGGAAAAACCATTCGACTGGATTCGAGGGTATCAGGTGGGAGGGAAGTCCCTTCTGTGGGCCCGTTGGGTACAACGATGGAGTGACCTCGACTTTGAAGCAAACGCTAAGGAAGGTATTGGCGTTGACTGGCCTATCCGTTACAAAGACATTGCACCCTGGTACAGTTATGTAGAAAAATTTGTTGGCGTTAGCGGCACAAAGGAGGGGATACCTCATTTGCCCGATGGCGAGTTTCTTCCTCCTATGGAGTTGAATTGTGTAGAAAAACATTTCCAGTCTCAGCTGAAAAAATTTCATCCGGATCGTCACTACATTATCAGCCGGACTGCAAATCTTACAGAAGCCCAGGAAGTTCACAAGAAACTGGGGCGGGGGAACTGTCAATATCGTGACCGATGTTCAACCGGATGTCCCTTTGGCGGATACTTCAGCACCAATTCCTCAACACTTCCGGCTGCACAAGCAACCGGAAATCTTACGGTCCAGCCTTTTTCAGTTGTCCATTCCGTTATTTACGACGAGCAGAAAGGAAAGGCTACGGGTGTTCGGGTAATCGATACCAACACCAAGGAAATGAGCGAGTATCATTCGAAGATTATTTTCCTGAATGCTGCGACGATCAATACCACGCTCATTTTGTTGAATTCCACTTCGAATCGGTTTCCTAACGGACTGGGCAACGATAGCGATACACTAGGTAGGCATTTAATGGATCACAATTACCGGGGCAGGGCAACCGCATCAGTCGATGGTTTTGAGGATATGTATTACTATGGCCGCCGGCCTGCCGGTACGTATCTTGCACGTTTCCGGAATGTCGGCAATGATAGGCAGAAGGATTTTCTGCGGGGTTATGCCTATGCCTGTGGCTCCTCAAGGGGGGGCTGGGGGCGAGGTGTTGGTATGGAGCTGATGGGCTCGGCGTTAAAGGATGAAATGACCAAACCTGGACCGTGGAGTTTTGGCATGACGGCGATGGGTGAAATGCTTCCTCATCCCGACAATCGGGTTACATTAGATAAGGAAAAGACGGATGCCTGGGGGATGCCTATTGTAAAAATTGATTGTCAGTGGCGGGGCAATGAAGATGCCATGACCAAAGATGCTGTGAATTCAGCTGCCGAGATGATGGAAGCAGCAGGTTTTAAAAATGTGACAGCATTTGATAACGAGCAGGCTCCCGGACTGGCGATCCATGAATTGGGAACCTGCCGCATGGGGCGGGATCCAAAGACGTCCATGCTTAATCAATGGAACCAGATGCATGCCGTAAAGAATGTATTCGTAACGGACGGAGCGTGTATGACATCCTCCGCCTGTCAGAACCCTTCGATCACGTATATGGCCCTGACCGCACGTGCCGCTAACCATGCCGTTGAAGAGCTTAATCGCCAGAATCTTTGAATAAAATTTGAAATTGGTGCTTGAATAACCAGTCCCGCTAGGGACGTAATACCTACATGGCGTTACCAGCTCGAGCAGCTAACCGTACCGTTGAAGAGCTCAATCGCCAGAATCTTTGAAAATTTGAAATTGGTGGTTGAATAACCAGTCCCGTTAGGGACGTTACCGGTAGTACGCAGAATCATTAGTCCCGCTAGGGACGTAATACCTACATGGCGTTAACAGCTCGAGCAACTAACCATGCCGTTGAAGAGCTCAATCGCCAGAATCTTTGAAAATTTGAATTGGTGGTTGAATAACCAGTCCCATTAGGGACGTTACCGGTAGAACGCAGAATCATTAGTCCCGCTAGGGACGTAATACCGGTAGGACGTTACCGGTAGAACGCAGAATCATTAGTCCCGCTAGGGACGTAATACCGGTAGACCAAATCATAAAAAGCATTTTAATCCCTTTAGGGATGAAACGCCGTGGCTACCGTATTGTCCACGAGTTTATTGCGACCATGCTAACGGGCCTACCGATAATAGTATGCCCCAGGCGGGTGTTTAATGGTATCTATTTGCCCTTAGGGAAGTCATATCGGTAACAAACATCGCCGCGTTAAGGATGATGTGCAGTTGGCCTATACTAGTGCTTTAAAAATATAACGTTCATCATAGTCAACGTCGAATTTTATCAGAAGCTCTTTATACTCTTCCAGGAAATTCTTTTTCTGATGATGCATTTCCTGGTTTTGTATATAAGCAATAACCCGGGATGCCTGTGATTTACTGTACGAAAAAGCTCCATAGCCGGCTTGCCATTCAAAACGGCCTTTGACAAATCTTTGATCATTGATCCATTGTGACGAATCACCCTTAATGTCCTGCATCAAATCCGACAGAGATTGATTCGGTCTCATGCCAAAAAAGACATGAACATGATCCGGCATTCCGTTAATTGCTAATAATTTGTGGCTATAATGTTGAACGATGCCTGTAATGTATTTGTACAAATCATTCTTCCACTCGATCTGTATCAATCCTGCTCTGGCCTTAACGGCAAAGACAGCATGCATGTGAATTTGGGTGTAGGTGTTGGGCATAACGGTTTATTTATGGTATCACTAACGGTCTTTCAATTTAATAAAATTTCTTGTATCCGTGTTACCGATGTTACGTAGTCTACCGATGTTACGTCCCTAGCGGGACTGCTAGTTCTATGTAGTGTTTTGTTACCGATGTTACGTCCCTAGCGGGACTGAGGGTTCTGCGTTGTGTTACCGATGTTACGTCCCTGGCGGGACTGAGGGTTCTACGTTGTGTTACCGATTTTACGTCCCTGGCGGGCCTGCTAGTTCTATGTAGTGTTTTGTTACCGATGTTACGTCCCTAGCGGGACTGATGGTTCTACGATTTGTCACCGATGTTATGTCCCTGGCGGGACTGATTATTCTACGTTGTGTTTTGTTACCGATCTGCGTCCCTAGCGGGACTTTATTTTATCTTTTGTCCGGGAGGGACGTAATATCGGTAGAATTTTCCCCCCTCAACCATCCAATAAATAGTTTATAGCCAAGTGAAAGGATAATCGCCCCCGTAAACAGTCCAATAAATCCGGAGTACATAAACCCACCAATCGCACCCAAAAAAACGATGAGCATCGGCGCAGGTGCCCCTTTTCCAAGCATGATCGGCTTTAATATGTTATCGCTAATTCCTACCAGGATCATCCATATCGTCAGCAAGGTAGCTGTTAAGGTATCTGCTGATCCCCAAATATAAATGATAACGCCAATGGACACGGGTAGAATTCCGATTTGAACAATAGCAAGGATCAGACAAAGCAATATCCACAACCCAGCAAAGGGAACGCCTGCAATCACAAGGCCGACACCCGCGAGTAGAGATTGAAGGACAGCAATTCCCAATATTCCCTTGGCAACATTTCGCACAGTTACTTCGGCCATTTCAGCCATATTCTCTCCATATCTTCCGGCGATCCTGATAAAAAGTGATTTAGCTAATTCACCAGCCGGTTTCGCGTATGCGAGGAGAACACCGCTGATGATGATCGCGAGCATGAACATTAGAATTCCTTTACTTGTACTGGCGAGAAGATCGAACATCGAGACGAGAACTTTTTTTACCTGATCACGGTGTTCTGCAACCAGCGACGCAAGACCATTGGATGCCTCGGTCCACACGGCGTGAGCTTTTGAACCGATGACCGGCCAATCCTTTACTTTTTCTGGTGGAGGAGGAATAGAAATTTCGCCTGCCCGGTATGCCTGGCCAAGGTCCTTTAATTCCTTCACGCTTGCCATCATCAACCATACAGATGGGCCAATGATAAGGAGTATCATCAATATCGTGATAATAGTGGCGGACCATGAGTTTCGTCCGCGTAGTTTATTCATCAAAATTTTTTGGAGGGGATATAATGCAATCGCCAGCACCGTCGCCCACACCAACAGGGAGATAAAAGGTTCGAGAATATTGAAACACCAAACTAACAGGAGCGATAACGCCAGCAGCTGGATAGCATTCGAAATAAATGGATTTTGAGAAGGCTTAGGTTCGACGTTCTCTTCGGTTGGCTTTGTCATACTTAAAGGCGGTATCGGTTGAATTTCAGGTTTCGGGCTTTTCGAATATAATGATTAAATGGAACTTAGTTGACCGAAATGTTGGGTCTGCTATTTCTTTTGATAGAGTTTTGAAAATGGGCTGGCTGTAATGCCGTGTAAAAAAATACTCAGCAAAACCGTTAGCGTAATCACTGCCGCAATTTTTTCATTTCCGTCGCGGCCCAAAGCGATAATGGTCATTAACAGATACAGGACGGACGCTATTCCACGTGGCCCAAACCAACCAATAAAACTGATGGTGCCCCAACCTAGCCCACTGCCTAGTAGGCTGATAGCCACAGGCAACATGCGGATGACGGTAAGACTAAGCAACGCATAAATGAAAGCTTGGATATCCCAATAGGGAATGGAAAATGGAATCATAATCATACCCAGCAGCAGAAATATAAAAAGGATCAGTGCCTGGCTTTCTGCTTCACCAAATTCATGAATACGCTCACGGATCTCTTTCGTTCGGGTGCCCAACAACATGCCGGCAAAGAATGCAGCGATAAATCCATTGCCGTGTGCCACCTCTGCCAGCGAAAATGCCAGGATTGCAATGGCAATGGAGGCCAGGCGTTGAAACATGTGGTTCATCCAACCGCGTTTCGATGCAACATCAACCAGGTAGCCACCTACCCATCCTACCAGTCCGCCAATGAGTGGTCCATAGACAAACTGTTTTAAAGTAAAGAACGACCAATAAGCAACTCCTGTTTCTTCGGTTGATTTCCCTGAAAGGACAGCAATACAAACCAGAATAGGTGGCAATGCAATGCCATCATTTAATCCGCTTTCTACATTTATCGTCTGCCGGATTCGCAACGGCACAGTTTCGCTGGTTACAACGGCAAGCCCCAGCGCAGCATCAGTAGGTGAAAGAATCAATGCCATCAATGCCAGTGCCCAGATATCAATCCCGGGAAAGAGGGGAACAGCAAGCAGGATACCGAGAACCATTGTGAGCGGCAATCCGATAAAAAGCAGTCGGATGGGCAAGCGCTTGTCTTCCAAAAGTGCCTTGAGGTTCAATGTGGAAGCATCAACGAACAACACGAGGATCAATGTGATCTGTGCAATGGGCTCTGCCCACCTGGCATTAATACCTTCTCGCCATTCCTCTCCTACGAAGTAACTTATAATGATACCCACTGATACGAACACCATAGGAGCGGAGATGATGGACTTCTCTGTTAGCTTTGAGAAGATTCCATACCCCAAAATCATTAGTGCAGTGAATACAATGACCGGATAATCATGCATGTCTTGAAGGATTGGCTAGTCTACTTACATTTTTTACTTTTCCTTTTCTGCTTTACTCCCGTGGGCGGTTACCTGTCCCATCACCTTATTTTGTCATTTGCCCAAAATAATATTTCCCTTCTGTACCGGGTACCTGGAACGAAATTCTGACCCCTGCGGTAGCATCATAAAGTACATTCGGAAGTCAGCCTTTGTTCCTTTGAAATCAATATAGTTCGGATTTGTCTTGCTGAAGACCGCTAATATGTAAAAAGTTATCGTCATGTCCACTGCTGAAAGTCAGCTCGGCCAACTCTTTGTCCAGAAAATTAACGGTGGTTAAGCTAAAGCTTTCAACGGTACCAAGCTCTCTTGACTACCGGGGTATTTCACCAATAACTTTTCTGTTCGGCTATGATGCGGAGATATTACCGCTGAGGTCAAATATAGCGTGAACCTTTTAATTATTTACGTGCGGAAAAAAATCTCTGTTAATATCAGTTTCATGAACTACGATATTTGTCCGAGGAACCACATTATATGTTTGATTGCGCCTGTTACAATTTCGTCATTCTTATAATCTGACGAGCACAACCAGGGAGTGGGAATTGACAAGATAATTGCGGCTATCTACACCCCTGGCATTTATGGATAGGTCAATATCATCGGGTGATTCTAATGACGTGTCAATCAACCGCTTCCAGATTGTAACCGCTTGTTGGTCAAGGCTTGGGATTTCAAAGGACAAGTTATCCGAGTAAGCATTGACCATATAGTGCATTGCCATGTTGCCACTTAATGACTGTACTGTGCAGGCAATGCTATGTGAATGATCCGACCAGTCAGGTTCATTAAGTTTTACACCATGCCAGGTAATGAGTCGCTGGTCCAGCAGTTGTTGCAGGCTCATTTCGAATTTGTGCTGTGCCATGTCCCGTTTTAAACGTATTCCGATGAGGGATTTTACAAATCGAAAGAGGTCCTTGTGTTTTTCTACCAGACTCCAATCAAACCATGACAATTCACTATCCTGACAATAGGCATTGTTATTTCCGTGTTGCGTTCTGCGGACTTCATCTCCCATCAAAATCATGGGTGCGCCGACTGAAAGGAGCGTAACTGTAAAAAAGTTCTTGATTTGCCGGTTGCGCAAGGATTCAATCTCCGGATTATCGGTGGGGCCTTCAACACCGCAGTTCCAGCTAAAGTTGTCATTGCTGCCATCCCTGTTGTCTTCACCGTTAGCCTCGTTGTGCTTTTCATTATAGGATACCAGATCATTTAAGGTAAAGCCATCGTGACAGGTAACAAAGTTGATACTTTGTTCAGGCTCGCGTTCCTGGTGTGCAAATAAATCAGGACTTCCCACCAGGCGGGAAACAAACCGTGTAACCATTTCGTTGTCGCCTTTCAGAAAACTTCTTACATCATCCCGGAATTTTCCATTCCATTCTTTCCAACTGTCCCCAATAAAACTACCTACCTGGTAAAGGCCCGCTGCGTCCCATGCCTCAGCAATTAGCTTGGTACCGGCAAGTACCGGATCGGATTCGATGTCCCACAGTATGGGCGGATTTTCTATGGGTATACCTTTCTCGTCGCGCGCCAGGATAGAAGCCAGATCGAACCGAAACCCGTCGATGTGCATGTGCTTTACCCAGAAGTGTAAACTGTCAATGATCATCCTTCGTACAATCGGATGGTTGCCATTTAAGGTGTTTCCGCATCCCGAATAGTTGGAATAAATTGATTTATCTGCTTCCAGGGTGTAGTAAATACTGTTATCGATTCCGCGAAATGAGTAGGTTGGACCACCCTCACCACCTTCTCCGGTGTGATTGTAAACTACGTCCAGAATAACTTCAATACCAGCCTGATGTAAAGCCTTTACCATGTCGCGGAATTCATCGAGGACTTCCATCGGTTGATCCTTGATGCTGTAGCCGGGATGTACCGCAAAAAAGGATATTGGATTGTAGCCCCAATAATTCGGGAGCCCATTGGCAGATTGATTGTCAAAGAGAAAAACCGGTAGCAGTTCAACGGCTGTTATTCCAAGTTCAACCAGGTAGGGAATCTTTTCTATCAGTCCGGCATAGGTACCACGCTTTTCAGGTGTAACCCCTGAGTTTGGATTTTTCGTAAATCCCGCTACGTGCATTTCATAGATCACCGTCTGATTAAAAGGTGTTCGCGGGTGATGATCATTTCCCCAGTTGTATACTGATAAATCGCAGACCACGCTTTTCAGCGGCGGCAAAAAGACTGTTCCTTTTTTTGTTATGGTTTTGCTCGTCTTCGCCACCGGAATAGCGACAGCCTTGCCATACGGATCAAGTAAGATATGCTCCTGATCAAAACGATGCCCACGAAGGGGGTCGTTGGGACCGCTAACCCGGTAGCCATAAAGTTGACCGGCATGGATTCCCTTTACCAGCACATGCCAGTAATGATACGTTTTGTTCTTTCTGGGATCCAGGTGAATTACTTCCACCGGTGTAATGGCTTCAGCGTTATCAAACAGCATCAGATCGACGCCCTGAGCGTTTTTGGAAAACAGGCAGAAATTGACGCCTTCTTCAGTCAGAGTTGCCCCGATGGGAAATCCCTTGCCAGTTAATAATTCGTGCATGCCAATTACAATTCTTCTCCATCGAAGCTAATCTTTCGTTGTTTGCAAAAACATGATGAATGTCATTTCATGTTCGGTTTGACATCATCATTTTTAATTTATCGACGACTTAAAATCATTTCTGCATGTTTGGCTGGCTATACGCGGACAAAGTATGAGAAGAAGCAGGCGTTTGCGGCTGACGAAACCTTAGAACGACTCTGTGGCAAAACAAAAAGGATCAGTCCTTCAAGCGACTGTAATAAAGAGAATGATTTTTCTAATCCACCTGACTGGCTTCCCAACCTCCGCCTAGTGCTTTGTAAAGACGGACAGTAGAGATCAATTGATTCTGCAATGCCAATGATTTTTCTAATTGCGTATTGAATAATTCTCTCTCGGCATCTAACACCTGAAGAAACGAAGTGTATCCATTATCGTATAAGGCCTTGGAAAGCATGAGGGATTTTTCAGTAGCTACGACCTGATTCTGCCGTGCGTTGAACTCATTGGAGTATGTACGAATTTCAGCCAGCGAATTTTCAACCTCAGCAAACGCACCAAGCACGGTTTTTTCATACTCGTAACCAACTTGTAGTGCAATGGCTTGTTCAATTTCTACCCTCCGTTTGTTTTGTCCGAAATGGAAAGCTGGTCCGGCAAGTTGTCCGGTAATCGAACCTAAGAATCCCCCTGGATCGAACAGGGTTGAAATCTCGGGACTGGCAACCCCCAGGAGTCCCGTTAGACTCAGTGAAGGAAACCGCATGGCTACAGCAACACCGACTTGTTCCGTTTGGGCAATCAACTGTTGTTCGGCGGAACGGATGTCGGGGCGGCGCTCAAGTAATTCAGATGGGAGGCCACTTGGAATGTCAAGCGGGAGCTGTTGCTGATCGTTAAGCAATCCCCGGGTAACGGGTGAATAGGGTTGACCCACTAACAGGTTAATGGCATTTTCTATGGAAATGATTTCCCGCTCCAGCGTATAAAGTTGTACTTCAGAAGCCGCGGCTAAATTTTCTGCCTGCAGCTTGTCGAGTTCTGCCACTTCGCCTTTTTCAAAACGCAACGTAATAATGCGTAGATATTCTTTGCGCGAGGCATTTGTCTGTTGCGTGATCACAAGCCGCTCATCCAATCCCCGTAACTGAAAATAAAGCTCAGCAATCTGCGCGACCAGACTGATATAAACAGACTTTCTGACCTCGTCGGTTGCCACCAGTTGTGCAAAGGCAGCGCGGTTGGCATGGCGGAGTTTACCCCAGATATCTATCTCCCAGGAGACATTACCGAGCAGGGAAAGCGAGTTGGTAGGAAATGCAACACCGGCGTCGGAGGAATTATCCTTGAATTCAGTAGCACGGGCTCTCGCTGAATAGTCAATAAAGGGACCCATATTCGCACGGTTGTATCCCAGCACGGCGCGGGCTTGTTCCACGCGGGCGATTGCCATTTTTAAATCCAGATTCTCTTTGATGGATTTCCGCATCAACGACTGTAATACTGTATCCTGATACACATCCCACCACTTCATATTGGTAATCGAATCTGTGCGGACAGCTTGTTGCGTATAGGCCGCAGGTTTGTAAGTTTGAGGCCTTGAATATTTAGGACCCACTGCGCAGCCGGCAAGTATTACTAAGCTGAATCCGATGGAAACTATATTCTTCATAATCAATGAGCGGGTTCTGAAGGTGAAGCAGGTGTATCGGTCTTATTTCCTGCCTCGCCGGCAGGCTTCTTCTTCGCTCCGATGCTTTCAATAAATACAAACAGGGCTGGAACGATTATAACACCAATGATGGTAGATATTAGCGTCCCACTGAATACGGCTATACCCATTACTTTACGGGCTTCGGCGCCGGCACCTGACGCTGTTAACAAGGGAACTACTCCCAGCATAAATGCAAAGGAAGTCATCAGGATTGGGCGAAGCCTGAGTTTGGCTGCTTCCAGCGCTGATTCATACAACGGCTTGCCCTGTTCGTAAAGCATCTTGGCAAACTCAACGATCAGAATGGCGTTCTTCGCGGTCAGACCAATCAGCATCACGAGTCCGATCTGTGCGAACACATTGTTTACATAACTCGGGCTCCACAGCCCTCCAAGCCATAATCCCAGGAACGCACCAAAAATGGCAGCGGGTACACCAAGCAAAACACTGAAAGGAAGTTTCCAGCTTTCATATTGGGCAGCAAGGATCAGGAATACGAATATCAGTGCCATAAGGAACACGGTTCCTCCTGATCCTTCAGCGGCTTTTTCCTGGTAGGACATATTACTCCAGGCAATGCCGAGCTCTTTCGGTAAGGTTGCTGCAATCTCCTCCAGGGCATTTAATGCATCTGAAGAACTATATCCTTCAGCAGGTGCTCCGGAAATTTCGGCAGCACGGAACATATTGAAGCGGTTCGTGTACGAAGGGCCGGTTATGTCTTGTACCTGAGCGAGCGTATTTAGTGGGATGATTTCACCAGTTCGGTTGCGCACATAATAGCGCGCGATATCATCCGGACTGAGTCGATCTTCCGCCTCCGCCTGTACGAAAACTTTGTACTGCCGGCCAAACCGGTTGAAATCGTTTACATAACTTGCACCGAGGTAGGTAGAGATGGTGCTATTAATTTCGCTGAGGTCAATGTTTAGTTTCTCAGCTTTGTCGTAGTCAATTACGATCTGCTTTTGTGGCACATTGGATCGATATAAAGTGAATGCGTTTGCGATTTCAGGACGCTTTTTTACTTCCGCGATAAAGTTTTTGGCTTGCTCATCCAAAAACTGAGGGGTGCCACCTGATCGGTCCAACAGTTGCAAGGTGAATCCGGCAGAAGTGCCAAGACCCTCTATAGGAGGTGGGCCGAAGGCAATAGCCGTAGCATCTGAAATTGTGTTTCGGAATGCCACATTTGTTTGTTGAATTAATTGTTTTGCAGTTTTTTCTCTTTCTTCCCATGGCTCCAGAGAAACAAACACGAACGCATTGTTGGTGGAATACGATTGGGTGAGCATACTATAACCGACAACCACGGTGGAATACGCAACGCCTTCGGTATCGTTAATAATTGTTTCAATTTTTCTGGCAACCTGATCGGTACGCTCCAGGGATGCGGCATCAGGAAGTTGAATATTCACCATATAATATCCTTCATCTTCTTCCGGTACGAAACCACCGGGAATGTTCTTACCTAAAATTCCCGTCACCCCAAGAACAACGCCGATGATGATAATAGATCGGATTGATTTCTTCGCGACGATGGCAGCCACCCCCGTATAGCCCAACGTAAACTTGTCAAACATCCTGTTGAAGGCATCGAAAAATCGCCGTAGCCAGCCCGTTGATTTCTTTTTGGGTTTTAGCAAAATCGCGCTCAATGCAGGGCTAAGTGTAAGGGCATTAAAGGCTGAGAACAATACGGAAATAGCGATGGTAATCGCAAACTGTTGATACAGTCGCCCCGTAATTCCTCCGGCAAAAGCCACTGGTACAAACACCGCAGCCAGAATAAGGGCAATAGCAACGACTGGCCCTCCGACCTCTTTCATTGCTTTCTGCGTGGCCTCTTTAGGATTCATCCCGTGTTCGATGTTGTGCATAACTGCCTCTACCACTACGATAGCATCATCCACCACCAAACCAATGGCGAGTACTAATCCCAGAAGCGACAGAACGTTTACAGAGAACCCGAGCAACGGAAAAATGATGAAAGTACCAATTAATGAAACCGGAACAGTCAATAACGGAATAAGGGTAGCCCGCCAGTCTTGCAAAAACAGAAACACAACAATGATAACCAGCGCCACCGCTTCGAAAAGGGTATGAATAATTTCTTCAATACCCACTGATACAGATTTTGTGGTGTTCAATGAGATATCATAAGTAAGGTCTTCCGGAAACCGGGTTTTTAATTCGGCCATGGTATTCTGCACCAGATCAGCTACCTCTAGTGCATTGGATCCCGGCATTTGGTATACCACAATGGTGCTGGCCGCTTTACTGTTAAGGCGACTGAATGAATTATAATTCTCCATGCCTAACTCGAGGCGGCCAATGTCTTTTAGACGAATGATGGAACCTTTTTCATCCGATTTCACAATGATGTTTCCAAATTCTTCTTCCGTTACTAAACGCTCTTGTAACAATACACTATACGTATACTCTACTCCTTTTGGAGAGGGGGGTGCGCCAAATTTCCCACCAGGTGAAATGGCGTTTTGTTTCTTAACAGCATTAACCACATCGTTAACTGTGAGGTCGAGTTTGGTGAGCTGATCAGGCTGTAACCAAATTCGCATGGAGTAATCTGCCCCTCCGAAAAGAATTACATCCCCTACACCTTTTAATCGTTTAAGCTGATCGACGATATTGATATTGGCATAGTTATTCAGAAATAATCCGTCATACGTTGAATCTGGAGACGAAAGCGAAACCAGCAAAATTGGGAATACCATCGATTTTTTTGTAGTTACTCCAAAAGCCTTAACTTCATTAGGCATTTTGGCGCTAGCTTGTGACACCCTGTTTTGGGTAAGCATGTTGGCGTTGTCAAGATCCGTTCCCACTTCGAAGGATACTTGTAATGTCAGGGATCCATCGGCTGCATTGATGGATTTCATGTATAACATTTCCTCCACGCCATTTACCTGTTGTTCGATCGGAGTGGCTACTGCCTGCTCCACGTTTACGGCATTGGCACCGTTGAACAAGGTGGTCACCTGAACCATGGGAGGAGTAATTTCCGGATATTTCGACACCGGGATGCCTCGTAACGTAATCAACCCCATGATAACCATTAGGATGGAGATCACCATCGCGACAATCGGTCTTCGGATAAAAAATTCGCTCATAAAATAATAGGGAGGTTACGTATTCTTAGTTCTGTTTCTGAGCGTCATCCGGCCATTTCATTTCAACAACTTGTATTTTGGAATTAGGCGTCAGTGAGGCAGTTCCAATCACCGCTACCTTTTCCCCTGCGTTTAACCCTTTCTTAATAATCCATGCGTCACCCACTTTAGCGCCTGTTTCCACAATACTAACCTTCAAGGTGCTTGAATCAGTTACGGTAAATACCTGAGCGAGGTTCTGAAGCTGGAACACGGCCCGTTGGGGAACCAGAATCGCATTCGGAACGGTGCTTAGCAATACGCGGGTCTTTACAAACAATCCTGGACGTAGTAATCCCGTAGGATTCGGGAATAGGGCCTCTATAGTTAAGGTCCCTGTTTTGGGATCGATTTCCCGGTCAGCAAAATTTACTTGCCCCGATTGTGGATAGATAGATCCATCCGCCAGAATAAGTTGAATATTCTTTCGGGCAGTAGCCAGTTCTTCCGGTGTCATCTGTGCTATGCGCAAGTACTCCCGCTCACTGATCTGAAATCTGACTCTCACACCGCGTATACTGGAAATCGTGGCGAGAACGGACGTTCCACCTGCCCGGCTTACATAATCTCCGACACGCATATTCGAACTGCCAATGACACCGTCAAAGGGAGCATAGACACGCGTATAACCAAATTCGATTTTTGCATTTTGAAGCGATGCCTCGGATGCCTGTACCTGGGCTTGTGCCGCCTCGAATGATGCCGTGGCATTTTCAAGGTCCTTTTGACTTAGGGCGTTGAGTTCGGTCAATGGTTTTACACGACTCAATTCACTTTGTGTCCGCACCAGTTCTGTTTTGGCACGGGTAAGTTCACTGGCTTCCCGATCGACACGTGTTTGGTATTGAACGTCATCGATGATATACAACAGATCACCTTTCTTAACAGCTGAACCTTCTTTAAAATTGACAGAGGTAACCCAACCCTCCACCCGTGAACGGATATCTACATCGGATTCCCCGTAAACCTGAGCAACGAATTCTTCATAAATCGGAACATCATTCTCCACGGCCTTCACAACATTCACCTGGACGGGCGGGAGCGCAACCGTTTCCTCTTTCTTGCATCCGATAAGTAGCCCTAACGGCACCAGCAGGATCATTGTAATTGGACGCCAGCTACCGGCTGTAAGGAAAGGTTTCATAGAATTAATAGTTTTTGAAGGCCCTACAATATAGGAGATTGAAGCATGAATTGGATATTGATATAAAGAAAATCATGCGTCTTCCGCCGATACTGTTACTGTGAGGCGCCAACCTCGGTATACCAGCTACCCATGGAGTCGGTGATTAATATGTAGAATTCGGCTTTGTTGCGATTCAAAAAATGCCTTATTTTAGCGAAATTAATACAC
Source organism: Chryseolinea sp. (assembly GCA_041737945.1). Classification (GTDB taxonomy): domain Bacteria; phylum Bacteroidota; class Bacteroidia; order Cytophagales; family Cyclobacteriaceae; genus Chryseolinea. The sequence continues at coordinate 230,171 of JBGSQQ010000035.1, forward strand.
TGATCATGAAGCCAATTCTGTTAATTCTCGTTTTCTTTTTGTCCATGGGATTATATGCTCAAACCAAGCCAGCTACTTCCGGAGCATGCTTCAAGGAATGGTATGGTATGTTTAAAGAAAGGGGGGCAAAGCCTGTTCCCGATGGTACGCAAGATGTTATCATTACATTGCGCAATGGCGACTTCTCCGATTGTTATATGGGAAGGGTAGACGTTCTGAATGGAAAATTATCTGGAAAGCTTCAGATACAGAAGATGGATGGAACTTACGAAGAGTTTGACAAGAAGGTAAGTGCCACCTACCAGAATGCAGAAGGAGTTCTTAAGGATGAACTTCGCGACATCAGCAATGGTATGAGTGCGTCTCTTGCCCTAACCGATGGCGAAATAATCCGGTTGTTTTTCTTTAAGTATGTAGCCGACAAGCCTAAGGCAAACAAGAAGGCTCCTTCACCGGCTGCTTTAGTGAAATAAAGAATTAATTTTTTTGTTCATTGATAAAAGGTAGAGACCTTCCTCATGAAGGTCTTTTTTTATAAGGTATCCTACACCTGCCAGGTGTAGGATACCTTGGGAGAGCTTACCCTTTCAGCTCCTCTTCTATTTCGATCACTCTTTCCAGGTAGACGTTTTCCAGTTTTATATGGGCGACGAAGGCTGAAAATGCTATCATGGCCGCAAGGCGTCTGAGATCGGAAGCCCATACCGGTAAATAGGTAGGAGGTTTAAGCCAACCGCTGTCAAATAATGGAGATAGTCGCAGGGAATCTGCCATAGTGAGCCGGCCCGCAAAAAGATTACGAACCAACTCCGGACGATTATCGCGTATGGCTACACGCAGAAAGGTATGCACCTCCACCAGCCCCTGTAAGTAGACGGCGTCTTTGGTAAATGCAATTCCACCTCGAACATCACCTCCTCTGAATATCCGTTGCGCGGAACGGACCGATTCATCTTCCGGCTGGCCGGACTCCAGGAAAAATTTAAAAATTTCAATAAAGTCGGCGCCGCCAAGGGCCATCTTGACAGCAATTACCCGCAACGCTATCCGGCGTAATCGGGTGAGGTCAATGGAATTAGTAATGAGTTCCGCCAGCACGGCAATACCTTCCTGGGTGCGCGTTGTTCTCGGTGCGCCTAATCCCAGCGATTTCAGGTTAGGCTGCTTTTTTCCATTTAGCATCGTTGCAGTATGAACAAATGCCTCATGGTATAGCAACTGATCCTTATCCAGTTGTGAAAATTTGGCATTTCCGCGCACACGAATACGGCTCGCTCCGGCCAATGCCTTAGCCGACATGTTTTGATCCAGCACTACTTCGACCGAGTCGTGGGCAAAGAATTCATCGACTTCTGACTTAAGCCATCCGGCAAAATCTTTTGCAGCAATATCAAGCTCGGTGGGTGGAAGTTTTGGATTGCCCAATAACTTCGTGGTCAAATTCAGAAAAAAATTTGCACCATCAACGGCAGACATTCCCTGCAGTTTATAAACGGTATCCGGGCGGCCATAAATTTTTGTTGAGTATCGGGTGAAATCCGGGGTGCCAACACTTCCTAACATACGGCCGGCATCCGCGTAACTCAATGCCGTCTCCCCCAGGAACTTCTGGACGGGGTCGTCCAGATCACATTCGGCATAAATAGAATCCAATTTGGCGACACTCGATCGCATATCCGGTGATTCCCACTTTATCACTGGCAATTGCGGATTCCCTTTGTGCCAGCCCTGGAGGAATTTTTCCTCGGCGTCCTGTGGCCAGACCAGCACTTTTAGCACTTTTATTTTTTTGGACGCATCCACCACCGCGGCATCCAGTCGTTCTATTTTTTTTATATCCATGGAAATAGTGGATTGAAGGTTGGGATCCGGGTCAGGGGTTTTTGTTATTGATAAAGTTATTAAAATTATTGAAGGCCTATCAATCCGACAGGTCCTGCGTTAGCCGTCGCCCAAGGCATATTAGACAACACATCACCCAGATCTATCATTTTTTTTCATTAACCATTAACCATTAACAATTAACCATTGCCTATTCCCATTCCCAGTATTATTTTTTTATATTGTTTACCGTATTGCCTCCGGTTGCGTGCTGGCAATTCATATCCACCGAAAAGTGTCATACATAACGAGGTTTTGGGACAACGATAAGGGCTTCATCTGGTTGCTTGCCTTTATGGTATTGCTAATTGTCACCTCGCAGTTGTCTGCAGGATTGAGTGCCGATTTGCTCATTTTACGTATCATTTTTTTTGCATTTACGATCATCACCATTGCTACCTCCGTCCTTTCGCAAGGATCGAAACGTATTGGTTATGGGGTTGCCCTTTCCGTTTTCTTATTAGGGATATCCCTCCTGAAGGTTCGTAATCCAACACTGATGTGGATGTACAGTATGGTACTTACCTCGTACATGGTTTTTATTTTTATACTTATAGTCAGGCAGATTTTCAACGGTGAGAGTATCACGTTCCGGAAAATCGGTGGCGGTATTGCGGCCTATTTGCTGCTGGGTCACCTTTGGGCCTCTCTTTATGTGACCGTTTATCTGATGAATCAGTCTGCTTTTCTGGCGGGAGGAGAGCCAATTGAACCAGGTGAGGCACTTCGGCAATTGTCTTATTTTAGTTTCATCACCCTTACAACAACAGGTTACGGTGACATAACGGCCGTTGGGCCACTAGCGAGATCGTTGGGTATTTTTGAAAGTCTTACCGGACAGTTATTCCCGGCTGTCTTTATAGCAAAACTAGTGAGTCAGCAGATTGAAGACTCCAGGAAATGATGCTTGGTGAACTTCTGTGATAGGAGAATTAAAATGGAAGTTAGCTTACTGGCTACCTCTTTACTATTTTTTTGCTGGTTCCGTTCTATTGATTACGTTTTCGGCAACTTCTAGGACTTTCTCCTCAACAATGCTTTCCGTTTTTTCATCTCCACCTTCGCTGGCGATCCAGGTCTGAAAAAGTTTATATCCCAGTGATAGCATGACAGCTCCAAGGAAAAGACCCAGAAAACCACTGGCGATAAACCCACCTATTGATCCAAGAAAAACAACGAGCATGGGAACAGGCGCTCCGCGGCCAAGCAAGATTGGTTTCAAAATATTGTCGGAGATCATGATGATAATGCCCCAGATGAGAAAAATAACGGCAGTTGTGGTATCGGCAGTATTGAAAAGATATATAATCACTGGAATGACAATCGGTCCGACACCCACCTGGATAATGGCAAATATCAGACAGAAAAAGGTCCAGAGTCCTGCAGCCGGTACTCCTGCAATAAAAAATCCAAGGCCCGCCATAAAGGTCTGAACAAAGGCGACTCCCAGGATGCCCTTTACCACGCTACGAATCGTACCTTCTGAAACAGCGGCTAACTCATCGCCTTTGTCGCCGGCAAGTTTTACAAAAATACTCCTGAGCATTCCTTCTCCCTCTTTTGAATAGGCTAGGAAAAATCCCGCAAGGATGATAGAAACCACAAATTCAAGAATCCCAACACCGGTTTTGCCAATAAGGGCGAGCACATACTTTCCACCGCTTACGAGCTGGTCTTTATATTTGACAGCAACACCCTGTAGATTATCAGAGGCGGATTGCCAGATATCTATGGCTGGTTTGGCGAATGAGGGCCAATTCTTCACCTTTTCTCCAGGAGGCGGAATCAGGCTTTCCCCGTCATGGATGGTTTCCCGGAAATGCCGGATGCCTTCTACCAGTGATTCTGCCAAAAGAAACGATGGAATCAGTACGATACTTAAGAAAAGAACAGTCACCAGGATGCTGGCTAGTTTAGGCCGGTCACCAAGTTTATCCTTTAGCCTGGCATACATCGGATAGGCCGTAATCGCGATGATCATTCCCCAGAGGATTGGTGACAGAAAAGGGGCCAGCATGGTGAAGCACCACCCAAAAATAAAAACGAGAATGCCTAGCTGGAGTATTACCTGGATCAGGTATTTCAGTTGGATTTTTTGCTCTTGATTCTGTGGTGTGCTGTTCATGAGAGTAATTGTTTCAGGCTATTGACGGATACCGGTATAATCGCTTAATGGAAATACCGATCACTATTCCAGGCCTACGATTTTTGAACGGATCGTATTGACTTTTTCATGCAGTTTCCCGATTAGGGGATCATTCCTTAAGGTGTTCGACTTACTTTTATCAAGCGGCGCAACGTAGTCAACCTTCTGATAAATCCCTATTAACTCTCTCAGGGCGTTATCGAAAAATGGATAGTTTGGATTTTTGTCCGGGTCGTTCGGATCACTGTAGGTTCTGATAAAGTTGTGAATTATCAAGACATTGGAATGCTGTCGTAATACCACATCAAGTAACTGAATTACTGTTTCCTGCTGATCTTCGGTCAGGTTTTTCGGAAAAGATGCCAACGTGGCCAGCGCGAGATGCAGGTTCTCAATTTGATAGGTGGCCATAGCGATGCCTGCCAGCTTTTCTTTATCCGTACCTCGCCGATCGTGCACCGACCTGGCAAAGAGACTGTCAACTATCACCTGCACAGAATCTGTCCGCGACATATTTTCGGCATACCGTTTCGCCAGAAATCCAAGAGCCGTTTTTTCTATTCCAACCACCTTGCTCAGCTCGACCGTTGCGGAGAAGTATTGTTGTGTAAAATGACTTTGTTCAAACAGGATACAATAATTCAGATCAGCAAGGTATATACCCAGGTTAGCCGCCGATTTTACTTCGTTGCCGGCATATTGATCTACAAGACCGGGATTATGCAGCAGGCTGCTGTCAAAAAAGGCAACAGCCGGCCTAAGTCGTAACCGGGCATCGTCCGGTTTCCTGAGGTAGTCAAAGAATGCATTACGCTCAGCGGCAAAGGCTTGTGTTTCCGGAGATACAGGATTGTTATCTTTTGACTTGCAGGCAGCCAGATCAGTGAGGAGCAGGATTAGCAGCAATCTTTTCATGCAAGATTGGATTGTGTTTGTTCTTCAACGGCAATTCGTTTCCCAATGTACTCCGTGAGAATGGTCCCCACGACAGCCGTGACCACCATCAGCACCAGAATACTATTGAGGATAGCATCATCGATTAATCTTTCTCCTGCAGTATTTATGCTTTCGTAGGCCACCAGGGCAACGGCCAGGGTAGAGGATACCTGAGGGACCGTGAGTGACCCGATGAGTACACGTTCCTTTTTAGTGTAACCGATTGTTTTCCCTGAATACCACGCAGCCAGAAATTTCGAGGCAAAAAGCAAGACTACAATGGCGGCCACCAGCAAAAAATGCTCGTTAATGGTCTGGGCTACAACAACGGGATCAATAAGGATACCAAGCGAAATAAAGAATGATGGGATAAACAGCGTATTGCCCAGCACATCCAGTTGATTCCGAACACCCATGTCCGGTAGCGTGGTGCTGACAGCAAGTCCCGCAAGAAATGCACCTACAATCGGTTCCACATTAACCAGTTCAGCTACGCGCGCTGACGTACCGACAATTAAGAGAAGAAAAACCATCTGTTCTGCGGCATCATTGCCGAGATGTTTGAAGACAACTTTGCCGAGCCATTTGAAACCAACGATCATACCCGGGATAAAACCAACGATGTAAAGTATCTGTAGCAAAAACGGTCCGATGGCAAACCCGGTAGTGTGGATTGGCAGGCAAATGGCGAACAGCACCAGGGATGTTATGTCGGTGATCGCAGTCGCACCAGTAGTTACGGAGACAGACTCCTGTTTAGCGAGGCCAAGTTTAGCTAAAATAGGATAGGCAATGATAGAATGAGAGGAAAGAAATACGCCGATTATTAGGGAGGTTAACCAACTATAACCAAAGATCTGACCTACAGCAAAACCTGACAGAGCAGGTAGTGTAAAACTCAATGCTGCCAGTCGAAAGGATTTGCCCAAATTCTTTTTAAGTACATCCAGTTCGATATCAAGTCCGGAAAAGAAAAGCAATAGCAGTTTTCCCAGCATGGCAAACATAATGAGTACCTGACCATTTTGCTGGAAAAGATGCAGCCCCTTGGGTCCAAACAAGGTGCCTACACAAATCAGCGCAAGAACTCCGGGGAGCTTCATACGTTGGAATAGCCTGGGTGCCAGCAGCATCAATGAAAGAACAATGGCCAGTCGCATCGTGAAGGATGAGCTTTCGAAAAAGTCTTGTAATGTTTCTAACATTGGATTCGGTTAGAGGCTGAAATTAGTGAATATTTTACACGTTAAGATTTATTTGTGGTTTACAGGCAGCCCCGTTAAAAAATGTGCCACACGGCCGCCTGAAATCGGCTCCAACTTCACACCTATTGTAACTCCTTTTTATGCCAAGCAGGTAAGCTGCCTGATAGAAAAACGAACCCAAGTTTGCATCTTTTCGCTAAGATGAAAAAAAATTGAGGATTCATGCCTGAGGAAAACTCAGAAATCGGGACGCTAGTGCCAAACGATTCCTGAGCGCAAGAGAATTTTTTCGGAAACCTTGATCCGGACTTATATCCGTTCAGCCTTGTATCCGGCTTTTTGCAGGGCCTCTTTGACTTTTGCTTCGTCGGCTACACCTGAAACGGTAAGAATTTTAGAAGGACTTGTGATGTCCACCTCCCAATTCTCTTGTCCAATGGTTTCGTTTAAATGTGGCGATACCTTGGCCACGCACCCCATACACTTAATGTCTGTTTTGAATTTGATCGTTTCCATGATTGAGTTTTTTTTGTTTTTTAGATTTGGACTACCGTATAGCCGGCTTTTTGTATGGCATCAACTACGGTTTGTTGCGTTACGTCGTCCGTGAGTTCAATTGATGCGCGGGAAGGTGCCACTTCTTTAACAGAAGCCCCGGCATTTCTCACCGCATTTGTTACAGCCATCTGGCAGTGTGGACTCTTCATGTCCGGAATGGTTAATGTTATTGTCTCCATATTTTTGTCATGTTTGTTTTGTATAATAAACGTATCAGGTTTAGGGATGTGCTTGTATTTTAATGTTTAGGAATTGCATCATTTAAAGACTGAATCCGCTTTGTTGATTAAAAGACAACAGCAAAGCAGATCGTTGCTACCGCTGTTCCAAGTACAAGTAATACTATTCGCCGGGTCCCTATCATAGCTTGCTGCATTTGATTACCCAAAAGTAGCTCGTGGCGCGGGTCGTCCTGTTACATTTAAACAGGATGTATTTATAACATTAGCGTTGATATGCGCCCCGGGATACCGGCCAGTCTCAGAATGCTATTGAAGTTGATGCAATGGGTGCAAAAAAATAACACCGTCAGGAATAGCCATGACGGTGTTACGAGAGGGTGTTAACCGGGGAAACCCGGGCGTCTAATAATATTCGTAGTAAGCAGTCTCGGATCCACTGGGTGACGTAGCCGTGCGTTTCACCGGTTTGCCTTCTTCCGAAAATTCGTATGAAAACTGATACAAGATGTCATGTCCGTTCTCTTCTACCCGATACGAAGAAGGTAACTTAGGCTGAGTAGATTGGTTGGGAAGTATTTCAACCATCGGAAACGGATTCTCCACGTCCAGATAGTCCTCGTAGGTCCGTGTTCCATGCAGGCTGTAGTCGTCTGAACCATCGATGGGTAAATAGGTGAGCTGTTTGTACAGATTGCCATCAGTTTTATAGAGATAAACGAACAGGAAACTCATTTTGTATTGTCCATCAGGTTGGCGATGATATAAAGCAGACTCACCGACATTACCCGAGGCGTCGTATCCAAACAGGGTATACTTGGTCAACACGTTATTTGTATACTCTTCGGTTTTTACAATTCTTTCACCATCCCAAAGGAACATTACTTCACGTACAGGTGATTCCACCACCTTAACTACCTTACCAGCGGCATCGTAGAAGTAAGAATGCGTACCCTCGGAATAACCCGGAGTGTGTTGTTCAAAATGAACTGTCGACAATCTGCCGGATTCATCGTAGGCATAATTTCTCTTGTAGCGCCAGTTCCCCGCAACTATTTCATAACCTTTACCCGTACCCTTTAATTCATCATCCGTGATCTTAAGTTCATGCACAAGGCTCTGTCCTTTGACAATTCCACCTTCCACATCGGTAATGGTATAAGCGATCGTCCGGCTTTCGTTGTAGAGTTCATCATTGACAGGAATTACTTTGAATTGCACATGACTGACTCCTACAACAACAGGTAGCGAAATCTTACCGTCTATTAACGCGGGTTCAGTAGCGAAGTGGGTGCCGTAAACCGCCTCATCCGACTCGAAAGAAACATGAACGACGCCGTTAGCTGTCGCATTTTGTGAGAGATTGATGATTACCATAGAGCCTTCCCCGCTGTTTTCACGAACGGCACCTGTGTTCAGGTTAAAGTTCACCTGCGCCGGTGTCTCATCGTCCACAAGGGTTGCCGACAATTCGTTGTTGTTGCCCAACACAAACCCCTCTGTTGTGGATGTGATGGTAAAACCTATTGTTTTGTCACCATCGAGCAACACGTTATTCAGGGGAAGTAGGTCAAAGGAAACAGTGGACTGTCCTGTGATTACCGGGACTTTAATAATATTGTTAATCGTTGCAGGTTCGGTTGTGAATCGACTGGCATCCGCCGTATTCAGTTGTACAGTCAGTTCACCGCTGATTTTCGCGGGACCACTAAGTAAAATCTTAACAGTACTTTTGTCAGTATCTTCAACAATGGATAGTGAGCTGTTTTCAAATTGAACCGTCGTCGGGGGAATTATTTTTTCAGTTTCCTCTTCACAGCCGGTGATGAGGAATACAAGAAGAATCGCGAGCCGTAATGGCAAAAACGTGTTAGTCATATTCTATTGTATATGTTTTTTTGTAATTCTTAAACCTAAGTGTTCACATCCGGTCGTAAGGATCGGGGCCTCCGTCTGGCAGAAAGGGTGTTTGGTTTTTTCTCTAATGCCTCTTACGGAAACACTTCCTCTTGGGTTGTATAGAAATATTGATCTGGATCATGATTTTTTTTGCCTCATCAGAACCAGGGCGCAGACCATTCCATTTGGTTCTGTATGCCTCTAGATTTTGGCATAGCGCAACCGCAAGCTATTGCTTACCACACTTACTGAACTAAGGGCCATAGCGGCACCGGCAATCATTGGATTTAATAGGAAACCATTTACTGGATACAATATGCCTGCTGCGAGGGGTATACCAATTATATTGTAAATAAAGGCCCAGAAAAGATTTTGGCGAATACCCATGACCGTTTTTGTGGAAAGATTAAGTGCTTTTGGTATGGATTGGAGATCAGAAGTTATCAACGTCATTTTGGCAACATCCATCGCTATATCTGAACCCTTGCCCATGGCGATGCTTACATCCGCCTGCGCCAGTGCATGGGAGTCGTTGATGCCATCACCTACCATGGCTACTATTTTCCCTTTCTGCTGCAAACTTTTAACGAATTCGGCTTTTTCAGCAGGCAGCACTTCTGATTTATAGTGCTTCAGCCCAACCTGTCTCGCCACAGCCGCAGCGGTCTGTTCGTTGTCACCGGTCAACATGTATACTTCAATTCCCATGTTCTGCAGCGTGTTAATGGCTTTCGCAGACGTGGCCTTGATTTTGTCTGCGATAGCGATAACAGCGAGTGCGGTTTTACTATTTGCAAAGTAAACTACCGTTTTTGCTTCAGACTGTAAACGTGTAGCAACATCGGTAATGGTTGCAGGGGGCTCAATTCCATTCGCTTCGAGTAATTTTTTGTTTCCAATAAAGTACGTTTCGTCATTCCATTTCGCCTTCGCGCCGCGACCGGTAATACTTTCAAATTCTCCCAGAGGCATGGCATTTTTTACACCTTCTTCTTTTAGTCTGTTCACGACGGCTTCGGCCAATGGATGTTCTGATTGGGATTCCAGGGAATAAAGAATTTCTTTGAATGGTGTGGATGTGTTATCAGGCGGAAGGTCCCACACAAGATCCGTTACAACGGGTTTGCCTTCAGTGATCGTCCCCGTTTTGTCCAGCAGGATCGCGTTTACTTTATGCGCTAACTCCAGACTTTCTGCATCTTTAATAAGTATGTTGTTCTCCGCACCTTTGCCAACGCCAACCATTATAGCAGTAGGTGTCGCTAACCCCAGGGCACAGGGACAGGCAATCACCAGCACCGTAACGGAAGTCAGTAAAGCGTGCGTGAAGGCATCCTCGCCGCCCAGAACCATCCAGGTCACGAACGTGAGTATTGAAATGCCGATAACAGCCGGCACAAATATTCCCGCAATTTTGTCGACCAGCATTTGTACGGGCGCCTTACTGCCCTGCGCTTCCTGCACCATCTTTATAATATGAGCAAGTATGGTGTCGCTACCTACTTTTTGAGCTTCGAATTGAAAACTTCCCTTTTGATTAATAGTACCGGCAAATACCTTTTCACCTGACTTCTTTTCTACCGCGATGGGTTCGCCCGAAATCATACTCTCATCCACAAATGAAGAACCGGATGTTACTGTACCATCCACAGGTATTTTTTCGCCGGGTCGTACAACAACGCTGTTCCCTACCTGTACAGCAGCAACAGGAACATCTTGTTCAATGCCATCGACAATAATTCTAACAAATTTAGGTTGCAATCCCATCAGCTTTTTGATGGCCGATGAAGTGGTTGATTTTGCCTTTTCTTCCAATAGCTTTCCCAGGGATATAAAGACGATCACCACGGACGCCGCCTCGAAGTACACGTGCGCATGTAGTCCACGCGCATGCCAGAACTCCGGGAAAAAAGTATTGAAGGTGCTGAACAAGTATGCAATGCCGGTTGAGAGCGCGACCAGGGTGTCCATATTTGATCGTCCATGCATGGCTTGCTTCCAGGCATTGATAAAGAAGTTTCTCCCAAAATAAAATACGATTGGTCCAGACAGGATCATCGAGATATAGTTGCCGTAAGGGAGATCCATAAAAAACATTCCAATCACTACTACCGGCAATGCGAGAATGGACGACCAGATTGTCCGGGTCTTAATCTCTTCGAAATATTTTCGTTGCGCCGCTTCTTTTACTTCCTGTGGGTCTTCAACATTCACCACCAGGTCGTAGCCGATGGAACGAACTGCATTTTGAAGGTCGGCAGGGTTGGCAACAGACTCGTCGTACTCCACCCAGGCGGATTGATTTGCAAAATTTACGCCTGCATCCTTCACACCAGTTGTCGCCTTTAGCATGGATTCGACACTCACGGCGCAAGAGGCACAGGTCATTTCAAGTACCGGGAAGGTGTTTTTTGTATACTGGCCGGTCTTACTTTCCTTCGGTTTTAAGGCTGTTGCAGTCATCACTTTTAATAATTTGTTTTACTATCAATTATACAGCCTTTGTGGGTTTTAAGTTTTGTATAATAACGGTTATGGTTTATATCATTTCCAGCCTTTAATTGCCATACCCGTGATGCCGTTGTTATTGCAATTTTGAAATTATACTCATAGTATTGGTACAAGGTACCACACAATCAGTTGGCATAAAAAGTGTAATGTGGTAGAAGACTCTATTGATTGGAGTATTAATAGACGGGTACGAAGTAAAAACTAAAATATTTTTCAGCGATGGAGCGTCCAGGATTGATGACCTTTTGTAGCAGCGTGTTTAGCCTGTTATTGGTTTTGTTCATTTTGCCGGCATTTGGACAAACATCCGCGCAGTGGCTGACCTATGAAGGAAAAAGCGGCCCTGGCAAAGGAAAACATATTGTCTTAATCAGCGGTGACGAGGAGTATCGCTCCGAAGAAGCTCTACCCATGATGGCAAAAATATTAGCCGAACAGCACGGCTTTAAATGCACGGTACTTTTTCCCATTGATCCAACAACCGGGACAGTTGATCCAAACAATCAAACCAATATTCCCGGATTGAATCATTTACAGACCGCAGATTTGGTGATTATGGCGTTGCGGTTCCGCGAATTCCCTGACGATCAAATGAAATATTTTGATCAGTATATTCAATCGGGCAAGCCCTATATGGCATTGCGGACTTCGACGCATGCTTTCCAGTACAAGAGAAATCTCCAAAGTCCGTATGCGAAATACAGTTTTGACAGCAAAGTGAAAGGCTGGGAAGGAGGATTCGGTAAAAAGATACTCGGTGAAACCTGGGTAGCACACCACGGACACCATGGAAAGGAGGGAACCAGAGGTCTCATGAATGGGCTATTGGATGAACATCCGATTTTAAAAGGAGTCAAGGATATTTGGGGATATACGGATGTGTACACCATAAAAAATCTGAATAGCAATTCTCAGGTCTTGGTATACGGGCAAACATCCAGTGGGATGAGTCCGGAGACGCCACCAAACTATAATAAGTCAGTAATGCCTGTCGCATGGGTTCAGGAGTATAAAGGTGATGGAGGAAAAGTGTCCAGAATATTTGCAACCACCATGGGAGCCTCGGTTGATTTAAAGAACGAAGATTTAAGACGGTTGTTGGTGAACGGATGTTACTGGGGCCTGAAAATGGAGCAATTGATTCCGGAAAAAAACAATGTTGAAATTCCGGGTGTCTATTCTCCTACCATGTTTGGATTTAACGCGTTCAGAAAAGGACTAAAGCCTGCTGACTTTGAATTGAATTAGGTTTGCAATGAATTCAATCCGACTGGCAGTTTGGCAACGGATTTAAGAAGTACTAACCCATTCGATAGATGTCCATACGTATTACTATTAAGTATACCAGATTCAGGCAACTGACTTTTGTCTCTTGTGTTGTTTTCCTTTTGATCGGTATTGCTGGTTTCTCGACTGCGCTGAATGCGCAAGCACCTCCTAATATTCTGGTGATCTTTACCGATGATCAGGGTTTCAAAGATGTAGGATGCTATGGTAGTGAATTTCCAACGCCTAATATGGACAGGCTGGCGAGGGAAGGAATGAAATTTAACAACTTCTATGCAGCCTCTGCAATCTGTACGCCTTCACGTTTTGGATTCCTGACCGGGAAAAACCCAAGTCGGTCACAGGATAGATTATTGTCTGCCCTGATGTTTGAAGATAAAAGTCACGGGAAATTTGGAATCCATGCTTCCGAGACAACGCTTCCGCAGGTTTTAAAAAAAGTTGGCTATCAGACTGCCTTACTTGGTAAATGGCACCTTGGCCATGGCGATCCTTCCTTCAGTCCGTTACAACATGGCTTCGATTATTCGTATGGACACACCGCCGGATGCGTCGACTATTTTACCATGGATTATGGAAACACACCCGACTGGTACAGGAATGATATTCCTATCGATGAAACGGGTTATGCTACTGATTTAATTTCCGCGGAGACTATTTCTTATCTTGAAAACAGGGATAAGCAAAAGCCATTTTTTGTTTTCCTTGCCTACAACGCTCCGCATTTTGGAAAGGGATGGGACGATGGCCATGATCAGTCGGTAAATCTGCTTCAACCTCATCCGCGCGATCTTGAACGGGTGAAGTACATCGAAGATCCTTCGCGCAGAAAGTATGCGGCTATGGTGGTGTCACTCGATGACGGTATCGGAAAGGTGCTCGATTATTTGGACAAGGCAGGAATTGCAGAGAATACGCTCATTATTTTTATGTCCGACCATGGCGGGGATCCCAACTACGGCGGCAGTAATGGTTCTCTTCGTGCCGGGAAAGCTACTTTGTTTGAGGGTGGAATTAAAGTGCCTTGTATGGTACGATGGCCAGGAAAAATAAAACCGAATGTTGAAAATAATACGCCATCATGGGCAATAGACTGGTTTCCAACACTGACTTCCATAGCTGGGGTAAAGGCAACGGAAAGTGTATTGGATGGCCAAAACATTCAGAAAATGTTGGGAGGAGATGCTGGTTCAGCGAAACGTGAAATGTATTGGGAACTTGGTAGCCATTCGCAGCTCGAACGAGGGCATTGGGTAGCCTATCGAAATGAAAATTGGAAATATGTCAATTCGCCAACGGAAGGAGAGTGGCTATTCAATTTACAGGCAGATCCGAATGAAAAACAAAACCTTAAAGACAAAGAAGCGGTAATGTTTGATAAGCTAAAGTTGAAATGTTCGACGCTAGGCGAAGCGTACAATGCATATTCAAAAACAAAATGAGCTCGATGTTCGTCGGACAAGTTGTAAATAAGGTGTGTTGTTTGAATTTGTTAAGCGATAATAAATGAAGAAGATACTGTCATATTTCGGAATTGGGGTTGTATTGGTTTTGTTCTTCCACTGTTCAGAAAAACAGGATCGGAAGGTTGAAGCACCAGGGGCAACCAACTTTATCATCATTTTTGCGGACGACCTCGGCTATGGTGATTTGGGTGTATACGGACATCCGACTATCAGGACTCCCCATCTTGATCAAATGGCCGCAGAAGGTCAGCGCTGGACAAATTTTTATGCGGCAGCAAGTGTTTGTACACCAAGTCGCGCAGGTCTCCTTACGGGGAGGTATCCGGTTCGCAATGGCATGTGCAGTGATAAGAACAGAGTGTTATTTCCAGACTCCGAAAATGGCCTGCCTGAGAACGAGATTACGCTGGCCGAGCAATTGAAGAAGGCAGGGTACAGCACGGCATGTATCGGCAAGTGGCACCTTGGACATAAACCACAATTCCTGCCTACCAACAATGGTTTTGACTATAACTTTGGAATTCCGTATTCGAATGATATGGATAAAACGACTGACAAAGGCTATTGGGATTATGCCGATTCTTTATTAACGGACCATTACAACGTGCCCTTGATGCGTAATACGGAAATTATTGAACGGCCTGCCGAACAACATACCATCACAAAGCGATATACAGAAGAAACAATATCCTTTATTCGGAAAAATAAAGAGAAACCATTTTTTGTTTACCTGGCTCACAATCTTCCGCACATTCCATTATTTACATCAGATGAATTTAAGGGCAAAAGTGAACGTGGTCTTTATGGGGATGTGGTGGAAGAGATTGATAATGGTGTCGGTAAAATACTAGCCATGCTCAAGGAAGAAGGATTGCATAAAAACACAATAGTGGTATTTACATCCGACAATGGTCCGTGGCTGGTATTTAACACTCATGGTGGAAGCGCTGGCCTCTTGCGCGCGGGTAAAGGTACAACCTGGGAAGGGGGAATGCGTGAGCCATGTATTTTTTGGTCACCCGATAAAATCAAACCGGCTGTAATAACAGACCTGGGCTCCACAATGGATTTGTTTACCACGTTCAGCCTGATGGCTGGTGTCGCTATACCGGATGACCGGATAATTGATGGACTGGATCTTAGCGGGACGTTGCTGAACAATGAACCCGGTCCGCGCAAGGACATTTTTTATTATCGGGGCCCGAGGCTCTATGCGGCCCGCGTCGGAGATTTCAAGATACACTATAGGACGGAAGGAGCGTATGGGATGTTTGGAGGTTTGGAAGAGCCGGCAACTCCGTTACTTTTTAATGTAAGCGTGGATCCATCCGAACAATACGATATAGCTGCTGCCAACCCGGCAATCATCACGAAGATAAATGAATTTGTGAAGGCGCATCAGGATAAGGTCATTCCGGGAGAAGATCAACTTGCTGCCAGAGAAGCGAAGAGGTAAGCAACATTATTTTCAACGATTAATTCCAACAACATGAATCTGCGACGTTTGATTTACCTCTTGACCTTGTTCATCTTTTTTGGATGTGGATTTATGGCGTGTAAAGAATCCTCAACAACAAACTTGCCACCTCCTAACATTTTATGGATTACCAGCGAAGACAATAGTCCCTGGTTAGGCTGCTATGGGGATACACGGGCAACAACACCGAATCTGGATAGGTTAGCGTCAAGCGGATTTCTTTATACCCATGCGTATGCCAATTCCCCGATTTGTGCCCCGACACGGAGTACCATCATTACCGGCGTGTATGCCAATAGTAGTGGAAATCAGAACATGCGTAGTTATTATAAAAAATCCGATCGTGTAAAATTCTTTCCCGAATTTTTGCGCGAAGCTGGTTATTACTGCACCAACAATTCCAAGGAAGATTATAATATCGTCCCCAGTCAAACGCAAGGCATTTGGAATGAATCGAGCAAGGATGCGCACTATAAAAATCGCAAGGAAGGGCAGCCTTTTTTTGCCGTCTTTAACTGCATCATTACGCACGAGAGTTCCCTTCACCAGTCCATCCCATCAGACCGGTTGCGTCACAGGCCTGAGGATGTGGTATTGCCACCCTACCACCCCGATACAGAAGAAATGCGCCATGACTGGGCCCAATACTATGATAAGGTGGAGGATATGGATAAATGGGTGGGGCAAATCCTGTTAGAGCTGCAGGAAAGTGGCGAAGCTGAAAATACTCTTGTGTTTTATTATAGTGACCATGGAGGAGTACTTGCACGAAGTAAACGATACGTTTATGAAACCGGAACGCATGTGCCGTTTATCCTTCATATTCCCGAAAAATATAAACACTTGTACCCGGCGTCCGAACCAGGAAGTAAAGTAAATAGACTGATCAGTTTTGTTGACCTCGCCCCCACACTGCTGAGTATTCTCGGGATCACTGTTCCGGAGTATATGCAAGGTCAGGTATTCCTGGGTGAATCAAAATCGCCGGATCCGGAGTATGCGTTTATGTTTCGCGATAGAATGGATGAACGATATGATTTGAGTCGGGCAGTCCGTGACAAGAAGTACCGCTACATACGCAACTATATGCCGCATAGAATATATGGTCAGTACCTTGAATACCTGTGGCGGGCGCCTTCAATCGGGTCGTGGGAGGAAGCCTATCGTGCCGGCAAATGTGACAGTATACAGGGAGTTTTTTGGAATTCGAAGCCAATCGAAGAGTTATACGATACAGAGAATGACCCCTGGGAAATTCGCAACCTCGCCAAGGATCCTGCTTACGAAGAGACATTGATTCGCCTGCGCAAGGCCAACCAAAATTGGATGTCCGAAATAAAAGACACAGGATTCATTCCGGAGGCGGAACTGAGTAACAGAACCGTGGGTATCCCGGCATATGATTACATGCGAACAGGCAAGGTTGATCATTCGCTCATATTGCACGCGGCGGAAACTTCAATTTCAGGAACCGTTACCCCTGAGGAATTGAGATCTTTTCTTCAATCCGATGATGCGGCCATCCGCTATTGGGGGGCAACGGGATTGTTAAACAAAGGTGAAGCTGCGAAACAATTTCTACCGGAGATTAAAATAGCATCGAGGGATTCTGCTGCGAATGTTGCGTCCGTTGCGGCAGAACTTCTCTATCGGCTGGGTGAAAAGCAAGCGGGAAGAGCGGCTTTGTTGGTCGTGCTAAAATCCGGGAACGCCATGGCGCGGAATCACGCGCTTAATGTAATTGATGAAGTAAATGACAGCAGTAAGGAGATAAAGGAAGCTGTCATTTCAATGGTACAAGCGCAGCGGGAGATGAGCCGGAACTATTATGATCTTCGGTCAGCTCGTCAGCTTTTTATAAAATGGAAAGTAGATATGAAACAATACGGTATCAATATGGATTGGTAGAATCGGATTTTTGAATAGTTGACGCGGTTGATAAAAAAGAAAAATTATTCAGGAGCTAAACTTTAACATACTATGAAGCGCCGTTCGTTTTTGACCAAAATAATTCCAACCGCATCCGGATTAAGTTTGCTACCCGGATTAGTGAAGCCAACAATGGCAAAGAGTACACTGGATATTCCCATCAGAGCGATTACAAAAGGACCGAAGTTCCACTGGTTTGGCTATTACGATAAATTTCAATTCGATACTACCGGAAGGTATGTGTTGAGCATGGCAGTTGACTTTGAAGGCCGATCTCCACGGCCCAATGATGTGATTGAAGTGGGTATGATTGACCTTGAAGACAACGATAGATGGATTCGGTTAGGTGAAAGTAGGTCGTGGGGATGGCAACAGGGATGTATGCTTCAGTGGGTTCCCGGTAAATCGGATGAGGTTATTTGGAATGACTATGAAAACGGTCAATTGATTTCAAGGATACTAAACTATAAAACAGGAAAATCCAGAACCCTACCGAAAGCCGTTTACACGTTGGATCCGAGTGGAAAATGGGCTATTGGAACGGAGTTCTCCAGGATTCAAAAGCTAAGACCAGGTTACGGATATGCTAGTATCCCCGACCCGTACGAAAAGGTGAAGGCACCCCATGAGATTGGACTATATAAGATGGATCTGTCTACAGGAGAAAACAAGATGCTGTTCTCTCTCTCCGAATTAGCTTCCATTCCATATCTGGGCAAACCACTGGATGACTACTGGCATTGGTTTAATCACTTGCTTGTCAATACTGATGGTTCCCGTTTTACCTTTTTACACCGGTGGCGCGATCTGAGTGAAGGTTCGGCGACGAAAGGATTTGTCACCCGAATGTTCACCGCCGATAGCGAGGGCAAGGATCTGTATGAAATTGATCCGTCCGGGTTCACGTCACATTTTGTCTGGCGCGACCCCAGTCACATTTGTGCATTCACCAAGCCGGCGGATCATGAAACGGGATTTTACGTGATAGAGGACAAGACAGGCAGCGTTGAGCAAATAGGTAAAACGAAAATGCCAACGAATGGGCATCAAACGTACCTTCCGAACCGGCAGAATGAGTGGTTACTCAATGATAGTTACCCGCTTGAAAACAGATTGCAGCACCTGTACCTCTATCATATCCCGGGCGACAGGCGGATTGATCTTGGAAAATTTTTGTCAGGGACATCGTATTCCGGTGAGTGGCGCTGTGATCTGCATCCGCGGACTAATCGGATTGGAGACAAGGTAGTAATAGATTCAACTCATGAAGGGAATGGCAGGCAGATGTATTTGATCGACATAAGTGGTTTGCTTTCCTGATGTGATTTCAGATTTAAATACTCAGAATGGAAACGTCGGTTGTGGTAAGCAAGTGAACAAGACAATAATATTTAATTTTCTTTAGTTTTTGTCCATTCTCCGACCCCCTGATCGTCTTCAGGCCAGAAAACCAATTTTTCAATGTTTTAGTCATTACCTAATAACCCCTTAATCAATTATTATGAAAACCCCCAAATTGATTTTACTCATCCCGGTATTGTTGCTGATGAATTTCCGGACAGCAACACCTGAACTCACTAGTGCTGAACGCAAGGTTGCGGTGGATTACCTAAAGAGTACCAAAGACGATTTATTGAAGAGTATTAAAGGCCTTTCAGAAGCGCAATTGAATTTTAAGAGCAGCCCTGAATCCTGGTCAGTCGCCGAATGCGTAGAGCACATCGCCATTTCAGAAACAAATATTTTTGGAATGATCATGGGAACCCTAAAGGAAGAAGCAAACCCGGCAAGACGAAGCGAGGTGAAAAGTGCAGACGATGCAATCTTTAAGACCATCACCGACAGAAGTTACAAAGTCCAAACCCAGGAAGCATTTACACCTACAGGCAAATTTGGTTCCTTTAAAGCCACCGTGAAGGAATTTGAATCTAAACGCGACGAAACCATCAAGTACATCAAGTCCACTAACGATGATCTGCGCAATCATTTTTTTACATTCCCGGTTGAAGCACTGGGAACTATGGATTCGTATCAGTTATTCCTGTTTATGACGGGACACACAAAAAGGCATACCCTTCAGATTGAGGAAGTAAAAAGTAACCCGGCTTTTCCGACGAAGTAGTCTGCGGTACAAATTTGTTTTCATTGATTGATGGTCATCGTATTAACTGTGACCATTTTTTTTGGAAGTTCTTTATCTCCAAAGGAGGATACTTCCTGTTCTGGATTCATGTGGCGCTCCGAATTCTATACGGAAATATTTGCTTGAATACGAAGGGTAAAACATCGGCACCCTGTATATTTGGTTGTAAACTTTCTAAACTATGCTTCGTCTCTGGTTACGTATTTCAAAAATGCTTTGTGTCACTCTCCTTTTTAATACGATGAGTTATGCGCAGGTTCAACCCATTCAAATAAAAGGTGTTTTTCCGTCTATGGTCGTCAAAGCCGATCACCGACTTCGAACCGAAGCTGGTATTGGTGCATTGATACCATGGGCCGATAAACTGTGGGCCGTCGGTTATGTCGCGCATATAAAGGGATCAGGTCCTGGTTTGTATTCGGTCTCGGAGGATATGACGATGACCAAACATCCGCTGAGCTACACAGGCACTTACGCAAACCGTTTTATACATAATGCGTCCGATCAGGCTTTCATCGGACCGTATGCCATTGATACCCTCGGGAATGTACGCTTGATTCACGATTTAAAGACACATCGCTTGACGGCCACATTTGAACATTTGTTCCATCCGGATTCAGTGGTCTATTTTTTAACGATGGAGGGTTTGCTCTTTGAAACTGACGTTTATACCCTTCAGTCGAAGCAGATAGCAAATGTTGCAGAAGAACTGCAGATTCGTAAAGGCGCCTTTTTGCATTTTAAAAGTGGCTTTAGCCAACACGGAAAAGTCGTGGTGGCGAACAATTCCTATTATGAAGATGACTACCTCGGGAAGACAGCCGATGGACGGTTGGGTGAATGGGACGGAAAGAAGTGGACTATTATTGACAGAAACCCTTATGTGGAAGTTTCCGGCAAGCATTGGTATAGTCCGTACTATGGAAGTGTAATTTATGCGACCGGTTGGGATAGAGCTTCTGTTATCCTTAAGTTTTACAAGAACGGAGTCTGGAAGACCTACCGGTTACCAAAAGCCAGCTATGCCTATGACCATGCGTGGAATACAGAATGGATGCGTATACGTGAAGCGCAGACAGAACGGTATCTGATGGACATACATGGAATATTCTATGAGTTGCCGACGCTCACCTATAATAATACCATCATGGGTATAAGACCTATTGCCAACCATTTAAGGCTTGTTCCAGACTTTTGTTATTGGCGTGGCCTGTTTGTAATGGCGGGCGATCAGAATGACAGGTCGAATGGTCAACCACAATCTGGATTATGGTTTGGCAACATCGACGAGTTATGGCAGATGGGCAAACCAAAGGGTTGGGGCGGACCCTGGTATGAATCGAATGTTAAAGCGTTTGAAGTTTCAGATCCTTTCTTAATGACAGGTTTTGATACTAAGTCCTTACACCTTACACATAATGCGAACCGGGAAATTGTTTTTAAAGTGGAAGTGGATTTTTTGGGGAACAACACCTGGCATACCTACAAGAATATCAAAGTAGGTCCAAACGGGTACGAACACTATGAGTTCCCGGATGGGTTCTCGGCGCAATGGATACGTTTTACTCCAAATGCGGAAGCATCAAAAGTTTCTGTATTTTTAATCTACAACTAAGCCGGGAATGCCAATTTGGAAATTAAATAGGAGCTGGTTTAGAATCACAAAATGATCCTGGTTTAGAATCACAAAATGATCGGTGTTCTAATGTGAATAAATGTATTGGAAACAGTCCTGGTAAAATAAAAAATATGAAAAAATATAGACAGGGCTGGTCTACCTTGTCCTTCCTGCTGGCGGGCTGTTTTTTCAACGGTTGCGAAAATCCAAAACCCGATGAAATAGTTTCGCCAGAGCGTATCGATTTTACCCCACTGGAATACAATAACCCTGGGCTAACTGCGGACCTGGGTGTTGGTTTATGGGCGTGGCACTGCCAATGGATTTTGATGGAGATGGTGATTTGGATCTGGTGGTGTCGTGTCCGGATGTACCTTTTAACGGGACATACCTGTTTGAAAATAGTTCCAGTAGTTCTTCAGTCGCCACTATATTTTCCGCGCCGCGTAAGATTGGTGTCGGAATGAAAAACCTGCAATTGTATTCGGAGAATAATATCTTTCGGGTCCTTGGGAAGGGGTTGGAATACCTGAATTTCCAGGATAGCATTTTCAATAACGCACAGCTGTTATTTCCTATAGACTCACTGGAAAAGAGACATCAGAAAATCCGGTTTAGCCAGTGGAAATACGTGGATTATGAAAACGATGGTGATTTGGATCTCCTGGTTGGTATCGATGATTGGGGAGATTACGGGTGGGATGATGCGTTTGACGCAAAAGGAAATTGGACCAACGGACCACTTCATGGATACGTTTATTTGTTAGAAAATGACAATGGCCAATACATCGAAAGAGGAAAGCTGATAGCCGGAGGTAAACCCCTCGATGTCTACGGCGCCCCCACTCCGAATATGAATGATTTCGATGGTGATGGCGATTTGGATTTAATCTGTGGGGAATTCCTGGATAGGTTTATTTGGTTTGAAAATATCGGAACCCGGGAGTCGCCTGTTTTTTCTGAGGGCAAGTTTCTACGCAATGGGGAAGGCGTTATCACGATGGACCTGGAAATGATTATTCCTTCGGGTATTGATTGGGATGGCGATGGAGACATCGATTTAGTTGTCGGTGATGAAGATGGAAGAGTGGCACTCCTGGAAAACAAAGGGGCCATAGAAAATAGTATGCCTGTTTTTAACGGGCCGGTATATTTTCAGCAGGAAGCACAGTACGTTAAGTTTGGCGCTTTGGCTACTCCGTATAGTGTTGATTGGGATGATGATGGAGATGAGGATTTGATTTGCGGAAATTCTGCCGGCTATATCGGTTTTATCGAAAACCTGGATGGTGGCAATCCTCCGAAATGGGCGGCCCCGAGGCGTTTACAGGCCAATGGAAAAACAATTCGATATTTAGCCGGCGACAATGGCTCCATTCAGGGACCTGCCGAAAAAAAATGGGGTTATACAGCGCTGTCTGTTAATGACTGGGATGGCGATGGTTTGAAGGATATTATTGTAAACTCCATTTGGGGTAGAATAGAATGGCACAAGAATGTAGGAAAAAAAGGCTCACCTGAATTGTTACCGGCGCAGCCTGTAGTGGTGGCGTGGTCAACAGAATCTATACCCAAACCGGAATGGAATTGGTGGATTCCAAAACCTACCGAGTTAGCGACGCAATGGCGTACCACTCCCGTTACAATTGACTGGAACAAAGACGGACTTATGGATTTGGTAATGCTGGATCATGAGGGATTTTTGGCCTATTATGAGCGGTTTAGTGAGAATAATATTTTACAGCTCAAACCTGGACAACGGATATTTTACAGCATTTCAGGAGCAGAAGGTGGTAATAAGAATGAAAATAGAATCTCCGAACCTCTGCGCCTCAATTCCGAAAAGAATGGAAAGAGCGGCAGAAAAAAGTGGACATTTGTTGACTGGGACAAGGATGGAGATTTGGACATAATCATAAACAGTACCAGTGCCTCCTGGTATGAGAATATGGGCACAAAATCCGGAAAGGTGGACTTAGTATTCAAAGGAAAACTTTCTGAACAAAAATTGGCCGGGCACACGACGTCACCTACCGTTGTGGATTGGGACAAAAATGGAATACCCGACTTATTGCTTGGTGCAGAGGATGGTCATTTTTATTTGTACAAGAACGAATGATATTGACTTTCGGCAACTGATTCCCTGACGTTGATGTTTTTCGATGGCATAAGTTTAAATTAAAAATAAAGGAGCATATCTAGTACGAAAGGTTTATATTTATCAGGGGGCAAACCGCAAGGAATTTTCGAGATAGGAACATCACCTAAATGAAAATAGTATGATACAAAACCGAGGCGTCGCGTACATCAAGCCAGGTGTGGTTGAAGTACAAAAAATTGATTTCCCAAAACTCAGCATCGGTTCGCGCAAGTGCGACCACGGTGTGATTCTAAAAGTGGTTTCAACCAACATCTGCGGTAGCGACCAGCACATGGTAAGAGGACGTACCACCGCTGAAGCTGGATTAATTTTAGGGCATGAAATTACCGGGCAGGTAATTGAAGCAGGTAGGGATGTCGAATTTATTAAAGTAGGTGATATTGTCTCAGTGCCATTCAACATTGCATGTGGCCGCTGTCGAAATTGTAAGGAAGGGAAGACCGGTATCTGCCTTAGTGTGAACCCTGCACGCCCGGGTGCAGCATATGGTTATGTGGACATGGGAGGCTGGGTAGGGGGACAGGCTGATTATGTGATGGTGCCCTACGCGGATTTTAACTTGCTGAAGTTTCCGGATAAGGATCAGGCAATGGCAAAGATCAAAGACTTGACTCTTCTGTCTGACATTTTTCCCACCGGGTATCATGGTGCTGTAACGGCTGGCGTTGGTCCTGGTTCCGTTGTGTATGTGGCGGGTGCCGGTCCCGTTGGATTGGCCTGTGCTGCATCCTGCCATTTATTGGGTGCGGCTTGTGTTATAGTGGGTGATATGATTCCTGAGCGGTTGGCGCAAGCAAAGAGCTTTGGCTGTGAAGTGATAGACCTTCGTAAGGACGCTTCACTGGCGGATCAGATTGCTGCCATCATCGGTGTCCCGGAAGTAGATGCCGCGATAGATTGTGTAGGTTTTGAAGCACGCGGCCATGGTCATAACTGTGGTCATGAACATCCCGCGACAGTGTTGAATTCAGTTATGGATGTAACACGAGCCGGAGGCGCTATCGGTATTCCCGGACTTTATGTTACCGGAGACCCGGGTGCAGTGGATGATGCTGCAAAAATTGGAATGCTTCAAATCAGAATAGGGTTGGGATGGGCGAAGTCACATTCCTTCTTTACCGGCCAGTGTCCTGTAATGAAATACCACAGGCAATTGATGCAAGCAATTTTGTATGATAAAATACAGATTGCAAAAGCCGTGAACGTGGAAGTAATCCGACTGGACGATGCACCCAGAGGATACAAGGATTTTGACAAAGGGGCTGCCAAAAAGTATGTGCTTGATCCACATGGAATGATAGCAGCATAGCCAGCGAAGCAGGGTTATGTAAAGGTCGTTCACTCTTCAAACCTGCATCCGGTATTATTGCGTTTATTCCATTGTCACGAACACACATGGACATGACAGCAGCTGAAATAGCTTCATGGCAAACTATCAAACCATAATTAAGACCTCGTTCCACGGAAATTGAGTTGAAGTCAATCTTGCGTGCCAATGGGTCGGCGAGCGTCGCTCGCAAATAAATCGGCGCTATGTATAATCCGGTCGCGGATAGTGACATCCAGAAGTATTAATTCGCCACCAATCAAGTGTTTTTTCCCCTCCAAGTATTATGAAAGACGTTCTTGTGTGATTCGTTCTTTTTTACCACGATTATTACTACGTTTCAGAATAGAGATAATTCGAATAACAGAATTAACATTATGAAGAGAAGGCATTTTATACAAAAAACAGCTGCCGGAGTTGCCGGGCTTTATGGGTTAAGCGGATTGGAGTCGGTTGCCGCTAAGGCATCCTGCATCCTGCCCAACCTCACCATTACTAAAATAGAAACAGTTCGTTTCAACCCCAGCCTAAAAGTCGCCGGCAGTGGTGTTCAGTGGATGTGGCTGCGTCTTCATACCAATGAGGGCATCATCGGCACAGGTGAAACGTATCCATTCAACGAAGCAAGCTCTTCGGTAATTAAAGATCTGGAATGGCATAGTTGGGCCGGGAAACTGCTGGGATCAAACCCTCTTGAAATTGAACAAACCTGGGAGCGGATATTTCGTCAGAATGCATACCATGTAACTGGAGGTGCTGAGATGCGGGCATTGTCGGCGATCAACATGGCGCAGTGGGATATCATGGGACAGGTTAGCGGGTTACCCTTATACCAGTTGCTGGGCGGTTCACGCAATAAACAAATACGGGTTTACAACACGTACACCAACTCCAGGAACATCAATGGGTGGGAGTTGGAGAAGGATATGGACAAAATTGCAAAGTTTCTGGTAGCACAGGGAATTAAAGCAATCAAATACTGTCCTTTCGACAAAGTTGGTGTGAGGAATCATGGTGAATATATCTCTAATAAGGAAATTGATGAATGTCTGTTGTGGATAAAACAAGTGAAAGATGCCGTAGGCGATGAACTGGAAATGGGTTGTGAATTTCACAGCATCTGGAATCTTCCAAGCTCGGTGCGAATTGCAAAAGCCCTGGAACCGCATAAAGTATTGTTTTTAGAAGACATGATGTTGCAGGACAATATGCAGGCCTATGTTTCACTAAATCAGGAAACCTCAATTCCGCTGGTGATCAGCGAGCGACTCGCGACCCGATTTGGTTTTCGCGAGATGTTCGAATCGAAGGCTGGCGAGATTGCCATGTATGATCTGACCTGGTGCGGAGGGATTTCAGAAGGCAAGAAAATTTCAGACATGGCAAACACCTATTATATTCCCACTATGATGCATACGGCAGGCGGTCCATTACTTTGGTATGCGTCTACTCATCTCGCCGCCGCCGTTACCAATCTGTTTTATGTTGAGAGTGTTTACCCATACTGGCACGACCGTGATGTTTTCTTTTTTGACAATTCGCCTCAGGTTGTAAATGGTATGGTTGTTCCGCCCGACCTGCCAGGGCTTGGCCTTCAATTCAAAAAAGGATTGTTCGACCGAAAAGATGTGGTGGTGGAGACTATTGCAGGTAAATAAACAATACCTATGCGTAGAGCGCCAGCAGGACGGTGAAAGAAATAGTATAGTCTTTTAGATAGAGCCGGATTACTTTCAACGATTTAGTGAGGTGGTACTCAATGGACTTTTCAGACAGACTTAACTGCTCGGCAATTTCCTGAACCGTTCTTCCCTCCAATCTATTGAGACGAAACACCTTGCGGGATTTTTCAGGAAGTTGTTCTATACCTTTTTCAATAACATCGACAAGTTGATTGTATTCGATGGTATTTTCTGTCGCGTCATCGTGATTGGGTAAGTGTTTCCGGTAATATTCCCAATAGGATTGTTTCTGTAATTGCGATCGAACCTGATTGAGGGTTTTGTTTTTTACGGCAGTAAGCAAGTATGGCGCAAGTTTAATGTTGGAACTGTCACCTTTAAAAAGACGGGTCCTTTTGTCCCACAGCTCAGTAAAAAGATCCTGCACAATTTCCTCCGCCGCTTCATGCGATCCTGTCCTCCGCAGAGCCATGAAGTAAAGACGGGTCCAGTATTGATTGAAAATTTCAGTTAATGCCTGACTATCACCCCGACGGAGTGCTTCAATCAATTGCTGATCTGAAGGGTATTGATTAGTCATATTAGGAATTAGGATGGTGCTAAAGTAGAGATAGTCCGTTTTAAAAGCAAACGATTGCGATCAATTCAAATCATGTTAAAAATAATGTACAATCGTTTTAGGGGAATCTTGAAGTTGCGTGTTTTACTTTTAATTGCCTTGCTATGACTAAAGATCGACAAGAGCTTGATGAGCTCATTGACCGCTATCTGGAGGGGAAAAGTACTCCGGACGAACAAAAATACATTGACCAGTGGTATTCTTCACTTGGTAGTAGAAAAGCTACTATCGCGAACGGGGTGGAAAGACTTACTCCTGAAACCTTGCAGAAAATTGAGCTGCGACTTAAGGAGAATATTTCACGGCATGTACGACGTTCCAGAACATTGCATCAGGCAGACCGATTTTCCATATGGCACTACAGTGCCGTTGCGGCTTCAATAACTATATTGATTGCCGCAGCAATTTTCCTGTATTCAGCTGGGACATTTGACTTTGACAAGGACATCGAGAGTAAACTCACGCAGGTAGAAGTTATCAAAAATGAGGGAACAGCATCCAGAATAGTGGAACTGGCGGATGGCAGCCGGGTGGAAATCAGTCCACAAAGTGAGTTGTCTGTCGATTTTGGTCCTGAGAGTACAGAACGTATTGTTCGATTGAGGGGTGAAGCCTCTTTTGATGTTGCTGCAGACAAATCGCGGCCGTTTTATGTCTATACGTCTGGCATTGTCACCAAAGTACTGGGCACAACTTTTCTTGTAAAAGCTTATGAGTCCGATTCAAATACGACGGTATCGGTGCAGGAAGGAAAAGTTTCGGTCTATACCAGTAATGAAAATGATCATGCTAAAGCAATCGTTCTGTTACCCAATCAGGAAGCCGTTTATAACAAGTCCACTCAATTGATTGAGGCAAAACTAGTCGAGAACCCAATTGCAGTTGTTGCACACCATGACCGTGAGATTCATTTTGACGAAACACCAGTAAAAGAGATTCTTCAATCCATAAAGGAAATGTATGGCGTCGAGATTCAATTCGACGAGCAAGCATTTGCCCAATGTGTATTGACAACAACCTTCTCCGATGAGAATTTATATGATCGTCTGGATATCATTTGCGCTGCTATTGGTTCTTCGTATGACGAAGTAGATACAAAGATTGTAATGACCACCCCCTCTTGCAAAAAACCTTAACCAACAAAATTATGAAACGAAAATCTACAGCATAAACTCTTAATAAAAAGAGGCCAATGATGTACCACCATCATTGGCCCTAGTCATACTTCCTAGGGAACTATGACCTGTTTTGTCTTTTTCAAACAAAAACAATTCAATTTATGAATAAGTACCGACCTATTCAAAAATATCTTATTGCCTGCATGAAATTTTCCCTGATACAACTATTGCTAATGGCGCTGTTTGCAGCATGGTCATATGCCATAGATGTCGAGGGTCAGGCGGTATTGGACAAGAAAATATCACTTTCAGCGAAAGATCAGGAGATCCGGCAAGTACTCACAGAAATCGAAAGGAAGGCGCGGATTCGCTTTACCTACAGTTCTCAGCTGATTGATATCAGCAAAGTAATTTCCATTAATGTCACAGAAGCAAAGGTATCGGACATAATCGACCAGATATTTGATGCGGATATTATTTACGAAGTGAATGGTAAGCAGATTATTCTCAAGTCACAGCGTGAACGACAATCGATGAGAACGAACGGCATGACCGATGTACCTATTCTTTACGAGGTCCGCGGCAGGGTAGTCGATCAGGACGGCCAGGCAATACCGGGTGTGAATGTAGTAGAAAAGGGAACCACCAATGGTACGTCGACGGATGCCGATGGCAACTTCACCCTCATCCTCCCGAATGCAAATGCCACAGTTATTGTAAGTTTCATCGGCTTTGTTACACAGGAGATAAATATTGGGAGTGAAACCGTACTGAATATCATTATGGAAACTGATATTCAAACGTTAAGCGAAGTCGTCGTTGTCGGCTACGGTACATCCAGAAAGATTGATCTGACCGGAGCAGTATCCAGTGTTAAAGGAGAAGATGTTGCTATGCAGCCCAACGTAA
Source organism: Chryseolinea sp. (assembly GCA_041737945.1). Lineage (GTDB taxonomy): Bacteria > Bacteroidota > Bacteroidia > Cytophagales > Cyclobacteriaceae > Chryseolinea. The sequence continues at coordinate 259,222 of JBGSQQ010000035.1, forward strand.
ATCTGGTACAGGCCTTACGGGGTTCCATTGCGGGGGTCACAGTTACAGATAATGGTAGGGCCGGAGCGGATGGCTCCATACAAATCAGGGGCTATTCATCGATCAATGGAAGCAATGCTCCCCTGATTGTGCTGGATGGTATACCCTACTACGGCGGACTTTCGGATATCAATACCAATGACATTGAAACGATTGATATCTTGAAAGACGGGAGTTCTGCTGCCATTTATGGTTCGCGCGCATCGAACGGCGTCATTATGATCACAACAAAAAAAGGAAAGAGCGATAGTCCGAAACTGAACTATAACGGATATTTTGGTTTTTCTGATTTCGCTTATATCCCGAAACCAATGGGTGCGGAGAAGTATTTACAGTTGAAACAGGATGCCAGCGATTTTGCCGGACGCGACCTGACGCAGCTCAATCCGCTTGAAGAGGAAAATTTTCAGGCAGGAGAGACATCTGATCCGTGGGATGTAATTAAGCAGGATGCACCGGTGCAGAGCCACGAGCTTAGTATTTCCGGAAAGACTAACCGTGTCATATATTATTTATCAGGTTCCTACGTCGATCAGAAGTCTCCTCTGTATGGTGATAGCTTTAGCCGCCTATCCAGCAGGTTGAATCTGGATATTTCTATTACTGATTGGCTCACTATCGGAACCAACACCGGTATCTCCATTAAGGATTATTCGGGAATAGAAGCCGAGTATGGCTATGCAACCTATATGAGTCCTTATAGTGAATACTTTTTTGAGGATGGCACCCCCAGAAGATTGCCAATGAATGATGGCCTGGCAATCAATCCGATATTTAATACGTTGCGCAATGATAATAAGGATGTCCGCACTAATTTGTTTAGCAACTTATATGCAGAGGTAAAGCTTCCATTGCCAGGATTGACCTATCGTATACGAAACGGCAACACCCTTTTACAAAGCGAAATTTTTAATTATAGCCCTTCCTACAACAGAGAAGGATTTAATACTCTTGGTTCAGGTAGCAAGGAGCATGGAAAAACATATAATCTGATTCTGGAAAACATACTACGGTATGACACGAAAATCGGTGTCGGACATAACATTGATGTTACGCTGCTATACGGTTTTGAAGAATCAAGTAGTAACAGCTCTAAACTTTCATCAAACAATATTTTTAACGATGCGCTGTCATATAATGGACTGGGTATTGGTGAAAATCAGGCAGTTCAGACTACAGCGTTGGGATCACAGGCAATTTCGAGCATGGCCAGGGTTGGATATCGCTACCAGGAAAAGTATATGTTAAATCTAACAGTACGCAGGGATGGATTCTCCGCTTTTGGCGAGGACACTAAGTTTGGAGTCTTCCCTTCCATGGGAGCAAGTTGGGTTATGTCAAATGAAAATTTCATGAAGGGAATTTCATGGCTCGACCTCGTGAAAGTTAGATTTTCATACGGCAAGAACGGGAATCGTGGTGTAGCCCCCTATTCATCCCTAAGTAATGTAGGTTCGGTTCAATATGTTTTTGGTGATGGCGGCACGCCTTCCACCGGCCTGAACCCCACTTCTCTTCCTAACCCGGAGTTAGGTTGGGAGACCACGTTGTCATCCAATCTGGGTGCTGATTTTGGCCTCTTCAAAAGCAGGGTTAACGGATCGATCGATTTTTATTCCCGCACTACCTCTGATCTGTTATTACAGCTTACTATCCCGAACGTAAACGGTTATAACACCTATTTCACAAACATCGGGAAGATGAATAATAGGGGAATTGAATTAACGCTTAACACGATTAACCTGGTCAAGAACAACTTCAAGTGGTCTTCTGGTCTGATGTATACCCTGAACAAAAATGAAATCCTGGAGCTTGATGGAAAGAAAGACGACATAGCCAGTAGCCGGTTTATCGGTGAACCCCTGTTTTCGCACTACAATTACGTTTATGATGGCATATGGCAATCGGGGGATGATTTTTCAATTGATCCAAACGCGAAACCAGGCTACCTTAAATTTAAGGATGTTACAGGAGACGGAGTTATAACGCCGGATGACAGACAAGTTGTTGGTACCAGTCAGCCGGATTTCACCTGGGGTATAACCAATAATCTCAACTACAAAGGTTTTATGCTTTCTTTTCTCATTAATGGAAGAGTAGGAGGGATCTCACCTAATAGCACGACAAATCCGGGAACAAACTTCTACGATCGTGTTAATGTATTGGACCTTCCTTACTGGACGCCGGAGAATCCATTGAACAATAGGGCAAGCGTTGGTTATTCCAATCCACTTGGGTATGGCTTTTATCAAAAGCGTGATTTTGTAAGATTGCAGGATGTCACGTTAGCCTACACGCTCCCTCTTGAGATCATTCAGAAAATAAAACTTCAGAACGTGCGTGTCTACATAAGCGGAAAGAATCTCCGGACCTGGACCGAATGGGATGGTTACGATCCCGAAAACGGGGAGACCCGTATCTATGGACCAACCTCAGGCCCGTTAATGAAGTCCTGGGTTTTTGGTATCAACGTAGGTTTATGATAACCGCCTGTGGCGAATATAAAAACGAAAAGCACTATGAACTCATATAAATCATTAAAATCTGTAGCATGCTTAATCGCTTGCATGCTTCTTGTTATATCCTGTGGAGAAGATTATTTGGAGGAAATTCCATTAGACAGGTTTAGCCCCGAAAATTCCTTAGTTGATAAGGCTGGCTTTGATGCTTACCTGGTAGCACTGCACCGCTTTGCCAGAGAAGAGAACTTTGAAGATCGTCCGGATCCGATGGGTAACGGTACCGATGTTTCTACAAGCGGTGTTGCCGATGGCAGATTTTTCACAGACTACACACTCATTAACTCACAGACAGACGTTGTCGTGAGTTACTGGAATTGGGCCTATACGAAAATGCTAAAGGTGGCGAATCTGATTATTTCCAGAGCGGAAAACCCTGAAGTGGCTTGGACCGAGGAAGAAAAGAATGCGGTCGTCGCTGAAGCAAAATTTTTCAGAGCATACACGTACAACACACTGGTTAATTTGTATGGTGGTGTACCAATAATCAAGGAGGAATTGAACGCACCTCGTTTTGACTTTGTTCGCGCTTCGCGGCTGGAGGTCCTGCAGTTCGCGATGGAGGACCTGGAGTTTGCCGTGCAATATCTGCCCTTGGTTCAGAATTCATCCGGAACAAACGGAAGAATTTTTCGGGCAGCAGGTCTGCACCTCTTGACAGAAGTCTACATCAGTATGGGTCAGGCAACACAGGAAGTATCGTACTACGACAAAGCAATAGGGGCCGCTACCAATGTAATCAACGGAAGCGCAGGAGATTATCACCTGATGACCGAGCGATTTGGCGATACGAACAGGCCGGGTGACGTGTTCTCAGACTTATTCTGGACTAACCAGCAAAATCGTGGCGCGGGTAATATGGAAACAATTTGGGTTCTGCAATATGAATTCGGTACACCTGGTGGCGGCGAACAGGAGAATGTACAGGTGCGCTGGTGGGGCCCGAAATTCGAAGATGCAAAAGCAGCGGATAGCAAAAATGCCCTGTTAGTCAGCGATAGTTTAGGCAGATCGCAGGGCGGAAATCGAGGTACCGATTATTTCAACTACCTGATATGGAGTGATAAAAACGATATGCGGAATTCACAATACAACATCCGTAGAAAGTGGTTTAATAATAACAAGGCTTCGGCGTATTTCGGTCAGGAGTACAAAACCGTCAAAGGCCCGGATGGCAAGAGGTACGCTGTTGATGAACAGGGAAACCAGAGTAATATTGCAGTCGATACGCTCCGCGTATTTTTTCCGATGATCCGCAAAATTGAAGGGACCTATGTGTTTGGTGCTAATACCGGCAGGACATCCAATGACAAGATACGGATGCGCCTTGCAGAAACCTATCTATTGAGAGCGGAAGCTTATTTTCATAGCGGTAATACTGCTTTGGCAGCAGACGATATCAATGCCGTTCGTATAAGGGCGAATGCTTCGCCCATTACTTCAGGAGATGTTACACTGGACTTTATCTTGGATGAACGTGCCCGGGAATTGATCATTGAGGAGCCGAGAAGACGAACGCTGGTGAGATTGGGCAAGTTATATGAGCGCACGAAGTTGTATAACTTCCGATCTAAGAATACCATTCAGCCTTTCAACGAATTGTGGCCTATACCGCAAAGTTTCATTGATGCAAACAATCAGGTGAAAATTCCGCAGAATCCTGGGTATCCGGGAGCTGAATAATAATGAACCAAAGAGAATCCTATGGAAACTTTTCCATAGGATTCCTCAAACTTAAAGTGAAAAAAAATGAAAAATAACTCCATATCACGTAGAAAGTGGTTGAAACAAACCGGGGTAATTTCTATTGGCCTGGCCACCTCAATGACGCATCTGCAGGCGTTTGCCAAAAAGAAAAAGCCCTTGACCATTCTGTTGGTCTCTGGTTGGCAGGATGTCAACATTGGTGATATTGCCCATACTCCCGGGTTACTCCACATATTTCAAACATTCTTGCCGGAAGCCACAATTATACTTTGGAAGCGGTCAAATGGAGCGGAGGTCAAAGAACTACTCAACCGAAATTTCCCCAAAGTAAAAATAATCTATGGGAGCGTCGACGATAAGAAGGATGTCAGCAATCCTGAAATTTCCGATGCGTTTGGGAAGGCAGACATTATGGTGCATGGTTCGGGCCCGTCTGTCGTTGGACAGCAGAACCTGGAGGCCTGGATAAAAGCTACTGATAAGCCGTACGGGATTTTTGGAACTACGATACAGACCATCGATGAAACCCTGAAGCCTGTTTTGGAAAAGGCATCATTCGTTTATACCCGGGAAACTTCGTCATTAAAGGTGCTGGAAAAGGAAGGTATTAAAGGTACTCATGTTGCCTTTGCTCCTGACGCCACTTTCTATCTCAACATCTTCAATGAAAAAAAAGCCAGCGAGTTTCTGACGTCTAGTAAACTCGAACCCCAGAAGTTCATATGTGTGATACCTCGCTTGCGGTATACGCCTTATCACCAGTTTTCAAAAGTAAACTGGTCGCAGGAGCGAATCGATATGGTAACACGAGTGAATGCAGAAAATAAGGAGAAGGATCACGCCAAGCTTCGCGAAGCGATGATTGCCTGGGTACGCGAAACAGGAAACAAGATTCTGGTTTGTCCGGAAATGACCTATCAGGTGGATATCATGGATGAGTTGCTCATTGACCCGCTGCCCGATGATGTAAAACCTTTTGTAGTAAAGCGTGGATATTGGTTGCCGGATGAGGCGGCTTCCATTTACGCAAAGGCCCACACCGTATTAAGTTTTGAATGTCACTCACCTATTATGGCAGCATCCAGCGGCGTACCATTTTTTTATCTGCGACAACCCGAGGATACGATTAAGGGTCAGATGTACTATGATCTCGGTTTTAACAACTGGGTTTTTGAAATTGATCAAACGGAAGGGAAGCAGATTACAAACCGGCTTCGCGAGGTATGGACCAATTACGGGGGAGCGAAAACTGAAATAGCCAAATCTATGAAGGATCTTGATCAGCTTTATAAGGAACGGACGACCTATTTGCAAAAGGTTTCAAGTTAAGACTCTTCACCTGCGTGTTTGGTTATGTTCGAACGCGCCAATATCCGTAGCCTTTCCGGCTGGAACAGCGTTACCATCATAGTCAATTGGATGGGTGAGCAGAACGCCTGCGTCGATAGCTGGACTGCTGCTCTTTAGATGGAAATCATTCGTAAGGGTATTTACAAAATGTGGATCTCCGATAAGGTCACCCATGCCGGGAGCAAATCCTAATACAGTATTTTTTCCGAGATAGTAAATATTATGCTGGTGAGTGAAGCCAGATGTGGTACAGACACGCTGATGATTGGGGATGTAGAAAATGTTGTTTCGGTATTGTACATCGGTGACGATGGAATCACCTCTCCATAGTCCGATAGTGTAGTCCCGCTTTCCCATATCGACGAAAACATTATTCTCCACCCGGAAATTTTCAAGTCGAACGCCAAATTTGCCTCCAATATGAAACCCGCCCGATACAATGTTATTAATCGAAATGTTGTAAGCAATAATGTTATCAGACAGGGTATCAGCCTTTCCGCCAACTTCGAAAGCCCCGTTGCAATTTTCGCCCCAGTTGTGATGGACATATGAGCTGTCTACGTTCCCGTAAAACTCGACCATGCCGCCATCGAAACCATAGTCAAGGCTGGGTGCCTTACAATTCAACATCCGGTTGTAAGAAACTTCATTGCCGGAGCCGAAAAGCCAGATGCCTACAGCACCGTAGTCGTCATCGCCGCCCGGGGTATTCTTTATGATAGTGAGATCGTGGGTATAGTTTTTTGTAAGTAGGTTAGATCGTCCGCTGACGCCGATACCCATTCCAACCAGCGTAGCTTCAACGTGTCTGACGATGTTGTGGTCGGCACCTTTGGCGATGGATACACCGGCATAATGTGCTTCCCTCACCAGGAAGTTTTCCACAACAATCCAGTCGGCCGTAATGCTGATAGCTGATCCGGACGGCACGCCTGGGTTTTTAACGATTGGATCCGGACCTTCGCCATAGGCAGTGAATACGATGCGTTGAGCCTCGGTTCCAGAATGCATGATATTCAACTGACCAGTCCAAACCCCGCCGCGACGGAAGCTTATCGTGTCTCCGGGAACAAAGCGCATAGCGTTAATTTTTGAAATAGTCCTGAACGCGCGTTGTGGTGTGGTGCCTATATTTTCATCTCGGCCATTTGAGGAGTCAACAAAATAGGTTATGGCGCTGGCCGATGGTATGTAGGCACTCAGATATATTAGTCCCAGAAATAAATACCTGATAGTAAGGCTTTGTAACATTAAAGACATCTTCTGGTAGCTGAGTTAAGGATTGGTTAAACAATTCAATATAGCTTTTACCGTCTGGCGATGTAATTGGATTTACACGTGTGGTTGTTTTCACCACAGCTATTTGTGCGGTCCTTGTAATTTTAATATTGCATGACTTGTAGGTTTGAACGAAAAGTACATGCGATAGGATCGGCTGAGCTACAATTTTCCTTACTTTTAACCGTAGTTACGTTTTGTGTGCTAACGCCACATAACCCAAAAAGATGACTCTAAACATGTTGCCATTTGAAGCCTTAGTTTGATCATAGTGATAGCCTAACTTTATGTTCACCCACTTTTATAGGTCAGGAATTCAAGAAACCGCAAGAATTATTTTTGTACTACTTTTTGTGACCCTTTGCCCAAACTGGACCTGCAGCGCGCAAAGCAAGCCTAACGTACTCCTGATTATGGTGGACGATATGGGATATGGCGACCTTAGAAGTGGAGGTAATTCTGATATTAATACCCCTAACCTGGACCGCCTTTTTTCTGAAAGCACTTCTTTCACAAATTTTTACGTTTCTCCCGTTTGTGCGCCGACCAGGGCAAGTCTGTTAACGGGCAGATATCACCAAAGGACTGGTGTTCGAAGTGTAACCAATGGTTACGAGACCATCAACCCGGAGGAAGTAACAATGGCTGAAGTATTTAGCCAACATGAATATCGGACGGGGCTGTTTGGCAAATGGCACCTAGGTGAAAATTATCCTAGTCTGCCGAATGCGCAGGGATTTCAGGAATATATTGGTTTCCGCACGGGACATACTGACAAATACTTCGATGCTATTCTGGAGCATAATGGAAAGCCCTATCAAACAAAAGGATATATTTCAGATGCCCTGACCGATGAAGCTATAAAATTTATGAACGAAGGAAAGCAACCTTTCCTTTGTTACCTGCCGTACAACGCGCCTCACACGCCTCTTGATGTGCCGGCGAAATATCTGAAAAAGTACCTGGGAAAAGAGTTGAAAGAGCGGGTGGCGCGGATCTATGCCATGATGGAAAATCTCGACTGGAACATCGGCAGACTCCTGGATAATCTGACACACAAGAACCTGGAGAAAAACACAATTGTGGTTTTTATGAGCGATAATGGTCCAATAGGAAGTTTCATGGGACCTCCTGAAACATGGCGTTATAACGCTGGTCTGAGGGATCAAAAGTTTACGATATATGAAGGTGGGATTCGTTCCAGATTCTTCTTACGCTGGACTGACGTATTTGAACCCAAACAGATCAAGAACATAACGGCGCACATCGATGTGCTCCCGACGTTGATGGATTTGTGTAAGGTAAATGGTAAAACACTTCCTCTTGATGGAAGGAGCCTAATGCCATTGCTCGGTAATTTACCGCAGACCCAATGGCCTGAGCGAATGCTATTCATGAACTATAGTCTGCAAGGACTTGATTCTACCGATCCTTATCCAGGCGGAATGGCGCGAACTGAACGTTACAAGATGATTAATGGAGTAGAGCTCTATGATATAGATAAAGATCCTGGGGAGAAAGAGAATATCGCAGACAAAATGCCCGGCGTATTGGCCACGATGGACACTGCCTATCGAAAGTGGATGAAGGAGACGTTGCCGGGCGACACCTTTAGAGTCCGTCCGGTGGAGGCAGGGCATAAGAAACAAAAAGAAGTAATCATTACACCACACCTCGGGAGGGCATGCGGATCTCTTAAGTTCACAGGTTTCAGAGGCCTTCATTCTGAAGAGAAGAGAATTGGTGTACATCCAAATGGCGTTGACGGTGATTGGATCACCAACTTTACCTCGGGTGGTGACACAATTACCTGGCATGTCAAAGTTTTGAAAAAGGATACTTACTCCATTTCGGCAAATATACACAGTGTTGCAGCACAGAATGCCCGTCTGGTAGCATGCGCTGACAAGCAATGTATTTCCATGCAGATAAATAATACAACAGAAACAGCGCCAGGCAAGTGGGAAAAGGTTGATATTGGCGAAATGATTCTCTTACCCGGCGTTTACAGGCTTTCAGTTTCGGGCTCAAAACAAATCACGACGCAGAATGAGTTGGCAATAGGATCAGTCATTCTCACGGCAAAGTAGCGAAAGAAATAGAACCGGTTTATCTAATTTTTACACACATGATTTCCAGATTTATTTTTTCCGCCGTTTTTGCATTTCTACACATTGCCTTCATTTTTGGCCAGTCTGTATCTAATCTCCGTTGTGAGAATGTCGTCAATCCGATTGGTATTGAAACCGTGACTCCGAAGTTAAGCTGGATTATATCTTCACCTTCGCGTGGCGAAGTGCAAACCGCATGGCAGGTACTTGTCGCAACATCACCTGACCTACTTAACGAAGAGAAAGCAGATCTATGGAACAGCAGAAAGGTTGGCACCGATCAGTCCGTTAACGTGCCTTATCGAGGTAAGACACTCCTGTCACGGAATCGTTGCTTCTGGAAAGTGAGAATCTGGGATAGCCAGGGGAAGGCGACGGGGTGGAGTGAGACTGCTGTCTGGGAGATGGGGCTACTTTCGCCCAGTGACTGGAAAGGAAAGTGGATAAGTGCTGTTCCGCAAAGTGATACGACAGCGCCAGTGATGCCCGCGCCTTTTTTTCGCACGGAATTTAACGTCAGATCCGGGGTCAAAAGCGCAAGGTTGTACATATCAGGGTTAGGGTATTACGAAGCCTTTCTCAACGGGAAGAAAATAGGTAACCACGTTCTCGACCCGGCCTTTACGCGCTATGACCGATCAGTCAAATACGTTGTGCACGATATTACCTCTCTACTGCGCAATTCGTCGGTGAACGCAATCGGCGTTGTATTGGGAAACGGTTGGTATAACCAACATTCCCGAACAGCGTGGGATTTTGACCGGGCACCCTGGCGCGATGCTCCGGTTATTCTAGCCCAGGCTGAAATGACGTACGAGGATGGACGGACTGAAATAATTGCAACTGGATCAGACTGGAAATTCTCCAGCGGCCCGATCACATTTAACGATGTGCACAACGGCGAGCATTACGATGCACGGCTGGAACTTCAGGCGTGGGACCAGCCAGGATATTATGATTCTCCTTGGACATCTGCATTCGAAAAAAATGGGCCTTCTGGAAGACTTTCCGCCCAACTGATGCCACCAATCCGGGTGGTGAAGAAGCTGACCCCGGTAAAAACGAGACAGGTCGGAAACAAGGTGGTTTATGACATCGGCCAAAATATTTCCGGTTGGATCCGCATAATGGTAACGGGGCCTGCAGGAGCTCAGGTGACCTTGCGTCATGGCGAGCGAATCAATGAAGATGGGAGCCTGGATATAAAGGAATTGAGTCGTTTTATCTGGACTGGTGAAGTACAAACCGATAGTTATACGCTGAAAGGGGGGGCGATGGAAATCTGGAGTCCAAGATTTACCTATCATGGGTTTCAATATGTGGAAGTGATGGTTTCTTCACCTGAACTAAAAATTGTAGAACTGGAGGCTGAAGTCGTCCATACTGATTTTGTCCAAAGGGGAACGTTTACCAGTTCAGAGCCTCTGTTTAACAAGATTCACGAAAACCTGAAATGGTCATACCTTACCAATTACCACGGATACCCTACTGATTGTCCACACCGGGAAAAAATGGGATGGACAGGCGATGCGCATCTTATTTCTGAATCGGGTTTATTTAACTTTGCGGTCGAGGCTGCATATATAAAATGGCTCGATGATTTTGTTGACGAACAACTGCCTACTGGACAGCTTCCGGGAATTATTCCCTCGAGTGGCTGGGGCTATTCGTTGGGCAAGACGGAGGCTAGGGTGCGGGGTCATGGCCCACAATGGGAAGGTGCACTTTTGCTAATTTGTCGTGACTTGTACCTCTATACTGGGGATAGTTCAATTGTAACGAAATATTATCCAGCGATGCAGGCTTATGTTGATTATTTATCCAGCCACTCAGTTGATAATCTGATCGGATTTGGAATTGACGATCACAAGCAAATAAGACCCGTCACGGGTCCTGAATTCCTTTCTGCTGAATATTACTATTTTTTGACCGATCTTCTTTCTGACATGAGCGCTATTGCTGGCAAAAGGGAGGAGGAAAAGAAATACCGGACCCTTGCTGGAAGTATTAAAAAAGCTTTTAATGATCATTATTTCGACGCCGAGACCGGTGTCTACGGACGGGGAGGACAGGCACAGGCTGCAGGGCCTCTTCACCTTGGGCTGGTAGAAGAGAACCAACGGAAACGAGTGATGGAAAATCTGATTAAAGCAGTAGAAGACAATAAAGGCCATATTGAAACTGGAGTGGTGGGGACGAAGCATCTAATCCATGCGCTTATGGAAGGCGGTCAGGATCGGGTGCTTTACGAGATGGCCAGCAAAAAGGATTTCCCTGGTTGGGGATACTGGATAGAACTGGGCGCGACAACTCTATTCCAGAACTGGGATGGTAGCCAGTCGCGGAATCACATTATGTTCGGCACAATTGGTGACTATTTTTACCAGGGCCTGGGAGGAATTAAACCCGATCCGGACAATCCTGGCTTCAAGAATTTTTTTATCGAGCCACTTTTGAATAATGATTTAAACGAAGTGTCTGTTTCCTTCAGAGGCCCTTTTGGTCAGATAGCCGTACAGTGGCAAAAGCAGGACACCGATCTCAAAGTTGTTGCAACCGTCCCTGTTAATACAAACGCAAGGCTTGTTTTGCCTGGTTTTCCATTGGAAAAAATATCAGTGGATGGAAAAAATATTCAAAGGGTAAAAGGCTTTTTAACCGGTTTAGCGGGGAAGGAAAAGACAACAATCGTTCTCGGAAGCGGCACGTATGAAATTAGGATTAAAAATGTATTATGAAAATTCGCAAGCTGCCGACCGCTTAGTCGCAAATTTCTGTTCTTATTTCACGTATATATGCCGTGTTGATTTGCGTCATAGAGACACGGAGTAAAATGATCGTATTTAGGTAAGATTCGGTATTTTAAGATCATATCATTTCTACTGTTCCAGGAACTTCATAAATGCACTTTGGCCTATCGGTCAATAAACGCCATCTCACGAGTGGATTTTGGTTGATCGGATAGATCAAATGCGATCGATAAACTCGCCCAGTTTTCCTTTAGACCGGAATCGATAAACAAAGTTGAGCCGTAATACTGCTGAGCTGACTGCAAGCTCATAATCATTCCCTGCAACCGGAATGTTTACTCTGTTATTAACATAAAATAGCGCTATTGCCCATCCAGATGTATTATATCCCGTCATTATGCGGTAGGATGGGTTTGCAACGAATTTTGAGGTAGCTCGTTCGCCGTATTCTTCTGCAGTAACACGTCTGCCATAATTGAAACTTTCAGCAAATGATCCTGTTACAAAAAAATGCTTTTTAATTACTATAGTATACGCGTAGCCAATGGTTGGACCAACCTGCCAGAAGAAGTCCTTTTTAGCGAGGTGACCTGAAGGGTCAACATCGGTGCGGTACGGCAGCAAACTGCTGTCGGCAGTAATGCGTCCAAAATAGGATTCTAATCCCAGAAGTAATGACCCGGCCGATCTCTTTTGCCAGTCTGTTTGGAGAAATGACGAACGGAAGGAAAAACGTTTATTGTTGAGTATGTATTGAAACGATCCCCCAAGCAGCCGACTTTCCAGATCCGGGCAATAATGAAAATTTCCATCCGCATCCTTATCGCCAGGGACATACAGGCCTTTGAACCGCTGTCCGAAAATGTCAAGGATAAACTTTTTTGAGTAGGCATGAAGTTGTATATCAAGATATTTCGGCTTGTCCTTTTCGCGATCCTCGCCATTGTACCGCACACCGAACGAAAGATTGATGGTCACCCAGTCGTATGAGAATCCAGCTCCAAGACCATGTAAAGTATGTGTAGAATAATTAACCGACCTGTCTTCAATGGTTTTTTTGTAGTGAAGCACATTATACTTCTGAAGGAGGGCCAGACGCCCATGCATGACATCATTATGCGTTTCATAATAGCTTGAATCATACTGAGCCGCCGCTTGATCAGCAAATGCTAAAATGAAAACTGTTAGTACAAGATTACATGTTTTCATAGCGCCTTCACTCTCCTTTGCTTTCTGATTTGGACTTTAAGTACCTTAACACTTTACCTCGCGCTGGTGATTTTGTACTTTTGATTTCTCTGATTAAGCGTTTGAATCAGGACACATGAAACAAAAGCATGCCAGTTAAGCCGTGCTCTGGGTATATCTTCGGATAACCACTAAAGGACGCTCAGAATTGTCTGAATGTGTGGTTGCAGCTGTCTTCGACACTATAGTAAATGAAAACTTGGGCACGAACTGAAACACTTTCCACAGTGACTGTAGAAAAGTAGCGCAGGGTGTAAAACCAAGCCCAGCATTGATATTTTAAGTGCTTTAATGATCTGGACGCGAAAAAGTGACAGATTTTCCACTAACTGGGGAAATCCTCTTCAAAGCAATTAGATTGTTTGTTATAGAATCATCAATCCGGGTTTTGAGAGACAAATCACTCATGCCAGCTGCCCTGGCAAGAAACGTCGCGACAGCTTCGGTGGGTACAACGGTGGGCATGATAACTCTGGTCTACATTACGTTGAATGAATGAAGTTTAGGTGATTATTCTAATACTGTTCATACCAGTCGAATTTACTTCGGACGATATTGTCTCTTTCCATTTTTACATGATTCAAAAATGCATCAGCTACCGGGGAGTATTTTTTACCTCTTAGCCAGATCAGGCGCCAAACGGTTTTGATGGGAAGTCCGCTTACAGGCACAATTTGTAAGTCCCCATCATGTAACTCATTCTTTATTCCAATCAAGGGCATGATGGAATAGCCAAGACCTGCTAAAACTGCTTGCTTTACGGCTTCGTTTGATGTGAGTTCCATCTTTTTTACAACGGGCACATTATTACGTTCGATAAAGGATTCCATAGTTTGCCGCGTGCCTGAACCTTTCTCCCTATAGATAAGCGGCAATTCTTTGAATAGCTGTTTGGTATAATTTGACTTCTTGAACTTTTGCTCTGTGTTGCCGACAAGAAATAGTTTATTCTGAAGTAAGTCAAGCTTTTCCACGGGGAGTGTCCTGGGAAGAATAGATACGAGCGAAAAATCAACTTCATTGTTTTGTAAACTCTCCACCACGCGTGCTTTGTTGGTAACATCCATCACCAAATCAATTCCAGGATGTTGTTTTATAAATGCTGATAGAAAATAAGGCATTACATATTTACCTGTGGACACAACTGAAATTTTCAACTTTCCTGTGAGCTGACCTTTGTAGATCAAGGTCTTGTGTTTAATGGTATTCACCTGGTTCAGAATATTTTCAACTGACTCCGCTATTTCCTTTCCGAAATCCGTTATATAAATTTTTCGCCCTACTACTTCCGTTAGTGGAATATCGAATTGATCCTGGAAATTTCGCAGCTGAATAGAAACAGCAGGTTGAGTCAAGTGTAACTCCTCCGCTGCCCTGGTAACACTAAGTGTCTGGGTTATTTTTAGAAAAATTTGCAATTGATGGAGGGTGTAGTGCATAAATGTTATTAATGTATATCATATTAAATATAAATAGAATAATATGATATGCAATGATCAGATTTGCACTGCCAGAATAGAAAATGCATGAAGACCCAGGTTCGGAATATGCTTGTACTGTGGCTTTTTGCCATCAAAATCAACCGGAAGGTTTCTGATAGTAGTGGCAGCGCGATTTTAAAGGTGTTCTCTGATCGAACGTTGCTATTAACCTTTTTAGGGTTGAGTCAGGTCATTGCTGTAAACACCGTCTTGCTACCGAAATACGATCACTATGTAAATCCTAAACTAATCTGTATATGACGCAACTTTTAAGAAAAACGTTTTCTATTCCCGCCTTTTCTCTGTTATGGACATGGTAAGGTATCGCTTTTACTGGTTGCCGCAATTCGCGAGAATGTGATGATGCAGGTGGAACAATTACGGGTGCTTGAGCCGGTGCTGTTGAAACGAGTTCGGGAAGGCTCCGTAAAGAGCATTGGTGCGCTCTACGATCTTCATTCGGGTAAAATAAATTTTTTCAATAATCGATACCAATTATTCCCTTTATGTTAACGAGTATCTTGTCTCCTATGGTGCTGGCATTTTTGCTAGGCATCATTGCCTCGCGCGTTAAGAGTGACTTAAAATTCCCCGATTCTCTCTACCAATCACTTACAATTTATCTGCTTATCGCCATTGGATTGAAAGGCGGTTACAAGTTGTCCTTAGCGTCCTTCTCAGAGGTATGGCATCCTGCGGTGGTCGCCATTGGGCTGTGTTGCACCATACCACTCTGGACATATTGGCTTATGCGTAAGGCGGGGAAGTTTGATGTACCCAATGCTGCTGCATTAGCAGCTCACTACGGATCTGTATCTGCTGTAACATTCAGTGCAGCGCTCGCCTTTCATGAAAGTCTTTCCATTTCCGTTGAAGGCTTTATGCCGAGTATGCTGGCCATGATGGAGATACCCGCCATTCTAATTGGTATTTCTCTTGCCCGGATAAATGCACCTGCCAGCGAGGGAACTGAGCAAGTGCCCCTAAAGGAAATTGCCCGTGAGTTATTGGCCGGTAAGAGTAGCCTGTTGTTACTGGGATTTCTTGTCATAGGCTTCTTAGTTGGTAAAACTGGCTGGGAGCAAGTAGCTCCGCTATTTGATGTTCCTTTTAAAGGAGTTCTCACATTGTTCCTTTTGGAAGCAGGTTTGGTGGCTGGCAGAAAATTATCAGACCTCAACAGAGGAGGACTTTTTCTGATCGGTTTCGGAATCATCTTTCCTATTCTTCATGCGATGGCTGGAATATACTTGGGCCATTTGGCAGGGTTAAGCTTAGGAGGTGCAACCATCCTGGGGGTTTTAGCCTCAAGTGCTTCCTACATCGCAGCCCCAGCTGCCTGTAGGGTGGCGTTGCCGGAAGCTAATCCTTCCTACTACCTCACTTCGGCATTAGCGATAACCTTTCCCTTTAATATTATGATTGGGCTACCGCTCTATCACGCAATAGCCAAACTAATTGTACGCGTTTAACACTTTATTACCATGAGCACATTAAATCTACTTACCATCATTGCAGAAGAATCATTAGCTCCTGCCATTGAAAAAGAGATTATTCTTCTGGGCGCTAAGGGATATACAGCCTCATCAGTCTCCGGAAAAGGGTTAGAGAATGTACGCGATAACCAGTGGGAAGGAGAAAATGTTAAAATTGAAACTATTGTTTCAGAAGACACTTGCAAGAAAATATTAGGTCTGCTGCAACGAAAATATTTTGATCGCTATGCGATGATTGCCTTCTATCATCCTGTAAACGTGATTCGGACAAATCATTTTTTGTAATAAGCTGTGAAGTATGGTAAGTGTTATTCCTTCGTTCAGCACAGTGATAAATGAAACGTTACATAAAAAACATAAATTCATTTGCTATGATTAACATGATCGTTTACTTAAAAAAGCAGCATAATCCTATTGAGTTAGTTGAACAGCTTTTGCGTGAGAACCTGATAGCCTCCGCCACAATTGATGAGAATAATACCTCGTACGAAGTGAATAATGGAGTCCTGGACCAGCAGGTTAACTATGTAATAACCATGCAGACAAAGGCTTTGCTGTTTAATGAGATCGCAAAGATTGTTGAGGCGAAGTTTGGGCAGGAAACGCCAATAAATTCAGTACCCATTGTTTCTTCTAATAAAACATTTGAAGAAACTATTAAGTCAAAAACAAAAAAGATATAAAAGGCAACTTCAAAATGTTGAACGGCAGGACAATATTGATTGCCACATAACGAGGAAGAATTATTTCTTCTCTGCTTGACGCTTCTTTGCCTCGTAAGCTTCTTGACGTTCCCAACGCGGACTTCGTTAAGTCATTTGTGCCGATGTCAGAATGTCCCTTCACAAAAGAAGGCAAGTAATATTGTGACATAAGTCCCTGTGAATGGTGATCAGTGCAACCCAAAGAGATTTTTTTATCACAAAATGGAGTTAATCAATGCCTGAACTATTTTTTGTATACGTACTGACTTGTCCGGTTTTGATTGTGAAAAAACTACGTTAGTTTGCAATTAATCCAATACCTGTGTTTCTTACTACATACCAAAGCACCAGGGTTTGAACACATAATCAAAAAAATATATGCCTGCTAAAATCTCACCGACTAATTTTTTGACAGTATACATATTATGCTTCTTGTTTTGTGTTTTTGGGATGTCTCCTCTTTTGTTTTCGCAGAAAAAAACAAAGCCTGAACACCCAGTTGTTTTAAATATTACCGAAGAAGAGTATCAAGATCGCGTACACGCCGTTTGGATTTCACAAATGGCAGCTACCATCATGGGCTTTCAGTTTGAGCATCGTACCGCATCTGTGCAATGGGTGGATCAGCTCCCTGGTGATATTTCGTTTGCTCCGGTCGATGACGATTGGTATTACGAAATGGCCGCGATACGTGCGTTCGAGAAATATGGAATCAATTTAACAGTTCAGCAACTTGGACAACAATGGAATGAAAACTCCTGTGGCACATGGGGTTCTAGTGAGCAGGCACTGAAGTTAATCCGGAATGGAGTTCTTCCTCCTGAATCGGGCCATCCGAGGTATAATAAATTATGGTTTTCCATCGGACCGCAATTCAGTGGCGACGTCTATGGGGCATTGGCACCAGGGATGCCGAATGTAGCCGCAAAGATGGCCAGGGAGTATGGTCATATCAACGGTTATGCGGAAGGCACAGACGGAGCTGTTTTTGTAGCGGGAATGGTTAGTATCGGTTTTTATGAAAACGATCCAAAAACAGTAGTTCGGAAAGCAGCAACATTGATAAATCCGCTGTCGCCCTACAGGAAATGTATTGACCTTGTTATACAACTTGCCGAGCAGGGAAAATCTGCAAGTGAAATATTTAGTGCCATCGAAGACAGGTGGCACATCGAATACCCCGCCACAAATAATGCTATACCCAATGGTGGAATTGTCGCAGCAAGCGTATGGTTTGGCGAGGGCGATTTCTTAAAAACTGCCAACCTTTCTTTTAGTGCGGCAGATTTTACGGATGCTGATTGTAATGCTGCGAATGCTGTGGCAGTTGTAGGTGCCATGCACGGTCTGAAAGCCGTTCCTGAACACTTGATAAAACGTTTTGCAGACAGGATTAAGGGAGAAAAAATGGGTGATTTGGTACTTACCCCTGCCGTAGACGAAAGTATATCCGGACTAAGCAAAAGAACGGTAGCCATTGGAAAACAAATTCTTCAGAAAAACGGCGCTAAATTTTCAGGTGATGAGATTAGTATTCCTATTCAGCAACCTGTAACCCAGGAGGCTGAATTATTTCAACTGGCTGATTTGATGCAGTATTTCAATCCAGATTGGAAACTGGAACGAGCAGGGTTTGGAGGTGCGGGTGGCGGTATGGGGGGCATAAGGGGAAACACTTTTCTCGATGGCGCTGTATTAGCTACCTATCCACGGGATGAGATAAGGGGATTGGTACTCACCCGGACCTTCAAAATAAACGGTGAAAAACAGTTGAGTTTTGAAGCCGGGGTAGACGGAAGCAGGGTATGGAATCTGGATGTATATGTGAACAATGATAAACTATTCACCAGGCTAATTGAGGGCAAAGAAAAGGAGCGGACATGGCAAACGATAACGGTAGACCTGAGTGCCTACCCGGGTAAAACAGTTGTAATTCGCCTGTATCAAAGAGTATTGGTTCCGGGCAAAGAAGCAGGAAATGCCTATTGGAAAAGTATAGAAATTAACTAGACGTAAAACTTTAGGGTAAACTCCTTTGAGATGACCTTGAAAGCGGAGTTTGAAATCCTTACAGGTTCCGGTTTAGAACCTGTGAAGTTTTTCGGAAAAAAGAATATAAACTGCAGCCTTAAGAAGGTATTTTAGCAAGAGGCTTTCCTTCCAAACCTTTGCGAACAAGGTCTGCTAGTAGATCAGTGAAGGGGGCGATATTTTGATTTACGCTCGCTTCTTCGAGGGCCTCCAAATAAGTCTTACGCACATCAACAGGTATAACAGTCCAGGGATAACCACCAGATGAAAGCATGGTATTCATAAGAAATCTTCCTGTCCGACCATTGCCATCCATATATGGATGTATGTAGACAAAAATAAAATGACCTAGAACCACTCGTACGGCTGGATGTGTTTCATTTTGTAACAATTCAAAGAAGGCGGGCATTGAATCTCGAACTGCGTCCCGGTTTAATGGAACATACATTGAATTCCTTATATAAACAGGACCGTTTCTATAACCAGCCAAGTCACTCGGTTTTAAAATACCAACAGCAACACTGGGAGCAAATAACTCCAGGTACCAGGTACCATGATCTTCATCCGCTATTTTCCCTGAGTTCTCTCCATTCAAAATCCTTTTTATGCTTGACACGACTGCCTGATAAGATTGCCAGTAGCCCCGTGCTGCCAGTGCGTCACGATGCTCTTTGTCCTTTCCTCCCGATTGAGGATCCCAAGTTCCAGTTCGTACTCGTTCAATTAAGTCTGGCGTTACTTTGTATCCTTCAATTGAAAGGGAGTGGTATGCGTCTGTAACATAGACATCCTGCACCTTTTTTAGAAACGCTTCTTGATTTTGTGGTAGTCCCGGCGGCTCGGGAAAGCGCTCGATTATAACACCGCGCATTTGCTGCCACATCACTTTCAGTCGATTTACATACGGGGATTTTTCTCTACCGGTAAATGAAACAATTCGAGTTTCAAATGGATCATTCTCTCTTGCATCATAGCCTGCACTTTGCATTGTCTTAAGTATGTCATCGGCAATTCTGTCTCGACCAATGTTTCGGAAAGCTCCTGCCAGCCGGCCAGATATTACAGTATGTCCTCCTTCCAATAAGTTAGGAAGTACTTCAGATGCATCTCGAATAGAGAGGAGGGCCGTTCGAACATCCGTTACATTGCTTTTAAAAAAACCAGGTGAAATGCCGATGAGCGATGCTGGTAAAGAATAAAGCATAAGACCCGCGATTTCCTGTCTTTCGGTTAATTCAGGGATGGATGCACGTATGTCAAATAGAGACGTGTTATGTGGTAACGGAGTGTTGTTGTTTCCTGCTTTTGGAGATTTTACCAGCAGCTGATTAGGGACAGTCCAATTTCCAGCATGAATCGAAAGAGATTGTTCGGGAGAAAGTGACCAATTATTATCAAACCGATCCTTCAAATAAACCGCGCAAAAATTCCAAAACGATGCGTACCAAGCTGTTGAGCTACCCGGTTGCTCGCCCGGTTTTGTCGGAACATACCAGCCCTTCATAACCTCTTGGAGGAAGCCATTGTCAATTAGCCTTTCGCGATGCGTTCTTGATATAGTAGCCGCTTTTATTGCAGCTGCTCCATTTGAGTCTTGCAAGGTTTTTAGGATTTCTAACGATTCTGCGAGTTTCTCTGATGGGGTTGCCATAATGTTTCGGTTGTACCCATATTAGTTTATTATGTTGTACGTAAATTAGTTTATTATGTTGTATTATAAGTAGTTTATTTTGATGTATTAAAATTAGTTTATTATGTTAAAATATAAATCGGATACGTGATAATTTACTTATTACTCTTATTATCAATAAGTTATAATAAAATAGTGGCCTGCAAAAGGGCGGCAAATTTGATTGAAAATCAACTCTTTTCTTTGATTTCAACTCATTTCAACAAAAAGTCAACTTTCCGTCAACCCAATAGGCAACTCAACTCTTGAAGGTAAGGGTAGCTTTATTCACGTCATTCAGCAGTTTCATCAAAGGCTTCAATCGGGGTCATACCAATCAACTTTCTTTCGTGCCCAATCAAGCCAGTTTAGAAGGTCTTCATTAAGTGTACTGTTGCTTCTTGCTAATTCCTCTTTGGATTGAATGTACTCACGCAAAGGCTTTACATCGTTATAGCGCTGGGCAGCATTTAGTAGCAACTTAAATTCATCCAGTTCCTTCCTTCTCCCAGCTAAAATTTCAAGCCTTACTTTTTCCTTTTTATTTTGTTCTTCTTCACTCCTTGCATTGTCAGCCCAAACTCTTACATAATACTCAACCTCTAATTCTATTTTCGCCACTGCGCGCGAAATCCTGTCTTCAATAAGCACGTTTTTAGAATCGTAAATTTCAAATCGGGGGTAAGCTCTATAAACTTTAAGGCAAAAAATATTGGTGGGTTCCTTCTTGTATTCATCCAACTTCTTCAGTTTTTCCGTAATGGAGATGTCAAATTTTTGCTTTCCAAAATCCAAAGTACTCCCTTCAAAATGATGTCCACGTGCTCTAAATACTTTTATGATGGTATCAAACAAACGCAAGCTGCGATCAACATTATTCGGTCCAACTCGAATTTGCAAAGCACCAGCATTCGATACTACTCCTTCGTTTTTAAACAACCAGCTAGAACGGTCATCTGGTCTTGTTAGACTTTTCTTCGCTTCCAATACTAATGGGTCAGGGTCAACAAGCTTGATAGGAACCCCTAGGCTAACCCGTGGATTACTTTCAATTTCCAGGATTCTTTCTTTTACTTCATTCTAGTCCCATTGCATATTCAATCTGTTTTAACATGCAGCCATCTTTTTCAACTTCTTTCAACTATAAGTCAACCTACTGGCAACATGAGCAAACTGTCTTTAGCTGAATTTTTCATTAAGGATTGTGAGTGTTTGATAACTGATTCTTCTTTCCAGGTTATTAGTCATGCCGACATAGATGTAATTTCTGGACTCGCTGACCAACACATATACAAAGTACATAACGATAAAAGTTAAAATTCTGCTAACGAAAAAGGATGGCCATCGCCATCCTTTAAAGTACCTAAGGCCGGCCCCGATAGCAATCGGGGCGAACCAGCATGCCCGAAGGCACCTTCCTTCGCGAAGCGCTTCGGCAGGTAAGACACGATTGTTTGTGTCATCAATAAATTGAATAAATAAAAAAAGCTTTCAGATTATGAAAGCTCTCTTTGTACCTAAGGCCGGAATCGAACCCGCCTTCGCTGAGACAGCTTCGGCGGGTAAGACCGTGGTATGACGAATCCTTTACAATGAAAAAAAGCTTTCAGATTATCTGAAAGCTCTCTAAGTACCTAAGGCCGGAATCGAACCGGCACGCCCGAAGGCACACGATTTTGAGTCGTGCGCGTCTACCAGTTCCGCCACTCAGGCATGCTTCGCAGAAGCTTCGTCAAGCAAGCTTGACAATTCATCAATTAAACTCTGCTCAGGGCTGCGCCCGCCGAAGCCCCGATTACTATCGGGGCGTAGGAGGGTGCAAATATGGGCAAACTTTAATTTCTGCACAATTTACAACACAATATATTTCTCCAGTGTAAAGGCCTGCGACCGTTCCGAAAACAGCGTTTTTACACTTCCCCAAACGCCGCCAAAAAGTTCTGATTTGCGGTACTTTTCGAGACTCTCAGCGTCTTTCCAATAGCTAAGGGTCGTGTACGTAAGCGGATCATCAATGTCCTTCATCAGTTCGAGATGATTGCAGCCTTCAAAGTCACGAATACCCGCCATATTGTTCCTGAAAATTTCCAGAAACTCCCCCACACCCGCCTCCGTAAAATGCATCCGTACAATCCGTATCAACATACCTTATACTTTATCCTCAACCCATAACTCATAACTCATCACTCATAACTGACTTCTCACTCATCAAAAATAATATTAACCGTCCCATCATACCCAAGCCCCAGCAACTCCGATGCATTCCCTTTGTAAATTCCGATCTCGAGCAGATTAAGGCTATTAAATACAATAAAACACTCCCCATGTTCAGCCTGGCTGTACTGGCTGTGCATTTTTCTGAACTTTTCTCCCCCGAATTGTATGGTGTAGGCTTTGTCTTTGCTCAGAATATCAAAAACTTCTTTCGGAATATTGGTGATAAGATTGCCCACCCCATCCACGCGTACAATACTTCCTGTAATTTGTTTTTTTGTTGCTTTTACCTGCCGGTCGATCATTTTTCGAAACATGGGCAGCGGTTTACCCAGATTAGTAATGGATACACCACTGGCTAGCTTAGAGGCCGCATGCGCAAAAACATCCCTTTCCGGAAATGTTGTGCTGATTGAATTAATAACGTTCAGTTCAACTAATTGTTGGTGTGGTTTCTCGCTGATCAGGCCAAATAGCCCGTTATCACAGCCAACAAAAAAATGGTCCTCCATTTGCAGTGCAATATAGGCATCACCGCGATTTCCGGTTGAATCCACGCCGACCAGGTGTACGGATCCTTTTGGAAAATCACGGAAAACAGCCCGCAAAACGAACGCCGCGTGAGCAATGTCACCCGGCCTTATTTTATGGCTGATGTCCTCCACCCGTATTCCGGGATTAACACTGATAATTTTGGCCTTGATCGCAGCAACGTAGTGATCACTTTCACCAGAATCAGTAAGGAGGGTTACGATGGCCATGGTTGATGCTGCCGCAGATATTCGCTAATTTTGATGTGGTAAAGTAAACACTTTTAAACGACTTTAATTCTGACGCTAAAATTGTAATCTGTTGATTGAAAAAGTAGTGACACTCGAAGATATTTCCATGATTGACTTCGTGGGAATAGAAAACAGGACAATGGACACCTTGTCCGCTGCCTTCCCTAAAAGTAAGATCGTTTCACGCGGGAACCAGATTTTTATCAAGGGAGCTACCGCCGAAGTGATGCAAATTGACGATTTGCTCAATTCGCTCATAGATCACTATCACAAGTTCGGCCGCATAACGGAGGAGAATATACAATCCTACATTTCCAAAGAGAACGAATTGATGCTCCTTGAAAATCAACATGCTCTTGGTGAGGATGTGATACTTTACGGGACAAAGGGAGCACCCATTAAAGCAAAGACGGCAAACCAGCAGAAACTCGTGCAATTGGTGAAGGATAACGATCTTGTTTTCGCGCTTGGTCCCGCCGGCACAGGCAAGACCTATATTTCCGTTGCCCTGGCAGTGAGGGCACTGAAGAACAAACAAGTCAAAAAGATCATCATCACGCGTCCGGCAGTGGAAGCAGGGGAGAACCTCGGTTTCCTGCCAGGAGATTTAAAGGAAAAAATTGACCCGTACCTTCGCCCGATCTATGATGCCCTTCATGACATGATTCCCTTTGAGAAGTTGGGCTACTATATGGAGCGGGAAATCATTGAGATTGCACCACTGGCCTACATGCGGGGACGTACCCTCAACAATGCGTTTATTCTGCTGGATGAAGCACAGAACACGACGCCCATGCAGATGAAAATGTTTCTTACGCGTATGGGACCGGAATCCAAAATGATTGTAACCGGCGATACTACACAGATCGACCTGCCAACAAAACAAAGTTCAGGTTTAAAACAGGCAATCCGGATTTTGAAGGATGTTACGGATATCGGCTTTGTAGAGCTGAGTGAAAAAGATGTAGTCAGACACAGGCTGGTGCGCGATATTATTGATGCCTACGGGAAGGAAAGTTCTTGATTGAATTTAGTACCTTCCTTTCATGTTAGCCTGGATACCCTTTGCTTTTGTTCGAATCGTTGTATTTTTTGGTGCCGGGATTTTAGTAGCCTTATTCAAGCCTGATATTCTTCCAGAACCGGCTTCTTTTTTGATTTTTTTGGCAGGCTGTGGCCTGTATCTGATTTTGGTTTTTGCCCGCCGCAGACTGAACGTGAATCCAGGCATCGCTGGTTTTGTGACCCTGTTTTTAGCGGGCTATTGCAACGTACAATTGCACACCGATTCGCGAAGGACTGAACACATCAATAACCTGTTAACCCCAGTTGAATATTATACGGCCATAATTTCATTACCCGCGGATGAAAGGGAACATTCCTGGAAAATTAACGCAAGGATAGTTGATGTAAAAACCAGCATGGGGTGGGAACAACGGTCAGGTAATGTGCTCCTCTATCTGCCAAAATCTGATTTCCCTCAGCCCTATTCAATCGGGGATAAACTTCTGATTGACGGTGCACCGCAGCCCGTTAAGAGTCCTTCCAATCCCGGTGAGTTTGACTACAGGAAATTCCTGGCGAACAGGAACATCCACCATCAGCATTATATTAGGGGAGAGAAGATCAGGTTTCTGAATAACACTACTCCGAACTGGATAAGACAACAAGCCCATGCTGCACGTATCGGGGCCGACGGCCTTTTAAAAAAATATATCCACGGCGAGCGTGAACAGGCACTGGCATCGGCACTGGTATTGGGAGTTACCGATGGGCTCGATAATGAACTTTTGAGTGCATACGCTGCTACGGGGGCCATGCACGTACTTGCTGTTTCGGGGTTGCATGTTGGAATTATCTACTGGATGATTCTGATTTTATTCAAACCTTTTCAACGGGCTGAATCTTCCAAATGGATACTGGCGGCATTAAGTCTTCTTATTCTCTGGGCTTATGCCCTTGTGACCGGACTTGCGCCATCTGTACTTCGGGCCGTGACGATGTTTTCGTTTATGGCGCTCGCCCGGCCCTGGAATCAACGGACAAACATTTACAACATACTCGCCGCTTCTGCATTTTGCCTGCTGGTTTATGATCCGTATATGATCCTTTCGATTGGCTTTCAGCTTTCGTACCTGGCTGTGCTCGGCATTGTGATGTTGCAGCCTGGCCTTTACCGGTTGTGGGAACCAACGCACAGGTTGTGGGATGAGATCTGGAAAATCACGGCTGTTTCTATTGCTGCCCAATTAGCGACCTTTGCGCTCGGACTGTACTATTTCCACCAGTTTCCAAATTATTTTTTGATTTCCAACCTTTTCGCAATCCCGGGATCCTTTCTCGTTTTATTACTTGGATTGTTAGTAATGATGGTAAGTTTCCTGTCTCCGGTGGCCGCAGCTTTGGGATGGGTGCTCGGATGGGTCATTAAAGCATTGAATGGAATTATTTTTGCCATCGAAAAAATTCCATTTAGTCTGACTGAGAACGTCTATATCAATTCGCTTCAATGCTGGACGATAGTCTTAATGATCGGGCTGATCTACCTTTGGGTAGAAACAAAAAAGATACACTATGCAATCGGCTTGACGGTGTTATGCCTGGTCTTTTCGGCGGCTCAATGGGATCATTTTCGAAAGGATGTCCTGGTTAGTAAGTTAACAGTATACAACATTCCTGGTCATACAGCCATTGATTTTGCGGAGAATGGTAATGCCTATTATGTGTTCGATTCGGTTTTGAACTCGGATGCAGGTAAAAAGAAATTCCATATTTCTCCCAATCGGATAAAAGGAGGCATTGCCAAGGGTTCGCCGGCCGAAACGTTTATCAGCCAACAGGAAGGCTGTACGTTGATGGTTTGGAATGGACTGACAATTGTCCAACTTCACAGTAGGGAATTTAAAATCCCGCCCAAACTAGCTATCGACTACCTGATCATCAGTAATAACGCAGTGAAGGACCTTTCTTCAGTTAAGGATACTGAAGCCAAAGCGTTTGTTGTTGATAGCAGCAATTCATTTTACCGGGCAGATAAACTCCTGAAAGAAGCAGAACAGTATCGCTTACGAATTCACTCTGTATTGCATCAGGGAGCTTTTGACTTAACCATTTAGTAGACGCGTATGAATCATGTCGAATGTAACACCGTGAACAGTATCGGGTTTATTACCCTGAACCGCCCGGAAAAGAGAAATGCATTAAGTGCTGAACTCATATCCGAATTAAGACAAGCATTTTCAGCGCTTGAAAAGGATGATCGGGCGCGGATAATAGTTCTCAACGCAAAAGGTGATGTATTCTGTGCGGGGGCCGACATCGCCTATCTGAAGCAGATGCAAGGATATTCGGAGAAGGAAAACCTGGAGGACTCCACCACGCTAAAGGAATTGCTTTTACAAATCTACACCTTAAGGAAAGTCGTTATTGCGCAGGTACAGGGTCATGCAGTTGCCGGAGGATGCGGCCTTGCTTCCGTTTGCGATTTTGTCTTTACGGTCCCGGAAGCGAAGTTTGGATATACGGAAGTCAGAATTGGCTTTATTCCCGCTATTGTTATGGTTTTTCTGCTCCGAAAAATAGGAGAGGCACAGGTGAAACAACTGTTGCTGAGCGGGGAACTGGTATCAGCAGAGGAAGCACATCAATTGGGAATTGTAACCCGGGTTGTCTCGCGCGAAGACCTCGAGTCGGAGGTAATTTCCTTTGGTCAAAATCTGCTGGTTTCGAATTCAGTCCATTCGATGATGATTACCAAGCAGATGATCGCAGAAGTCCAATCCATGCCCTTGACGGAGGCATTAAATTATGCTGCTGAGATGAATGCAAAGACACGGGCAAGTGACGATTGTAAGAAGGGAGTGAGCGCGTTTTTGGAGAAGAAGAAAATTGTTTGGTAGGCCTTCTCGGTTTTTAAAAAACTCAGACCGTATAACAATGAGATAATTGATTTAACCCGGTAGATGAATGCAACTCTGTTTTGTCTTCTTCCATTGGATTCCAGGCAGCCAGGAAGATACTACCTTATGCAACCCGCTCTGGTGACTATTTTGGTTTAGCTACCGCCACTATGGAAATCAGAAACGATTTTTTTATAGCGGTGTCTTTTCATTAATATCGTAGCCATTTGGAAACACCACTAACCATATTACAGAAATACTGGAAATACAACCAGTTCAGACCGCTGCAGGCTGAGATCATTCAGTCCGTGCTGGATGGCCGCGATGTTTTAGCGTTGTTGCCAACGGGCGGCGGTAAGTCGGTATGTTTTCAGGTCCCGGCATTGATTCGTGAGGGGCTCTGTATTGTGATTACGCCACTTATTGCATTGATGAAGGATCAGGTTGAGCAACTCAAACTCCGGGAGATAGACGCAATCGCTATTCATGCTGGCATGAGCAAACCGCAGATTGATATCCTGCTGAACAATTGTATCTATGGCCCGATAAAGTTCTTATACGTTTCGCCAGAGCGTCTGCATACGGAATTGTTCAGGGAAAGGGTAAAACAAATGAAGGTTGGGCTAATAGCGGTCGATGAAGCGCATTGTATCTCACAGTGGGGGTATGACTTCAGGCCCTCTTATCTTCAGATTTCCTTACTGCGCGAACTAAAACCCGAAGTGCCTGTTATTGCGCTCACGGCAACGGCCACTGTACAGGTAAAGGAAGATATACAGCAAAAACTTGCCTTCAAGAACCCGGCTGTTTTTCAACAATCATTTGCGCGCGACAATATCTCATTTGTGGTCAGGAAAACTGAAAACAAGGAAAAGAAGGTTTTGGAAATCCTTCAGAAGGTGAAAGGCCCGGCAATCATTTACGTGCGTTCCAGAAAAGCTACCCAGGAGATTTCCGAATGGCTGTCAAGGAACAAGATTTCTTCATCATTTTATCATGCAGGACTTGATTTTCAGGATAGGGCCAAACGCCAGGATAACTGGATTCAAAACAAGAGCCGCGTGATGGTAGCAACCAACGCCTTTGGTATGGGCATTGACAAGCCTGATGTCCGGGTTGTTATTCATCTTGATTTACCGGAGAATATAGAGTCGTATTATCAGGAGGCTGGTCGGGCCGGTAGAGATGGACTACGTTCGTTTGCCGTAATGATTTACCAGGATGCGGATGTGCTGAATCTGCAACTAAAGGTTGAGCAGTCGCACCCTTCACCGGAATTTATTCGAAAGGTATATCAGGCATTGTGCAACTACTACCAGCTTGCGGTGGGGAGCAGCGAGGGCCAGAGTTACGATTTCGATTTGTTGGATTTTGGCGAACGCTTTGGCTTTCATACGTCCGAAGTCTATGCAGCGTTGAAAAAACTTGAGGAGGAGGGGCTGGTTCAATTCAACGAAAGCTTTTATAGCCCGTCAACACTTCATTTGCTGATGGACAAGGGGAGATTGTACGAGTTTCAGGTTGCGAATGCCCGGTTTGACCCCATTATAAAAATGCTGCTGCGTTTGTATGGAGGTGAATTGCTATCGGGATTTGTAAAAGTGGCTGAGCCTTACCTGGGAAAGGGTCTTAAGATTTCCTCAGAAGAGGTCGTGAAGGTACTGCAGCACCTGAATGATCTTCAGGTAGTTTTGTATCAGCAGGCGAAGGATAAACCCCAGGTTACTTTCGTTTTGCCGAGGCAGGATGCTGATAGGCTTCCCCTGAATGTGAAGAGACTCAACGACAGGAAGAAACTTATTCTCGATAAAATGAAGGCAGTGGTATCTTTCGTGGAGACCTCACAGCGATGCAGGATGCAGATCATACAGGACTATTTTGGGGAAGTGAGTTACAAAACGTGTGGTATTTGCGACTTTTGTATTAACGAGCGAAAGAGTGAAAACCTTCATACTATTAAGGAGCTGCGTGATGAAGTGCTGAATGTGCTGAAGGAAAAGCCGATAACGGTAGACCAGTTGGAAGAGCTGATCGCGCCCAGAGACCAGGAATTGTTTATTGATGTAGTACGTGAAATGGTGGATGAAGGTCTGCTGGTATACGATGCGGTATGGAAATTACAGCTCAAAAAACAAAAACGGTAACTTACTGGTTTAAAGGACATGACCATAAAATGGAAAAAAGTTGGGAGGATAGTTCTTTTTATCCATGTGTTTCTTGCACTGGCATTGGTGCTTACACATTGCAGTTTTAAAAGGTATGCAGAGAAATCCTACGAGCGAGCGCTCAAGGAAAAACCTTTTGATGTTATTATTGTTCCGGGTGTTCCTTATGAAAAGGACCAAACCACGTCTGTAATGAAGATGCGGATTTGGTGGGCAAAGCATCTGTACGACAGCGGATTTGCCAGGAATATAATATTCTCGGGTTCTGCTGTGTACAGCCATTTTGTGGAAAGTATTGCCATGAAAGTAATATCAGATTCACTGGGGATTCCCCCGGAACACACCTTTGCTGAAACAAAAGCAGAGCATAGTACAGAAAACATTTACTACTCCTGGAAAATGGCTAAGCGTTTGGGTTTTACAAAAATTGCATTGGCAACAGATCCATTCCAGTCGCGGTTGCTGAAAAGTTTTATCAGGAAGTATTGCCCGGAAGTACAAGAGGTTCCGATCGTGTTCGACGTCCTGAATATGGATGATGGTGTTCTGCCAACGATTGACACAACGACTGCCTACGTGGCTGATTTCGTTTCAATTAAGGAGCGTGAAGGTTTTTGGCAGCGCTTAAACGGGACTATGGGCAAGCGTATCAAAGACGAAATCAAGGCAGGCGATGTGGAGGTTAAGGGTGAAGTGGAACCCGATGGATTCTCCGGAAGTAACTGACCGAGGCGAGGGTCGAATTTTCCTCACAATGAAATTCTGTGAATTACAGAAAACCTTAAAACATTTCGAGAAAAGTATTCTTCTATTTTTAAACGGTGTTGGTAAAGATATACGTAGCCTGGCTCGATACTAAAATGTTTATTTAAGTAGCAGTCAAGTGTGACGTCTATCCTGTTTTGATCAAAGGTATTTTCTTTGGTGTTGAACATGATTTCATCCGATAAGCGCAGGCTTAGTTTTGGTATTTGTTCGGCATTTTTCTTTAAAGGGATGTTCACTTGAGCCCTGTACCGGATGCGTAGGAGGTAAAAGGATTCTTCCCAAACACCTACTTCAGGATTGTCCTGGATAAACCGGTTATCAAACCGAATCCGATTCTGAATAGTTATCTTACCAACTTCTTGTTCGTTTGATATTTCCGCAAATGGTCTGACCTCGGCAATAGCGAAATCATAGTGCAGCTCAGGACGTTGAGCAAAAATCCATGATAAGGATACGCCTCCTCCAACATCCCACTTATTCCAGGTGTAGTGCAGATGGGAGTTTATGATCAGTTGATTCTCAACATCCGGATTAAAAAATCTTCGGTTATCAATTTCGTTTTTCCATTGAAAAGCTGGTGAAAGGCTGATTTGCGCATAATACCGAAGCCAATAGAGCGACTGGTGTTCTACATGCTGTGATGATACAGGGGTATAGTTAAGCAGAACGAGAATAACTGTAGCCCTGAACAATTGGACTGATTTCAGTGTCCCAATATACCATCGTATCACGCCCTTAAAACAGTTTAATTTTATGCAATATAGAGAACCGAATAACGTTTCTGGCGAAAAAATCTTCTGTTCCAAAACGTTGCTGGTAAATGTATACGTAGCCGGGCTCAAGTGTCAGGTACGGGTTCAAATTGAAGTCAAGTGTTACATTGATCCTGTTTTGATCAAAGGTGTTCTCTTTGCTGTTGAACATAATTTCGTCTGCAAGCCGCAAGCTCACTACGGTCGCCTGTTCTGAGTCCTTTTTCAGGGGGATTCGTACCTGAGCCCGGTATCGGAATCGCAAGACAAAAAGTGATTCCTCCCAGACACTCTCTTCGGCATTTTCCTGAACAAACCTATTATCAATCCGGAGGCGATTTTGAAAAAATACCTTGCCGATGGGCTGTTCATTTGAAATTTCAATAACGGGCCGTATTTCAGCCGTAGCGTGATTATATCCTTGTTGAGGGTTTTGTGCAAATATCCATGAAAACGTCAAACCGCCCGCAGCATCCCACTTTCCCCACTTGTAATGTAAACGGGAGTGGATTATCAATTGATTTTCGACATCCGGATCGAAAAATCTCCGGTTATCAATTTCATTGTTCCATTGAAGGGAAGGTGATAGCGCAATTTGGTTGTAATACCGTATCCAGTAAAGTGATTGATGATCGACCTCCTGAGAATGTACACGCGTGACACTGAATAGTAAAAGGAAAAGAATTACCCTGGTCAAGAAGGAGAATTTTTATTGGGTCAATAATTCCTGTGCATTTTCCCGGGCAACTTTGGAAGGATTATCACCACCGATCATCTTGGCTATTTCCTCAACGCGTTCGTCGTCCTTCAAAAGTTTAATCGAGCTTATCGTGCGGGAAGCCGTGTTATCCTTGTAAACAAAGTAGTGCGTGTCTCCTTTTGCAGCAATTTGAGGTAAGTGACTTATAGCGATTATCTGGTGCTTGCGAGACATCGCTTTCATCAGGTTGCCAAGCTTGATCGCAATTTCGCCCGATACACCGGTATCAATTTCATCCAGAACAAGGGTTGGCATCGCGGTTTTTTCGGCCATCACATATTTGATGCAGAACATTAATCTCGAGAACTCGCCTCCTGATGCCACCTGGGCCAGAGGTTTTGGCGGAATACCTTTGTTGGCACTGAATAGAATTTCAATTTCATCAATACCCTCAGGAGAAAGTTCTATCGGTTTCGATACAATTTGTAAACTGGCATTCGGAATACCAAGGTCGTGTAAGAGGCTCGTTAATTGTTTGCAGAGGGCAGCGAATATTTTTTTTCGGGAGGCGCTTATTTTCTCTGCTGTCCCACTGGCGACCTGAAAATTCTCTTCGTAGGAATCCCTGGCTTTTTTTAAAACATCATCAAGGTTTGAGGTGATGTTGTCTTTCTGTTTGAGATTCTCCTGAATAACCAATAATTCCTTTACATCGTTAGCCTTATGTTTTTTAAGAAGTCGGTATATCGTACTCAGCCTTTCCTTTATTTCCTCCGAACGTTCGGGATCAAATTCAATACTTTCGCCCTCGTGCTCCAGTTCATTGGTCAGATCATCCATCTCAATAATTACGCTATCCAGCCGTTGTAACAAAGCAGAATATTCAGCGGAGTACGAGGATATACTTTGCAGGTGATTTCGGGCTTCCGCCAAACCATTTCGCGCGGCGAATTCGGAAAGGTTGATAAGGTCAAGCATCTGTTGAATCCTTGACTTGATTTCTCCCGAGTGCTCCATGATCTTTAATGTTGATTCGAGCGATTCCTGTTCCAGGGGTTCCAGGTTACTCTTTGTCAACTCATCGAGCTGGAATCGGATGTAGTCAGCCTCCTGTCTCAGCGTGTCAGCCTCAGCCGTCAAAGAGGCCAATGCTTTCTTTGATTTCTGATAGGAGGACCATTGCTCAGCGTATTGATCTTTTAATGGTTGATTCCCCGCATAAGCATCAACAAGCTTAAGCTGGTAGGACTGCTGTCCAAGTTGAAGGGTTTCATGCTGGGAGTGAATATCCATCAAGAGGTTTCCGATACGTTTCATGACATCAAGGGTCACCGGAGTGTCATTGATAAATGCTCTTGATTTTCCGCCAGGACTCAGCTCACGTCGGATAACGGTGTTATCATCATAGTCCAGGTCTTCGGCTTTGAATATTGATTTTAGTTTATAGTCTCCGATAAGGAACGTCCCTTCGATCACGCACTTCTGTTCATCATCCCAAAGCACTTTCGTGTCGGCCCGATTGCCCATTAACAGGCCCATGGCTCCCAGAAGGATGGATTTTCCGGCCCCCGTCTCGCCGGTGATAACATTGAGCCGTCCGGATGGCTCCAAACCAAGTTGTTTGATCAGCGCGTAGTTTTGTATCGTCAGTTGCTTCAGCATCAGGTGTTCGTATCCAGGTAAACTTCCGCTATTCTGACAAAGGGGCAGCTGATTTTTTTTAGCCGCATATTCAATAGCTGAATTTCTGCCGCTTTCACTTTTTTCAACTCTCCGAAAACCACCGTATCGTCCGTCAGCACAATACTTATTTTTTTGCCTAACAGACTCTTTATGCTTTTCTGTATTTGTTCCGGATCGTTAAGACGCAATTGTTTCGTACTCATGTGGGTTCTTCCAACGTAACAAATCTGCTTAAATCAGTGGTTGAATCCAAAATTTTGGAGATCAGTTCTGGATCATCTTTTCGTAGCTAGCCCGGTTAGAGGGATCAATGGCGGTGATAATGTCGTAGGCTTCCCTTCTTATCTGAATACTTCCGGAGGAAAAGATGTTCGCCAGCTCTTTACTTTTAGCATCAAAAAAACTGACAACCATAATGGACGTAGGATTAATATCGCGTACTTTCTTAACATCGCGTAGTCCTTTTAAAATAACCTCTCTGCTTTTGTCGGGGTCCTTGTCAAAGGTATCCAACCCCTGACGATGATAAGCATACATAGCCTTACGCATATCAACCATCTGACCGTTGTTGTAATTCTCAACAATCCAGTAGCGACTGCGGTTGCTATTAAGGGGCTGCCACCCCGGGCGGTTTGCCTGTTGGGCATTATTCACCACGACAAGTGCTTTTTGAAAGTAAGGCGTACCTCCCAGTTCGCTATAGGTGTCGTAATCCACGCCAATAATCAGATAGGCGTATAAGGCCAGCATGGAAGTAAGATTGGTCGTGTAGTTGTTGTCGTTGAACTCCAGGGGAAGGGATTCAATGTATTCGAATTCCCAGTCGCGGTCGGCAAAATTAAAAATCAGGCTGGAGTAATTCGTGTTGAACACAGGCCTGGCGGCCTGAATCTGAACGGAAGCTGAAAAATTTCCGATAGCCGGCATCTTTGTAATGGTAATCAATATGTTACAGTTGATCTTCTCATAACTTTTATAAGAATCGGTAGACCACTTCCGGGAGTTCATAAATTGCTCGAATGCCGTCTTCATATCACGAAATATGCCGCGGTCAGAAGTGGTAATTTGTGTGGAGTTGATGGTTATGGTGCAGTTGAGTTCCTGTGCCCGGCTACTCACGGTCAGAACTAAAACGAGTAGAATAGTGACGTGTGTAATTCGAATGAACATTTTCAGGATTCGGGACATCAAGTTATCGATTTACACCTCCAGAACGTCAGCTTAGTTCCAGTATTGCCTGGGTTATATCACGGGCGACGTCGTTCTTGTTTTTCAAATCGAACGATTTTACCTGACGCTGACGATTGATAATACTGACTTTGTTTGTCTCATAGCCAAAGCCGGCACCTTTGTCGTTTAATGAATTTAAGACAATCAGATCAAAGTTTTTTGACTCAAGCTTTTTTAGCGCATTGGCTTGCTCGTCCTCAGTTTCCAATGCAAATCCGACAACAATCTGTCCGTTGTGCTTTAGCTTACCTAAGGAAGCAGCGATATCGTGTGTTTTAACCAAGTCCAGCGTTACCTGCTCATCTTTTTTCTTAATCTTCTGATCCGCCTTTGTTGCCGGTTTGTAATCTGCAACAGCAGCAGCCAGTACGGTGATGTCTGAAGAAGGAAATAAATTTGTGCAGACATCGAACATTTCTGCGGCAGAGGTAACTGGAATTACTTTTATGCTGGGATTATTGGATTTCTCCCCGGTAGGTCCGCAGACCAGATTCACCGTTGCACCTTGTTGAGCCAATTCTTCG
The DNA here is from genome assembly GCA_041737945.1 of Chryseolinea sp. Classification (GTDB taxonomy): domain Bacteria; phylum Bacteroidota; class Bacteroidia; order Cytophagales; family Cyclobacteriaceae; genus Chryseolinea. Next base: position 294,322 of record JBGSQQ010000035.1, read on the forward strand.
GCAATGGCGAATCCCATCTTGCCGCTTGAATGATTCCCTATAAAACGTACCGGGTCGATCGCCTCATAGGTCGGTCCTGCCGTTACGAGTACTTTTTTTCCAGCAAGCTTTCTACCTGTCGAAAAAAAAACCTCCAGGTGCTTAACGATTTCTTCTGGCTCCGCCATTCGGCCCAGTCCGGTCAGTCCACTGGCGAGTTCCCCATGAACGGACTCAATAATTGAATTACCAACCTTATTGAGTTTATTGAGATTCGCCTGGGTTGCTGGGTGAGCAAGCATATCAACATCCATCGCCGGCGCAATGAATACTGGACAACGCGCTGATAGGTAAACGGCAAGTAAAAGATTATCACATAATCCGTTGGCCATTTTTGCCATCGTATTAGCCGTTGCCGGTGCGATCACCAAGACATCTGCCCATAACCCAAGGTCAACATGGTTATTCCATTGTCCGGTGGCAGGATTTGAAAAGTCGGTAAGAACAGGATTTTTGGAAAGTGTGGAAAGTGTTAGCGGGGTAATAAACTCGTGGGCTGCACGGGTCATAATAACCTGTACGTCGGCACCCTCTTTCGCAAGGAGCCTCGTTAGCATAGCTGCTTTGTAAGCGGCTATGCCCCCACAAACCCCCAGAACGATTTTCTTTCCCCGCAGCATGCGTTGGTGGGGTTAGACATCCTGTCTGGTATTGACTTCTCCGCGCATGCGGAAATTTAGTTTCTCTTCCAGGAACTCTTCCGTAGCCGTAGTAGTAGCCTTCGGCATTCGTTCGTAAAACTTTGAGATTTCGATTTGTTCACGGTTCTCGAATACCTCTTCCAGGTTATCAACAGTGGTGGCGAACTCCGCAAGTTTATTGTTCAGTTCTTCCTTGATGTTCACCGATATCTGGCGTGCGCGTTTAGAGATAACCACAACCGACTCATAAATATTTCCGGTTTGGGCTGCGATTCTATCTACATCGCGTGTAATTACTGACGATTGAACTGCCATATGATTAAGAATTATTGTTTTTTGATTTATTTAGTTTTTCGAGACTGGAGGCATAAAGCTTCTCAGCATCCTGGAGGAAACTACTAGTGGGGTACTTGTCCACAAATTCTTTGTAGTGTTCAACTACTCCCTTATATCGTTCCATTTGTTTCGTGTAAATACTTTGCTCCGCCAAACGATATTCTGACACAATGCTTAGATAATAGGCCTCTTCCAGATATTTAGAATCCGGAAAATTATCAATGAAGTTATCGAGAGCGACAATTGCTGCTTTGTAACTGCGCATCTTGTAATATTGGTAAGCATTGTCAAATCCTTTTTTCTCCAGTTTTATCTGGGTTGTGGATATGACTTCCAATGCCTTTTCACGGAAATTGCTGGTGGGATATCGGTTTAGAAACTGTTGCATTGCCGCCATCGCATCGACGCTGCTGGTTTGGTCCAGGTTTGTATTGGGAGAAGATTCATAAAGCGAATAGGCATACATATAACGCGCCTCTTCTGCCATAGAACTTCGTCCGTAGGTTTCGTAAAAGGTTCTGAATTGTTCGGAAGACAGTAAGTATAACTTTTCATGAAACTGACAATAGGCCAGATAGAACTGGACCTTTTCTCCTTCGGGCAGCCCTCTTACGATTGGAATAATCTGCTCAAACAAGACGGAAGCTTTATAATAATCCTTCTTAACCGTATAATAGTTCAGACCAGCGTCATACTTAACGCGCCAGTCCGCACTTTTTTCGATTTTTCTGAATTTGCTGCAGGAAACACCGGCAAACAGGAGAAATGAGAATATGAGATATGTCGCTACCTTTTGCATAAGCCCGCAAATATAACAATAGAACGCGTATCTGAAAAACGTGATTTTTTCAGGTTAGGTCTGGCAGGACTGGGAAATAATTATTTCCGAACGATGAGTTTCCGGGTCATTACCCCCTCATTGTCAATATATAGGGTATAAAAGTAAATACCGGCGCTCAAATCGTCCGTTCTTAAGCGAACGAAGGTGTCCATGGTTGGCATGGAATACTCACCAACAACGTTTCCAAGAATATTATGGACTAGAATTTTTGCCTTTACCTGGTCGCTGGATATCCGGTAATCGACCACAGCATGGTCAATCACAGGGTTAGGGTAAACATCGTGGATGGTAATTACCTTCGAGCTATAAATATTCTGCTTTTCGGGTTTCTCTTCAACATTAAAATTTAATCCAAATTCAATGGATTGGCCTGGTATGGCCTTGTTAAAGGCAACATACTTGATCGTGCACTCCCCGGAAACCAGACCAGCTTCCAATACAATGTGAAAATTATTCAGTGTCTGCCCAGGCTCAATTTTGACCACATAATCCTCAACTTTTTGGTCCAGGCAGTTATTGTCATAGCAGAAGTAGTGTCGCTGGGTGCTCCCGATTTGTCCATTGACCTTTCTGATGATCAATGTTATGGGTTTCTCCGTAGTATTCTTGAAGTGGAGGGGTGCTTTGAGGGTCTCCCCAATCATTCCTTTGTGGGATTCTTCGAAACTAGTAATCTCGAATCCTTGTGCAAATACACAGGAACTAGTTAAGACCAAGATGACCAACAACAAGAGATTCTTCATTTTGTCACGTCAATTGCACAAAATTTAAACATTTTATCGGTATCTCATAATACCGAGCCATGTTTTTCGTTGCAACGATCATTTATTTTTAACTCAAACGTTTGCAGCATTACAAAACCGCAATTATTGCCTGATAAACGGTTTTACGACGTCCGATTTCTCAGGCTTCCGCTCAACTTTCCAACTGAATCCAGGTAGGGTGATGTCTTCCACTTTGAGCTCATGAGGTGGGATAAAACTACCGTCCGGTTGAACATAGAATGTAAAGTTATTGACCTTCCCTTCCTTAAAGCGTATGGTAATGTTACTGCAGATGATCTTGTTCATTCCCATAGAAGAGGCATCCTTTTCACTTAATGCGAAAAAGAGACTTTCTCCATTCCCTTCAACGACAACTTTATTTATTTTCTGGTCTCTGAATTCCGCAGTCATTTTACGCCCCTTTATCTGGTTGAAGTTTAGCAGAGAGTCTCTGGATATCACAAAAGCATTCACATTCAGGAAGACCCTGTCAATCGTCTTATCCTTAATCAGCATACGGATTGAGTCGGCGGTCATCTGATTGCCTTCAGTCCAAAGCACCGGATTCTTATAAAAATAGATAGTCGAATCGGATTCGCGATATTCGAGTGAATCGGCCACTCCCTGCAGGTCATTCCGGAAGATCTTAACATTATTATAAGCCAGCAGGCGCTTCTTTCGGGGGTCGGCATTTTCTATTGATACCAGGGTATCGGCTGAGATGAAAAGCGTGTCATTTGAATCGGTGACTTTTGCAACGTATGCATTATTGTAAATTTTGGAGAATCCCTTCAGGCGGTAATAGTCTGCTGCCTGGCCATAAATCAGGAGGTTCTCTTTTTTTGACGTCATGATCACGTTTCCGCGAAGTTTGTAAATCTTGCGGATATCATCTAGTTGATAGTCAATACCCGCTAGCCGGTAGTCTATCGATTCAGCAGTGCCCAGTTTTAAATTGGACCGACGGGTTTTTGTATCATACTCACCGCCAGTATAAACAAAACTGCTGCTGTCCTTATCCAGTACATTCGTTGGCGTTCGGAAGTAAATTATTTTCGTTCGTGAATTGTATTGCAGGCTATCCGACGTCATCGTATAGTCCGGATTTTTTACACTGACATCCTTCTTGAAGGAAGCCATGTTCGAGCTTAGGTCGTAATAACCCTTCCGGCTTGTCAGTACATTTATACTATCGACAAGACGCCCTCCGTTAAAATAATAGGCCGTGTTTTTTGGACGATCAAAATCAAGAAAATCGGTGTATAAAGTGGAAGTTTCCAGTTTGGTGAACACAACATTGTTCCGGAGTTTGGCCTTCTTGCTATCACCATCGTATTCTAGCTTGTTGCCGGTTATGGTAATGGAGTCACCTTCGGTAATTCGTATTCGACCAAATGCTTCAATAGAGTTTTTTGCCTTATAAAAATAAGCAGAGTCACAATAGATGGTGGTTTTGTTCTGGGTGAATATAACATCTCCAATCACTCGCTCGAACTTGGTACCTTGCTTATCTTTTCCACTTCTCAACTGATCCGCCTGCTTCAGCTTGACCTTCTTTTGGGCTAGCACAGAATCTGTATTCCCAAAGGCCATCAGCAAAACAGTCAGAACGATCAGCCCGGGAGAAAAAGACAGGAAGTGCAGTCTTAAAGGATTTATATTCATGTCGTTGCAAGCTACAATCTTAACATCAAAATCGCACCCGTGAGATAGTTAAAGAACTTTGAAATCGTAAATTTGGTTATGCTTGAGCAATTTTTGAACCACATTGATCGTCAAAGGCTCTGCCAAAGAACCGATTCGATTCTGCTGGCGGTCAGTGGCGGCGTAGATTCTATGGCTATGCTTTATCTTTTCCTGGAAGCCGACTTCAGGGTCGGAGTTGCTCATTGTAACTTTCAACTACGCGGCAAGGATTCCGATGGTGATGAGGAATTTGTTCAACAGGTTTGTAAGGAATTGAAAGTCCCTTTTTTCAGCAAGCGATTTGAGACTGAAGCATATGCCTGGGAGAACACGTTGTCGATACAAATGGCGGCACGTGAACTGAGATATACATGGTTTGATGAGGTGCTGAACGGACATTCTTATCAGCGGCTGGCCACAGGCCATCATCTCGATGACACCATGGAAACTATTCTCCTTAATATTATCAGGGGCTCATCCACGGAAGGCCTGGCCGGCATCCCCGCAAAGAATGGAAATATCATAAGGCCACTGCTCTTTGCAACGCGAAAGGAAATCGAAAAATATGCAATCAGAAAAGGAATGGTTTGGAGAGAAGATCTCAGCAACCTGACGGATGACTATCAAAGAAATTTTATCCGCCATCAGGTGGTGCCAAAATTAAAAGAATTAAACCCTTCACTGGAAACTACATGGCAGACTGGAATAGAAAAAATTCAGGGTGACCTTGCTTTGCTTCACATTGCCATGGACGATTGGAAAACAAAATTTGTGGTTGAAGCACCTCACAAAATTTCCATTAACAAGAATGCGTTCAATTCCTTTCCTCAGGGAGCAACATTGTTGTGGCGTTATGCCAGAACTTTCGGCTTTAACTTTGAACAGGCCAAAGAAGTACTCCACTCACTTAAAGGTCAACCCGGTAAACGATTCCTCTCTTCATCACACCTCCTGGTAATTGACCGGGACTTTCTTCTGATTACCCAACTCCAGCACGGTTGGACTGAAACGCTGATTGAAAAGGGGCAATCAGCGTCTCATCTTGGTCCATGGACGGTGCAAACAGACCGCCTGAAAGAAATGTTACCTGTTTCAAATGAGATGGAAGCAATTCTTGACGAAGACCTGCTGAGTTATCCCCTGGTGTGGAGGAAATGGAAACCCGGGGATTCATTCCACCCGCTGGGAATGGAACATAAGAAGAAACTCAGCGATTTTTTCATCGACAAGAAATTATCACTGGCAGATAAGGAAATAATTACCGTGCTGGAATCCGGGGGCAGAATCGTATGGGTAGCCGGATATAGAATCGATGATAGGTTCAAACTGACCACGAAAACAACCTCAATTATCAGATTCAGGCTTGCACGGGCAGACCAAAATCCATCGGTTTGACGTGGCGATTCCTGCCGTTCATAGTTCAAACAAGGCACACCACATATCAATTTTCGTACAGGTTCTCCTTTTGAATGAATTTATTTTCAAAATCCTGCCTTATTGATAACTTGCCGCGCGTAAAGAAGATGTGTGAAAAGACCAAAGCTTTTCAATCAACAACTAAAACCAATTTAAAATGAAAGTAACTGTCGTTGGCGCTGGTAATGTGGGCGCTACATGTGCCGATGTATTAGCCTACCGCGAGGTAGCAAACGAAATTGTTTTGGTCGATATCAAGGAAGGTCTCGCTGAAGGGAAATCACTCGATATCTGGCAGAAAGCTCCCATCGATCTGTATGACAGCCGTACAATCGGAGCAACAAATGACTATTCAAAGTCAGCCGGCTCTGACGTGGTCGTTATTACATCGGGTCTTCCCCGCAAGCCGGGCATGAGTCGCGATGACCTTATCGGCACCAATGCAGGTATCGTAAAATCGGTAACTGAAAATGTTATAAAATATTCTCCAAATACGATCATCATCGTAGTCTCAAATCCACTGGATGTAATGACCTACCAGGCTCATATTACCTCCAAGTTCCCTAGGAACCGGATCATCGGTATGGCAGGGATTTTAGATACAGCCCGGTACCGTGCTTTTCTGGCTGAAGCCTTAAATGTTTCACCAAAAGATATTCAGGCCATGCTGTTAGGGGGGCATGGAGATACTATGGTACCACTACCGCGGTATACGACCGTTGCTGGAATTCCGGTAACAGAATTAATTGATCAGGATAAACTGACAGCGATTCTTGAAAGAACGAAAGTAGGAGGAGGCGAATTAGTAAAACTCATGGGCACATCAGCCTGGTATGCTCCGGGATCGGCTGCTGCTCAAATGGTAGAGGCGATTGTTAAGAATCAGCGCAGAATTTTCCCGGTTTGTATTAAACTGGAGGGCGAGTATGGCATTAACGATTGTTATCTGGGAGTGCCAGTGGTGTTGGGAAAAAACGGAATTGAAAAAGTGATAGAACTTGATCTCAATGCTAGCGAAAAGGCACTGTTGCAGGCTAGCCGAACTGCAGTACGCGAAGTGATGGAAGTTCTGGATAAGTTGGGGTAATCCTCGTTTGAGAATTGGTCATTGTTTATTGAGTATTGAGCATTTTTGTTTGAATGCTCAATATTCAATAGTTCCGGGGTTCAATTGATCATGGAGCATTTCTTGTCATTAAGTTAAGCGCACCACACACCCTCTTACTCCCTAAAAAGGGAGAACCACGACGCGCTTGTCCATTTAGGGATACAGGGTCTGCCTTCGAATATTTCCTCTTAACTAAATGACGTTGATTGAGCATAGAAAATTAAGCGTTGAGCATTTTGATATGGACGGGATTTCAAACTGTCCAAAATGCGATGCCGAAATAGCTGACTCAAGCCTTGTTCCCCCGGAAGATTATTTCTCCTTTAACGAGTCCGTATTTTTGACGGATATCTCCCTGCAACGTATTAACAAAATCTTCCTGAATTACCTGCAGCCCTCCCTGTTCAATTCGGTGCGCATAATCTTTTCCGTATTTGCGCACATGATCGTCCTGTCCGAATAGTACTTCCCGCTTACGCTTATCGGTAATCGTGTTGTCTTCAAAAGTTTTATCAGGAACAGGGGTAAAGAAAGGTACCTGAAGAATAGCAAATCCACCTGGCCGTAATACACGGCTGATTTCCTGAATTGCCTTAATGTCATCGCGGACGTGCTCGAGTACATGATTACACAACACCGCGTCAAAGGTTTCGTCAGCAAAGGGTATTTTATGAATATCCATCTTGATTTTAGCCAACGGCGATTCAATATCAGCAGTGATATAGTGGTCACCATGAACTTTCTCAAAACGTTTAATGAAGCATGCCTCCGGGGCAATATGTAACACGTCCAGCTTCTGGCTGAAGAACGCGGTCTTTTCCTCCAGATAAAGCCATATTAGGCGGTGCCTTTCAAGCGAAAGGCAATTCGGACAAAGGGCATTCGGCCTTGGATTAATACGGCCATAGGGTAAGAACTTTTTGTAGGTCTTTTTACAAACCGGGCAAGTAACCGCATTTCCCAGGTAGAAAATACTGACCGCTTTCAGACCCAGACCGCCTATACGTTGGAGGTATTTTCGCGGTATGTAGCGGATTAACCATGAGATAATTCTTTTCATTCGCAACAAAGTAAAGCGATAGGGTTTCAAGTTCAAAGACACTGCCAAGCCCCGAATGCCCACTTTTTGCACAATCACGGTTTTAGAGATACCGAACCAGACAACTTTTATTGCGAAATTCTAAAACTATTTCCGTTGGCATGCCATCTTTAGTGCAGAAACGACAAGTTTTTGCAAAATCTTAAAACCAGACTGACCGGTGACCGAAACGCTACTGGATATTGCTATGATGCATGCTGATAGCCTGATTTCCAGGGCCAAAGACGGTGACCAGAATGCCCAGGGAAGGGTAGTTCAGTTGTGGTATAAGCGTATCTACAACTTCTGTTATAAATTTTTCCTGGATCATGACCTCGCAATGGAAGTATCGCAGAAGACGTTTATATCCATGTGCAAGAACCTCCCATCCCTGCAGGATAACGCGCGGTTTAAGTCTTGGCTCTATAAAATTGCCGTTAACTATTGCAGGGAAGAGGCGAGGAAGAAAAAGGGCAGCCGGTCACTCTCTTTTGACGTAGTCTGGAACCGGGATGCTGAAGACTCTCCACAGTGGGAATCCACCTCACATCGTAATGAAAATCCAGAGCGCCAACTTCAGCATCAAGAGTTATCGGAAGTTCTGCAGGAGGCACTTTTGGAATTGAATGATGAACAACGTGAAGTGGTAATTATGAAAGAGTATGAGGGACTTAAATTCAGAGAGATCGCCGAAGTGCTTAACATCTCAGAGAATACGGTGAAGTCACGAATGTATTACGGTCTTGATGGATTGAAAAAGATTTTGGAAAGAAGGAATATCAATAAAGAAACAATAGGCTATGGGATATAAAGCAAGTGAACAGGATTTGATCGCGTACCTTTATGGCGAGTTGGAGGGAATAGAGAAAGAGGCAATGGAGAAATATCTCCACGAGCATGCGGAATCACGCGAAGAACTAGAGAAACTCAGGCAATTGAGAAATACACTGAGTCATGTCCAGGACAAGGAAGTAATAGCGCCGCCGATATTTCTGGGTGACACCAGGCAGCGTTTTTTTGGATCGATACCCTATTTCAAAACCATACTGAGTATCGCCGCGTCATTGTTGATACTTCTTATGGCGGCCAAGCTATCAGGTTTACAGCTCCGGTATGCAGGTCGTCAGATGGTAATCAGTTTTTCCGGAGGCAGCCAGGTTAAACCAACTGAAACACCGACACCAGCGCCTTCATTGACTTCCGATGAGGTGAATAAGATGATTCATTCGGCGCTCAATGAAAATAATCAGGCCATGCAGACGTCCTGGACTGAAACGCAACAGAAACTTGACGCTTCAATTACAAAAAACCTGGCGGCCAATTCCGCTAAAATTGATAACCTCGTACGGGAGTCATCAGCTGCATCGCAGGAACAAATCCGGCAGTTTGTTTCGGGTATGCAAACCGAGAACATGCAGCTGGTTAAGAATTATTTTCAACTCAGTTCGAACGAGCAGAAACAATATGTCGAAAGCCTCCTGGTAGACTTTGCCAAGTACCTTCAGCAACAACGCAACGATGACCTTCAGATAGTGCAGACACAGATGAAGAGTCTGCAGCAGAATACAGATGTTCTGAAACAGGAAACGGAACAGATTCTCTCCAGTATAATTTCCACCGTAGGGAATTCGAATTCTTTAGGAGTAAAAAATTAAGTAACGACAAAAAAATAAGGAGTATGAAAAGGATAATTCAGATTTTGGCGTGCGGGGCGATCGCCGTGACGATGAATTTGTTGCCAGTGCAAGCACAGAAGCGTGATCATGAACGAATGGACAGGGACATCGCGGTGGCAGAAAACGTGTTGGGCACATTGATAAAACAACAATTTAACAGTCAACGCACTTTTTTTCCCCTTGAAATAAAGGGAAGTTATCAGGCAGGTTATGGTGTCGTGTTCAACTTGCCGGCCGATTACACAACCCCCATTGCTTTTACTATACCTAACGGTGGAAACGATGTAATGATTTTTAATGAATCCAATTCACCCGGTGTCAAAGCCTATAACTACAACTACAATTATGACAGTCGTGTGAACGGCGCAGACCGTGCTCCTGAATTGGCGGATGAAAAGTCATTGACGTTGAAGGATAAAACAAGGGAAAAGAGAAGACTTGACATGGACAGCGTCCGGGATTCTTACAACCTGAAGGTGATTGACGCAGCAAAAACCTTTATCGTCGATTACGCCGACATGATCACACAACTTACTCCCCAGGAAAAGATCATCGTTTCCAATCAGGGAAATCAGCCCAGGATGTGGGTTGGCCAGTACTTTAATGCACCAAAGCGCACACACCTTTCTGTTGAGGCGTTGAAATCCGACTTGATTCAATTAAAGCAAGGTAAGATCACACGCGACCAGGCCCTCGCAAAAATAAAAGTGGTGAATACAGAAACCGTTGAAGAAGTAGAGCCGGACCTGGAATTACTGTCCAGTATATTCCGGAGGTTATATAGCCAGGATCTTTCAAAAACATACTTCACAGGTGACAATGTGTACTTTGAGAGACTTAAAGATTTTGGAGTGATCTATTACATGCAGGTTTACAGCGGTATTGAACGCGGGGACTACAGTAAGCGGTACGTCATGCCCACCCTTGGACTTGAGGACGTCGATCAGGAAACAAAGGATAAAAAGGTAAAGGAACTCTATCCCAAATTTGAGCAGGAACTGAAAGACAATATTCTTGAATATGGACGTACGGTCAAAAGCCTGAAAGATGAGGAGGTATTAGTCGTTCAGGTAACCCTCACGAAGTGCGCGGGATGTGGTATACCTTCAACGCTTGAACTTTCTATTAAAGGATCTGCGCTGAAGGATTTCAGCGCCGGAAAGACCGACCGGAATGCAGTATTGAGCAAATTCTCAATAAAGAAGGGCGAAAACCAGTAAGTTTAAAAAAACCAGCGCGCCGGCATCACAATCTCTGGAATGCCGGCGCGTTCTTTTTATACCGCCTGTCACAAAGTTATTTCATCGGTAGGCTGCAGTGTAACTATTTATTTAGTTTTAAGTATATAACAGGAGGGCTTGGGATAGGACTGAAGCAGGATATCTTCAGTTGGCAGACAGATAGCGGTTAATGATCTTCAAGGACAAAAGATATCTCAATGAAAAAGAAATTACTTCTTGGCGCAGGGCTCCTGGTTTTATTGCTCATTAGTTACTTCGTCTTAAGAGAAAACAAGTCCGGGGCGATAACCGATATAATCATCTCGGTAAAACGTGGACCATTCAAGGTTGAGATTGAAACAACAGGTGAACTGGAGGCAAAGAATTCGGTAAAAATACTTGGCCCTGCTCAACTCCGCGACTTTGAAATATGGCAAGTGGCTATACAAAGTATTGTGGACGAAGGGACGGTTGTCAAAAAAGGCGACTGGGTAGCCAGCCTCGATCCCTCCGAGTTTCAAAATCGTTTTAATGCAAAACAGATCGAGTTGGAGAAAGAAAATGCTGAGTTTGTCCAGACACAGTTGGATACAACATTGGTATTGCGCGAAGCACGCGATCAATTGATCAATTTGAGATATGCCGTGGAGGAAAAGAGAATTGTACTGGAGCAATCCAAGTTCGAACCGCCGGCGACAATCAAACAAGCGGAAATCAACCTGGAACGGGCAGCCAGAGAGTATGAACAGGCAACTGAAAACTACAAGATAAAAAAGCGTCAGAATGCAGAGAGAATGAAAGAACAATCTGCAGAGCTTCGCAAAACTCAGAATGAAAATAATGCAATGACCAAAGTGTTGCAGGCTTTCACAATTATCGCGCCTGAACCAGGCATGGTCATTTACACTAAGGGTTGGGATGGTAAACCTATTAAGGCAGGGTCCCAGATACGAATGTGGGATCCGACAGTAGCAACCCTGCCTGACCTTACGAAAATGATGTCTAAGACATACGTAAACGAAGTGGACGTTCGCAGGGTGCAGGTAGGACAAAAAGTGGAGATCGGACTGGACGCATACCCGGATAAAAAACTGGCGGGCGTCGTGACAAGAGTAGCGAATGTTGGTGAACAACGCCCGAATTCGGATGCAAAGGTTTTTGAGGTCGCTGTCGAAATTAATGGTACAGATCCCACACTTCGCCCGGCGATGACGACCAGCAATAAAATAATTGCCAAAACCATTGAAAACGCGCTCTTTATTCCTCTGGAATGCCTGCACAATCATGCAGATTCCATCACCTATGTTTATAGGAAAGACGGAACGAGTACCATAAAACAGGAAGTTGTTATTGGTGATACCAATGCGAATGACGTGGTAATTTTAAGCGGACTATCGGAAACAGACCGAATCCATCTGTCAATCCCCAAAGACCATGCAGAAGATGAAATAAACCTCCTGGAGGAAATGAATGGGAAGCGCAAGAAGGCGCAACCAACCGAAGATCCTGCCAAGGAAACTTCGCCTGTAGCTGTTGTTCCCGCTAGCGTACCCGGTAACTAATCAGGGATGATATCACAACGCTTAATAGCAAACTTATTCATCGCCATTGATGCAGTGGTGGCCAACAAGGTACGGTCGTTGCTCACTGCCCTGGGAATAATTTTTGGAGTAGCAGCGGTAATTGCCATGCTGGCAATTGGAAATGGTGCGCAGCAGGAGATCCTCGACCAGATTAAATTGGTGGGAGTGAACAACATCGTGATTAAGCCTGTCGTGGAACAAGAGGAAGGGAAAATAGAAGAGCAAGTTGGGCAGCGTGAAAAAAAGAAATTTTCTCCGGGGCTCACCGTCAGAGATGTTCAGGGGGTATTAACTATTCCCGGGATTGCAAAAGTCAGCCCTGAGATAATCCTTGATACGTATGTAATCCGGAATGGTCGGAGAAGGTCTGCAAAATTAGTGGGCATAAACCCCACGTATTTTGATATTTACAATTTTTCACTGAGCGAGGGTCAGATTTTTAACAAAGAACAGGAGCGTCTAGGGGCGCCGGTATGTATTATTGGGCACTCAATCAAATCCAAGTTCTTCCCAACAGAAAATCCGATAGGCAAAAGTATTAAAGTCGGTCAGCACTGGCTCACTATAGTGGGACTTTTGAATGAAAGGGTTGTCTCTAGCGCGAGTATTGCTAAACTTGGTATTCGTGACTTTAACATGGATATCTATACCCCCTTGGAATCTGTGCTGATTCGGTATAAAAACCGCGATAGGATCACAGCTGAGCAGCTCCGTCTCGCAACCATGCGCAGCCAGGGAATGGTATTTGGAAATACGGCCGCTTCCGGTGAAAACGAATCCGAAAAGAAAAACTACCATCAATTGGATCGGCTTGTTATACAAGTGGAATCGGGTGATCAGCTTACACCAACGGCGGAAATAGTATCGCGTCTGCTGGAGCGTAAACACTATGGTGTGGTGGATTATGAAATTGAAATTCCGGAGCTTCTGCTAAAACAACAACAGCGCACAAACGACATCTTTAATTATGTGCTCGGTGCAATTGCGGGTATTTCTCTGCTCGTTGGAGGAATCGGTATTATGAATATTATGTTAGCCTCCGTACTCGAGCGCATAAAAGAAATTGGGTTGCGCCTGTCCATTGGTGCAAAGAAAAGCGATGTAGTACAACAGTTTTTGTTTGAAGCAATCATGATCAGTGTTTCAGGTGGAATCATAGGGGTAGTGCTGGGCGTGTCCATGGCCCTGGTTGTTTCTAGGTTTGCCGGGATTCCAACGATTATTACGTTTTCGTCTATTATTTTATCCTTTGGAGTGGCAGCAACGGTTGGGCTGATTTTCGGAATCGCCCCAGCCCGGAGAGCAGCCAGCCAGGATCCGATTACTTCGTTGCGCTATGAATAGATTTTTTCGAATGATAGGTATTGCAGGATTGTGGCTAGTTCTGCACCAACCAGCCTTTGCTCAGCCTGCTCAGTATACCCTGGAAGATGTGCTGGATATGGCTAAATCACAATCGCCGTTTTCCAAACAAGCGGAAACGCGAAAGGAAAACCGGTTCTGGCAATATCGGTTTTACAAATCGAACTATAATCCACAACTCCGCTTAAGCGGAAATCTCCCGGATTATAACCAGGATTATGTCCAGAACAGACTGGACGACGGAACCATTGCATTTCAACAACGGGAACAGACAACAGGGTCGGCCGGACTGAGTCTTTTTCAACCTATCTTTTTCACAGGCGGAAATTTATCTGTCAATTCAAACTTGAACCGATACAACGATTTTCTTTATGATATTGAAAGCTGGAATAGCACGCTGGTCAATATCCGGTTAGACCAGCCACTTTTGAATTTTAATATTCTAAAATGGGATCGGAAGACAGAGCCCTTGCGCTATGAAGAGTCACGGCGCGATTTCGTTGAAGAAATGGAATTCATATCACGCGAGGCAACTGATAGATTTTTCTCTGTTTTGGATGCTCAGATTAATTTGCAGATTGCTCAGTTTAACCTCGCCAACAACGATACGATCTATAAAATTGAGCAGGGACGTTATAATATTGGGACAACTCCCAAAGACAAATTGTTACAGGCTGAACTTCAGCTTTTGCGTTCGCAACAGGATGTGACGGCGGCCAGAATAAGTCTCCAGAATAATAAACTTGACTTACGGTCTTATATTGGGTTAAAGGCGGCTGATGAATTTTCCCTGGTTCTACCAGAGATAATTCCGATTATGGTGATCTCCGCCGACGAAGCACTTCAATATGCCAAACAAAACCGGGCTGATTATGTGGCTTTTGAAAGGCGAAAAATTGAGGCCGAGCGAGAGGTTGCCCAGGCGCGGGGCCAGCGCTTTCAGGCAAACCTGTCAGCTTCCTTTGGGTTGAACAATCAAGCCACATCGCTGGACCAGTCCTATAATGATCCGCTCCGTCAACAACGGGTTAATGTTTCCTTTAACGTACCTGTTCTGGACTGGGGTCGAAATAAGGCGCGCATGAAGACTGCCTACGCAAATCAGAAATTGAATGACTACGTCATCGCGCAGGAAGAGGTTAATTTTGAACAGGAAATTGTCACGCAGGTAAGTCAGTTTGATGTGCTGATGAGCCAGATTGAGATTACTAAAAAGTCCGACCAGGTGGCGCAAGAGCGATACATGGTTTCACAGAACCGGTACCTGATCGGAAAAATTGATATTACTAATCTGAATATAGCACTCACCGAGAAGGATACCGCCAAGCGCAGTTATCTGAACGCACTACGGTCATTCTGGACTTCCTACTTTGACTTGAGAAGGTTAACCTTGTTTGATTTCTCCACGCGACAGCTATTGTATACACCGGAAAAATGAGACATTACTTATCGGACATACCCTCAACAATTTTTATCTGGGTAGGATGACTGAGTCTGAAATCCCTGGTCCTTTGGTTGATTTTGTAACGATTGTTAACATATCCCTTCACGTATTCTTTTACCCTGGCATCAAACGTGATTGTCACACCCTCTTTCAGGTCTAGCTGCTGAAAGCTTTTTGTATAACTAAACCAGACATGGTCAGCTACTACCTCATTGGTTTCCAGAGCAACAATGTATTTTAGAAGAATGGTCTCTTCGGAGTATCCATGATAATTCGTCTTCTTTCCGAACCTGCTGAATATCGCCCGGAACTTCTTTCGTTCACCTTCTTTTTTTCCCAGTTCTTTTCTCATGCGCCCGGTTAAGATCCCCGATTTGAGTTATCGCTTTAGGTAATACTCACCAATCAGAGGATAATGATCGCTGAATGGTATGTCATTAAGCGTTTCAAATCCAGTGGATTCTATTGGAGAAGTATAGTACTGATTATCGATTCGAAGCATTCTTAACGTACTCCCGCCATACGTAAATCCAAAACCTTTTCCGGATTCTTCAAATGAATTTTTCATTCTCCGCTTCATGAGTTGATAGGAGTAGGTGTAAGGCAAATCATTGAAGTCGCCTGCACAGATAACCGGAAATGGGGAATCATCAATTAACCCGACGAGTGTTTTAGTTTGCTCCATTCTTTCAAATATGCCTTTCCTTAGTTTATTCAGGAGGTCCAGCGTATTCAATTTTATCTCCTCAGTTTGTGACAATGTTTTTGAGTAACCCAGCCCCATGGATTCAAGGTGAACATTAATGATACGCAACGTATCCAGGCCAATTTGTATATCGGCGTAGGATACCCGGTTGAACCCATTCTTACTGGCGAAGAAATCCCCTTTGGCAACAATTGGAAACCTGGATATGATTAATGTTCCTGCCCTGGAGTAATGTGAATGACTGGTCTCATCCTCTTGTGAAAAATAGTAGTGCACACCTGCCTCATCCAGTTCCTTTATAATGTTAAACTGGTCACCCCATGGCATATTTTCAAACTCCTGATAACATTGAATATCTGCGGACGAATCCATGAGGTATTCTTTCAGTTCCATTCTTGCATCGTCCGAACTTTTGTTTGGTTGTACAACCTGGAATCCTCCTAAATTATAACTTAACAACGTAAACGAATCGGCATGATGTTCTGCGCCATGAAATACATATTTAATTCCAAACGAACTAAAAATATGCGGACTCCCGATAAGCAGTGCCATGATGTAATAGATGCTCGTTTTTCTTCTCAAAAAAAGAAAAATCAGAACAAGGATAATATTGAGAATGAGGGCAAAAGGGATGGCCAGGCTAATAGCCCAGAGGTTAAAAATATCGATGGGTGGAATTTGGCAACTCGCATACACAAGCGACAGAAGAATAGCGATGGTAATGTTAATGTATTTCACAAGCTTAATTCTGATTCACGGTGGTTACTGATTAAAAAAAGGTAGGCGCAAAGGCAGTGAAAACTTCAGCATCAGCTGGCTGATTTACGAAATGTTGGTGCCACCCGTTTCATAGAGGCCTGTTCATAGGCATATGCGATACGCAGTAATTCCGGTTCGGTGTAGGGTAGCCCCAAAAAGGAGAGGCCAATAGGCAGTTCAAACACCATACCCATCGGAATCGTAATGTGAGGATAACCTGCGATAGCGGCAGATCCGTAGGCGCCATATCCTGTAAAGAAATCACCATTAACCGGGTCGGTACACCACGATGGTCCATTCGTCGGGGCGCAGATGGCCATTAGTTCGTTCTCCTTTATTACGCGGGTCAACGCACTTCGTGTAGAGGTTAGAATTTTCTTCAGCGCTTCCTGGTACTCAGCGCTTTCAAGACCGCCTTTTGCTTCTGAGCTCTCCAAAATTTCCTGCTTGAAATAAGGCATTGCCCGGGCTTCGTTTTCCTTGTTAAAGGCGATGACATCTTTTAAAGTTTTCACCCGTGCATTGGCTGTTGACAAGTAACGATTCAGCCCATCTTTAAATTCGAATTGTAATACCGAAAATTCGGACGCGTCAATATCATTCAGACTACTTAACAGATCTACTTCAATTACTGTCGCACCCTTTAATTTCATGGCATCAATAGCCTCCCTAAGCAGTCTGTCCACACCCTCATGGCCTTTCATCATGGATTTTTCAACCCCGATACGTTTCCCCTGAAGTCCGTTGATATCAAGAAATCTGGTATAGTCGCTTTGAATTTTTCCAGCGCTCTCCTTGGTAATGGGATCCTCCTCATCCACGCCGGTGAGGGCACTTAATAAGATGGCAGCATCCTTTACATTTCGTGCCATAGGCCCGGCGGTATCCTGGGTAATTGAAATGGGAATAATGCCTGAACGACTGAGCAACCCAACCGTAGGCTTAATTCCGACGATGCCGTTTATCGACGAAGGACAAGCAATAGAACCATTGGTCTCCGTACCGATTGCAACCACACTTAAATTGGCAGCAACGGCCACTCCTGAACCGGAACTGGACCCGCACGGATTGCGATCCAGAATGTAAGGATTTTTAGTTTGTCCGCCGCGACTACTCCACCCGCTTGTAGAACGGGTAGATCTGAAATTGGCCCATTCACTCAGATTGGTTTTTCCCAGTACAACAGCCCCCGCGTTGCGCAATTGTTTGATTATAAACGCATCCTTAGAAGCCCTGTGTCCTTCCATCGCCAGTGCGCCGGCCGTGGTCATCATTTTATCTCCCGTGTCTATGTTGTCTTTTATCAGAACGGGGATGCCATGCATCGCACTCCTTATTTTGCCTTGCTTTCTTTCCCTATCAAGACTATCAGCTATAGCAATGGCATCCGGGTTTAGCTCAATTACGGAATTTAACCCCGGGCCGTGTTTATCGATTGCCTCAATTTGGTTTAAATACATTTCCGTGATGGAACGGGACGTGTATTCTCCGCTCTGCATTTTTTGCTGAAGCTCGTCGATAGATACTTCATTCAGCGCAAAAGTTGAATTGTCGGCAGGTTTACCAGTTTCCGTTGACGGCGATTTCTTTGTGCAGGCGTGAAATCCGAGTGTTGTAAATGATAAGCCCGCCATCGTGCTGGCCTGAATAAATTTCCTTCTTTTCATGGCATTGAAGAGCTTGGGTAAGCATTCGTAAGTTGGAGCACAGCCAAGCCTAATTAGATCAGCAGAGCCCAAAGCTATAGAGGCAAAATAACAATTAGAATTGAGAAACGGACTTGGCTAAAAGAGATTAATGCTTACATGGGGGATAGCACACCTGCAAAGGTTTGCCGGACAATCTTTCCATTCTGAATAATGAATGTATCCGTACCGAATGTTACTTTAATCTTTGGCGCAGTACCCTGCCAGATGATATAGCCAACATCCTGTTGGATTACGGATTTGTCCAGTTGAAGGGTGGTAGAATCTTTAGGAAAACGAGCAAAAGCGTTGACAAAATTTTGCCGGATCTCATTCAGCCCTGTATAGGTGCCATTGGGTGTGATCAGGACTGATTCTTCGGTATAGTCGGCCATAACGCCATCCAGATCATTCGCTTTAAAAGTCTCCCAATGATGATCGAGTACCTCTTGGGTTTTTTCTTCACTCAATTCTGTGGCCACAGTGGTTTTTGTGTTCACTTCACAGCTCCACAGAAGCAGGACGATAAGGGTAGCATAAACGGTCTTCATACGAGTTGGTTTATTGAATATGTTAATTTAGCAAATTATGCTGGAATCGTGTGAAATTACAAGTAGTATGGATAACTTGAATGAATGCACAGGAAGGGAAGAATACTTTTGATTGTTGGTTATTCTATTTTGCTTTTGTCGTCCTGCGCATCAAAGTCCAATCGGCTCAGGGATTTGATACGGAAGGAGCTTAATCAGCTTCAGGGTACTTATGCAGTCGCTTTCCATGACGTAACCAATGGTCAGGAAGTCCTCATTAATGAACATGAAGTGTTTCATGCGGCCAGCACGATGAAGACTCCCGTGATGATTGAGGTGTTCAAACAATGTGCGGAAGGGAAGTTTTCATTATCCGATTCGATTGTTATTAAGAATGAATTTAAAAGTATTGTGGATGGAAGTACGTATAGCCTCAGCGCTTCTGGAGATAGTGAACAACAATTGTATGCACGGATAGGTGAAAAGGAAGTCCTATCCTCATTGGTTTACAATATGATCATCGCCAGTAGTAATCTGGCGACCAATATTGTTGTTGAATTGGTGCAGGCAAAGAATGTGACCCAAACCATGCGTGGATTTGGCGCAAACGACATACGTGTGCTGAGAGGAGTTGAGGACTTAAAGGCATTCGAAAAAGGATTGAACAACACGGTGACGGCGTATGACCTGATGCTGATCTTTAGTAAAATGGCGGCAGGGGAAATCGTTGATAAACAGGCGTCCCAGGCTATGATTGATATTCTCAGCGACCAACGTTTTAATACCATTATACCGGCCAGGCTTCCTCCTGACGTAAAGGTTTCTCATAAGACAGGTAGCATTACAGGCGTACTTCATGATTCCGGAATCGTCTTTCTTCCGGATGGAAGGAAATATGTACTGATTCTTTTATCGAAGGAGTTAACGGATACAGATGGAGCAAAAGAGGCGATGGCAAAAGTTTCTGAGCTCATTTATGAGCACGTAGCGGGAAGGTGACGATCAGAAGAACCAGAGTTTAATGGCCATTCCGATGACGGAGACAATCATAACCCGTTTGATCCAGACTTCTCCTTTATCAACACTCCAGCGACTAGCATACCATCCGCCAAGGGCATGTCCGATGGAAAGCACCAATCCCGTCTGCCAGATGATTTTTCCTTCCCAGGCAAAGACAGCCACCGACACGCCGGTATATACGATTGCTACAAATACTTTGATATAATTTGTCTTCACAAGCCCTATATTATTCACGAGGCTAAGCACGCCGATCACAAGAAAGCCTATTCCGGCCTGCACAAAACCTCCATAGATCCCAATAAAGAAAAAACAAATAACACCGATGATCTGACGCTTGCGCGACATTTTTTCTTCGCTGTTAGTGGCTCTGAACGGATCGAATATGACCAGCGCAATTGAAAAAATCATAACCACCACAAAAATCCGGCTGAACATTTTGTCATCAATGGTGGAGGCAAGCTTTGAACCGATGAAACCGCCAACCATAGAGACCAGCCCCAGGTAAAGACTGTATTGCAACGGGAGTTCTACCTTTTTACTTCTGAAACCGCCAACGGCCGTAAGGTTTTGCGCGAGTATCGCTACCCGGGCAGTGGCATTTGCCATGGTAATAGGAACGCCCATGAAGGTGAGGATAGGAACGGTAAACAGGGAACCTCCACCTCCCACTGTATTCAGGAAGGCAGCGCCAAAACCAAGGAGTATGATTAGTGGTATTTGATAGAGTTCCAATGGGAGTTCAATTCAAGTGAAGTTAAGGGAAATGATTGAAACGGTCCCGCCTCGTTAAGTATGCCATGTTGATCCATCGAACAATACACTACCGGACAGTTACCTTTCGAATTATCCTTGAAAATAAGGAAGGGAAGAGTCTTTTGATATAGACCAGTAATATTTCCTTTCCTCCTATGTAGACTTCTTCCGTCTTTTTTTCGATGGCGTCTGCAATCTTCGAGGCGCACCATTCGGCAGGTCTGCCTTGTTCCTGCAGTTTATCCATTTTATTCAACGGAGTACCATCTCCGGTCAGCGCTGAAAAGGTAATAGGTGTATTGATTACACCGGGACAAAGCATAGTAACCGAGATGTTATCTTTCCAGTGCTCGGCACGTAACGCATCGAAAAATCCATGCAGGGCATGCTTGGATGCCGCATAGCCAGAGCGATAGGGTGTGCCGAATTTACCGGCGACGCTGCTCATCGTAACAAAGTGACCTTGTTTCCTGCTTACAAAATGCGGAAGAATGTATTTGGTCAATGCGACTGCACCGAAAAAATTAACTTCCATTAGCCTGCGATATACGTCAAAGGTTGTTTCCTGGACAAAGCTTCGCTGACTTATGCCGCCGTTGTTGATGAGTATGTCGACATGGCCGAAGATTTTTATGGCATTTTCTGTTGCTGTCTCTAAGGTGTCGCTTTGGGTGAGGTCCAGCGGCAGAATGTGTATATTTTGTAGTGCTGTTGCTGCTCCATTGCTCCTCACGCGTTCCAGTTCTTCACTTCTCCGCGCCGAAAGTATCAGTCTGGCTCCTCTTCTGGCAAGTTCATAGGCAAGTGCTTCGCCAATTCCGGAAGATGCCCCCGTGAGCCAGATAACTTTGTTTTTAAGTTCAGCCATGATTTTTACAAAGGCAGTTTTAAGTTGTCATTTTCATCCTGCTCCCAGAATGGATTATACGCCACTTCAAAGAGATGCCCATCAAGATCTTTAAAATAGCCGCTATAGCCACCCCAATAAACCTTCCCGGCAGGTTTTACAATCGTCGCGCCTAGCGATTTGACTTTTTTCATCACCGCGTCTACTTCTTCTTCGCTATGCGCATTATACGAAAGTGTTATTCCTGAAAAACCATTTCCTGTGGGATCGACAGAAACATCTTTGGCAAGTGCATCCCTGGGATGTAAGGCAAGCGCAATTCCGCCAAGAGGAAAAACGGCAAGTTCTTCTACACTGACGGATGATTTTTTCCAGCCAAGTCCGTTTTCATAAAAGTCGACTGCTCTTGAAAAATCTGTTACTCCCAGCGTTATAAGGTTCAATTTCTGTCTCATTGGTCAATGCTGGGAAATAATTTTGTCATATACGACGAAATCGAATTTATACAGGTGTCTTTCATCCGCGGGATGTGTTCTTCTGGACATTTCTTTCCACTGGGCATTATTCACCTGAGGAAAAAAGGTATCACCATCTATAGTGGCATCAATTTCCGTTAAATAAAGCCGGTCCGCATACGGAATCCCCAATGTATAAATATCGGATCCGCCAATAATAAAAACCTCCCTTTCTCCATTTCCGACGGCAATATCCAAACCTTTTTCAAGGGAATTTACAACGAGGCATCCCGGTGCCTTAAAATCAAGCTGGCGTGTTACAATGATGTTGGTCCGGTTTGGAAGTGGCCTGAATTTTTCGGGGATGGAATCATAGTTTTTCCTGCCCATGATGGTATGATGACCTTTGGTGGTCTGCATAAAGTATTTCATGTCATCAGGCAGGTGCCAGGGGAGATCATTGTCTTTACCAATGACCCTGTTTTTACTGAGCGCTGCTATCAATGATACCGTCATAAGTTGTTTGCACGTTTTCGGCCGCAAATTTATATTGCTTATAGCTTGAAGCTTGAAGCTTGTAGCTTGTAGCTCATGGCTATATCCTATTTCCCCTGAAAAATTCTTTAATATTCATTTTTCGCTTGCCTTCGGGCTGAAGTTCCTCAATGGAAATACATCCGTCAGATGTTTTAATATAGAGATAATTCTTGTTGTCTGTCTGGATGGATCCAGGATTTCCATCAATGCTCACGGTGTCAGCCACAGACACCTCAAAGATTTTGTAATTTTTTTCGCCGAGTACAACCCATGCAGCAGGATAGGGGCTTAGTCCACGTACGAAATTTCTAATGGTGTCCGCAGGTTGATTCCAGTTGATTTCACAAGTCTCCTTAAAAATCTTCGGAGCATGTTTTACCGTTAGGCTTTCTTCTTGAGGTAAGGAAGGATAGTCCCCCGATTCAATTGCCCTGACAGTCTTAAGCACCAGTTGCGCTCCCTTGACCATAAGTCGATCGTACAATGCGCCTGCTGTGTCGCTTTCATGAATGAATTCTTTTTCCTGATAAATAATACTTCCGGTATCAATTTCGTGCTTCAGGAAAAATGTGGTCGCGCCGGTTTCTTTCTCCCCATTGATGATAGCCCAGTTAATGGGCGCGGCTCCGCGGTATTGTGGAAGGAGGGATGCATGTAGGTTAAACGTTCCTATTGACGGCATGGCCCAAACTGCCTCGGGTAACATACGGAAGGCCACGACTATCTGCAGGTTTGCATTAAAGGCTTTTAATTCGTTCAGAAATTCAGGTGACTTCAGATTGGCTGGTTGAAGTACAGGTATGTTGTGTTTTAGTGCACATTCTTTTACCGGCGACCCGACAATTTTTTGTCCCCTTCCCTGGGGTTTATCCGGCGCAGTAATCACGGCCACAACGCAGTATTTGTTTTCGACCAGAATTTCGAGGCTTGGTACCGCAAATTCTGGTGTACCCATAAAGATGATTCGCAACTCCTGCATATCGATTTAAGATGTGCGAAATAAAGCAAATGCAGGAATATTTTATACATAGAATGTTGATATATCATTATTCTATGAATATATCCCCCTAATGCCACAACCCTTCGCGCTGGCTAGTGGCGTTACCGATATCCAAATCTTATGTACCGCCAAATGCTAATTCCGTAATTGCTTACGCATATACTTTTTGCAGATTGGGCATTCCTTCCAATTATGTCCGCGCGCAGGACAGTATTCTCTGCCAAAGTAAATTATCTGAAGATGAGCATGGTTCCATTTTGCTTCCGGAATTAAGCGCTTCAGATCTTTTTCGGTTTGCTCAACATTTTTGCCATTGGTCAATCCCCACCGGTAAGCCAAACGATGAATGTGGGTATCCACTGGAAATGCAGGTAATCCAAACCACTGCGTCATAACAACCGATGCTGTCTTGTGCCCCACTGCAGGCAGTTCTTCAAGCGCTTCAAAGGTGTTGGGTACTTCCCCATTATACTTTTTGATGAGAATTTCAGACAGCCCGCGGATACCTTTGGACTTCATCGGTGACAAACCACACGGCTTAATGATCTCACGAATTTCCTCCACACTTAACTTCACCATATCATAAGGGTTGTCGGCCCGACTAAAAAGAAGTGGTGTAGTTTTATTTACACGCTCATCTGTACATTGTGCAGACAGCAGCACTGAGATGAGCAACGTATAGGCATCCTTGTGCTGAAGCGGAACTTCAGGAGAAGGATAAAGTTTATCAAGAATATGGAGAATGTCGTTGACTTTCTCTGTCTTAGTCATAGGTAGCTTCAAGTTTCAAGCCTCAAGCTTCAAGCCTGAAGCCATAGACTTGCAGCTTGAAGCTCACAGCTTGGGGCTCTTTACGGGTACAAGAGGTATTGCTTTCTTTTCGCTTTATACGCTTCCAGATCTTTTTGCCAGCTTTCGCGAATTTGGTCTTCACTAAGCCCGTCTTTTATTTGTTGAGCCAAAAGGTTGCTACCTGCCCACCGGGCAAAATGGGGAACGAAAAAGTTTTTTTTGTCTGGATACGCATTGTACATGTCAATGAGGTAATGCAATCCTATCTTTCTGGGAACTTCTACAGTTCGCAAGTCTAATCCATAACAAAGTTTATTTTCAAGGGGAGGATCTATTGCCATGCCGGGTAAATCGACAGGTGTAAACTGAAACGGCATATTTTTCAAATCCGGGTGACCAATTACCTGAAAAGGAATTTCTGTGCCACGACCTAGGCTCAAGGCAGTGCCTTCAAAGAAACATACGGATGGATAAAGTTTAACCGCCTGATCATTGGGAAGATTCGGCGAAGGCTTTATAGGCAAGGAATATTCATCGGTGTGACTCCAGTTTTTAAGAGTGATCACTTCCAGTTCACATTTCTTTTTTCCTTCAAGCCATCCTTCACCATTTATCATTTGGGCATACTCACCTACGGTTAACCCATGAACAACAGGAACGGAATGCATTCCAATAAAAGACTTAAACTCGGGAAGAAGCACTGGTCCGTCGATGTAGCCGGCATTTGGATTTGGTCGATCGAGCACAATTACCTTTTTGCCGTTTTCCGCGCATGCCTCCATCACATAGTGAAGTGTTCCAACATAGGTAAAAAACCGAACACCAACGTCCTGAATATCGAATATCACAATATCGACATCTTGTAATTGCTCAGGCGTAGGCTTTCTGTTTTGCCCATAAAGGGAAACGACAGGTAATCCTGTTTTGGTATCGAATCCGTCTTTAACATGTTCGCCCGCTGTCGCTGTACCCCTGAACCCGTGTTCGGGAGACATTATTTTTTTTATTGCAATCCCGTAGGTTTTTAAGGTATCGGCCAGATGGGTCTTCCCGACAACAGCCGTATAGTTAACAACCAAGGCTATATTCTTCCCTTCTAATATAGGCAATAAACGATCAAGCTGATCTGCGCCGGTAACTGCTTTCTTCTGAACTTGTTCAACTTCAGAAGCTGGAATAGTATCAGGAGCGAGGGGAACTGCACTCTTCTTGCTGCTGCAATTCACAAGATTGAGGACAAGTAATAAAAGAAACGGGAACTTCTTCATGGATAGGAAATTTTCACGATATGATTCAAAGGGAAAAGTATTACATTCACACGCATGGCAACTGTTGATTGTGGACTAATGTTATCTTATTTTGCACAGAATCTTAATCGCTGAAAAGTTAGCAATAAGCATTGAACCTTTCCTATTTCATATCCAAAAGAATAAGTCGAGAACAAAAGAAAGGCTTTTCTTCAGCCATTCATAAAATCGCTGTCGCAAGCATAGGTGTCGGATTAGGTGCAGCCATCATTTCGTTCCTTGTAATGCTGGGTTTTCAGGAGACAGTTAAGGATAAGGTATACGGCTTCAGCGGGCACCTCGTTGTAACAAAGTTCTCGATGAGTAATTCTCCCGAGGAGGAAGCCATGAATTATCACATCGGAATCTACGATTCGGCAAAAAAATATCCGTTCATTAGTCACATCCAGGAATTTGCCCATAAAGCCGGACTAATCAAAACGGAAAGTGATGAAGTTCTGGGCGTGGTTCTAAAGGGCGTTGGCGAAAGTTTTGATACCCGGGCGTTTCAGGAGAACATGGTGGAAGGCCAGTTTATAGACTTTCCGGATTCAGCCTATGCGAATCAGATAGTTATCAGCAAAATCGTTTCAAACAAACTCCAGGCAAAAGTGGGGGATGACATCGTCATCCATTTTTTTCAGAATCCACCCCGCTTCCGGAGGCTAAAGGTTGTGGGGCTGTATGAGACGAATCTTTCCGAGTACTTTGATAATAAAGTTGTTATTGGTGATATCCGGCTAATTCAGCGGTTAAATGACTGGTCTGATAGTCTGGCGGGTGGCATTGAGGTATTTGTTGCCGACCGTGACCGCGTTGATGACGCAGGATATGCTATTGGTGAGTCCATGGATTTTGATCTGAGCATTGAACGGATCAGCGACAAATTCGCGCAGGTCTTTGAGTGGCTTCATTTATTAAGCAGACAAGTCAACATTCTTCTAGGGATTATTCTGATTGTTGTTTGCGTTAATATGACTTCAATCGTGCTGATTCTAGTCATGGAAAGAACGCAAATGATTGGCATGCTGAAAGCATTGGGTGCTGACGATAAGTTTGTAAGGTCAATATTCATTTTTAACGGAATTTCTTTGCTGTTCAAAGGACTTGCCCTGGGAAACATCCTTGGTCTGGGACTTTGTTATGTTCAATACCTATTCAGATTAGTTAAACTTAATCCCCAGGATTATTATATGAGTTTTGTGCCAATTGGTTGGCATTGGGAAATTATCCTCCTGCTTAATGTGCTGACGTTTTCCGTTGTTACTCTTGTTCTCCTGTTACCTACCATGATTATTGCCCGGATAAACCCTATCAAAACGATACGTTTTGACTAGCTTAAACCGTTTTTAACTGAAATATTTTATATTTTTGCTTAATAGGGAGCCCACCTTATTCGAAATGTTCAAATGTTATGCAACTGAAATTTAAAAATCCGGTCAGGCCTGACCTGACCAACACGATCCAGAAGAGGAATCGTAGACTACAGGCATTCTTTAGTGCGAAGAACCTTGATGTGCGCTTACATGGCGATGCTCAGAACCCGTTGATGGTTTTGTGCGGTTGTGTAGGTTTATCTTCCTACGTTCATAATTTCGACCTGCGTATGCTGGACAAGCCCAACCAGGGAGATGTTATGAAAATTTACAAACTCACGGAGGTCATACAGGGCACCCGGGAAGAGGTTGTAGAATGGATTCAGCAGTATCCGCAGATGCCATTGTTCAGGATCCAACATAAAGACAGCAAACTTTTTCTTTGCGGTTTTAACTTTGTTGATCGCGAGCAGAAACTCGGCAGGTATCCCGTCTTTGCCCGGGAAGATTACCACATCTACAAACAACGCGAAGCTGCAGAGGACATTCTGAATATGCTCAAGGAAGACGGATACGAGGCGGAGATCACTGAACCAGATCTGGAATTGGTGAAATCGCACGTTGGGCCCATTACGTTTGTCGGGTTCCAGGAGTAACACATTCGTTGCTTGTACCGGATTATTATCCGAGTGGAATGTACTTTCGAAACCAGCTTTGAATAGTCATTTGGAGAACGCCAAAGAAAGCCTCCTTAAAAATTCCTGCCGACATTTTTGACTCACCTCGGGTGCGTTCGGTGAAAATAATGGGTACCTCGGTAAGTTTGAAACCGAATTTCCAGGCAAGAAATTTCATTTCAATCTGGAAAGCATATCCCACAAATTTTATCTTATCCAGAGGAACCGTCTCCAGTACTTTTTTTCGATAGCAGACGAAGCCTGCAGTGGTATCACGGATAGGCATCCCGGTTATGAGTCTTACATAACTGCTGGCAAAATACGAGAGCAGCACACGGCCAATTGGCCAGTTTACAACATTTACACCGGTGGCATATCGCGAGCCGATGGCAAAGTCACTTCCATACTCCGCACAAGCCAGGTAAAGGCTTGTCAGGTCTTTCGGATCATGAGAGAAATCGGCATCCATCTCGAGTACATAGTCATATCCTTTTTCTACCGCATATTTAAAGCCTGCTATATAAGCCGTCCCAAGGCCTAATTTCCCTGTCCTTCTCAACAGGTGAAGTTTTGTTTCCGTTTCATTATAATCGCGCTGCATCTGTTCCACGATTTCGGGGGTGCCATCGGGGGAATTGTCATCTACGATCAGAATATGGAAGTCCTTTGGAAGACCGAAAACCGCATCAATGATGGCGCGGATGTTTTCGCGCTCCTTAAAGGTTGGAATAATGACTATAGCGTTGTTCACGAATCTGGTCGGATTTAACAAAACTATAAAAAGTCACTATTTAAACAACCGTTTGCTGAAATTTGGTTTCCCCAATTTTCGCTACCAAAACCTGCCTTCCGAGCGTCCAAACAGAATTTTGAGCAAAGAGACCTCAACGCCAAAGGAAAAATGGCTTCAGATGGAAGAATGGAGAAAAGTGATCACCTATGCCATTTCAACCTCGTTAGTAAGCTTGGCGAGCTTTTGCTGCACGTCAAATGGAACAGGAGCAAAATCAGCAAAGCGTTGGGTGAACCGGGCGCGCCCCTGGGTAAGTGACCGGAGCGTTGTGGAATACCGGTCTAGTTCAGCTAGCGGTGTTCTTGCTTTGATCACCTGATAATTCCCCCGGGAATCCATGCCCATTATCATCGACCGCCGGGTCTGTAAATCGCCCATCACTTCGCCCATTACATCCTCCGGAAGCATGACCTCCAGATCATAAATTGGCTCCAACAGTTGAGGCTCGGATTTCAGGAAAGCATCTTTGAAGGCCATCATACCGGCGATCTTGAATGAAATGTCATTTGAATCAACAGGATGCATCTTGCCATCATAAACCATAACGCGTACATCCCGGACGTATGACCCGGTGATGGGTCCCTCTTCCATTTTTTCCATCACACCTTTGAGAATGGAAGGTATAAAACGTGTATCAATAACGCCTCCAACGATACAATTGTAGAATACCAGCTTGCCACCCCATTCCAGATCGATTACCTCCTTGCCACGGATGCTGAACTCGGTTGGCTCAGGCATGCCTTCAACATAGGGCTCAACCTTTAAATGTACCTCTCCGAACTGTCCGGCACCACCCGATTGCTTTTTATGGCGATAGCTGGATTGCGCCGATTTCCGAATAGTTTCCCGGTAGGAGATCCGTGGACTTTCAAAATCAACATGGAGTTTATACAGATTTTCCAGAAACCATTTACAAACAGCAAGATGCAATTCACCCTGTCCGCTAATGATGAGTTGTTTTATCTCTTTTGAAAATTCCACCTGCAGCGTGGGGTCTTCCTGGTGGATCTTGTGCAATACTTCGCCAATTTTTTCATCATCCTTTTTGCTGAGCGCAATCACCGCCGTTCGGATTCTTGCCTCAGGAAAATCGATGGGCTTTACAGTTATGTCATATCCCTTTGCATGAAGGGTCTGATTGGTATAGGTATCTTTTAGCTTCAAGGTAGCACCAATATCACCGGCCACCAGTTTGTCAACCGGATTGCGGGTTTTTCCGTCCATGATATAAAGTTGGTGAATCCGTTCGGTGGCAGTTGTCTGGCTGTTTATTAGTTCGGATGCTGTAGTGACCTCTCCGGAAATTACCTTGAAGAAGGAAAGTTTACCCAGATTGGGTTCAAGATGTGTCTTGAAAACAAAGAGAACCACGGGCTTTGACTGGTCGAATGCTATTTCTTTACCTTCCGTCGTTAATTCGGGCTTTGCTTCGAGTGGGGAAGGGGCGACATTATCGATAAAGCCCATCATACGGCCACTTCCCATATTTTTTCTGGCCGACATGGCGAAGACCGGGAAAACGTCGTGATGGATCATACCTAATTTGAGCCCCTCCCGCATTTCATCTTCATCCAGGGTGCCTTTTTCAAAGTATTTCTCCATCAGCTTTTCATCATTCTCAGCTGCCCGCTCTACCAATTCATTATGGAGCTTATCTGCTTTTTCTCTTTCTGACGCCGGTATGGGTAGTTTTTCAGGCTTTCCACCCTCGGCCGGGAATTTATACATCACCATTTTCAATAGATCGATGATAGCATTAAAACCCTCTCCTTGATTAACCGGGTATTGCACCTGGACGACAGCGTTTCCAAACTGCTCCTTTAGTGTCGATAATGCCCTGTCAAAATCTGCCTTAGGATGATCCACCTGATTTATAGCGAAGATCACCGGCTTTTGAAACTGGTCAATATAATCCCAGATTAGTTCGGTACCCACCTCAACGCCATGCTGGGCATTAATCACTATCACACAGGTGTCAGCCACCCGTACCGACGAGATCATCTCTCCCACAAAGTCATCAAAACCTGGCGTGTCAATGATATTGATTTTATGGTCTCTCCATTCGGTGTGCATGGATGCAGCGAACACAGAATTTCCTCTTTCCTGTTCAATCTCATGAAAATCCGATACCGTGTTTTTACCTTCTATCGTGCCTCTGCGGTGAATAATGCCGGCTTCAAAAATCATGTCTTCCGCAAGCAGAGTTTTGCCGGCTTTCGGAGCTCCCAGCAAGACAATGTTCTTAATGTGTTTTTCGTCGTAGATTTTCATAGTAGTATGAGTTTAGTCGTCTCAAGGGATGCCGGTGTAGTTGGAAATGAAAGATTTTTTGAGCGTTACATAAGCATTTCATGAGGCGAGTGATTAAGAAATGGCGACAGGATGTAAACTGAAATGAATATAGAGTTTAGTAAGCTTAAATGCCAAAAAGTCAAAGAAGAATGTGCAATTCTTTTATATATTAGGTTTTTAGTTTATAGCTATGTTTCTCCTGAAAAATTAAATATAAAATGTGATGAAAAAGCTGACTTTAATCATCCTTCTGCTGTCGGTTACCGTTGCGAAGGCTCAGAATTTTGAAGGCATAATGAGTTGGAAAATTGAAGTGGAAATCACGGATCCGAAGGCCAAAGCCGATATGGAAGAGGCCCAGAAAAAAATGAGCGATCCCGAAACCCAGGCTCAGATGAAGGAGTTGCAGGAAAAGATGAACGATCCTCAAATGAAGGCCATGATGGATGCCAATCCTCAGATGAAGGCACAACTTGAAGCGGCGATGAAAATGTCGCAAGGAGGTGGTGATATGAGTTCGATGATGCCCAAAGGAATGGTTACCAAAGTAAAAAATCAAAATGTGGTCACGAAAATGGATGGCGGATTTATGGGTAACATGGAAATGTTATATCTGAAAGAGAAGAATACAACGTATAGCATCGATCGTCAAGCTAAAACCTATAGCGTTTTACCTCAAAGTACGGAAGACCCTAATGCAAAAAAGATGGATGTTAAAGTCACCAAGACAAGTGAGACTGCAAAGATCCTGAACTACCCGTGTACTAAATATATCGTAGAGATTACCAGCGATGGGAACACGTTGAAGCAGTTTTTTTGGACGACCACGGCCATAAAGGATTTAGACTTAAAAACGCTGACGAATCAGCGAATGGGCAACAACCAGGTTTCTCTATTCTATGAAAAACTTGAGGGAGTTCCGCTGAAAATAGAAATGCCCTCCCCTCAGGGAAGAATGGTGATGGAGATGACGGAGTATAAGAAGCAATCTCTTCCTGCAGCTGACTTCGCACTTCCAGCGGGCTTCAAACAGGTGCCTTCAAAATATTGACAGGAAGATATTAACTGACGGATGTTGGGTCCTTGAGTTGAATGAATCGGAAAGACGTGAAAACGATATCACGTTTTCGGTAGATGCTCGTAACCCAACACTTTGAGCATACTTTCACTGGTTTGCTGCGGCGCGAAAAGTTTCGTGGTTATAAGCCCATCCTCATCGCGATCAATCAAAACATGTTTGGGTGCGGGGATAAGGCAATGTTGTATGCCACCATAGCCGCCCAACGATTCCTGGTACGCTCCGGTATGAAAGAAGCCGATGTACAAGGGCTCTTCATCGGTAATCATCGGCAAAAAAACCTCGCCCGTGTGCGCTTCAGAATTATAGTAATCCATGCTGTCGCAGGTAAGGCCACCAATGTTAACCTTGTGGTAGGGGTCATCCCATTTATTCAAGGCAAGGAGAATGTACTTCTGATTCAATCCCCAGGCATCAGGGAGGTGAGTGATAAATGAGCCGTCGATCATATACCAAAGCTCTTTGTCATTCTGCAGTTTCTGGTCCACCAGTGAGTACAACACCGCCCCGCTTTCTCCTACCGTATAGCTTCCGAACTCGGTAAAAATATTGGGTACAGGTACATTGTTCTTGTTACAGATCCATTTGATATTCTCAACGATCTGCTCGATCATGTATTTGTAGTCGTAGTGAAATGCTAAGGAAGTTTTAATCGGGAAACCTCCGCCAATGTCGATAGAGTCAAGAGAAGGACAAATCTTCTTCAATTCACAGTACTTAAAAACGAACCGGCTTAATTCGCTCCAATAGTATGCGGTGTCTTTAATGCCGGTATTGATAAAGAAATGAAGCATCCTGAGCGATGCTTTGGCACTGTTTTCAATCTTTTCCCTGTAAAAATTATTGATGTCGCTGTAGCGGATGCCGAGGCGCGATGTATAGAATTCAAATTTAGGTTCTTCGTCTGCGGCTAACCGTATCCCTACCTTATAGGGTATTTTAACATTTTCCTCATAGAAGTCTATCTCCCCCAGGTTGTCCAGAATAGGTACACAATTTTCAAAGCCATCATTCAGCATTTCACTTATGTATTGCCGGTAAGAAGGCATCTTGAAGCCGTTGCAGAGTACATAGGTTTGTTTGGTGATCTTCCCCTGATCATACAGAGATCGCACGATCGGTATATCGAAAGCAGATGAGGTTTCGATGTGAACATCCGTGTTTTTGAGAGCCTCGGCTAAAATAAACGAGAAGTGTGAAGACTTGGTACAATAACAGTACGTGTACTTCCCTTCATACTTGAATCGTTCTATCGCACTGTTGAAGGTAGCCTGAACAAACCGTATGTTTTCGCTGATACGGGGAAGATAGGTGAGTTTCAAGGGCGTACCGTGCGCCTTGATGATATCCATCAGGGGTACGTCATTGAACAGTAATTCGTGGTCGCGGACCTTAAATTCTTTTTGCGGAAACTCGAAAGTTTGCTCAACAAGCTCGCGGTAACTCTTCATTGAATCGCTGGAGTGTTAATCGTTTAGGTTAACCGTGATTTAATCAAATTCTTATTTTCTTAATAACCCCGATTTAAGAGGTTCCTTTCAGGATTTGGATTAACAGCCGTCTCTAAACGATTAACCAGCTTCCGTGAAAGAGGTGCAATATTGTGATAATTTTGCCATCTTTGCAATACACATTCAGAACGCATGACAAATCGTTTTCCCTGCGTGATTTTTGTCCCGGGATATGTCGGGATGATGGCCTTGCCCGATCTCTAGGGCATAGGGTAAACTTGTATCTACTTGTTTCGGGGATTGTCATTAATTCGTAAACCTTAATTCTAAATTTAGTGAAAGCGTTGAAGATCATAGAAGTAAAGTCTGAAATCGGGGCCGGTACCCGCGGGGCCAGCCTCGGGGTAGAGGCTATTAAGATCGCCAGCCTGGATCTGAATTCTGACTTCTTTAAGCAGTACGATTCTGTGGAGGTGGAAAATGTTAATGAACTCCTCTTTGATGGCGCCAAACATTCTTACGCCAAGTTTATCGATGGGGTTATGATAATGGAGGAGCGGGTCTGTCTGGAGGTTTATGAGACTATATGGGAAGAAGATTTTCCGGTAATTATCGCCGGAGATCATAGTACATCCTATGGCACCATTGCGGGGATAAAAAAGGCTGATCCGAAGGTCAGGTTGGGCGTCATCTGGATAGATGCGCACGCAGATTTTCATACACCGTTTACAACGCCTTCCGGGAATATGCACGGGATGGCGCTCGCTATGGCATGTGGAATCGATAACCTGGAATGTAAGGTGAATGATCCAAGAGGAGAAACGCTTGATTATTGGGAACAAATTAAGAATGTCGGCTTGCCAGGTCCTAAAATATATCCGGAGGACATCGTTTTTATTGCGGTTCGTGACCTGGAAAAACCTGAGAATTATCTGGTGAACAAGTACAATGTGAATTTTATCGAAACCGAAGATGTCAAAAAATCTGGACCAGCGAAAATAGCGGAAAAGGCACTGCAGATGCTCGACCATTGCGATATGATTTATGTTTCATTTGATGTAGACTCATTGGACTCCCGAATTTCCACGGGAACGGGCACTCCTGTCCCGAATGGCCTTACCGTTGAAGAGGCAAGAATCCTGAATTCAGAGCTGGCAAAGAACCCGAAAGTCTGCGCCTGGGAAATTGTTGAAGTAAATCCCACGCTGGATACTGAAAACCGGATGGCTGAAAGTGCATTTGAAATTCTTGAAGCAACGGCCAAATCAATCGTGGGCCGTCCCGTGCTTGCGCAATAGAAGTTGGGCTTATGGAGTACTTACCCGTCCCTCCAACAGGGCAACATACTCCTCGATGGTGGTCATTATATTACTTCGGATTATGGGGTCCGTAAAAACCCTGGGGATACCTATAGGCTTTGAAAATATCCGGTACGTCGCTTTTACCCTGCCAGGTCCGACTTGCTGAAAGGTCCAACTGCCCGACAGTTGCATGCGGGTGACGCCTTTCCTCACGGGCGCGAGGGAGTCATTTACTTTGGAAGCAAATGAGATGATGAGGTTTCGATGGTTACTGGATATCACACGGTATTCCATAAAATGATCCTGGTCGCTTACAGGCCAGGGGATATCATGATAGGAATACTCAAGCCAGGTGGTTGTGTCGCGTTGCGGATAGACTTTGAATTCACTCACATGACTTTGCCAGGTTTTTATCTTGCTTTCATTTTGCAGCAGACGCAAGCCGTTGTAGGCTGAACTATTATAGAAAAATTCACCTTTCACTTCACGCGCAGGAATGGGTGGATTCGAAGCAGGGAAAGTCAGCCAGCGTTCATAAATAGAAATTGATCCTTCTTTTTTAACCAACATAAATCCTTCGTTATCCTGCGCAGACAAGGATATCGTGGGTGTTGAAAAGCACATGCAAAAGAAAATAATCAATCTGACATTCATGCGGTAAGGTGCCTGCAAATAATGGCTAAGTAGGGAACTTCTGTAATCGCTTTTTAATGTGTTTCGAACCAGGAAGCCTTAAAAATACTCCTTAATCCTCATCCTTTTTCCTTATTTTCGCCCAAAATTGAGCACTACTTCAAATAAACTGTATGATGAGTCAGAATAAGCCGATTTCGACCTTTATCGAGAAACATTATTTGCACTTTAACGCTGCGGCGCTGGTAGATGCTGCAAAAGGTTATAAAAAGCATATTGCGGACGGCAAGAAAATGATGGTTACGCTGGCTGGAGCAATGAGTACGGCAGAATTGGGAATCAGCTTTGCAGAAATGATACGACAAAACAAGGTGCATATTATTTCCTGTACAGGTGCTAACCTCGAAGAAGATATGATGAACCTGGTGGCCCACACACATTATAAAAGGATTCCAAACTATCGCGACCTCACCCCGGAGCAGGAGTGGGACCTGCTGCAGCACCATCTTAACCGTGTAACCGATACGTGTATTCCGGAAGAGGAGGCTTTCCGCAAACTTCAGAAACATCTTTTTAATGTCTGGAAAGAAGCAGAAGACCATGGCGAACGCCTGTTTCCCCATGAGTTTATGTTCCGGCTGCTAAACAGCGGTGAGTTGAAACAATACTATGAAATCAATCCGGAGAACTCCTGGATGATCGCTGCTGCTGAAAGAAATATGCCAATGGTTGTTCCGGGATGGGAAGACTCGACCATGGGAAACATCTTTGCTTCTTATGTTTTTACCGGTGAACTCAAGGCTTCTACGATGAAGAGCGGCATCGAGTATATGGCATGGCTTGCTGACTGGTATACGAAGAATTCCGGAACGGAGGGCATAGGCTTTTTCCAGATCGGTGGCGGTATCGCTGGAGATTTCCCAATTTGTGTTGTCCCCATGCTACATCAGGATTTGGAAAGAGATAACATTCCCTTCTGGAGCTATTTCTGCCAGATCAGCGATTCGACCACCAGCTATGGATCATACTCCGGAGCCGTACCGAATGAAAAGATCACCTGGGGTAAATTAAGCATTGAGACGCCAAAATTTATTATTGAGAGTGATGCTACCATTGTCGCCCCGTTGGTGTTTGCTTATGTGCTGGAATGGTAGGTCTGCGCGGCCAAGCCAATACCATCAAAAGTGAAGGGTAATTTTCTACACTGAACTATTCTTCACTTCTTCAGACAAGACGACATTTCACATTGATTACGCATAGCCTCATCTCACCGTTGAACCTCATCACATGAGCCCGGACCAGATCTTACGCACTGAAATACAAAAGGCAGTTAATTCCTTATTTAATCAGCCCTTTGAGAATTTTCAGATTCAACCCACGAATCAGGAGTTTGAAGGCTCTCATACATTGGTTTGTTTTCCGTTAACAAAAATTTCGCGCAAAAACCCTGAAGAAACGGCAAGACTCGTGGGTGACTATCTTGTTCAGCATTCCGGTATTGTTGATCGTTTCAACGTGGTAAAAGGATTTCTTAATCTGGTATTGAAGGATAGCGTATGGGTCAATGTGCTTCACGCTATCTATTCAAATCCCGACTACGGTCAACTTCCGCATAATGGCGAGGAGATCATGATAGAATACTCTTCACCAAACACGAACAAGCCTCTTCATCTCGGCCATTTGCGTAACAATTTCCTGGGTTATAGTGTGGCAGAAATCCATAAAGCCAACGGATATACGGTTCACAAAGTGCAGATCATTAACGACAGGGGTATCCACATCTGTAAGTCAATGGCGGCCTGGAAACTATTTGGCAATGGCGAAACACCGCAAAGCAGTGGTCTAAAAGGCGACCATCTGGTTGGTAAATATTATGTTGTGTTTGATAAAACATACAAGGCACAGGTTGGTGATTTGGTAAAGAGCGGAATGACCGAGGAGGAGGCGGGGAAACAAGCTCCAATTATGCAAATGGCGGTTGAGATGCTTCAGAAATGGGAACAAAAAGATGCCGACACGCTT
Source organism: Chryseolinea sp. (assembly GCA_041737945.1). Classification (GTDB taxonomy): domain Bacteria; phylum Bacteroidota; class Bacteroidia; order Cytophagales; family Cyclobacteriaceae; genus Chryseolinea. The sequence continues at coordinate 331,449 of JBGSQQ010000035.1, forward strand.
TCGCTTTGGCATATGATGAACTCCTGGGTGTATGAAGGATTCACCAATACCTATGCCCGGATGGGAGTTGACTTTGAAAAACTATACTACGAGTCTGAAACCTACCTGCTGGGTAAAGAAGAGGTACTTAAAGGCGTAGAAAAAGGAGTTTTTTTTAAGAAGGAAGATGGTTCTGTTTGGGTTGACCTGGTACCCGATGGACTTGATCAGAAGGTATTGCTTCGCGGCGACGGTACTTCCGTATATATGACTCAGGATATTGGTACTGCGATCCTGAGGTTCAGGGATTTTCCAGAAATTGTTGGTCAGGTTTATACAGTCGGCAATGAACAGGAATATCACTTTAAAGTACTCTTCCTCATTTTGAAAAAACTGGGTTATGAATGGGCACAACGTTGCTTTCATTTGTCGTATGGTATGGTTGATTTGCCAACGGGAAAGATGAAGTCGCGGGAAGGTACGGTTGTTGATGCAGATGAGTTGATGCAGGAGATGACCGACGAAGCAGAGAAACAGACGCGTGCCATCGGGAAAATAGACGATTGGTCGGAAGATGAATCGAAACGTTTGTTCGAAATAATCGGACTGGGTGCTCTGAAATTCTTTCTTCTGAAAGTAGATCCAAAGAAGCGTATGCTTTTTGATCCGAATGAATCGATCCAGCTGCAGGGGTTCACCGGTCCGTTCATTCAATACACACATGCCCGCATCAGGGCTATTATGCGCAAAGCGTATAGTATGAATATTTCGGTATCCTCAAATGATTTGCAGCAGGTTGTTTCTCTGGAGCCTGCAGAACGGGATGTATTAAGTCTGCTCAGTCAGTTCGAAAATAAACTCAGGGAAGCAGCAAAGGACTATTCTCCAGCGGTTATTGCCAATTATGCTTTTGAATTGGCGAAGGAGTACAACAAATTCTATCAAAACATCCCGATCTTTAGTGAGGAGGACGTTGCCAAATTAAAGTTCAGGGTGGCATTGTCTGAATCAATTGCCAATGCAATAAGGAAAGCAATGGGCTTGTTGGGCATTTCTGTACCCGATAAAATGTGATGGGTGTTGACTAACATCCTCAGTTTTATGTCCGGCCTCAAAACCTTATCTATTTTTGAACAAGTCAGCTGCCAAAGGCGTTTAAATGTTAAAAGAAGTTAATCATGAAGACTACTATCATCCTCGCCTTATTATTCATTTTGCCTATGGATTCTGTTTATGACTTTAAATTAAATTCGATCGAAGGGACTCTGATCGATTTTACACAATACAAGGGAAAAAATCTCCTAATTGTAAACGTTGCTTCAAACTGCGGCTTTACTCCCCAATACGCCGATCTGCAGGACCTTCACGAGAAATTTGGAAATAAGATCACTATCCTGGGTTTTCCTGCTAATAATTTTGGAGGACAGGAGCCAGGCACGAATATTCAGATTGCTGAGTTTTGCGAAAAGAATTATGGCGTTTCTTTTCAAATGTTTGAGAAGATATCTGTTAAGGGTGGCGATCAACATCCCCTGTATCAGTATCTGAAACAAAAAACAGGACAGGAGCCAGGGTGGAATTTTTGCAAGTACCTGGTGAAACCCGACGGAACCGTCAAGTTTTTTGCATCCAATGTTAGTCCGATGGACAAAAAAATCACGGATGAGATTGATTAAATCGATAGTACTAATAATGACGGTTATGGGACTTGCTGCTTTTCTTTCTCGCAAAATTTCAGGGAGTCAAACGGAACAATTGAAAGGTTCCATTTATGACTTTAAGATGATTTCGCTGGAGGGTAAAGAAATAGATTTTGCAGCGTATAAAGGCAAATCCCTTCTGATTGTGAACACCGCATCGAAATGCGGCTATACACCGCAATACGCCGACCTTGAAAAATTACATGATAACTATGGAGACAAGGTTGTCGTGCTCGGATTTCCAGCAAATGATTTCTTATGGCAGGAGCCCGGTTCCAATGAAGAGATCGCTACCTTTTGCCAAAAAAATTATGGTGTGAGTTTTCAAATGTTCGAAAAAATTTCTGTAAAAGGAGGAGATAAGCACCCCTTATATAAGTGGTTGGAAGTTGCATCAGGAAAATCACCTTCGTGGAACTTCTGCAAGTACATTGTGAGCAAAGATGGTAAGACAGTTAAATTCTTTCCATCAAAGGTGACTCCCCTGGACAAGGCTATCATGGCTGAAATCGAAAAGCCCTAGACCAGTAGTCCTAAAAAATCCTTCCATTCGGTGACAGAACCCGACGAATCCATTCTTAAACACAAACTTCTCGACGCTTGTCGCGAATTTGTCGAAAAGAGAATTGTGACAGCCACGACAGCCATGAATGATGCACAGCGTTCTGCCAACGAAGAAGGTAAAAGCAGCGCGGGCGACAAATATGAGACCGGACGGGCGATGATGCAGATCGAAAGGGACAAGGCCGCAAACCAGTTGGATGAAGCGCTCAAATTGAAACGCACAATTGACCAGATACGACCCGAAATGCAGCATGAAAGAATTTTGCCGGGGAGTGTTGTTTTCACTGACTTTTTTAAGGTATTTATAGCCATTGGGGCTGGTAAAATCAATATAGAAGGAGAAGATTTTCTGGTGGTTGGCGCTCAATCTCCGCTGGGAAAGGAATTGATGGGAAGGGGAGTAAATGACCAATTCCAGTTTAACAATAAGCCCAATAGGATCATTAAGATTTTTTAGCCACCACATTAAAATTGATTTATCTTTCGCAAGCACTTGAGTATGGATATTAAAAGTTGGTTACAGGCCTTCCGGCTTCGCACCTTGCCACTTGCACTTTCGTGCATCGGAATGGGTGGTTTTCTGGCTGCATCGGCAAATGCTTTCCGCTGGGATATTTTTCTTCTATGCGTTGCCACTACGTTCTTTTTACAGATACTTTCCAACCTGGCCAATGACTACGGAGACTCTATTCACGGAGCCGACAACAACGAACGCAAAGGTCCGTTGCGCGCTGTTCAGCGTGGTGTGATCACCTCGCAACAGATGAAGACCGCAGTGGTTGTCTTTGTCGTGCTTTGCCTTTGTAGTGGTTTTTCGCTTTTGCTGGTTTCCTTTGGAATGAACTGGAGCGCTATCCTTTTCTTCCTTACCCTTGGTATATTGAGTATCCTGGCAGCGGTTGCCTACACAGTTGGCAAAAAGCCCTACGGTTATATTGGCCTGGGCGACATTTCAGTGCTTATTTTTTTTGGATTCGTAGGCGTAATGGGATCATACTATCTTTTCACCCAACAAATCAGCTGGCGGGAAATCCTTCCGGCATTGAGTTGTGGTCTTTTTTCAATAGGGGTGTTGAACGTGAATAACATCCGCGATATCGAATCGGATGCAAAGGCCGGAAAATTTTCGATACCGGTCCGTATTGGCCGTATGAATTCGATCCGGTATCACTGGTTTTTGCTGATTGGAGGCCTATTGAGCGCATTAGCCTATAGTGTTGTCACCTTCCATTCCCCTTGGCAATTCCTTTTCTTGTTAAGCGCGCCGTTATTCATTCGAAATGGAATTGCGGTTTCAAAAAAACTGCCCCATGAATTGGATCCCTATCTCAAACAAATGGCACTTTCCACGCTATTTTTTGTTCTCCTATTTGGGATAGGACTTATTTTATCCTGATGATTTAAACCTATTGGTTTAGACCGGTGTCTAATTCATCAAAGCACTACAATTTCGGTGCTGTGTAATTCGTTTTGAATTAAATGAGTTTGCTAAATGAAAACGAGACTTTTCATTATTGGATTAATTGCCATTTCGTCGCTCTGGGCCTGCGAACCAGAACGGGATCCGTTTAAGCTATACGATGAACTCGTAGTGTCAACGGGATATGATGAAGGTACTGACTTCACGGGATACGCCACCTATTCCATAGGTACCGATACCATTGGATTTGTGTCGAACCGGAATCAGTATGACACTATATTATACCATCCGGAGAGTGAGTATCCCCGGCCTGTTTTACAAAGGATTGAATCGAATCTGAGTCAACTGGGTTACATAAGGGTGAACAAGGATCAGGACCCTGATTGGAGAATCAACGTTTACGTCGTGAATGATTTTAACCTGTTTCAGCAGGTCTATTATCCGGGTTATTCCTATCCATCCTACTACGGATACGGATATGGTTATGGCTCTTACTACGGCTATCCTATTGTAAACACGTATGCCTCCAATACGGGATCTTTGGTAATTGAGATTCTGGACCTTAGGAATCTTACGCCGGACAACAAAGTAAAAGTTATCTGGAGCGCCTACGCAGGTGACGTATACACTACCGTTGATTTGATTAAACAAACTGAGAAGGCTATCGACCAGGCTTTTGTACAATCTCCTTATCTGAACAGGCAATGAAGCGGCAGTGGACGATAGTGGTGATTCTTCTGGCATGCGGTGTAAACGTGTACGCACAGGACAGCTATTTCTTTATCAACTGGGATGTTAACGCTCCGCTTACCAATAAGGAGTGGATTGGCAATACCAGCACGCGTGGTGCCAAAGTTGGGTTTCGGAAGTTCCTGGGTGCGGATAGCAGGTATGCGTTGGGTGTGGATGTAAACTGGGCTTATTTTCAGGAATATAAACCGCGGGAGACGTTCCAAACGCAGGGCGGTGCGATAACTACCGATTACTTTAATGACCTCTTTCAAGTGGCCATAACGGCGCAGGGTCAATACCATTTCGCGGTTGGGAAACGCGAGCACATATTCCCCTACGCAGGCATCGGTATTGGCGCTAATCGAAATGATTTCACGGTCTCTTATAATATTTATCAGGATGAGGAATACAGTTGGGGGTTTCTCGCGCGACCAGAGGCCGGGGTGCTGATTCGCTTCGGTACACGCAGAAAATTGGGGGCTATGGCTGCCGTTCACTATGACTATTCCACGGCGAAAAGTGACAACTACGATTACAAAAATTTTTCCTCCGTTGGATTCCAGGTGGGTGTCATGTTCATGACCTGGTGATCCAACTCGTTGATTAACAGGCACTAGAATTTTTTATGTCACGGGCATGCGCGCGCGCGGGCTTCTGTTATCTTTGCAGCATGTCTCAACAAATTCTCATTCTTGATTTTGGTTCTCAGTACACTCAGTTAATCGCCCGCAGAGTAAGGGAGTTGAATGTCTACTGCGAAATTCATCCGTTTAACAAAGTTCCCCCGCTTACAAAAGATATAAAGGGAGTAATTCTTTCGGGTAGCCCATGCTCTGTTCGCGATGCAGGTGCCCCTGCCGTGGAAATCGGGGCTTTTCAAAATATACCTGTATTGGGTGTTTGTTATGGGGCCCAGCTAATCGCACACCAACAAGGTGGAAATGTGCTTCCCTCTCAAATCAGGGAATATGGACGGGCACGGCTCACCACAGTAGATCATCACAATGAATTGCTGAAAGAAATTTCTCTTGACACCCAGGTGTGGATGTCGCACGCGGATACGATCGCATCCGTGCCTTCAGAGTTTGAAGTAATTGCCAGTACACCGTCTGTAAAAATCGCGGCATACAAAATAAAAGACAAGCCTGTATATGGCATTCAGTTCCATCCTGAAGTTACCCATACCACGGAAGGAAAGAACCTTCTACGGAATTTCGTTGTGCACATTTGCCAGTGTGCCCAGGATTGGACGCCCGATCAGTTTGTAGACTCGACGATCACCGGCTTAAAGGCCAGGCTGGGAAATGATCAGGTAGTTATGGCTTTATCAGGCGGTGTAGACTCTACCGTTGCAGCGATACTCATACACAAGGCAATAGGAAAAAACCTCCATTGCATCTTTGTTGACAACGGTTTGTTGCGCAAAGGCGAATTTGGTCAGGTACTGGATTCCTATAAGCACATGGGCTTAAACGTTCAGGGGGTTGACTCCAAAGAAAAATTCTATACGGCCCTGAATGGTCTTTCTGAACCCGAAGCAAAGAGAAAGGCGATTGGCAAAACGTTCATCGAAGTATTTGACGAGGAAGCGCACCGAATAAGCGAAGTGAAGTGGCTTGGTCAGGGGACTATTTATCCCGATGTTATTGAGTCAGTCTCTGTGAACGGACCTTCTCAGACAATAAAATCACACCACAACGTCGGTGGCTTGCCTGATAAGATGAAACTGAAAGTTGTCGAACCGCTCAACACGCTTTTTAAAGATGAAGTAAGAATTGTTGGCAAGACACTGGGAATTGATCCGGTGATTTTAGGTCGCCATCCATTTCCGGGCCCTGGTCTGGGTATTCGTATCTTGGGCGATATCACGGCTGATAAAGTACGGATATTACAGGAAGTTGACAGTATCTTTATCTCAGGATTACGCGAATTTGGGCTTTATGACAAGGTCTGGCAGGCAGGTGCCATGCTGTTGCCTGTTCAGTCTGTTGGTGTGATGGGGGATGAAAGAACCTATGAACGTGTGGTAAGTCTCCGGGCGGTAACGAGCACGGATGGCATGACAGCAGACTGGGCACATTTACCCTACGAATTCCTCGCGCATGTGTCGGGTGAAATTATTAATAGAGTGAAAGGGGTTAACCGGGTTGTTTACGATATCAGTTCGAAACCTCCTGCAACAATTGAATGGGAATAGGGTTGAGTTAAAATAGCTCAATCGCCAGTATCACCTGAAAGGGTTTTGATTCAATGAAGAAATTATGAAGGAAAAAGTAATACTTAGTCTTTTTTTTGCCGTTGTTGTCCAGTTTTCAGTAAACGCGCAGGAAGACTTCACCAAGCTATACTTCAATGCAAAGGCTTTGTTTCGGGAGGGGAAGTATAATCTGGCAATGGAAAGTTTTAAGCCGTTGATTCCCCGTAACCCGAAGAATCAGTTTTCGGAATACGCCTCTTTCTATTACGCACTTTCTGCCTATAACCTGGGTTACAAAGCACTGGCGAAAAGCTCGCTGAACGAAATCAAGACGCTCTATGCCGGCTGGGAGAAACGTGATGAAGTGAGTTTCTGGATTGGCAAGATAAACCTGGAGGACAAGGATTATTTCCAGGGGATGAAAGTGCTTTCCGGTATCACTGACGTTAGCTTGTTGCCTGTCATTGAGTCGATGAAGACAAAATCAATCAGAGAAATAACAGATCCGGAAACCATCAAGATGCTGCATGAGGAGTATCCAAAGGATAGGATTGTGGCAAAGGCACTCGCCACCGGGCTTTCAAAAAATCTGGCCAATCCGACCGATAGAATCCTCCTTGATTCGCTGATCACGGAATTCAAGTTCACCAGGTCCGACTTCATCCCCGAAGCACCGAAGACCTATTACCGCGACCTGTATTCCGTTTCTGTCCTGCTGCCTTTTATGGTAAGTACACTGGATCCTTCACCAGCACCAAAAAGAAACCAGGCTGTGCTGGACTTGTATGAAGGTATGAAACTGGCAGTCGACACGTTGAGTAAACAAGGAGTCAAAATTAACCTGAGAGCGTACGACACAGAACGCAGTGTTGAGAAGATTAAGTCCGTTTTGAAGACTGACGAACTAAAAAACACCGATCTGATCATTGGCCCATATTTTCAGGAAGAAAGCAAACCCATCCTTGAGTTTTCGCTTGCCAATAAAATCAATGTATTTAACCCGTTGCATAACAACAGTGATTTAGTCGGGACGAACCCCTTTTCATTTCTGTATCAGCCATCATTGGAGGGAATAGGAAAAAAATCCGGTGAGTTTCTGGCGCGTTATGTTTACAAAAAGAACTGTATGGTATTCTATGGAACGTCCAGACGAGACTCGGTTTTGGCTGTCAACTTTATGGAGGCCGCCAGGGAAAATGGGCTTAAAATTATCGGGTCACATCGGCTAACACGCGAAGCATCAAAAATGATACTTTCAACGCTGGCTACTCCCACAGAATACGACGAATTTCGCTATCCGAAACAATTTACCTTAAAGAAGGACAGCCTCGGAAGTATCTTTGTAGCCTCCGACGATGCCTTGATATATGCCAAAGTAATCAGCAGCATTGAGACACGAGGCGATAATATTGTTGTGCTCGGTTCAGATAGCTGGCTGGATCAACATACCGTCGATCTTGAGAAATTTCAAAACTTGCCGGTCGTACTCACTGCACCCAATTTCACGGCTTCGGAAAAACCAGCTACAAAAGCCTTTGTAAAAAAATACATTAAAAAACATGGACGAACGCCCTCGGGTTTTGCCAGTCTGGGGTATGACCTGATGCTTTTCTTAGGCAATCAACTAAAGAAAAACGGTGTCTATTTTCAGGAGGGATTGAGCAGAGCAGGGATTTTACCTGGCTATCTTTCTGAAGGGTATAATTACAAGGATAGCAGGAGTAATGAACTGGTCCCGTTTATCAGGTTTGACCAGGGGCAGATAAAAGTAGTGGAGAAGCGATAGCGGTACATTCATGTTAAACAAAAAGAATTTTCAAAATAGCAGCTCGCTCTTCGAGAAAGCAAAGCAATTTATCCCGGGTGGGGTTAACTCTCCTGTACGTGCTTTTCGTGCAGTTGGTGGATCACCTTTGTTCATCAAACGCGCTAAAGGTGCGTACCTCTATGACGAAGACGGGAATCAATATATTGATCTGATTAACTCGTGGGGGCCTATGATCCTGGGCCACGCTCATCCTATGGTTGAGGAGGCAGTAAAAACTGCGTTGTCATCTTCTCCGTCTTTTGGTGCCCCTACGGCGCGCGAAGTCGAAATGGCAGAACTCATCTGTTCTATTGTTCCTTCCATTGAAAAGGTTCGAATGGTAAATTCCGGCACTGAGGCAACTATGTCTGCCATACGGGTAGCCAGGGGGTATACCGGGCGTGATAAAATTATTAAAATGGAAGGCTGTTACCATGGTCATGGTGATTCATTCCTGATTGCTGCAGGGAGTGGGGCGCTGACGTTTGGTACACCCGATAGCCCCGGTGTTACAAAGGGCACGGCCCGAGATACGCTTATCGCCCCGTATAACAACCTTGAAGCCGTTTCAAGAATACTCGATGAGAACAGCAACGAAGTGGCAGCAATTATACTGGAACCTGTTGTAGGCAATATGGGATGTGTCCTCCCTTTGCCCGGATACCTGGCAGGGCTTAGAACATTGTGTGATAAACATAACACGTTGTTAATTTTTGATGAAGTGATGACCGGCTTTCGACTAGCGATTGGTGGCGCACAGCAACTTTATAACGCAAAGCCTGACCTGACTACGTTGGGCAAAATTATCGGAGGTGGTCTGCCGGTTGGAGCGTATGGTGGGAAAAGGGAAATAATGGATTTTGTTTCGCCCCTGGGCCCGGTATACCAGGCGGGTACCTTGTCCGGTAATCCCCTTGCCATGGCTGCGGGGCTTGCCATGCTTCGATACCTGAAGGAAAATCCTTCCGTGTACCAAAACATTGATAGAAGCACATCAGCTCTGGTTGATGGCATCAGCAGCCAACTTCAGAAGTACGGCCTTAACTTTACCATAAACAGCGTCGGCTCAATGTTTACGCTTTTCTTTACCGGTGAGCATGTAACTGACTTTGATACGGCAAAGACATCGGACACAAAAATGTTTGCTGCCTATTTCCAGGCTATGCTTCAAAACGGCGTTTATCTGGCGCCGTCCCAATACGAAGCGATGTTCATTTCCAATGCCATTGACAATTCTATCGTTGACCAGATTCTTGATGCCAGCAATAAGGCGTTGAAAGAAATCTGACACTTGAAAATTTCAAGGTTATGATGATTGTAAGGAGTGTGGAGCTTTCTAAAAAGCGAAAAACACGTTATTTCATACATTAAAATCGATTGAATCCTGACGGGACCGGCGTGACCTGAATTTCATTTAATCCGATTATTACTTAACTTTTCAGCAGAACCCATTTTTTAAAAACACTTAATTCCAATCGTTTCGTATCATGAGGAATCGTGCGCTGAAGTTTGCAGTAGGATTCGCCACACTGGGCCTTATACTAATCATCCTTGTTGCGTACATTGAAAGGGGTACTCTTCGTACCTACCAGGAAAAGCTTCCCTACTTAACGCTTGCCAATAAAACCAAAAACCAGACGACAAAAGCTCACATTTGGCTGGAGGAACTGATAGCCGGCGATGCCAGTCTGAATTTTGACCGCGATGTTCAATCCCCTCTTCAGTCTTCACTTAGCTTGCTTCAACAGGCATATGATGGTAAGTTAAATGATGCGTTGGAAACAGATGAAGACGCAAGGGCTATTTTAAAGGAAGTAATTTTTGACCTTGAACGACTGACAGCCGCTGCAGATGAGCGTTGGAAAAACAAGCTTGAAACAACCATTGATGCAACGGATAGCACAGCCCAGGTGGTGACAAGCCACGCCGGCGACGAACTTGACCAGCAATTTGATGCTTCGTATGAGACCTCTCAGTTATCGCTGGAGAGATTTGAGAATCACCTCTCACAGACAATTGATACAGAGTCCTCATATTTAAGTGCATTGTCATGGATATCCATCGCTTTTCTGGCGGCGGCTTTTGCGGTGATATGTTTTTTCCTGTTTAGGGTTTTGCAGAAGTCGGGCAAGATGTTGGTCGAGCATGAATCGAGACTGGCGCAACAACAGCAGGCCGTATCCACTATTTCGACTTTTATTGATGCCATTTCTGCCGGTAATTACGAGGCTGAATTGAGTCTCGAGCAGGGTGCTGAAGCCAGTCTGGGGAACACACTTGTTACTATGCGTGACAAATTGCGGATTAGCGCCGATGAGGATCGAAAGAGGAATTGGTCAACGTCCGGGCTAGCTCAAATCGGTGAAATACTTCGGACATCAACCGGAAGTACGGAAGAACTGTTTGACAATATTTTGAAGTTTGTTGTCAAGTACACCAAAAGTAACCAGGGTGGTCTGTTTGTTTTGAACGAAGAAAATGAAAGCGATAGACGCCTTGACCTGGTGGCCTGTTACGCATTTGAAAGAAAGAAGTACATAACAAAAAGAATTGAAATTGGAGAGGGACTCGTCGGCCAGTGTTTTCTGGAGGGTGAAAGAATCTATTTGATGGAAGTTCCTGCTGAATATGTAAGCATCACGTCCGGACTTGGTGGCGCCTCAGCGAATGCATTGCTATTGGTTCCCCTTAGAAACAACGACAAGATTTTTGGTGTATTGGAACTGGCCACATTTACGAAATATGATAAGCACGAAATAGAATTGGTAGAAAAACTAACGGAAAGTATTGCATCGACAATTTCGACGGTTCGGGTTAGCGAAAGCACACGCATCTTGCTGGAAAAGACCCAGCAACAGGCTGAGGAGATGCGCGCACAGGAGGAGGAAATGCGCCAGAATATGGAAGAGCTTGAAGCTACGCAGGAGGAGATGCGTCGAAAGGAAAAGCATATTCAAAATATGCTGGATGGCGAGAAGCAACGCAACGAGATTAGTCAGAAGAACAGGCAGGTTATAATGGAGTTGACCAAGAACAAGGATGTTCAGGAAGGGAACTGGAATGCGTCGCTTGAAAAAATCACCAGCTGTATTGCGCGCCAGCTGGGTATAACCAGAAGCAGTATCTGGGTGTATAAAGGGAAGGAGAACAAGATAAGTTGTGAAAAACTTTTCCAAAGCGACAGGGGTACTTTTGAATCCGGTACGGAATTATCCGGGCGCGATTTCCCGGGATATTTTGAGGCAGTGACCCGTGAGGAAGTTATTGTCGCTAAAGATGCGACAACACATGCCGCGACGAACGAGTTTGCGGAAGTCTACCTCAAACCACTCGGAATAAGGTCCATGCTTGATGTTCCTTTTTTTAATGAGGGCACAATCGCCGGGATTATTTGCTGTGAACATCAGCACACACAAAAGGACTGGACGGACGAGGATATTGAATTTCTGAAGTCTTGCGCTGACCTCATTACGGTTACCTACAACACCTCGAAAATTAACAGGATGTTAAGCCAATTGAGCGATGACCAGGAAACTATGCAGACGATCATCGATAATATTCCTCGCGCTGTATTCTGGAAAGATAAGGAGTTACGCTTTCAGGGGTGTAACAGGATATTTGCTAATGTTGCAGGATTGAAGTCACACAAGGATCTGCTTGGCAAGACCGACTATGACATGCCCTGGAAAGAGCACGGAGATGCCTATCGCGCTGATGATATGGCTGTCATGAATAGCCGGAAAGCACGCCTGGATCTGGAGGAAAGAAATGTAAATAGTGAGGGCGTGGAATCCTGGGTAATGGTCAGTAAGGTGCCCGTGATGAACAAACATGGGGAAGTAGTGGCCGTTTTGGGGATGTTTGAGGATATAACGGAGCATAAACGCAAAGAATCAGAAATGTTACAAAATCTGGAGGAGTTGAAGGAGCTGAGAAAGAAGGTTGAAAAAATGAATAAATAGGTATTTTTTGGCTTGCATATTACCTGAGTGCGGTAGGGTGTATATAGGGTTATTAACTTTTTGCCCGGGATTTACTACTTTTACTTACTAATACCCAACTTTTTAGGCTATGAACCATCGCTTTTTAATCTTAGTAGCTGCGTCACTGGCGTTTTCAGCCAGCCTTTTTGCGCAGGGCGAACGAAAGGACAAAACGGCAGTAACATACGAGGAACTGTATGATGAGCCATATTCCGTCAATAAACTCTTTATTGGTCTTATACCGCTGTATGCCGATATGTTTGTGACGAATCTCAATGCCGGATATGGGGCTGAAGCGTCCTATTACCACAAGGACAAGTTTGACGTTCGTGCTCATTTCCGAAAGACATACAGTCAGTCGTTTTATGATTTTGCCCGGGATCTGGCGGATAAGAAAAGCGATGTAAATAACCGCGCAGAGGTGTATAACTATTTTGAGTTCGGTGGTACTTATCACATCAAGGATTTTGAGGCCAGCTCAAAAACAAAGATGTTCCTGTACAAGAACAGTTACAAGGGCAATAAGTGGGCGGCCAGAGTACCGTTGAATGCAGAAGTGCCCTGCAAGGTGAGAAAGATCTATGGTGCCCGGCTGGGAGCGGTCATCTGGGATAGTTCCACTGATATTGGCAGGGCTTTGGAAAAGCAGGGATTAACAAATGGTGATCTTAAGAATTCTGAAGGTATCGGGCTCCCGGAGACCATCTATGTTAATGGGAGAACCGAATCGTTTGATGCATTCAGCAATATATCCTCAACAACCATCTATGCCGGGGGTTCAATGTCCTGGATTAAAAATATTGCAGTGAGTTTTGATAAGTTTGAAGAGGGGATAGACGACTTGTTGTTCACCGTCTATCTGGATGCACTTTATTCCCCAATCATAAACGTTGATGATATCGTTTACTTGCAAGATCCGCTTAGCCCGAATTCTGTTACAGACAATTATGATGTCAGCCCGCTAGAGATCAAGTCATTTGGTTTTCGGGCAGGGATGGATGGAAAATTTAACAGAATGTTCAGCTGGTCGTATGGTGGCGAAGTAGGCTACAGACCGAGCCTGGGCGGCAGAACATTTTATGCATTATTAAAAATCAGCTTCCCTGTATTCGGAACGAACCTTGACTATAAGGTTGAGTCTTTTGGAAAGTAGACAGACGTTCCTGGCGTTTAAATAAGTCCGATCATGTCTTGGGATATCCTCATTAAGAATATTAAGGGATTAGTCCAGGTCAGGGATCAAACGGTCAATGTTGTAGCAGGGCACGACATGGCCAGGCTGCCGATATTAGCCGATGCCTATCTGGCTATTAAGGACGGCGTAATTGTCGACTATGGAAGCATGTCGTCCCTATTAATTCAACATGCCGCTCATACGCTCGACGCATCGGGATGTTTTGTATTTCCCAGTTTTGTTGATTCCCATACACACATGGTTTTTGCGGCTAGCCGCGAAGAGGAATTCGTCATGAAAATCCAGGGGGCTTCCTATGCAGAAATTGCCTCGAGGGGAGGGGGAATCCTCAACTCGGCCCGAAGGCTTCGACAGATGTCGGAGGATGAATTGTTTGAACGCACCTTGACCCGTGCAGAGGAGATTATCTTAACAGGGACCGGGGCAGTGGAAATAAAAAGCGGATACGGACTCACCACGAATGACGAGATGAAGATGTTGCGTGTGGCAAAGCGCATCGGCAAGGAAACGCCGCTTACTGTGAAGTCAACTTTTCTCGGAGCGCATGCCATTCCGGAGAATACTTCAAGGGAACATTACATTGGAACAATCATTAATGAAATGATTCCGGCAATAGCCTCTGAAAAGTTGGCTGATTATATCGACGTATTTTGTGAGAAAGGTTTTTTCACTCCGGATGAAACAGAGAAAATTGTAGAAGAGGGCAAGCGATATGGAATGCGACCGAGGATACATGCGAACCAGTTGAATCGTTCGGGTGGTGTACAGGTCGGCGTGAAGACAAAGGCGGTCAGTGTTGATCATTTGGAGGATATAGGTGAGGAAGAAATCCAACTGTTAGTACAGAGCCACGTGATACCCACAGCGTTGCCGGGCGCTGCTTTCTTTCTGGGCCTCCCATTTCCACCGGCACGTGATATGATTAAAGCAGGGTTACCGTTGGCCATTGCGTCTGACTATAATCCTGGAAGTTCGCCGAGTGGCAATATGCCTCTGATGATGGCGCTCGCCTGTATCCGGATGAAAATGCTTCCGGAGGAAGCTATTAATGCCGCTACAATCAATACATCCTTCGCGCTGGAGTTACAGGGAACGCACGGTAGTATTACCCGTGGGAAGATTGCCAATATTTTTATTTCAAAGCCCGTTCCATCCGTTGCCTATTTTCCTTACGCCTATGGCAGTCGGTTAGTAGACACGGTTATTTTACACGGCAGGATTATTGGTGCAAAATAGTGAGCCAGGATACACTTTGCAGAAAAGCAAATTTCGGCTGGGGTACGGCCGATACGAGTGCAGATATTGAAAAGTTTTGCTGAGCGTTGCGTGTTGTGGTTAAGTGATCTGCTAATCTTCATTCGTTCGTAATTTTGCTGATTAAACTGATAACAAATTTGTTTACTTGGATGACTCAGTTATTTTTGATCGAAGGGAAACAGGATAAGGTATGATACAACTTTCGCAAAAGATTGAAGAAACTATCAGGGATGTAAGGGATTACCCAAGCCCCGGAATTGTTTTTAAGGACATCACGCCGGTCCTGGCAGATCCATCCCTTTGCAGGGAAATTGTAAAGCAAATTGTGCAGGACTTTAAATCACATCAAATTGATGCGGTAGCCGCTGTGGAGGCCCGGGGTTTTATTTTTGGGTCTATACTGGCACACGAATTAAACTGCAGCTTTATTCCGGTTCGTAAAGCTGGGAAGCTGCCATTTACTTCCCGATCAAAAAAATATGATCTGGAATATGGTTCAGCCAGTATTGAAATGCACGTTGATGCAGTGAAGCCCTCCGCCCGTGTATTGGTGCACGATGATTTATTAGCAACAGGCGGTACGGCCTGTGCAGCCGGTGAACTGATCAGGGAGCTTGGTGGAACGGTGGCTGGTTTTTCTTTTATTATAAATCTTGGTTTTTTGCCGGGTGCACAAAACATAACTGATCGATTCGGAGTTATACCTCATTATCTGGTTAGCTATTAACCATATTCATCTTGTTCGCTGTTTCTATGCCTGATGCTGTCCATATCCCTATGTTTCCGCTTGCTATTCTCCCCTTACCCGGAGAACTGGTGCCTCTGCACATTTTTGAGCCACGGTACAAACAACTATTGCAGGATGCAGAAGTGAATGATATACATTTCGGCATTTACTTCAGCCATGAAAGTAATGAGCAGAAGATCGGCTCGCTGATGAAGCTCGAGAGCGTAATCAAAAGATATCCTACGGGCGAGGCTGATATCATAGTGAAGTGCGAGGATATTTTTGATCTGAAGTTCCTTTCAAGAACGTTTAAAACCAAAATGTATCCGGGTGGAGATGTCCGCTTTTGGAATATTGAGACAAATTGTTTCCCTGGACCTGAGTTATATGATCTCTTTCTGGATTACCTTCAGAGACGGAATATCAATCCCCGTCTTACCATCTATGGCTTATTTCAAATTGCAAATGAGCTCAGCCTTGATCTTAATGACCGGTATAAATTCTTAACAGCTACGGAGGATAAGCGTGGAGCCATAATACTTAATCGTATCAGATTTCAGCTACATATCCTTTTGCAGGAAGAGAAAAGCAAAGACAACTTTTTTCTGAATTAGGTACATAAGCCTGAAACAAAGGGACTTCAAAATCGTAGGCGAAAAATACTTTCCTTTTTCTTAATCAAACGTATAACATTTCCGTTACAGGCACTTTGCCCGGAGGCAGGTAGGGTGGTTATTAAGTTATGCTAACGTTTGAAACTTTACCATTTATTAACATCATCGCTGAAACCTTTGCCAGAGGCTTGTCGTCTTAGGATTGTAATTAACTAAACACGATATGAAAAAGACACTTTCTTTTTTGGCTGCACTTATGATGATAAGTAGTTTGATACTTGCAGCAGATTCACCCGGATCGAAGCCCGGAATGGCCGTTGTTAAAAACGGAACCACCTTTAAGCTATACTACAATGGATCACAGCAAATGGATGTTGCTATTTCTATTCGTAATGCCGATGATCAGATAGTCTTCAGAGAAGTATTGAAACACGTTGATGGCTTCGTGAGACCGTATAACTTTTCACATTTGAGTGAAGGTGATTATACAATTCAGATCAGAGATAGCAACGGACTTAAAGTTGAGAAAATCAGGTACGAAAAAAACACGGTTGACACAAAACAAGCCCGTGTTCTTAAGTTGGCAGGCAGTGAACACAAGTACCTGCTTATGATATCAAGTAAAACGCCCAAGGCAGTCAATGTGAGAATTATGGATGAATCAGATAACGTTATTTATAGTCAGCATGAAACCATTACTGGTAATTTTGCTAAAGTATATAATCTGAACAAGCACTCTGGAAAGGGCAGATTTGAGATTTCAGACGCCGATGGAAATTCGACATACGTCGGATACTAGAAAGAAACCATTAATCACACTTGACGATGATGGCGATCCGTATGGGTCGCCATCATTATTTTTCAACGGATGGCGAAGGTTAATCTACCGCAAACGTTGTAATGTTTTTATTTTATCCGATAGCGTTTGCATTGACCTCTGTTCCTGTGTTATTAGTCAAATCAGGCAATATTTTTTTCGCAATCGATTTTTAACTGTAAAAAAAGGTTTCCTTACAGCTAAACGATCTGTAGTGTATACCTACCGTATATTCGTGTGAACAAAAAACAAACACGACTATGAAAATTAAAGTAATGTACATCGCAGCATTCATGGTGATTGCCGCGTCAGTAACAGCAGTCGCAAAAGGTGAGCCAAGCAACGCCGGTATGGCAGTTGTACCTGTAAAGGGATCTGAAGTATTCAAGGTAATATATAGAGGCGAAAGCGCGAGCAGGGTAAAACTGAACGTTTATAATTCGACCTCTGATATTGTCTTCACGGAGACTTTTAATAACCTGGATGGATTTATTCGTCCGTTGAATTTCAGCGGCCTGAAGTTTGGCGAGTACACCATTGAGGTGACCGATGCTCAGGGAACACGGGTGGAGAAGATCAGTCATCAGCCTGTAATCACTGAACGTACCGTTCATGTATCTAAACTGGTGAAAGAAGAAGGGTCATTTTTGTTGTCAGTCGCCAAGAACAGCGGAGACGCCATTACCGTAAAGATATTTGACCGGGCAAGCAACCTTCTTTATACAGGTTCAAGGTCTGATTTGGGTGACTTTGCACAAGTATTTAAGCTTAAGGATGTACCAGGAGCGGTCACTTTCGAAGTGTCAGACAACAGTGGGCATGTAAAGACGATTCAGTTCTGAAAAACACTAGTAACTCATTTCAAGGGCCTTTGCTTTGCAGAGGCTTTTTTTTTGCGTTCGGGCCTCAGATCAGGAGCGCCTCGTTTTGCCTATGTCCTGAAGAACGGGTACGAAACAGTTGTGGTGTGTGCTGCTGTGGCTGAACGATTAAACCAGACGAATATTCAGACGTTCGTGTAAACTGTCTTCTTTATTCGCTTCAGGTGGATTATCTTGAAACCCTAAACTACACCCATGCGATACTATATATTAACCTTTGGATGCACGTTCCTGATGAGCCTCTCCCTGACTGTTGCGGCACAGGACATGGAACGACTTTTTCAAGCGGAAGATCTTACAGCCGAGAATCTTTTTTCGTCAAACATTGAAGGCCCTGCCGTAGATCAAAAGGGCAATTTGTATGTTGTTAACTTTCAGAAGGACGGTACTATCGGACTGGTCAAACCTGATGGGTCTGTGGAGTTATTTGTCACCTTACCCGAAGGAAGCACAGCCAACAGCATCCAGTTTGATAGCAAGGGTGCGATGTATCTGGCGGATTTTACAGGTCACAATGTGCTTAAAGTCGATATGAAAACGAAGAAGATTAGTGTCTTTGTGCATAATGATGACTTCAACCAGCCGAATGACTTTTGTATCAATAAAAAAGACCAGCTGTTTGTATCTGACCCCAATTGGAAAGAGAGCAAAGGAAAATTATGGCGTATTGATAAGAGCGGTAAGGTGAATTTGCTTACGGATCAAATGGGAACAACTAACGGAATTGAATTGAGCCCCGACGAAAAGATATTATATGTAAATGAAAGCGTTCAACGCAAAATATGGGCATTTGATGTTGATGATCACGGGGATATTTCCAACAAAAGACTCTTCGCGGAATTTCAGGACTTTGGGTTTGATGGAATGAAGTGTGACAGAGAGGGAAATTTATATGTTACCCGCCATGGTAAAGGTAACGTTGCTGTCCTTGACCCGAAGGGTAAAATTATTCGGGAAGTACAACTAAAAGGAAAACGATGCAGTAATCTGGTCTTTGGCGGATTGAATGGTAAACTTGTGTTTGTAACGCTTCAGGATCGCAAAGGCATAGAAAAATTCCGGAATGACATTCCCGGAAGGCGCTGGAAATAATCCGTACAAGATTTCTCCATCACGTCAGCATTGTTCCACCAGCGACAGCCGAGGTACGACGCTTTTGGGTGGTAGTATCGTTCCCGGTGACAGCACCGCGTTTGCACCAATCCTGGAAAAATCGCCGACCATGGCACCGAATTTGGTAACTCCAGTCGATGTTCTTTTTCCGTCTATCATGACGAATATCGTTTTGTCCTCGCGTTCATTGAAGTGATTGGCGATAATACTTCCGGCTTCAAAATTCACCATGTCACCAATTAATGAATCTCCAACGAAATTGAAGTGGGCCAATGCACTTCGGTTAAGGATTACACTTGACTTCACTTCGCATCCCGGACCAATAACACTGTTTTCTCCAAGGTAAACACCGCCGCGGAGGTAAGCATGGGCACCAATGAATGACCCGGCTGAAATGATCATTGGACCTTTCAGTATCACATGGTCCTCAATCCTGGCCGTAGGGTGTATGGCAACATCGTCGTGCACATGATAATCATCGGAAAGGGATTTGATTCTGTTTCGAAGGATAGCTTCCAGGTTGCCTGGAATATTCCAGGGGAACTCGTCTCGCAGTTCAGGAAACAATGCCGGCAGTTGCTGGAGATACGTGGCTATTTGTAAAGTATTATCGCTCATAAAATTCGAGAGGAAGGTCGTCTGGGTCGGCAAAGAAGGTAAATCGCTTATTGGTATATTCATCAACCCGTATGGGTTCCACCTTAACTCCATTCTGACTAAGCCATTCGCTTGCCTGCATGATGTCATCAACTTCAAAGGCAAGATGCCGTAGCCCACAAGCTTCGGGTCGGGAAACGCGTTTCGGTGGGTTCGGGAAAGAGAAGAGTTCCACGAAATAGCGATCGCCCACCGCTAAGTCGAGTTTATACGAGTTCCGTTCAGCGCGGTAATGCTCGGCAATAACAGTCAGTCCCAGGATTCGCGTGTAAAAATCTTTGGATGTTTGGTAATCCGAGCAAATGATAGCAACGTGGTGTAGGGTATTTAGTTTAAGCATCTTCGAATTTATGTATTTTCGTGTAATGGATATCAGATTATGGTAACAGTATTGATCATCGTTGGTCTGTTGTTGATGCTTGCGGGAATAGCCGGATGTATTTTGCCTTTGATACCCGGCCCACCATTAAGTTTTCTGGCGTTGCTCATCCAACAGTTGAACGGAACACCACCCTTCACCACAAATTTTCTGCTGACTTGGGCTGCTATTACCATCGCGGTAACGGTATTGGATTATATCATTCCGGCGTATGGAACGAAAAAATTCGGAGGAAGCAAGTACGGTATCTGGGGCTGTACCCTGGGACTGATTGTTGGTTTATGGCTCGGTCCGCTGGGTATTATAATCGGCCCTTTTATCGGTGCATTCATTGGCGAAATTATCGCGAACAACAATTCCTCTACGGCACTTAAGTCTGCATTCGGTTCTTTTGCCGGCTTCCTTTTTGGAACACTATTAAAACTCATCACGAGTCTGACGATGGGTTGGTACTTTGGTCAATTCGTCTACCGCACCGTTATCGCCTGATATCGAAACCTAAGGGATCCGGTTATACCACTATTGTATAACGATAGTAATCTTATTGATTTTCTTTTCATCCAGCTTACCCGTTCGTTCTCCACCACCGGAATTATCCTTGTCGCCTTTCCGGACAATTACAAAGTATGAAATGGCTTTTAAGTCCTTGAGCTTTAAAACGCCCTTGTTGTCGGTTACACCTTCTATAGCAACGTTTTCTTCTTTTGTGTAGTCTTCTTCTTTTTCAAAGAGCTGCACAGTGGCGCCGGCTACGGTATTACCCACCTCATCACGCACAGTAACATTGAGGTATGTTTTGATGAGCTGAAAGCTTGATATCAGTATTACAAAGGCTAGTATAAATAATATTCTTACAGGTGCTTTCATGTGGTGTTGGCTTGTTTATAGATTGAAGTAATGCTTTTTTGAATATCGCGCAAAATAATTTTCGAGTCAATAGCATCCTTTCCGGTAATCGGGAGTCCTGGCAGTTCACGCAATGATGCCTACTGCGCTTGTAGTGTTACATCAGCGCAACAGGACAACGCCCCCGCGGGTTTCTTGTATGCCTTGCTCCGGTCGATAGGAACTCTTGTAACGCACCACATACGAGTACGTACCTGCAGGCGCCAATTGACCGATGTTGTTGTTGTATCCACCGTTCCAACGGAATTCCCGCTGATTTGACTGGTAAATCATTTCACCCCAACGATTAAATATAAACACCTGGAAGTCAGAATCGTCGATGAAGAAAGTAAACAGCTTAAATGACTGGTTGACAAATTCGCCACCTTGAGACACCCCGCTGGTTGGCCGGAAGGCATTTGGCCCTACGATCACGGGATCGCATTGGATGATAACATCTGTCTTGTCAGAACTGGAGCATCCGAAAGAATTAACCAGATCTACTGAGAAAATTCCCGGCTCTGAAGCTACGAGCGTGGGTGTTGTGATGCCTAATCCCACTCCGTCTTTAAACCAATCATAGCTTACGAAATCCCCCGGACGCAAAATTACTTCACGGGTATTGGGATCAGGGTTCGCTGGATCGGGACAAATAAGTGCCTGGTCAATCAATAAGCCTGGCGTTGTGGGGGCCAGTAAAATCTGAAGGTCGGTACTGGTTGAGCAGGTCGCGGCAATTGCCGTCACCGTATAGGTCCCTTCCCGTTGGTCCTGGAGGGTTGACCCTGATTGTCCAGGAATGATGGCTCCGTCAATTTCCCATTGAAAAGTAGCGGTACGGCTAGGCACGGCGGTAAGGGTGAAAGGAGATCCCTCACAAGGTGTTGAGGTAGTAACCGTTACATCCAGCAGTCCATCCACTTCAATTGTTTTTGTTGGTGAATCCTCCTGGCATCCGGTAACTGTACTGACTACCCGAACAAAGTAAGATTGTCCATCGTTGGCGGTCGTTGCCGTAACCTGTGGGCCGGCTAATGTCAGATCAAGAACACCGTTCCGGAACCACCTGTATAAAAATGATCCGGTTGCCGGAGTTGCGTCGAGGGTCACCTGATCGGCACACGCATCGGTTTGTGTAAAATCTGCCACGATCGGTGGTTCAACGGTAATCGTAAGAGAGTCCAGGTTAGGGCAACTCGGACCGGCGCCATCATCCACTCGAACGCGAAGTAACCAGGTGCCTGGAATTACATTAACGGTAGCTAAATTGGTTGGAGGATTCACGCTTCCCGTTTGCGAGAGACTCCAGTCAAAGCTGGTTGCACCCGGAGAAACGGCTGTAACATTTTGATTACAGATATCGGTGATATCAAAAGCAATAGGCAAAGGTGCTACCTGATTAATCACAACGGGAAGTGACGAAGAGGTACATCCCGTGGCAGTCACTTCCACAATGTAACTATTGTTGCTGGTTAGTCCTGCCGCATCCGTATCGAATGGTGTAGAGGGACGGTTCCCTTGTTCAACGACTGTCGCGGTGGCATTGTCGAGAATACGATAGGTAACATTGATTTGGGGTATGTCGGTTGAAACTCTAATCCCAATCGGATCACATACCGCATTCGGTACTCCCGTAACCACAAAGACATTATCATTGAGGGTGACCGTATTGATCGTGGTACATCCTGATACCTGATCAGTTACCGTTATTCCATATGTACCGGCGTCCAGGCCTGTTGTTGCAGGCACCGCTCCAAGACCCTGATCAAATCCCGAGGTTGAAGTAGATGGACCTGTGATAAAATAGGAGAACAGTGTATTTGCAGGTGCGGTAATGTTGACATTTATAGTCCCGTCATTAAGAACGCAGCTTGTCGGATCAGTTGAGGTAGGTGCAAAAACCGGAGAAGCGTTAATAGTATAGATCACAGAATCCTTGAAGGTACAGGTGGTTATCGGGTCGGTGATGATCACTTCGTATTCCACCGTAGGTGCAGACGGTAATGAGGTGTCTACACTTTGTGTCTGACTTGTACCGGCAGCAACACCATTGATAGTCCATACATACGTTGCTCCCGGATTTTGCGCATCGAGTGGGGCAATAGGTGTATTCTGGCAAATGGTAAGGTCTGATCCCAAATCAGTAACCGGCCGGTTGTCCGCAGCCAGAATTTGTCCGGTGGTTGTACATCCGCCGCCTCCGGTGATGGTAACGGTGTAGATTGCCTGTCTGTTGACGGTAATTGTCGGTGTGGTTTCACCGGTCGACCACAGGAAGGTGAGTCCCGGAACATTAAACGGATTGGCATCGAGTATTTGTGAACCCGTGCAAAGTACAACGGAAGTGGTTGGATCGGGAGGAACACCATTGATCAAATGTTGCTGCATCATGGTAGTATCCAGCCCGCAACGGTTGGTAAGTCGCAGGGATACATCGTATAGGCCAGGTGTTGTAAAAAGGAAATTGAATTGTTGCTGGTCGGAAGTCGTCACGACAGTGCCTCCTAAGCGCACTTGCCAGAAGAATATATCAATAGGATCGGTAGGCGTCCCGGAGAAAGTGACCGAGTCCTGAACACAGGCGCCGGCTATAGAAATACTCGGACCTTGCGTGGGATCGGCCAATTGTTGAATAAAGTTAGGTAACCCCAGATTACTATTGGTACCGGGCAGCAGTCCAAATCCATTCAGCACGAATGTTGACACTTGCGTGGTGTCTTCATTTGCCTGGATGGTGCCCAAGAACGGCTCTCCGTTCACGGCCACATAAATCTGCCCATCTGGTCCGACCTGAATGGCGCCAAGTTCTTCAGCAACGGGAGCAATAGGCGGTTGTTTCAGGTAAACAGCCCCGACAGAATCAAAGGCGAATTCAACAATTTGAGATGTTGCTCCTTTCAGCGTAGCAAACAGTTTATTCCCGCCCGGCGAAAACTCTACACCGTATACCTGACCGGCCGGATTATTCAGATTGGCTGTTCTAAAGTTAGAAACTTGTCCTGAAGAATCAGCAAAATCAAAAACTTCAACGACATTCGATGTTCCGGGAGTTGAAAGGGCAACAACCAGTCTGTTTTGTGGTCCCAGTTTCATGTAGCCCTGGCCATTTTCAGCCGACGTAACGGCATGGTCTGAACCGATGCTGGAGATCACGGGATTGCCGATACCCAGGTTTGATATCCTATAGGCGCGAAACGAATTATTTCCGTACTCATGAGCGATTAACCAGTTTCCATTACCGGTTATCCGCTCCGTACTTCTTTCGAATAGCAGAACATTCTGCTCCACTAATCCACCGGTTCCTCCATTCAGTTTTAGATCAAAGAGTGAATATCGTACCTGGTAAGTGTTAGAGCCGTGTACTTCCTGGGTTGTGAATATATAATAAAGTGTTTCATCGCCAGGTACAGGAATAATTAATGCAGCCTGCGAGGAACCCGGTTCTCCGCCAATGCCAGTGGCAATTTCGACATTTGTCCTGTTCCATACTTTGTCGCCGTCCGTAAAGAAAACCACCTGACCGTTCCGGTCACTGATCGTTGATGTTCCTTCCGGAGCATCCATAACCGGATTTGTTATGGGAACAACAGGGTTTTCCGGCAACGGGTTAAAATCCAGACCAGCCCGGTTTCCAAAATACCAGATGTTGGCGCGCTGATCCTCAACGTCATATTCCTTGATATTAACACCCGCATACGTGGCACATGCACCTACGGTAGCCACGAGATAATAATACCCTGCAGAATCAGGTTGTAACGTCAGGGATGTAGCGCCGGCAATGAGCCCCGCAGGACCAAACCACTGGTACGTGGGTGTTCCGGAACCATTTACCTGAGCGGTTACACTGAACTGTCCACATTGCGGCGGAGGATTCGGCGCTTTCGGGAATGGTAGCTCACAACTGCAGGCCGTAGTGTCTTGTACCAGGCTGATTTGCGTATCAAAATCGGTAATGCTTATTGGTTGTGCTGACGTAGCCGTCTGGCCGTTCAAAAAGGCGGTAACGGATACGTTATACGAGCCGCCTGCCGTGTAGGTGTATACCGGGCTCCAGTCACGCGACCCTGACCCGTCTCCAAAGTCCCATACCAGGCTGTCGGCACTCGGTGTAACCGTTGGGAAAAATGATGTTGGAGCGTTCGCGCAGAGACCATCTGAAATAAAGGATACAACAATACTGACGGTGTCACGTGGCGCGAATGAAGGAAATTGTGTTGCTGCAAAATTTTGATTTGTTGGAAATGCCTGCGCCGTATAAGTAACCTCGCTTGCAACGGTATCAGTATTTGCAAGGCTTCCAACAAGAAATGGTCCTCCGGAGACACTCTGGTACAAATGATAAATGGAACTGTCAGGTGCCATCTGCAAACCAAAACTTCTGAAAATGGTATTGGGTTGCGGAAGTACCGATGCCAGCGAAGTCAAAGGGTTGTTAATGTCGTATTGCAGTACATCGGCCTGAATACCAGGTTCACCGTGTACCGATAAATAAAGAAATTGTCCGTTGTCACTCCACTCGGTATCGTATATGGACTGGTTGGTGGCCGTGATAATACCTGAGCTGAGAATACGTTGTTGAAAGCCCAGCGCACCCGTTGTTGGATCAAAATCCAGAATCTCCACGTCACGGGTCGTTTCCTGGGGAGATACGGCAATCCGGTTTGAGCCGGGATGATAAGAGAAATTCGCCGCGACCTGGATGAGACCCAATCCGGCAAATGTCGTTGTCGATACCGGCCCCGCAGGTGTGAAGAGGGTGACTTCATAATTAGCACTGCCGTTATTATGTGTGATCAACCAGAAATCGTCACCATTCGTATGGGGAATGGTGATCATCGCCTCGGACCTTACGGTTAGCCCAGGTACAGGCGTGTTCGCCGCCGATGTTGCATTGCCAAGTGCAGGTGTCGGAAAAACTGCATTGCCAAAAAGAGCCATGTCAACAATCCTGAACGATACTGTCCCACCGGCAGTAAAATTTGCGTTATTTACGAATAGATAATACTGCGAATTTTGACCCGGCACTTTTGCAACGGCCACGGGCTGGTTACCTGCGGAATTTGCGCCTAGTCCCGTTCCATTTGGCATGACGGCATGAGATACATCGTAAATGTTATTGCCATCGGTATAAAAAAGTAAATTTCCGTTTATCTGGTCATTGGCTACGGCACTTCCCCCAGTGCCAAATGGTGTTGCCTGGTTGGTTACCAGCGTCGGGGAATCGTCAGACCGACTAAATCGAATTCCCTGGGTGCTGTTGCCAAAATACCAGTTATATCCTGAAAAATTCTGTGCCATCAGACCCATCGGCATCAGCACAAACAAAATGGATTGAAGTAATTTCGTTTTCAGCATCTTCATAACACGAACACTCATCAACTTACTATCAAAAACCTTCATGAATCAAATGTAAAACGTCCAAGTTCAACTAAAGTATACAATTTGCATAAAATTGTCGTTAATAGTTGTAGCCAGGATGTTTGTATATATAAAGTTAAACACCATATGATCGGAATGTGTTACTTATTGGATTGACAGCGATTAATAGGAACTGGTTGTGGTTAACCGACAAACTATTTCATAAATTTCCGATATACCTTTAATTTGCCTTGATTGCGTAAAATAATAACTCGACGTTGATGTACAGGAAACCCCTGCTTTTGTGTGTATTAATGCTGGCGTTGGAGGGTGCGGTAACTGCTCAAGACCCACAATTTTCGCAGTTTTATGCTGCTCCGCTTTACCTGAACCCTGCGATGGCCGGGTCAACCGGGCAGGCAAGGGCCGGAATCAACTACCGAAATCAGTGGCCCGCAATCGATGCGAATTTTACGACGATGTCGGCTTATTTCGACTATTTTATTGAAGACAAAAACAGCGCAGTGGGCATGATCATCACCCGCGACAAAGAAGGGCTTGCCGGGCTACAGTCCATCAGCATCGGACTTCAATATGCGTATGAACTGCAAATCAATGAAAATCTGGGGTTCAGGCCGGGAGTTCAGGTGGCTCTGTTCAACAGGGATGTCAATTTTGATAAATTAACATTTGGAGACCAGTTTGATCCCTCCACTGGCCAGTTTCTGGATCAGCCTACGGCCGAAACCTTTCAAACGAACTTCAGCAAAACATTTGTAGACGTTTCCTTTGGGGGTGTACTGTTTACCAGGAAGGCGTGGCTAGGTGTTTCTGCATGGCACCTGACGGAGCCAAACCAAAGCGTAATCGATGAGAACAGCCCACTTCCCCGTAAATTTTCCTTTCATGGCGGTTTTAAGTTTTATCTGAAACCGGGTGCAGTAGGAAGCGGTGTCTATACCCGGAAGTCAGAGCGAAGCATTGCGCCTGCAATACAGTACCGCCACCAGGGTGATTTTGACCAAATGGACATCGGACTTTATTTTACTGCAGAGCCCCTCGTCATCGGCGCATGGTATCGGGGTGTTCCATTTAAAAATCTGGATAAGTTCGTGAATAATGAATCTATCGTGTTGCTGTTGGGATTTACGCAGCTTGGAGCAAAAGATGCGATCAATATTGGCTATAGCTTTGATTACACCATTTCAAAACTTGGTCCGGGGAGCGGAGGTGCTCACGAGTTTAGTTTGGTTTATACCTGGCCTATGCGCAATCCGCGTAAGCCACCAAAAGACAAGTTAATTATCCCTTGTCCTGATTTTTGACGGAATTTAGACATGGGGTTTTAGAAATAGCAACAAAGTAAAAAAGGCCGGTAACAGCCTTTTTTACTTTGTTAATTTTTCAGTGGTGATGACCGCCGGGTCCATGTACATGGCCGTGGGATATCTCTTCCTCTGTCGCGTTGCGCACTTCTATGATCTCTACTGAAAAGCTCAATTCTACTCCGGCCAGTGGATGGTTGGCGTCTACCGTAATCGAGTCCAACCCTACATCCGTAACTGTAACCACGTCACCGCGGTCTGTGGAAAACTTCATTCCTTTTTTAACCTCCTGGTCACCAAAGGCAGAACGGGGCACCTTTTGTGTCATCGCCGGATCTTTCTCTCCGTAACCTTTAGCAGGCGCAATTTTTAGTTGAAATTTTTCGCCGGTGACTTTCCCCTCCAGCCCTTCTTCCATGCCGATAATAAGGTTTCCAGCGCCATGTAAGTAATAAAGTGGCTCACGGCCATCGCTCGTGTCAAGAACTGTCCCGTCATTATCCTTTAACGTGTAGTGAATGCCGGCTACCTTGTTTTTAGTGATTTGCATAATGTGTGAATTTTAGGTGTAAAAAAAGAGGCAGGAATTTGTGCTGATCTCATGCAAACCAGGCAGAAAGGCTAACCTCTGGAAAATTTGCCCAAAGGTAATAAAGATCATCCAACAGATAGTTTTCAAATTGTAGATTAAATGGCGCTATTTTGATTCAGAAATAAGACAATCTGACTTTCAACGTGGTAGCATTCATTTTGAATATTTAATACCGAAGTATGAACTGGATCATCCTGGTAATTGCAGGTTTGTTTGAAGTAGGCTTTGCCACATGCCTGGGGAAGGCAAGAGAAACTGCCGGAGCTGTCGCAGCGCTGTGGTGGACAGGGTTTATAGTAAGCCTTTCCATTAGCATGATTCTTCTGTATAAAGCAACCCAGACACTGCCAATTGGAACCGCATACGCAGTCTGGACCGGTATTGGTGCAGTAGGCACCGTGATCATGGGAATTGTGGTGTTTAAGGAACCCGCTGATTTTTGGCGAATATTTTTTATTTCAACGCTGATCGCATCAATTGTAGGTTTGAAATTCGTATCAAACCATTAACGAATCTGCACCGGCTAGTGACAATGGTCATCCTGACAAACTGTAGTCTCTGTTTCAATAGTGACGTGTTGAATACCCAATCGGGCCAGCTCTTTTTTGAAACTGCTTTTTGTCGTTGAGATTTCTTCGTTTGAAACAGACTCATGAAGAAGAAGGTGTGCCGTTAATGCATTCTCGGATGTGCTTAATGCCCATACGTGTATATGATGAATATCTCTTATGCCAGGTAAGTTCAAGGCAATTTTTCTGATTGTATCAATTTCAATGTTTCCTGGTACAGCATCCAGTGATATTGATACACTGTCTCGAAGAAGGCTTACAAGGCCTGCAATCAATACCATCACTATTAGCAAACTGGTCAACGGATCTATCCAATACCACTGAGTATACGTTATGATAATCGCGGACACCACAACACCAACGGAAACCAATGCATCGGCCATCAGGTGCAGGTAGGCGCCTTTGATATTTAAGTCATTTTCTTTGTTTCGATAGAAGAGCATGCCACTTAAAAAATTGATGACGATCCCAACACAAGCGACCCAGATCACCATTTCGCTTTCTATAGGCTGTGGGGAGAGGAATCGCTCCACGGATTTATAGGCAATACCAACGACGACAAGTAGTAAAAGAATGGCATTTATCAGCGCAATTAAGACGGATACCTTGCGGAAGCCATAGGTAAATTTTTTTGTAGCCTTAACGGTCATGAAGCGGAAAGCGCCTAGGGCAAGCGCTAAAGTTGCAACATCACTCAGATTATGTCCTGCATCTGAAATCAATGCGAGGGAATTCGAGAGATAACCTGCACCGAACTCAATGATTACAAAGATTACATTTAATACAATACCCCAAATGAATAACCTGCTGACTTGTCCAAAATCCAGCGCGTGATGATGATGGTCCCCTTGATGGTGATGGTGCATGTGCAAAAGTATCAAAGGAATGCATGCAACAGGTTTGCATGTGGGAGGTATTTCACATTGATGGCAAAATGACCGATGGGGATAACCCGAAAGTAGATTCCTGATTTACAGATTCTCTTGGTAAACGGCCAAAAGAAGGGGGTTCCATATCCGGCTATTTGGCCAAAAGATCCTTCCAATTGTCTTTGAAAACGGTCTGTGGAGTATTTGATTGTTACGGATTTGTTCTAATTTAGAACATTGAAAACCACATGATATAGATGGTTTAACATTTGATCTTTTAAATCAATTTTTTACTATGAAAAAAATACTCGTTCCCACCGATTTCTCAAAACAAGCTACGCTCGCCGTTGAGGTAGCAGCAGACATTGCCAGAAAAGCAGGCGCTGAACTTATCCTTCTCCATGTGATCGAGGAGGCTGTTGGCAATTCCATGAATATTGAGGGTCAGGTTACCGCAGATGCGGGCTGGGAAGAAAAGCTTTTTACGATGAAACTCATTGAAAAGGCAAAGAAACAAATGGCCAAATTCACAGATGATTCCAAGCTGGATGGGATAAAGGTGAAGCAGGAGCTTCGTATTGGGTCTCCCTACCACGGGATGAACACAATCATCAGCGAAAAGAAAGTGGACCTGGTGGTCATGGGAACTGCAGGTCGCTCCGAACTGGAGCAAATGATCATTGGATCCAATACGGAGAAGGTTGTGAGAACGGCGCACTGTCCTGTTCTTACGGTTCATAATAAACCGCAGAGTAAGGATTTTAAGAATATTGTGTATGCTACGTCAATGGACAAACACGAAGAGGTATTTTCCAGAATCGTCCGTACAACGCAAAAACTCTATGACTCAACCATTCACCTGGTTCGAATCAACACACCAGGGAACTTTCAGCGTGACGCAGTCGTAAAAAGGTATATGCAGGACTTTGCCAAGAAACTTCAACTGAAGAACTATACGATAAATGTTTTTAACGACATCAATGAGGAGGAAGGGATTATTTACTTCGCAGATAGCATTAATGCCGACTTGATCGCCATGTCTACGCACGGCCGTACGGGTTTTGCCCACGTGCTGGCAGGAAGTATTGCGGAAGAAGTAGTAAGTCACTCAAGAAGGCCCGTGCTTACCTTTGTGACCAAACACAGAAAATAGAACTTAAATAGTTAAGTAGGTAAAAGCCTGGTTTCTGACTGGGCTTTTATTTTTTATTTTTCCTACATGGATTATTACCGGATTCTGGGTGTCAGTCATTCCGCCAGCGAGGAGCAGATAAAACATGCCTTCCGCAGACTTGCCATCAGATACCATCCCGATAAAAACCCTGACCCCAACGCCGAGGGTATCTTCAAGGAAGTGAATGAGGCATATGACGTACTAGGTGATCCCGGGAAACGGCGTGCTTATGACCTCCGGTTAAGTAATCCGCTGATCGATGTCACACCGAATCAACCGGGGCCACGGCATCGGGATCCTGCCTATCGCCCGGCGGGGCCAAAAGGTTACCGAAAAAGTGATCGCGATAGTATACGCGACCTGATGGCGCAGTACATGCCGTTAGCCCAAAAGGCGATATTCGGTTGTTTTCTTATTTCCTTTACTCTCTTTATCGACTTCGTGTGGCCGCGGCATGTCTATGATGAAAAAGTCGAGCGTACGTCGCTGAGAAGGACGTACTCCAGGAATGCCTCGACAACCTGGTGGGTAATTGAAACGAGTGGCAATCACCTTATTGATCTGCCGTTTGAATTTTCAGATTCCTTTCCTCCGGGTCAACCCGTAACGATTCATGCCTCGACTTTTTTTGACATTGCGACGAGCGTAACCATCCCCAATCAGGTTATTCCCATTAAGAAATCTATATATGGAAATTTTATCTTTGCTCCTGCAGCGTTGTTAATCATTTCGGCACTGGGCCTGTTTTTTCGAAAGAACATCGAATATGGATTTAATTTCGGGGTAATTAGTTTTGTAATACTTTTGTTTAACATCGCGATATTTTTAATCCTGTAGGTTTATGGCTAAAAATAACGATTGGAAAAAAAGGGACGGAGTTGTGTACTCCACAGAGCCTGGTTTCAATTTCTCCTACCAGCAAAATGAAGAATCTGCAACCATACCGCCAAAGCAACAGAACCTGCTCGTCGTACTCGATAAGAGTATGCGCGCAGGTAAACAGGTTACCTTGGTTAAAGGGTTCATTGGCACAGCAGCCGATTTGGAGCAGCTTGGGAAGATTCTGAAATCGAAATGTGGTGTTGGCGGTTCAGTTAAGGATGGCGAAGTAATTATTCAGGGTGACCACAGGGATAAGATTGTTTTGCTGCTCCAAAAGGAAGGCTACAAAGCAAAACGTTCAGGTTGATTAAAGCCCGCGCGATAAATTTAGCCGCTGTTGCTGTGTATGTTTTTAATCGAAACAGACGGCTTCTTTGGTAAATATTCTCAACAGGTTGCCGTGGCGTCGCTACCCGGTTTATTCTGCAGGTGGTTTTAGTGGGTGAATAACAGTTGAACCTGGGCTTTTTTTTTCTGTTCTGAAAGCACGTAAATACAAGAGGTTATTTTCAAATAGCTTCGTTTTCCCTGACGAATGTGTGATTTGTTGGCTTATTGAAACTTTATTTAGTTAAGCAAGCCGCATTTTTGTGATGGTCAAAATAACCGGCCATCATGAATAGTTCTATTGGAAAACGCCTGCTTCTGACTTCTTTGGTTGGGGCTATCTTAGTGACGGTTATGCCCACGATCAGTGCAGAGCCCGGCGTAAATCACCACGTTAGAAAGGAAAACTCCTTTCGCAAGAATAACCGGAACTATTCCAATGCCTGCGAACTATTAAGTAAGAAAAGAATGGCAAAGGTCAAGACGTCCAGAAGAGCGAAACGCGATTCAACAAAGTGGCGGTAGGTCTGCGGAGGTTAGTCACCTCCTATCCATAATCGGAAAGCAGGTGCAGTTTCTTTACTGACATGAATCTCCTCATTAAGCTGAGGCGTGAGGAAAATTCTTATTTTTCCATTGTCAGGTTTGAATCTCTCAATAGCCTTAAGCTGTGCAATAAACTTTCTGTTCAGCCGGAAGAATTTGTTCTTGTCGAGCACTTCCTCCAGTTCTGCCAGATTTTTGTCGACGATTAATTGCCGCCCTGTAAAATCGCGGACAAATACGATCTTATGATCGGTGTAGAAGTAAGCTACCTCGTCAAATTCCAGCGCAATGAACTCGGTTCCTTTTTTCGCGAGAATCCTTTTTTTGGCTGGCTGATCTGCTTGTTGAACCATCTTTAGAACATTTCCCTGCCTGAAATGAAGAGCCAGTTTCTTCACTTTTTCCAGCGCCCGTAAAAGTTTCTCCTCGGTAATCGGTTTAAGCAGATAATCGATGGAGTTGAATTCAAAACTTTCTAACAAGTACTTGTCGTAGGCTGTTGTAAAAATCACCGGGAAGGGTGTGGGGTGTTTCCTGAAGATTTCAAATGAGTGATCATCCGAAAGCTGTATATCTACAAAGGCAAGATCCGGTGACGGGTGGTGAGCAAGCCAGTCCAATGCGTCTTTGACGCTGCCGATTTTAGCTAAAACTGCAATAGACTTGTCCAGCGAAACCAACATTGTCTCCAGTTTAGCCTGCGCCAGTAATTCATCTTCTATAATTAGTATATTCATTACCGTATGGCTATGAAGTAAATGGAGTAATGGGCAATATAACCCGAAATGAATCTCTCTTTTTTACAACTTCGATACCCGTCCCCAATAGGATCTTAAATCGTTCATCAAGATTTTTGAGACCGATCTTCGAAGAATGCTGAAGGCTTCGTTTGGGACGTAACTTATTCTGTACCACTAAATGGTTTTCCTCAAGAAGCAGATCGATCTGTAAGGGATTGTTTTCTGTAATTTCATTATGCTTGACGGCGTTTTCAACCGCGACGAATGCCGAAATCGGTGGTATCAGAAATTCCTTTTCGGTTGCTCCGTTAAAATGCTTCCTGATTTCGAGCGCATCCCCGAAACGAAGGCGCAGTAACTCGACATACTTATTCATAAACGCAACCTCATCTTCCAGGAGCACCAGGGACTGGTCTTTCTGTGATAATATATACCGATAAACATCTGCCAGATTTTCTGTGAACAACTTTGCCTTTACCGCATCAGTTGCAATGAGGTAGGACAGGCTGTTTAATGAATTGAACATAAAGTGCGGGTCAATCTGATTTTTCAACGCTTCCAGTTCAGCCTCTGCTTTTGCTTTGGAGAGCTGGGCATTTTTAAGTTGTTCGCTCTGCTGTTCCTTAACCATAAATACAGTTTCGTAAACATGCGTTACAAATAACACGCAAATCACATTTACTAATGTCACGATAAGTATGCTATCCCATTTGATAGCTGGAAATCCAGCCCATTGGAACCAGCCGCATAACCAGGCAACGGTCAACGGTGAAGTAAAGAAAATGTTATTTAAGAAAAGAAGGACAAGCTTCTCGATTGGTTTATCAAACCAGGTGAAACGCTTGCGTGTTCGAAAAAGGAGATAACGGTTGCCCTGCCATATCAGTGTAGCAAGAGTTATAAAGTACACGTATCCAAACCAGTAGAAGGGATCTTTTAGGGTAAGTGAACCGAACATGCCAGTGATATTCGGTATGACAATACCAAAAAATGGGATACCAATCAGTCGGATGATGTTGTCATTCAACTGTATTTCATCGCTGGGAACGTGTTTTTCCGGTTCAGCCACAAATTTTTCCGTTTCGGATATTCACACTGGTTTTGTAAAAATCAAATTGACAACTTCAGATTGCGCCGATGACACAATTCCATTACGAAGAACAATAAAATTTCAAAGACTAAATTCAGGATTACCAAATAAACCAAAACGGAACCCTAAAAACTAAAACGATGGATATACAACTAAACTACTGGGCAATACTTGTTTCAGCCTTATCAACATTTCTTATCGGAGGTCTTTGGTATTCGCCTGCCGTATTTGGCAAAGCATGGATGCGGGAAAATGGCTTTACCGAAGAAAGTCTGAAAGGCGGAAATATGGCCAAAATTTTTGGCTTAGCCTTTTTTCTTGGATTGATAGCGGCAGTGAACCTCGCGATGTTCATGGGGCCTGAAGATAAACCCGCAATGGGTGCTATGTGGGGATTTCTAGCCGGGTTTGGCTGGGTAGCCACCTTTGTAGGGACACATTATTTATTTGAACGAAAATCGTTTACACTGTTTTTAATAAATGCAGGGTACAGTATTGTTGCCCTTACAGTCATGGGAACCATTATTGCCGCCTGGAAATAAATATGCCAGTGTAGAAGTTTCGGTTAATTGATAAAGCAGCCTTAATGGATAAGGCTGTTCACAGATTATGGACATCAGCGGAATTGGTGGAATGTAGAGCCGGCCTTGATTGAATTGCGTAAAGGCTGTTTTGTATGGGTGTTTTCATTGTTGGGTGCTCTCATCAGCATGGTGCAAATCCTCTTACCTGAATATTTAATTGCACCACGGGTTTAGCTTTCGTAAATTCCTTAAAATTTAGACAAGGAAGACTATGCAATGGCGAGGAAGACGACAAAGCGGTAATGTTGACGATCAGCGTGGCAGACGCGGTGGGGTTGGTGGAATGGCATTTAAAGGAGGGTTAGGCACTATCGTAATTGTCCTGATCATCAGCGTTGTTCTCAAACAAAACCCACTCACCCTTCTACAACAAATGCAGGGGTCAGGTCCGGTTACTTCAGAACAAAATGTCGATTGGCAGCCCACGGCGGAGGAAGCCG
Organism: Chryseolinea sp.; assembly: GCA_041737945.1. Lineage (GTDB taxonomy): Bacteria > Bacteroidota > Bacteroidia > Cytophagales > Cyclobacteriaceae > Chryseolinea. Next base: position 366,852 of record JBGSQQ010000035.1, read on the forward strand.
AACTGGGTCAGTTTGTTGGCGTGGTGTTGGCAGATACGGAAGATGTATGGAACGGGCTACTGGAGGAATATCGCGAACCAACTTTAGTATTGTTTAGTGAAAGTGTGCAGTCTGGTTGCGGTTCAGCAAGTTCATCCACCGGGCCATTCTATTGTAGCGAGGATGAAAAATTATACATCGACCTGAGCTTTTATGAAGACTTAAAGAATAAACTCGGTGCCCCTGGCGATTTTGCACAGGCTTACGTCATTGCCCATGAGGTGGGTCATCACGTGCAGCACCTGATGGGTATTACCGACAAAGTACATGCTACAAGGGGAAGGGTCAGCGAAGAAGAATACAATAAACTTTCGGTACGCCTGGAACTTCAGGCAGACTTTTTAGCCGGTGTTTGGGCTCACCATGCCCAAAATATGAGTCAGATACTGGAACCCGGTGATATGGAAGAGGCCTTGAATGCGGCCAGCGCTATTGGCGACGATCGCTTACAAAAGCAGATGCAGGGACACGTAGTTCCTGATTCTTTTACCCATGGTACATCCGAGCAAAGAATGCGCTGGTTCAAAAAAGGTTTTGATACGGGCGATGTTTCCCAGGGAGACACCTTTAACGTTTCCAACTTATAGCCTAACTCCTGAATAGTGTGAAATAGCTTTGCATGCTTATCTTTGATCTTATGGATCAGGATTTGTATTTGTCTGCATTTGGAGAAATATTGCTGTATATCATTGCCGGTATACTTTTTATTCTGGTAACACTATTTGTCTCCAGACTGATCCGCCCCAATCGCCCCAATCCCGAGAAACTTTCAACATATGAAAGCGGTGAGGAAACCGTCAGCTCAGCATGGAATCAATTCAATGTGCGGTTCTATGTGGTAGCGTTGATTTTTCTGCTGTTTGAGGTAGAAATCGTATTCCTGTTTCCATGGTCAACCATTTTTGCGAATGTTTCTTTGATCGAACAAACGGGAGGTTCATGGGGATGGTTTGCCATGATTGAAATGTTAATCTTTATCGTGGTTCTGGCACTGGGACTGGCTTACGTCTGGGTGAACGGTTACCTGGATTGGGTTAAGCCAAACCCCACCCCGACGAAGTATGAATCTGGTGTACCAGGAAAATTGTATTCAGAAATCAACGAAAAGTATAAAAAGCAGAACAAGCCGTCTTGAACTTTTAATTACACTATGGGATTACTGGATCAACGTTTTGAAAATGGGGGAGTGATTGTTACACGCCTGGATGATCTGCTAAACTGGGCCAGATTGTCATCGATGTTTCCGATGACTTTTGGACTCGCATGTTGTGCTATTGAGTTTATGAGTACAGGTACCACGGTCTATGATATGGATCGTTTTGGAATGGCTCCCAGAGCCAGCCCCCGGCAGGCAGATGTGATGATTGTCGCTGGTACCGTTACTTTCAAAATGGCCGACCGGATAAAACGGCTCTATGAACAAATGGCCGAGCCACGTTATGTTATTTCAATGGGCTCCTGCTCAAACTGTGGCGGTCCCTACTGGCAGCATGGCTATCACGTTGTGAAGGGCGTTGATCGTATTATTCCGGTTGACGTCTATGTACCAGGTTGTCCACCCCGGCCGGAAGCCCTCATCGGAGGGTTTTTAAAACTTCAGGAAAAAATCAGGGGAGAAAGCCTGATGGCACCGAAAGCATTAGAAGCACTCATGCAAAAAAGTAGCCCCGATGTTACCATTTGATCAGATTTTAGAGATTGTCAAGGAATCCTGTGTGCAGGCACCCCCTGCCGTGGATGAAAATGCAACGCCAAGAGCCGTAAAAATTGACAAAGGAGACCTTCTGCGTGTGGCCAGTAGCCTCCAGCAGAACCCGGCAACCTACTTTGATATGCTTTCCTGTATCACGGGTATTGACAACGGTCCCGATGCTGCAACAATGGAAGTGGCGTACAACCTTTATTCTATTCCATTTGATCATCACCTGATGATCAAGGTTTTTTTACCGCGTGACAAACCAGAGATAGAATCATTGGCGCAGATATGGAAGACAGCGGATTGGCACGAAAGGGAGATCTTTGACATGTATGGAATTCATTTCCTTCATCATCCTGACCTGCGCAGAATATTGATGCCGGCTGACTGGATTGGTCATCCATTACGGAAAGACTATAAACACCAGGAGTACTACAGGGATATTAAAGTTGAATACTGATTCATGCCGACCGATAGGGTACAATATAAATCCAAACCAGGGAACCTGAACCTTTCCGTTCCGAACAAGTTCGAAGTCACGAACCTTCGGTCCGAAGAGATGATCGTTAATCTCGGGCCACAGCACCCATCCACTCATGGTGTGTTGCGCCTGGAGGTACTGATGGATGGAGAAATCGTCAAGGAAGTGGTGCCACATATTGGCTACCTGCATCGTTGTTTCGAGAAACATGCAGAGAACCTGCCCTACAATCAGGTCATTCCTTTTGTGGATCGCCTGGACTACGTGGCATCGATGAATAACGAACATGCTTATGCCATGGGTGTGGAACGTATGCTGGGTATCTCCGACCAGATACCGAAGCGTGTTGAGTATGTTCGTGTACTGGTGGCGGAACTGAATCGTATTGCCTCACATTTTATAGCGATCGGAACATACGGAATGGATATTGGTGCGTTCACTCCGTTCTTTTGGTTGATGCGCGACAGGGAACATATCCTTCGCCTGCTGGAATGGGCATCCGGAGCACGACTTTTATATAATTATATCTGGATAGGCGGATTGTTTTACGATTTGCCTGTCGGGTTTGAAGATCGCTGCCGCGAATTTGTTCACTACATCCGTCCCAAACTGCAGGAACTTGAAACCTTATTGATCGAGAACAAAATTTTTGTGGAAAGAACGGCCAATGTGGGTGTTCTGCCACTCGACCTGGCAATCAATTGCGGTGTCACAGGCCCTGTGTTGCGTGGATCAGGACTGCGATTTGATTTGAGAAAGGTCGATGGATATTCCGTGTATCCCGAAATTGATTTTGACGTGCCCATTGGAGAGGGAAAAATGGGAGAGGTGGGTGACTGCTGGGACCGTACCCATGTCAGGGTGGTTGAAATTCATGAGTCGCTAAAGATAATTGAACAATGTCTTGATCAGCTTACCGGTACCCATAAGCGCACGCGTGATTTTGACCCTCAGGCATTAATCCCCAAGAAGATCCGGCCAAAGGCTCAGGATTTTTATGTGCGTGCAGAAATACCAAAAGGTGAATTGGGCTTTTTTTTCCGTGCAGATGGAAAAAGTGATATTCCGTTTCGCTGCAAATGCCGCTCGTGTAGCTTTGTAAATCTTTCCGTACTTCCGGAAATTGCTAAAGGAATTCTCGTGGCTGATCTGATAGCCATCATTGGATCAATTGATGTTGTTATGGGTGAAGTGGATCGGTGATTTTATAAATGTCATATGTTAAAAATCCTCGCGGCTTCCCAAATCAAAGCACTTGATGCTTACACGATTGAACAGGGATCAATCGCCTCTATCGACCTGATGGAGCGTGCTTGCCGCGCATTTGTCAACTGGTTTGTTGAACACTTCGATAACCGTTATACGGTTGGAATCATATGTGGCACAGGTAACAATGGCGGGGATGGCCTGGGCGTAGCACGCATGCTCAATGAGCTTGGATTTTCCGTGAAGGTTTGGATTGTAAAAGGATCAGTTGGAGAAACAGCTGACTTTAAGCTGAATCGTGACAGGGCAGCAAGAAGTAAAATTGAGATCATTGAAATTGTCAATAAAACTGATGAAAGGCTTTTTAATGATCGCGATATCCTCGTGGATGCAGTTTTCGGTTCCGGGCTTTCAAGGCCGGCGGAAGGTGTTTATGCCGCAGTGATAAACTGTATCAACCAGGCAAATTCAAAGAAGGTGGCGATTGATATTCCATCGGGATTGATGGCTGATAAACCCTCGGAAGGGCCAATCGTTAAGGCCGACTATACGGTATCTTTTCAGCTGCCAAAACTTTGCTTTTTTCTTCCGGAGAATCATGCTTTCGTTGGTGAGTGGGCTTTGGTGGATATAGGGTTAAGCAAGGAATTTATCCGGGGTGCCGAAGCCCATAATTTTTATCTTACCCAGAAGGACCCACGGAAAATACTCAAGTCACGGTCCAAATTTGACCACAAAGGTAATTTTGGACATGCCCTGTTGCTTGCTGGCAGTTATGGGAAAATTGGTGCAGCCATCCTCGCGTCCAGGGCTGCGCTTCGGGCTGGTGCCGGACTTCTGACCGTGCATGTTCCGACTTGTGGCTATACCGTGTTGCAGACCGCTGTACCCGAGGCTATGATAAGTGTTGACAGCCATGAGCGCGTATTTTCCGAAGAAATCGACATGGCAGGGTATTCTGTGGTTGGTGTTGGACCGGGAATAGGAATGGACAAAGCAACCGTTAAAGCATTCGGCAAGGTGCTCGGGGATTTCAGGAAACCGATGGTAATTGATGCCGATGCTATTAACATTTTGGCTGAAAACAGAGAACTACTACACCTTATTCCCGAAGGAAGCATCCTGACACCTCATCCAAAGGAATTTCAAAGGCTGGTGGGAAATTGGCATAATGATTTTGAACGGCTGGACCTGCAGAAAGACCTGGCTGCCCGGTTGAAGTCAGTCGTGGTGCTGAAGGGTGCTCATTCTTCCATCGCTTCTGCTGACGGAAATGTTTACTTCAACTCGACGGGAAATCCTGGAATGGCGACTGCCGGGAGCGGTGATGTTCTTACCGGTATTCTCGCGGGTCTGTTGGCGCAGCAGTATGAGTCGCTGCAGGCTGCCCAGCTTGGAGTTTACCTCCATGGCCTGGCCGGTGACCTGGTAATCCCGGAAATGGGAATAAATAGTATCATCGCTTCCGATATTGTCGATTTTTTGCCTGCTGCTTTCCTTCGTTTCCGCCGCGAATAGGGAGTATCTAAAAAATTTACGTCTTACAGTTAAACCTTTTGGGCTGTTTCGCCATCTAAGAGGTACCAAAGTATGATAAAGATCATTGTTTGGTAAAACTTTGGTGTGAAAATTGCCGTTAAACCGTAAAGAAGTAAAGAACTGAGATGCGACCATTCTACTTGATTTTTCTTTTTTGTGTGCTTGCCGGCGCCGTGAGGAGCCAGGGTCAGGGTGTTGCCAGTTTTGATGGTGAACCACACGAGCAGCGACAGGATATTTCAAAATCTGTGAATATCTATCCGAATCCAGCTGTAGAATTCGTCCATATCCGGTTGGAACATGTAAACATGGATCAAGTTGAGATTCGGATGCATAATATTATAGGTAATGAAATCCGTATTGAAAAAGAACGCGTTGATGAGCACGAAATCCGGATTAGAGTTAAAGATTTTGATACCGGCTACTACCTTATTGCATTGAAGGAGGATCAATCAAAGTTCCGCGGAACGTACAAGTTCCTCAAAAGATAAACGTTTTACACGTGAAGCAGGGCCTTCAGTTTACTGCCGAATTTTATAATACTTTCCTCGGTGGTGTCAAAAGAACACATCAGCCGCGCCTCTGAAATTTCCTCGTTCCAAACGTAGAAAAAACTTTCTTCCTGAAGTGCCGGGATTATGTTTGAGGGTAACTTCACAAACACACCATTTGCCTGCACCGGTTGTGTAATCTCGGCCCGGCCTACTTTTCTGATTTCTTCTGCTAACAAAGTAGCCATCTTATTGGAATGTACTGCATTGCGCTTCCAGAGGTCGTTGGTTAACAATGCTTCGAACTGCGAACTTACGAACCGCATTTTAGAATTTAGCTGCATTCCTTGTTTGCGTATGTACATAAAGTCTTTCGCAACGTTGGGTGTAAAGAAAACGATCGCCTCTCCAAACATCATCCCGTTTTTAGTTCCTCCGAAAGACAGCACGTCAACTCCAGCATCTCGTGTTATGGCACTGAATTCTTTATGAAGGCTGACGGCTGCATTTGAAATTCTGGCGCCGTCCATGTGAAGAAACAGGTTGTGTTTTCTGGCTACGTGCGAGATGGCCTTTATCTCGTCAGGGGTATAGACCGTGGCATATTCGGTCGATTGCGAGATTGATATCACGCGCGCCTGAGGATGATGCTGATCGCCTATACGTTGAATTCTTTTCGCAATTTCATCCGGATATATTTTCCCGTCTTTCGTGGGGATAGTTAAAAGCTTGCACCCGGTAAAACGCTCCGGAGCGGTGGATTCGTCTACGTTGATGTGCGCGAGGTCGGAACAGATAATTGCCTCAAACGACCGGGTAAGCGCACTGAGTCCGAGGACGTTTGCACCGGTTCCATTATAAACAAAATAGACCTCAATGTTTTCACCGAAGTATTCCTTGAATTTTTTAACCGCCCTTTCCGTGTAGGGGTCCGCCCCGTATGAAGGCGAGTGTCCCTGATTGGCGCGGTGCAAGGCATCCATTATTTCGGGGTGAACCCCTGCATAATTATCGCTGGCAAATGTGTGTTTCATTTCTGATGAAATCAGTTGTTAGACAACCAAAGAACATTAATTTAGAGGTATATTTCCAAAACATTTAATAATCATGGTAAACATTCTGGTGCCCACTGATCTTTCAGATCTTTCCAAAGTAGCAGTCAATTATGCTATTAAGATCGCTAACAAACTTGATGGTACGGTGACACTGTTAAATGTTATTAATATAGTGCAGCCTACACGCGCCACCATGCGTCTGCGGCTAAAGACACTCGAACAGGAATTAATGGATATCGCGAAGGAAGATATGGAAATCCTGATCAGGGACGTTTCCAAAAGTATGAAAACAACCCACCCGATAAAAGCGAAAATCGTTAAAGGGGCTTCCTTCAATGACACCGTGAAGAGAGAGGCAAAGAAGCTCCGTACAGGGCTGATCGTTATGGGCACACGCGGTGCGAGTGGACTGAGAAAGTACGTGCTGGGCAGCAATACAAATTCAGTCATTGAAGTCAGCCACGTGCCTGTGCTGGCCGTGCCTGAACTTGGCGATTTCAAAAATTTTAAGAATGTTGTGTATGCCAGCGACCTGATGCATATCGAGAAAGAATTAAAAACTCTTATTCCTTACCTGGAGAGATTTGATTCTATCGTCCATCTTATTCACATTGTTTCCGCGTCTAAACAGGTGGCTGCCGTCGAGAAAAAAATTGACGATGTGGTAAAAAAATCAGGGTTCAAAAATGTAATCGTTCGGGTCCTCGTAAATAAAAAGGTAGATGAGGCGATAGACCACTATGTTGACACTACCAAGGCCGACCTTCTTGCTATGTTTACGCACAGTCCCAGTGTTTATGAAAAATTGTTCGATCGCAGCATGACGCGGAAAATGGCCTTTCATAGCAAGGTTCCACTACTGGCGTTTAAACAACGCTAAGCCTCCTCGGCGGGTCATTCTAAAACTCTGCATTTCCAGGATAGCGCGGAAAAGGAATTACATCGCGGATGTTGGTCATGCCGGTAACAAACTGCATTAAACGTTCAAATCCAAGTCCGAATCCGCTGTGCGGTGCTGAACCAAATTTGCGTAACTCCAGGTACCACCATAAGTCTTTTTCCGGAAGTTTCAACTCATGTACACGCTGAAGTATCCGGTCGTAGCGCTCTTCGCGTTGAGAACCCCCTATGATTTCACCAATACCAGGGAAAAGAACATCCATCGCAGCAACTGTTTTTCCATCTTCATTCTGTCGCATATAGAATGCCTTTATGGATGCTGGATAGTTGTAAAGAATAACGGGCTTCTTGAAATGTTTTTCCACCAGGAACCGTTCGTGTTCGGATTGAAGATCAACCCCCCACGAATCGATAAGGTATTGGAATTTCTTTTTCTTGTTCGGATTTGAATTTCTGAGTATTTCAACGGCTTCCGTGTACGAAAGCCGTTGAAAATCATTTTCAGCAACAAACTTCAACCGGTCAAATAGACCAAGTTCGCTGCGTAGATCCTGAGGTTTGGCCTGTTCTTCTTCCAGGGCGCGTTTATTGAGAAATTCAAGGTCATCGCCACAATGTTCCAACGCATAGCGCACCAAAAACTGCAGGAAGTCCTGCGCAAGCTGCATATTATCTTCGAGGGTATAGAACGCCATTTCCGGCTCAATCATCCAGAATTCCGCCAGGTGGCGTGTAGTGTTGGAGTTCTCAGCCCGGAAGGTCGGGCCAAAAGTATAGATTTCACTTAGTGCCAGGGCATAGGTCTCACCTTCCAGCTGGCCTGAAACGGTGAGGTTGGTTTCGCGGCCGAAAAAATCTTCCTTGAAATCCGCTTTTCCTTCTTCATTGCGTGGAGGATTGGCGGCATCCAAGGTGGTTACCCTGAACATAGCGCCGGCACCTTCGGCATCCGAGCCGGTAACGATTGGCGTATGGATATAAAAGAAACCCCGGTCATTGAAGAACTTATGGACGGCGAACGCCATAGCGTGGCGTACGCGCATTATGGCGCTAAAGGTATTGGTACGGGACCGCAAATGCGCGATCTCCCTCAGGTATTCAAGGCTGGGTCTGTTTTTTAACTGAAGGGGGTACACCTCCGGATCACAATCTCCGAGAATCTCAATCGACCTTACCTTCACTTCTACAGCCTGGCCTTTTCCCATTGAGAGGATCAGTTCGCCAGTCAGGGTAAGACAGGTGCCCGTGGTGATCCGCTTCAGAGTTGTATCATCAAGGGTATTTAGCTCTACGACCGCCTGCAGATTTAGTATCGTGGATCCATCATTAACTGCTATAAACTGATTATTCCGGAAAGTTCGCACCCAGCCACTCACGGTAACGGTTTGCCCGGTTGGACTGCAGGTCAGTAGTTCTTTAATTTTTGTACGCTTCATTGTCCTTGTAAAATAGTAAGCCGGATTTTATTTTGCCAGGGGGCAAAGGTGCGCAAAAAACGAAAAAACTTAGGGATTTTCATAGCTTCACCATCAGGATTAGCGATTTGAAGAACAAGTCGGCGGATCGTCCACTGGTACCAGGGAGGGCGGCGGACTATGACTATTTTTTTTAACTTTGACGGTAACATTGTTCATTTAATGAAGTTCTATTCATGCAAAAACTTGGTTTAAACCAATCCCTTCAACAAAAGTTATCACCGCAGCAGATACAGTTTATCAAGCTGTTGCAGGTTCCCACGGCGGAGCTTGAGGGTCGGATTGAAGAAGAACTTGAAATTAACCCAGCCCTTGAGCAGGGTGAAGAACAGGAGAAGCCTGAGGAAAGCAATAACGAGGCAGAGGCGGAAGAATATCCGGAACCTACAGCAGGGGAAGAAGAGGTTGATATCAAAGACTACCTGACTGATGATGATTACAGTGGATACAAAATGCAGGGCGACGGGGATGGAGACGAAGAGAGCCGTGATATGCCTATTCCCATGGCATCCTCTCTTCACGAACAGCTGATGGGTCAACTTGACTTCCTTGGCCTGGATGAAAAGGAATATGCTATCGGCAAACAACTGGTGGGGAGTATTGAAAGTGATGGATATATCCGTAGAGATCTGGATGCCATCGTGAATGACATGGCATTCTCGCAAGGTGTCGAAACAACACTGGAGGAAGTTGAGGCTGTCCTGAAAAAAATACAGACTTTTGATCCTCCCGGAATAGCCGCCCGCAATCTGCAGGAGTGTCTATTGCTTCAACTGGACAGAATGGATAACGGCCACGATATTGATGTGGCTGTAGCAAAGAAGATTATTTCAGAATGCTACGAAGAGTTTATCAAAAAACATTATCAGAAAATTCAGAAAAAACTGGATACTGAGGACGAGGATTTTGTGCGCGATGCGATGGACCTTATCATTAAGCTTAATCCGAAGCCAGGAGGAGGAAGTGGCCAGACCGCCACAAAGAATCAATACATTATACCCGACTACATCCTGACCAACAATAACGGACGTCTTGAACTGACACTGAATAGCCGGAATGCTCCCGATCTTAGAATCAGTCGTTCCTATACTGACATGTTTAAGGCTTATGATAAAAGCAACAAGAAGGACAAAAAACTGAAAGAGGCGGTGTCTTTTGTCAAGCAAAAACTGGATGCTGCCAAATGGTTTATTGATGCTATAAAACAACGCCAGCAAACTTTATTGAGAACAATGAAAGCTATCATTGACTTTCAATATGATTTTTTTCTGGAAGGCGATGAGACTAAACTCAGGCCGATGATCCTGAAGGATATCGCCAATATGATAAATATGGATATCTCAACCGTTTCACGGGTTGCCAGCAGCAAGGCAATCCAGACAGACTTCGGAATTTATCCGTTGAAGTATTTCTTTTCGGAGGGAATAGCGACCGACTCCGGAGAGGAAGTGAGCAGCCGCGAAGTGAAGCAGATCATTAAAGATATTATTGAAAGTGAAGATAAGGATAAGCCCTTCTCCGATGATAAGTTGGAAACGATCTTAAATGAAAAGGGCTACAACATCGCCAGACGGACCGTAGCAAAGTACCGTGAACAGTTAAATATTCCAGTGGCCAGGTTAAGAAAGGAGATGTAGTGTGAATTTGCTGGCCCGGATTGTTTCTGTTTTGTTTCACCCTCTTTTGTTGGCAACCTATATGTTTGCCCTTTTTTCGCTGTCTTTCCCTGCGGGCCTTGATCCATTGAAAGAGGATGGTTATTGGAATTTTGTTTTTTTGATCTTCTGCGTTACGTTTCTGTTGCCAGCATTGAATATCGGAATATTCAGGACTTTCGGGTCCATTAAATCGCTTGCGATGGAAGATCGTCAGGAGCGTATTATTCCCTTTTCATTTATTGCGATTTTATACGGTGTTCTTACCTATTTATTTTACTCACGAACCCGGATCGGTCTGAATGATAACCTGCTGAAGTTTCTTATTATTATCGATATATTGGTTATTGTTGCAACCCTGGTAACGATTTTTTATAAAGTCAGCGTTCACAGTTTAGCTACCTGGGGATTAATAGGTATACTCCTTCCGCTGAACAAAGTATCAGAAGATGGTGCTTTACTTTTTCCAACAATAATCTCTATCGTAATTGCCGGGCTTGTAATGACTGCACGGCTTCAACTGGATGCCCATACACCACGTGAAGTGATGATAGGCGGTATGCTGGGCTTTGGGATCAGTTTTGCAGCCATGATTTTTATGTTTTGATAGTATCGGTTCTATGGAATATAAATTTTTGAAGTACATGCCCGAGGGCGGTGTTGCTACCATTACCTTGAACAGGCCAGAGGTTTATAATGCACTGAATGACGAAATCACCTATGAGCTACAGGACGTATTGAAGGTGGCCGGTAAGGATGACCGTGTCCGCGTCCTTGTTTTAACGGGCGAGGGTAAGGCATTTTGTTCCGGGCAGGATTTGAAGGATTCTCCATCAGAAAAAAAACGTTCGTTTATGGAGTCCCTTCATAAACGTTACAACCCGATTATTCTTGCCATGCGCAATCTCCCGAAACCGATCATCTGCAGATTGAATGGTGTGGCTGCGGGTGCGGGCTGTTCGTTGGCGTTGGCGTGCGACCTGATTGTGGCCAGTGAGGATGCTACCTTAATTGAAGTGTTTGTCAACATAGGTCTTGTTCCTGATTCCGGGTCGTCCTATTTTCTACCGAGGCTCGTAGGGATGGCAAAAGCCTTTGAATTGTGCAGCATGGGTAGTAAAGTGAATGCTGCGGACGCAGTAAAAATGGGATTGATCAACAAGGCTGTACCCGCTGATACACTGGATGCAGCTGTCAGGACTTACACAGACTATTTTGCCAATGCTCCGACAAAAGCCATAGGTCTCATCAAACGCATGCTTCAAAAAGCAGCAACGTCATCGTTGGACGAAATGCTGGAATATGAAGCATACTGTCAGGAGATCGCCGGAAGTACGAAGGATCACCGAGAGGGCATAGATGCATTCCTGGAAAAAAGAAAACCTCTTTTCTCAGGCAAATGAAAAACAGACCCCTTTGGTTCTTGAATCGTAATTCCTAAACAAGGTTCGGTACAACAAAAGGCGCCCGATACGAACGGGTCAGTAATTTGTCGGCCTCGCTATCACCAATAAATTTTTCTGTCACCGGGTCAAAAGTAAGAACCCTTCCGACGCGGTAGGCGATATTGCCCAGATGGGCTAGTCCCGAAGACAAATGGGCAGTCTCTACCGGCCCATTACAAAGGGCTGGATTCTTGGCCAGGACGGCATCCACGAAATTCTTGTAGTGATCACCGCCTTCCTTACGGGCAGGTCCCGGAGTTTTTTCGCGACCCAGGAATGTAGCATAATCATTATAGCCCTTTACAACCATATACCCTTCACTACCATAAAAGATATTGCCAATTCCTGTTCCGTCCTCATTGTTGGTGTTCCACGGCCTCACCTCGAATTCTATCATCTTTTTCTTTGAAGGATAATGATAGTTCGATGTTAATACCTCTGGTGTCTCCTTGGAATCATTCCATAAAAACTTCCCGCCCATCGAGGTGATTTTTTCCGGAAATCCGACATCAAGTCCCCACATGCACAAGTCTGTTTCATGAATTCCCTGGTTCCCCACGTCTCCATTTCCGTAGTTCCAATGCCAATGCCAGTTATAGTGTACATAGTTGCGCGAGAAAGGTTTCATTTCAGCAGGACCTGTCCAGAGATCATAGTCTAATCCTTCCGGTATTGCTTCGGTGCCCTTGTCGCCAATATCTGGTCTCCATTTAAAGACCAGACCCCGGGCCATATATACGTCACCGATTAGGCCTTCGCGCAGGTGTTTAATCGCTTCCTGAATAGCTACAGAACTTCTAAGCTGCACACCATGTTGAAAAACCCGGTTGTATTTTTTTGCCGCTTCGATGAGCATCCGCCCTTCAAACATGTTATGTGAACCTGGCTTCTCCACATAGACATCCTTCCCTGCCGCCATCGCCCAAATGGCTGCCAGCGTATGCCAATGATTAGGTGTGGCAATGCTTACGGCATCAACCTTCTTCTCATCAAATACTTTCCGCATATCCTGCTCAACATGTACTTTTTTTGAGTACTCAGTCTGGAATTGGGCAGCGCGTTCGGTGAGGACATTCTTGTCGGGATCGCAGAGGTAAACCACCTGTGCATTCTCCAGCTTTTGAAATCCCTTTATATGATCTTTTCCTCTCCCATTAACACCCAGAACAGCTATCTGGATCTTGTCGTTGGACCCAAATGCACTGGCGGGAATAATCGTGGGGATAGTGAAGAGCGCCGCAGCACCGGCAGTCTTTTTGATGAACTTTCTCCGGGATATTTTATTCTTTTTTTTCATCACTCGGTAGGTTATAGTTATTGATTTGTTGTCAGTGAGCAGAAATCATTCGTTCAAATATTTCCCGCTGTTCACGCATGGCTTTCACCTTATCAGCAGGATCTGTACGGCATTCGAGCAGTACCCATCCCGTATATTCCATTTTAACAAAGAGCGTCATAAGTTCCTGGTACGGATAGGAGCCTATGTTCAATTCACGAACATGAACCGTGTCCCCTAATCTGCTCTTAACAAGATTAAAATTGTAACCCAAACCTCCTCCGAGCAAATCTTCATCATTGGAATTCCAGCACACAAAAACGGACTTATTGTCCGCGATATCCATTATCGCTTTTATGTTGGGTAGTTCCTGTGTCTTTTCGCCGTGTACTTCCAGCCTGATTTTCTGCCCATAGTCTGACGCAATCTTGCCTACCTCGTTAAGCGACTTGCCGATTTGTTCGATTGTTTTTTCGTGAGGGGCTCCTGAGTGGAACGCATTGGGCTTCACTTTAACACCCGTACCTCCGATGTCATGGCTTAATTTGATAAACTGTGTTGTTTGTTGAATCGACGCCTTTACTTTTTCTGGTTCTACAAAATCATATTGTTGATTGGTACCCAATCCAACAACCTTTACCGGACTGTCGGAGAACATCTTTTTGACTTCAGCTCGCTCGGTTGGGGATAACGAGGGTTCAACTTTGTGGGCATGTTCCGTGCGAAGTTCTACTCCCAGGACTGACGCCGCAGTGCAATTTTTGATCAGTGTCGGTACATCCCAGTCTTTGCCCCATAAGTAAGTGACCAGCCCCATTTGTATTCGGTGCTTCGTTGACGTGCCCGCAAAACTTGAATAGGGGAAAGCACTGAGAGCACCAAGCGATGCCAGTTTCTGAAGGAATACTCTTCGATGTATGGATGACTCGTTGATCATAGGCATTCCACAAGTAGTACTAAAGCTGGCCAAAAAAGGATTGCTTACCTAATTTATTTACACTAATGGAATTATATTTTGCTTCCAATTTTTGGTCACGCCGTCTTCAGGCTGTCTGCTATGTATTGAGTTTAAAGGTACTTAACGACATCTTCGACAGTGATTTCCTCGCTGCTCATAATGACCAGTCTCTCCAGCACATTTCTTAGTTCACGGATATTACCCGTCCAGTTGTGTTGCTTCAGGGCTTCCAGTGCCTTTGGTTGTATGCCTTTTTTTCGCGCACCGTGTTCGTCGGCAATATCCTCAAGGAATTTATCTGCCAGCAAGGGGATGTCGTCTCTCCGCTCGTTTAAGGCAGGAACCTTAATCACAATAACACTCAACCGGTGATAGAGGTCCTCCCGGAATTTATTCTCTTCAATTTCTTTTTTAAGATCCTTGTTGGTGGCTGCAATAACCCGAACGTGTACGCTGATTTCCTTGTCACCGCCAACCCGGGTGATTTTATTTTCCTGCAAAGCACGCAGCACTTTGGCTTGAGCTGACAAACTCATATCTCCGATTTCATCAAGGAACAGCGTGCCTCCTTCGGCGAGCTCAAACTTGCCAAGCCGTTGTTTTATGGCGGAAGTAAACGAACCTTTCTCATGGCCGAAGAGCTCACTTTCAATTAACTCAGATGGTATTGCGGCACAGTTCACTTCTATCAGGGCTCCGTTGGCGCGTTTACTCTTTTCATGAATCCAGCGTGCAACAAGTTCTTTTCCTGATCCGTTTGGCCCGGTTATCAATACGCGGGCATCGGTAACCGCTACCTTTTCAATCATCTCTTTCACCTGGCGAATGGGTTGAGATTCGCCAACCATCTCGTTCTTTTTAGAGATTTTCTTTTTTAGCGTTTTCGTCTCTTTGACAAGAGATGATTTATCAAGGGCATTCCTAAGCGTTATTTCCAACCGGCCGAGGTCAAAAGGTTTTTGAAGAAAATCAAAGGCTCCCTTCTTGACGGCTTCAACGGCGACGTCGATGGTTCCATGAGCAGAGATCACAATAAAGTTTGATGCGATGCCCGCTTCTTTGCTTTTCTCCAACACTTCAAGTCCATCCATTTTTGGCATTTTGATATCACAGAGGCATAAGTCATAATTGCCTTGTTCCAGTTTTTTTAAACCTTCCAGGCCATCGGCTGCTTCGTCGACTTCATGATCTTTTTCTTCCAGTATTTCTTTCAGGATAGATCTTATCTTGTGGTCGTCTTCAATGATTAGAATTTTCGACATGGATATTTTTGTTAAGGTCTAAAAATAAAGAAACCTGCCAGTTTTCTAACACTGGCAGGTTTTTAAAAATTTGCAAGCCTGTAAGCCGGGTTCTGTACTTCGATAAATCGAAGCCCCTATCATTTATCTGGTCCAGCCATCGCTGACGGGATCAATCAGTCTACCCACCCCGATATTCCGGCAAATGCCGGAAGTTAAACGAGCCGCTCAGGATCGGGGCTTATTTGACCTTTCAACGCGTAAGGTTTGCCGTGCGCTTCATGTCACCATGTAGCCGGTGAGCTCTTACCTCGCCTTTTCACCTTTTCCCGTCCCGATAAATCGGGACTGAGTAGTTTGTTTTCTGTGGCACTGTCTGTCCCCATACCGACAAGTCGGGATGAAGCCTTCCCGTTAGGAAGTACGCTGCCCTGTGTTGCCCGGACTTTCCTTGGCGCCATAGGCACCACGATAAGGCGGCTTGCAGGCACAAAGTTAATCCTTATCCGCTTACTATCTGCTTCTTTTTAGGCAGATGCCGGATATACTGCTGCCTGTAGCAATCAGTAAAACCTTCGCGAAAATAATTAGTGAACGTCTACTCCCGTAAACCGAAGCTCATAATGGTCTGCTAATTGAGCGACCTCCTGGATCATTTCCCTGACCTGATCTTCAGAGGCTGTGGACGCCAGACAGGAAGCCTCGACCTTAAGAAAGCCGTCTTCCAGAACAAACTTGCTGTAGTCAAAGTTTGCATTCTGTTCAAGCAGTAACTTCAGATCGAGGTCTTCTGAATATTCACATACTTTTGAAACAAAAATCGCCTGGTCGCGACCCGACACAGGACTGGTTTGCGTGACAGCCAGAACAGTCTGATAGCGGCTGCCGCCCAAAGGAACAACCACGATTGACTTTGTGTGGTCGTAATCAGTAAACTCTCCACCGATTTGCGCAGCATATTGCTGGACGTAATTCATGATGTTCATATGCGGTTTTTGGTTTGATACAGGGAAGATATGAAAATAGCTGTATCAAAGGGTTTAACCGGCATTAATTTTTGTTCAAAAATAGAATGCATAGGCCTTGATGCCCTCAGACGAGAATTCAATTGTTGGTGAGGGAAGCTTAATCATACTGGCTAGAAAGATCAAGGTTTTGACAACCTTTGACTTTGACTTAATGGCACGGAGATCAAAATCAAGGGATACGTAGTATTGACGATAAGGCTGCGGGTAGCCGGCTTCAATGTTCTGAGAATCGCGCGCATAGACCATGCCTTCTGCGCCATAGCCAACAGCCAGGTTTAACCACCGGGGAAAGGAGATGAACTTATCCATATCAAACGAAAGCCAATACGTCTGCCCGTTGTAATCTTTAAAAATTTCCTGTGATAGGCCATCACCCAATACAGACGGCCGCAATGAGGCATATTCCGTTTGATGAAAGGAGAACTTCGGATAGATCCGTAACTCATTCCAAAGTCTGGATTGACCGAAGTAAAGGGCAGCGCCTGCAGCATTTGCAATTAAATCGCCGGGAGATGCACCATACGCATCGGAATAGCCGTCCATTATTTCAATGGGTATCAACATACCGAACCCTACCAGAGAACCTATAAGATCCGACTTTTTTGGTTTCACGTTGGCCCAGCGGAGGGCACTGGAAGCACCATAGCTAAGATAAAAAGCTGAAAAAAAATGGCCCGCCTTATCGACTTGTTTCCACTCGTCGTTGTCATTGAAAAATTGAAAAGACTGCTTTCCCGAATCTTCATACCATAGTTCATTCAGCGCAACGAGGGTAATGCCATAGCCGATAGTAGAACCGATCACCAATCCGCTCAAGCGTTTATTGTTTACCTGGTGCGTTGTATCGGAGGGTTGTCCCAGGAGAAACATCGGCAACGCTGCCAGGAAGAAAGTGATTTTACTCGCCGCCATCTTCCTCTTTTATGGCTTCCTGATTGATGGCAGGAATCTCCTGTTCTTTGTTATTCTGATTTCGCGACGATCGGAAAAGATCCTTGAGATCATCAAAACTCTGAGTGTGAATTATGCTGGCCCCTGTTGTCATAGCCGTTTGGGAATTCACGGAAGTTAGTATAGGGTTTACGTTGGTCCGGCTGTACATCTTTACCCGTAGCTTTCCATCTGCTGTTAATTTATAATCAACGGTCCAGTCACCAGCCACCGTAGAAGGGCTGTTGCCGGTCGTTGTAGGCTGACTGCTGGTATTATTAAAGGTACCATCACCGGTTACCCGCAATCGACCGTTCATAAACGTATATGAAAACCGCAATTGAAAAGTATTATAAGACTCCTGGTCCATCGCTGCAATATCCACATCAATTTCCAGGTTTTCATCGACCTGGCTCATCCAGTAACTCAGTTGATTGGATAACAATTCGCTCAGGCTGCTGACAACCGACCCACTGGTGTTGAATGATTCCGGCGGCGAGAATCTTCTTAAGATGATCAGGCTGAACACCTGCCGCTTCAATTCCTGTTCATCAAGTCTGTTCTTGAAAGCGGTAAATTGAAGGTCCAGATTGACTGGTGTGCCGTTTTCTGCCACAATATTCTGGGGAAGGTTTTGCGCGGTAATGTCAAAATTTATAGCCGGCGATAACATCGGGCCATCCAGCGTAAGGAGTACTTTCACCGGGTACTTTCTCTTCAGCTGTGGATCATTGGCGATTGTTGGATCGGTGATGATCGGATAGATGGAAGCCAATTGATTATACGAAGCATCAATATCCATGATAGCCTGGTAGGGATCACCCAGCCAGGTGATGCGGCTGCCCCTCTTTATCTCAAACTCCTTGTTGATAATGTCATAAAGTGTGAAGTTGTACCAGCCTTCCGTAAACTCAAAAGGCCCAAACATGCTAAATTCACCTTTGGTATCGACCTGAAGTTTTAACTCACCGTTGCCACGGCCCCGGATAATATCACCCGCTTTTAAATCGAAAATAATTTCACAATAGGCTTCAGGCGTGACATCGAGATTCAAGTCAAAAGTAATCCCTGTTAGTTTTATTTTCTTGCTGACATTGGCAACAACCTTTTTGGTTAGGGTCGTGTCGGTAAAATTTACAAAACTGATAAACTCCTGCTGATCGGTGGAGGATGTGCCTCCAATGGGTATATAGACGCGGGTATTTTTTTCTGTTCTTGCGGAAGATGTGATTCTCAGGTTTGATATGGGTCCTGTCAGGTTCAGCGTCCCCGTTGCATACGCCTGACCATAAAACAGGCTATTGTCTTTTATGGTCGTGTTCATTACCTGGAAATTTCTAAACGATGCATCGAAACCAACGGACATATTGGAAAAAGCGCTGTGCGTAATAGCGCCGTTTAGCCTACCCTTATTTTTGAATCCATCAGTCAGTTCTATGTCCTTGAAGTAAATTGAAGTGGGCGTTAAGCCAACTTTTCCAGTGATGCGATATAGGGTTCTTAGGTAATTAACCATTATCTGCGCATCTGCCAGGGAACCCTCGCCTTCAATCTGAGGTGCCTCTAGTAGTCCCGTTATTTTATATTCTCCCGATACGGTTCCCCCCATCTGACTGAATATATCGGAGAGGAATGGCTCCAGAATTTTAAGGCTTGCCTGTCTTAAATTAGCAACGATGGCCAGCGGTGATTTTTTGTCATAAGGATTGTATTCGCCGGTAAGATTTACAATGCGGGTTTGATTGTGGTCAATAAAGAAATTGATATTGAATTTGTTGTGAGCGGTATCCCACTGGTTTTTGCCGGTAACGTCGCCGATCACAAAATCGTCTATGGTTAAGCCGCCAATATGGATATCGTTTTGTATGGCGGGATCCTGGTAAAAATTACTCATGGAAACAGTGGCATCCATGATCCCTTCAAATTCCTTATTGGTAAGTACGTTCAGAAGCGAGAGATCGAGTTTGTCAATGTTCAGGTTGAGAATCCGGGTGGGATCCTCCGACAACCGGCCTTCCAGTCCCACGGATTGGTCGGAATTAACCAGCGAGAAGCTGTTAAACTTCCAATCAGCGCCCTTTACAGATACCGAATTGTTTTGCGCGAAACTCCACTCGCGTTCCAATAACCGAAGGATAGACGGTTCCATCGTAAGTACCGTGCTATCTTTCAGGAATTTTACCGCCCCTTTCAACCTTACGAAATTGGTCTGTTTTTCCTGATCAACGTCTAGCCCGAAATCAATGAGATTTTGATCCCAGATGGCTTCTACCAACAGATTGTTAGTCTTGAGTGTTGGACCTATCTCCTGACGCCCGGAACTGACAGATGCCATAGCAAGCACATTGGTGCTATCCGCAATTTTTGAGGCATTGAAATCCACTTCGGTATCCAGAAATAGATAGCCTTTATAACGAAGGGAATCAAATCCGGAATATGCCTGAAAGATTGTCGTATATCCGCTCGTAAAGCTTCCGCTGATAGAAGTGTTTCGTGAGATGTCAAGGTCAATTCCAAGCAAAGTGGCAATAGGCCCGACGTTTCTCAGGTTGATTTCAATATTGGTCTGATAGGATTTCGGCTTGATTCTTTTGGTCCGGTAGTAGTTGGCAATTGCCGATTTATCGTTCTTGATATTCAATGATATCTCTGTTGATAGCGTTTTGATGTCGTTAAAAAGATCCGAAAAGTTATAAGCACCATAAACGCCGATGTCAGCCAATGAAGTTTGAAGAATAAAGGACCGCTGGTCTTCCTCTCGCCTGGCATCGAGGTGAATAGTATCCAGCGACAGAGACTCATTTTTATAGGATATCAGGAAATCCCTGAAGTCTGCCGTGCCTACTAGCGAATCCAATGAAAGACCTTTAATGTCAGCGACAAGCTCGGTGCGGAGGAAAACACTATCTTTTGTCAGATTCAGCTTTTGAAGATAAGCGGTATCCAGTAAAGCCCTGATTTTTACTGTATTCTTGCCTTGCCGCAGATCGATTGAGCCTACGGCTTTCATTTCCAGATGCGGATCATTGATTGACACCAGTCCATTAAACCGTTCCGATGCAAGCCGGGCATCGATATCAATATGCGTATAGTCATATCCCTTTATTCCAAGCTGGTCAATCTCTCCGTCGAGTTGAAAGTCAGCCGTGAATCGGGAAAGACCCTTCCCCGAGATTCTACCATTCATAGTCACCTTCTGGAACGTAGCGGTATCATTTAGGTAAGTTCCAAGGTCAAATGACAACAGCGATAAACTGCCGCTATAAATGGACTGGTCAAAATCTTCTTCGTTTACCTTAAAGTTGATGTCGGACCGGATGGCACCCAGGCTTCCGGAAAAATTACCATTTGCCACGAAATCGCTGGGGTATCCTATAAACTGGCCATCCATGCTGAGTCTGCCCACTGGAGTAAGCCGGCTAAGTGTTTTTTCGTTGAACAAAAAAGAAAGATCGTTGGGGTCTACGATTGAGTTTCGCAAATCAATAACCATAAATGTTTCATTGATATTGGGCAGCCCGTCCATGTTTATTGATCCTGTCAAATGGGTATTGCCCACATCAATTTTCATTTTGGTGAGCTTGAAGTTTTCTACCCTGCCATTGAATTCGCCACTGATTTTGACGGGTTGCCTGATGCGTTCAACGCCTGGCGCGAAGAGCGCAAGGTCGTTTGGGTCGATTATGGTATTGTTAAAATTCGCATGCACATTTACTTTGCTCACAAAATCATTTAGGGCTCGTGCATTTTTATACGCGAAAATTATGGTGTCTGAAATAACGGTTTGCCCGGCCCGAAGATCAATTCCGACAAACTCCATTGAGGTCTGACACATCCGAAAAAAGGTGGAAAGCTGGTTGACCTTGAATTTGGTTTGAAGATCTTCGGCTATTAATGTACGTAACTGGAATTCGGTAGTATCTCCCAGAATAACGAAGCTTTCCAGTTGTGCTTCGTCGACACTTAAAGAAAATTGATTATAGTTAAATCCGTTTCTGATGCTGTCCTGGTCCTGATTGATGAGCGTAAATTGACTTTGATTGACGAATGCTTCACCGATATTTATCATTGGTGATTTTCCACCTCCGGAACTCCCGCCATAATTTTTGTTAATCGCTGCGATGAATACGTTTATGTTCAGGTCTCTTGCACTGTCTTCATTGATTTTGGTGAGAAAAACATGAGCGCTATCGACGAAAACGCCATCGATATTTACATGTTGTCGTTGTATCAGGTTCGATAGTTTAAAGTTGATAAGGATCTGCTTTGCCCGGATCATTTGATTGCCCTCCGTATCATAGACTGATACGCCTTCAAGCTGAAGCCTGTCGAACCAGAGCATCTGGAAACCATCAATGGAAGTCCTGAACCCTGTTACCTTGGTGAAGGTTTTTAGAAAATCGCCAACAAAATAGTTTTGAACTGGAGGAATCTGAATTACCAGAAAGGCGGATATGATAAGGAATACAATGGCGGTAACGGAATACGCTAGTGCTTTCTTTAGTCTATTTTTGATAACTTGCAGGTTCATTTCCCAATACATGCGTTCTGTTATCCTTGCTATTGAATCTTCGTGCGATGAGACATCAGCCGCCGTACTTGTAAACGGCAAGGTACTTAATAATATTATTGCCACCCAGGCAGTACACCAAAAATACGGAGGTGTAGTGCCTGAACTTGCTTCGCGTGCTCATCAGCAAAATATTCTCGCTGTTGTTAACGAAGCCCTGGAGAAATCCGGCATAATAAAAACGGATTTGACGGCTATTGCGTTCACCCGGGGTCCGGGATTGATGGGATCGCTCCTGGTAGGTGTTTCTTTTGCAAAAGGAATGTCTCTTGGCTTGAATGTGCCGCTAATTGAAGTAAACCATATGCAGGCTCATGTGTTGGCACATTTTATCGAGGATCCGGTGCCACCCTTCCCGTTTCTTTGTTTAACGGTGAGCGGCGGCCATACGCAGATTGTTTTGGTAAAGGATTACCTCGAAATGACGGTAATCGGACAAACTCAGGATGATGCAGTGGGGGAGGCTTTCGACAAAGCAGCCAAAATTCTTGGTCTTCCATACCCTGGAGGTCCGTTAATCGACCACTACGCCAGGAGCGGAAATGCCAAAGCATTCAGATTTCCGGAAACGAGTATGCCAGGTCTTGACTTTTCATTTAGCGGCATTAAGACAGCATTTCTGTATTTCCTGCGCGATGAAAAGCTAAAGAATCCGAATTTTGTTGAAGAGAATTTAAGCGACGTGTGCGCCAGTTTGCAGCAGCATCTGGTGAACATGCTTCTTACCCGACTGGTACAGGCTAGTGCCCAAACGGGAATTAAAGATATTGCCATAGCAGGTGGCGTCGCTGCAAATTCAGGGTTGAGGAGCGACCTGGCAACCCTGGCTGAAACGAAGGGTTGGAATACCTATATTCCTAAGTTTGAATACTGCACCGACAATGCTGCAATGATCGCAATGGCTGCGTATTTTAAGTTTAAAAAAGGTGAGTTTTGCGGATTGGATGTTACACCCCTTGCCAGGATGCCCATATAGCATGGCTAAGCCGAGTTGTTTGCTTTTCAAACGAATCCTGGCGATTATTTAAACTGGAACATGAAGCAAATTTTTAACATCGGGGATTCGCAGGTATTTCGGAGGGTGGTTGAAAACGGAGATACAGCCGCGTTTCAGGGAGCTGTTGTTCATCCGGTCTGTGCTACATTTGCGCTGGCCAGGGATATTGAGTGGACAACCAGGCAGTTTGTACTGCAGATGCGTGAGGATGATGAGGACGGCGTGGGGACCATGTTGACGATAAATCATGTGAATCCTGCATTTGTCGGCGATGAGATAACCTACTCGGCACAAATCGAAGAAGTAAATGGTAACGAACTCATTTGTTCGTATGAAGCAAGAGTGGGTGATCGGTTAATTGCGTCGGGTAAAACAGGTCAAAAGGTGTTGAAACGGGAAAAGATTAACAGATTATTCAGAATATAAAATGCACCTTCGGGATCAGAGGCAGTAGAGAGCATGAAACAACAACGTTTTTCCAACGATATAAACATTAAAAACCGGCAGGCTGGTTTTGAGTATGAGCTGCTGGACAGATATGTAGCCGGGATGGTACTGATGGGTACGGAAATCAAATCCATCAGGGAAGGCAAAGTAAATCTTCAGGATGGATATTGTTACCTTAACAATGGAGAAGTATTCGTGAAAGGAATAAATATTACTCCGTATGCGCAGGGTACCCATTATAACCACGATGCTACACGAGAAAGGAAATTGCTTCTGAAACGTACTGAAATCAGGAAGCTCGAAGGAAAGGTTGAAGAAAAGGGACTAACCCTTGTACCGACACGACTTTTTATCAATGATCGTGGAATGGCTAAATTGGAGTTCGCATTGGCGAAGGGAAAAAAGATTCATGATAAACGTGATAGTATCAAGGAACGGGATGCCAAAAGGGAGTTGAGCCGACTTAAATTAAAGTAGTGAATAGGTTTTTAAAGTACTCTCGATAAATGGAAATTTTGGATTATGGAGTTTCTCGCCTCAGCATTGTCCCCGTTCGCGCGGAGGCAGGTGATAAGTCGGAAATGGTTACTCAGCTTCTCTTCGGCGATCATTATGAGGTCATTAATCAATCTAAAGACAATAAGTGGTTCAAAGTCCGGATAAACTTCGATCAGTTCGAAGGTTGGATAGACCTGAAGCAACATCACCCGATTTCCCGCGAATACTACGAATACCTGAGTCGGGCCGAGTTCAAGATTACAATTGACATCACCTCCAGTATTCTGTACAATAAAAGTCCGCAGATTATTTTGATGGGCAGCATGATTCCGATTTCAAGCTCGGAATTGTTCAAAATGGAAGAGCAGTTTGCTTTTAACGGAGAGGCCAAAAATGTGGGGCAAAAAAGGGAGTTTGAATTCCTGCGGACCGTGGCGATGAAGTATTTGAATGCTCCGTATTTGTGGGGAGGCAAGAGTCCATTTGGTATTGATTGCTCTGGACTTGTCCAAGTAGTGTTTAAAATATGTGGTTATCGTTTGTTCAGAGACAGCTGGCAGCAGGCAAATCAGGGGAAATCCGTCAAGATAGTGAAGCAGGGAATACCAGGAGATTTAGTTTTCTTCAAGAACGCTGCCGACAGAGTAAACCACGTAGGTATTCTGCTCGAAGGCAATAAAATTATTCATTCGTCCGGCCATGTTAGAATTGACACACTGATTGATGAAGGAATCCGCAATATTGAAACGGGAATTCTTTCACACCGCTTTTCACACATACGGCGGATTCTGTCCGAATAAAAATTTCCCCGTAAGCTCCGATACCTGCTGAAACTTCGCCTGGGCTACTTTGTTCATAACAGGATTGGTTTTATCTTACCATCACAAAACCTGTAAATTTATTTCTCCTCTGGTGAAATGAAATAGATAGAAGGTTTTGACTGACTCTTCAATATAATGCGATTGGTAATGAACAGCAGGGTATTGGTGCTAAATCAGGACAATAGTCCCTTGATGGTTTGTTCCGTTGAGCGCGCCTTTATTCTTGTCTTTCTAAATAAAAGCGAGTTGGTGAGGCCGGCAAATGGACACCGGCTCCATTCCGTTACCAATAGTTACCCGATGCCTTCTGTTATCCGCCTTAATCGATATGTTAACGCCCCCTACAAGGGCGTTAATCTTACACGACAAAATATATTCAAGCGCGACAATTTTGAATGCCAGTACTGCGGCACCCGGCGGGAACTTACCATCGATCATGTGGTACCGCGCGCTAAGGGAGGATCGGATTCCTGGATAAATCTGGTTACAGCGTGCAAGCGTTGTAATGCAAAGAAGGGTGACTATACACCCGAAGAAGCTAACATGCTACTCCGTAAAAAACCATATAAACCATCTTATGCGATTTTTTTGAAAGATCACCTGAATGGCCAGGCAGGGGAGTGGGATACTTTTTTAAGCGGCCATCATACACATGGATAGTTCAAATCGATAATGTTTAGTCTCCAGGAAAAAAAAGCAATTGTTACAGGAGGAGGGAGTGGCATAGGAAAGGCCATTGCTGAATTATTTGCGGCCAATGGCGCTGAGGTATTTATTCTTGAATTGAATAAGGCTGCCGCCGACGATACCGTTAAAGCCATTGCAACTGCGGGTGGAAGGGCCAGCGCCTTCTCTGTAAATGTTTCAGATCAGCTTCAGGTAAAGGAAACAATTTCTTCCATTGTCCAATCAGCAGGTCGTATTGACATCCTGGTTAACAGCGCGGGAATTTCGCACATAGGCAAACTGGATAACACCAACGAGGCTGATTTTGATCGGATTTATCAGGTGAATATTAAAGGAGTTTATAACGTCATGCATGCTGTGATTCAGCAGATGTTAGTTCAACAGGGGGGTGTCATTCTAAACATAGCTTCAGTTGCCGCCAGCCTTGGATTGTCTGAACGATTTGCTTACTCGATGAGTAAAGGCGCCGTCATTTCTATGACGTTGTCGGTAGCGAAAGACTATGTAACCCATAACATCCGCTGTAACAGTATTTCTCCGGCCCGCGTTCACACTGCTTTTGTAGATGGTTTTCTGGCAAAAAATTATCCCGGAAAGGAAAAGGAAATGTTTGAAAAGTTATCCTCGACGCAGCCTATCGGGCGAATGGGAAAACCTGACGAGATAGCAGCCCTTGCGTTGTATTTATGCTCAGACGAAGCCTCTTTTGTAACCGGTACCGATTATCCGATTGACGGTGGATTTATTAAACTCAATACGTGACCTGGTATTGGAATTCTTCTTATTTTTCTCTGCATTAATGTAAACTTCAAAAAAACGAATAACTATGAAGATCTTAAGATTTGGTGAGCCTGGGAAGGAAAAGCCAGGAGTAATGATTGATAATGAAATTGTAGATGTTTCCGGATTTGGGGAGGACTTTGGTGAGAAATTTTTTGAAACCAATGGTCTTGTGCGATTGAATACATGGTTAATCGACAAGGCTGCATCGCTACCACGTGTTGGGGCGGACGTGAGGTTAGGAGCACCCTTTACCAGACCGTCCAAGATAATTTGTGTTGGTCTGAATTACACAAAACATGCGCTGGAATCAAACATGCCCCTACCGAGTGAACCGATTCTCTTTTTCAAGTCTACGACTGCATTGACGGGACCAAATGATGCGCTTATTATTCCGCGAAATAGTGTCAAGACGGATTGGGAAGTGGAACTCGCAGTTGTAATAGGAAAAAAAGCGGCTTACGTGGACGAAAAAGATGCACTCGAGTATGTTGCCGGTTTCTGTTTGCACAACGACTACAGTGAAAGGGAGTTTCAACTGGAACGAAGTGGCCAGTGGGTAAAAGGCAAAAGTTGTGATTCTTTTGCTCCGATGGGTCCGTTTATGGCCACGACGGACGAGATCGCTG
Source organism: Chryseolinea sp. (assembly GCA_041737945.1). Classification (GTDB taxonomy): domain Bacteria; phylum Bacteroidota; class Bacteroidia; order Cytophagales; family Cyclobacteriaceae; genus Chryseolinea. The sequence goes on from JBGSQQ010000035.1 coordinate 393,696, forward strand.
ACTTTAATAACCTCCATATGTGGTTAAAGGTGAACGGCAAAATGATGCAGGACAATAACACGGATGACATGATTTTTGAAGTGCCTTACCTGGTCAGTTACATCAGCCAGTTTATGACATTGCTGCCCGGCGACGTTATTTCCACCGGAACCCCGGCGGGTGTAGGTCTTGGGTTCAAACCTCCGGTTTTTGTTAAGCCCGGTGACGTGATCGAATTAGGTATCGAGGGACTTGGTGAACAGCGTCAGGTTGCAGAGAAGTATTAAGCGGCATGTAAAGTAGGGGACTGAGGCACGACATACTGGCGGCTTCTGGAATCGGTTAGTCTACTTTATCAAGAAGTTCCTTTGCTTTATTTGCGTAGGTAATCTCGGTTTTTCCCAGTTCTTTTAACATGGTTCGGGCACGTTCAATGTCGCCACTCTTTAGATAGCAGAGGCTGAGATACCACTTTGATTGGATATCGAGCTCATCAAAGTCTTTGTTTAAGACAGTGAAGTTCGCTTTTGCCGTTTCCACGTTTCCCAGTATCAGGTTTGCATTTCCAAGAAGCAACAGCATACCCGGCTCTTTTTTTGTGGAAAGTAATTCAGTAAAAAGTATGGCAGCATTCTGGTAATCGCCCTGGTCATAAGCCTGAAAAGCTTGTGCCCTTTTATTTACAGCAGAATTTCCTCTCACGGTTGGTTCAAACATATTTGGATACGGCGTAAAATAGGCTTCGAAAAGCTTGTCGGGTGTTTCATTAAATGAGTTTAACAATACTTTCCCTACAATGAGTACACCAATCGTAACAGCGGCTGCAACATAGTACCATTTTTTAATAGGTGCCTGAAGCTGCACACGCTTGCTATCGCCAAGATTCGCTTCCAATGCCTCCAGGTACTGGAGGTTTTCAGTGAGGCCCTGATGCCTGATGGCTCCTACTATGGCTTTTTCATGTTCCACCAGCGTTTTAAAATTTTGGTCTGATTCCAAACGCATGGTGAAATGATTCATTTCGGAGTCACTTAGTTCTGCATCGAAATATTTTTCGACCAGAGCGATATCTTTTTCAGAATGATTCATGATTAATAACGGTTGAGTTTTGTACTACTTCTTGTTCAAATAACTTGCGCAGTCTGGCCATACACTTACACTTTTGATTTTTAGCTGTTTCAGGGTTCTTGTACTGAAGCGCCTCGGTAATTTCCGGGATGCTTTTCTTTTCATAATAAAACATCTCCACCAGCCGTTGACAGGGTTGTCCCAGTTTAGAAAGTGCACTTTTAGCTCGTAAAAATGATTCTTCATCAATAGGATCTGACGGCTCATCGATAAGGCTTTCCTTCAGCCATTTTTCCTTACTGATAGGAACATATCGCTTTTCCTTGCGCAGGTTTTCTTTTGCTATGTTCTTTCCAATACCAAATAGGTATGTCTTTACACTGCTCACCAGGTGTTCTAGTTTGCCTTGCCTGATATTATCATAAAAAATAAGAATAGTGACCTGATACAGGTCTTTGCTGTCGTCCATGGAACAATTGTATTCTTTGGCGACCCAATGAAGAAACTCCTCACGGTACTCTTCATAGACCAACGCGAGTTCCCGTTGCCCACCGGTTCTGATCTTATGTATAATATCTTCCTGGTTCATGGTCACGGCCTCTATGTAAAAAGAAGTGATAAGTAACCCATAGAATAATACTTTTTCAATTCGTGTCGCAACCAGCCCTGTAGGGAGGGTTGTTGCTATCTAAGGTAGCATATTTCACTGAATAATGGGACGTTACCTTCTGTGCGTGCCACCATAAAGGGCACAACAAAACAAACAAGACCATGAAAAAGAACATCATCATCGCATTGGCACTTCTCGTGATCTGCCTGTTCAACGTAAAGGCTCAGGAATCTATACAAGTTTCTGAATCGCTTACCAAAAGTTTCGAACGCGAGTATTCAGGGGCATCAAAAGTTGAGTGGAGCAAGGCAAATCAGGCACTTGTTGCTCAGTTCAGATACCTGGATAATTTTTGGGTCGCCTATTACAGGGAAGATGGCGAAAAGATTGCCTGCGGGCGGAAAATCGGCACATTGGATCAACTTCCCCTTTCTGTACAACAAGGAATTCAGGATGTCAGAATTAATCAGGAGAAAAAATTTGGCCCGATGAATACCAGCTATGCCATGGAGATGATTGAGGGAGGTAACACGAAGTATTACCTGCCTATGGCAAATCAAAAAGTATCCTTAGTAATTACGGTGGACAACTCTGGAAACACCATTGTGACGAGAAAGGAAGTAAAGCAGCCTACCGTCAGGCCTGATAAGGAATTGCTGGCCAAGAACTGACTACCTGGACCGTTGATTTAAATCTTCCCGATTAATTCGGGAAGATTTTCTTCTCCGGACAGAAAATAAATCTGAATAACGCTGGGTTACCTTCTGCCTGATTCATCATAAAGCTCGAAGTTAAAATAACCCCCTAATGAAAAAGTTATGAGCTTATTCACATCCAAAGAGAAAGAAGTATTAAGTCTGATCTCCACAGGACTTACTACCAAAGAAATTGCCGCGCACTTGAACATTAGCCATCATACGGTCGAGACCCATCGAAAGAACCTTCTTCGGAAGGGCGAAGTGAAAAATTCCGCACAACTGGTACAAATGGCATTGTCTCAGCAAATCATTGGTGTTTAGTAGCCGGTGATCCAAAGATTTTTTTTCTGTAGTTTGGGTTAGCAGGCCCGGGTCAAACCGGGTCTGTTTTTTTTTACTTAAAAAATATACCGATCGGTATATTATGAAAATATTAACTATCTTTGTCCCGATGTCCAAGGCCAGTCGTACCCGCCAGTTTATTATTGACAAAAGTGCTCCTGTGTTTAATACCCAGGGGTATGCGGGCACTTCCCTCAAGGACCTGACCAAGGCTACGGGGCTGACCAAGGGTGCGCTTTATGGTAACTTCCGGGATAAGGAGGAGATCGCCGGTGCCGTCTTCCAGTATTCAATGGACAGGGTGCGCGACGCAGCGCGAGTTAAGATGGGAAAGTCGGAAAAATGTAAGGAAAAGCTCTTAAGCTTGCTGGACTTTTATGCACAATACGTGTTTAATTCTCCCATCCCGGGTGGGTGTCCCATTATGAATAACGCAGTAGAAGCAGATGATTATCATTCGACGATCCGGAAGGCTGTGGTGACAGAGATGCGAAAGACAACGACATCTATATCGGAATTGTTGGAGCAAGGGATAAAGAGAGGAGAATTCAAACGTGATATTAAACCAGGGGAGCTCGCGTTACTTTTTTTTTGTTCCATTGAAGGAGCGATTGTCGTATCCAGGGTTTCCTCATCCGATGTGGCTATGAAATTGGTGGTGAGTCACTGCAAAAACATTGTTGAACAAATTAGTATTTAAATATGCAACAGCGAAGAGTAGTCGTTACAGGCCTGGGCGCCCTGACTCCCGTGGGAAACACGGTATCAGCATTCTGGAAGAATCTCATAGGTGGAATTAGTGGAGCTGCTCCAATCACCAGGTTTGATACCACAAAGTTTAAGACAAAATTTGCCTGTGAGATAAAGAACTTTGATCCACTCAATTATTTTGAGAAGCAGGATGTTAGAAAAATAGATCCGTTCACCCAGTATGCCCTGGTTACAGCGGATGAGGCAATTAAGGATTCTGGCCTTGAGCTCGACAAGATTGACAAGACGAGGGTGGGTGTCATTTGGGGATCGGGCAATGGCGGATTCCAAACCTTCCAGCACGAAGTTATGGAGTTTGCCAAAGGTGATGGCACACCTCGCTTCAATCCGTACTTCATTCCGAAGGTGATCGTGGATATCGCTTCCGGATGGATTTCCATTAAATATGGATTTATGGGTTTGAATTTTACGACGGTATCTGCATGCGCAACCTCGACGACCGCCATAATTGATGCCATGAATTACATCCGGTGGAACAAAGCGGATATCATCGTTACGGGTGGCTCCGAAGCGGCGGTCAACCAGGCGGGTATTGGCGGCTTTGGTGCATTAAAGGCTCTGTCTACACGGAATGACAATCCACAGAAGGCTTCCCGACCGTTTGATGCCGACCGCGATGGTTTTGTGATGGGCGAGGGTGCCGGTGCATTAATTCTGGAGGAATACGAGCATGCAAAAGCCCGCGGGGCAAAGATCTATGCGGAGGTTGCAGGCGGTGGGATGTCGGCGGATGCTTACCACCTGACGGCTACTCACCCTGAGGGTGCAGGGGCTTTGCTTGGAATGAGATGGGCGTTGGAGGATGCCAATAGAAAGCCAGAGGATGTCGATTACCTGAATCCACATGCCACCTCAACACCTGTCGGCGACGAAAGTGAAATGAAAGCGGTATCAACTTTTTTTGGACCGCACCTCTCCAAACTAAAAATTAGTGCCACGAAATCAACCACTGGTCATTTGTTGGGCGGTGCGGGAGCGATTGAAGCCATTATTTGTGTCAAGACAATTCATGAAGGTGTCATCCCGGCAACTATTAATACAGCGCATATAGACCCGCGGCTTCCGGCCGGACTAAATATCGTTATTGGCAAGTCCGTCAGGCAGGATGTTCAGGTTGCGATGAGCAATACGTTTGGATTTGGAGGACACAATGCTTCGGCAGTGTTTGTAAAAGTATAATTCAATTGGGGCATTAAATGCGTTTTGGGTCGTTGGACCCTGGTTAACGACCTATTTGCCGCGTAGGCTGTTCATTACTTTATTTGCAAAGACAAAGTCATCGAGTTCTTGCAGTCCGGAATGGGTAATATCCTGTTTCGTCCCTTCCCAAAGATTTTGTCCCTTGTAAATGAACATAATACGTTCACCGATACCCATTACGGAGTTCATGTCATGAGTTACCACAAGAGTGGTAATGTCGAGGTCTTCCGATATATCCTGGATCAGCTCATCAATAACGATAGATGTTTGAGGATCAAGTCCGGAGTTGGGCTCATCACAAAACAGGTAATTTGGGTTATTGACAATGGCCCGGGCAATACCAACACGTTTTTTCATGCCACCACTGATTTCAGAGGGCATCTTTTTATTTACATTCTCGAGCCCTACGCGTTTAAGGCAGAAGTTAACGCGCTCAATCTTTTCAGCGAATGGCATTTTTGTAAGCACATCCAACGGAAACATGATGTTCTGCTCAACAGTTTTTGAATCGAAGAGCGCTCCGCCCTGAAACAACATTCCAATTTCCCTCCTGATTTCGATTTTTGTATCGGTGTCGCTGCCATAGAAATCGCGCCCATCATAAAAGACCTGGCCTAAATCAGGACGAATTAGTCCTACTATACATTTCAACAGAACACTTTTTCCCGTACCGCTGGCGCCGATAATGAGGTTCGGTTTCCCTTTCTCAAAGACGCCGCTTATGTCAGTGAGTACAGATTTGTCGGCGAATGATTTGGATATGCTTTGAATCTTTATCATGACGAAAGTAACAGTTGGGCCAGCAAATAATCAGCGATCAAAACGGCAATAACACTCGTTGTTACAGCTTCGGTACTTGAAATACCGACCTCCAGTGCACCACCGTGTGTGTAATAGCCCTTGTAGGAAGAAATGGAGGCTACCAGAAAAGCAAAGACTACTGATTTAATAAGCGCAAAGATCACAGTAAACTCATTGTAGCTGGAGCGCAATCCATAGACATAATCATTTGGTGTGATGATGCCGGTTAACGTACCCGCAAGATATCCACCCAACATTCCGCAGATACCGGCAATAATCACCAGCAATGGGTACATCAGGAGAGAGGCGATAATCTTTGGCAATACCAGGTAAGAAGTTGAATTGATCCCCATAACTTCCAGGGCATCGATTTGTTCTGTTATCCGCATGGTCCCCAGGCCACTGGCCATACTGGAGCCAACTTTTCCCGCGTAGATAACAGCGATAATCGTTGGAGCTAACTCCAAAACAATCATTTCCCTTACAACCTGTGCGATAACATAATCCGGAATAAAATCACTTACCATGTTGTAGGCGGTTTGTACCGTTGTCACGGCGCCCATAAAGGTGGAGACGAGTGCCACAAGAAACAATGACCCGATGCCTATACTAACGCATTCCTCCAGGACAAGCTTGTAGTAAGTTTTAAAGGACTCACGGTTGATAAACAGACGCCCGATAAAGATGAAATACTTACCTATCTCCTTGATCATAAAATGTATTAAACAAAGGCAATTACTACCTTGCGAAAGATACCCAAAAATCTAACATTTAGTATTCATGAACAAACTCATCGTCGTCACGGGTGGTACCAAAGGAATAGGACGCGCCGTTCTCGAAAAATTTGCCGCGTCAGGTTTTGACGTTGTGACCTGCTCACGAAAAACAGAAGAGCTTGAAAAATTGAAGACGAACATGGAACATGACTTCCCGGCATCGAGTGTATTCATAAAATCCGCAGATCTTTCGGATAAGCAGGAGGTTCGTTCTTTTTGCGAGTTTGTGCTTGGCCTAAACAGACCTGTTGATGTACTGGTGAATAATGCCGGCTATTTTGTTCCCGGAGCCATTACAACAGAACCGGATGACACACTGGAAAGCATGATGAATGCGAATTTGTACAGTGCGTATTATACCACCCGGGGTATCATTGCCCCCATGAAAGAACAAAAGTCAGGTCATATTTTTAATTTATGTTCCATTGCCAGTTTTATGGCGTATTCCAATGGTGGTTCCTATGCCATATCCAAGTTTGCTCTGCTGGGATTTTCAAAATGTTTGCGGGCTGAAGTAAAGGAGTATGGCATTCGGGTAACATCTGTAATGCCGGGCGCTACCAAGACGCAAAGCTGGGATGGCACGGATGTAGAGGACGAAAGATTTATGAAAGCAGAAGATGTGGCAGAAACGATTTATGCCGCTTATTCGCTTTCAGGCCGGACAGTCATGGAAGAAGTTATTTTGCGTCCACAGCTCGGAGACCTTTGAAATTGACGAAAATGCCACTTTAATCCGGCACCATCTCTATCCGGCCAATTCTGGCATAAACAATATCAGGTTTTTCAGGTTAAATTTGCTGTAAATCTGGTTACCGTGAAGTCACAAATTGCGTCATTAAGCCAATACTGTAATAGCCTTACACAGTATAGCCGCAGGAAAACAATTGAGGTTAAGATCGGCGATGTTCCCATGGGAGGCGAAAACCCCATTCGTGTTCAGTCGATGACAACTGTCGATACCATGGATACGAAGGGTTCTGTAGAACAATCCATTCGTATGATTGATGCGGGTTGCGAGTATGTGAGAATTACAGCGCCGAGCATGAAGGAGGCAAAAAACCTGGAGGTCATTAAAAAGGAACTCAGAAGACGCGGATATAATACCCCGCTCGTCGCCGACATTCATTTCACACCCAATGCCGCTGAACTGGCAGCCCGGATTGTTGAAAAGGTTCGTATTAATCCGGGCAACTATGCCGATAAAAAACGCTTCGAAACCATAGAATATACAGAATCATCTTACCAGGCTGAACTCGACCGTATACGCGAAAAGTTTATCCCGTTGGTTAGAATCTGCAAGGAGTATGGAACAGCTATGCGCATCGGCACGAACCATGGTTCCCTGTCGGACCGGATTATGAGTCGCCATGGGGATAGTCCAATGGGAATGGTCGAATCCGCCTTGGAGTTCCTGAGAATTTGTGAAGACGAAAACTATTTCAATATCGTATTGTCCATGAAGTCCAGTAATCCTCAGGTGATGGTTCAGGCTTACCGGTTACTGGTGTTAAAACTGGATGAAGAAGGCTTTAAACCTTATCCGTTGCATCTGGGTGTTACCGAAGCAGGTGATGGAGAAGACGGCAGAATTAAGTCTTCTGTGGGGATTGGAACCTTACTGGAGGACGGACTAGGCGACACCATTCGGGTTTCCCTCACCGAGGAGCCGGAGGCCGAAGTACCGGTAGCCATGCAGTTGGCGAAACGATATGAAAAACGGATGGTACATGCTGCGATCGCGCCCATTGATCATTACCCCGTCACACCGTTTGAGTATACCCGGAGAAAGACAAGACATGTGTTAAATATTGGCGGTGAACATCCGGTTCCCCGGGTGGTCGCCGACTTTTCAATGAAGGAAAAAATAACAGCCGCATCCCTTTTTGCGTTGGGTTATCAATACTCGGTACCCCTCGACAAGTGGAACATCACTGATATGGCTTGTGACTACATCTTCCTGGGTGATAAAACGATTGAATTTGAAACTCCGGGAACAGTAGGTCTGATCTACAATCACAAAACCTGGCTGACGAAAAAATCTCAGGATCGGGCGTATCCATTGATTCGTGCCGAACAGTATCTGCAAGGAGCAGTCTTGTCTGAAAAAGCGAATTTTATTTACGCCTGTCTACCCGATGTAAATGAACCATTAATTCGGAAACTGAAGGACGACAAGACATCCGTTTTGTTTATCGACACCTACAACAACCACGGTATGCCTGAGCAACGACGGCTTTTTGTAGTCCTGATGAATGCAGCCTGTGATGTGCCGGTTATCATTGGCAGGGCGTATAAGGACTTGCCCTTGGAGCAGCTCCAACTGTTTTCTGCGACTGACATGGGTGGATTGCTGGTGGATGGCCTGGGTGATGGCGTTTTTATTGCGGCTGAAAATTGTGGCCCGGATAAGCGGATCAACGAGACAGCCTTCAATATTTTGCAGGCAACACGCACGCGGATATCCAAAACTGAATATATCTCCTGCCCCTCTTGTGGAAGAACGCTTTTTGATTTACAGGAGACCACCGGTAAGATAAGAATCCGAACCAGCCATCTGAAAGGAATCAAGATTGGTATAATGGGATGTATCGTGAATGGGCCTGGGGAAATGGCGGATGCCGATTATGGATATGTTGGCTCAGGTCCGGGAAGGATAACCCTTTATAAAGGAAAGGAAGTGGTTCGTAAGAATGTTCCGGCCGAGCATGCCGTAGATGAACTGATTAATCTCATTCGCGAAAATGGCGACTGGCTTGATCCGGAGATGGTAGTAGCAGGTTGACAAGGGTGACATGAACCATAAATAAATACGTATGCAAGAAGATAAGCGCCCCGGCAAGTTCAACGAGACAGTTCCCGGACCCGGGCAAAAGCGTTCGTGGAAAGATTTTTTCTCCCTGGGGGAAGTAGGTGGTTATTTTTTTCGTAAAAAGGACCCATCAAGGCCTTCGAATATTAATATCAGGATGATGCATGGTGTCAACAAGATATCCATCGTAATATTCCTGCTAGGCGTAATTTTTCTTATAGTCAAACGCCTGTTGTAAGGTGGACATCGAGTCGTTCCGGAATTTTTGTTTGTCACGGAAAGGTGCCACGGAAGAGTTTCCCTTTGATGAAAATACGTTGGTATTCAAGGTAATGGGCAAAATGTTCGCGCTGGCCGATGTGAACGATTTTTTAAGTATTAATCTGAAAGTGGATCCGGAAGTGGGTATTGAACTCCGGGAACGGTATTCTTCGGTGCAGGAGGGGTACCATATGAACAAAAAACACTGGATTACCGTGGCGATGGACGGCGAGTTGCCGGACCGGCTTCTGGTACAATGGATTGATAATTCCTACAAATTAGTGGTATCCGGGCTCACTAAAAGCCAAAAATCCACGTTGGAACATATGTAATTTGACTGGCGGTTAATAGCAAATCCCTATTTTTAAAGATATTTCGGGTTAAATACCTATTTTTGAACGATTTACCCCATTCATGGCAAGGCCATTTTTTGTTTTATTAAGTCTTAGCCTGTTGCTCGGCGCCTGTACACAGCGCCTGATTTGCCCTGCTTTTCAGAGTGCGTATATCTATGATAAGGACGAACTCCGTAAGAAGTTCAGCTATTTTCTGGAGGATTCCACACCGAAAATTTATACCGCAAGCAAGACCAAGTATTTGATTGCCGAACCGGTTTCGTACCGGAAGAAAGTCCGCAGTTTACAAACGGTCCGTATGAAGCCCGTTAATGTCGTACTACCGGATTCGATGCGCGTGGAGGAAGAGGGCCTGTTGGGTGAAGATGGTGTCGTTCCCGGCGCTGAACTTGATCTGGCAGCACGCTCCGTAATTGACAGCACGTTTATTGTTGATGTTCCTCAGGATACGGTGCAACAGGAGGCGGATAGCGTGTACATGATTTCAAAGGATAAAGAGCTTCGTTTGTTGAAGTATAATTTTCCCGACAGCCTTCACTACGATGAGACTTCAGGAAAATATGTAATGGAGACCCCTAGCTATACAGTTTCCAATGTGACCTTTAATGTTGAACAGGACAACTACATGTGGTATCTGAGGGGGAACCTGATATTGCCGGACGTGAGGTTGGCACAAATTGTCCAGTCAGAAGACAAGGCGTCAGAAGGAAAGAAAAAGAAGAAGGAGAAAAAAGGTGGATTCTTTAAGAACCTGTTTAAGAAAAAGAATAAAGAGGAAGTTGATTCCACGGCCATTCCAGTTCCTCCGGCAGAAGAGTTTGACTTTGTAGATGAAAATGCCGAGGCACCGGCACCTGCAGCAGATCAGCAGGAACCTCAGGAAAAGAAAGGTCTTTTCTCAAAGAAAAAGAAACAGAAAGCAGAGCAAGCTGAAGTAGAGGCGGCACCTGCACCTGAGGAGAAAAAGCCTAAAAAGAAACAAAAGGAAAAAGCAGAAGGCGAAGAGGAAAAGCCTGAAGAGGAACAAAAGGACGACGGATTCTGATATCATTCCAGAGTCGAAACAGACCTTGTTATAACACTTGCGGGAAGTAAGAGCAGCTGTGTTGAGACAGAACCTTCGTTCCGTCGTGGCCATTGGACTTCCACCACTCTGGATTTCGGAATCCTTTTTATTTTTTTATACCATAATCCTGAGCAGTGGTTGTGCGGGGTAAATGCGCGCGAAGGATCTGTCGGAACATAGTTTGCATTCGACAAATTCGGTGCTAGTCAAACAGCGTAAGATTTCCGAATTGGTCCGCAGGCGGTGTCGGGACGATCAACGAAGGCAAGTTAACACGGCTGTCATGTATACGCGGCGACACGGGATAATAATTCATTTTCTCTGCCGGATAAGGCACCAACACGCTTATCAATTCCGCTTCATTGCTTTCCTTTTCCATCCAGATCTTTTCAGCCGCATGTGTGAGCATCACCGGCATTTGTTCCTGTACAGTGGCTACTATTTCATTGGCTGCAGTAGTGATGATGGAGAACGTATGTAACTCGTTCCCTTCGCTGTCCTCAAACTCTTCCCACATCCCCGCAAAGGAAAACAGCTCCTGATCAATACTTACAAAACGATAAGGAATAGCCGTCTTCTTACCCACTTTTTTCCACGCATAAAACCCATCGGCAGGTACTATACACCGGGTCTTCATCATCGCCTTCTTCAGAGTTGGCTTTTCCACAATAGATTCGGCTCTGGTATTGACTATCTTTTCAGCCAGGGTTTTGTTTTTCGACCATTCCGGAGAAGTACCCCAGTAAAATGTGGAAACTCCCTGAGGGGTTGAATGGGTGATGACAGGTAGAAGGTGTGTAGGTGCCGCATTAAAGTTTGGTGTATAGGACGAGAGAACTTCAGCATGAAACCTTTCAGAAATCTTTTCGGCAGAGGCTGTAATGCTGTATCGGTCAATCATGCTTGTTTAATTTATCGGGGCTCAAAGGTATGACATCATAAACCTGACGATGCCAGTAAAAAAGACACTGCCTGCTCTTCAGACCAATATAATCCATTTTTATGGAACTGAGTAAATCCAACATGACCACCATATTCAGGAGTCTCCAATGTTACATATGGATTATTTTTCAGTTGTTTCTCAGGGAAGCACGCTTCACTGAGAAATGGATCGTTCCGTGCATTAACAAGCAGCGTTGGAATCCGTATGCCATTCAGGAAATGAACGGAGCTGCATTGTGTATAGTAATCAATGGCATCCCGATATCCATGAAGCGGTGCGGTGTAACGATCATCGAATTCTATTAGTGTCTTGATTTTTTCTATATGGGTTACATCGAGCCCCTCCATCATTTGTGCTTTTTGCATCACTTTGCCTTTCAAACTTTTCAAGAATCGATTGGAATACATCCAATTGGAAGGTTTGGATATCTTCAGGCAACTGGAATGGAGATCAACGGGTACTGAAAAAACACATGCCTTTTTGATTTCCGGGTAAGGACGTCGTTCCCCCAGATACTTCAGAGTAAGATTTCCCCCGAGACTGAAGCCCACGAGGGATACGATATTGTAAGATTTCAGAATAGCATGTTTTACAATTACATCCAGGTCGTCAGTGGCGCCGCTGTGGTAAAAGCGAAGTTGCCTGTTCATTTCACCGCTGCAGCCACGGAAATTCCAGGTAAGCACATCAAAGCCGTGCGCGTATAACGCCGACGCCATACCCCTCATGTAGGCACGACTTGAATTACCTTCAAGCCCGTGTGAAATGATTACTAATTTATTTGAACCCTGCTGCATCCAGTCCAGATCGAGGAAATCATGGTCAGGGGTTTCTATCCTTTCCCGCTTATAGGGCAAGGTCGAGACACGCCTTACCAGAGCGGGATAAATCGTTTCAAGGTGTGCAGTAAAGAGGATGGGCGGACGTTTATACGCTGAAGTCAAGGTACCGTAACAACGTTATGACTTATTGGCCACTACTTTCAGATGGGCAAGGTGGTGGTCGCCATGCCAGGAATACATAGCAATTAACCGGTCCAGACGCAAATGCCTTTTGGTTTCCGGGTGAATGAGTTCCTTTGTGAAGTCTGCCGGTTCAATACGCTTTAGCAGTGACACCCATTTTGCGTGTAAGGCCTTTAGCAGATCAATAGAAACTCCGGGATCAAGCCTTGCCTCCGGAGTCTCGGCCCAGGCCTTTTCATTGTATGCTTTAATCAGAGGCGTCGGTTCAGTAAGTATCCACTTCGTTCTGACGTAGGCATTGATATGACTGTCAGCTACGTGGTGAATAACCTGCCGGGCAGTCCAGCCGCCTTCCCGATATGGCGTATCGAGTTGTTTTATAGTTAAAGAATGTGCGATTTTCTCTACTTCCGACGGAAGTCTTTCGATTTGTGCAATCGCGTTTTGTACCTCTTCCATGGAATAGGAATCCTTCGGTGCGAATTTCCCTATCGGGTAACGCTGTAAGTCATCATTACCCATGGAATTCAGCTTTAGCTTTCTTTCGGCGATTTCTTACGCGAATGTTTACCATTTCGATAATCATTGAAAAGACGATAGCAAAGTATATATACCCTTTTGGGACGTCTTTGTGTAGCCCCTCCAGAAAGAGCATGAAGCCAATAAGGATAAGGAAGCCAAGTGCGAGAACTTCCATAGATGGGTGCTTATGAATAAAATTGCTGATTGAGCCCGAAAAAATAATCATGATTCCAATTGAGAGGATAACAGCAATGATCATAATGATAACGTGTTCTGTTAACCCTACGGCGGTCAGGATAGAATCAAATGAAAAAATCAAATCCAGCAAAATAATCTGAACGATAATGCCGGCGACATTTGACTTTCCTGTTCCGGCGCCGTCTTCTTCATCATCTTCGCCTTCCATCTCATGGTTGATTTCCCGGGTACTTTTTGCAATCAAGAACAATCCACCAAAAATCAGAATAAGATCACGTCCGCTGATCGGTAATTCCTCCTGAAAGATAAAGTTGGCAGGCACAGTAAATAATGCTTCCTTAAATTTCATCACCCAGGTGATTGTCAGCAGCAAGAGGATACGAACTACCATGGCAAGAAGTAGTCCCATATTGCGCGTCTTTGCTCTTATTTCAACGGGTAAACGATTGGAGACTATCGAAATGAAAATGATATTGTCAATACCAAGGACAACTTCAAAAAACGTAAGGGTTAGTAAAGCGAGCCATGCCTCAGCGTGCAGGAAGATTTCCATGTAAGGGGTAAGGGGTTATTTAGCGGTTAAAAATAGAATAAGTAACAGTATACTCCAAAGAGGTAAGAAATTATAAAAGTTTGACTTTCTGGTCAATTTTCGCCATAGAAATGATTACAAATTTCCAGTGCATTTGGGTTCATTTTGGCCTATTCATTTTAGTTCAGTGGGATTTGGCGGAGTTGTCGGTCCGGGTTTAGCCGCCCAAACTTCTTACGTTTCAGGGTTTGCATTCCTGCAAGAAAGATCGAAGGGATTCAACCCTTTGTTGCGGATCGCCCGAAATTAGCCGTAGATTTTGGCCCTGAAATACCTCTGGGTTGGGTATTACGCCCTGGCCGGAAATGATTGCCTTGCCAATGATCGGTTTTTTTCTTCCGAATCCCGGCGCTTTCAATAAATCGAGCACTTTCATTCGAACCCATTGCTCATTTGTACTGCCTTTGTATATGATGGCTGAATCAAGGTTTCGCAAATTTTCAATATGTTTTTGGCGAAGTTCCAGGGGCTCGCCTGCAAAGGCAGGAACCAGTATCCTGAAGCCGGATGATTCAATCAGATCGATAAGGGGCTTGACTTCAGCTTGGTCTGTGTTATCGTATATCAGGTAGATCGCGCTGGCGCCGCCTTCATCGAATTCTTTTTTCTCGCTGGCGTCTTCAAGCTCTTCCCGAACAATATTCTTAAAGTCTTCCAGTAGGGTTTGAAGAATTTCGGTGCCCTCCTGGCTTTCGACATCGCGCTTCAGGGTTTCAATGAATCGCTTCTGGCGCTCATTTGCGCTGTTGAGGTCAGGGGAAATCCAGATAAGCCGTGAAAACTCAGCGCCGGTATCCTTGTGCACAATTTTTTCTGCAGCGAGCTTATTTTGAATTTCCTGAATTGATCGGTCTCCTCCTTCGGGAATGTCACCGTAGGTGTTTCCAATAAGATGAATTGCCATGCTGGACAAAGCAAGATCCCGTTGAACGATTCGTTCTAAATCTTCCAGCTTTCCGGGAAGCGTTTGGGCTGGCAATACGTCGTAGCCTAGTCGCCTTAACTCACGTGTGATAATATTTCGCTGAACGGAAAGGTCGTGACTGGTTTCCGCCAGATAAATGGTCTTGCCTTTTTGGAATTTTAATTCGGTGGATACATGGCCTTCCTTCAGCCACTGCCGGGTATCATAAAGATCATAACACAAATCAGCTATCTGCATCCAATACTGTCGTTCAGCTTCGGGACTGAAGTAGTCCCTGTATTCAATTACTTCTCCGGAATCAGGATCAAGCTGGTACATTTCATAGCCGAATAGCTCCAGTAATTGTGGCGGTTGCTGCTGCAAGGATAATGGCTCTTTTAATACCTTGAAAACGCGATTGAACTTTTGAGCAGAAGAACCAACGTTTCGGCAAAAGGATTCAACATGATCCATACACCGGCTGGATTGCGCAAAATCCTTTGACAAAATGGTTATAAGCGCTCCGGCATTGTCCAGCTTTGGCGATGTCATAATATCGTACTCGCCCTTTAACACGATATTCGGCTTCTCTCCCAATACCTGCTCCAGCATTAACTCCAGGAATTTTTTGAACTGACTGACCCACCCGATTTGTTCGTTACTACTGACTTCATTATCACGGTCCGCAAAAACGATTAACACATCTATTTCAAAGGACATGGTTGGTTGTTAAGGTTGTAAAAAGTTCAGGCAGGCAGGTGTGTCTTTTATTGAATAATCTGCCCAAAGGAATCAGGGGATGTAATATCAAAAACAGACCTATGTCCACTTTTTCTTGGATCGATGGAGTAAGAAATCGCAATAAATGTGCATTCATACAAGAACTCCCATTGCCCTAAATTTGATTATATTCCTCCAAAATTCCTAAAATAGGCCTTTATGGGCTGAAAAGAATGTTAGTGTCTCGTGATTCTCTTTCGCTTTTTTTACTTCGATGCTAATATTTGGAAACAACGTTCCTCTGTAAGATTCCCGGCGAAAAGCTACATTCGTATCGTAGTTAATCTCTTAGTTTTGAGTCAAATATGTATTGGATATGTATCGAGAAGCTAAAATTCTTTGCCTGTTATTCTTTTTTTATGCAATAACCCTCCACGCGCAGGACACTAAATCGCTTGCCGAAGCTGAACGCTACTTTGGAGTCAGGAGTTACGATGCTGCGTTGCCTAAATTTCTGGCGGCAATTCAGGCGGGTGAAAAAAATCCGATGGTACATTACAAGACGGCCGTATGTTACCAAAAGTCTCCGGAGACTGATGAGCAGATCAAGTCTATTCCCTATTTCGAGTATGCTTTGAAAAACGGAACGGGTATGCCCAATGGCCTTTATTATGATCTTGGTATGATCTACCTGAAGGATGAAAACATCCAGAAGGCACTCGAGAATTTTAACAAGTTTAAGTCGGTGAGCAGCAAGGCAGACAAAAAGATTATGGCCCAGGCCGATGAGGCAATTCAAACCTGTCATAATGCACTAGCCTTCATGTCTGTTCCCCGAAACTTTACGGTTACACGCTTCAATTCAATCATCAATACAAAATACACGGAGTATAACCCGGTGGTCTCGGCGGATGAAAGTGTTATGGCATTTACTGCCCTCAGACCAAATACAGGTAAGACGAGAACGGGTGATAAGTTTATTGAGGAGATTTACATCAGTTACAATAATTCAGGGGGATGGTCAGAACCAAAAGTATTGTCGATTGCACACGATTATAACGTAGGAACTGCGGGCATTTCTGCTGATGGACAAAAGATGCTCATCTTCATGGGAGGTGCGACAGATCCTGGCAGTTTGTTTCAGATCACCAAAGCCGGAGAGACGTGGTCGAAACCCAGCCTGATCACCCCTTCTATCAATACGCCAAAATTCCTCGAATCTACGGCAAGTATTACCCCTGATGGAAAAACAATATACTTTGCCAGCGATCGCCTTGGTGGCCAGGGAGGAATTGACATTTATAAAACAAATATGCTCGCCAACGGTACATGGAGTCAACCGGTAAATTTGGGAGCCGAGGTAAATACAAAAGCGAATGAGGATGCTCCCTTTATTCATCCGGATCAGAAGACTTTGTTTTTTACTTCCGATGGTCATAATTCGATGGGTGGCCGTGATATTTTTGTCACCCGGCTTAATGAGAATAAATGGACCTCTCCGGAGAATATGGGATATCCGGTTAATACAACGGTAAACGATAACTACTTCACCCTGATTGCTGATGGGACCCGTGCCTATTTCTCATCCGATCGAAAAGGTGGAATGGGCGGACAGGACATCTATTTTATAGACTTGCCAAAAGAGTCTTCAAACATTCCGCTGACAATGATCAAGGGGAAAATTGTAAATGCTGAAACGGGAAAACCTTTGCCTACTAAGATTTATTTAATCGACAATGCAACGGATAAGAAGCTCGATTTTGTTTATGATCCGGATCCGGAAACAGGCAACTACCTGATTATACTTCCTCCATCCAAAAATTATGATATCGTCATTGAATCGGAGGGATTTTTACCCTATACACTCAACATTAACGTACCCAATCAGACCTACTTTTATGAATTGTATCAGTTGGTCAGTCTTCGTACCATTAAACAATTTGATGTTGTGGTGGGTCAGGAAGTGCAGGTAAAAAATGCATTCTATGATACCGATCAGGATGTAAAAGCGGACCTGCGAAAAACACACGAGGCCAAATTGGTACAGGGCGGTGAATTGGATGTTTATGATATGATGTTGGACCTGATGGCTTCTCAGGACAAGGAAGGTATCAATTACCTGAGCGACCTGATTCAGATGAAAGACCCCATTGAACAAGTGAACTTCAATGAAAAGGAGAATTCACGTATCGATGTTGCAACCCGTACGTATTATTATGACGAGAGCGATGAAAGTAAATTTGAACAGAAGGATGTTGATGGGAAGACTATATTCTCGCTGCCTACTTTTGTTGTTCATGAAGAAGTGATGAAGCAGAAAGGTCAGACCGCAAAAACAGCCGGATCGTTCGATAAGACGCTGCTCACTAAAAACGCCAACATATATTTCGATGCAGGAAAGAGCGATTTAAAGGGACAATATAACGCCCAGCTTGATGCCCTGCTTGCTGAGTTGAAGAAACACCCCGATCTGGGCGTGGAGATTTCAGGTTTTGCTTCGGCAGAAGGTTCGGAAGAATTAAACCGTGAATTGTCAAACAAGCGGGCAATTTCAGTGCTGGATTACATTAACCACAAGGGAATCGTCAGAAGGCGGATTGTGGCAAAAGGTTATGGCGCGACGAAAGATGAATCGGCTTCAAAGGAGGAAGGTCGGCGCGTTGAAGTACGGATCGTTGATTTGACAAATTTAGAGGCTGCTAAATAAACAGCAGTAAGCAGTAAGGAACCGGTGGTAGATGTATAAGGATTGGCCTTTGCGTTGAAGGGTTATTGAGGTATAGGGATAGGATATGGAGGAATTGAGGAATAGGGAATACGGAATGGAATAGAGAGAGGCCCACAACAAAAAAGTCGTACTGAATCCAGAGCTCAAAGGCCAATACGAATGAGCTTCTCCTCTCTCCTCATATTCTGAGAATGCCTCAGCCATAATACCTCGCGAAGGATCCGTCAAAACAATGTCCGGCACAGCCCTCCAACATGTTTCAATTAATTGTTAACTGAACTTGCTATCAAAAGTGAGCTGTCACCATAGCTCAAAAAACGATACTGATTTTCGAGGGCTTCTGCATATACTTTTTTCCAATCGTCACCGATGAGGGCAGAAACCAATAGTAGCAGGGTCGATCCCGGCTGGTGGAAATTGGTGATGAGTGCTTTACAAATCCGAAACGTATAGCCTGGTAAAATGTACAGAGACGTTTCTCCCTCAAGAGTGGTTTTATTTTGCTTGTCCATAACGCTGATGATGGCGCGTAAGGCGTCCTTGCCGGATGGAAAATTCATTTGTGGTTCGTATGCGTCATGCTGCGTGATGCGAAAGGCTGACAAAGGATCGTGTAGAAGTTTGACACCATACCAATACAAACTTTCCAGTGTGCGAAGCGAAGTTGTCCCGACGGCAATAACAAAATCACTTTGTAAGATGTTTTCAATATTCCTGCGACTCACCACCACCTGCTCGTTGTGCATGACATGGTCACGTACGTTTTCAACTTTAATGGGCTGAAAGGTCCCTGCGCTTACATGAAGCGTTACAAAATCGGTTTGAATATTCTTTGTTTTCAACGATGCGAATACCTTTTCGGTGAAATGTAACCCGGCCGTTGGTGCAGCAACGGCTCCTTCGTAGTGGGAATAAATGGTTTGATAGCGGTCACGGTCTGCTTGTACCGCTTTTCGCTTCAGGTAAGGGGGTAAGGGAGTTTCACCAAAGTGATTCACAATTTCCGCGAAACTGTGCGATGTATTCCAGGAAAATTCAACGTGCCCTTCTTCCCTGTTTTGCAGGATGGCCTGGATAGTAATGCCATGTATTTCCGACGTAAGGGGAGTGCCTTCCTTCCATCGTTTTAAATTTCCAATAGCACATTTCCAGGTGCAGAGTTTTTCGGCCTGCATGGCCATTGCCACAAGGGGAGAAGGTAAAATTGGGTGCAACAGAAAGATTTCAATTTCAGCACCACTGTCTTTTTGAAAATGAAGTCGGGCGGGAATCACCTTCGTATCATTAAAAACGAGCAAACTGCCTTCCGGCAAGTGGTCAGCAATAGAGGCGAATTGTTCGTGTTTAATATTTCGCGAATCTGAATCGTAAACCAGAAGCTTTGATTGGTCGCGCTCGCTCAGGGGGTACGCTGCAATTCTGTCCGTCGGTAGAGAGTAAGTATATTCGTTCAGGTTGCTGCTCATGGTAATACTATCCAAAGTTAATTCTAAAACCCTAATTTCGCCGAAGACTTTTCCATATGGGTTTACAGGCGTCATTTTTTAAGAAAACTTTCAGGTTTGGTTTCGAGGCACGGACGTCACGTGGCAGGATGGACGATAAAACCTCCTGGTTTATAAAAATCTGGTCAGACAGCAATGGCGAAGTGATCGGTGTCGGAGAATGCGGACCTCTTCCGGGGTTGAGTATGGATGCAACACCTGACTTTGAAAATCAATTGGCGAAGGTAATCGCGAGGATTCCCGAGCTGAGGGAACCCGATGATTTTTTGAATGAAGGCCTTGCTGAAATCGTGCCCCCACAATTTCCAGCCATCACATTTGGGATAGAGACCGCGTTGCTCGATCTTATTAACGGTGGCAAAAGGATAATCTATAACAACAGTTTTATCCGGGGGATTCCAATACCGATTAACGGTTTGGTGTGGATGGGCGATTTGGATTTTATGCGTAGGCAGATAGGCGAAAAGATCAGCAGCGGATTCCACTGTATAAAGCTAAAAATCGGAGGGCTGGATTTTGACAGAGAATGTGAATTGTTGGCATACATCCGGAGAGAGTATGGGAAGGATACTATTCAGATCAGGCTGGATGCCAATGGTGCATTTAGCTCCGATGACGCTATGAGGAAGCTCAACGTGCTGTCGGGATTTGATATTCATTCTATTGAGCAGCCTGTTGCGCCGGGCCTGGCGGAGATGGAACGGCTTTGTCAGCATTCTCCGATTCCTATAGCATTGGACGAAGAGTTAATTGGAAAACTAACCCGTGAAAATAAACTGGCCTTGCTTAATCGTCTAAAACCCGGTTTTATTGTACTGAAACCGATGTTGCACGGAGGACTGACAGGATGCCGCGAATGGATTCTCCTGGCTGAGCAATTGAAGGTTAATTGGTGGATAACTTCGGCGCTGGAATCTTCCATCGGGCTTAATGCAATTTGTCAGTTTACCGCGAATTACTCCGTTTCGCTTCCGCAGGGCTTAGGCACCGGTGCGATCTATGAGAATAATATTGCTTCGCCATTGTCTGTTTCCGGGGGGAAGATTTCTTACGATTTGCACGAAGCCTGGGGTTTATTGGATTGACAGTAAACCAAATCGGTTGATACGTCGCTTAGATGACAACCGGAATATTCAGGATCATGCACCTTTGGCCATATGAAAAAAATTGCGGGGATACTTTATTGGACCGTTCGGCTCGTTGCCGCATTGATCCTGCTTCAGACGTTGTACTTTAAATTCACGGCCGCAGATGAATCTGTATTCATATTTACAACTGTGGGTATGGAGCCGTGGGGAAGGATTGGTATTGGCGTATTGGAATTAATTGCCGCGGTAATGCTGCTTGTTCCTTTCACAGCATGGATAGGAGCGGTTCTGGCACTGGGGCTAATGCTTGGTGCCCTGGGTATGCACCTTACGGTATTGGGTATTGAGGTAAAGGAAGATGGTGGCTATCTTTTCTTCCTGGCTCTGGTAGTTGCTGCCTGCTGCATTTTTGTGTTGTCACAAAATTCAGACAAGCTGATGGCATTCATATCTGCCTTGAGAAAAAAATTCAATTGGTTTCTTTCAGGGCATTCTCGAGTTCAGCCTTAAAAATATCCTGGTTCAAGGTGCTCTTGAGCCCCTCCAGAAGAAAGTTCGGGATCTTTTCTGACCTGGCTATTTTGCCTTTGATGTCTGCAATCATCTCCAATGCAGTTGACTTACCTTCGAAGTCAGCTTCGGATTTTACCTTGTCTTCAAGAACATCCCATGCCGTGATAACCTTTCCCTGAACTTGTTTTTCAGCAATTACCTTGTTGTGGTCGATGGTTTTATTATTGACGCAAAGGTTGTATTCATCAATGATCTGGTTGAGTTCTTTTTTTCCCAGGTCACCGGTGTTGATTTTTTCGGCAACTTCTGGACAACCTTCAAGAAAATTCCGCATATACTTTTTAAAGCTCAGGTTAGGAACTTCTATTCCCTGACCGTCCCGGAGCAATAGAAATACGCCATCGAAGGAAACCTGGTTCGGGAGCTGGAAATTGTACAGAGAGAGGTAGCCCGATTTGACGAGTTTCATAAATACATATCCTTCGGGCCCTTTCACCGGATGGTAGATATCGTCTTTGTATTTGAAGGATCTTATCTGAAACATCGCATAAACCGTTTTTTTCTTTTTGTCCTTTCCAACAAGTTGAACTTTCTTATCGACCCCATGCATCAGAGGCTTTACCTGGCCTATCACCGTATCGCCTTTAGAGGTTACAACAAAGTCTTGTGCGTTGCTATCCGAAAACGTTAGGATCAAAGTGATAAACAGAAAAGATTGAAAAATAGTAAGGCCTCGCATAATAAACTTTTGTTTCAGGGCAGAAAGATAAGCGATTAAATATTTCACAATCAACTACTGCTCTGATTTTCCTTTTGTCTTTGTCCGTCCGGCATCTTTAAGTGCCTTACTGATGATCCATTCCAATTGTCCATTGGTGCTACGAAATTCGTCAGCAGCCCATTTTTCGACTGCTTTTAGTAGATCCGGGTCTAACCGTAAGACAAAAGGCTTTTTTTGAGCCATGAATTAGAAATTCGTGCAGGTAATATCTCTTCTCATTCGAACTAGGGCTCAGGTACCTTAGTGATTTAAGGTGCCTGTATTGATAACAGGGTTGACATCTTTGTCAGCGCAAAGTACAACCATCAGATTGCTAACCATAGAAGCCCTTCGTTCTTCATCGAGGTCAATGATTTGTTGCTGCGAGAGCTGGTCAAGTGCCATTTGTACCATGCTCACGGCTCCCTCAACGATCTTGAACCGGGCAGCCACAACCGCCGTTGCCTGTTGCCTCCGTAACATGGCACTTGCAATTTCCGGAGCATACGCCAGGTATCCTATTCTTGCTTCAATGACATGAATGCCTGCAATGTCCAACCGGTTTTTAAGGTTTTCTTCAAGTGCCTTGTTTACTTCATCATGCCCCGAGCGAAGCGTTAGCTCTCCGTCTGTGTCAAAGTTATCATATGGATATAATCCCGCCAGTCGACGTACGGCAGAATCACTTTGAATGCGAACAAAGTTTTCATAATTATCAACCTCAAAGGAAGCCTTAAACGTATCGCGCACCTGCCACACCAGGATTACGCCAATCTGTATGGGGTTCCCCACCTTATCATTCACTTTAATTTTTTCACTGTCAAAATTCCTGGCGCGAAGGGAAATGGGCTTTTTGGCGAATAACGGATTCACCCAAAAGAAACCATTGTTTTTTACAGTGCCTTTGTAATCGCCAAACAATACCAGTACCACCGAACTATTAGGGTTTACAAAAAAGAAACCGGGCATTAACGCGAGTGCGGTGATAATCAGAACTATAAAAAATGGCATGCGGACAATTACAAATCCACCGATTCCTACAAGAAGAAGTGCTAAGATTACCGTGAACATCAGGTAGCCGGACACGGGCGTGTTATTTTTTTCGTTATTCATATGGGTGATATTAAAATGATATCAATACAATACTACTTACGGAAACAGTCCGCTCCAAGTTTCATCATGGAATAATTTTTTTGATTCGACTTATTGCATCAAATTTGAGGTCATGTACAATCCCAGACAGTGGTTTTCGCTGATATTTCATTCCTATAGCCGACGGGTGATGATGACACTCTGGCCTGCATTGGCATTTATGCTGATCTACACTTCGCTGCTGTGTTACTTTTTCATCGACTATTTCGAGTTACATGAGGCTGATTTTCAGCCTACTATGGCCATGCACTCCTTGCTGGGAATTGTTCTGGGTCTTTTCCTGGTATTTCGTACAAATACCGCCTACGACAGATGGTGGGAGGGAAGGAAGTTGTGGGGCGGATTGGTAAACAGCACCCGAAATTTTTCGATGAAGCTTAACGCCTGCATCAGGAAGGAAAATCATGAAGAACGGGAGTGGTTTGGCAAGATGATTCCAAACTTTGTTTTTGCCATGAAGGAGAGCTTGCGAACCGGCGTTCAATTTGCCGAACTCGACCCCCCGGATGATAATTTTCTCAATGACCTGAAAAAGTATAAGCACAAACCAAACCGTATTGCTGCCTTGATGTACCGGAGGGTCAACGCACTTTACGACAATAAAATGATTTCGGGCGACCAACTTATAAATATTGATAAAGAGCTAAAGGACTTTATAGATATTCTCGGTGCGTGCGAACGAATTAAGAACACTCCGATTCCGTATTCGTACATGATGTACATCAAAAAATTTATTGCCATCTACATTGTTACCTTACCGTTTGGGTTTGTGACCCAGTCAGGCTACTTAACCATTCCGGTTGTACTGCTGGTTTCTTTTTTTCTACTCAGTGTTGAATTGATTGCGGAGGAAATTGAGGACCCATTTGGACGTGATGTCACCGATCTTCCTCTGGATGATATGGCCGTTAGGATGCGGGAAAATATCCGTGAAATTCTTCTGTAATAATTATTTATCCAGGAAGTCTATGTCAACATTCAACGGATACCTCATCAGGTATTCCAAGGCTTGTTTAACAGTCATATTTTCAAACAATACCTGATAGATGGTGCTGGTTATCGGGGCACGTACCTTGTAATGGTCCGCACATTTTTTGGCAATTTTTACCGTATTAATACCTTCAGCAACTTCGTCTGTGCTGGCTACTATTTCGTGCAGGGTTTCTCCTTGTGCAAGCCGGTAACCGATGGTAAAGTTTCTACTCAGTGAACTGTTGCAGGTAGTCACCAGATCACCTATCCCTGCCACTCCTAAAAATGCTTTCGTATTACCACCCAGTGCACGACCCAGGTAGATCATCTCGACGATCCCCCGGCTTACCAGAAGGCCTTTGGCATTTTCTCCGTATCCCATACCGCTCAGGGCGCCGGCTGCAATAGCAATAATATTCTTTAAGACGCCTGCGAGTTCAACACCAACAATATCATTGTTTCCATACACCTGAAAATGTTCGTGTCGCAGCAATCGCTTTCCAATGTTAACTACTTCATTGAAATGACTTGCAATAACCGTGGCGGCCGGATGACCTGCAGCAAGTTCCTTGCTCAGGTTGGGACCAGCGAGGCATCCTACGCGTACAGCAACGCTTTCCTCCTGGATCACCTCGCTGATAGTCTTGACCATACTTCGATCCAATGTTGGTGCCATATCAATGGTCTGGCCAGCAGGAAGCTTTACATCAAAACCTTTCGTACCGTGAATGAGGATGTGATAGGGATGAATATGAGGTGACAGCTGTTTCATCATCAGCCGGAAATGGGTGGAGGGAACGATGGGGAAGATTACATCGCACTGCTGCGCCAGAGACGAAAGATCATTGGTTGGAATAATATTGTCATGTATCGGATGCCCCCTGTTTTCACGGGTTTCCAGAATACGTTGAACGACTTGCTCATCACGGGCATACAGCAGAACTTTTTTTTGGCGGGCAAGCAGGTTGGCCACAACAGTCCCAAAGTTACCCGCACCAATTACCCCAACGGGTTTGTCACCATCAGATACACTTTTCAAGGTCATACCCAACGAGCCTGTTATGATAGAAAAAGAGTGTGTTGAAATCTTTAGTGATAATATTACCTTCCTTGTTCATTAGAAGCGGCCTTTTTAGATGAAAAATGCCAACATTGTCTAGGCCGTGGCGGATTACCAGATCAATATTTCCCTTCAGGTGGGTAGCATGGTACACTTTACCTTGCTCCTTAAGCGCATAGATCTGTTTGCGAACCCGCTTGCAGGTTTGTCTAAACTCTTCGTACTCAAGTACCTGATCTTCTTCAGGCAATCGAAGCAATCCGAACAGATCGAGCTTAGGGTGTTTTTTCTGCCACATTTCGAAAGCAACGAACGCTACCATATGACTGGCAAAAATCCGGTTGATCCGATGATACTCAGATACTATCTTTTGACTGAGTATCCGGGTATATTCATCTTCGCGCTGCTTGTCGATCGTGATATCTCCGTTTGAAATGAAATAGTCACGGGTGTCAATAATTCTCCCCTGGGTATCAAGACTGTTTCCATGATCATCTACATAGTTTCCTACTACATCAAGGCCATTGCCAATGGATACTGATATATTCGATCCTTTCGTGAAGAACTTGAACAAAAACTGAATAAGCTGCCAGCTGCCGTATTTGTCCTGCTCAGGTAAATACCGGTCCTGCCCTTTAGACGATAGATAGTCGTCGATCAAATCAGGAGCTTCCAGGACAAAATGGTAATTAAGGGTAACGGGGACAATAAATATTTTTCTCACCTCTTCACCCGGTGGTGTGTCCATATAGAGATTCCGTTGTGCCTCGATGGTGGAATTTAGAAGCCCCAGTTTCAGGTGGTTTTCAATCATCCCCGATCGCGACCGCGTTCCGCCCGGAAAAAAAATACTGTGGGCTCCTTTTTGAACGGCCAGCATCGAATAAAACTTCAGCGTCTCCAGGTACGGAATATTCTTCTTTCTTCGGTCGACTTTGAATGCCCCGAGGCTGTTCATGAAGTAGGCGAATATTTTTATATTAAAGAGGTTCAGCCCGGCGCCGTAGATAAAGGCTGGCAACCCCAGCGAATGAATTATCCATCCGATGAGAATAGAATCCAGGTTGCTGGAGTGCGTAGGAACCATCACAACAGTACCTTCTTTTGCCAGCGTGCGCAGTTGTTTGACTTTTCCGACTATTTGAATTTTATCGCGTAGTGTATACCGGTTCCTGAAGAACGCTCCGAATTTTTTTACCCGCGCACCGTTTAACAGGCGGGCAAACCAGAATTTAACAATTTCGCGTGTCAGCCGATACGAATTGGCTTTAAAATTTCCGGCTATTTCATTTGAATATCTCGATACAATCCGCAATAATAGATCATCCGCCTTGACCTGGAGTTCTTCTTCCTTTCCCGACATCGCAACAAGTTCCTCTTTAATGCTTCCCCAGAACCGGGGTTCATCAACAGGATCAACACGCCAGCGATTGCGTTTCATGCGTTGTTGCTCCCTGTAAACTGTAGCCTCCAGCTCATCGATGAGCTGTTTTGTCATCGGACGGTTCTTTTTGATTTCAGTAAAGGCCTTAAGCGCAACTTCCTCAATAAATTCCTTTCGGTTTTTGCTCAGCTGGTACACCGGCCAATCAGGTATGCCGTCCAGAATTGGCTTATATGGTTTATTCTTGTTTTTCTTCTCAGCTACTTCCATGGAGGATGCAAAATAAAACAATTTCAGCTCTGCTACAGCATGTATTTTTACGGCCGCCCAAGGGTCTGGCGGAGACTTGAATTCATATCTTCAAATCGTTTAATGGCTTCTTGAATAAAGGGCTCGTCTATTATTTTGAATAATTCTGATTCACCGGATAGGTCGTACTCATTTATTTTGAACGTCTGCTCCAGAAGTCCTTGTTCCAGTTTAATCAGGTAGCGATTATTCCAGGCGAAGACCGTAATCTTGCATTCTTTGTGCGGAATTTCGAGAACAACACGCATACTTTAATGGGTTAATCCATCAAAGTTAATCAAGGGAAGGTAAAGCGGAGGATTAATTTTGGGGGTTGGAACCCTCATCCATCAAAAGCTCGTGCTTAATTACATTGAGTTCACGTTCCAGGTTTTTGAACACCGTACTGTTTTGAAGTTTGTCAAGTTCCATTTGTCGGATCAGACGCTTGATTTCCATTTCGCGCTTTATGAGAGCGGATTTGTTTTTTTCTTCGGAATTCATTGGGGGGAGAAAGTGGTTTAGGTTTGGTCGCACGAATATATCAGATAAAGTCTAACACAGGAAAGGAGCCATTCAGAATTTTTTCTGGAGGAACCTCAAGCCAGATGTTAAGTAGCGTAGCGTAAATACTCCTAAAATCAAGTTGATGAATGAGATCACCTTGATCAAGGCTGGAGAGGTCTGGTGTGTCATTAAGGAAGCCTTTTTTCTTCAAAGCCTTCGAAATAATAAATACGTTATTTGCTGTTCCGTGATCAGTTCCTCCGCTGGCATTCTCCGCAACACGTCGTCCGAATTCTGAAAAGGTCATGATGACAACATCTTTCATACGTGTGTCTCCGATATCTTTTACAAAAGCACGTACACCGTCTGCATACATGCTGAGCAAACGCTGGTGTTGGATTTCCTGGTTTGCGTGTGTGTCAAAACCCGAAAGTGACAAATAGTAAACACGGGTATTTATGTTGGCATGAATGAGTTCGGCAACTGTTTTTAGCCTTCTGCTGAACTCGTTTTGCGGGTACTCGACCGTGCTTTGTTTTACTTGCGATTTCGCATAAATGAACTCAGCAGACGAAACCGTTTCAGCCATAGTCTTGTAGAGGTAATTCAAGGTTGGCTCTGCCCGAGCATGGGATTCACGCTGACGGGAAAGGGTATCAAAGAAGTTATTGTGAGTGGCTTGGTAAAGTTTTTTTGGGTTTTTCAGGGCCATACCTTTTGTGGAATTTCCCTTTAACGCCATGCTGAGGGTATCATCCACTTCAATGGCGTGGTGTGCCGGGTGGCAGGAAGAGCAACTTGAATCGAGGTACCTCCCGATCCATCCGGTATTGGTGTACGTATTCGCGTCGCTCGCCGAATGCCAGATATCCATGGACCGGAAATGTGACCGATCCGGATTTGGGTAGCCCACATTGTTTAGAATTGCCATGGAGCCCTGATCAAAGAGTTCCCTGAGGCTCGACAGTGCCGAATGAAAGCCCAGCTCGCCGGAAGTTTTCAATACCTTATCCGGCCGGATCGCCAAGTGGGGCCTGGCCTGATAGTACAAGTCATTGCGGTAGGGGATTATCGTATTGAGCCCGTCATTGCCACCGGATAATTGAATAACAACAAGTATTCTTTCCGCAGTAGTCGGCAGGGAAGAAGTTTCAACCTCGAGTGCTTTTAAAAAATTGGGAACCAACAGGGTCCCCGATGTTCCCAGTAGAGTCTGTTTGATGAATTTTCTTCTCGATGTTTTCATACGGTCAGCAGAGTTGATATTCGGGTAAGGACATATAACCAATAAAAGCTCTCTGAATTAATTCAGGATCATTCAGACTCTTGCCTGTCTGACGGCGAATGATATTCCTGTTGGCTGATGTTGTTGACTTTGCCAGCAGGTAATCCTCGATCGCTTGCAGGGTTTCTTCTGTAGTATGTCTCGTAAAAAAGCTGGCTAGTCTTTTCCAGTCTACGGTGAGTCCGAGTCTTTTTGAGCCCGCGGCATTCGTTTCGTTGTTGATGTCTCCGTCATCCTTTGCTTCGATGTCGGTTTCGGCATTTTTCAACAATACAGATGGAAGCGACATCCTGAACATCAGACTGGAACTGTCAATCCAACCGGTGCCGGAGGGCCAGCCGCCTACATTGGGTGGAAAAAGTAAAACCTGGCTCAAGGCACGCTGAATAAAAACAGGTGCTTGTGCATGCTGAAATTGGCCTCCGGTTTGCGCAGTGATGCCAACCAGCAATTCAACAGGAGACTTGATACGACTACCGACATAAAGGGGATCGTAAAACCAACTGGAAGAAAATATGTCACCGAGCAAGCCATCAAGCTGATAGCCGGATTGAAAAAAATTATCGGTGAGCGTTGTGATGACGTCTTTATCTATTACTTCATCGCTGACAAAATAACGCCAAACTTTTTCAGTGATAAATCGGGCAGTATGCTTGTCATCAAGAATGATGTTGAGAATGTCTTCGCCAGAGAATTTTCCGGTTTTCCCCTTAAATGTCTTTATTCCGTAGTCATGAATCTTTTCCCGGAACACGAACACTCCGGAAAGAGGATTAAACGCCCATCCGGTAAATGCTCGGGCACTGTTTTTTATATCTTCTTCCGTGTAATGTCCTCTTCCAAGCGTAAATAACTCGAGCACCTCGCGGGCAAAATTCTCGTTCGGGCTGTCTTTTTTGTTTTGTTGATTATTCAGGAATTGCAGCATGCCCGGATCTTTTGAGACGGCAAACAAGAGATCCCTGAAGTTTCCCAATGCGTGGTACCGAAGGGTGTTGTTTTGTTGTTGCGCTAGCCAGGCTGACCGCACACGGCAGGCAAAATGATCATGCCAGAACAACGTCATCTTTTCACGCAACGTGGCGGTTGGTTCACCAAGCTGATTTATCCACGAAACATTTAGCTTTATTAATTCATCGCGTGACTTAACAATCACCTGTTTAGGATTTTCTTTTGAAACCTTTATTAATTCCGGAGAGATTTGCGGCTTTTCAACGACCTGAAGGGGTTTGTTTTCTTCCGAACCTTTTATCCACGATGAAATGTTTAAATCCAGGTGATTTTCCCTCAATAGGGGTCCAAATGCAGCCCGGTGGAGAAAATGTTTGCTATTTTGTTTCAAAACCATGGCGCTTAGATACTCAGATCGGCGCCAGGTTTAATGGCCAAGAAAAGAATTTAGTCTTTAATGAGACTAATTTTAAGCGATATGCGTTACCTTAATTGTTATTTTTAATGTTTTAACAAGGTTATATATTGTAACCTAATTCGGGTTAGGGCTGTTGTAATAGTACTTTATTTCGACTCATGAATCTTTTTGCTTTTGGAAAAAATTTGCAAAGTGCTGGTGTACTGGCTGTAATGTTAATCGTTGGAACCGTACTTCAGTCCAATGCAACTCACTTGCGGGCAGGGGAGATTATTGCTGTAAGGGAAAACTGCAATAGTTTAACATTTATTATCACTGTTACGGTATATACCAATACAAGAAACACGACCGTTCTTTTTGGTGGCGATCAGGATATTTTAAATTTTGGCGATGGAAGCGCACCCATTCTAATTCCAGAAACGCCGAATACGATACGTCTCGATCTAAATCCCGACGGCAGTGTAGCGACAGCATCATTTACCGTAAGTCATACCTACTCAGGAATTGGCTCGTATATCATTAGTTACAGAGAACCCAACCGTAATGAAGGTGTACTCAATATGGATGCCTCTGTGAATACTACGTTCTATCTGGAGACTCAGTTGAGCGTTGATCCTTTCTTAGGTTGTAACAATACACCCGTTCTGCTCGTACCTCCAATCGATGTTGCGTGTACCGGTGTTACGTGGACACATAACCCTGCTGCTTTCGATCCCGATGGTGACAGTCTTTCGTTTTCCATGCAAATTCCCTACAGTGACAGAAATACACAGGTCATCAATTACAAGGATCCTAACGACCCTAAATTTTACAATAATTTCAATACGGCTAATGAAGCTGGAACGGGACCTCCCACGTTTGGTATTGATCCGGTGACAGGAACTATAACATGGGATGCGCCGGGTGCAGTTGGAGAGTACAACATCGCGTTCCATATTATTGAATGGAGAAAAAAGAATGGCGTCTATTATATGGTTGGCTATGTGCGACGCGATATGCAGATTCTTGTGGATGATTGTGATAATGAACGTCCTGACATGATTATACCTGCTGATACCTGCATAGTTGCAGGGACAGTATTGGATGCGACGATTTTTGGAATCGATCCGGACAATGACGACGTCAAGATTGAGGCCTTCTCGGAAATCTTCAATTTTCCCAACGCGCAATCACCGGCGACCTACAGTCCAGTGCCAGACGTGGATGATTTTCGGCCATCGGTTCCCCCGGCTAAAACACAATTTCGATGGAATACAGAGTGTATCCACGTGAAGGATCAGCCGTATCAGGTGGTATTTAAGATTACCGATAACCCGGACAATGGGCCCAAATTAGTAACCTTTAAGACCTGGTTTATAAAAGTTGTGGGGCCCGCACCGGACTGGAAGAATGCTCAACTTGACTTAGCCACACGGGTGACAAATCTTGAATGGGATGCCTATGCCTGCCAGGGTGCGGATAAAATGCAAGTATGGCGGAAAGTCGACGGCACCGTCTTCGAACCTGACAATTGCCAGACAGGTATGCCTGAATTCCTTGGCTATGAATTGATCACCGTACTGGGAATCAAAGACACGAATGGAGTTCCTATTACCAAGTACACGGACAATAATGGAGGAAAGGGCCTGGCGCCCGGTGCCAAGTATTGTTATCGATTGGTAGCTATTTTCCCGCTACCTAAAGGGGGTGAAAGTTACGTATCGCTGGATACTTGCGTCGGACCGATTCTTGCCGATGTTCCAGTGATCACCCACGTTACGGTTGAGAGATCCAGCGTAGCTGACGGACAGATTCGGGTGAGTTGGAGAAAGCCCTTTGATGCGGATAAGATTCAGTTTCCGCCGCCATATCGATACGAAATCTACCGTGCGGTCGGGTTTGCGAGGGGCGCCGATTCCGTGAATGTATCACCCCCCGGCATTTTTAGCGATACGACGTTTGTTGATCAGGGTCTCAATTCAGAAGAGAATGTCTACAATTACAGCATAGCGGCATATGCCTCAAACGGCGGATTTTTGGGTACATCAGCGGCCGCGTCATCCGTACGTTTGGACGCAGAATCGCAGGTGAAGAAAATTGAACTGGAGTGGAGTGCGTTTGTGCCGTGGTCAAACCAAATTCAGACCTTTCCAAGTAAACATCTGATTTACCGGGGACCTGAAGGAGCTGTGGAGGCCGATCTGGTATTAATCGACAGTGTCGACGTCATGAGTTCCGGCTTTTTCTACCTGGATGAAGGGCAATTTAACGACGAGCCACTGGTCGATAATCAGGTGTATTGTTACCGGGTTATGACACGGGGTGGCTATGGCAATCCCAGAATCAAACAACCATTGAAGAACTTTTCACAAATCATCTGTGCACAGCCCGGAGATACCATCCCGCCGTGTAAAATGGAGCCTCCTGCACGAAGCACTGTGGACTATGTGGATTGTCAGGATTATTTTGAAAAATATTGCAGCAAAGATAACTACAGCAACATCATTTTTTGGAGCAGATCTGAGGAACTCGATTGCCGCAACGATGTACGTGGATATAATGTGTACACTGCCAACAGTACTGGAGAAGAATTTTCTTTGATTGCTCAAAATGTAAGAGATACTTTTTATATCGACAACAACCTGCTTTCTTTTGCGCGATGTTATAAAATTGCAGCTGTAGACCGCTCGGGCAATGAGGGTGAGCTGAGTGAAGCGTTATGTATCGACAATTGCCCGTACTATGAGCTTCCCAATGTTTTCACGCCAAATGACGATAGTTTCAACGATACCTTCAGCGCGTATAGTATACGGGGTTTCAATTGCGGTGAAGAGGGAGACTGTATTCCTGCGGAATTAAAGTTAAAGTGTGCGAGGTTTGTCGAGACCGTTAAATTCGTCGTCTATAACCGCTGGGGGCAGGATGTGTTTGAATATGAGGGCAGGGTTGGCAATGAGGTAAACTCCATCTACATCGACTGGGATGGAAAAGATGACAAAGGATCCGAACTCGCTTCGGGTGTTTACTACTTTGTTGCCGAGGTTACGTTCGACACGGTAGATCCTGCCAAACAGACTCAAAAAATTAAGGGATGGGTTCATCTGGTCCGATAGACGCGAGCAGCAAGGTACTTGTTCTCTTCGATGGTGTCTGTAATCTTTGTAACGGTGCAGTGCAGTTTATCATTAAGCGTGACCCTGCCGGTAAGATTATTTTCGCCTCCCTGCAATCCGATTATGCGACATCTCAACTAAAAAAATTTGGTATGGATTCGGGCTCGCTCTACAGCATAATTGTTATTGAAAACGGCACTATGAAGGAGCGAAGTGACGCAATCTTATCTATAGCTTCTCATTTAACGGGAATTTGGCCATTGCTTCGGGTGTTTAAAATTCTGCCTCGTTTTATACGCGATGGTCTTTATAATCTGGTTGCCACCTACCGTTACCGCGTATTTGGCAAACAGGACAGTTGTATGATCCCAACACCGGCGTTGAGAGCCAGGTTTGTCGAATAGGCCACATTACTTGCAGGGTGTCGGGGTACTAAGATTCCCCTGAAGGGCTTTTAACTCTCAGCCATTAACCTTAAACTTGGATCTGTAATGATACGTCCATGAGAGCATACGTTTTTCCAGGTCAAGGCGCCCAGTTTACCGGTATGGGTAAGGAGATTTATGAATCCAGCGCAACAGCAAAAAAACTTTTCGACAGGGCCAATGATATTTTGGGTTTCAATCTCACGGCAGTCATGTTCGAGGGCACTGCCGATGAGCAAAAACAAACCAAGGTTACTCAACCGGCAATTTTCCTTCACTCAGTTGCTATTGCCTTGTCAAGCGAATCATTCACACCGGACATGGTGGCAGGACATTCTCTGGGTGAATTCTCCGCATTGGTGGCAAACAAAGCGCTCTCCTTCGAGGATGGTTTACGTCTTGTTTCAAAACGGGCATTGGCCATGCAGCGGGCTTGCGAAATAAATCCTTCTACAATGGCCGCGATCATTGGTCTGGCCGACGCAGTTGTTGAAGAGGTATGCGCTTCAATCGACGAGGTTGTCGTTGCGGCCAATTATAACTGTCCGGGTCAGTTGGTTATTTCCGGATCAATCAAGGGTATCGATATCGCGTGTGAGAAATTAAAAGCCGCAGGAGCTAAGCGAGCGCTCCCGCTGCAGGTAGGTGGAGCCTTTCATTCACCGTTGATGGAGCCGGCACGGGAAGAACTGGCCGCAGCCATTGAGAGTACAATTTTTGCAAGCCCGGTTTGCCCGGTTTATCAAAATGTAAATGCTTTACCTTCTACTGATGTAGAGGAAATAAAGAGAAATCTCATTGCACAATTGACAAGCCCTGTTCGCTGGACACAATCTGTTCAAAAGATGGTAAACGACGGTGCAAAATCCTTTGTTGAATGTGGCCCGGGAAAAGTATTGCAGGGTTTAGTAAAAAAGATAACGCCTGACGTTGAAACAATGAGTTTGTAGTTGTTGTCTTTTGCCCGGGATACCTGCTTTATTTATATCCTCACTACACGTAGTTTATCCTCACAGCTATCCAGAAGTTCAGAAATACTTTTTTGAAATACCGGATGGATGAATTCAGAGGCAATCTCCTTTAGTGGAACAAGAGTAAATCGCCGGTATATCATCTGTGGATGGGGGATTATCAAATCGCTGGTTTCAATTATTTCTTTTCCTTGGAGCAGGATATCCAGATCAATTATTCTTTCTCCCCAGGTATCGGTTCGGCGGCGGCCCATCTTTTGTTCAATCAGCATCAATGTTTTTAATACATCGTCAGGTAGCATAGAGGTTCTCAGCTCGACAACCTGGTTGTAAAACGGCGCCTGATCTGTTTTGCCCCAGGGGTCAGTCTCATATACCGATGATTTTTTCTTAATCGGTCCTATTTCCCTTTCAATAGCCAGCACGGCATCCTCCAGATTTTTTTTCCGGTCTCCGATATTCGTGCCAAGCAAAATATGGAAGGTAGTTTTCATGTGTCAGGGGCGCACAAACATACTTTTTTATTCGAATCAGTATTGCGTACTTTTGAACTTAAATAGTGAAGTATGAATTTTTTTAAAGGGTTTTTGACGTCGTGTTTAGGCGCATTAGTGGCCATGGTACTGGTCCTGGTGGGTATCGTTATGATTATTTCCATGTCGGGTGGAGAAGAAATAATGGTGAAGGAAAGTTCGGTTTTGAGGTTAGACCTGGATGTTCCGATTATTGAAATTGAACGGGAGGACCCGTTTGCCGGATTGTCCATTTTTGGAGCATCCTCTCCAAAGCCGATTGGATTGGTACAGCTTAGACAGACGATTGCGCACGCCAAAAAAGACCCCAAGATCAAGGGAATCTTTCTGTCCATCAGTTATCCCATGACCGGTTTTTCAGTAATTGAAGAAATCCGCCAATCGCTAATAGATTTCAGAAGTGAAGGCAAATGGGTTGTTACGTATAGTGAATGGATGTCGGAGTCGGCCTACTATCTCGCGTCGGCTTCGGATAAAATTTACTTGAATCCGCAGGGAGAAATGGAATTTAACGGTTTGGCCATTGAAGTGAGTTTTTTTAAACGCTTGTTTGACAAACTTGAAATCAAGCCTGAAGTTTTTAGGGTGGGCGAGTTCAAGAGTGCCGTAGAACCTTTCCTGTTTGAAAAGATGAGCGATGCGAACAGGCTTCAGCTCACTGAATTGATTGCTTCTATTTATGATGAGGTTCTGACAAAAATTTCGGGGTCTAGAAATATCCCTAAAGCGAATTTGAAAGAAATTTCTGACAAGATGTTGGTTCGGAATGCCGCACTGGCGCAGGAGTACGGGCTAGTGGACTCCTTGTTGTATGATGATCAGGTTCAAAACGAACTCAAGCACCGGATAGGCCTGTCAGATGATGAGAGTGTCGAATATATTAAATATTCGAAGTATAAAAGAAGTGTCTCTACCTATAAGGAATCCAAGAATGAAATAGCTGTTATCGTAGCTGAGGGGACTATCCTTTCCGGAAAGGCCAATCAGGGACAGTCGATAATTGGTTCGGAAACATTTGTTGAGGAAATCCGAAAAGCGAGGAAAAGTGAAAAGGTAAAAGCCATTGTTGTCCGGATAAATTCACCAGGAGGCAGTTCGCTAGCTTCAGATGTAATGTGGAGGGAGATAACACTAGCGGCAAAAGAGAAACCGGTTATTGCCTCGATGTCGGACTACGCGGCTTCCGGCGGGTATTACATGGCAATGGGTTGTGATACCATTGTTGCACAGCCTCACACCATCACGGGATCGATTGGCGTCTTTAGTGTGCTCTATGATGCTAGTGGTTTTCTGGCTAATAAAATCGGGATTACGTCGGAAGAGTTGAAGACCGGGGAGATTGGCGAGCTCATTACAGTAACCCGGCCGTTGAGTGAGGCCGAAAAGGCAATCTGGCAAAAGAGAACAGAAGAGGTTTATGAAACCTTCACCAGCAAGGCTGCGGAAGGGAGAATGATGTCGGTAGAGAACATTAAAAAGGTCGCATCGGGAAGGGTATGGACGGGTGCGCAAGCTAAGGAGCGGGGACTTGTTGATGTGTTAGGTACCTTTGAAGACGCCGTTAACATTGCGGCCGAGGCAGGCAAGGTAAAGGATGATTTTAGAATACGGTATTATCCGCAATACAAGCCAACGATTTTTGAACAGCTGTTGGACCAGTTCGAAGAAGATGCTGAAGTAAGAAGTATGAAGAAACAATTGGGAGAGCATTTTTATCTCTATCAGCAAGTGAAACGAATTAAGAGTTACGAAGGAACACAGGCGCGTTTACCTTTTGAAATGATTATTCAGTAGTACTATTCAATTTCATAAACCACGTTCGATGATAGCTATCCGAAATAACTGGACGAGAGAAGAAATCGCTTCCATATACAATAAGCCGGTTCTGAGTCTGATGTATGAGGCTGCCACGGTGCATCGGGCATATCATGATCCGCAGGAGGTGCAGGTATGCACGTTGTTGTCGGTCAAGACCGGAGGTTGTCCTGAAGATTGTGCGTACTGCCCCCAGGCAGCCCGTTATCATACGGAAGTGAAAGTGGAGAAATTATGGGAAGTGAGCGAAGTGCTTCAGAAAGCTGTAGAAGCGAAGGAAGCCGGTAGTACCCGATTCTGTATGGGCGCGGCCTGGCGGGAGGTGCGCGACAACCGTGACTTCGACAACGTTATAGAAATGGTGAAGGGCGTAAGTTCGATGGGTATGGAAGTTTGTTGTACCCTGGGTATGCTCACGCCGACACAGGCGCAGAAGCTGAAAGATGCCGGTCTTTACGCGTACAATCACAACCTGGATACCAGTGAAGAATTCTATCAGGACATTGTTACCACGCGGAGCTATGGTGACAGACTGGAAACATTAGAGAATGTACGGCAGGCGAAGTTGTCGGTATGTTCGGGAGGTATTATCGGCATGGGGGAAAGGGAAGAGGATCGTATCGGGATGCTGCATGTATTGGCTACGTTGCCCGAGCACCCTGAGTCAGTGCCGGTGAATGCATTGGTTCCGGTTGAAGGAACGCCACTTGAAGATCAGCCGAAGGTGTCTGTATGGGAGATGGTGAGGATGATAGCTACGGCGCGGATTCTGATGCCGAGGGCAATGGTAAGACTTTCAGCGGGGCGGGTGCGTATGAATCTGGAGGAGCAGGCGTTGTGTTTTCTGGCAGGAGCCAACAGTATTTTCGCGGGAGATAAATTATTGACTACGCCGAATCCGGGGTATATCCGGGACCAGGAAATGTTTCAGATGTTGTCTTTACGACCAAGGGCGGCTTATAAAGAGGCTGAAAAATCAGAAGTTGGGTAGTATTTTTGATGTAAGTTTTCGGGCACTTTTTGAACAAAACGGTAACAAACACCCCATTCTGGGGAAACTATTACAACGGCTCGGTATGGGGAAATTGGCTTCGTGGTACCCGTCTCAGGTTCGACTCATGGTGATTAATGCCAGTTCGAGGCAATTTTCGTTGCCTCAACGACTATAGACGTAGGTGACCCTTGTATTTCAGTTTTTATTACCTTTTTTGTTTCTGTATATGTTTGAGGCTTTAATTTGAACATATATCTCCGGCCTCTTAAGGAGATTTGAATTGTCTATAAGCTTGCCTGAAATCTCAAACGCGGTTGTACGGAATTCGCGGATATTCTCCAGCATGGTAGAGTTCACCATGGTTCAGGCATAACCACCCTTTCCGTCCGGTTAAATTGATGCGTAGTTTGGAATATTCCAGGAGGAATAACCGCTATAGATCACCAATACTAACAGGCTGCGTATTGAATTTCGCAGAAGTTGACTAAGTAAAACTACTTTTCTTCTAGCGCAAGACCACCTGCAGGAGCATCGAAGTTTTGCTTTTGAGTTTCAGTTGTTACTACTTTTTTGGCAACGTTGGATGTCGTAGCAAACGTAAAAGATAGTGTTACAACTGCAGCGCCAGCTATTAGAAGGAATATTCTTGTTTTCATAAAATAGAATTTTTAGGTTGTTGAGAATAACTACTTAGGATCTTTATCTGCTGCACCGCCTCCGTTTAACTCAGTATTAGGAGTCACTTCTTCTTCTGTGCAGGCAGTAAAACTGACGGTAGAAACAAAAGCGAAAAGCAGTATGTAGATGATTTTTTTCATGGCTTGATAAGTTTTGATTTTAGATACTCTATTTGGGGTCTTTATCAGCGGCGCCGCCACCGTTTAACTCAGTACTAGGAGCTATTTCTTCTTCTGTACAAGCTGTAACAGATATAGCCGTAACAAAGGCAAACAATAGAACGTAAATGATTTTTTTCATGGTTATTAGGTTTAAGGTTTTTGAAATAGCTTTCTTTGCGATAAATTGATAGGTCAAAGGTGGTGCATCGTTTAGGATTTTTTCACGCAATAAAATTTTGAAAATTACTCGTGTACTATAATTTTTTTAAAGCTGTAAAACTCACCGTCTGTATTTTCTTCGGTTTGAGCTCCTGTTTGCCAGTGGTTGCGCAGGATGTCGAAGCGCTTGATTCATTGCTGAGAGCTCTTGATGGAGAAGCAGATGAAAAGAAGCAGATGAATCTAAATACCGAATTAGGATGGCACTACTTGAACGTCAACGATAATCAAGCATACGAGTATTCTAGCAAAGGCCTTGAGTTAGCACTTCAATTTGGTGACTCAGCAATTATTGTTAAGTCTGGAAGAGTTAAGGGGATGGCACTTCAAGGATTGGATCGGTTGCAAGAATCAATTGATATACTTACCCAAGTATTGCCCGTCGCTAAGCGAATGCAACTCCGAGATGAATATAAGAAGATCCTCAATGGTTTGGCAGTCTCTCATACTTTTAGAGCTGAGTACGACAAAGCTCTTGAATATAATTTTCAATCACTTCTTGTACGTGAGGTGGAAGGTGATAAGACAGCAATTAGCATTGCACTCAATAATATTGGACTAGTGTATTTTAAACTTCATAACTACGAAGGGGCTCTTAAGTATTATAGTCAGTCCTTAAGTTTAAGACTGGAAGTAGGTGATACGATTTATATTCATAGAACTTATCTTAATTTAGGACTTTGCTATCTACATTTAAAGAGATACAATGAAGCAAGAGAACATACGGTTAAGGCTCTTTCGCTGTGTGGATTAAACTGCGCGGACGACATTGTTATGATGGGCGAGTATGGTCTTGGCGAATCTGCCTATTGGTTAGGTGAGTTAGACGAAGCTGAAAGACACTTACGTAAATCCTTGGAGATCGCAACGTTAATTGGAGATAAGCGTTGGCAGGCAGAAAATCTTGTTTATCTCGGCGCTGTTGCAAAGAAACGCGAGGATTACTCTTCTGCGATCAAATCTTTTAATGACGCGGATACAATAGCTCGATTGACTGGATACAACCAATTATTGATTGATATTTATAGGCAATTGTCGGAGGTATATAACCAAACGGAAGATTTCAAGAATGCTGCGATTTATCAACAAAAATTAATTCAGCTGTCCGACAGCCTCATAGGTCAAGAATTGGTAAAAAATATTGGCAAGATCCAGGCAAATTATGAGCAGCGCGAAAATATTGCCACGATCGCTTCGAAGGAGGTACTCCTTCAACAACAGCGCCAACTAAACCTTTCATTTTTTATCATCTTCCTGTCTGCGGTGTCCTTTGTTCTGATGTTGCAGCGTGGTAATCGAAATATCAAACGGGTTAATGCAAAACTTTCGGAAGCGAAGGAGGTCATTCAAAAACAGAATGCCGAACTTGAAAATAAAAACAGGGAACTTGATATCGAAGTAGACAAGAAAACAGTTGACCTCGCCAGGGCGAACCAGTCGCTGAAACAAGTGAATGAGGAACTGGACAACTTTATCTATAAGACATCACACGATATTCGAGGTCCGCTCGCCAGCCTGAAAGGGATGTGTAACGTGGCCTTGATGGACGTTACTGATCCCGTTGCCCTTGAATACCTGAAGAAATTGGATGCCACTGCGGAACGTCTGAACTCGATACTCACGCGACTGGTAATCATTAATCAAATCAACAATTCAAAGATTAACGTCCAAAAGATCGACTTCACGAGTATTGTGAACGATGTGTTGATGCTTGAAAAGAAAAAGGGACTTCCCCCGGATCTGAAAATCAATACCGATATTGACCCTGCCGCACGGATTGAATCGGATAAGGAACTGGTTCGAATTGTTCTGGAGAACCTCATTGATAATGCGATTAAGTTTTACAACGATTCGGAACGCGTGGATTCGTTCCTGAATATCCAGATTAGCCGTGTTGAGCACGATGGCGTCAAGGTAAGGGTCATTGACAACGGAATCGGTATCAGCGAGTCTAGCCCGTCTAAACTTTTTCAGATGTTCTCCCGCGCCTCCGAACGATCAGAAACCGGCGGAATCGGGCTATACATCACAAAAACGGCTACTGAAAAAATAGGGGGTAAGGTAGGATTGCTGACTACTCCCGAGGGGTATACGGAATTTTATGTCATCTTTCCGGCCACTCCGTTTGCCGAAGTGGAAAAACTGGTACCCCATCACGTCTGACCCGCTTTTTTTAACCAATTGTTTGACTAGGTGATTTTGCCAACGTTAAAGGTCTCCACCTAAACCTTTGAATCCATTTTTTTTGGTCCTTTTCTCTTATCATCTTTGCACACTTTCGGAAGAGAATTTTGGGTTATGAAAGATTATAAGAGACATACCGTTACTGCTGCGTTGCCTTATGCCAATGGTCCCAAACATATTGGTCACCTCGCCGGAGCGTACATACCTGCTGATGTCTATTCCCGGTATCTTCGCTCAAGCGGCAAAGATGTACTCTTTGTTTGTGGTAGTGATGAACACGGAACAGCCATCCCGAACCAGGCGATAAAAGAACAAACTACACCCCGTGCCATTATAGATAAGTATCATGTTCAGATGCGCGATTGTTTTAAGAAGCTTGGCATCTCCTTTGACATTTACCACCGCACCAGCGAACCAATACATCACCAGACGTCCCAGGAAATTTTTCTCACGATCTATAATAAAGGTCTTCTGGATGAAAATGTATCCGAGCAATACTATGATGATGATGCGAAATTATTTCTGGCGGACCGCTATATCGTGGGAACATGCCCACGTTGCGGACATCCCAATGCGTACGGGGATCAGTGCGAAAAATGTGGATCCTCATTAAGCCCGCGCGAATTAATTAATCCAAAATCAACCTTAACAGGAAATATACCCGTGCTTCGCGAGACAAAACACTGGTACCTGCCGCTGGACAAATTTGAAGGCTGGCTAAGCGAATGGATTCTGGCAGGACATGCCGAAGACTGGAAGACCAATGTGTACGGTCAATGCAAATCATGGATTGACGCCGGACTTCAGTCGCGGGCGATGACCCGCGATCTTGACTGGGGTATTAAAGTGCCCTTGCCGGATGCCGAGGGAAAGGTTTTGTACGTATGGTTCGATGCGCCGATCGGTTACATTTCAGCCACCCGCGCCTTCTTTAAAGAACTGAGTACCGGAAAACTTGAATTTGCTCAACCGCAGCGGCCGTTTGGAAAAGTTCTGGAAGATGATTGGAAAAAATACTGGCAGGATGAAGGGACTAAACTGGTCCACTTTGTAGGCAAGGACAATATCGTTTTCCACTGTATCATTTTCCCCATCATGTTACACGCGCACGGCGACTATATCGTGCCTGATAATGTTCCTGCCAATGAATTTATGAATCTGGAAGGGGATAAGATGTCGACAAGCAGGGGTTGGTCCATTGAAATGCATGAGTACCTGGAGGACTTTCCGGACAAGCCGGATGTACTGCGATATAGTTTACTCACTAATCTACCGGAGACAAAAGACAGTGAATTTACCTGGAAGGATTTTCAATCGCGTAACAACAACGAGCTGGTAGCGATCCTGGGCAATTTCGTCAATCGGGCGTTGGTTCTGACCCAAAAATACTTTGACAATAAAGTTCCGGTTAGGGGATTGGTTGAGCCGGTTGATCAGGCTGCCATAGAGGCGCTTAAAGTTTTGCCTTCCCGTATTGCCCAGTCGTTGGAACAATACCGCTTCCGGGAGGCTACGGCCGGGCTCATGGACCTTGCCCGCCTGGGAAACAAATACCTGGCAGAAACGGAACCCTGGAAGCTACAAAAGAATAACCCGGAAAGGGTAGGCACCATTTTGAACCTGGCCTTACAGATCGTAGCCAACCTGGCTATCGTGGCAGAACCTTTTCTGCCGTTTAGCGCGGCAAGAATCAATGAGATGTTAAATTTTAAACCGTTATCCTGGACGGATGCCGGATCTGACCAGTTGTTGGCAGGTGGTCATGCGTTGGGTGTTTCAGGATTATTATTTGAAAAGATTGAGGATGTAGTCATTGAACAACAGTTGCAAAAACTTCACAACAAGAAAAAAAGTATGGACCCTGTACAACACGACGTTGCTCCGCTGAAAAGCGAAATAACCTACGACGATTTTGCCAAACTGGATATCCGGGTCGGTACGGTATTGGCCGCAGAAAAGATGGAAAAATCAGCCAAGTTGTTAAAACTACTCGTGGACACCGGTCTGGACAAAAGAACCATCCTGAGCGGAATCGCACAGCATTATACGCCGGAAGAAATGGTAGGAAAACAAGTTACCCTTATCGCCAACCTGGCACCCCGCAAGATGATGGGGATTGAGTCCCAGGGTATGATCCTGATGGCTGAAGATGCCGATGGAAAGTTAAAGTTGTTGCAGCCCTCGGATAAGGTTTCATCAGGCTCCCAGGTGAACTAGGATGAGATGGTGCGCGGCGCGGTGCTACTTCATTAAAATAAGTTGGTAATAAAAATACAACTGCAGGGCAACTCCTCTTGGGGGGATAGCGCACAAAAAGAGGAGCCTGTTACGCCCTGCAATTGTAAAGTCTGTTCATTTTTCGCAACAGGCGAATATCCCTGTTGTCATTTCTAAAAGTCTAAAGAATTCCCGAAAGGTTTGAGGCCTCTCTGAAGATTATCAGGAAAACCAGACATGCCATATGTCCGGTTTTCCTGGTGAAAGTTCTAGTTTTACAACTGTTAAGCGGACCCGGATACTTTTTGGGAATCAGTTATGTCAAAACTTAGCCTTTTGTTAGTGGAGGATGAAGCGTTGATCCGGGAGGGGCTGCGGTCGTTGCTGGAGAAAGAGAATTTTATCAAAGTGATTTATGAGGCGTCGAATGCCCGGGAGTTTAATGAACAAATCAGGAAAGGGATTGATTTAATACTCATGGATTTCCGGCTTCCGGAT
This sequence comes from Chryseolinea sp., assembly GCA_041737945.1. GTDB lineage: Bacteria > Bacteroidota > Bacteroidia > Cytophagales > Cyclobacteriaceae > Chryseolinea. Next base: position 437,678 of record JBGSQQ010000035.1, read on the forward strand.
ACCAACGGATTGGAGTTGCTATCCGTGGTCAGGAAAGAATTTAATCCTCCAAAGGTGATTGTGCTAACAGGCCTGGAGGGCACAGAGCTAATTATTAATTTGCTGAAGGCGGGAGTCAATGGTATCGTATACAAGCTGGATGGTTACAAGGAAATTGCTCACACGATCAGGAAGGTGCTGGAAGCGGGTAATTATTTTTCAGAAAAAATAGTGAACGTTATTCAGACCAATGCGCATCGGTGGGATCAGATACCACCCGTTTTGCTTACGTTGCCGGAGCGCGACATGCTGGAGGCCATTGCCGGAGGGTTGACCACAAAGGGAATTTCAATAGAGTTAAAAATGGCCGTATCCACTGCGGAAACATACCGGTTGAGGCTTATCAAAAAGGTTGGTGTACACAATACAGCCGGTTTGCTGGCCTATGCGTACAGGAATGGAATTTTATAAAGGACAAATCACTTTTGCCAGCAGGCCATGTTGACCTTGATGATAACTGATCGAAGCGCCAATTGCCTGGGATCTCATTTTCAGGGTGTTTTGTTTTTTTCTTAGTCTTTCAATAAATTCTGATAGTTTATGCGCATCAGTCCCGTCATCTTCGACTTTGAGAATAAGCTCCCGAGCCTCCCATCGCATTGTAACCCATACGTGCCAAGCGGATGAATGTCTGAATGCATTATGGATCAGTTCCTGGACGATTCGGTACAGATGAGTCTGATTGTAAATGGAGATCACCTGGTGTTCACCCATAGAGTTAAAGTGAATATTTCCGGCACCGGGTCTTTCCATGTTTTGGCACAAAAGTTCCAGTCCAGTTTGGAAAGAATCGTGCTCCAGGGTTGGGGGAGTCAGTCTTCGTGAGATTCGCCTGGTTGCTTGTACAACGTTTTCAAAATCGGCACGCATGCTGATTAACAACCTCTCCGATTCGTCGGGGTCATTTACGGAACGATCCAATCTGTCCAGATAGAGCCCTAAAACGGACAGCTTTTGAATCAGATCATCGTGTATTTCTGCTCCCATTTCAGAAATGATTTGGTCGCAAATTTCCGCTACGTGCTTGGATACCTCCGTGTCGAAACTATTTTGAGATTTAAAAATTAGTGCCATGGTTCTTTGGTTGTGAAACCTTAACTTAATCTAAGTATTATTAATGAAAGTATACACTTCGCTTATGAAAACCCATTGTGTATTTCGGGGGTACTCACATCGCTCAGTAGAGTATCAGACTATCGGTGCATATTGCAAATTCAACTTTACAATTGCTATTGTTTTGATGGCCATAAGTTCATGGGGACAAAAAATTGATTCCCTAAAATCCCTACTTCAATCTAAGGATGGCTTGAATAGTTTTAATGTACTTTATTCATTGGCATATGAATATATTGACGTTGATGACGAGTTGGCCTTGTATTATTCTAGTGAAGCATATAAGATTGCTAAAAATTATGGTGATAGCCTAGGAATAGTAAAAGCTGGCCGAATTAAGTCGCTTGCACAAGGTAGGCTAGGAGTGCTAGATTCATCGCTTATTTTGTCACTGGAAATACTACCGATAGCATCTAGGAATAACTATACAGAGGAACTTAATCACATTCTTAATCGCTTGGGTTCTGCCTATGTGCTAAAGGCTGATTATGACAATGCTCTGGAGTATTATTTACAGTCACTTAGTATTAGAGAAAAGAATGGCGACAAATTTGACTTAAGTGTTATTCTGCACAATATTGGATATGTATTCTTCAAACTTGAAGATTATGACAAGGCGCTGTTATACTACACTCGGTCGTTAAATCTTAAGAGTGAAATCGAGAATAAATATGACCTTGACAACCTATTAATAAATTTGGGTCTTTGTTATACATATAAGAAGGATTATTCCAAAGCAAGAGAATTTATTGACCAGGCTTTAAGTCTTTGCAAAAATCATTGTTCTAAAAACTTCGTAATGCAGGTGGATTTTAGCTTAGGGTTGATTTATTTTGGATTAGGTGAGCTCGAAAGAGCGGAGCGTCATTTTTACAAATCTTATAACTCAGCAAGAGAGGTAAACAACGAGCGATTTCAACTAGACAACATAGTCTATTTGTCAAAAGTAAATATTCATCAGAACGAACTGGTTTTGGCTGAGAAGTATTTGATTGATGCTGAAAAATTAGCCGATAGCGGCACACCCTATAATTTGGAATTAATCAAGATATACCATGAATTATTCAGTTTGTATGAGCGTTTGAAGAAGTTTGATCGTATGGCAATGTATCAGAATAAGTACATACAACTCAAAGACAGCATCTACGGCGAAGAACTTACCAGAAACTTAATGAAAATTGAAGCGGACTATTTAGAACGTGAGAATAAAGCATTGATCGTTTCTCAGGCTGAAATACTTTCGTTAAAAGACGAAGTAATTTTTCGGCAACGCTTCATGAATGCTTTCATTGGAATTATTGCGCTCTTACTTATCGTTCTTAGCTATGTTTTGATCAGAAGTAACCGTCGAGAGCGTGCAACAAATCACTTCCTTGAACAGAAGGTGAGGGAAAGAACCGTTGAGCTTGAGAAAAGTAACGATGCATTGGTGCGATCGTTGGAAGAACAAACTATTGTTTTTCAGAAACTATCATCAGAAATGAAAAGCTTCATCGCCACAATCAAAGGGCTCTGTAGTTTGAGCCTGACGGATTCTGAAACCGCTGAAGGCGGACAATACATTAGAAAAATTGAAACAACATCTGACCAGCTGTTGGGCATCGTCAACAAAACCCTTTCACCTAAGACAACAAAATGAAAATTTTACTAGCCTTGCTCCTCGCGGGAATGGCCGCTTCATGTAATCTTAAGCCGTCGTCCATCAAAATATCATCAATGGATAGTACATTGTTTGACTCGTCCAGAACGAATGCTGAACAGGCTAATATTGGATTTGGAAAATGCCAACGTTACCTCGAAGCCTGGCTCAGCCACAGGGATTCAGCGTCTGGTCTGATACCCCGAAACCTGGAAACCAGCCGCGACTTCTGGAATGCCCGCGATGCGGCTGCGGATAATTACCCGTTTATGGTCCTTACGGCATTTTTTGTGGATTCCTCCCGGTTTAATAATACCATGTTGGAAATGCTGGCGGCAGAACGAAGGCTCACGTCACGGGTACGCTCCCTGCCGGATACGTATTCGTTTTCCCGGAAGGGATTTTTGGAGGATACTATTAAGATGGATCAGATTGCCTTTGGCACAGCCGAATATATCAAGGACGGCTTGCTTCCGGTCACAGAATGGCTGGGTAAAAGCGCGTGGAGTGATCGTATGCTGGAAATGCTGAAGGACCTGCACAAGGAAATAGAAGTCGCCAGTGAGATTAAAGAAAAGGGATGGGGCCTGGCCTCGCGGGAAGAAGTGAACGGCGACCTGCTTCAGGTGCTTTCCAGAATGTACTGGATGACCGGCGATATGGAATACCTGGATTGGGCCATCGCGATTGGAGATTATTACTTGTTGGGTGATCATCATCCCACTAAAAATCTTACCTATCTCCGGCTCAGAGACCACGGCTGCGAACTGATTTCCGGACTGTGTGAATTATACGCCGCCGTGAATGTGGCGAGACCGGATAAAAAGGCGGCCTACCAAAAGCCGCTCACCGAAATGCTGGACCGCATCCTGGAAGTGGGAAGAAATGAACACGGCATGTTTTACGATGGCATCAACCCACAGACCGGAGAAATTACCCACCCGCGCATTGCCGATAATTGGGGCTATACGCTTAATGGTTTTTACACGGTTTATCTCATTGACAAAAACCCGGCCTACAGAGAGGCGGTCCTGAAAGTTTTTTCAAACCTCGATGCGTACCGGAATTTTGATTGGGAGACCGGCAGTGCCGATGGCTATGCAGATGCGGTAGAAGGCGCGTTGAATTTGTACAACCGAATTCCCGATCCCGCGGTGGCAGGCTGGATTGACAGCGAAATTGCCGTAATGTGGACCAAACAACGCGAAGACGGAATCATTGAAGGCTGGCACGGCGACGGTAACTTCGCCCGCACGACTATCATGTACAATCTCTGGAAAAGCAAGGGATTGTACGTGCAACCCTGGCGATCCGATCTTTTGCTGGGTGCCGAACAAAAAGGTGACTCGCTACTGATCACCCTGAAATCAACCGAACCGTGGAAGGGAAAATTGTTTTTTGACTATCCGCGCTCAAAAGAAAACATGAAGCTGCCCATGGACTGGCCCAGGATAAACCAATTCCCGGAATGGTTTACGGTGAAGAGCGATCAGTCCTATTCCATACTCGATCTCGAACAGGGAGAAAATATGAATTATCCAGGCAATGAACTGAAGGAGGGTATGGACATCACATTAAATGGAGAAAAAAGGTTGATTGTCTTTTGATACATGCCAAGCCCGACTTGCACCCCACTGCCCACCGTTGCAAATGCAAATTAGTAAAAGCATGCTAAAACGAATTGCACCATGCGGGACAGTTCTTACCTTTTGTTGGCAGTAGTAGGGCCCTTCCCCTCACTTGATTCGTAGCTCAATCTTTTGTCCCTCGTTAATTGGCACCTGCAAGTTGGTTGGCGTGGGTCATTTCTTTTTTCCTTTATTTGACAACCTTTAGCAGTACTTACCAATGAGTCATATTTTTTGTTGTGCGTTCGGCTTTGCTTTATTAGGAATCTGGTTTTGGGCTTTTTGAAATTATAAATCTCATCAATCCAGGAAACCATCGTTGCAACAATACAAATATTTTGCCGTGCATAGTGAAAACATAATTTCTCTTTCTTTTTAAAATAGCCTTTACCATCACCTTTGCAGCTTTATCAGTAGGCCAAATTAAATTTGACGGACGTGGATCTGGTCGCTCAGGATGCCAAACTCCGTTATTATCAATTCTTGTAATTTCCGAAACCACAAATCCGGGATGCAACGTAGTACAACTCACACCAGTCCCCATTAATTCCACCTGTAAAGTCTGACCAATTGAGTGTACGGCAGCTTTTGAAGCGCCATATGCCCCTAAATTAGGATTAGGAAGATATGCACCTACACTACCCACTAAACCAATCCTTCCGTTGGTTTTCTTTAAATGGGGGAGGGCATATTTAACCGTTATAGCTAAGCCAGTAACATTGCCTTGTAACTGTCTGTTCCAATCTTTGGCTGTTAGCTTTTCCATATTTCCAAAAACACCAAAGCCGGCATTAGCTATAACTACGTCTAAACGCCCCCAAGCTAAAATGATTTGTTGTACTGTATTTTCAATAGCGGTTTCTTCCATTATATCACAGGGTATTACCAATGCTTCCCCACCGGAGTGTCTAATATCAGATGCCACTTTATCCAATAGTTCTTTACGTCTAGAGGAAAGAACTACTCTATATCCTAATCTTACCCATTCAATAGCCATAGATTTGCCAATGCCAGATGAAGCACCAGTTATCCATACTACTGTTTCTTGTGGATTTGTCATTTTTAGCATTTTTAATTAGTAGAATTGCTTTGCAAGCTGACGCACAACGTTTATGTATAAGACGTGGCCCGATCAGGAGGGCTTGGTAAATGAGGAACGAATGCCAAGCCCGACGTGCAGTCACTGTCCGCCGTTGCTAATGCAAATTAGTAAAAGAATGCTAAAACGAATTGCACCATGCGGGCCATGTTTTATACATTTTGTGTGCGCCCAGCATGGGCAAAGGTATCGAAGATACCTTGAATATTCCAGAGAGTGAAAATCTCTTACAGGCGAGTTGGTGAAGCCTGTTAGTAGGTCGCAAGGTGGTTTGTCGTGAGGCATGCACTGAAGGAAGCGAGACTGCAAACTCCGGTACTGATGAACAAGAACGGTATACCGAGGCTACATGAAGTGGATAAGTGAGCACATCTTCACAACGTCCTTGACCAATAAACTTCATGGAGTAGATACCGCAGGGACCGGAAGAAGGAATAGGCTCTTACCTGGGGAGGTCTGTATCTAGTTTTGTTTTACTAGACATACAGAAGTCAGCAGAAGCCATAGTAGTTGGATGCAACGAGCCGTAAGTACTACGGAAGCCTCACGATCCAATGAAGGGCTGAACGTTAAGTTGTTCCCAATGCGGTTGGGAGGTTTGGTAACGCTAAAGGTAGTTTCCGAGTTGCCAGCTAGCCCGCCATAAAAGGAACAGAGTGTAACTGGTGTAAAGAGCGGTTACATTTA
>JBGSQQ010000006.1:0-16288 GCA_041737945.1 Chryseolinea sp.
AACCCCGCCCCTTCTAAAAATAAAAACTATATAAAAATGGGAAGAAAGACATTGAATCCCAAACGGGATTCTACGCACTAAACTCTTTTTTCCTCCTCATCATCAATTACTTAACAAATTAGCCTGACGGCTATGGCCTACCGGCAGGTAGACAATCCCCAGACTACGAAGTACACAACCGATAAGTACTGCGCACGTGACTGCCTATTTCAAATGCGCATTTCATAAGAAGGGTTTGCGCTGATCCGTCTTTGCGAGCCGAAGTGTTGACTTGTGCGCAGGCGCGAAGCAATCCCCAGACTACGAAGTGCAGCCGTTAAGTACTGCGCACGTGACTGCGTAATCCGAGTGCGCATTTCATAAGAAGGGGATTGCTTCGTCGTCGTGTCCCGACTGAAATCGGGACGACTTCTCGCAATGACGGAAGGGCGGGCTCGTAAATCACTACTTCGTTTGTTATATTCGTGATACAACCCTCAACCCTATGAAAAACTTATTCACTTTACTGCTGGTAGTAATCATCTACTCCCCTGTCGCAAGTCAAACCCGGGACAAAGGCCCGTGGTGGCCAAATCCTACCTGGGGCGCACAGGATGAGGCCGGGGCTTCCAATTGGATAACACCGGAAAAGATTATTAAAGCACTGACTTATGCAAAAGAAGGCAAGGTCTATGAACTTGGACATCCCTATGAACGCTCCATGCCTCTTGGAGGGACACGATCGTACAAACTTTCCGTTGTGGATACCGGTCCGGCTGCAGGAGCAAACAAACAACTTGGCAATGAAGAAGTGATCAGTGGCGAACTCGGACAGGTAGGCACACAGTTTGACGGACCCGGGCACATCGGAGCACTCATTAAATACGGCGATGGAACTATGAAAGGTGTTTATTACAATGGATTCACCCAGGAAGAGGTTGTTCATCCCGATGGATTGCGGCGCCTGGGAGTGCAGAATGTAAAACCTATAATCTCCAGGGGAATACTTATTGATATCCCTGCATATAAAGGGTTAGGAAGACTTGTCAATAGTTATGAAGTGACTCTCGCAGATGTCCGCGGAGCGATGGCCCGTCAGGGAATAAATGAAAGTAGTATTACTCCGGGGGATGTTATCATTTTCCGATATGGATGGGCACAGCTTTGGAATACACCACAGGACTATAATCGCAATCCGCCGGGCATTGGATTGGAAGTTGCGCGCTGGCTGATAGACAAAAAAATTACGATGACGGGGGCAGACACGGCGCCAACGGAAGTTCAACCCAATCCGGATAAGGATCTGGTTGTCCCTGTTCACCAGGAGCTCATCATGAAGAACGGAATACTCAATCTGGAAAATATGGATCTGGAATCTTTGGCAGCCAATAAGGTGTATGAATTTCTTTTCATTTTTACGCCGACCCGATTTGTAGGTGCCTCTGGTTCGCCGGGGAGACCGATAGCGATACGGTAGAGCCTCACCCAACCCTCTCCGAAGGAGAGGGCTATCAAAAAAAGATTATACCGTAATCCCGAGCATGGGTTGCAAAATAGGTTATCAACTCAATCTCCGCTTCCTGGTCAATCAAACCTAAAATGTTTGCCACTGGCGAAGGATCCGTTAACACAATTGGCAGATCCTTCGTTTGCTCAAGGCCATCCGCGTAGCACGCCACTCAGGATTTCGGTTCTATTTTTTTTAGAAGAGACAAGTGATACAAGGTATCAGGTTGGACACACGGCTAATCCTTCGCTCACAATCTATTTCCGAACAGCCGGAATGATACGGTCTTTAAGGGCATGAAAGGAAGAAAGCGGATGTTTGCTGTCATGTATATCCCATCCATTGAACACTACCACCAGATCATACTCCGGAGCCACCATCAAAAACTGGCCTCCGTATCCGTTGCATGCAAACACAAAAGGCTTCGTCGAAGGAATCCACCATTGATATCCATAACCAGAATCAGGCTTGCCGTTTGACGGATTAATATCGGATACCACAGGAGTGACTGATCGTTTCACCCAGCGTTCAGAAACAATCTGCTGATCTCCCCACCTTCCGTTGTGCAAAAACAAATAGCCTATACGTGCCAGGTCCCCGGCACTTAGATATAATCCGCCTTCAGTATCGACTTCGTTATCAGGTGTTGTTTTCCAGAAATAATGGCGGATACCCAGCGGCTTAAATAATTTTTCTTCCGTCCATTTGTCCACGCGGGTGCCGGTGCTCATACCAACAATCTTACCCAGCAACATACTTACACCGCTGTTATATTCCCACGTTTTGCCCGGCACTTCGCCCATGGGTTGACTCAGCACATATTGAATCCAAGCGTCGCTGCGCTCCATGATGATACAACTGTTGTCATCGTTGTCATATGATCCTTCATTCCAATCGATACCGCTTCGCATCGTGAGCAAATCTTCCAGCGTAATAGCCTTTCTTCGAACGTCTGTAAAATCCTGTTTGTACCCCTTGAATAATTCCATCGGGTGTATGTCCACGCCTGCAAGATGACCTTGGTCGATAGCAATGCCCAGGGCGACCGATGTTACACTTTTCGTTACCGACTGGAGCGAATGCAGCTTGCCGCGATGGTAATAGGGGTGCCATTCGGGATCATCATAATTATACATATCAGAGATCGTGTCGTAATGTGTGGCTATGGAATCATAGTTTTGTTTATAGCGGTGGTTTGCAACCACTTTACCATGGCGGATGAGCAGGAACTCATCGATTAGTCCGTACTTCCCTTTCGTGATATCGGAATGTATGGCGTCGATCACCGTGGCATCAAGTCCCTCAGCGCCGGGGGTGGAAGTTGGCCACGTTACACCGGGCCAGATTGTTTCGATTTGTTGCCGTTGCGGGGGCGCACTTTGCTCCAGCAAAAAGAAAAGAAACAAAAAGGAGAACGAAAGAATCGTCGGCTTGTGCATAGTGGTTTGTTACCTGGTTGGATAGTTCAGCCGAATAATGGTTTCGTTGTATTTCATCTCGTCTGATGATTCCTTGCTACTAGATGTCGGAAATAAAAATACAAAAAGCAGGCTTAACGGCTACTTTTCAAGTTCAACTTTAAGATTGCCCAGACCTGTGGCCAGGTCATCGCCGATTACTTTTTCAAAGTTCATAAGCGGAATGAGCAGGTTCATCGGATAGGCCATACTTCCGGCAAAACCCCAGGTAACTTTGGTTTCGGTATCAGAAACGCTTTCAGTGGTCATGAAGGCCGGTGAAGTCGACTCAAACGGAACAAAAAACCGGAGTTCAAAATCGATACGCTCGCCATCTGTTATCCCTGTTATTTCTTGTTCACCCGTCCCAACATCGTCCTGTTCACTTTCCCAGGCAGAAACAAAACCGACCGTCGCATCCGTACCTCGATAGCTCTTTTTCATATTCGGATCCATTTTTGCCCACTTGCTGTAGTTATCCTGATTTTTAAGGTATTTGATATAGTCAAATACTTCCTGTTTTGGCCGTGAGATAATTATTTCTCTCTCTACAGCATATTCCTTTGCTATAAACAAAGCAGCGATAAAGGGGATGGCGATAAGTAATACTACCGCGATCAGAATTTTCCGTAACATATTATCGGGGTTATTTCTAACAAAAGTTAGCGATTTCCCCAGAAGGAATCAACTCCCCCGGGACAGGGTATTTGTTCCTTTCAGGTTAAGTCGAAGCCAATCAAAGCAGCCTTTATCACTTAAAGTCGCCAGAGAAAATCCAGTAAGGGCTCTTAGGTCAGAGTAACGACAAAGTTTGAGGAAAGGCAAGCAGAAATTTCATGCCTAAATTCCACTACTTGAAAAATGGAATTCCCGGTGTGGCGTATTTTCGCAACCCCTCCTCTACTATCTCAAGGCCGATACCAGGTTTGTCGGACACTGTCAGGAAACTATTCCTGATCACCGGTGCATTCACTACTATTCCCTCCCAGTCCGACATGGTTTTCTGATTTGACTCAAGCATAAAAAAGTTGGGGATAGCAGCACAAACATGGGCTGAAGCCATCATTGCAAACGGAGTGCCTACCATATGGGGAGCAAAGGGTACGTAGTAGGCATAGGCCATATTGGCAATACGCAATGCTTCACCAATCCCGCCACACTTCTGCACATCCGGCATAATTATGTCTGCTGCTTTTTTCTCTAACAGTGTCTGGAACTGGTGGACCATATACAGATTTTCTCCCACACAGATGGGTGAATTGGACGACTGCGTTACTTCCCGCAGGGCATCCATGTTTTCCGGAGGAACAGGCTCCTCAATCCAGGTGGGGTCATAGGGTTCAAACGCCTTTACCAGCCGAATGGCAGTAGGCAGATCAAAACGCGTATGCATTTCAACCATCATCGCCATCTGCGGACCTATTGCTTGCCGTACTGCTGCCACTGTATTTACAATTCGTTCTATCTCCTTATTGTTGGCTGTTTGATTATAGACATCCTGTCTATTGGGATCATTTTCAAAGGCAGACATATCGACCCAGAATTTCACGGCGTCATATCCTGCATTCTTTGCTGCCAGGCATGACGCTGCAATTTGATCCGGCGGCCCGGTATTATCAACTGGGTGCGTATACACATGTACGGAGTCCCGGAATTTTCCTCCCAACAGCTGGTATACCGGTAACCCCAATGCCTTACCGGCAAGGTCCCAAAGTGCAATATCGATCGCTGATAACACCGCAATAAAAACTCCGCCATGCGCCCCGACAAACGGTCCCAGCGGATTCACTCTGCGAAGGTCTTCAAATAATCTATTCACATTCAGCGGACTTTTTCCGACTAGTTTGTCACCCAATTGTTTGGCCAGGTAATGAGTACCTCCCACGGCATCCACTCCCTCTCCATATCCGGTTATGCCCTGGTTCGTCTCAATTTTTATGAACATCTTCCGTTGGTCGCTCAGGAAATACGCGGAAGTGACTTTGGTGATTCTAAGGTCACTGGCGCTGGAAGCAAGCGGCTGATTAGCAACTGCCTCCTGGAATCCCACACCAAAATTTGAAAAGACCGCTGCACCAGCTGCGCTGGCCATGCCTACCTTATTCAAAAACGAACGCCTAGAATTCGACATAATCTTTTTTTACTGAAGTTGACAGTTTATTGGGTTGTTTACAACAATGGTGGAAATGTTTTTTGTCTAAAGATTTGACGTTGGGGATTATCCGTCCAGGGAAGGATGCTTGAGTACACTTTTGCCAACTACCTCCGCTGCGTTACCAAAACACTTGTCTGCCCGGCCTTATCTGTGAGAACAATCTGGTTCTGCATATGAGCATACCGACTTCAGGTGGCGTGCCCCTCGTTCAGTGTTTCGTGTTGATTCGATATAGCAGCTCGGGTCGGGCTATTCGCTGCAAGTCCCCCGATGCGCGCATGCCGGCGCGCTCGCTATCGGGGTGCTTTCCGCTACTATCCCTCACGCAAGGAATACTACATTTCACCAGCTATTGTACATCAATACTATTCCATTTTGTCGGATGCCGGAATTAGGCGGGCACTCAGGTCCGGATCCTTCATGTTTTTGTCGAACGGAAACATCGGTCTGTTGATGCGTTTGTAGGGCAGGCGCTCAAGGTCCTGATCAACACCACCGGGTGTGAGTGCCATAATCCAGTCGGCCCGCATGTCGTACAACTCAGGGACCAGATAACCCAGCTTCACCACAACAATATCTGCTTTGCGCGGATCGAGTTTCAACCGAGTAAAATCGGCCTCGTGGTGATAGGGCTTACGTTTTTTCGTGACAATGACGTGAACACTTCCGATCTGCACGACCACTTCGGTTTCGGCATGAACATCACCGTGTTCAATAGCCCTCACGGTACCGGACAGTTTTAACGGTGGGGCAAATCGCGCATCGATGGCTGCACCGGCCAGGCCTGTCACCTTTCCACCTACTCCGGCGGCTATAGCTTTTTCCACCAGGTCAGGCCCGGGTATCGAAGCATAAATCAGAGACGGCCCTGTGGCGGATTTAAATTCAGGGCGCGCGAGTATTTCTTTTAACGTCCACGTTACATCGCCCGCGCCACCGGCTGTTGGGTTATCGCCCATGTCGCTGATCATAAATGGATGCTTGTCGCTGGCGATGGCTTTGTTCAGACTTTCGTCCAGCGTAGCCGTTGGGGCTACAAAGTCAAACTGTAACCGCACATTCCAGAAACTTTTCGCCAGTTGTTCGGCGGTGGTCGTTACTTTCCCCTGATCATCACCCGTGACCATTACCACCGCATGATTGCGGGGTTCATCGGCCCATGCATAACCAATCCAGATCGCCGCATCGATAATACCTTCCTGGCTGGCGGCCGGTGCAACTTTGGCATATAAACTTTTTCCCGGCTCAATTCGTGTGCTCGTCTTTTCTCCCGGCAACAGGATAGGCACGGGAATCCACGCCTTGTACGCAGGCCTGCCTTTGTTATCTTCTATTCTAGCCAACAGGTTATCGACTGCTCTTTTTTTGGATTCGGGTGAATCTTCGTGTGGCGCCATCCGGTAACAGGTGATCAGGTCGGTATAGTGTGCGAGTCGCGTGGAGACATTACCATGTAAATCCATACACGTTGAAATAAGTGTCTTCGTTCCTACGACTTTACGTACCCTGACGATCAGGTCGCCTTCAGGATCATCCAGTCCTTCGACACTCATGGCACCGTGGATGTCAAAGAACAGACCATCGTAAGGTCCACCTTTCTCCAACAAATCAATCATCTTACTCACCAGCGATTCATATGCGTCGAGCGTCACCATTCCGCCTGGCAGTGAACGACCAATTAATGTTGGAACCCAGGTCGCTCTTTTTCGATTGGCTGAGTCCGGCGATAAAAACGGGTATAAGGAAAATATTTCGTCACCGGTTTTTGCGTGAAAGGCTTCTTCATGGGTACGTGCAGGTGAAAACGTACTCGATTCGATGGCTAAACCAGCTATAGCAATTCGTGGAAGTGATTTTGTTTCAGCGTTATTTTCAACGGTTTGGCTATCCTTTTTCTGACTACATGCCAGTGTCATACAAAGCAATACCAAACTAAACGCAGTTCTTTTCATATCGGTGGTGTTTTCTATCGAATTTCGAGAATTTAGAGCAATAATACGTCATGGGATTGCAATGATTCGTCTTTACGAGCTGAAGCGTCGGTGGTGCGCTGGCGCGAGGCAATCCCCGGACTACGGAGTGCAACCATTAAGCACTCGGCACGTGACTGTTCAATCCGAGTTCGCATTTCATTGGGAGGGGATTACTTCATCGTCATGTCCCGACCGGGGCCGGGACGACTCTTCGCAAGGACGTACACCTCGACCTTGCGAGCTGAAGCGTCGGTTGTGTGCTGGCGCGAGGCCTGCCTACCGGCAGGTACCGGCAGGTAGACAATCCCCATACTGCAGGGTGCAACCGTTAAGCACTTGGCACGTGACTGCCCAATCCAAGTGCGCATTTCATTGGGAGGGGATTGCTTCGTCGTCATGTCCCCACCGGGGCGGGGACGACTCCTCGCAACGTTTTGGACTTAATCCGTTTTTGTGATAGTCAGATTTGCAAAATCTCCGCCGGAAGTATCTGCGACATAGAATCCCAGCGATCCGCTTTTTATTTGATTCACCTTTTCCACCACCAGACTCGGCTCCTTGTTGCCATTGATGTACGTAGAGACGGTAGTATCCGTAATAACAATCCGAACTTTAATCCATGAATCCGGATCGGGGGACGGCTCTATGGAACCCTCATATTTTTTGGGATACTTCTCCCGAAGTATTCTCCAGGTAAAATCCGGTAACGCGATGTATTGGATGGAACGGCTTCTCAGCACGTCATCCTTTTCCATAAATTGGAAAGGACGCAGGTATATCGCATCAAACGTGTTATTGTCTTTTCCATGGAACGCTATACCCACGAAACTATGTTGTTTTATATTCTCTCCACGCACATCAAATTCCAGAATACCGGTTGAAAACTCAACTCCTTTTATCCATGCAACGCCCTCCCCTTCTGCTTTGCTCAACCGGATTCCGGCACGACTCTCTTCTTTTATCAGGCTGAGTTCCCGATTAAAAACGTCAACACCTTTATCCTTGACCAGTGTATGAAGATCAAAGACCTTCGCTGGTTGTGAGAACGATACATGACCGAAACAGATCAGGAATACAATCACTGACAAATGAATTTTTTTCATAAGTGGAAGTTTAAGGGTAGCTACGGTACGTGCAGTTCTTCGCCTGCTGCTAGTTATTACAAGTCTACACCTTCTGAATCAAATCGTCTGGTTTTCATTCTAAAATCCCCCCGGTTGGAGGATGGATCAGATTCAAATGTCAACCGGGAGTTCGTCATTGCGAATTAGAGCGCTGGGCTTTGCGTAGGGGTGAAGCAATCCCCAGCCTACGAAGAATGCGTGTAAAGCACCGCGCACTTGTGGAAGGGACTCATCGGGATCGGGAGAGGGCTGCCGGTCGATAGACTAACTCATCAACCTCTTACGCCGATGGGAGACTCACCGCAATGACAAAACTTCCTTCGCGATCCATTACCTTAGCAACTGCGTGTTCAACCTAAGAACCGCTTGTACAAAAGACCCTATGAAAGAAGAAAAAACAAAACGCGTCTATTCCACAGGAGAAGAAATTGCCAATGCCATTACGCATGGAATTGGTGCAGCCCTGGCCATTGCCGCACTGGTGGTATTGGTCGTGTTAGCAGCCATCGATGGGAACGTGTGGCACGTAGTAAGCTTTTCAATTTATGGATCCACCCTTGTATTACTCTATTTCGCTTCCACCCTATATCACAGCCTTACGCACGTTGGTGCTAAACATATTTTTCACAAATTCGATCACATTTCTATCTACCTTCTGATTGCTGGTACCTACACGCCATTTTGCCTTACAGCCCTTCGCGGTTGGATCGGGTGGGTTGTTCTGGGTGTGGTCTGGAGTTGTGCCATTCTTGGTGCCGTGCTTAAATCTATCTCGGTAGGAAAACGAGTAACCCTTTCGACTACTCTCTATGTGTTAATGGGTTGGGTCATTATTCTGGCCATCAAGCCGCTATATGCGGCAATGCCATACAACGGATTTATACTTTTAGTAGCGGGAGGCATATTCTACACCTTTGGGACCATTTTTTTTATTCGCGATAAAGTGAAATACAATCATAGTGTCTGGCACCTCTTCGTAGTAGGTGGGAGTGTGTTACATTTTTTTTCGGTGCTTACACTTCTTCGGGTGTGAGGCAATGGAATATCATTTGATGTTGGTGAAGAACACCAACATCGGCGGAAGATAAACTATTTATGTAATCTGCAAGGCTTCAACAAAACAACGGTAGGTCCGAATCTTGCAAAGACCCTACACAGCCGCAGCTCAGGAATTTGGTAAACAATAAAAAAATATTCGGTAAACTTGAGCACGGGGAACATAAAACAATAACAATACCTGGTCAACAAATAAAAAAGGTTAAAAAGCGTTCGCCCTGGTGAAGATTCTGTCACAACTAAGGGAAAAAGCAATCCCCATCCAACTTGCGTCGGATGGGGATTAACCAAATCAAAATCAGAAAGGTTCTTACTGCCAGAGAGGACTAATAAGGGTAGTTGGTTTTATACATTCGGAACTGCCCATTCGTTGTGATAATTGGCGCGGATCAATTTGTTTGCATCATTGTCATTCTTAAATAGTCCTGATGCAGCATCCCAATATACTTTTCTGCCTGTCTTAAAGGCAATATTTCCCATTTGCGCATTGATTGCTGCTACACTTCCTGATGCAATCGGTGTGTTGAGTATGGATGCATCATTTTTCTTCACTGCGTCCACAAAGTTTTGAGTAGCCAGATCCAAATGGCTGGGACCGCCGCTAACTACTTTAAATGTTTCAATGGGCTCCATTTTATTTGCGCCCCAATTGCTGTATCCTTTTGCTTCTCTTTCAACAAATACTTCGTACCCTTCGCGGTTAACAACCAGCGTTCCATTGTTACCTATAAAGGAAATACCTTCACGACGACCATAGGGGCCGGTATCAATACCTGTGGCATGTTCCCACAGCATATTAAAACCTTCGTACTGAAATACGGTCTGCAGGGTATCCGGCGTCTCGGATGCATCGTCAGGGTAAGCAAGTTTGCCGCCAGTAGCCATGACTGAAATAGGTGCTTTCACATTCATGGCATACAATGCAATGTCAATTTCGTGTACACCCCAGTCGGTCATTAATCCTCCGGCATAATCCCAGAACCAACGGAAATTAAAATGAAACCTATTGGCATTAAATGCTCGCATGGGAGCAGGTCCGAGCCAAAATTTGTAGTCGACACCTTTAGGTGCGGCAGAGTCGGGAACAACGGGAACAGGCTTCATCCAGCCCTGATAGGCCCAGACTTTCACCAGGCGGATATTACCCAGAACGCCAGAGCGAACGATCTCAATTGCTTTTTTATAATGTGGACCGCTGCGCTGCCATTGTCCAGCCTGCACAACTTTACCTGTCTTTTCAGCGGCTTTCACCATCAGGTTACATTCTTCAATCGTATTGGCTACAGGCTTTTCAACATAGACATGTTTCCCTGCTTTCACGGCATCGACCATCATTTTGCAATGCCAGTGGTCAGGCGTGCCTATGATTACGGCATCTATTTCTTTGTTATTCAAGAGCTCGCGATAATCAGCATAGACTTTGGGTTTGTTCTCTCTTACCTTGGCATAATCCACCAGCCTTTTTTCAATAACATTACTATCCACATCACAGATCCCAACCAAATCCACGTCCTTCATTCTCAGGTGCGAGCTGGTATTGGACCATCCCATGCCGTTACAGCCGATAACGCCGATTTGAAGTTTATCATTCGGGGAAATTCGCTTGCTCCAGGCTTCTGCTTTCGAAAGGACAGGCGTCATAAACATACTTCCTGCTAAGGCAGCGGAGGCATTTTTCGTGAATTCTCTTCTTTTCATAGTACGCTATTTTCAGTAATTGTAATCGTTTGCATAGGTACTTAAAATTATCAATAAGAAGTATAGTTTTTACATGATAAGGGTCAAATTATTAACGAATGGAGGATAAACTCCTTGGCTTTCTGATACACCAGATATCAAAAAATGGAGCACCGAGGCATACGTCGTCCGCCCTGTTCTACGTTGTTGGACTGCAGGTTAGGAAAAGACGTCAAAGAAGCACTCATTGCGTACCTATCTGCACCTGACACCGATCCAATTCTAACTACCTGCTTATCCTATAATATATGGTAGCCCCACAGCCATCAGTTTACGTTTTTGGAATTTGTATTGATGAGCCGATTGCCATGTTCACGAACATTATTGTCGCCATGGTTTGCTTCTATGCATTTTATCAGATGCACAAGAAAAAAATCCCCGGAAGGGCAAACCTATATTTTCGGCTCTATTTTCTGCTGCTGGGTATAGCTACTCTTTTAGGAGGGGTGATCGGACATGGATTTTTGTATGCCTTGAGATTTGAATGGAAACTTCCTGGCTGGCTCATCGGTATGGTGGCTGTAGGCTTAATCCAGCATGCTTCGATCGCTCATGCGCGACCCATAATAAAGCCACACATCGGGAACTACTTTCTGGCTTTTAATCTGACCGAACTAATTTCTCTGATGATCGCCACCATAATTACCCTAAACTTCGATTGGGTAGAAGTACATTCTGTCTACGGACTATTGGCTATTGTTTCCACGTTTCACGTATACATCTACTATCGTACCAGAGACAAAGGCAGCCTGATAATTTTAGCAGGGCTAGCGATAACCGGAATTGCCTCCCTTATCTTTAAAAATAAAATTTCGCTTCACACCTGGTTCAATTACCAGGATATTAGTCATCTGCTACTGGCAGTAGCAGCTTACGTTCTTTACCTGGGAGTAATTGGGCTTCAAAAGAGAGAAAGCAAACCATTCTACATAAACCTGAAATTATTCAAATTCTGAATCTACTTCTTTTTTGGAAAGTTGGTTTTTTTGGGTTGCGTATGAGCGACCGTGCGGCGTTGCTACAAGCCTTCAACGGTCACACTTAGAAAATGTGCTGCAGAAAATAATTACGCGTTGTATCGGTCGTACTCCTCTCCCGAAAACGATCGGGAGAGGAGACTTCCTTACCATGAAGTTGAAACTGGATTAAATAGAATCATTTTTTTCTGCAGCCTGAATATCCCGTACATTTTTTTGTACAGCAACAGCTGCAAACATGGCGAGCAAAAAGGCAAAGGCATAAAATCCCTTTTCACTTGGGAGCAGCTCCGCATTCCAAAGTCCGATGGTTAAAAGCACAATACTTAAAATTGTCGAGAACCAGCTGAGTCCGTAGTACACATCCGTTACGGGAAGATTTTCCAACCGGTCGCGCACGGCTTTTTGAAGGGATACCACAGAAAAAAGTCCGTACATCAATGTTGTAAAATAATACCCTTTTTCATTGAGTTGCATATCGGATCGCCAGAGGCCGATGAAATAGCCAATCATTCCCGTTCCTAACGCTACCCATGATGCGCCCACAAAGGCAGGTGATGGTTTGTAATTCATAATCATTTTTGTTTATGTGAATAAATCCAGACTATAACAAATGTTCTCGCGATCAGCATCAAACAGATGGCGATTCCAAAAAAAGATACTAATTGGAATAAAACTATGCAGTGAATGACTTATGTAAAGAAGGTCATTGAGAAGGGTTTCAAATTTAAACGAGCCAACTCCCATTATGTTGCAAACTCTGCATTAATGGCAGCAGGGACTGTAGACGGAATAGCAAACCGATAGCGATACAGTGGGAAGAAATGCAGGACTGCCAATCAGGCAGGATCATTCACGTCTTTGCGAAGGAGTCTTCGAACACAAGTGAGAAGTGCGACTGAAGCAATCCCCGTACAACGGAGTGCTCACTTCGTAGTACGGGGATTGCTTCGCACGGCCCGCATGCCCACGCTTCAGCTCGCAAGGACGAATCACTAAGGTCTGTTTGTGATAAGTTACTATTTCAATGAAGTCGATTTCAGTTCGACAACATGTTCGCTAGAACTCGTTTCAACAAATGATTTTCCCTCGAAACTGGTCTTCACCTTCCTTAACTCGACGGACTGCTCAATGACTGTATTTTCAAGGTTCATCAATTGCAAATCCCAAATATGATTATGTCCCGAAATATGAAGGGAAGAACTGTCGGCGCCACTGACACTTAGGTGGTCATAGAATTGGTGGTAAACAAGTTTTGGTAAGGAAAGATGACTATGCCGGAGGTCAAAGGTATACGAAGGCGGAGGAGGAAATTCATTTACCCCGCCCCTCAGTTCAATATCACTTTCCAGTGCAATGATCGTTACTGAAACCGGCAAATAAAGAATGATGCCAGTGGAATCATTGTACTTACCCCGTTCACCCTGATATATAACTGATAAAGTGTCACCAGCATTTGTAATGGTGATAAAATTCCTGAGGCTTTTTGCTACCTCCAGACGAAATGAGTCAGAACGCACGATTACCAGACCTTTCAGGTATTCTACATTAACAAAAGTTACCGGGCTCAACTTATAATAATCGAAGTTATTTCTGTCACCCTCAACAAAATCGCGATTCATATGCTTCACACCTATGGCGATGGGCAGTGCACTAACAAATGCAAGACTTACCAGTACCGTTACCACTAATATTTTTCTGCTGGTTATCATAAACGTATCAGAGTTTAGACTTTGTCAATGTAGTTTTCTTAATCTTCCTGAAAAAAGGCTCCAATTCCTCGATCTCCATCTGCAGAAGTGTCATACTTCTGAAAAAGGCAGGCATTTCCTTTTGAATAAATTCTCCCCTCCTGTAAAGGAGAGCACTATTGTATGCGTCATCTGAAACAAACAACCCTACCCCGCGCTGGTTATAAACAATTTCTTTTTGCTGAAGAAACTCGTACGTCCGCATCACTGTATTGGGGTTTACTTGCAAGGTGACGGCGAGTTCACGAACGGAAGGTATCCGCTCACCGGATTTCCATTCCTTCAATAAAATCTTCTCACACACAAATTCCGCTATTTGTAAATAAATGGGCTGGCTCTCTCTGAATTCCATAAACCTGTTGGATTAGAGCTGCTTCTCTTTGAGTTTGTAGTATGCAGCCGCCCACAACAAAGGCGCCACTAAGAATTTACAATAGAATTCCAACGCTCCCGTTAGCATTGAGGGAAGGGAAACGATTCTGGTTTGCCCGCTTGGCTCAAATATTTCATACGTTTCTATGCCCTTATAAAACCAACCGGGCGGAAGGAAATTGCGAACAAGCAGGAAGAACAACATGAGAAATACCCAAAGGAATCCAAGACCTACAATGGCCTTGAAAAGACTATGCTTCGAAAAATAAATCGACGCCAGGATGAATAAAGCCTGAGTAACAAAATAGATAAAGAAGGCGTGTGACAATGGTCCGTCAAAAAATACATTTTCGTACTTATTAATGACGAAAGGATTCAGGATAGACCAGTTGGTTCCATACTTCATATTAGCAATGCTGACGGCGGTCAAATCGACAAAATAAAAAACGACCGAATAGCCTATAAAGAAAATCGGGACACCAAAGAGAAAGGTGCAAATAAATTTCTCCAGGCTGGACACCGGAATCATAAGGTAGTTAATGGCTTTGGCTTTTGATCCCAAATCAGCGAAGAGAATGCCGCCGAAAAGACAACCGAAGAGGAAAAGTCCTGTGAAATAATAACCTACCTGGAATCGTTCACTAAATAAATTAGGATTGCTGAACAATAAGTACACCCCCAACCAAAGGACAAAAAAACCTCCTATTGCCAAAAATAAAAGCGGATACGCTTTCCTGTTTTCGTACAAATACTTCCTAAGTAACAGGTACGTTCTGTTTAATTCAAAAGTGTTGTTCATTTCAAAAATGTGGTTTACATGTCTGGTGCATTAGTCGACTAAAATAGTTTGCATTTTGAGAGGATCAGCCATCGTAGCTTTGTACAATAATTCAAGGTCTATCCCGCTTTCATCGCCGATCGTGTTTCTGGACACTATCGCGTTTCCCCTCAACAGCGATTCGCTATAGAGTGCATTCTCCAGGTCCTCTTCGTCAAATGAAATTTTAAACGACAATTTCTTGCCTACATTTTCAAGGCCTTCCTTTAAAATGATTTTGGTTGAATTGATGATTATCACCTCATCGATCAGATTTTCAAGATCTTTCACCTGATGGGAACTAACAAGAATACATTTGTTCTCATCGAGAGCCCCGGCAATTATCCTCTTGAGTTGAGATTTACTAATGATATCCAACCCGTTGGTAGGTTCGTCCATTAACAAAACAGAAACATTGGTGGCAAGTCCAAAGCTGATAAGGACTTTCTTTTTCTGCCCATAACTCATCGCATGCAGCGTACTATCAGACGGAATTTCGAAGCCCTCAATGTATTCCAAAAAGACCTTCATATCGAACTTCGGATAAAAAGGGCTATAATACTGAGCGAATTTTTCTACACGGATATCCGGTAAATGAAATTCCTCCGGAATTATAAAAATGTTCTGAAGAAAAGCAGATTCTCGCTTGTGCGGAGCGAAGCCCATTACTTCAATCTTTCCTCCGCAGGGATATAAAAGTCCGGCAATGCTGTACAACAATGTTGATTTGCCCGTACCGTTTCTGCCGAGAATGCCATAAATATGACCTGATTTCAACGTGGCAGTGACATCCTCGAAAACGGTATTCTTCCGGTAGGCAAAATGAAAATTCTGAATTGAAATCATAGCATCGTGTTTTAGTGTACTATTCCAATAGAACACTAAGGTATGTATACCTTTTTAGAAATGCAAGACAACACTAAAACTCTTGCTGCCGAAATCCAGAGCGAGGATTGCGTGCGGCATGCGGGGAGCGAAGGATCTGTCTAAACAATTTCGTTGCTTCGTTGGGCGGATCCTTCGTTCGTTCAAGCCAGCAGCACTTCCCCCACCCTGGATTTCGGCCCTACTTTTTTGGTTGGGTTGTGTTAACCCTGCTTGTATGACAGGCTTCGGTTGTACTCTCCCGATAACTATCGGGATCAGAGAACTCCTTCGCAAGGACGGATCATAATATTTTATTGTGTACGTGCGTGCTTTTTCCAAAGATGCATTTCATTGGGAAGGGTTTGCCTGCCTGGCCGGTCATAGCCGTCAGGCTAATTTGTTAAGTAATTGATGATGAGGAGGAAAAAAGAGTTTAGTGCGTAGAATCCCGTTTGGGATTCAATGTCTTTCTTCCCATTTTTATATAGTTTTTATTTTTAGAAGGGGCGGGGTTTT
>JBGSQQ010000008.1:0-22136 GCA_041737945.1 Chryseolinea sp.
TATTAACAAAACCCCAAAAATTGATATGTTTGTTACTAGACGTAGCTAGGATAGCTCTTACCCAGTTTAAACTAGAAGAAAGGGATTGTAAGACTTCGCATCATAAAGCACTTCAAGTCTTAGCCTGACGGCTATGGCCTGCCGGTAGGCAGGGTAGGCAGGGTTAACACACCCGCACCCCAACCTCACACAACGAGTTTCCATGAACAATCTAATAGAAGAAAAGTCACGCGCTTTAATCATGAATTAAATCAGCCTTTAACCTGATTCCTGTCAACAGCCTCTCCGGGAGGGTAACCTATCTTTAGCATCATGGTTTGGTGTGCAGAAGTTTTTTTCTGCCTGTGACTTTTGTTACTGACCAACTGGTAAATGAGAATTAGTATTGCATAAGAATTTAAACAAGGCACCGAACACTTGAAAACAGGTGACGGGGCAAATATCCCATACTATAAAAAACAACTATATGGAACCCCATTATTATCACGTTGACATTGCCTGGAATAAAGACAGAAAAGGAATGATGTGTTCTCCCGAGTTAATGGGAGCGAATTTAAATTCAACGGGTTGTATCGAAGTGGCTACACCACCCGAATTTCCAAAAGGAATCCCGGGCATTTGGTCTCCGGAACATTTGTTTACAGCATCCATCAGCAGTTGCCTGATGACAACCTTCCTGGCCATTGCCGAAAATTCGAAACTGGATTTTATTTCCTTCCGGTGTGCTTCAAAAGGTAAACTGGAACAAGTGGACGGAAAATATATGATGTCTGAAGTCCTATTGGAGCCCGTTGTTGTAGTAAGGGAAGAAAAGGACGTTGACAAAGCCATGAAGGTCCTTCAAAAGTCTGAAAGTAATTGTTTGATTTCGAACTCTGTAAAAGCAAAGGTTGTTATGGAACCAGTCGTCCGTGTGGAGACAATAATGGTTTAAGTGTATGGCACAAACAACGTTTTCGGAATTGATTCAAAGTGACAAGCCAACCTTCGTGGATTTTTCCGCGGAATGGTGCGGTCCCTGCAAAATGATGGCCCCGATTTTACAGGACCTGAAGTCAAAAATTGGTGACAAGGCCAAAATAATCAAGATTGATATTGACCGCAATCCGCAGGCGGCATCTGCCTATCAGGTACAGAGTGTACCCACCCTCATGCTTTTCAAAAATGGACAGGTTGTCTGGCGCCAGTCGGGCGTGGTTCCAACGGAGTATTTGAAAAGAATAATTGACCAACACGCCTGAATTCCTTATCTTAATGCAATAATCCGCGATGCTGGTGTCAGACCGGCACATCAATGAGCCCGGAAATGATCTGATTAGTAGGTTAAAGGGATTTGGGCATGATCATCGTTAGGTACACTATTCTATTCTTATCCGTCTGTTTTGCCGCTGCAGCACAGGGGCAAATTAATGTCAAGCCTGTGATTCTCGGGCAGTTACCCGTCAGGACAAACAAAAATGTGCCGATCACTATAAAGTTCAGCGATCTTATTGTGGTTGATGCTGATGACATCTATCCGAACGGCTTTACCCTAAAACTATATGCCGGTAAGGACTTCACCTTTCAGGGAGCAACCGTCACACCTAAAGAGAATTTTACAGGCACGTTAACGGTGCCCGTTACAGTGAATGATGGCCAGGATGTCAGCAATAAATTTAATCTCCGGGTAGTAGTCCTTAACGTCAACACGCCACCTGTAATTACCGGACAGGATAAATTATCTACAAACGAAGATCAGCCCATTACCATAAAACTGAATGACCTTAACGTAACCGATCCGGACGATGATTATCCGAAAGGTTTTACGTTAAAAATTCCACAGGGGAACGGCATTAATTACAAAGTCTCAGGAACCACCGTAACACCGGTGAAAGATTTTAATGGTGAGATAGTGGTTAAAGGTGTTGTCGTTAACGATGGAAATGATAACAGCAATCCCTATGATATAAAAATAACGGTCAATGCTATAAACGATCCTCCTGTTATTACAGGGCAGCAAGCGCTGTCAACATATGTCAACACACCGATAACGGTTCAACTATCGAACCTGTTGGTGACGGATCCTGATACACCATACCCGCAAGGTTTTACTTTAAAAATTTCCGCCGGAGTCAATTATCAAGTCGCGGGCAATGTTATCACTCCGGCGCGAAACTTTCAGGGCACACTAAAAGCCAACGTTACCGTAAATGACGGACAGGCCAATAGCAATACATTTGAACTGCAGATAAAGGTTATTCCACCGGAGAACATTGCGCCGGTCATTACCGGACAGACAGGCGCCATAGTCATTACCGAATACAAGCCTCCTGCACCACCGAACCCACTCACTATTCTGCCCAGCCATCTGCAGGTGACGGATCCTGACAATCCGAATTACCCAACAGGTTTTACGTTATCGGTCTTACCGGGACCCAACTACACAGTTTCCGGTTTATCTATCACACCGGCGCCGAATTTTACGGGTACGATTTCCGTAGGCGTCACGGTAAATGATGGGAAAGCCACGAGTAACGTGTTTGGCCTGCAGGTTACGGTCATCCCTATCAGTGTAACTCCCCAGATTGTCGGCCAGAAACCGTTGATGATTGATGAAGATCAATCGATTGCGATTACACTCAACGATCTTTACGTAACTGATGCTGATGATAATTATCCGCAGCTCTTTACCCTTCAGATATTCCCCGATCCCGAAAAACAATACACCGTAAATGGGAATACGGTTATCCCGAATAAAAACCTGAATGGTTTCCTGACGGTCCTTGTGAGAGTAAAGGATAAGGACAACAACCCCAGCAATGTGTTCAACCTTTCTGTACTCATTAACGCAGTGAATGATGCCCCCGAGATTACGGAGGTGGAAACAACCGCGATAGTATATGTGCCGGGAACAGGTCCCGTTGTGATGACTTCTACGTTCAAAGTCGAGGATGTTGATAATGATAACTTAAGCTTCGCCACGATCAGCATCGACACTGGCTACCAACAGGGCTACGATGAATTATTGTTCACCAATACCACCAACATTCGCGGTATCTTTGACAGCAATACCGGTGAATTATCCTTATTCGGTTTCGCGCCGCTGGCTGAATACCAGGAAGCCGTTCGGTCGGTAATGTATACCTATCAAACCGTAGAAGATGAACAAGGCAATGGATCTGATATTCCACCGGGCAGAAAGACTATTGCACTTCAGGTACGCGATGGTCAGTTGGCAAGTGCAACGAAGACACGCACGATCATAATGGAAACCACCGCGTCGCTGGATATTCCGACAGCCTTTTCACCCAATGGCGACGGGGCAAACGAAACATGGAATATCAAGGCCTTATCCAACCCCGATAGATGTGAGGATGCTATCATCAAAGTGTATAACAAAAGAGGACAGTTACTTTTTCATGCCATCGGGTTAGAGAAAAAGTGGGATGGTACATTCAACGGTGTGGTATTGCCGACCGATACGTACTATTTTACCATTGACCTTAGCCTCAGCTATAACAATGTCACTTATAACGGCGTGGTCACCATCTTACGGTAGCGTGGAGCAATTCTTTGCCTGCTCAAAAAATCAGAGCCTTTAAGGCACATCAATCAGGCATTTTGTCATATTCCTGGGTTTTCTTCGGAAACTTTAGCATAAAATCCATGCTGGATACGTCTTTGATAAAAAGAATACCAAAGAGGATTTTTATGGATACTTTTTCGACGATGATTATTGAGGCCGTTGACAAAATAAAGAATGCGGTCGTAAAAATTGATGTTTATAAAACGGTAAAGGGAAAGCTGAGGCCTGCCGGGTCGGGATCAGGCTTTATCTTTTCATCGGATGGCCTGATTTTCACCAACTGCCATGTGATAGAGGGTGCGGAAAAAATTATGGTCGGTCTCCTGGATGAGAACGAGATTGAGGCCACACTGGTGGGAAAGGACCCCGACACCGATCTGGCAATCCTTAAAATTTATGCGCACGGTTACTCGGTTGCCAGGTTAGGTGATGCTTCTTTACTTCAAATCGGTCAGTTTGTTATTGCCATCGGAAACCCTTACGGATATCAGCACACGGTCACAACGGGTGTCGTAAGCGCATTGGGGAGGACCCTTCAAACGCAGTCGGGTCGGTTGGTGGATAATGTTATTCAAACGGATGCCGCCCTGAATCCGGGAAACTCCGGTGGTCCTATGATCACGACGGAAGGCGAAGTAATCGGTGTAAATACCGCCATGATCCAGGGAGCGCAGGGGCTTAGCTTCTCCGTTGATATCAATACGGCCAAGGAAATCGCAAAACAGTTATTAAAAGATGGTACCGTATTCAAAGCTTACCTGGGCTTAATGGTTCAGGAAGTGAACCTGAATCCAAAAGTCCGGAGCCATTATAATTTGCCCAATAAAAAGGGACTGTTTGTAACAAAGATTGAAGCAGATTCCCCTGCCTCAAGATCACAGTTGCAGGAAGGTGATCTGATCATTTCATTCAATGGAAAAACCGTCACTAGCTCTCATGAACTTTTCAAGGAGCTCACCAACCGGGAGATTCTTACTATGGTTGATATTTCCGTGATTCGTTATACAGAATTACTGAACTTCAGCATTGCAGCGACAGAGCAAAAGCTGGCACCTCGTCGTTAGCCAATTATCAGGCGTTTTAAAATAGGCGTTTGTGCGAGTTGCACTACCTGAAACTAAAAAAGGCTTCGTTAAGAAGCCTTTTTTTTGTTTTTGTGATTCTATTCCGCAATAAAGGGAACCTTTCGCAAAGGTGAAGAATCAAGAGATGGTCTTTCGTAAGGAGTTGCCTTTCGGTCTTTCTTACTAATGTGTATTCATACGGACAATCCATCCCCGGGTTGCCGCGCCACTAAACTTTTTTTGAATTGAATCTATTTCAGGATCACATCCCTTCCAAGACGAAGTCGAGCGTATCCCTGTGAGAGGTGCCCAGCCTGTGGGGTTAAATGCGGTGTGAGGAGTGGGTTCAGAGCATGTTAACCGCGGAGGCGCTGAGACGCAAAGTGCCGCAAAGGTCAGTAAGTAAAATCCTAGCGGTCCTTAGCGACTTCGCGCCTCAGCGGTTAACACACCCGCACCCACACCCGCACCCACACCACACCCACACCACACCCACACCACACACCAATCTCACCGCCCTGTCCAAATAGGCCCACGGAAACAAAAATTCAGAATCTATTCAGGATTAATTTGTTTACTTGCAATAGATAAATGAGAAAGACATCCTCCATACTATTTCTACTAATCTACCTGGCCGCGGTCACCGAGCTCCATCAAATAGTCCGTTTACCGGTTTTTTTTGAACATTATACCGAACACAGGCAGAATAGTCCGTCGATCAGTCTCCTCGATTTTATTGTTGTCCACTACTTCAGCGGTGAAAAAAAAGATGCTGATTATACAAGAGATCAGCAGTTGCCCTTTAAAAATGCGACCTGCCTCGAGGTATCCATTTCTGTCGCCCTGCCACCGGATGACTTTCCTGAAACACAAGTCCACGTATTCAGCCTTCCAAGGAATGAAGTGCTGTTCAAGTCCCTGATTTTCCCCTCCTCCTTTCATTTCTCCATCTGGCAGCCTCCAAGGGCTTAGCGATCATTCTATTTAATAGAAATTGTCCGCGATTGTTTCCTTTATGGAACTACAACGGACCGTTAGATTATTTCACTTTAATATGATCCGAAAGCATGCTCAATTCAATTATTCAATTCTCTATTCGCAACAAACTAATAATTGGGATACTCATCCTCGCATTGATCATTTGGGGAACGTATAACATTACCCAGCTTCCCATTGATGCCGTACCCGATATCACAAACAATCAGGTTCAGGTGCTTACCATAGCACCTTCCCAGGCAGCCCTGGACATTGAAAGGCTTGTCACATTTCCTGTCGAGCAGACCATGGCCACCATACCGGGAATTATTGAAATCCGTTCCTTTTCCCGGTTTGGCTTATCGGTTGTAACGATCGTCTTCACCGACAACACCGACGTTTACTGGGCCCGGCAACAGGTAAGTGAACGCCTGACCGAAGCAAAAAAACAGATACCCCCCGGAGTGGGTACACCCGAAATGGCGCCGGTAACGACCGGCCTGGGTGAAATTTATCAGTATATCGTTGATGTCAAGCCGGGGTTCGAAGACAAGTTCACCATCATGGAATTGCGCACGATACAGGACTGGATTGTACGCAGGCAGCTGCTGGGAACGAAAGGTGTTGCCGATGTTGCCAGTTTTGGAGGCTATCTGAAGCAATATGAAATTGCACTCGATCCGGAAAAACTTCGCAGTCTTCAGCTTTCCATCAGCGACGTATTTACAGCACTCGAGAACAACAATCAAAACACGGGAGGTGCTTACATTGAAAAAAACTCCAACGCCTATTTTATACGCAGTGAAGGCCTCGTTAAATCGGAAGAGGACCTAAACAGCATAGTGGTACGCACCTCTCCTACCGGTATCCCCCTGTTGATACGCGATGTCGGTACCATCAAACTCGGTCATGCTATCCGCTTTGGTGCCATGACGAAAAACGGTAAGAAAGAAACTGTGGGCGCCGTCGTGATGATGCTGAAGGGAGCTAACTCTTCTGAGGTGATTGCCAATGTTAAAGAACGTATCGCCCAGATCGAAAAAACCCTGCCGGAAGGAGTAACTATTGAACCCTTCCTGGACCGGACAAAACTCGTCAATCAGGCAATCCATACAGTGACGAAGAACCTCGCGGAAGGAGCCTTGATTGTTATTTTTGTTCTGGTTCTTATCCTGGGGAATCTTCGCGCGGGACTTGTTGTAGCGTCTGTTATTCCATTGGCTATGCTTTTCGCCATCAGCATGATGAATCTTTTTGGTGTCTCCGGAAACCTGATGAGCCTGGGCGCCATTGATTTTGGGTTGATTGTCGATGGAGCAGTTATTATCGTAGAGGCAACGTTGCATCACATTGCCACATCAGGATTTAAAGTAAGGATTTCACAGGAACAGATGGATGAAGAGGTCGGCATTTCTGCGAAAAAAATGATGAATGCCGCTGCCTTTGGTCAGATCATTATCCTGATCGTGTACTTGCCGATTCTTTCGTTGGTAGGAATTGAAGGAAAGATGTTCAAGCCTATGGCACAGACCGTGATTTTTGCCATCATGGGTGCCTTTATACTGTCGCTTACGTATGTACCCCTCGCGTCATCGTTGTTCCTCAGCCGAAACCCGATACACAAGAAAAACATCTCCGATCGTCTTGTCGAACAACTGCATAAATGGTACGAACCTATTTTGCACTGGGCACTGGATAAAAAGACACTCGTAGTCGGTGCCGCCGGACTCTTACTGGCAATCGGCATCTATATTTTCACAACACTGGGCGGTGAATTTCTGCCGGAACTGGATGAAGGCGATTTTGCTGTTGACACCCGCATCCTCACAGGAAGCAGCTTAACGTCTACGGTAGACGCAACGCTGCTGGGTGAAAAAGTGCTGTTGGAAAATTTCCCTGAAGTAGAGAAAGTGATTGCCAAGATCGGTTCAGCCGAAATACCCACAGACCCCATGCCCCTCGAGGCAGCGGACATGATGGTGATCATGAAGAAAAAGTCAGACTGGGTGACGGCCAAAACGAAGGACGAGATGATTCAAAAAATGCAAGATGTATTGCAGCAAAACGTTCCCGGTGTATGGTTTGGTTTTCAGCACCCCATTCAAATGCGGTTCAATGAACTGATGACGGGTGCACGCCAGGACGTCGTTATCAAAGTATACGGCGAGGATCTGAATATGCTTACCCGTTATGCGGAACAAATTGCCAAACTGACAACCACGATTGAAGGTACCCAGGATCTGTTTACTGAAAGTATTACCGGACTACCGCAAATCATTATCCGCATGAGGCGCGACCAGCTGGCGCGATTTGGCATTACCATAAAACAGGTAAATGAAGTAATAAACACGGCTATGGCTGGTCAAAGTGCTGGACTGCTTTTCGAAGGCGAAAAACGTTTTGATATAGTTGTCAGGCTCGATATCCAAAACCGGCAGTCGGTAGATGATGTGCGAAATCTTTACCTGACTACCAGCACTGGTCTTCACATCCCGTTGAGCCAGGTGGCCCACGTCACCCTTGAAGTGGGCCCCAATCAGATTCAACGTGACGACGCCAAGAGACGAATCGCCGTCGGTTTTAACACCCGCGGACGCGATGTAGAAAGTATCGTTCAGGAACTGCAAGAGAAAGTGAAAAGTCAGGTAAAATTCTCGCCGGGATATTTTGTCACGTATGGCGGTACGTTTAAAAACCTGCAGGAAGCAAGATCACGGCTGCTGGTTGCCGTTCCGGTGGCACTCGTCCTTATCTTCATTCTGCTGTATTTTACTTTTGGTTCCATCAAGCAAGGTCTGATGATCTATAGCGCCATCCCGCTGTCAGCCATTGGAGGCATTGTTGCACTGTGGATTCGGGGAATGCCCTTCAGCATTTCGGCTGGCGTTGGATTTATCGCGCTGTTTGGTGTCGCCGTATTGAATGGTATTGTATTGATAGCCGAATTCAACCGGCTTAAAAAAGGAGGCATACACGATCTAAAACAAATTATTATGATAGGAACATCCACCCGATTGCGCCCGGTTATGATGACAGCCCTGGTTGCTTCGCTTGGCTTTTTGCCCATGGCACTTTCACAAGGCAGTGGTGCAGAAGTACAGAAACCGCTGGCCACCGTCGTAATAGGCGGATTGGTGAGTGCGACCATCCTCACATTGATTGTATTACCCGTTCTCTATTATTTTGAAGAGAGTTTTTCCGCAAGAAAAATAAATTCAAAAGTCATTGTAACGTTAATTCTGGGCGCCCTCTGTCTGGCACCTGGCGGGTATGCGCAGGATACAAAACCTTCACTCACCGAGTCTATCACGTGGGCTATTGAGAAAAACCCATCTGTTCAGGCTTCCCTGTTGGACACAGAAAGACAAACTACACTAAAGGGGACATCGGCAGACATTCCTAAAACCGATATATCCCTGTTGCATGGACAATATAACAGCTTTCAAAAAAATGATAACAACATCGCCATCTCTCAAAGCATCCCTTTTCCTACCACCTTCACGGCTGCGGGTGCGCTGAACAGAGAGCTGATCAAATCGTTTGTGTTAAAAGAAAGTATAACTAAAAATGAAATTACCTACCAGGTAAAACAAGTGTTCAATCAGTTGCTTTATCTGAAATCCCGTCAACGGACGTTGCTTCAGCAGGATAGCCTGTTAAATGATTTGTCACGGGCTGCAGCCCTGCAGTATAAAACCGGTGAGGGCACTTTACTTACCAGCATGCTTGCTGAAACGCAGGGGCTGGAAATGAAAAATCAATACGCCCGCAACCAGGCAGATATTCAGATAACGCTAAATCATCTTCAGCTGTTATGCCAGTCACCCGGCATCACCGACGTTGAAGGTGATCTGGAGAGTTTTATAAATGAATCGGGAATTGATACCACGTTTCTTTCTGAAAATCCGATGCTGGCTTATGGTAAGCAACAGGTGGAAGTCGCCAGCAGACAAAAGAAGGTAGAGACCTCGCGTCTGCTCCCCGATTTGAAGCTTGGCTATTTTACACAGACACTCATCGGAACGCAGAACCTTAACGGACAGGATCAATACTTCGGCTCCGACTACTGGTTTCAGGGTTTTCAGGTAGGGATATCCTTACCGTTGTGGTTTGTGCCGCATACATCCCGGATAAAAGCTGCGGATCTGTCCATAAAAGTAGCCCGGAAAAATCAGGACGCCAATGAACTCCGGCTGTCGCAACAGTACAATCAGGCCATTCGGGAAGCTGTCAAAAACAGAA
This sequence comes from Chryseolinea sp., assembly GCA_041737945.1. Lineage (GTDB taxonomy): Bacteria > Bacteroidota > Bacteroidia > Cytophagales > Cyclobacteriaceae > Chryseolinea. The sequence continues at coordinate 9,847 of JBGSQQ010000008.1, forward strand.
CGAGTGTGGCGTACTATATCGATAAAGCCCTGCCGACAGCCAACCTGATTACCCGCCAAAGCCGCAAGGCCTTCGAAAGCGGTGAACTGGATTTTACCACGCTTCTTCTCAATCTGCGGCAGGCGCTCAGTATTCATGAAGGATACCTCACCAGCTTACAGCAGTACAATCAAAGTATTATCACTCTCCAATATCTCAATGGAAACAACTAAGACATTTATGACTCAATACCTTCCTTCTACACCCGAACTTTATACGCGCGTTAAAATATTCATCGGTATTGCTGGTCTTTTCATCGCCCAATCCTGCGGAGAAAAACAACCGGTAACAACGGACAGCCCATCGGCAGCGTCCGCCAATGTAATTACCCTAACCGCCTCTCAATTCAAGGCCGCTGCCATTACCTTAGGTAAATTTGAGCGCAAACCTATGGGGACAACCCTGCAGGTAAACGGTATATTGGATGTGCCACCCCAAAACCTGATCACGATTGCCGCTCCAATGGGAGGATTTGTGAAGTCCACTAAACTTCTGCAAGGAATGAAAGTTCAGAAGGGCGAAGTGCTTGTCACGCTCGAAAACCAGGAGTATATCCAGCTTCAGCAGGAGTATCTTGATCAGGTCAGCAAACTGGAATTCTCCGAAGCAGAGTATACCCGCCAGCAGGAACTGGCAAAAGAAAATATAAACGCTCTCAAGGCAGTGCAACAGTCAAAGTCAAATTACCTGAGCACCAAGGCAAGCGTAAAGGGACTGGCTGCCCGGCTTGCTATGATCAATATTTCAACGAAGTCACTGGAAGCCGGCGATATCCAGCCTACGATTAAATTATACTCCCCGATCCAGGGCTATGTTACCATTGTAAATGTCAATATTGGCCAATATGTGAATGCCACCGATGTGATGTTCAAAATAGTGAACATTGAACATTTACACGCCGAACTTCAGGTGTACGAAAAAGATATTAATAAATTATCTATAGGACAAAAGGTTTCGTTTCAGCTTCCCAATGAAACAAACATCCGGACGGCATCGGTCTATCTGATTGGTAAGGAGATTAGTCCGGAGCGCACCGTGCGTGTGCATTGTCATCTGGACGAAGAAGATGAACACCTTTTACCTGGAATGTATATTACCGCTGAGATCGAGACGACTCTTCAGGAAACCGATGTTGTTCCTGCTACGGCAATTGTGAACTTTGAAGGGGATGACTTCCTTTTCGCGACGGCAGGAACGAAAGACCAGTTTGAAATTATTAAGGTAAAGACAGGCAATAGCACGGCTGAATACACCGAAGTCCAACTGCCTCAGGGCTTTGACAAGAGCAGGTCTATCGTTACAAACGGTGCTTTTGAGTTGCTGGGGATCCTGAAAAATACGCAGGATGAATAAGGTACCAGGCCTTGGTCTCCGAGTACTTTTGTCGGTGCCTCAATAGCATCCGGCATTGCAGTAACGTTTGGCGTAGTGTGGGGAGTGGGTTGGGGCATGTTAACCGCTGAGGCGCTGAGACGCAATGGACCGCAAAGGTAAATAGGCAAAATCTTCGCGGTTCTTAGCGACTTCGCGCCTCAGCGCCTGCCTGCCGGTAGGTAGGGTTAACACACCCACACCCAACCACAAACCACGAGAATCAGTGTAGATCGTTACGCGCCAATTCAGCATTGGGATCTATTGGGATTTTTCTGGCGCGTGTATATTCCCCCTCTAAACGCCGGGTTAAAACCCGGCGCAACAACATGTGCCGCCCCAATGGGGCTGGAATATAATTAGCATTAATATAATTTCTAACTGTTGAGCATTGAGAATTGAACATTGTGTATTGAAAATTTTGTATTGATCGGCGAATGGTCGTTGCTGATAAATTTCGCACGGCAAAAATAACTTGCCCATAACCGAACAAGAAAAGCATAGAGCATTGACATAAATCTCTACTTTGCGTGCATTCCTTTGCGGTCTCTGCGATAAAACACACCCACACGCAAACCCAAACGTCCATCTGAATATAGGTCATTCAGGAATTCTACAGAATGTGTCCCGTACTTTGAAGTATGAGGGACGCATTCTTAAGAAAATTCAACAAAAACCGCTTTGTGTTAGTAATACTACTGGTGGCTCTGGTAGTGGCTTTCTCTTTGACCACCCGTATAGCACTGTTAGTGTTTTCAGCTGCTTCATTTGACTTTACGTTTCGAAATCTGATCGGTGTTATTACCATCGGGATTTTCTTTGACCTCGTCAATGCCAGCTATTTCGTCCTGCCCTTGCTCGTCTTCCTATGGCTTATGCCAGAAAGGGTTTATCAAAAAAAATGGAATCGAGTTGTTCTGTTTAGTCTGTTCTTTTTATTCACGTCTGTCTTGTTGTTTAATGCTGCCGCAGAAGGATTCTTTTGGGATGAGTTCAACACACGGTTCAATTTCATCGCTGTCGACTACCTTGTGTATACCACTGAGGTGATCGGCAATATCCGGCAGTCGTATCCAATTGAATGGATCATTGTCGCCATACTTACCCTTTCATTTCTGGTCACCTATGTGCTGCGGAACTTCATTCTTTATACAGCCCCTGCTCCCATACCATTTCGGAAAAGGACGCCATGGTTCCTTAGCTACCTGAGCATTCCCATGGTAAGCTTTTTTTTTGTTGACAGCCGGTTGCACCACTTTAGCAACAACTCGTACGCAAATGAACTGGCAGGTAATGGGATGTACGAATTATTTGCAGCATACCGGAACAACGAACTGGATTACGATCAGTTCTATCCGCACCTCAATGAAAAACAAGCTAACCAGAATATTTTCAGCATGCTTCATTCGTCCGTGGGTGATATAGCACAACCCGGTACCAGCTCCATAATTCACAAGGTCAAACACAGTGGCCCGGAGAAAAAATTAAACGTTGTATTAATTAGTGTTGAAAGTTTAAGTGCGTCCTTTCTAAACAGTTTTGGGGGCGATAAGAACATCACACCATACTTAGATTCGCTGTCACAGCACAGCCTTCTTTTCACCAATCTTTATGCAACCGGCACCCGCACCGTCAGAGGCCTGGAGGCACTTTCCCTTGCCGTTCCACCAACGCCTGGTCAATCTATTGTCAGACGACCAAACAATGAACACCTCTTCACTCTCGCAAATGTTTTCAACGAAAAAGGATACGAGAGTAAATTCATTTATGGTGGCTATGGGTATTTTGACAACATGAGCTATTTTTTTGAAAATAACGGCTATACGGTTGTTGATCGGAGCGCCCTGGCTGACGAAGAAATCGATTATGAAAATATATGGGGCGTTGCAGATGAAAATTTGTTTACCCTTGCGCTACGTGAAATCGACGCAACAACAAGTCAGAACAAACTTTCATTCACGCATATCCTAACAACATCCAATCATCGTCCATATACGTATCCGGAGGGAAGAATTAATATCCCTTCGCATACCGGCAGAGAAGGTGCCGTTAAATACACGGACTATGCTATTAATAAATTCCTGAATGACGCCAGCAGAAAAGACTGGTATGCCAACACCCTATTCATAATCGTAGCCGATCATTGCGCCTCCAGTGCCGGAAAAACAGAACTGCCAATAGAAAAGTATCACATCCCTATGATTATTTTCTCTCCGGGCAATATCCATTCAGGAAAACAAGATCGCCTGATGAGCCAGATTGATATCGCGCCGACGATACTAGGCTTACTCAATTTTTCCTACACCAGCAAGTTCTTCGGGTATGATATCTTCACTTTACCAAAAGGGAAGGAACGCGCATTCATCAGCACCTATCAATTACTAGGATATATGAAGCAAGACAGCCTGGTTATTCTCGCACCGAACAAACCAGCGGAAGTCTATTTGACCGGAAACAAAAACGAGATTGTCAGAAATATTCCCACGAGGGAGTCAGCTTCGGCAATTGCTAATGAGGCGATAACCTGGTATCAGGGCGCGAGTAATGCCTTTAAAGACGGGGCGTTGAAAAATTAAATAGTGTAAAGAGCATGGTGTGGGTGTGGGTGTGTTAACCGCTGAGGCGCTGAGACGCAATGGACCGCAAAGATGAATAACAAAATCTTAGCGCATCTTCGCGACTTCGCGACTCCTGCGGTTAACACACCCACACCCGCACACACACTTGCCTTCTCAAAAGATTAAAACTCCTCCTCCCCGCCTCCACCGCCCGAGCGGTTGTTTTGCTTTTCCTTTTCACGGTTAAGGCGATAGGTAAACGTTACGGTGAATTGCCGGGCTCGCCACTGAAATTCTGAATTGGAGTAGTAGCCTTGTGTATCGACGATTGTCCGTCGCTTCCGACTGTTCATTAAGTCCCTGACCCCTGCCGTTACAGTACCCTTCCCGTTAAGGACATCCCGTGCAAGTCCGAGGTCGATGGAGTAAATTGAAAGATCTTCGCCCTGGGGCCTGACCCGCGGTGCACGATAGTTATAGGATACCTGAAAGTCCAGGCTCTTGTAAAAAGTCATTTTCGAAGTGGTCCGGTTCGTCCACGTGTACGTGTCGCTATACAAGACTTCGTCTTTATAAACCCCCTCGGTGATTGCCCTGAAAAAGTTTGAAGACGAGTTTATCTTCCACCAATCCTGAACGGAAAAAGAAAGGTTGAATTCCACACCATAAGCATTCTCTTCTGCTAAATTGACTGGGATAACCTGCGCCACTCCGTTTTCGGGAGGATCAGTAATCCGCTGTATCACATCGGTGCGATGGCGGTAGTAGACGCTGGAGAGTATGGATCCTGTGTTCCAGTTCAACAGATACCCCAGATCATAAGAATTGGTGTACTCCGGTCGCAGGTTCGGATTTCCCACGAAATAAACCCGTGGATCCCTGAAATCAGAAAAGGGAAGAAGATTTCTGAAGTCCGGTCTGCTGATCCGGTAACTATAGGTAAACTGAAGCGTGTTATCCTTCTTAAATTCAAACGACAAACCTGCGCTGGGGAAAAGATTAAAATAGTCCTGCTTGTTCACCTGATTGGTGGCAATCAATTCTGTAGTGATGTCAGAAAGTTCACCCCTTAATCCACCTTGCAGCGCCAGCTTGTTGAATTTGGTGTTTGCCATAAGATAGATGGCATGGATTCTTTCCGTATACACCAAATTATTGGTAAAGGCATCAAACGGAATCCAGTTGAGTTCGTCATCCTGTTCCTCGAGGCTAAAGTCATTCTTAATGGTACGTGTCGTCGTCTTGATCCCCCCTTCAATCTTCGTATCCTTCGATAACGGATGGATGTAATCCGACTGAAAAAGCCAGTTTGTTTCATTGGCATTATTCACAGCGCGCTGCAGGGTGGCACTTCCCGCATTCACAGACTGTGTATAGTCCGTACTTTCATTGTCAACACTCCGGATCCACTGGAAGTCAGCCGTGAGCAATCTTCCGGCACCCTTAAATTCCTTTTTATAGTTCAATGACAACTCTACATTTTCCTCATCCTCTTTCTCGGTTTCCGTCCGTAGGGTGGTATTAGTTAAGTCGCCGCCCTCATCGTAGTCCAGATACTCCGTTGTCGCCCTGTTGACGCCGTTCGAGGGGTTAAACAGGAAAGAGCCCGTCAGAGAATTTTGATCATTGAGGAAATAATCCATACCGACCATAAAATTATGCGACAGTCCACCTCGTGTCCGGTCATTGTTCTGAACATAGGCAAAGCTGGTGTCGGCGCTGGTATATTCCTGATAGGACGTTCCTTTACCCGGACTTTGTCGATAGTCAATTCCGTAGCTTGAAAAAAGATTCGTTTTCCTGTTGCGGTAATTGATGCTGTATGAACCGCCATACATTTCAGGGACACCACCATTCACCATAAAACTTCCGTTCACACCTTTCTCCTGATTCTTTTTTAAGATGATGTTAATGATTCCCACCTCACCGGCGGCATCGTAGCGGGAGGAAGGATTGGTTATCACTTCCACGCGTTCAATCATATTTCCCTGCAGTTTGCGCAAGCCGTCCGGGTCGCGAGATGTAAGGCTCGAAGGTCTTCCGTTGATCCAGATGGTAACGTTCTCACTTCCCCGAAGGCTCACGGCGCCATCAATGTCTACACTAATGGAGGGAAGATTCCCCAGAATGTCGGCAGCATTGGCGCCAATGTTGCTCAGGTCCTGGCTTACGTTAAAAACACGTTTGTCCAATTGTAATTCCACGGCATACTTCTCTCCCTGCACCACTACTTCCTCCAGGACATCCGAAGAAGGATTAAGGACTATGATTCCCAGGTTAATATCCCTGTTTGTAACGGTAACTCCAGGAATAACCTTGTCCTCGTAGGAAAGAAAGGTAATCTTCAGATAATAACTGCCGGGTTTAACACCGATTTCAAACTGCCCTTCAACATCAGAAACGGCTCCGGTGACAAGGACAGAGTCCAGCGCATTATAAACGGCGGCATTACCGAATGGAACGACGGCATTTTCCGTGTCTATGATTTTACCCTGCAGCAGAAACGGCTCATTCGAGCCCTGACCGGTGACCGAAAAATTGATTGTGAGAACTGTAAACAGTAAAAATAAATACTTCACTAACGAGAGGTTTAGAGTTTGCAATGGGCACCCAAGACTAAAATCACGTATTCCGAATGCATAGTAAACCCAATACTAAGGTAAACAACCCGTCATACATAAAGGTTATAAAATACTATGCCACCGGCCATCTCCCTGTGTGAGTGTGCAGTATGCGCTATGAGTGGCGGATGGCTAAATCTGTGCCAGAAGGGGTGTAGAAAGGTATAGAGGTATGGGAAATTGGGAATAGGGGAATAGGGGAATAGGGAATAGGGAATAGGGAATAGGGTGTTAAAGTTATGAGTTATGGGTTATGAGTTATGGGTTATGGGTTATGAGTTATGGGTTATGAGTTATGGGTTATGAGTTGGGTGCGGGAAGATGGGTGTGAGGTTTAAGGTTGGCTTAGCGGTTATTAATGGCTTTGCGGTACTTAGCGTCTTTGTGTCTTTGCGCCGGCAGGCCGGCAGGCAGGGTTAAATTCACACTACTCGTTCCTATGAAAATCTAATTGGAAATAAATTGGGCAGTATCCATTTCACCGACTAACAGAACCGCAGGTTCTTGTTGCCCATGGCTACACGGTCAGCACGCAATCAACCTGTTTCAAGGATGGTCACGCTTACCCTCCTATTCCCTATTCCCTATTCCCTTATTCCTGTTCTTCCTCTGATAATAAAACGCCGGAATCAACAGCATCAGCAATGTCGGATTGAGAATCAGCCGATGAAGAAAAGAAATCATGGGGCCGTTGTAGGTCGTCCAGTAAAGTTTAAGAATAAAATACGGAATCAAAAAAAGTATCACACCCGCCAGTTGAACGTAGAGGGAAAAAATGACGTATTTTTTTTCATTGAACAGTGCATAGATGATGCCGATAGCAAATGCATCATTCAGGAGGAAACGAATCGTACGATTTATTAAGAAGCGGTGAATAGCCGGGTCGCCATATCCCAGAAGGTTTGCTATGTCGGTTCCCTGAAAAAGAAACACTGCCACCAGTCCGGCGGCACTCAACAATCCAATAAGAATACGAATTCCTTTCATGGAGTGACTGAAGGTTTTTCCTTCGCGTATTTCTTAACCCACCAGACCCAAAGCACAAAGACGACTACATATAAAATTGCCGTAAAGAAATACTTATGCGTAAAGTACATAAACCGTGGCATGAAGAGCGACACATAGAAAAGGAGTCCGATCCGGAGAAGGTTCATGGCGTGCAGAATAATCAGTCCAACGGGAATAAACCATAGAAGTGTTCGATTAACAGGACCGAAGGCCATAAGGAATGCGACAAAAATAATCATCACGTTTATGCCGTTACACCCTTCATAGATCGCCAGCACGCTTTTGCCGTCACAGATTAATTGCGTCGTAGGTTTTCGGATATCATCACGTGTTTCTGTTTGCCAGCCGAGTACGTGCAATACACCGGACGTATGTTCAGAAACAATTCGTGTTACAGGATCTGGTTGGGGAGTGTAGGCGGTTACAAATACGCCATAAAGCAAATTCGCCACCACATATATCCCGATAAACTTTACCAGGAAGAAGATGGTTGGTTTGAATTCTTTTATGGAGAAGTTGTTCATTGTTTTTTTTGTCCTTTTTATTACCAGATAGTTACCAGGCTGGTTTGATATTGTACAGATGAACAAAATGCATTAACCGCAAAGGCACAAAGACGCTGAGGACCGCAAAGATCAAATCACAGGCCTTAGCGTAACTCTGCGTCTCAGCGCCTCCGCGGTTAACACTCGCACTCCCACACCCACTCTCACACTCTCACACTCACTCTCACTCCCACCCTATACCTTCCTCGCCGGAATGCCCACCACGGTTATTCCAGGATCAACTTCGTGGATTACTACAGCACCCATGCCCACTTTACTGCCATCACCAATATGAATACGGTTCACTATGTTTGCCCCGGAACCCACCAGGACTGACTTTCCTATTTCGACTTCACCCGCCACATTTACCCCTGGCATCACCGAAGAAAAATCACCGATGCGCGAATCATGTCCCACGGTACAATTCAGGTTGATCAACACGTGGTTGCCAATAGTAATGCCAGTCGTTAGTATACACCCCGCACATATAATACTTCCTGCGCCTATCGTTATCGTTGACTCATCCTGTAAGATCACGGACGGATGACGGATTACCGGATAGTGTACCTTCGAAGAATGAATTTTAGCGGCCAGCAATGACTTCCTAACGGGATCACCAAACGCCAGTACCAGGTTTACCGGACTATCCAACGTACACAACGTATCGCGTCCCCCTGCTACCTTTACCTTATTAATCAGGGTGCCCTTCGGAATGTTGTCATCCAGGAATCCAATTACCTCATACTGATCCAGCGATCTTACCAGTGAAAGCACTTCGCGCCCCAGTCCACCCGCTCCGTAAATCAGCAGCGGTTCTCTCATGGCTTGTTGTATTTTACAATTCGCGCCGGGTTCCCCACTGCTACGGCATAGTCCGGGATATCACTGATGACCACCGCGCCGGCACCGATCGTGGCCCATGCCCCTACCTTCTTTCCCGGAATGATCACCGCTCCCGCTCCTACCAGTGTACCTTCGCCGATAGAAACATTTCCACATAGCCGGGCACCAGGGGCCAGGTGAACATAATCAGCCACCACACAATCATGATCCACTTGCGCTCCTGTATTGATGATCACATGATTTCCGATCATTGTCTGTGCTTGTACGATAGCACCATGAAGGATCATATTACCCGTTCCCAGTTGAGCATACGTCGAAAAGATAGCAGAGGAATGCAGGGCATTCGCAAACAAATGTTTTGTACGCGTTACGACTTCTTTCCGGGTAGCATTATCACCGATAGCAACGATCGCCAGCGCATCCGGTTCGAAAGTGGGATCATATTCCCCCTGCAGTGGAATGCCCATCACCGTCCCTGTAAGTTTGGAATCGAAAATGCCCGACACCGTCGCGCCCTGACTGAGTAAACAGTCAAGCACCACGCGTGCATGGCCGCCACCACCTTGCAGGAAAATTTTAGTTGCCATGAAATTTCTCCATGGTTACGGAAGTCGTGCTGCTGATACCTTCTGCCTTGAATACCTTCATTACTGTCAAAAGTAAGATTTTAATATCTAACGCAAATGAAATGTGGTCGACATACCAAACATCAAAGGCAAACTTCTGCGGCCAGGACACCGTGTTTCTTCCGTTAACCTGTGCCCAGCCAGTGATACCCGGCCTCACGTGATGCCTTCTTCGCTGCGCTTCATTGTAAAGGGGGAGATATTCCACCAGAAGTGGGCGCGGTCCGACGAAGGACATATCGCCCAAAAGCACATTAAAAAGTTGGGGAAGTTCATCCAGAGAGGTCATGCGGATAAATTTGCCAATACCAGTAAGCCGCTTGTCATCGGGGAGCAAATTGCCTTTAGCATCCCGTTCATCGGACATGGTTTTAAATTTTATGACGGTGAATATCCTTTCATTTTTTCCGGGCCGTTCCTGTGTGAACCATACCTGGCCACGGTTGAAGATGAACAATAGGACCACCAGAATCAGGAGTATCGGAGAAGCAACGACAAGAATCAGGAAGGAGAAAAGTTTATCAAAAAACGGCTTGATGATGGCAGTGTACAAGATTCAGAAAGTTATCTGCAAAAATACGGATTTTCCGGGTTTGAATTTTACAAACCGTTAAATGCATTCACCGCGGAGGCACAAAGACGCAAGGGACCGCAAAGACTCCTTCGCGTAACTCTGCGTCTTAGCGCCTCCGCGGTTAACATGCCCACACCCACACACTCTCACACTCACACTCACTCTCACACACCCAACCACATCACATCTCAAATCCCTTCCTATACGTCCTCCCTACAAATTGGTTCGCTTCTTCCAGGTTAGTGATTCTGGTGTTCTCACCATCCCATAACAACTTCTTGCGTGCATAAAAATCAGCCTGTCCCTTGCCGTTATCCTTGCGAAGCATATAACTGCGGATAGCGAGGTTACCCATCAATACGGTTTCTGTCATCGGACCAGCATAATCAAACGACGACGTTAACGCCAGATGTTCCGGACTCTTAAACCCGGCTTTGCAGGCATCGACCCACTTGCGTTGGTGACCGTTTTCTGGTTCGTCACCACCTGATGTCTCCGGACCAAACTCTGTCGTTCCATCGTTCAGGTAAAGTTTGGGCATCAGCGGTGAGCTGTCATTGATGTTAGTGGAGATCAATCCCTTTTCGCCGATTATCAATACACCGTTGTTGCTGTTCGAACCACCTATATCATGATTAGCAGGAATAATTTCCGGATGTGACGGACGAATACCCCCATCACTCCACGTCATCTCAATCGGTGATTTACTTTTTTCCGTAGCTCCGAAGTGAAGCGTAATAAAAGAAGATGGCGGGCATCCTTCCGGATGGAAATCCGCATTCCACATTTGTGAATACACCGAGCCTACACTGCACTCCGCATCCAATGGATATTTCAATCCCAAGGTCCTGAAAGGAATATCGATCAGGTGACATCCTACGTCACCAAGGGCGCCTGTTCCATAATCCCACCATCCTCTCCAGTTAAACGGATGCATGTTGGGGGTATAGGCTTTGTATGCAGCCGGGCCTAACCAAAGGTCCCAGTACAAGTCTTTTGGTTTTTTACTTTCATCGGGTGCAGGCATGGCAAAGCCTTGTGGCCACACGGGACGGTTCGTCCAGATTTGTACTTTGGAAATTTTTCCCAGCACACCGGAGTCCACCCACTTCTTCACCATTCCCAACAGTGGATTTGATCCGCCCTGGTTACCCATCTGACTAACAATTTTATATTTCCTTGCCATCTCGGTGAGCATACGTGCTTCCTTGATGTTGTGGGTCATAGGCTTTTGGACATACACATGTTTTCCGCGTTGCATGGCGTACGAAGCTGCTGGTCCATGAACGTGATCGGGTGTGGAGATGGTAACGGCATCGATGTCTTTTTCTTTGTCCAGCATTTCGCGGTAGTCGTTATACAACTTGGCTTTGGGAAAAGCTTCGACAGATTTTGATGCTGATCCGGAAAAATCCACATCACACAGTGCCCCTATCCGCTCGCGACCTTTTACGGAAGCATTCTTAATATCACTCGCCCCTTTTCCACCTGCACCTATCGCGGCCAGGTTTAGCTGATCACTGGGCGCTGTATATCCGATACCGCCGAGCACGTGTCGTGGTACCAGAAAAAACGAGGAAACAATCGCGGTATTTTTTATAAAGTCTCGGCGCGATGAGCTGGTGGCTATTTTCTTTGATTTCTTCATGTTTGAAAGATTAAGTAGGCGCGTAAAATGTTGTAAATAATTCCGTCAATAGACCGCCTAAGATCTGAAAATAATGGGGACTTTACCAAAAAAATAAAGAATAGTACCAAAATCCAGAGTGGTGGATGTGCGGTGGCTGGAGAGAACGAAGGATCCGTCAAACGAAGCAATGGAAGCATGGTACACACTTCAAAAATAAAACAACTGTTTTAACAGATCCTTCGCACGCACGGGCAACACTCATTCCTGCTCTGGATTTCGGTAAGCTTTTTTTGTTGTTTTAACAGATCCTTCGCGCGCGCACACATGCAGCGCTAAAGCCAATGCTCTAAAAAATAGCACCAAAATCCAGAGTGGTGGATGTGCGGTGGCTGGAGGGAACGAAGGATCCGTCAAACGAAGCAACGGAAGCATGGTACACACTTCAAAAATAAAACAACTGTTTTAACAGATCCTT
>JBGSQQ010000028.1:0-1926 GCA_041737945.1 Chryseolinea sp.
GAAAAAGGTCCTTATAATAAATGCCGTCTCTGCTGTCATTACCTTCAGCTCCTTGGTTACTTCATTTAACTTACTCAAAGACAAGAATCGATGGACCTGCGGGTAATCGAACAACTTGAAATTATTCAATACCAACCCAAAGCAAAGCACCAGTATAAGAGATGGTAAGTGGAAAAATTTAGCGAAGGTATAGGCGAGGATAATGATCGCGAAGGTTAAGAAAAAACGAACCTGGGTAGTGGCATGATTCAACAGGAACAATAACGAGACTGTACTCACGATAGAAATAACGAGAATGAGAATCAGATCCCAGCTGAATCCCAGCACAGCGTCAAAACCGGAAGAATTCTGTGCAACAAAGTAATTAAAGGCTATAATTCCGAGAATATCAGAGAACGTGCTTTCATAGACAATAAACTCTCTTTTGTTTTCCTCCATATTTCGCACACTTGGAATGGCAATGGCGCTACTTATCACCGATAGGGGAATGGCATGTACCAACGCCTGCACATAATTTGTGTCAAAGTAGGCAACAAAAATAGATGCAATCAGTCCCGCCGTAATCGCCAATAAAACCAGGGCTGAAAGAAACGCCCGGCCTATCAGTCGTAGCTTACTACGGTGGATTGTCAAATCCAGCGCAGCCTCCAGCACAATAAAAATCAATCCGGTTACGCCCAGAAGTTCCAATAGCGTCTGAGTAGGGGGGAGTTTTAAATTCAAATATTCTGCTGCAAACTGGAGTCCTATTCCGGACACGATAAGCAACAATACAGAAGGAATTTTCAGTTTACCCGCCAGGTAATTAAAACTATAGGAAAGCACTACTAATACGCTCAATACGACCAGGATAGTATACGCATCAATCTTCATAGGGACATCTGTAAAACAATTTTAATCACTTTTTGTTGAGCTGTTAATTAGTTCAGGAGACTTATTATATCCGGAAAGTCTAAATATACTCCCATTCACATAGAATTTTCTTTCAATACCTGAATTTCATTTAAGGTATAGAATTAATTGATTTCCCATTCTCTCATGAATTTGACGCTTATCGCTTTTTTATTACCAATAAACCGTTATTTTTAGCGAGATAACTTAATTCTTTATTACCAGTATATGGCTCAGGAAAACGACTTACCCCGGGTAGCCTACTTCTGTATGGAGTATGGCCTGTCAAGCGACTTTAAAATTTATGCCGGAGGCCTGGGTATCCTGGCAGGCGATTATCTGAAGGGGGCAAAAGATCATAAATACCCCATCGTTGGTTTAGGTATCAAATGGAAGCAAGGATATACCGATCAGCGAATCACCAAACAGGGCAAGGTTATCGACACTTTTCCGATTTATAAATACGAATTTCTGAAAGACACGGGGGTTACCGTATCTGTTACTATTCGTGATAGGGAAGTAAAATGCAAAGTCTGGCTATGCGATGAATTTGGAAATGCACCGTTGTATCTGTTGGACACAGACGTGCCCGGCAATGAGGATAGCTGGATTTGCGGACAACTTTATGGATGGTTTGGCGAAGAACGTATTGCCCAGGAAATGGTATTGGGTATCGGAGGCGTTAAAGCCTTGCGGGCTCTCGGTATACAGACTGATGTTTATCATTTTAACGAAGGCCATGCACTATTTGCCGGCTTCGAGCTGATGCGCGAGAAAATAGCGGCAGGTAAGACATACGACGAAGCATTTTCGGCAACACGTAATGAGATCGTTTTCACAACGCATACCCCGGTGGTGCAAGGAAATGAGTCTCACTATATCAGCCGGCTGTTATATATGGGTGCCGATAATGAAGTCTTCAGCAAAAAACAATTAAAACAATTGGGAGGATCACCGTTTAACATGACGGTTGGTGCATTGCGTTTATCACGTAACTCAAATGCTGTAGCTCAACTGCATGCCGCAACAGCCAAT
>JBGSQQ010000036.1:0-3785 GCA_041737945.1 Chryseolinea sp.
AAAAACGGGGGACTGACTAAAAATTAACATAGCCGACCCTTCGCATTTTTTAAAAAAATCTCCTCCGAAGATTCCGCTTCATTTGGCACATGCCATAGCCGCGCAAATCCAACGCACATCCAAAGCTATGGCAAGAGCCAATTCCTTTTCACAAGTCAAAGTTTCTTTTCCATTAATTCCCTACGAACCCGACTCAGGTGTTCTGGGTGCTCAATATGCCTTTATTTTGATCTGGCCATTGGAATTCATGATGAAAATCAGGCAGTCATATGAGTTTGGACAGCAAATAGGATTGCAATATGGACGAAACTTATATTGTTGAAGGAAAGACATTTAAAAAAATACGCGCCATGAAAATCTCCAATCTAAAGATTAGTCACTGGCTCACTATACTACTTATAGTGGTGGGCTATATAGGGTACCTAGTAAGCTGTACCAACGAAGATCAGATCATTGAACCGGTTGTGCAGGAAGAAGAAGTCAATAGTGCAACGGATCTTGTTTCCGTTAAAGTGACATCGGCTCCAACTATTGATGGAACCATTGATGCACTATGGGAAAGTATCTCTGTGCTTGAATTCAGTACAGTTGTACCTGAAGTAACAGGCGATATTTTCCGGGGCTATACAGGGAATATCATTCCAAGCGTAAAATTACGTTCGGTGTATGATGCTGAGAATGTTTATTTCCTGGCCGAATGGGCTGATCCAACAGAGTCGCTGGCTCGTAGTCAGTGGTATTTTAATCTAACTACAAAAAAGTGGGCTCAAGAAAAAAATACCCCCGATTTTGATAAGGCTACCAATGGAAATGTTACTAAAAGAGAAGCTTTCTATGAGGATAAAATTTCCATGTTATGGAATATTGACAACTCCGTTCTAGATTGGAATTCGGCTACGTGTTACAAATCATGTCACACAGGCTTGCCAACCGCAGATGGATCGAGCAGGCACTTTACAAATTTCACAACAGAGAAAATTGATATGTGGCATTGGAAATCAGTAAGAGGCGGAGTAAATGCTGCAAACCAAGTTCACGATCAGTTTCAGGAAAATACCTACCCTAATGGAAGAAAAGGTGATACAGGAGGCACAGATGTTTATCTTGATAATAGATTAACTATTGGTGGCGTAGTGGTTGGCCCGAAATATGTCATTCTAAACAGAGAAAAAAATTACTGGATTTTAAACTCAGAAATCACAGCCGGTACAGCAAAAGAGGTTAAGGCAGTTGATGCTAACGGTGTGCTAACGTTTACGGATGACACCACCTTGGATCCCAATGTAGGAACGGACTATCTAAGAACGGGTGCTAATACGGCCATTAAGGCAATTGCCGGAGTTACAATTAATGATTTGGGTTATGGTGGTGCCCAAGCTGATATCAGTTGTAAAGCAGTTTGGGCCAATTCCAAATGGACTATGGAGTTTAAAAGAAAGTTGGCGGCACCAGATGCTACGGATGTTGATTTTGCATCTCTCGAAGATCAATATTTTGGATTTGCAATTTTTGAAAATGCACAGATTGCTCACTCCATCAAGCCGAATCTGGTACTGAAATTCAAGAAGTAAATAACGAATGGCTCATTGCGTAGCGTGATGAGCTATCTCAACTAACTCGCAAAAAAATAGTAACCATGAAGAAAAATATAATACTCTGGACAAGTAGCTTGTGTTTGCTCATGATAATCATGAATGGATGCTACTATGATCAGGTGCTCCCGGTAGAACCGGTTGGCGATGTTGGCGAGATATCTTTTGCTGCGGATATCATTCCCATCTTTAATTCCAGTTGCAATTCTGTCGGTTGTCATAATCAGGGCGGTCAAAAACCAAACCTCACCGCTGCTAGCGCATACACATCATTAACCAGTGGAGGCTACGTCAACACAAACACGCCTGAAGCCAGTTCACTTTATCAGTGGATGAATGGAGAGAAATCTTTACCCATGCCTTTGACAGGACCCAATGAAACGTATAACGCGAAAGTATTGGCCTGGATTGAACAAGGGGCTTTAGATAACTAAAACATGATGCCATGAAAAAAATACATCAATTAATAGAACATACTGGCAAAGGATTGCTTATTCCATTGTTGGTCTTAACTTTTTCTTTTACCGAAGCACAAACATCAGCAGAGGATTCGGTCCTAACATTCGCCATCCATAGCCGTCCACTGCAACGTGTTGGAAATACTTTTGAGAGCATCTGGTTGATCGATAATCAAACAACCCATGTTCCACTTCGTAAAACTTTTGAGTTTGATATTCAGCACCGGTTTGGCACCGTGCTGAACGGATATGAAGACTTCTTTGGGCTCTATGCACCTTCCAATATCCGCATTGGATTTGGATATACACCTATCAATAATCTGATGGTAAGTGCTGGCTTTACCAAGTTCAACTTGCTTTGGGATTTCACAGCCAAGTACGCCATCCTTAAAGAAAACGGAAAAAAACCATTTCCGTTTGGGTTAACGTACCTGGTTAATATGGCAGTTGACACTCGCCCATCTGAAAATTTCGTGAACAGTTCAGATCGGTACAGCTATTTTAATCAACTTATGATATCGAAAAAATTGTCACGGGATTTTTCTGCTCAAGCTTCTATTAATCTTTCTCACATGAATGCGGTAGAAGGTTATGTTAATGATGAGGGCGAAGTAGAAGGCAAAATGAAGAACGATCAAATTTCGTTTAGTGTATTGGGTCGGTATAAAATTTCTGATGCATTTGCATTTATAGGGAACTTTGATCAACCCATTACTCAGAATACTACCAATAACCCGCAACCGAATATCAGCCTTGGGATAGAATTAGCGACACCATTGCATGCCTTTCAGGTATTTATGGGAAATTACCAGTGGATTGTACCACAATACAACAATTTCTATAGTCAGAATGATTATCGAGAGGGTGCATTCCTTATAGGATTTAATATCACCCGCCTGCTTGATACACAAGAGGAAGACTTGGGCGGTATGATGTTTAAGCGTAAGCAAAAGTAAAAGGATTCCTCGTTGTTTTCATGGCAGGACTAAATTCCCCTTAAGCACCGGTAAGTAATTGCCTCGGCTTTTGTTACTACTGTTAATTCTGAAATTACTTCGATTGCAATATAATGAAGCGTCTAAATTAGCAAACGTTAGTCCTTAAAATTGGATATAAAAAATCAAACCAACCTGAATCGCACATACATTTGCATGGCTGCGCTTGCAGCCCAAAGCCAGTGAATGAGTGTGTTCAGTAAATTGTAAGTGGCGGAAGTGGGCTAAGAAAAACGCCCACCGCACAACTATCTAAAAGAAATTGGTTTTAATTAATGGGGGACAAAAGGTAAGGCTACGACTGAAACGAGGTGAAGCGCCCTACTACTACCAACAAAATGTATAAGAAATGTCCCGCATGGTGCAATTCGTTCTAGCATTCTTTTACTAATTCACATTTGCAAGGGCGGACAGTGACTGCAAGTCGGGCCACTGCTTATACATAAACGTTGACAGTAATTCCCCCTATTTCCGATACGAAAATCAATTTCGAAAGCTAACGGACGCACTGTACCTTGAGACTGCTCTACGAAAGGCCGTTGCGGCATTGGTGTGTAATAACCCGGGCGTAATTCTGGTTGAAATGTAAAAGCCTTTAGTCCTACTTTGTCAAGTTACGTTTTTTAACTGATTCTGAATTTGCTTTTGGTATCGAGTTATCTGATCAACCAAGTATAATTTTATCTTCACGCAAAGGCGCCATGGCGCAAAGAAGACACATTTAGCAACCTCTAATTTTC
>JBGSQQ010000016.1:0-12879 GCA_041737945.1 Chryseolinea sp.
GCTGGAAGGGATCATCAGAGATATCAAGAAATATACATCAGTTAAAATAATCGAAGCTATCAGTGACAATCCACAGGAAAGCAGAAAGGAGCTTCTTCTCTGGCATTTTGAACGAGCGGGGACCCACAATAGTAACAATTCAAAATACCAATTTTGGCAACAACATTCCCACCCTGTCGAATTAGCAACAAATGAAATGATTGATCAGCGGTTAGACTATGTGCATAATAATCCTGTCGAAGCTGGAATTGTTTTATCGCCGGAACATTATTTGTATAGTAGCGCTATTAACTATGCGGGTCTGCCCGAAACGTTGATTGATGTCATCCTAATTTAATGCCAGTCTGAAGACTGGATTCATTTCAGGCACAAGTCTCGCCATCGCTAACCCAGGGCAGGAAGACTTGCGCCAGTTGGGGACCACAAGGCTCCCGAAGTTAAGTATCCGAAATCACTTTAGAATTCTCTGCAATTGTCTTGCGGATTTAAAGCCACATTGTGATGCAATGTAATCGATAGTATAATCAGGATTATTGAGTAGCGTTTTTGCCATCTCTCTCCGAAGCTCAGTAAGATATTCAACAATGGTCAGTCCTGTTGACTCCTTAAAAACCCGACTCAGGTTTCTTGGGCTCATGGCTACCATTTCCGCCAACGCTTCAATGGAATTTTCCTTCGCAAGGTTATTAATAAGAAAATCCTGCACCTCGTGTATTTTAGGGTTAATGTGATTTCTGAAATCGAGGTAAATACTTTTTTGTGAATGTGTTGGGTCACGTCTGTGATATACTACCAACCCTCTGGCCACTTTATGAACGAAATTGGGACCTTTCAGATATTCTAAAATCGCGAGTGCGAGATCGATACCTGCACTGATGCCTGCGCTGGTGTAAATATTATCGCTCTTTACATATAGAATGTCAGCAAGAACTTTTGCCTTTGGAAACCTGGACTTCAGTTCGTCTGTTCGTCTCCAGTGCGTGGTACATTCCCTGTTATCAAGTAATCCGGCTTCGCCTAAAAAGAAGGCACCCGTACATATTGAGCAAGTATTTACATTTCTGTCAGCACATTGCGCGATCCACGTAAAAAAATCTTTCTCTGAACTAAACTGAGTGCTTTGAAGGTAGTCATGGTCCGTACCAGGAATAAAAACAAAGTCACCAGCATTCAGATTAGCCTCTTTGTAATTTTTAATCTCGCCAAAACCAACGCCCGATGTAGATACATTTCTATCATGAAAGCTATAAAATTCAATCGCGGCATCAAGTCCATGCGATTTGGCCTCTGTAAAAGCCTGAGCCGGCCCGGCAAGATCCAATAGCTCAACATGGGGTGGAACAATAAAAGCTACTTTCAACATACCTGCATCCTTATTAGTAACAACAAGTTACCGATAATTTCTATACGTTGCTTTGTAAAGGCTTGCGCTTAGAAAATGTTATTCCCTTAAAAATAAAGTTCTATGGTTGCTTCTTTGTCGGTTTCAGTTTTACGTAGAAATATACGGCGAGCAAAACATCTATGGTTATACAAAAAACATCATAGCCGTGTGGTGCCACGGTGCTTACGTGGGGAAAGATAATATCCCATAGCCCATGGAGCGCAAGTCCAATAACGGTAAGCAGGTAATTCTTTTTATAACCCCAATACGCAAACATCAGGAAAAATGATGCTCCGGGAATGGTAAGCATAAGCGTGTACGGGTCAATTGAAAATCCTATATAAATAAACGGTATCACTGCTAAGTTCAGTGAAGCGAAGAAATTTAGATCAATTTTCCTGAATATCTCAGCGAAAGCGATTATTGCAGCTGTGACACTAAATCCAATAATGAAGCCTGTCATGTTTTAAGTATTAAATGTTAATGATGATGTTTCCTTTTTTGTGCCCTGTCTCAGTATACGCATGGGCTTCAGCAATCCGTTCCAATGGGTACGCTCTATCAATTACGGGTTTAAATTCACCCCTCTCAATAAGCTCCTTTAGAAAAATAATGTCTGCCGCTTTATGACTAATGACACCAGTTATTACCTTTTTGTTGCTTGTTAAAGAAATCCAAAATCCCTGAAGCATCTCCGGCATTCCTGCGGCACTTAAAATCATTATTCCGTTTTTAGCGACCGACTTTAAAGAGCGGGAGACAGATATTGTTCTTACCGCATCAAAAATCACATCGTAGATTTCACCGTTCTGTGTAAAATCCTCCTTTGTATAATCAATCACTTTATCGGCACCGAATGATTTTACCAAATCAATATTGGCTGTACTGCACACTCCGGTAACAATTGCTCCATAGGACTTTGCCAATTGCACGGCAGCACTTCCAACCGCTCCTGATGCACCTACTATAAGAACCTTTTGATTTGCCTTTATTTTTGCCTTCTTGATAAAATGCCATGCTGTAACTCCTCCAAAAGGAATGGCTGCTGCCTCATGGTGTGAAATGTTGACAGGTTTCAATGCCAATGACCCATCTTCCGGAAGACAAATATATTCTGCATACGCACCAAAACGCATATCGGTATGGCCAAAAACCTGGTCGCCAACGTTGAAACGTTTGACCTGTTTGCCTATACTTTCGACTTCGCCCGAAAAAACACTACCAAGTATAGTAATCTTAGGCTTTAGCAGACCAAAAAAGAATCTGACCGCAAAGGGGTCAGCTTTTCGCAATCGCACATCACCCGAATTAACTGCTGTGGCTTTAATTCGTAAAAGAATTTCATTGTCTTTTGGTGCGGGCTTAACTACTTCCCTAAGTTGGAGAACTTCTGGAAGACCATACTGAGTGTAAACTGCTGCTTTCATTTTTTTATTAAATTTTGTCTAATTGTTTGGTAAGAATTGATCAACTACTATTTCAAAATCCGCTGAAGCTGCCTGGCCGTTTTAAAACCACATCGGGAAGCAATATGATCCAGACTGTTTTCAGGATTTTTGAGAAGGGTTTTGGCCGTCTCTAAACGTAACCGCGTTAAATATTGATTAACCGTAATTCCAGTGGTCTGCTTAAACAAACGTGTCAGGTTTCTTGAACTCATCTCGGCAAGTAAGGCCAGGTTCGAAATAGACGTTTCTCCGGAAATGTTATCGACAAGATAATTCTGAACATCATGAATTTTAACGTTCAGGTGGTTTCTAAAGTCCTGATAAATGGTGTCCTGCTTATGATTACCATTTCTCCGATAATAAACAACCAGCCCCCTTGCCACTTTTTGAGCGAAAACCGCACCGGCTATATCTTCCAGAATGGATAGTGCTAAATCTATGCCCGCAGTGATTCCACCACTTGTACAGACGCTACTGTTCTTGACATACAAGACATCTGCCAATACGTTTGTTTCGGGAAACTGCAATTGCAATTCGTCTACCCTTCGCCAATGCGTTGTGCATTCCAGGCCATTCAATAAGCCTGCCGCCCCCAAAGCAAATGCACCATTACAAACCGAACAGACATTTACCTTTTTATTTGCACATTTTTTTAACCAGTCAAAGAATTCTGTTTCTTTCCGGAATGCAGCGCTTCTGATATAATTTTGATCCATTCCAGGCACGAAGACAAAATCACCTTCTTTTAACTGGGCTTCTGAGAAGTTTGCGATTTTTCCAAAACCCAGTCCCGATGTGCAGACGGGATTATTCTGGAAAACGTAAAATTCAAGGTCAATTTCAAAGCCATAAAATCTGGCCTCGGTAAATACCTGGGCGGGACCGGCTAAATCCAATAACTCAACAGTGGGTGGAATTATAAAAGCTATCTTTTTCATGATCTGTTAAAGTGAATTTTTAGCGTTTATTTAATTCGTATGCCTACTCCCAGCTCAAGGGCAATGTTGTCTCGATTACCATCAATATAGTCGGTGTCGAATCCTTTAGCAGGCCACGGAGAAAGCGGTATGTACGTGCGAAAAGTGAAAAACCATTTTTTCAATCCCCTCTTATAACTATACATCAATCCGTAGTCAGGACTAAAACTGCTGATAGACACACTTACTTTATCGAAATCGGGGTTATCAAGTGTTTCCTTAAAAGTTGTATACTTGAAGCCAGCCATTACTAGCAGCGTGTGCGAACTCTTCTTTGCATAAAACGTGGTACCAGCGCCAAATTTTTGGTTGATCGAATAATTATAATTCGTTTTCACATGGTTAAAGTCGCGCTGTGAAATATTGTTGATATTAAATGAGGTGTGTGCAGCAAGGCTCAGGCGCTTCGTTGGGTTCCATTGAACCAGGTTTGCCAGCAGAAGATCGGTACCGAAATTTGTATGGATGCCCACGCTTGGTTCAATGGTTAATTTTCGTATAACCGCTGTTGGTATTCTTTTTTGAGTAAATGCCGTGGTGCAAGCAAACAATACCAACGCAAGAGATAAGTATGTTAATGGTTTCATTTCAATGTCAATTTTAAGGTTAAGAAACTATCTGTTTTGGAAATAATAATCGAGGCCCTTCTCAATGTTCGGGTCTTTCGAACCCATATGACTCAGGTCATCTTCGCGGTTTTTTGATAAATGAATAGCGGAATAGTTGTCACGAAGGATTTGGTAATACACTTCAAAGGGAGCCTGCATTCTTCCACTGTTCTCTGCTTCACCGATACCCATGAATACCAACTGGCGGATATCCTTGTTATCATCTCTGTTTTGTTTTTCCAGTATCATCGATACTTCATTGTCAAACCAAAGAGATGGGCTTAACAGGATGTAGTTACCAAATACCGAATTGTTGGCAGCGAACGCGTAAGCCCCGAACAAACCACCATACGAATGGCCAAGAATTACTCTACTTTCTCTCGCGGTGTTTGCATTAAAGTCCTGCTCGATTTTTGGAATCAGTTCGTTGGTTATAAACGCGAGGAATTCAGGAGCGCCTCCTGTTGAAGAGCCGGTTTCGGTTGGTGTATAATCAATGCTCCGGTCTCTTCCATAACCGATGCTTACGACAATTACATTGGGTACGCCATAGCGGTCTGACAGACTTTTGCAGGTATTCGCCACCAGGTCAAAATCCTGGTCTCCATCAAGAACATAGATGGTTGAGAACTTTTCACCAGATGAATTATAGTTCGCTGGCAACGCTACTTGTATAGGGTAAGTAGCACCAATGGACGAAGATTCAATGGTAAATGTTCTCGTTGACGCCGGATCGAATTTTTCTTCATCGCAAGAACCCAGCAGGACTGCGAGCAATAGTCTCATGGCAAATGTGCCGTGTTCAAGGATCATTGTTTTTAGTGTTTTCATAATGTTTTTTTGGTTTAATTTTTTTCCTTCTGTGACACAAAGGTGTGGCGCCAAAGCCTTTTGCCCTAGGTCAACAAGGCGTCATAAAAGGACAACCTCGGAAGTCAAATAATGAGGCTTTGAATGGTCTGGATAAAATGCATCCAAAGCAGATGGCCAGGGTAACGAGATTCTAGTATCAGATTGTAATAGAAGGATCCTGAAGAATTGAAAGGCCTCTATTAGGCCGACTGGAAGGTATTTTACAGACTACACGAAAGTCTGTCCTTTTATGACGCATCGTTGACCTAGCGATTAACCTTGCGGCCATGCACCTTTGTTCACGCAAAAGGGAAAATAAACTGAAATAACAAAACAACTTTTTATGGAAACCAACACAAAGGTCGTTGAATATCATCTCGAAGCCAGCGCGTTTAGCTGGGAAATCTCCACCGGCAAATCCATTGAAGCCTGGGGTTTTAACAAACAAGTCCCTGGTCCCGAACTGAGGGCCAATGCTGGTGACACCGTGATTGTGAAATTAACCAACAACCTGAACGAACCAACCACTATTCACTGGCATGGCATTCGTCTTGCTGCCGGGATGGATGGAACCGACGCTGTTCAAAAACCGGTTTCACCCGGTGAGACATTTGAATACCGTTTTGTCGTACCAGACGCAGGAACCTTCTGGTATCACTCCCATGCGAACGAAACGGTGCAAATGGAAAGGGGAATGTATGGGGCGCTCATTGTTGAAGATCCCACAGAAGAGATTATTACAGACGCAGAAAGAGTATTCATCATTGACGACATGAAGCTGGACGCTGAAGGAGCATTCACAAAACCACAATGGTTCATTCCACGTGTTGTCGAAAGGCATGACGGACGCCAGGGAGATACGCTTTTGATCAATGGAAAAGAAAATCCAACCATCCAGATGTTTGCAGGACATCGGGAGCGCTGGCGCTTTATCAATGCAAGCAGTGCACGCTATTTTGATCTAAACCTTGCCGGCAGGGAATTTTCTATAGTCGGAACGGATGGCGGACTCCTGGAATCTCCGAGACGAGTGAAATCACAATTGATCACACCCGGGGAGCGCTTCGATATTATTGTGGGTCCTTTTGAGGAGGGAGATATGTTCTCTCTGGAGTCCCTTGCCTATAACAGAATGACATTCCTAAAGCCCAGGCGCGAAAAATTCGCCACCATCCTGGTCGGTCGTCCCGCGCCCTCTGTTGCTCATGTCCCTCACACCTTGCGAACAATTACGCCACTGGCTGCATCCCATACAGAAATAAACAGAAGGGTTGTATTATCCGTCGGCCCGAGTTTGAAAGACGGAATGGATTTCCTGATTAACGGTTCAGTCCACGTCAATGATAAGCCTGTAAAAGTGGGTGAACTGCAAGTTTGGGAAATAGTAAACGCCAGTCTCATGGACCACCCTTTTCACTTGCACGGATTCTTTTTCCAGGTTCTCGAAGAAAACGGGACGAAGCCTGCTTTCACTGCGTGGAAGGATACGATTAACCTGAAGCCCCGAAGCAAAGTGAAGATTGCGTGGATGCCCGATAACCGGCCCGGCACATGGATGTACCATTGTCATATACTCGAACACCATCAGGCAGGCATGATGGCCAACTTTGAAGTTGTTGCCGAGGGGATGCCTATGAAGGAAATGGGGCATACTCATTCACACCACCATCATTGAAAGATCACATCTTCTGTAGTGCGACAATGAAATCGATAAAAAAACAGGTAAAGCTAATCGTTCAAGTAGACCCGAGGCGTAGAATGTAAGTTTGAGTTTGAGTGTAAGAGCGAAGAAAAAACAGCGTGAGTCTGTTCGCTCTCGCTCCCACACTCACGCTGATTCATACACACCACAATCATCATTGAAAAATCCCACTTTAAATAATCCAACAATGAAATCGATAATAAAGACAGGTGAAAATTTTCCCGCGCTCGTCTCAGTATGTGGTAGTCAAGCGTGCAGGTGCGGGAATTGCAGTTTGCTATGTGGCAATAGAAAAAGCGACAAAGTCATAGTCGTGTTGTCGTGAAGACAGGCGGGTCCGATGATTATATCATTGGTAATATTTGACAGGTAAGCTTGGGGTGACTGCTCCCGAATTGCTCACCAAGGAAGGGAGTCAAAGAACATCAAAGTGTATTAAAGGTAAGGGTTCTTTTCAAACCAATCTAGATTGCAGTTGATCCTTCCACAGTATAAAGCCCTTTTTCAAATCCGTGTAGTCATGAATAATTCTCGTAAAGCTTTCGTGAGATTTATCTATGATTTGCTCATCCGTTAGTGGCTGTAATGTCTTGTCTTGGTAGTTGCTGAGCGTACCGCCTTTAGCTTTATTCTATAATGGTATGGGTCAACCTGATAGGACGGCATGTAACCGCTCTTATTTTCCTTCTCCCATCGAATGACGAATGCATCTTCTCTGCCACGAAAGACGGAACGGAATAAGTTGATGTCAGACGGATGTATCACATTAAATAAAGAATCAGTAACAGTATTATTCTTTCGTGCGAATTCTTAGTCGGGTTGTTTTATCCTTGTAAGTGGTTTTATAAAATGCTTTTATATCATCATTCAGGAATGACGCGTCAACCAATCTGTCGACGGCTTCTTCTTTGCCGTTGAATTCTTCAATGATTTTTACAACACGACTTTCTTTTATTCCTAACACCTTACCAAATTCTAAGAAATCGTCATACGTGTAAAATCCATGCGCATCATAAGGTTCGGTAAACCGGTCTTTAAAAAGAGTAAGTGCCATATCCGCTTCACCAGGTGAGTGTATCCTTGTGCAGAGTAAATCATACGCTGGCGTAAGAACATGATCACCCTCATCAGTTAGTATGGCGGAGAAATTTTTTACATGAGCATCTCCATTGGAAAAGATGTAGTTGAACAGCACCAATCTGAAAAACTTTTCAAGTTCAATCGCTGACGTGGCAATATGACGTTTGATGAGTAAACCAATTTCTTCGTAGGAAAGGTCATACTTGTAGTTTTTGCCATGAGTTTCCCCTGTTACTTGAGCGATCTGGGCGAAATCTTCCTGCGGATATTTCGAGTCATCGCTCTTTACATCGAATCTCTTTACCAGATACGCGGGACTGTTGTCGCTGAAATGAATGATGGCATTTGGTGGTACAGTGATCTTAAAAAGTTGTCCCGCCAGCTGCATTGTTAAATGTTCGTTTGCAGGCGCCTGATCAAGGTTCTTGAATTGGCCGACCGGAATTGGCTTAAGAATATATTGTCCTCCCTTATCTGTAAGAACAAGGTTGTTACCATCAAGACGCATGGAGTACTTTACCTGTACTCCGGAAATAGATAATTTCTTTGTTCTCTCTTGATAGAGATCCGATTCCTCTTTGTGAGGGGAATTGAAAGGAAGAACATGGTCAACCTTCTTGCCTTCGAATAAATCTTTTAAACACTTTCGGCAATAGCCAGCGTTATCGATTTGTTTTAAGCATCCTGAGCAGTTCATGTCGTTATCTCTTTCACGGTAATTGATCCTATAGTATCTGATTGTGCTGTTGCGAGTAACAGACTGAAATGGTCGTTCTCATCAATTTTCAACAATCTGCACTGCGTTTGTCTGTTTACACCTTCGGACAGCAGCCCGTAAAAAAATGGAAACAAAAAGTGCGAGCGATATTCTTGTTGAGTTTTAGGCATAGAAAGACTAATCGCGCTTCGCGCAGGATTAATAAAATAATCTTCATCATAGCGAAAAATGTATTGCTGACGATCGGACTTTTCAAGAATGCCTGCAAGCACTCCGTTGTTATATACTTCGGCTTTCCGTCCCATTACTTAATCACTTCAATTTTGATTTCCATTCCCAGCACATTGCAGATTTTCATAAGGGTCTCCAATTCAGGATTTGCAATGCCTTTTTCTATGTCCCGAAGTGTTCGTGGAGAAATGCCGGCGATATCTGCCAGCTGCTCTTGCGCTATCTTTCGTGCTTTTCGTCTGGATTGGAGAATATCCCCAATAGCCTCTTTTTCGCTATTTTTGCTCATAGAATTAGGCAATTAATTGCCGGATTGTCGTCCTGAAACCTATTCATACTCCATTATACGACTAAATAGGCAATTTAGTTCCTATTAGGCATTATAGTTCCTATTTATTAGTTAGCAAACGAGACGTAGACTTTGATTTTGATAAATCGGCACTTAATTGCCGATTTGGTGATCAATTGTCCAGTTACAAAACTGGGACATTTGGATAAAATCTGTCTACTGAAACTGTAAAATATTAACAACATAATCTGAAATATTTCGTTTATCTTTGTAAAATATTACAATATGGACTATCGGCCAGTTCTTATGCGTCTCTCTAACCAGCCATTGTCGCATCAGTTGCTGGCGTCCATATTGAAGGAGTACGAGCGGCCTAATGATAAGATTTATCAACTGGCAAAAGAGGGCGTAATTCAGTCGATCAAAAAAGGACTATATGTTGCCGGTCCAGCTTTGAACGTTGACCGGAAACCAGAACCGTTTCTTCTTGCTAATCACATTTTGGGCCCAAGCTACGTATCCGTAGAAACAGCATTAGCTTTTCATGGCCTTATTCCAGAACGTGTTTATGAAATCGCCTCCATGACTACGCAGGCTCCGCGGAAATTCAACACACCACTGGGAACCTTTACGTACACGCGACTTCCATTGCCATATTATGCATTTGGAATTCGATCCGAAAAACTTGCCGATGATCAATACGCCATGGTTGCATCTCCGGAGAAAGCATTGTGCGATAAAATCATCACGACTTCGGGACTTTTGCTTCGAAGCAAAAAAGCTGCGAGAGCGTTCTTAATAGAAAACATGAGAATGGATGAAGAGGCATTGAAGCAACTCAATACAAAAGAAATGACGAGCTGGATCAAAGGAAGTCTGAAAGAGGAAAGTCTGTCGATGGTTGTTAATGTAATTCAAGAATTATGATCAAAGACTGGCTGGCAGAATACAATCCAAAGAATAAAGACGAAGCACAATCAGCACTTCGCGAGATCATGCAGGAAGTGGCATTAGCCGGACTGTATCGCAGTGGCTTCTTCGAGAAGGCTGCATTTTATGGCGGCACGGCACTTCGCATATTTCATGGGCTCGATCGGTTTTCAGAAGATCTGGACTTTTCTCTTCTACAGCCTGATCCTGCCTTCTCCTTGGACAAATATCTCGATGCAATTCAGACTGAGTTTCAAGCACTAGGAATGCAAGTCTCCATTAAAGAAAAGAAGAAAGCAAAGGATACACACGTCGACTCTGCGTTTTTGAAATCCGAAACAATCTGGAGAGAACTTGTACTTAATTCAATTATCCCGCAAAGTGGTCTCGGGCAGCAAGCTAGCATCAAGATCAAGATTGAAGTTGATACTGTGCCCCCCGTTGGTTTTGAAACAGAAGAGAAACTGTTGCTACGGCCGTTTTCGTTTTACGTGAAATGCTTTACACTGCCTAGTCTGTTCGCTGGTAAAATGCACGCTCTGCTTTTTCGCAAATGGAAAGAAAACGTAAAAGGTCGTGACTGGTAGGATTTCGAATGGTATGTAAAGAAAGGTGTGCCTATGAATTTAAAACACTTCATCGAGCGCGCACAAGGAAGTGGGGATCTCCCTACCTACGCCAGCGCTTCGGTAGGCGAGCCTGCCTACGCGATCGCTTCGGCAGGCAGGCAGGACGAGAAACTAACTGAACAACAATTCAGAAAGTTATTAACAGACAGGATCAATTCAGTTGATATGGAAAAAGTGAAAGCTGATGCGGTTCGATTTATTCCGGATAGCGCCAGGCTTGAGATCTGGTCCAGGAAATATTTTGCAGACCTGGCCGAGCGTTTTAGAATAAATAAATAATCCGTTAAGGCAGACGTTCTGTAGTCGCCACTAATGATGGGTGTTCTAGAACGGGTTCTTTCTCCAGTCTGCTTGCCCAAAGCGCGGCATCGAACTTCTTGAACGATTCAAGATTAGTCAATACATCATGTGCTGCTTCATTCTCAAATTGATCAAAGTGCATGAATGTCTTTCCATCTTCCAAGACCCAGCAGGAATACTTGATTCCTGGATGGTTCAGCGCTTTTAGTTCTGTTACGATGGCAGCAATGTTTGCCCGGTTTATAGATGCGAACTCCGCCGTAGTTGTGTAATGGACGCGTACCACTTTCATAACTTCCTATTTTTGATTTATGTGAAGTCAATACAAAATCTGTGATGTAAAGATTTAAACAAAAAAAATAGATAAAGGGGGGTGTTCCCGACAATGTAAGGGCCGATCACGTCAATCATGTGCTAAAACCGGATCAATGTGCCAAAGTTCCTATATGGATCGACACGATCAGGCTTGTTTGAAAAAAGAAGATTTGGTATAACGGTCAGGGATTGGCGCATTCATTTTAAGTAAGAGAGGAAATACAGGCCACACGTAAAAGGAGACCGACGAGAAGTCTCTTCAACAATCTTGTTCAAAAAGTGCTCAACCGTGATTTGCCGGGATGATTGATATATAAATTGATTCTGCTCTCCAACAAGGACACGATTGTAGTTTGATAGCCGGTTGGCTTCACAGTTGAAGCAACTGGGTATCAACTGCTGATTCCGCACAGTGCATTCAATGCTAACTGTTTTAAGCCAGTCATTTTCGAAAGTGTTATCTGGTGTGAGGTGCATCTTTTAGTTAGTTGTGTGGTGAAAAATGACTATGGACCGCTTTATGAACTCGCGGATCGGCATCAAAATCAAACTCTTGCTCAAATGAGCACTCCTTTTTCCTTTACCATTCCAGTTAAAACCCTCCGAGAACTTTATATGAAAAGAGACTTAATTGACAACGTAACTTTAAATTGGGGTTTATTGCGTGACTTTTCTGGGATTCTTTTGGTCAATTGGCTGTCCTCAAACGGCTATACACGAGATTTTCACACATTTATTATTTTTTGGTATGCTGTTGGTCGCCTCAGTCATCAGTCGAATTTAGTCATTGATTTCCCATATCGTATCGCACCCAAAGTTGAACGAAAATTAGGCCGCGTTGATGGTTGGACACTGGTGCTAAAGCAATTCAAATTGGAACTTCAGGCTTAAACCAAAAATGTCAGTGAATCATCTACTTTAACTTACACTGGTTCAAGTGTTGAGCGCCGGGCACACGCGCTGTGACACTTGGACCTAAAATATGGCAAGTCTTCAGACTTACTTTTACTTTTGAAAAATATAATACCCCGTTACCCATGAGCCGCAAATACAAAATTACACTGGTTCAAGTGTTGAGCGCCGGCACATGCGCTGTGACACTTGGACCTGAAATATGGTAAGTCTTCAGACTTGCCTTTACTTTTGAGAAATATAATATCGTGATATCTTCCTGGATAGCTTACGCTATTGCCAAAAGAATAAAGGCCTGGAAATATGCGCCTATTGCATTATGACCAGTCATATACATTTAATAATTGGAAGGCACGGTGAAGGCGCGCTGGAAGGGATCATCAGAGATATCAAGAAATATACATCAGTTAAAATAATCGAAGCTATCAGTGACAATCCACAGGAAAGCAGAAAGGAGCTTCTTCTCTGGCATTTTGAACGAGCGGGGACCCACAATAGTAACAA
>JBGSQQ010000022.1:0-181967 GCA_041737945.1 Chryseolinea sp.
TATTAACAAAACCCCAAAAATTGATATGTTTGTTACTAGACGTAGCTAGGATAGCTCTTACCCAGTTTAAACTAGAAGAAAGGGATTGTAAGACTTCGCATCATAAAGCACTTCAAGTCTTAGCCTGACGGCTATGGCCGGCAGGCAGGCGCAGGCCATTATATAACTCTTGCCTAGCTAGGTACCTGACGTACAGTTTATTGTGGTTAGGCTGGCTATCTTCTGGTCATATCGCCATTCTGAAATAGAAATGCCGGACTCATATGCACGGCATTTCTATTTTGTAATTACCGGTGGATCAGCTTTTCAAGCTATAGCCTTCTCGTCGGGGCCGACTTAAGAAATGGTTGCCCCATTCGCTATTGGTAAATTTCTCAGCTTTAGAATCCCATTTCATTTTCACGCCAACTTCCTGGGTTCTTTCACTCACCCATCGTGCGATGTTTCCAAGATGAGCTACAGTTGCTGAACGGTGGCCTATTTCTACATCCGCTATCGGCTTCTCACGACTTTTAATACAGTCAATGAAGTTTTGGGAATGGTTTGTACTCTTAGGCATCTGAATCTTCATTTTTTCAAACGGAATGTCTAACCAGGATTCGTCGCTGATTTCAATGATACCACCACGGTCAAATTTAATTCTCCCCTTATCACCGATAAACAACGCACCTCCGTTTGGATCCGAATTATCAGAAAGCTCAACATGAATACCTCCTGGATATGTATAGTGCATAATTGTTTCTTTAGCACCGAAGAACCTTCCTACTGGAGAATCGGACTTTGCTACCCAGGGTTTGTAGGGCGTTCCTTCCACCCATACTTCTTCAGGGCCACTTTCGTCCATGCCAAGAGCCCATTGAATTTGATCTAACCCATGCGCCCCCCATCCGCAAATTTCTCCACCACAAAAGTCTTTTATAGACAACCAGCCTGGGTTCGATCTGCTGTTTTTGATATTCGCATTATAAGGGTGAGGTTCAACGGGTCCCATCCATTTGTCCCAATCTACTCCCTCAGGAACGGGTTGAGCTGGAAGTGCATTTTCCCAAGGTCCGGCATAGTTTATACCTACCACCTTGTTTATTTTACCAAGGTATCCATTTCGGATTAGCATTACTCCTCTGTAAAAAGGAAAATCATCTTTCTTTCCTCTTCTTTCGGGGTTTCCACGCCATGAACGTTGCTGTGAGCCGGTTTGCAAAATTCGTCCGTGTTTTCTTACTGCATTAACCATAGCCCTACCTTCTTCAACCGTTAAGGTTAGTGCCTTTTCACAATAGATATCTTTACCTGCCATGGCAGCTTCAATACTGTGCTGGGCATGCCAGTGATCTGGGCTCGCTACGATAACAGCGTCAATATCGGAACGATCCAAAATTTTCCGGTAGTCCTGATATGCATCCACTTTGCTACCCGCCTGCGCGGCTTTCACTTTAGCGCGGCTTAGATCAGCATCAGCCATAGCAGCAAACTCAACTCCATTAATGCTCGTAAAAGACCCAGCTAAGGAACCAGCACCCGGGCTTGCACCACCAAACCTGTTGCCTACGCCAATCCCACCCAAGATTACCTTATCGTTGGCTCCTACTCGTATTCCCGGTTTGGCCAATACATGAGCAGGTATGAAGTACGGCGCTGCAATACCGGCCCCGGCCAAAACACTCTTTTTTAAAAAATTTCGTCTGCCTGATTTAGAACTCATAGTGTAACTTTCTTAATGGTGAAATTAATCTATTGTGATGGCTTTTTAGTAAGACGAAAAAATAATCAAATACACGTACGCGACTTTGCTTTTGTGTAAGGATGGTCGGGAGGTACCGTGATTGGCGAAAAGCTTTGATGATAAAAGGGCGGACAAATTATTAAATAACCGCTCAGTCCTGCCACACATCACCTAACGCACAGTTATGTTAACCATCCCAGCGTGCCTTCTGCACATGCCGTCGTTACGCTGGTTTTGGGGTTTTAGGCTTCGTATTGAAGTTCGGGATTGTTCCGCACAAGCCAGCCGCATAGTTATATATAATTTGACGGTATGTGTAAATAGCGTCCGCTAACTGGCGGACGCTCATCCGGGCCGTGCACACCTCGTCCTTGAGTGTCTATGTAACGATAAAGTATAGGTTCGCCATAGCCTGCCAGTCCGTAGCCCTGCGTAGGCTGGCTCACCAGAACTTCAACGGTGTTTCCGCCATTGGTCGGACAGGCTGCACCTTATTTTTCTTTTGT
This sequence comes from Chryseolinea sp., assembly GCA_041737945.1. Taxonomy (GTDB): domain Bacteria; phylum Bacteroidota; class Bacteroidia; order Cytophagales; family Cyclobacteriaceae; genus Chryseolinea. The sequence continues at coordinate 2,230 of JBGSQQ010000022.1, forward strand.
CCTTTTTGCCCCCGCCTTGCGGGATGAAATACTTGGTGCAAAAAAAGCGAAAAAAGTCAAGGCCCAAAAATGCCTCTACCCACATGCCGACGCGCCACCCCGCTTTTGGGCCGGGCCACTCTTTTTTAACACAACAGAAACAAATCAGGTATCAAGTTAATGAAGATTCGAATTCAATGATTATAGAAAGTAAGTATAGGCTTGTCGGCCATTACAGTAAATTAGCTGTTCATTTACTAGACGGCATCATGAAATTAAAACAAGCGGTAAAAAATGGAGGGAATCTTCTTAAGGAAACCTTTTTGAAATTTGTTTCCATTCGGGGCCTCAGTTTAAGTGCGGCCTTGTCTTGTTATATTCTCTTTTCTTTAATTCCCCTGCTCTTCATCGTCATTTCTTTATCTGGACTTTTTTTTGGCGAGAAGGCAGTACGAGGAGAGGTTTTTGGGCAGATTAACGAACTCGTTGGCTCACGCGCGGCTACGGAAATTCAGCAAATAATAAAAACCGTAAAGCCATCAAAAGAAACTTCCGTAGCCGGTGTAATCGGTATTATCTTTTTGGTCATAACGGCATCGGGTGTGTTTGCTGAAATTAAAGCTTCTGTTAATGTTATATGGGGCGTCAAGTCAAAATCCAAACGCAGATTAGTTAAACTCATCATTCGCTATCTCCTGGCATTTACAGCGATCGGCTTTACCGGACTATTGTTATTGGTGGGGCTGGTGATCAATTCATTGATGGACGCTCTCGACAATCGCTTAATCCTCTATTTACCCGGTTTTGATATTAATTTTTACTACATAGTCAACCTTATCATCGTGTTCGTCCTCCTGATCATTTTATTCATTGCAGTTTTTAAGATATTGAATGATGGAAAGCCAGCACTGCGGGATTGCTTAACAGGCGCCATTTTTACAGCTTTTCTTTTTATGATTGGCAAATTTACTATAGGTACTTACTTCGACCATCTGGCGAGTTCTTCCGTTTATGCTGCTGTAGGATCGTTTATGGTAATAGTTACCTGGATTTATTATTCAGCTATTATCTTCTATATGGGTGTTGCGTTCACTGGAGTGTATGCGTTAGCCTACGGGAGAGGTATAAACCCTGATGAATAACCGCTTCACTGTCAACTGCGTAAAGTCTGTTTTCTTTTTGGAAGATCCATCGTAATTCACTAATCCCTGTTCACTGCTGTTTATGCTGAGTGGATAGATATTTAGTGTTGAATTTTCTTTACATCTCGGGGAGTGTTCTTTCAGCTTGGAGTCTATTCGATTTTAAGAAAAGAATGATTGTGCATCCTCATCGCTGTATGTTTAGCGTAATGGACTCTTAATAGAACTAAGTGTAAATCGCTTGGTCAAAAGGAATTTGCTTCCAACTAATAGAAGTGTTTTATCGTTAAGAAAAGTTATTTCTCCTTCTAGTTCTAAGGGTGACGTTGCTGATTTTACTTTGCCTATAAACTTCTTTTCAGAACTTACATACTTAAAGTTATAGAGCGGAGTCCTGCCAATCTTATCTGAGTCTTTCGATTCAACTATTTTACCGAAAATAATTCCAACGCTATCTTGATAAATATAGAGAGTAGATTTTGATAGTTCTTCTGCGTACCAAAAGCCAACGATCTTTTGCTCGGGTGTCTGAGCTAAGACGAAGTCTGCAGTAGGAATAAATATGGTAAAAAAGGCAAATAGTGTTTTCATATAAATATTAGTTTGATTTACTATAATTCAGTACTGCCCAGCCATTAAAGAGTAATGCCATTAGAGAGATTATCATAAAGTGTAATTTAATGTCAACAAAGCCGCTACCCTTTAATACGATCATGCGCATGACATCAATAAAATAGGTTACAGGATTGCAATAGGCCACCCACTTTGCCCATTGTGGCATACTGTCGATTGAAGTGAAGAGCCCGCTCATCAACAGAAAAATCATCATACAGAAAAACGCTAAACTCATTGCCTGTTGCTGTGTAGCAGAGTATGTTGAGATAAGTAATCCAATACCGAGCAAGGCGACAAGGTAAATGGACAGAAAAGCATACATTAGAACCATCGAGCCTACAGGAACAATTTGATAAACCGATCTTGCTACGCCAAACAATCCGAGTGTGAATACCAGCATACCTATTACCCAAAAGGGAATCAGCTTGCCCAAAATAAAAATGTGTTTTTTGATGGGAGTAACATTAATTTGTTCAATAGTACCCATCTCCTTTTCTTTTACAATATTTAATGCACACATATATGCACCCACCATGGTTACTAACACCACTAAAATACCAGGCACCATAAAAAATGGATAATTCAAATATGGATTAAACCAATTCAATGTTGCGATTTCGATAGTAGGTGCCAGACCAGGCGTTTGAGGTTGTATCCAGTCCAAACGAATGTCGGAATTGTAGTTAGAAATAATTCTACCGAGATATGAACTACCTACTGATGCCTTAGTTCCATTAATAGCATTTACAGCAATAAAAACCTGTCCATTGTTCTCACGGACTAGATCCTTTTCAAAGTTATTTGGTATCTCCAAAACCAAATCAGAATTGTCCTTTTGAAACTCCTCAAAGGATTGGTTAAATGAACCACTGTAATCGTTAAGTTTGAAATAACCTGATGCCATTACTTTATTGATGAGTTTTTGAGAGTAAGTAGAGTGGTCATGATCAACAATTGAAATGTTGATATTTTTAATTTCAAAATCAGCCGCTAATGGCATCACCAGTAATTGTATAATAGGCATCGCTATAATCATTCGTAAAATCATAGTGTTACGAAATATTTGTCGAAACTCTTTTTGGAGTAGAAATTTTAATATTCTCATTGTAACCTTATTTTAAATTTCCAAATGCTTATCGTTAGTAGAAGCAAAGTCATACCCGCCAGTATCAGTGTTTCCTTCCAAATAGCTGAGAACCCCAACCCTTTTATCATGATTGATTTGATAATGATATAATACCATTTTGAAGGGATTATATTGGCAATTAATTGTAATGCTTTCGGCATGTTTTCTAATGGAAACATAAAGCCCGTAAACATCATGACAGGAAGTAGCATACCCATAAGTGAAATTAGCATCGCCGCCTGCTGGCTATTAGTGGAATTCGAAATGAGCAGGCCAAGCGACAAGGCACATATTATTAGAAGCGAACTTTCAAAGTATAAAAGTAGAATGCTACCATTAATGGGCATGCCCATAAGCGTTGTGCTTAAGAGCAGGATTACGGTGAGATTAATTAATGAAAGAAGAAAGTACGGAATTGCTTTGCTAATAATAACTAAAATGGGGTTGAATGGAGAGACCAGTAATACCTCCATTGTTCCTGTTTCCTTTTCTCTTACAATGGAAACCGATGTCATCAATACACACACAAGCAATAGCACGAGCGCCATTACACCAGGAACAAAATTAAAAACCCCTTTGAGTTCAGGATTGTAAATCATTCGAACATCCGTATTGATTTGTAATGGAAAAGTTGACCCACTTAGCAATTCCTGCCGATAGTCCATAATGATGTTACTGGCATAAGATGTGAGCGTGCTTGCCGTATTTAAATCAGAGGCATCGGCTATAATTTGGACTTGTGCCTTATTTGAATGGAGTAAGTCATGGTTGAAATTCGCTGGGAACACAATTGCCAGTTTCACTTTACCTGTTTTAAATGCATCTTCAATCTCTCGATGACTTAAATTTTGCTTTTGTATTTCGAAATTATTACTTACTTCCAGCTTATCAATGATTTGGTGTGTTGCTATGTCGTTGGAGTAATCACTGATCACTATCTTAGAATTTTTAATTTCATTGGTAAGGGCAAATCCAAACAAAATGATTTGTGCTATTGGCATACCAAACAACAGCAATAATGTTTTCGAGTCTCTAAAGACGTGGTAAAATTCCTTTTTTACGAACGATATAAATTGCTTCATACTTAATCAGCTTTTCGTTTTGCTCCTCTTGCCAACTCAAAAAATACCTCATCCATAGTTGCGGCAGAGAATTGTTGTTTGAGTTTCGTGGGTGTGTCTAATGCTTTAATGATTCCGTCTACCATCATGGTTACACGATTTCAATATTCAGCTTCGTCCATGTAGTGTGTGGTAACAAAAATGGTAATACCCCTGTCGGAGGCATCGTAAATCAAATCCCAAAATTGCCTTCGCGTTACGGGGTCTACACCTCCGGTTGGCTCGTCTAAAAATACAATCCTGGGTTCGTGCAGAATGGCAACTGAAAACGAAAGTTTTTGCTTCCAGCCTAAAGGCAGCGAACCAACTAATTTATTCGCGGCATCTTTCATCCCTAACGTTTCTATCAGTCTTGAACTCTTCTCCTCTAGTTGGTCATCACTCAATCCATAGATACCCCCAAAAAACATTATGTTTTCCTTAACGCTCAGATCTTCATAAAGAGAAAATTTTTGACTCATATACCCGATGTTTCGTTTTATGTTCTCTGTTTGCTTGTATATGTCAAAATCAGCAATGGTAGCACTACCAGAGGATGGTGTAGAAAGGCCACATAGCATTTTCATTGCAGTAGTTTTTCCGGCACCATTTGCACCAAGGAATCCAAATATCTCACCAGCATAAACATCGAACGTTATCTCGTTGGTGGCTATGAAATCACCAAAACGCTTTGTTAGTTTATTTGTCGTAATCACAACTTGGTCTGTCATCTTAGTTCATTAGTTTTATGAAACAATCTTCAATGGTTGGCGTGATCCTTTTTAATTCAATTTGACTATGGTGCTCCTTACTCTTCAGAAAATTCATCAACTTGAGTTGGTTTTCTGCTAGATCCCCATCGCGAAAGGTGACATGATGAAATTCACCAAATGCATTACAGCTTTCCACCTCGTTATTTTTCCGCAAGTCGCTTAATAGCAAACTCATATTTTCGGCTTTGATAGCAAGTAGCGGTTTTGGAAATTGCTCGATTATAGTAGCGGGCTTATCGATAGACATTATTTTCCCATTCTGTATCAGAGCAATTCTTTCACATAGAGTCGCCTCATCCATGTAGGGTGTTGAAACCAAAATTGTAATTCCTTCCTGCTTTAGCCGTTTGAGCATCTCCCAAAATTCCTTTCTCGATACGGTATCTACGCCAGTAGTGGGTTCATCCAAAAACAAAACGGTTGGTCTATGAATCAACGCACAACACAAGGCCAATTTCTGTTTCATACCACCAGAAAGCTTACCGGCTCTACGATTTTTGAAAGGCTCTATCTGCACATAAATGTCTTTTATTAAATCGTAATTGGCGTCAATGCTGGTGTTAAAAACTGTGGCAAAGAAGTTCAAGTTTTCCTCTACTGATAAATCCTGATAAAGCGAGAATTTACCTGGCATATAGCCAACACTTGTACGAATGGCTTTATAATCCTTTACCACATCCAACCCATTGATAGAAGCGGCTCCTCCATCTGGCAGAAGTAGTGTTGTGAGTATACGGAAGATACTTGTTTTACCTGATCCATCTGGTCCAATTAAACCAAACAATTCTCCTTTTTCAACGGAAAAAGAAACATTGTCTACTGCCTTTACTTCACCTTTGTTATAAGTTTTCGAGATGCTATTTAGAACGACACCCTCCATAACTATTTGAATTTTATTTCGCCATACATTCCTATCTTATAACTACCATCGTTTGCAATTTTTATTTTGGTGGAGTAAACCATGTTAGCTCTTTCATCCTTTGTTTGAATTGTTTTAGGAGTAAATTCAGCCTTGTCACTTATCCATATAATAGTGCCTTCCGCTTCTTTGAAACCACCCTTACCATCATCAGTAGAAACTCTTACTTTCTGGTTTATTTTGACTTGTGGCAATTGGTTTCCGCTTATGTATGTGCGTAGAATAATTGTTGACAGGTCTGCAATTTTGTAAAGTGCCTTCCCCGTCATTGCCATTTCGTTTTGCTCTGCGTATTTAGATAATACGGTTCCGTTTATTGGATTGATTATTTTACACTTTTCCAGCTGGTCATTGAATTGTTGAACTTGAATATTAAGGGACTCGGCATCTTTGTTAATACTTTCAGACGTAATATTCAAAGATGATTTTTGCGCATCGATTTGCTTCTTTATTACTTCAATGTTGGCATTTATGTCGTCTAACTGCTTGCTTGTAGCAGCATCACCTTTCAACAAATTGACTATTCTTGTTTTTTCCTTTTCAGCTGTTGTCAATTGTTCTTGAAGCGCTGCCAGTTGCACAGAAACATCAGGTCTCTTACTTAACAAAGCACCAATTTGCGCTTCCATTTGTTTCTTCTTCAGATACAATTGAATGCTGTCAACGTAGCCAATCATCTCCCCTGCTTTAAGTTTTTGTCCTTCTTCAATTTTTAGCTCTTTTAAAATTCCAGTGGCTTCAGCTGAAATAATTATTTCTTCTGCTTCAAATGAACCGGAGGCGTCAAATGTAGGTTGACTAGTGTTGCAAGCGGCCATCAATAACAAGCTGCATAAGGAGATTATTATTATTTTATAATTTGTCATTGCTTTGAATTTTATGTGTATGAATTAATTGCCTGAGGTTGTTTTGTAATTATACTGAGCCATTAAGAATTGAATTTGATGCAAGAGATAATTCTGTTGCGCCTGATCTTTTGCGTTTACCACTGTAAGGTAATCATGAGCAGTTGCCGTTCCATTTTGTAACTGATTCATTGTCGTTATTTTAATACTTTCGCGAAGCGCAATAATACTTTTATCGCTTTCAATTAGCTCTTGAGCTTTGATAATCTCAGCATTCTGTTGTTGTAAGGTTATGTTGGTATTGAAAAGAAATAGATCTTTCTGTATTTCATAACCTTTTTGATTAATAGCCATGATTTTCTTCTCTCTTTTGAATGTGTAGAGACTTGTCAAATTCCAGTTTAATCTTATTCCTGTTATATAATAGGCAGCTGGATTGTTTTCTATGATATTTAAACCTGGAGCTCCTACACCACCCTGAAAAAAGAGATTTAATTTGGGAAGTGTCTTATTCGCCAAAAGTTTCCTTTGCCCTTCGAAAGTTTGAGCTTGTAAGTCAAACAATCTCAATTCCGGTCTATTAATAGATGATGTTTGTTGATAATAGATAGGTGTTATAAAGGTCGTACTATCGCCTAGTTTTTGATTGGTCAAAAGTGATAGCATTTCTATGAATGCCTTTCTGTTTGCTCTTAACTCAATTATTCTTTGATTAGCCTTTAGCAATTCAACACTTAGAACATGAATGCTACTTTTTAGAGCAATACCATTTTCGATTGCAACACTTGTTTTAGTGATACCTGCATCAATATCTTTTTTAAGAATCTCAACTTGTTCTATTTGCGCGTCAATAAGCAGTATCCCAAAAAAGAGTTGATTGATTCTGTCCTTCAGTTTGTAAAACTCAATCTCCAATTTTTGATTTTCGACCTGAGCGTTAACTTGAACCAACTCCTTTTGATTTTTTACATTGAAAAGATCAGTTAAGGGTTGGGTGATTTCACTATAAATCCGATGCTGGTCTTGACGAAGAGGTTCGATGGTTGAGCCAGGAACAGTAAAGGGAAATGCCAAAATATCTGATTGATAGGTTGAATACCCCGCTACATTTACTTGCGGTAAATACCCTTTTTGCGCATTTTCAATAGAATACTCTTTCGATTTTTCAATCAATGAGAGTTGCTTCACTAAAGGGTAATTTATTTTAGCCCATTGATAGCACGAGTCTATTGAAATTTCTTGTGCTTGAATAGTAGCAGTTATTAGAAAAAATGCAAACCCAAAAATCATCGGTGATTTATTATTCATTTGATTCATTCATTTAGTTTAAACATTTGATTAATATTGTTGCAAAAAAATTTATTTGATCATTGTATTTATTAACTCAATGGTGGTTCTTTTTCTCTCCTGCATGAAATCATTAAACTGTTTGTCGGACAAGCCACCCATCTTTTTAATAAGGGGGCTGGCTATGAACGGAAACTGAACCAAGGACATAAGATTAATTATAAAATTCAGTGGGTTCGGTTCTTTCACAAGTCCCTTATTATAAGCCTCTTTGTATTGTTTTACCAAATAAGACGACACAACCATTTTGTCTACAGGTAGTTTTTCAAGAAAACCAATTGCGTCATTCCGTATTTCACTCATTATAAATAACGGAATGTTAGGTTCTTTAATAAGCGTATCGGTGTAAGTGTCAATCATAACTTCCACCTTTTGTCGAATGGTTGTCTTCTCGTCATTAAACACAAGAGCCATCTTCTGCATAAAGCCAAACATGGTCTCAAACATGATTATTTCAAACAGCCTTTCCTTACTCCTAAAGTAATAATTTAACATTGCAAGGTTAATACCAGCTTCTTCTGCAATATCTCGTGTACGGGTTGCCGCATATCCCTTCCTTATAAATACAGCCCTGGCAGCCTCTTTCACTCTTGCCTCTGTAGTAGAATCTAAAATTTTCCCTTTTGCCACTTTCTCTTCCTTTAAGGTATACAAATGTAAAACCAAAAAATTGATTTATGCAAACATTTTAATCATTTGATTAATTTTTTTAAACAGGTTGTGCAACCACTACGGCTCATTCACCGAAACTATGCTAACGCAACGCTCGCCATCATATCACTGTTGCAGAACTAAGTTCCTCACCATCAATGATCACCGGTCGACAACTTTGTTTGGGATATCAGGCGGCAGACATCATTTGATTTTTTACTACGCCACTAAAAGATTTCTCTTGTCCAATTTTGCAACAAAATCCACCAACCATCCTTCAGTATGTTTCATTCTTCATGGATGTTGGATCAATATCTGAGAAAGTGGCTTTTTTTAATAGTTATTGCATTTTGCTAAGTCCTCGATTTGTAGATAAATGAACCAAATTTGGCCGATCCATGCGATGTCCCTTAAATCCGGAAGCGACGAGTCCGACATAACGGAATTGCCTACATTTAGACTCAAATTGCACCCTATGCACGCCAATAAGATCATCCTCCTTGAGGTAGTAAGTTATGTCTTACTGTATTTGCTGGTCTATACCCTGGCTCCGAGGCTTAACAACCCATCCGGTGGTGATGCTGCCGGCAACGGGATGTCGAAAGGTTTCCTGATGTTATCCATTATCGCCGTATTTTTCTTCATTGCCGTTGGCATTACAATCACCAACTACTTTGTGCTTACAGGGGGGACCAGTCCGGGCATCCGGTTTCTTGCCTTCGTACCCTTGCTCATCTCGGTAACCCACGTGGTGTATACCCTCTTTTTTACCTAACGGTCGGGCAAGCGTCAAAACAATTTCAACTGGTCGGTTTCGGTTTCATTTTTAGGTATTACGATGCCCTCAAAGTTGGAAAGGCCAACACCCAGCAAGCGGATTTTTTTGTCCATGAGGTCAGTGCCTGCAAGCAACTGTCTGGCGGCTTCGGTGAGCGCTTCCACCGTGATCACAGCCTTGTCAAACGATTGACTTCGGGTAATCTGTTTGAAATCGTGGTACTTGATTTTTAGCGTAACGGTTCTCCCCTTCAGCGATAACCGTTGCAACCGGTTAACTACAATTTCGGAAATGGTTTCCAGGGCTTCATACATTTCTTCGGGGGTGGTGAGGTCGTGCGCGAAGGTATCTTCGGCACTGACAGATTTTGCTTCGCGATCGGGTTGTACTGGACGGTCATCGATGCCGCGAACAATCTTGAAGAAAAACCTGCCGGATTTCCCGAAGTGTTTTATCAGCTGATATTCCGTTAATTTTTTCAGGTCGGCACCGGTGTGTAAACCCATGGCCTTCATTTTCCCGGCTGTTACGTGTCCTACACCGAAAAACTTTTCGACGGGAAGCTTTTCCATAAACGTTTCGATCTGGGAAGGACCAATGAACGTTTGCCCATTGGGCTTCTTCAGGTCAGTGGCGATTTTGGCTACAAACTTATTAATGGAGATACCAGCCGATGCCGTGAGTTGCAACTCAGTATAAATGGCCTCCCGGATGCGTGTGGCAATTTCAATGGCCGAGCCGATGCCTTGCTTGTCTTCGGTAACATCTAAAAAGGCCTCATCCAGTGACAGGGGTTCGATGAGGTCGGTGTAACGTTTGAAAATTTCGCGTATACGGCCCGACACTTCTTTATAAGCGCTGAACCGTGGATAGATAAAAATTACCTCGGGACATAGCTCCAATGCTTTTTTCGATGGCATGGCCGAGCGGATGCCAAACGTACGAGCTTCATAACTTGCCGCTGCTACTACCCCACCCCTTCCCTGCGGGCTGCCACCCACTACAATAGGTTTGCCCTTGTACCCGGGGTTATCGCGCTGCTCGACCGAGGCATAAAACGCATCCATGTCAATATGGATGATTTTGCGAAAAGGTACGGGTGTTTTCATGCCGGGAACAAAGATTGCAAAAATAAAAGGGTGGATTGACAAGTGCGTCCTGTGCTTATTTAAGGAAGAACCTGGACTTCTTATAACTTATGCATCTCGGACAATTCTAGGCATCCTCCCGGAAAAAGCGAGCGGGCCAACCGGCTATTTTTTTTTCCACTTCGCATCCATCAATACCCAGCCATCAGGATCCAATACAATGTTTACTGGCGCAACATCTAGCGGAATAATAAAATCGTTTTTCTTTTCATTTACCTGTAGTGTATGGACGGAGTGTTTTCCTTTTGCTGTGTGAACCGCTATCTGCACCGGCATCTTAAAGAGGCTTCCGTCCGTCTGCACCTGTTCAAGTGTTATCTTAACTTCTTTTTTGCTGGCATTGTATTCCCAGGTTCCGCTGTACTGCAACGCGCCCGGTTTGTATAGCCATTGATCGAAAAAAACTTTAAGATCCATTCCCGACGCTTCTTCCAATTCTCTTCTGAAGTCGGCAGTAGTAGCGTTGCCATTGAGATACTTGCCATAGTAAGTCCGGATTCCTTTCCAGAAGTTTTCAGTGCCCACCACGCCGCGCAGCATGTGTAAGATCCAACTTCCCTTTTGGTAGGTATGCGAACTGGTAACCTGCTCCATATCCTTCAGGTTTTCGTGCACGATCCGGTAGTTCGGATTTTTAGCATGGAATTCAGTAACTCGCTTTTTACTATCCGCTAGCCCTGCCTGGAATGCTTCCTGTCCATAGGCGTGTTCGATAAACAAAAGCGTAAAGTACGTTGCAAACCCTTCACTGAGCCAGACGTCGTCCCAGTCGTACTCGGTGACGGAATTGCCAAACCACTGATGCGCAATCTCATGAATGACTACATTTCGCCAGCCTTCATTGCGATCGCCTACAACGGAATTATCACCGTATAATATGGCAGACGCCGCCTCCATACCACCACTCACGCTATTGGATTGTATGTTGGCGAGTTTCTCATAGACAAACGGCCCAATATATCGACTGTAAAATTCCAGGACCTGTTTTGTGGGTTCTGCGAAATCATAAAATCCGGCTTCCCGATCCTGGTAATACACCCACGTTTCGATTGATTTATGGTCAAACTTATCTACGTTTTGCACGGCAAACCGGGCCACACCAAGTACATACAGCCACGAGGCAATGGGAACAGATTGTTTCCAGTGCGTAACACGGTTCCCGTTGGCAATATCCGATTCTTCTACTTTAAGCCCGTTGGATACAACCTGGTAGTGTGCAGGAGCAGTCACCATAAATTCACAGGTTGCTTTGTCATAGGGGTGGTCAACCATGGGTAGCCAGTTTCGCCCCTTGTCCGGCCAGTTGTCACTGAAGAAAGTGCGATCGCCGTATTTATTTTTGGCAATTTTGAGCCCGGTTGCCGGCAATCCGTAATAGGTAATTGTGTAGACAGAACGTTGGTTGCGTTGGGAGGGTGCAGACAAGGTGATCTTTAGGTCCGCCCCTTCATGTGCAAAATCCAATACCTTACCGTCAGACACCACGCTTCTCACCGTCATGCCTTTGTTTCCCAAGGCTGCCGACGTTTTCACCAGGTCAAGCCGGAGCATATCCACGCCTTCACCCAGGTAGCGAACATCAACCATCGCTTCGGCTTGTATCGCGTCAGTGTTGTCGGAGAGTACAATGCGAAAACTATAGTTCAATACATCAATTTTCGGATTCTTTGGATACTGATCTGCGAATGTCGCCGGCGGGATCAGCAGCAGCATTGCACACACCGCTTTTATTACTGGATGGATTTTCATGGAGTGGTAAGTCTGGTTGTAATTATTTCTTTAACGGTAACGTTGTTGCTGGACGGAATTCAATCAATCCCTTTTCCTTTATAGTAGCTTCTACCTCTTCAAGGCGCGAGGGCACGAACGCGCTAAGGTTTTCAACGCCATCAGCGGTTACGAGGGCCATATCTTCAATACGCATGTACAACCGTTCTTCATGAATCCAGATCATGGGATCGATCGTGAAGACCATGCCCGGTTGCAGGGGTACGCCATGTACGCGACCAACATCGTGGACAGCCATGCCCACAGGATGTTGAAAATGACCACGGAACTTCAAGCCCTCTTCCACCGCCTTCAAGTGGGCGGGTTTCACAAACTTTTTGCCCATCAGGTATTGTTTCATATCTGCCGCGGCTTTGTCCAGAACCTCATTGGAGTGAACACCGGGTTTGATGTATTTAAAAAGTGCATCGCGATACGCGACGATGAAATTATACAATTCCTTCTGCTCATCGCTAAACTTTCCATTAACTGGCCAGATACGGGTAACGTCGCTCGTGTAGTAGTGATAGTCAGGGGCATAATCCATCAGTACCAGGTCCCCATCTTTCAGCACATCCGTCTTGTAAAAGTAATGCCCCATATACGCGTTTGTGCCACCGCCGACAATAGACGCATAACCGTCGCCACGGGCGCCATGCAAATGAAAGATGTATTTGGCGACGGCGTCTAGCTGGTATTCAAATACTCCGGGCTTTGTTGACCGCATGGCTTCGATAATCCCAAGGCCTGCCATTTGTGTAGCCTTTCGGATCAGTTCAATTTCCTTTGCACTCTTGATGATCCGCATAGCATCCAGTATTGGTGACAGGTCGCGAAACTCAAATTGTGGAACTCGCTCTTTTAGTTTTTGAATGAACATCGCCTCACGGGCAGGTAATCCGTCCCACGGATCAGCTGCTGAACGGGCCTGTGCAAATAACAATTCATCGCGGCTGTCATTTCCATTTTCCGCCGGACTGAATTCGGTGAAGAGCAGCGGTGCTGGCGGGCGTATCAAACCGGTGCCAACCAGATCGGCGGATAGGAATTCAATTCCTTTGACATGCTCCACGCCGACGAGTTGTTTCACCAGTTCACTATCTTCGGCCGATAGCACTTTCCCCTGGTTACTTTCTGTGGCATTATCACGGTGTGGAAGATAAATTGTTGACTCCCTATTCGTACCGTTCAGCAACAAATAGGCATGAGGTGACTCAATTCCAGTCAGGTAGTAAAAGGTATTGTTTTGACGGAATACACTGAATCCGGGCAGACCGCTGGCCCCTTGAATAAGAGCAATAGCATTGTTGCCTAGGGCATCGAATATTCTGGTTCTGCGCTGCGCAAATTCCTCTTTTGAAAAATCGATCTGGTAATGATGATTATCCTGCGCTGTGGCCAAACTGACGAGAAAAAGCAGAATAAGCATACATGCGATTTTGTTCCTCATGGTAGTTACAGATAAGCGGATAAAGATAAACTTTTATGAAGAATTAATCTGTGGCGTCGACGCGTTCCAATTAATCAAAGGCAAAGAAGGCTGGAAATCTTCCACCTCGCGGATAAGAGGAGAACAGAAGGCTGTCTGGTACCAGAGGATATTCAGCGACGGTATCAGCCGTAGAGGGGAGAAAAGGTATAGGGTATAGGGGGGAGTAAGGAATAAGGAGTAAGGAATTGGGAATAAGGGATAAGGATTATGGAATAAGGTAATGATTAATGGTTGCGGTTCTTGGCGCCTTCGTGCCCTTGCGGTTAAATTCGCTACCCTGTGCTATGAAAATCTACTATCCATACTGCGCACGACTGGGAATAAGTAAAAAACCTAACCCTACCCCTACCCCTACCCTATCCCCTATTCCTTTATACCTTATACCTCTATACCTTGCTTTTAAAACATTTACGTCCACATAACCTACCCGGTTGTAAAGTGCCGGAACGTTTAGCTCTACCGATGATCTATTTGCGCACAAATCCCGGTGGAATCGTCACGTCCCACATAAACGATTGTTACTTATCTCCTTTTGAACTTATCTTAGTAGATCAAGAACGATGCGAATAAGCAACAGATAAATGTTATTCTCTTAGCTTTATCTCGTAAAGTAACTGATTCTCATGATAAAAATTACTTTTAACAACCTGGGAAGATTAGTATTGCTCGCTGCAATATTTTTAAGTTGTCAGCGGGAAGCGCAAAAACCGGTTCAACCAAATGTTATTATTATTCTTACAGACCAGTGGCGCGCCTCTGCCCTTGGTTACTCAGGAAATGATATTGTCCAGACACCTCAGCTGGATAAATTAGCTCGAGAGGCCGTAAACTTTAAAAATGCAGTTTCTGTCACTCCGGTATGTACGCCTTTCCGTGCCTCTTTAATGACAGGCCGTTACCCAACCACGACGGGTATGTTCATTAACGATCTTTATTTGCCTTCTAAAGAGTTATGTATGGCAGAAATTTTCAATGAAGCAGGGTACAATACAGCCTATCTGGGAAAATGGCATTTGGATGGACATGGACGCTCAAAGTATGTTGCACCTGATCGCAGGCAGGGATGGAAGTACTGGAAAGGTTCAGAATGCGATCACAATTATCCAAAAGAGCATTACTACCAAAATGAAGATTCAACGATCAGGTACTGGGAAGGTTATTCGACTTATGCCATCGCCAATGAGGCCAATAACTATATCCAGAATTTTTCACAAGACAAGGAACCATTTTGTTTGTTTGTGTCCTTAAGTACGCCTCATTTTCCACACGGGACAGCACCCGATGAATTTAAGAAGTTGTACCCGAGAGACAAACTGAGATTGCCGTCTAACGTTCCCGAAGATATGCAGGAATGGGCTTATAAAGAGTTGCAGGGATATTATGCACATTGTACTGCAACTGATAAAGCCATTGGTGAAATCATCAGCAAAATAAAAGAATTAGGAATTTACGATAATTCGATCATCGTATTTACTTCAGATCATGGAGAGATGATGGGTGCACATGGGTTCAGGCCATTTATGAAACATCTGCCCTATTTGGAATCAGCCAATGTACCATTCTTGGTAACCTATCCCGGCATGGATAAAAATAAAGGTAAAGTAGCTGACGCTGCTATTACAACACCTGATATTCTGCCCTCCCTCCTGTCCCTTTGTAATATTAAAATTCCTGAAAGTATTGAAGGCCATGATTTATCCGGGATAATAAAAAATCCTGGTATAGATCCTGAGAGAGCTGCACTCTTTATGAATGTACGCCCTTTTGATCTTGCGTCTGAGAGTGATGAATATCGTGCTGTCAAAACTTCAAGCTACACGTACGTTAAAACACCAGCCGGCCCGGCAATGCTTTTTAATGATAAGCAAGATCCCTATCAATTGAACAACCTGGTTAACCAAAATGTCTCCGCTAAAATTCAGACAAAACTTGAAAACGAGTTAATGCAGGAATTATCACGTATCGGTGAAACAGAGATCAGGCCGGGAGAATATTATTTGAAAAAATTTGGGTACTATGGGAAAAAGCAATTTCGGAAGGATTATCATATCGCCGATGTGCAGAATGTGAAGGTGGTGATTTCACCGAATGATTCAATTGTAATCCAATAAGAAAAACTGTGTCAGGAGATCAATCCTGAATTAAAACATTCATCTGATATCAAAATAATCATCTGTCTTTAACTTGTTATCCCGGCTTGCGTAAGTGAATTTGTCACTTACTACAATAAAGTATTTTTCTTAAATGAGGATGATGTTTATTTGTAATTACCGGAAAAACGGGAAGTTCGAATGCGTACATGTTGCAATCGTTATAATGTATACATACCATGTTAAAGAAAATCATTCTGTTTTTAGTAATCTCTTTTTTTTTCATTTCGGTTCAGGCTCAAAAAAATGCCAGACCCAAAATGTTGTTTGGTGATACGACACGTATTGGACTTCCCTTTGCGAAAGACCCATATGTCATAAAGTTCCAGGGGCGATACCTTATGTATTATTCTATTCCTCCGTACAAGGATAAAAATAATCCTATACAGGGCTGGGGACTTGGTATCGCTGAAAGCAAAGACCTGAATAACTGGACAAGAATCGGTGAAATCACTCCCGATGGCGAACCTGAAAAGAAAGGTCTGGCGGCTCCAAGTGCATTGGTCATCGGCAATCAAGTGCATTTGTTTTACCAGACATATGGAAATGGCAAAAATGATGCGATTTGCCATGCGGTTTCCAACGATGGAATTCATTTCAACCGTAATGCCACCAATCCGATTTTTCATCCTACAGGTAACTGGAATTGCGGTCGCGCCATCGATGCCGAGGTTTTCAGGTTTAACGACAAGTACTTTTTATATTTTGCCACTCGCGACCCTGATTACAAAATTCAGATTCAGGGCGTAGCATCGGCCCCGTTAAATACCAATTTCAACCGCGACCAATGGACACAGCTTACCGATGCACCCATCCTGAAACCCAAATACCCTTGGGAAGGTGCATGTATAGAAGCAGCAGCCATTGTTAAGCAAAACGATTTGTTGTACATGTTTTACGCAGGTGCTTACAATAATGACCCACAACAAATTGGCGTTGCGAAAAGCACCGATGGGGTAAAATGGGAACGTATTTCAAACAAGCCATTCCTGGCCAATGGCGACCCGGGAAGTTGGAACTACAGCGAATCGGGTCATCCGCACCTTTTTAAAGATGACAACGGAAAAACCTACCTTTTTTTTCAGGGAAACAACGACAACGGAAAAACCTGGTACCTTTCAAATTTAGAGGTGAAGTGGAATGATAAAGGTCCATATTTGAAATAGTTTCAAAGATTTTTTTTTTCTGATGAAGCATTAATATGTAACGTTAAAAGAACGAATTTAAACCAGGGAAAAACTATGAAAACACTACTGGTACTTTTGGGTTTGTTTTGCCAGGCAGCATTATTCCCGGCAATGGCACAACATGCCCAAATTCCGAAGTTACAAAATCCGGTTACGGTGGAATATGTGAAGGCAAATCTTTCCAGAAAAACACCAAAACTCATTCTTACCCCGGCAATAGAAAAGGAAATAAAATTAAAACTGAAATCAGATGTTTTGGTACAGAATTATTACGGTTACCTTAAAAAACAGGCGGATTTAATTCTTCAGAAACCATTGCTCAAAAGGGAACTGGAAGGATTCCGTCTGCTGGCCGTATCGCGTGAAATGGTGGAAAGAATGGGCGTTTTGAGCATGATTTACCGATTGGAAAAAAAGCCTGAAATTCTGAAACGAATTGATAACGAATTGTTGGCTGTATGTAATTTCACTGACTGGAATCCGCAACATTTTCTCGATGTGGCTGAAATGTCGTTCGCCGTTGCGCTTGCCATCGACTGGACTGGTGAATTTCTACCAAAAAGTACAGTTCAGTTGTCTAAGAAGTCGCTGATCGAAAAAGGAATCAAGCCCAGTTACAACGAAGGTGGTGAACGCATGTTTTGGATAAACGGCACCAACAACTGGAATTCGGTTTGTCATGGGGGAATGGTGGCCGCTTCGTTGGTTGTCGCCGATATTGAACCTGAATTGGCGGCTAAAACCATTGCACGGGCACTCGAAAAACTTCCCAATTCGCTGAAGGAATATGCCCCCGATGGAATTTATCCCGAGGGCCCAACCTACTGGGGATACGGAACAAGCTATGCCGTTGTCGCAGCAAATACACTTACTACTGCCTTGGGCAGTGATTTTGGTATTTCCCAAAGTCCCGGTTTTATGAAAAGCGCTGATTTTAATTTGTATGTAACCGCACCATCAGGCTATTTTTTCAATTTTGCCGATTCCGGGGACAAAAAGGATGGGGATGATTCCGTGTTGCGGGCCTGGTTTGCTGCAAAAACCGGTGATGGACTGTATTTCGACAAAGACTTTTTTGAAAAACCTGTAGAAGCTGGACGATTCGCCGGACCAGGGCTTGTCTGGCTCTCACAGTTTTTACAACAAAAAATGAGTGAGCTTCCACCCAACTGGCATGGTACTGGCGCTAATCCGGTTGCTGTTTTTCGCGGGGACAAAGCTGACCCAGGCCAATATTTTCTGGCCGTAAAAGGTGGAAAAGCCAAGCTCAGTCACGGCAATATGGATGCCGGAACGTTTGTTTTTGAACTCAATGGTGTGCGTTGGGTACTCGACCCCGGAAATCAATCCTATTACCCACTTAACCGGATTGGCTTTAAGTTATCTGACCATTCGCAGGATGGTGAACGCTGGACACTGCTTACCAAAAAGAACCAGGGACACAGTACAATTACCGTTAACGATGCCCGGTTTCTGGTTGATGGTCAGGCCACCATTTCCGATTTTAAAGATTCAGGAACGCCCGAAGTAAGCATCGATATGACGCCATTGTATGGCAATAACCTGAAATCGTTATCAAGAAGATTTGTAAAGGAAAGCAAACAATCGGTTTTGATTGACGATAGTTTTGAAATCAACGATTCTACAAAAACAATAACCTGGGGTTTGATGACTCAGGCGGAAGTTCAACCCACGAAAACCGGAGCGGTGTTAAAACAGGATGGAAAAAAACTCAATCTCGAAATTCTTTCTCACCCCGGATTATCTGTCTCGGTAATTGCACTTGACCCGCCTCCACTGCCAATTGACAAAACCATCGAAAACCTGAAACGTATTGAAATTCGCATTCCGGCATGGACAGTGGAGAACGGGAAAATGAATTTGAAGGTAAGGTTGTCAGGAGAATAGAACCGTTGAA
Source organism: Chryseolinea sp. (assembly GCA_041737945.1). Lineage (GTDB taxonomy): Bacteria > Bacteroidota > Bacteroidia > Cytophagales > Cyclobacteriaceae > Chryseolinea. The sequence continues at coordinate 21,167 of JBGSQQ010000022.1, forward strand.
TATGAAAATTACTATTAATTTTTGTAGTTCAATTAGTGATATTGACAGCAAAAAGTAACCAAACAATGAAACTACTACTTTTCGTTTCTCTCTTTTTTATCTCGCTTGCGGCATTTGCACAGTCTCCGGCAAACTCAATCGTCATTGACGAAACCGGTAAAACCCAAACCATAGTTCAAACCATCAAAATTGACAGCGTGTGGGCGGGCCACCCGGTGGGTTTCTGTTTGTATACTCACCAAAACCGCCAGTACATTGCTTATTACAACGCCGAACGCCGTACAGTTGTTGGGCAGCGAAACCTTACAGAGGATAAATTTCAACTGCATGTTTTGCCTGCAACCACCCGCGAAACCGCCGGCGGAACAAGCACTGTGGTGAATTGGGACAGTCATAACTTTTTGACTATTGGAATTGATAAAGATGGTTATATCCATCTTTCGGGAAATGTGCATGTTCATCCGCTCACCTATTTCAGAAGTACAAAACCCAATGATATTTCAACATTGGAACAGATTTTTTCGATGGTGGGAACGGAAGAAAAACGAACCACTTATCCTCATTTTATGCTCAGCCGCGAGGGTGAATTGCTTTATCATTATCGCGATGGAGGAAGTGGCAACGGAAATGAAATTTACAATATCTATAATACCGAAACTAAAACATGGAAACGGTTACTCGATGTGCCGTTAACCGACGGCCAGGGGTTGATGAATGCCTACCAAACCCAGCCAACGTTGATGAAAGACGGCTGGTATCACATGTACTGGGTTTGGCGTGATACTCCCGACTGCTCTACCAATCACGACCTTTCGTACATGAAAAGCCCCGACCTTAAAAATTGGTTCGATGCTTTCGGGAATCAAATGCAATTGCCAGCAACGCTTGACAAAAAGTCACTCATTGTTGACCCCATTCCGGTGGAAGGTGGAATTATCAACCTCGCAGCTAAAATGGTTTTGGATAAAGAAAATAACCCGGTTTTTGTGTATCACAAATTCGATGAAAGAGGAAATACACAGTTTTATTCAGCAAAAATTCAGAATAACAAATGGATTTATGAACAACTTACCAATTGGGACTACCGCTGGTTTTTTTCCGGCAATGGCAGCATCAACAGCGATATTCTATTGCAACGGTTCGACAAACGGAATGACGGAAATTATGAACTTGATTACTGGCACATCAAATACGGAAACGGAACCATTTTGCTAAACAGTAAATTCGAAAATATTGGGAAAGTGCTTAAACCCGAACCATTGAATGCTAGCCTGAAAGTGGAGGGCGATTTTCCCGGATTGCTGATCCAGACCGCAGCTGATATAGGTGATGTAGAAGATAAGGGAGGCAGATATATTTTAAAATGGGAAACCATAAAACGCAACCGCGATCGTGCACCCGCCCTGCCCTGGCCCGGTCCCAGCCAGTTGTATTTGTATCGGCTGAAAACCAACTAAAAATCTTTAAAAGAGTAAAACTAAGATTCAAGGGCCGCACTTCCCTCCCTCCTGATGGGTATCGGGGCAAAGGCGCTTCACGATAGAGTGTTGCCATCAAGCCACGGACCGAGTTTACACATTCAACCAATATGTCACTTTAAATACCAACGCCCGGTTCTTACTGGTGAAATGATTTGGCAGGTAGTTTTCGGTGTAGACAAGGAAAATATCTGATGCAGGTTTGTAACGCCACTGGAAGCGCGCATTCAGGTTTACATTATCCAGGAGGTTGTTATATTGGAAATACGTAGTGAGAAATACTTTGTCAGTAAGAGTAAGGTCAACACGTGGCCCGATTAGGAACAATTTCTCCTTGCCATACGTATCCGGCAACTTCACGTCGTTGTAATCAAACTGAAGGCTGACATTTCCATAGGGTTGATACCGTACATTCAATTGCCCGTTGACATTGAAGTTGGTTCCGTTGTAGAAACCACCGTACGTTGACTTGACCATGAAGTTAACTATACTTCTGCTATTACTGGTATATGACACAGCAGCCGTTTGCCAGTCGTACTCCTCTCCCTTCAGGAAGGACGTATACTCCGAACCAACGGGGTTGAAATCGTTGGTCAGCTTTTGATAGATGTTGTTATAGGACAACTCCAGGATTGCCGTATTGCGAAAATTCAAGCTGTACGTAAGCAGGTAATCCCGGTCCGTATGTGTTCCGTCCGGGATGTACGTCTCGTTGGCCAGGACGCTTGGCCCCATCCAAACGAGGGACTTGTAATTCCTGTAAAAGCGATAGGTAACGCCACCATGAATGTTTATCTGCCCCGGATAAACGTTGGCGCTGGGGACGAATCCGGCCTCCGCATTGAAATTCTTTCCGATGTAGGTTGGTTTGAACCGGATGTATAGGTCACGTGTAGAGTACTCGAAGTACGTACCGGCCGCAATATTTTCCGAATCATTGAAGTTGTCGTACGACTTGGCAACAAACGAACTGCTGTGCCATTTGTTATCGGCACTTAACATTTCCAGATCAAAGGCAATCACCCGGTTAAAATCGTTCTTTACTAAAAGGGTGTCTTCGGCTGAGGTAACCGGCTTAAAAATACTGTCATGAAAGTATACCGCAGAATCCCGATCGCCCACACCGAGGCTTTGTTTGTTAACAAAGGTTACGGCAACGCTGGACTGTTTCCAGAAGTTGCGCTGAATGGTAGCCACGGTATAATTCTGGGCCGGCAGCCCAAGCTCCAACTTTTCCTTGGTTTGCATATTCATTACGCTAATACGCCAGTTCTCATCCAACGATCCACTTACACGCGCGCCAAAAACAATGGGAACCCGTTTATAAAGTCCGCTAGAGTCGCGAATCAGTCCAACCCGACGCGAAAAGAACGGTCTTGCCTCAGGGAGGCCGGCGCGATTAAAGAGATCACTGTTTTCCAGGAAAAACTGCCGGCGTTCGGGAAAGCGGAATTCGAACCGGGTGAGGTTGATGACCTGCTGATCGACTTCAACCTGAGAGAAATCGGGGTTTAAGGTAAGATCCAGGTTAAGCGATGGCGTGATCCCGATCTTTGCATCAAAGCCTGCCTGAAAATCAGAGGAGCTTTGTTCCGGAGTAACTTCTGAATCCTTGGAAGTGCTACCGGCAACGTAAGGGATAATGGAAATGTTAGGGTGTGGAGGCGGTATCGGATCATCCCAAATCAGTTTGCCCGAGAAGGCGAACATACCCGTGCTGAATTGTATCGGTGTGCGTATCCAGGAGGAACGCAGATTCCGTTTCTTATCTGAGCGGTCAAAGAGGATGTTCCACTCCTTCAATCCGTTTTTGTACCGGAAGCTTTTCCACGGGATAGCAAACTCCGCGATCCATCGATCCTCGTACCGAACAACCGTGGAGAACCATTTGTTGTCCCAATAACTGTTGAAGGCATCACCACCGGATCCGCCACCGGATAGGATTCCTTCCCGTTGCACCCCCGCCGGGGTGACAGCGAAGAAAAAACCGTTTAGTCCGTCGTTGTATGGACCAATATTTACGCCAACGTTATCGTTAAGCGGAAAGTCAAAGTCTCTTCGTAGCGAATTGATCAGATCCGGGGTATTATCGTCCATACACACGAACGACACATAAAAATACTGATCGTCGAATGTCACGCGGGCTTCAGTTTGGAATGGGGATTCCGTTGTGTCGACAGGAAAATTCAGGAACCAGTCCTTCGCGACCTGCGCCATCGCCCAATCATCTTCGTCCAGTTTTCCATCCAGCGTAATTGCGGATTTCGCTTTTTTTATGTGCAGAGCGGTTCCCGGCTTGTTCTGCGCGTACAAGATCAACGGGACAAACATAAATACAAATAAAAGCGCTCTCATAGGTTGGCCACCGGGTATGATGGTGGCTTCAAACTATTTCCTTTCCATCACAAATACAAAGCTTGTGGGATGAGCGGAGCGGTAGCGACATTCATGGAAGCGTATTGCGCGTGAATAAAGGCATCGCTGGATTTGGATTTGTTGCCTGAATAGGTTTAGTGGCAATGCCCCGTCAAGACGGGGCCCGGGCTATCCGCTGCATTCCGATAGCTATCGGAACCCGATGCGCGCGGCCCTAGCACTGGCTATCGGGGGCTTGGGGCATCACAAATCAATTAATCGCGTTATCGGCAAGGCAACTACGCGTAAACCGAGTAATTTTGATTGATTCAGATTATCAAATCAACTACAACATGCACTATCTAAACAGGATGTCATTTATAGTCTGTGTATTATTTTTTTTGTGTCAAAGTGTTAACGCGCAGATAGCCCTGCCGGAAATCCCAACCGAATTGGCATTTGCCGGCGAGCCTGTTCCGTTGCATGATCCCTATATAAAAGAAAGACTTGAAAGGGAACTTATCATAAATATGAACAAGCACGCTTCCACTATTCTCATATTAAAAGAAAGCGGGCGATGGAAATCCTACCTTCAGGCAATGCTCGATAGCGCAGCAGTACCCCGGGAATTCTTTTATCTGGCTGTTATTGAGAGTGAGCTGGATCCTATGTCGCGGTCAAGCGCAGGAGCTACGGGATTCTGGCACTTTACGGTAAGTACTGCCGGAGAATATAGTCTTGAAGTTTCGGATTATGTGGATGAAAGAAGAAATGTTGAAAAATCTACGCGGGCCGCAGCCGAGTTTTTGAAACGGGCACATAAAAAATTTGGTTCGTGGACATTGGCAGCTGCGGCTTTTAATCGAGGGTCGACAGGAATTGAAAATGCGCTAAAAGGTCAGGGCAACATGAGCTACTACCAGCTTTACCTGAAAGAAGAGACAGCCCGGTATATATTTCGGATTCTTGCATATAAACTGATTATGGAAGCTACCGATCTACCCCAGTTCGCAAAATCGATAGATGTCAGTTTAAAAGAGCATAATCCCTGGATTCAAAACAGTGACTACAAACTGGTACTAGCAGAAGGGAAAAAATATAAAATAAGAATACCAGCAAAAAAAGATTAGGTCGCTCCCAATAGCTATAGGTCGTAAGCCTACCCAAAAAGTTCCATGCCGCGCTTCTTCGAAAATTATATTAGCGCTTCTTTTCCGGAGATTTCTCCTTTGTCTTGCTTTTTATCGACAACAATTTCGGGGATCGCCTGGGTAAATATCAGGCCCATTTTTGCAGCATGCTCAGCGGCTTCTACGGTATTATCAACGATAACCATTTCGACACGACTGCCGACCAGGCTTTGAGAAATTTCTACGGCTATTTTCTCGCGGTCTGCCACCTGTACATCGCGGATGTAAATGGCTAATATCCGATCCGGAAATTGCCTCACAACTTCGCCATAGATTTTCGGGTCTTCCTGACCTGAATCACCGATTAAAACAAAATTAAGATGGGGATACGTAGTAAGGATTTTCTGTATCTCTAATACTTTATGCGACTGATGGTTGTCATTTTCAGAGTTTTCACTTAGTCCGTAGTCCCGCAGTAATAAAGGGCCTTCTACAATTTCGTTGAGTTGAAGAAAATCGGTTAGCAGGTCGTATAAATTCCACGGGCTGCTCGAAACATAAAAGAATGGGTTATTGCGCTTCCCGTTCCTCCCCAATTGAAGCGATTTATAAAACGCTGCCACACCGGCAAAGGGAAGTCGGGTGAGCGAATTATGTAAGAATGTAGTTCGCGACATGGCAAGAAAATCCGTGGCGTTTGTCTTCACGATTGTATCGTCAATATCGCTGATAATTCCATATTCCGCATCACCCGGAGGGATAAGTACCGAAGCAATCTCTTTTACGCTCCCGGAAAATGATTCCGGCGCTTCCACCAATTCCACACCGACTTGCAGCCACATATCATTTCCCGGGATGGCGCTTTCGCTGGATATTTCTACCATAAAATATCCCTCGTTATCGGTCGTGACGGGATACACCGTTCCTTGAAAATGGACATTCAAAAGGGCGTGGGGCACTTCGTCACTCTCGAAGCGTTTATACATGCTGAGAAGGTTGTTGAAAACAGTATCCTTGTCGGTCGGCTTTCTAATCTTTTTGTCCTTCAGGAGTCGCCCTTTCACATAAAATGTTTTTGCAGTTCCATAACTACGAAAAGTAATGAGTTGTAACGGGTCATTGAGTTTCAGTCGTATCCTCCATGCAAGAGCCAATGCATCAAAATTATTCTCGATGCCAACAGCAAGTTTTACTAAATGCTTTTTAATATTCGACATATAGAAGCTGATGTTTATTCATTGGAGAATACAAAAATAGGCAACATGGCAGACAACTTGGAATCAAGTTAGTTATCTCTTGCCTTTTCACCGACCGGAAGAAAATCCTCTATCTTGGCGCCTCGTTTAAAGAGCCAGATATTGTTATTCTGTTTCAGTAAATCATAAACCATTAGCGACACCTCTCCGGGTTGGCCTGAAGATCTTCTTTCCTAGAAATGAAAAAGGTGCAAGTGATCCATACTGATTCTAGGTGTGGGGGTGGGTTTGCTAACCTCAACGGCGCAAAGACGCAGGGATTTGCAGCGAATATTGGGTTGACCTCGCGGTTCTTAGGTCTCCGCGCCTTCGCTGTGAACACTCCCTTTCACAAACCCACACCGCAGGACTTCTTTACAGATGGTTTTCTGTTTATTCCGGAAACGTGATAAAAGGTCTATTCATTTTGCCTTAGTTCATCGATTATTTTTGCATCAATCCAGTATATGTCATAGCCGATCCTCCTCTGAGCCTTATTTCTGTCGCTGGCAAAGAATAGGTATTGCCCATCGGGTGATACACGGGCAAACCGCTCGTAGCTGTCTGTATTAATTTTAGGACCCATGTTAACCGGTGTCCCCCACTGCCCATCGTTATTTTTAAATACGATAAACAAATCCAGACTGCCGTCTACTCCTTCCCTGCCGGATTCGAAAATCAGGTAGCTTTCGTCGGGTGCGATATAGGGTCCGTCTTCATACCCTTCACTGTTGATACCGATGGGCAGCAAAACAGGTTCCGTATAGCCCCCATTGGTGAATTCGGCTCTATAGATATTTAAGTCCGGGCCGCCAGGTGTTGATGCGAAATACAAGGTTCCGCTTTTTGTTACGGAATGTCCAAACTCCTGCGACTTTGAAACAGTGGTGTCAATTGGCTCAGGAATTCCCCAGCCATCCGGAGTTTTTGCTACTGACCAGATTCTGTTACCTGTTCCTTCCGGATAGCCTTCCGGCGCTTTTCTGCGTGAACTGAAAAATAAGGTTTTGCCATCGGGTGAAAACGACGGACTGTAATCATCCGATGTTGTGTCGGCAAAAGCAGGGCTTGAGGATTTTGACCACGACTCTTTTTCGTATTTCATTTCGAACAGACGACCCCGGTACTGGCTATCCATGACGGCCCATAGCACCACCCTTCCATCGGGGGAAAAGGCAACGGCGCTATGTTCGTTTGCACGCGTACCAAGTATTTCAGGTGCGAAAAGTTCGGCTGTCATGCCGGGAGGCTTCTGCCCGAGGTAATTTATTTCAACGGGTTTTGTCCCGCAGGCAACAGACAAGAGTAAAGTAAGGGCAAATAAAATTTCAGCGATAATTCTCATACGAAACGTGAAGAGTGCACGTTAAATTAACTATTACCCCGGCAGCATCCGTCACCCATTTCATGTGATTTTATTTCTCCCGATAACTATCGGGACCTTTGTATTTTTGACGTGTTTTCTGACGTTGAAGGGCCTCCAAAGAAATAGGGGCACATTGGACGAATTGGCGCGATGAAAGTGGAACAATCCTTGTAGAATTATACATATGAACACGACCAAATGTATTCTTGTTTGCCTATGTAGTCTGACAACCCTCATCGGTTGCTCAGGTGGCGATGATCAGGACGATTTAAATCCCGTAGTTGGGGAACCTGTTGAATCAAATTCCCCAAATACGAACTACTCTCCTGCTTTCGCGGGACAAACCCGAATTGGTGGAGTAAAGACCTCCACCCTAAATCAAGCAATAGTTATCAATTCAACATTGAACGCTCCATGGGGTATAAAAAGCCTTCCGGATGGTCGCCTGTTGATAACGGAAAAAAGTGGAAAATTACGCATCGCGACTACTACGGGTGCAGTTGGCAGCCCTATCACCGGACTTCCATCTGTTAATTCCTCGGGTCAGGGTGGACTCCTTGGGTTATGCATCGATCCACAATTCGCCACCAACCGAATGGTCTATTGGGTTTTCTCCGAGAATGTTGCTAGTGGCACGTTAACGGCCGTCGCAAAAGGCAGACTCGCTGATAACGAGGCAACCGTTGAAAACGCTTCCGTGATTTACCGGGCAGCTCCGGCTGCCAATAGCACGGCACATTATGGTGGCCGAATTCTATTCGATTCAAATGGACACTTGATTGTTAGCACCGGCGAGCGTTCAAATCTTAATACGAGAGCATTATCACAATCCGTAACGGCAGCCCTGGGTAAAATTGTTCGCATTACTACTGATGGTCTACCTGCACCAGGAAATCCTACCTTCGGTTCCGGTGCACTACCCGAATTGTACAGCATGGGTCATAGAAATCCGCAAGGGATAGCCATCCATCCATCGACGGGTGAGCTATGGCAAAGTGAACATGGACCGCGAGGTGGCGATGAAATCAACCGTGTCGTGGCCGGAGCAAATTATGGATGGCCTACCATTACGTACGGAATTGAGTATAGCGGCCAGGCCATAGGAAGCGCCATCCAACAACAAAATGGTATGGAGCAACCCGTTTACTATTGGGACCCTGTCATCTCACCCAGCGGAATTACTTTCTATACGGGTAATCGCGTTCCCGAATGGGAGAACAATCTTTTCGTTGCAGCCTTGAGTGGTCAGCACGTCGCTCGTCTCGTCATTGAGGACAACAAGGTTGTTGGAGAAGAACGATTATTTAAAGATGAAAACCAGCGTTTTCGCGATATTACACAAGGGACTGACAATGCATTGTATGCTGTTACAGATGGGGGCAGATTATACAAAATTGATAAGGAATAGTTTTGGTCAAAACATCCTACGCAACCCTCGGAAGGTAAGCCGGCATGTAAGCAATTTAATTCAGGGTAGCCGGACAGCGCGCTAACAGCCTAAATTCAATATTCCTTTACAAGAGTCTCAAGCGGTATATTCAATTCATGGTGCAGCTTGCGGACCATCGTTAGATTCAACTTTCGGTGTTTGTTGAAGATGTCTGTTACTCTACTCTTAAAACCAAGTATCACCGCAAGGTCACTATTGGTTAAACCCTGCTGTTCCATCCTGTATTTAATGGCAGCAAGCGGATCTGGTGCGTCAATTACAAAGTGCTTTTCCTCGTATTCGTTTATCAGGAGAGAAAGAACATCAGCTTCATCACTTTCTGGTGATCCAGGTTTTGCCTGAAATATTTCTTCAAAGCGTTCTAGGGCAATCGAGTAATCCTTTTTCGTTTTTAATATTTTTAATTTCATAGTTTTCATTTTCTATATTTAAACAAGTTCACTGTTTCGGCATCCACTTTGTCATATTCAGCGTGGGTTCCAATAAACTTTATAAAAACCCACCCCTTTGAGTAGTTGATTTCAGCAATCAGACGGTAATCATTATGGTTAACTTCAAAAATTGCACGGCTATTTTTAATGGTACGTGCTGTATTAAAATCCCTCGTTACATCACTGGGTTTCTTCCAGTCTTTTGATTCTACGTCATGATACCACCTTTCCAAGGTATCTTTACAATCGGGATACCCTTCATAAAATTTGGTCAACGAGCTCCGATTGTAAATGTTCATGCACAAAGAAACGAAAAAGTAACCAAATTGGTTACTTCTTTGAATAAAAAAAAATTTACTCTCCTCGCGCGTGCGGAATAGAGAGACGCATGGGGTCCTCCAGGAACGAATTATATCTTCTGAACCGCAATTCCGGGCTATATAAGATCCTTCAGCGCCAGTTCTATATTCGTAAACTTGAACCGATAACCTGCGTCAACAAGTTTTTTAGGAACTACCCTCCTGCTTTTCAGAATCAACTCTGTTTCAGTGCCGATAAGGATTGCGCCTGTAACCTGCTTATTCCAAGACTTTAACATCAATTGAATTGAGTGGCGATAAAGCCTGCCAGACTAGTACGTTCACCTCCTTGTCACTGAGGATATTTTTCGTCGGATGTAGATAAATAACCCTCGTTCACGGCGCGTTTCTTCTCATTAATGACGTGTAGAGCAAGCTTGATGCTGGCATGAAAATTCTTTGAGAATGAATAAAAATTCATAACACTATGACAGAAACGAACGAGTCACCTGGAAAAGGAACGCCGGAAACCGAATATCCAAAGACAAAAAAACCTTCCCCTTCCGGACCCACAATTGAAACTCCCGATCCTCTCCAGATCATGGATCCTTCTGCCCGTCCCGCGATAGAAAGGAGAACACCTTCAACATCTACCGGCAAGCGCAAGAGAATATTTAAAACTCACGTAAAGCTCGTTATTCAGCCAAATCCAAGACCGAATGTACGTGAAATTGTAAATGGGTAATAGCGTGCTTTATTTCCTCACAAAGAATTTTTGGCAAAATCCCTGGCTGGCGGCGGCCTTCCTGATCGTGCTATTGGCTATCATTTTTATCCGGTATGTGACCGTCGCTTACTTGTATAACTACCTAGTGAAAGCAATCACAAAAAGTACGTATAACATCTACAAGGAGAAGGGCTCTCAGATCAGGAAGGAAATACGATGGTCCTTTTTATCATCTGTGGTGTTCTGCGTTTTTGGTGGATTTTCCTTTTGGGCCTATCAACAAGGGTTTACCCAAGTTTATGATCAGGTTTTTACCTACCCACTGTGGTATTTAGTTTTGAGTACCGTTATTCTACTCGTGTTGTACGAAACCTACTACTATTGGCTTCACCGATGGATGCACCTTCCTTCTGTTTTTAGGGTAGTACATAAAGTGCACCATCAAAGCGTTCATTCAACGGTGTTTACTTCGTTTTCTTTCCATCCGTTGGAAGCCATTCTCCAATCCATGTTTTTCCCAATAGTCATCTTTTTGATTCCTTTACACTACGCGGTATTAATTATTGTGCTGATGCTGATGACAGTTTCGGCTGTTATCAACCACAGCGGTATAGAAATCTTTTACAACCGTTTTCTCTTAAAAAACTTTATTGGCTCATCCCACCATCACCTTCATCATACACAGTATAAAGCTAATTTTGGTTTGTACTTTACATGGTGGGATAAATGGATGAAAACAGAAGCTAAGACTAAGGCCACAGTTCCCAACCTGCCTTGAATCAGATTAAACATATTGTTCAGGAATGCCCTCATGCCCTACCCTTCTTTCCAACGCAGGAGTCACGACAAATTTTAGGATACTTTAGTCTTTACCAGGTGACGACGATAGTGCGACCAAATGTTTAGACGGCTGGAATTAAAAAGGGGCTCTATTACAAGCCCCTTCGAAACGTTAACCATAGCCTACGCCAGCATTACCTGGATCAGGAATTGGAGTATGATCTCAGATTGATAAATCAAACACCTCCAGTTAAACTTTCTATGCTTGCATATGAAAAAGGCGTGCCAACGTGAATTATCCCCTCTCAGATCTCCTAAGTCCCTATGGTCGGGATGGGTTGGGTAGGTTAGGAAACAGTGTTGGGGTAAGATTTCAACGCATGTGATATTACGAAGCAAACTGCTGCTGGTTAACTCAAAAACTGCGGCTATTTTTAATAGGTCGTGCTGATTAAAAGGGATCGGTTCCACTCAGGGCAAAATAATGTTTGGTATAAAAAAAGCCTCTTCGGTTCGAAGAGGCTTCCTATACTGGTTTTGTCAGGCAGACGTTTTAGTTATTTGCCAGCTCCTTTTGTTTTTCGTTTTTAATACCCAAAAGGTCTTTTGTTTTTGAATAGGCCTCAACAGAGGCGCCACCTAGCTCCTTTCCTTTAGCGGCAATAATCGCCCTGGTTTTACGACTCTTTTTAGGTGCAAACAAAACTCCTAGCATTGCGCCAAGTGCTGTTCCTGCCAGAACTCCGGTTACTATTTTTCCTGTGTTTGTCATAATTACTGATAGTTAAGTTTAACAATCCCTGAACCTTTCAGGGCATTCTCGGATATCTTTAGACAAGGGCAAGATCCAATTGGTTCAAATTGACAGTGTGTTTAATATAGTCCAGCCGATAAAGATCCTTCCTCCTGTCGCGCAGATTTTTTACCGAACCCTTATGGTTCAGTTCCTTTAGTAGCTCCCTGTCAACATCTACAATCAATACCATCTCTGTATTGGGAGTTGCCTCGCTTTTAACGCCATTAGTCGGGAATGCAAAGTCGCACGGCGTAAACACAGCAGACTGGGCGTACTGTATGTCCATGTTATTCACTTTGGGCAGGTTGCCAACACTTCCTGCAATAGCCACAAAGCATTCGTTTTCAATGGCTCTGGCTTGCGCGCAGTGGCGCACGCGATGATAAGCGTTTTGTGTGTCTGTTAAGAAGGGTACAAACAAAATATCCATTCCTTGCTCAGCCAGCAGACGAGACAGCTCAGGGAACTCCACGTCGTAGCAGATTAAGATTCCAACTTTTCCGCAGTCGGTATCAAAAACTTTAAGGGAGTCGCCACCCACCAATCCCCAGGCTTTTCGTTCATCGGGCGTGATATGCAGTTTTTGATATTCCTCTATGGTACCGTTACGCTGACAAAGAAAGCCGATATTGTATAACTTTTCATCCCGCAACGCAGGGAAACTTCCTGTTATTATATTCGCATTGTATGCGATGGCCAGTTGTGAAAATTTTTCTTTCAACGGCTCGGTGTATTTGGCCAGTCCACGGATAGCCTCTGCTTCTGAGGAACTGTTAAATTCAGCCATGAGAGGAGCATGGAAAAACTCCGGGAAAAGAATAAAGTCTGCTTTATACCCTGATGCTGCATCTACAAAAAATTCAATCTGCTCGCAGAGCGATTCGTAGTCTTTAAATGGTCGCATTTGCCATTGCACCAAACCGAGTCGTGCCTTCATTTTCTCTTCACTCAGTAGTTTATGTTCGGGTTCATAGTAGATGTTAATCCATTCAATCAGCGCGGCATATTCCATCGACTCGGTATCGCCTGGCATATACCCTTTCATTACTTTGCGTACATGAAAGTTGTTACTCAATTGAAAGGTTAACGTACCATCGAACAATTCTTTATTCTTCACCTTCTCAATGTATTCCTTTGGTGTAAGACTGCCAGCGCGTTCGCCATAATTGGGCATGCGCGCTCCGGCAACGATAGAATGTAAATTCAACTTCTCGCAAAGCTCTTTTCGTGCATCATACATACGCCTTCCCAGGCGCATACTGCGAAACTCAGGGCGAATGAAAATCTCTATACCATAGAGCACATCTCCGTTTGGATCATGACTACTAAACGTGTAATTACCGGTGGCATCTTTGTATGTATGGTTGTCACCCAGTCGTTTATAATTAACAATAAGCGACAACGCTGCCCCCACCAATTTGCCATCCACTTTGATACAAAGCTGACCTTCAGGAAAAATGGTGAGCAGATGTTCAATCTGATGGTCGCGCCAGTACGCACCCCATTGGGTATAGGCATCCAGCATACTTTCTTTTAAGTCCAGGTAGTCGGAAATTGATAAATGTTTTATCTCTATTTGCATAAATTCTTTTTAGTTTATCAACTAATGGCACACCTTATATTTATCCACGCTAAGCCAGCGCTACTTGCTGGTTATGTGATTGTTCCCTTAAGATTTTTAATGCCCATGAGCCTTCCAGTTCAATCTCAGGTTTGATACTGAGGACAGGAAACCTGGAATGATTGACAATATCCTGGGTGTAGGGGCCCAGAAAAAATTCTTTCACGGTGTTATCCAGTGTAGCCGTAATTACGATTAAATCTGGTTTCGTGTCGTCTGCAATATTTAAAACCTGCCTGGCTGGATTTTCACAATAATACACGTCACTTCCACAGATCACTTCGTCTTCGCTTATTTGCCTTCGCATCGTATCCACCAATGCTTTCATTTCTATAAGGCTTGCGGGTTCGTTGTGTTTAACAATCCCTGCCACCAGTAAGGATGATCCGTTTTTTCTGACAATCGGCCTTACCGCTTCGTATTTGTCTAATGCATGCGGCACCATACGCACCGGAAATAATATTTTTTTAAAATCAAGCCATTGATGATGTCCAGGCACCGAAAGTACGGGACATGGCGCATTCTTCACGACACGATAGGCATTCGAGCCCATGAAGAATTCGCGTAAGCCGGAAGCCCCGTGTGTGCCCATCACGATTAAATCCATTTTCTTGTGTAGGGCCCATCGGCATACTTCGTCAGCAGGATTACCGGATTGAACAATATGATTAACCACGATGTCGTGTTTCGTGCAAAGGTCTTTTGCGAGGTTGCTCAAATTTTCATTGGCATCTTTTACCAGTTGAGGCAACAAGGAGCCCGCAGCCGCACTAATTTCCGGTGGAAAAAGTACGAAGGTGTTCTCTACGACGTACATCAGGGTAATGGTTGACAGTTGCCGCTTGCTTATGGCCACTGCAGTCTGCATGGCGTTGTAGGCGACTGTTGAAAAATCCACAGGGACCAAAATCGTATTTATTTCGTATTTTTTCATGGCGTACTTATTTACATTTGATCAATTGAATAAATTTACGACTCTGCGAATTTAGCTTGTTTTGGTTGGTTCTTAATGGTACACATCATTCAGTTTATGGCACTATTTACTTATTGGCAATTCTAGGGAAGAAATTCCGGGCTATTTCATTAAGACGCTTAAAGTGGGAGAAAGTCATCCAGCTCAGGAGTTTGACGTGTTTCGGTTTGAATATTTTGCGCACGATATCGACCACCTGAAGACGCCTCACCGGCACTATTTCTATACATTTATTTCGGTAACCGGTGGCAGCGGAAGCCATGGACATTGATTTTATTACTTACACACTTCAACCGAACAGACTCTTTTCGAATTGCACCCGGACAAGTGCAAGCCTGGAATGAACTTAATCATGTTCAGGGGTTTGTTCTTCTTTTCACCGGCAACTTTGTGGCGATTTCGAAGGGACGAAAACTGTTGGCCAGCTGGCCGCTGTTTCGAGCCGGTCAGCTATGTTCTGTGGATATACCCGCCACAGATGTTATCAAGTGGATTGAACAATTTGAAGCGATGGAAACTGAAATTAAGATTTCCGATGATTTTACACGCGATGCTATTTTTTACGCTATAGGCAACCTGCTGGTTCGTACCTCACGCCATTATGAAGTTGCCTATGCTGGTTCCCGGCCTTCACACGATTTGCTTTTTCAATTTCAGGAATTGATTGAGAAAAACTTTGCTACTCTCAAAACGCCAAAAGAGTATGCTGCACTCTTGCACATTACACCCAATTACCTGAATAGTTTTTGCAAGAAACGATCTGGCAAATCTGCCGGTGAGCTTATCCATCAACGGATTGTTCTGGAGGCCAAAAGGTTGCTGGCCCATACCCAACTACCAGTGGCACAAGTAGCGTATCAGCTTAACTTTAGCGACAACTCATATTTTGGAAGGTTTTTTAAGAAACATGCCGGTTTAACACCAGAGGGTTTCAGGAAGTCAGGCCTTAGCAAAGCATTGGTCTTTTAACGGTAATCGCATCCACGTAAACAAACTCTACGTGCTGCCAACCGCTGTATTTTCGAACGTGGAATTAACTCTACGGTTAGTGTGTATATTTTCCCTCGGCGAATGTTTCTGTGGTGTTTAAAAATAGAAACGTGCATGCCAGTTGCACCTTCAAATCATTTAAATCAACAACAACAGCGCGCCTTGTGATTAAAGTACACGGCATCTTTACTGGCATAATGTTTTCACTTCCAGTTTCTATTCTCAGTGTGGGATGAAACGAATTCTAAATTAATTTTTATGAACGCAAGAAATTTGATCGGTGGCCTACTGGCCGGGGCTGCTGTTGGAATTGCTGTTGGAATGTTATTAGCACCAAATAGTGGAGCGAAAATAAGGGGCCGATTGTTAAAAGATGCCCGGAAAAGTACCGATGAACTGAAAGGTACTGCGAAATATTCCATACAATCTTTGAACGACGGGTTTAACCAGGGAAGTGATGGTTTGGCCGCAAAAGTTAACGATATTTTTTAACCAGACGATGGGCAAAAGTTTATTTTGACACGCCCATCTCTTCACCCTTCAATTTGATTTTAACCCATGGACTTCTTTTCGACCGAAATTATTGTCAGTTTAATCACGCTTACGTTTCTTGAAATTGTATTGGGCATCGACAACGTTGTGTTCATTTCAATTATTAGTAGCCGCGTGGCTGAACATCAGCAAACGAAGGTGCGCGTTCTTGGATTAACACTGGCATTTGTCGGTCGAATTCTTTTGCTGTTCGGAATCAGTTGGATCATCGGCCTTGATAAACCTTTCTTTAATGTAAATGATTTTGCCGTAAGCTTTCATGATATGATCCTGATTGCCGGTGGCTTATTCCTGATCGGAAAAAGTACGTCAGAAATCCATTCAAAATTTGAGGGCGGTGCGGAAAAGACCAGGATTGAAAAGAAACGCACCTTTCAGTCAGCTATTTTTCAGATTATAATTCTTGATTTGGTCTTCTCGCTGGATTCTATCATTACTGCCGTCGGATTGGTCGAAAATGTAATCGTAATTGTGATAGCTATCTGTATTTCAATGGCTGTAATGTTGTTATTTTCAAAACGTATCAGCGATTTTATCAATCAACATCCGGCGATGAAAATCCTGGCCATTTCATTCCTGCTCATGATTGGCACCGTGTTGGTTATTGAAGGGTTCCATGTGCATGTTCCGAAGGGTTATATCTACATGTCAATGGCCTTTGCGCTGGGAATAGAAGTTTTGAATATGCGCATTAAGAGGAAGCACAAAGGGGCCGGAGTGCTAAGCATAAACAAAGGTGAAATTGGAGCTGATGAAATACAACCAGGTTAATGAAGCACCGCTTGTTTTTTATACAGGGCCAGGCAGGGTCAACGGCTGATATTACGTGCAGATCAAAGTATCTGTAATTTTGTTTCAGTGCATTATCCCTCAATAATTGGACCCTACTCCTGGCGGTCGGCTGGCATATGCCTCCAGGATTGATTTTATATCTTTTTTTAAACGAAGAAAAAAAGTTAGCCCAGTCGAACCTGATATTGCCAAATGGCGTATATTTGTTAGACAAATGTCATAATATGAAAGCGCTGCGAAAGAATGCTGGAAAATCAGGGACGGTTTCCGTTTTTACCGTGAACTTCGGCGAAGGCAGAAAAATGGCGGTGGAGGCCAATATACCCTATGGGGCTTTTATAGCCTCTGTTCGAAGCGCCAAAAATTATCGTGATTTAAATGAGATGATTGGTACGGAAGGGCTCACGATGAAGTCGGTGAAGCCACTTGTTACTTACCTTGATTTGTCGGCCGATAAATTTGCAGCGCTCATCGGCGTCTCCTCCCGAACGCTTTCACGATGGAATGATGATTCTGCTATTGGTGTCCTGGCCTCTAAAACTCTTTTAGAGGTAGACAGGCTTTCAAAAAAAGGAATCGATGTTTTCGGGAGCGCTGAATTGTTTAAAGGATGGCTTCTACAGTCTAACATGGCAATGGGAGACGTCACGCCTATCGGGATGTTAACCGAGCCTTATGGTGTCGAACTCATTGAGGATGCGTTAGAGGCAATGGAGTATGGCAACATTCTGTAATATCCATGGATTATTTCAGGATTATTCAGCGTAAACATGCTGGTTCACCACTAGGTTATGGCAATATGGCGGGACGATGGAATCCGCGGAATGTCCCTGTAATTTATGCGTGCTCAGCCGTTTCCCTTTCCATGACCGAATACCTGTGCATCAGAGGAACTTCGTTGTTAAGTACTAAATGGTCGCTCATCACCTATACCATTGATATTGATATTCCGAGTTTGGAAAAAGACACGCTTCCTGTCGAATGGGACTCGAGACCTTACCCACTTACCACACAACTTTTTGGATATGATTGGGTGCGGAATCAAGCATCGGTTTGTTTGAAGGTACCATCTGCCCGATTATTATTATCTGCTTACCCAAGAGAGCACAACCTGGTAGTCAATCCATTTCATCCGGATTTCCAAAAAACCGTTACAGTAAAAAGCGTAGAGGACCTGCATTTTCATCTGAATGAATGGGCTACGGGCGATCGATAAAGTTCACCGGGTGGGTTTAGACGATGGAATCCACAGATTGAACCGGGCATATTGATTTGGCTCTGAATATACTTTTATCCAGCCACCAAGCTTTAGAATCACCTCGTTGACAATGTAGAGACCCAGGCCCGATCCCGTACCTTGTTCTGTGGCACGGTAGAACATCCGGAAGATACTTTCGATATGTGTAGGCTCAATTCCGATTCCATTATCTTCGAATTGAATCGCTGCGCCTTCAGCGGTCAATAGAATATCTATCTGTATCCGGCAATGCGCTTTTGCTTCATCCCGGAAATTCACCGCATTGGAAAACAGGTTTTGGAAAACAATTTCAAGTCTTTTCTTATCTGAGTGAAATGGTGTGCCATTCTCATTGTGGTAATCAATCTCAAAAGAAATATTCTTGTCCGAGGGTATAATTTCCTGCCCCAGTTCGGTCAGAAAAATTTTTAAGTCAATTGGCTCGGGTTTGACTTGAGTTCTGGAATTTTGCGAATAGTCCAGCACCTCTTTAATAAAAACATCTAGCTTATGCACGCTTTCGCGCATGCGAATGAAATAGTTACGTTGGGTTAAATTCAAATCCTCCAGGGAGGCAATATTTATCAGGCCGAGAATGCTTGCCAGTGGTGCGCGGAGATCATGAGAAACACTGTATACAAAGAAGTCCAGTTCCTGATTCGTCTTTTTCAATTCCTTAAACTGTTGCTGCAGACGTTCTTCGGAAATCTGCCGTTCTATGGCACTGCCAATCATACTGGCTGCAGCCTGCAATGCACCTAGCTCGGCTTCTGACCATCCCCGGATCCGGTCGCATTGATCAAATCCAATAAAGCCCCACCACATTCCGGAAACAAAAAAAGGAATTACCGCGAGGGCCTGGATCGACTGTGCTTCCAGCAATTCCCGCTCATCATCGGGAAAACATTCTACCGTTCCTGAAACCGATTTACCAGAACTCATCAGATCGATCCATCGCTGAAACCCTACCGCCCCTATTTCCATTTCACTCAGCTTAAGGTTATCTATTTGCCCTTCGATGCCGGGTGCACACCATTCAAAAACTAAACTCGTAAAGAGCTTGCCCTCCCGGTTATGGTTATGTTTGAATACATACACGCGACTGGAACTGGACGCCTCACCCAGCCTACGAAGAATTTCGTCGATTCGCGATGCCCAATTATTGGTCGAGAGTAATTCTTTGGCAGAGAAGGCAACAGCATCTAACAGCTGTCCCTGCTTATAAACCTTTCTGGTAGGACTTTTCAATTGATTGTTTCAACAAATCGTTGTTTTTCACACTAGACTCCAATATATCCCTGCCAGATACAACATCCAAATCGTCCCCCAGCCTTCAGGTGGCCGAAAATCAGATGATCCTTTTCTCCAGCGCCGTTCGCACGAGGGCAGCTGTGTTTTTCGCCTGCAATTTAGACATCAGGCTTTTCCGGTGTGAGTCGACCGTGGTGGTACTCACAAAAAGTTTATCGGCTATTTCATTATTGGTCAATCCTTCGGCAATAAGTTTTAGCACTTCAATTTCCCTGCGTGTCAATAACAACTGATTGTGGCCCTCCATACTTTCACGGATAGTATCACGCCCCAGCCAGAATTCATTCCCTGCCATCACGGCATGGATAGCTTTTTCAATTTCACTACTCGATGAGTTTTTCAGGAGATATCCTTTGGCTCCTGCATCCTTCATGTTTTGTAAATACGTGAGTTGATCAAAATTGGTAAGGGCTATTATTTTCAGGCTGGACTTTTGTTGCAATAAAGCTTTGCAAACTTCAATACCACTTTGATCTGGAAGATTGATATCAAGCAAAACCACATCGGCCGAATTGTTAACAAAATATCCGAGACAAGAGGCACCACTCATCGCATGGCCCGCTACCTCGATGTCGGGCAATTGAACCAACATGCTGCTGATACCTTCAATCACCATCGGGTGATCATCAACAATAAATACCCTTGTCATGAAACCAGAAGTGTAATGTGAACGGAAGTGCCCTCGCCCCTACCGGATTGAACATCGAGCTTGCCTTTCAGGTATTCTACGCGAGAGCGAATATTTGTCCAACCAGCTCCGGTCGATATATTAACTTCGTCCTTATTCATTCCGATGCCATTGTCTTCAACCGTTATGCTTAGCTCATTGTCGTACTGCGCCAGTTGCACAAGAACCTGTGTTGCCTGGGCATGTTTTGAAATGTTATTCAACAATTCCTGAACAATACGGAAAATGAAGATCTCCGTATTTTTTTCCAGCCGGCCTTCCATGCCAATAGCCTGAAAGTCGATTTTATAAATCTTTGATTCGGCCAGGTAGTTACAATAACTTTTCAAGGCTTCGGCCAGACCGAATTTTACCAGCACTTCAGGCATCATATTGTGAGCCACGCGCCTCAGCTCGGAAATAGAATGATCGAGCATATCAAGCGAGCGTTCAAAGAGCAGCGCGCTTTCGCCATCTAATACCACGTTTGATTTCATATTGGTAAGAGAAAATTTCACACCTGATAATAACCCTCCCAAACCATCGTGTAGATCTTTTGCCAGCCGTCCGCGTTCTTCATCCTGCCCTTTAATCACCGCTTCGCTGGCGAGTAATTGTTTTTCATTTTCGAGTTCGGTAATCCTGCTTTGATTCAAGTCATTTTCCTTTTCCAGAATTTTCTTTTTTTGCTGATACGTTCGCCTGGTCAGCAGCGCAATCGATATGACCGCCACAAGCGACCCGATAAGAAAGGAATTCAGCAGGCGGTTTTGCCGGATCGATAAATCCTTAATTTCAGCCGCCTGCTTCAGGTCCTTGATTTGTTGTTCTTTCTTTTCAGATTGGTACCTGGCTTCCAGGTCCTGGATATTTTTGGTGGTAGACTCGTTTAAGAGAACAATGCGCACAGAGTCGCTTTTTCCTGAGTAAACTATGTTTCGCTTAAAATCTTTCTTAAGAATTGAAATTTCCGCTAACAAAGAATAAGCCAGGCCAATATCTTCTGTGTAGTTATATTTTAGTGCCTGACGTAATGATCGGCTGGCATACTCCTCTGCCCTGTCTGCGTTGTCGTTGTTGAAATAATGGGTGGCCAGGGTCCGTAAAGCTATCGCGACAGATTGGCGATCGTCCAGTTTAGTTGCTATTGCCAACGCTTCTTCACCGTACTTTTTTGTTTTATCAAAGTCACCGGAGGTATTGTACACATCCCCAAGACTTAAGGAAGTTATTAGAACGGTATACTCATTATCACTTCTTTTGGCCAACAACCGTGCCTCCTCCAACAATACAATAGCCTTTGGAAGTTGACTCAAGGATGCATAAACGTTCGCCAGATTAACCAATGAACCGGTAATAGAGTATATGTTTCCAGCGAGTCGTGCTAATGCAAGTGATTCTTCGCCATACTCGGCCGCTTTTGTTTTCTGGCCTATCTCCTGATACACAACTGCAAGATTCCGATAAATGACACTACGTTTATTCAAATCACCCAGGCGTTCATAAATTTCAATGGCTTGTAAAAAATATTCTATCGATTTTTCATGGCGCTTCAGGTTCATATAGGATGCCGCCGTGTTATTCAGGCACGCAGCCAGTCGCTCGGGATTTCCAAATTTTCGGGCAATTTCAACTGACTGTAAATTTAAAATGAGCGAGGTATCATACCGGGCCATTACATTATAAACATACGTGGCATTCGTATAATAGCTGATGACCCCTCTGGTATAGTTAAGTTGCTCGCTAAGTTTCAGCGCCTGCTCATAAAGTAATAGAGCGGAGTCCGGGTTATTATTTTCGTATTGCTGTCCAAGCTGAATATATAGAATTACCTGGTTTGTATCGGTTTTCGATTTTTCAAGCGCCCGCCTGAGACTATCCCGATCAAAATACTCCTGAGCAACTATATCCGGCTGAGCGGCGAGCCAAATGAAACATACACCAAAGATAAAAAGCCGTATAGCCATAGATTCTATACAAATCTAACCGAACCTTTTGCATCCTGACTTTTAAACGAAGGCTTTTTTAAAAATCCCCTTTTTACAGGAGGTATTAGATTTTCTATTCTGTGAAATTTACAGGGTAAAAACAGAGTTGGAAGTTTGAACTGGAAATGATTTCTGTGTAGTATTTACAACATAACAAACCGTACTGAAATGCAAACACGGGCTACATTTTTTTATATTATCTGGTTAACGGTTGGCATCCGGGCTGTCGCTCAACCCTGCGTATTGGAGGACCTTTTGAAACAACCTGGAAACTGGCTAGCGGGTAGGCCCAACCCTACTAACTATGTTGCTCCGGCAGATCTTGCCCGGCAGAAGACTATTATCAACAACATTGTTCTTCCGGTACAAAAAAAGTATGCTCCAAGGGGAATTGATGTCGAGATCAACAGTGCCTTTATAGAAAGAACGAGGCTGCCGGAACAAATTAAGAGTGGTAATTATTACACCATTGATTTTACGTTTGTCAAACACGACTGTCCTTATGACAGAAAGAAAATTATGACAAAACTTGGAGAAGCATGGGGAATTTATCCGGTAAGGATTCATATCAACGATTTTGCATTCGTTTTTGGCCAGAGTTTTTTTGTGGCAACGGCGTCCAATCAGGAGCATCCCGGGACAGATGCCTTTGCACTCGTTAATGAACTGCCCGTAAATGAAGGCAATGCCTGGTATTGGAAAAACGGAGGTGGAAGAAACAATGCTAACGATCACCTGTGGTTAATTACTATCGATGGTAAACTCCCTTTTGACTATATACCAAAGAAGGAATTTGCGGAGCGATATAAAGAATACTGCAAGAAGAAAATCAAAGCAGCAGAAATCGATTACTCAAATAATATGAAGACTGCCGAAGCAACGTTTCAACAAATAAAGACCATCAATGCCACTGAGGCTAACAAGTTTAAGGAGCAAAGCGAGGTACAGTACAAAAAGCAATTGGAGATAGAGAAGTCACAATACGCTAAAAATATTTCGGTTATCGACGAGATTCTCCAAAACTCGGATGCGAAGACACTTCAGGAGCCAGCTGTTGTCGATCGTGTTAAAGGTTACTATGATTTTTTGGGTTTTGTAGATGTAAACCATGATTATGCCAGTTGGGCCATCAAACCAAACCCTGCATATTTTAATTCAAAACTTCCCAAATCATCACCACAGTTTATAGTGCTTTACTGCGATGTGCGTGATGAACCTGTCTTTAGAATGGCAAGGGAGGAGCTGCTCAAAGCTATAGATTTTGCAGCCTTGAAAGGAATGCTTGGCAAATAGTTTAGCAGATCTGATAGTAATGAACACCTGGTTCAGGCGGATAAACATCCACCATCGAGATACCCCTATTGGTCAACTGGCTTTATATCCTGAGCCGCTCTTAATATATGTCTCCGGCTCACTTGTCCGATCAGCACACCATTCTCTACGATCGGAAATCTTCTTATCGGTGAATTCAAAAATTCAATAGCGGCGTCAAGGACATTGGTGGTGGGCGAAAGTGACTGTACCTTAACGGTCATGTAGTCCGAGACTTTTCTGGTTTCAGCGGGCAAATTATGATAGGCCTGGTCCACAATGAGTCGTAAACAATCTTTCTCGGATATAATTCCCACCAATTGGTTTTGATCATCCAATACAGGCGCGCCCGCTATTTTTTTATTTATGATGATGGCAATGACATCCTGAATGGGCTGATCCGGCTTAAAGGTTATCATGTTGCTCAAGGGCACCATGTATTTTTTAATGGTTTCATACTGTGCGTGCGTTGGATTTGATCCAGGTGTGATATCCATAGCTGATGTTTTTTTGAAAGCATGTCTTTCTGATAGAACAACAAATCAGTTATTCGTTTACCAGGTAGTTGATTTAATATTCTGAGCTGCACGAAGGATTTCTCTCCGGCTTATCTCCCCTATCAAGGCTCCATTTTCTACTACGGCATACCGGCGGATGGGTGAACTAAGAAATTCAATGGCTGCCTCCACCACATTGGTTGCGGGAGAAAACGAAAAAATACGAGTTGACATATAGTCCGAAACTTTTTTATCCTTCACCGTTATGCTGTGGCGGGACGTATCCACGATAATCCGAAGGCAATCTTTTTCTGAGAGATTACCTACCAGGTGCCGGTGTTCATCCAATACCGGGGCGCCCGATATTCTTTTCGCGAGGATAATGGCAATAGCCTCGTGTATGTTCTGATCGGGACTAAACGTCGTCATCTGGTTGAGAGGAACCATATACTTCTGGATAGGCTCGTAATTCGCTTCGCGCAGGTTCTGTTTTACTAACTCGGGCTTAAAGTTCATAGCGCAGGGGGATTAGAGGGTCCATGCCACGTTCCTTTCAGGACCTAATTAAAACTAGTCATTTCCGGTAAAATAACCTATGCCCGACAGGCATACAATCGGTCGCGGGAGGTATGGACCCGTTGTACCTACCCCGTCCTTCATTGAGCCACCCGGATAAAGGCTGTGTCATCTTGTTGACGCGCCTGCCTATGATCGTCTGATGGGCTAACTCTCTAATGCTATTTTAATATGTGCTAGGTGATGGTTTACGTGCCAGGCAGTCATAGCAATGGCCTGTTTCTGGTTTAGCATTATTTTTCTAACAGGGTGGTAGTACGCGATTTCAAGTTGGCTTTCGTTTAAGGATCTCATGAGGTAGACAAACCGGTTGGTGATACCCTCCATCATATTCAGTGAGTCAGCCACGGGAAAAGCGAGGCAATCAAGCGTATCAGCCCATGCCTGAATGTTTACAAGGGTTATTTCCTTGTAGTCAGGTTCAGTAAGTGCTTTTTTCATTCGGAGAAAGTGGAGCATTTGCATGTCAGCCACATGATTGACGAGTTGCTGAATATTCCAGGCGCCTGCGCGGTAGGTCTTTTTGAGATCACTTTCTGAAAGCTTTCCCGTTGCCGACCTGTATTTCGCCGGCGCGGCATCAATCGTTTCAAAAAGTTCGTCAAGCCCGGTTCTGCTGATGTTTTCCGGCGCAATAAACGGGCCGATCGGAAATTTAAGCTGTATAAGTGGGTCGGTAGTTTCCATGAGTTACAAAGTCTTGCCAATAGTAACGTATAAACCAGGGAATGGGTTGACGAACTAACTATCGGTTCAATGAAGACCTCTGTTTTTCTGGTTGAAAACTCAGGCAATTGGAAATAGTCATCAGTAAGTAATCTCCACCACCTTTTTGTTATGAAGCTTCTGCATCTGTTTCGGTACTATGCTGAGGATTTCTTCTTTGAGGGTTCTTAGGTGTTTCGTTTTAATGTGGTCCCGATGCGTCACCAGACTCACTTCGCGGGCGGGACTGGGTTCTTTTAATCGTTTCACCAGCTTCATCTGCGTCTTGCTGAATTCCATCACGGCCAGTTCAGGTAAAATGGTCATGCCATCACTTTTATCCACCATTCGTTTCAGGGTTTCAATATTTCCGGTTTCATACTTAAAATGAAAATCGGAACGTTTTCTCAATTCACACAAATTCAGAATCTGTGAGCGGAAACAATGTCCCTCTTCCAGCAGCCAGAGTTGATCCGGATCGATGTCACTTGCCAGGACGTACTTTTTGTCGTAAAGCGCATTCTTCTTTGAGACGTACAGAAATAGTTCCTCGTAGAAGAGTACATCCTCTTTTATGGAGGAATCCTCCAGCGGCGTCACCACGATGCCACAGTCAAGGCGGTTACTTTTTAACTCACTGAGAACTTCCTCGGTGATCGTTTCTTTGATGATCAGGTGAAGCTGTGGGTATTTTTCACTCATTTGTTTAAAGAGCGGTGGCAGCAGATAAGGTGCCAGAGTCGGTATAATGCCAATACGCAGTTCACCCGTCATGGTGCCTTTCTGATCGTCGATGATTTGTGGAATCCTGGCGGCTTCGCGTAGAATAACCCTCGCCTGCGCAACGAGCTGAGTACCAATTTCCGTCGGGATAACGGGTTGTTTGGTCCGGTCGAAAATCTTTACCCCCAGCTCCTCTTCGAGCTTTTGAATCTGCATGCTCAAGGTGGGCTGGGTAACAAAACATTTCTCTGAGGCCTGCACGAAATGACGGTAGGTATCCAGGGCAACAATGTATTCCAATTGTGTAAGCGTCATAGATAATAGTTATATGAATATAAATATAATCAATTTGATTTATTAGCCTCTCTGCTGTAATCTTGTTTTTAATCGACTTTAAACACCCACGGACATGACATAGATCATTGTTCCGGTTCGGAATAGAGATTATCATTAATGGATCATTTAGTACAAATTATTAATCAATAAGAAATGGAAAAACATACACATTCGAGCAAATCCGCGCACACGAGTAACGGAAATGGTGAAGCCAAATGCCCGTTTCACCAACCCGCAGGCAGCGGAACTCAAAACCATGACTGGTGGCCTAATCAATTAAAGCTGAATATTCTTCGTCAGCACTCTTCATTGTCGAACCCAATGGGTGAAAAATTTAACTATGCCGAAGAATTTAAAAGCCTCGATCTGGCCGCATTGAAGAAAGATCTTCATGCGCTGATGACGGACTCCCAGGATTGGTGGCCGGCTGATTTCGGTCATTATGGTCCTTTGTTCATACGCATGGCCTGGCACTCCGCTGGTACTTACCGCACTGGTGATGGTCGTGGGGGCGCAGGAGCTGGTCAACAACGCTTTGCTCCGCTCAACAGTTGGCCTGACAATGTTAACCTGGACAAGGCTCGTAGGTTGCTTTGGCCGATCAAACAAAAATATGGTCGTAAGATTTCATGGGCTGACCTGATGGTCCTTACCGGCAATGTGGCTCTTGAGTCGATGGGCTTTAAGACGTTTGGCTTTGCGGGCGGGCGCGAAGATGTATGGGAACCCGAACAAGATGTTTATTGGGGTGCTGAAAAAAAATGGTTAGGTGGCGATATACGCTACGCAAAGGGCTCCGATGGTGTTGAAAAGAAAGAGGGCGTAGTGGCTTCAGATGATCATGCTGATGGAAAAATACACGATCGTAACTTAGAAAACCCGTTGGCAGCTGTGCAGATGGGTTTAATTTATGTAAACCCCGAAGGACCAGACGGAAATCCTGATCCTATTGCTGCGGCAATAGATATCCGCGAAACGTTCAAACGTATGGCGATGAATGATGAAGAAACGGTAGCGCTTATTGCAGGTGGTCACACGTTCGGTAAAACGCACGGCGCTGCACCCGCGACAAACGTTGGCCCCGAACCGGAAGCGGCCACCATGGAAGAGCAAGGAC
This sequence comes from Chryseolinea sp., assembly GCA_041737945.1. GTDB lineage: Bacteria > Bacteroidota > Bacteroidia > Cytophagales > Cyclobacteriaceae > Chryseolinea. The sequence continues at coordinate 48,610 of JBGSQQ010000022.1, forward strand.
TTGGCTGGCGGAGCAGCTATGGGTCCGGCAAAGGCGGAGATACTATTACCAGCGGACTTGAAGTAACCTGGACATCCACACCCACGAAGTGGAGTAATAACTTCTTCTGGAATTTATTTGGATACGATTGGGAACTTTTCAAGAGCCCGGCCGGTGCACAACAGTGGAGACCAAAGAACGGTGGTGGTGCGGACAGTGTGCCCGATGCACATGATAAATCAAAGCGTCATGAGCCGCGCATGCTTACCACTGACCTTGCCTTGAAATTAGATCCGATCTATGAGAAAATCTCCAGACGATTCTTTGAAAATCCCGACGAGTTTGCCGATGTCTTCGCGCGTGCATGGTATAAACTGACGCACCGTGATATGGGTCCTATTTCGCGGTATCTGGGACCTGAAGTACCCAAGGAAGAACTGATCTGGCAAGATCCCATCCCGGCCGCAACTTATAAAATTGATGATAAAGATATTACGACATTAAAGAGTAAGATCCTTGCTTCCGGGCTTTCTGTATCGCAACTGGTTTCTACTGCCTGGGCGTCTGCATCGACATTTCGTGGATCGGATAAGCGCGGTGGTGCTAACGGTGCCCGTGTTCGTCTCGCGCCTCAAAAAGATTGGGAAGTGAACAATCCTGCCCAACTGGCGAAAGTGTTAAAGACGTTGGAAGGAATCCAAAATGATTTCAACACGGGTGGTAAGGTTGTATCACTTGCCGACTTAATTGTGCTTGGCGGTGTTGTTGGAATCGAGAAAGCAGCAAAGAATGCCGGTCATACGGTAACCGTACCTTTCACTCCCGGAAGGGCCGATGCTACCCAGGAGCAAACAGATGTGGAATCATTCGAAGTACTTGAACCTATTGCCGATGGATTCCGCAATTATCAGAAGAAAACGTATGCCGTTTCCGCTGAAGAGTTGCTGATCGATAAAGCGCAATTGTTAACACTCACGGCACCGGAGTTGACGGTGCTGGTTGGGGGTATGCGTGTACTGAATTCAAACTTTGATCAGTCAAAGTATGGTGTATTCACCAAGCGGCCGGAAACACTTACGAATGATTTCTTCATTAACCTGCTTGATTCGAACACGACCTGGAAGGCGCTTGACAGCGGAGGTCATGCATTTGCAGGCAGCGATCGAAAGACAGGCGAAGTAAAATGGACGGGTACCCGTGTGGACCTTATCTTCGGATCAAACTCTGAACTTCGAGCCCTCGCGGAAGTGTATGCCTGCGGCGATTCTCAAGAGAAGTTTGTGAACGACTTTGTGGCCGCATGGGATAAGGTGATGAACCTTGATCGTTTCGATCTGGCTTGATAGTACGATAAGCGCTAAAGGTACAAAAGGTGGTCTCGAGCGGGCCACCTTGCGAGGAGGCGTCACGCGACAGCGCGACATGCCGACGAAGCAATCCCCCGCTAAAGTGCGCCGCACTTCGTAGTTCGGGGGATTGCCGGCAGGCAGGCTTGGGACGTACTCCGATCCCGAAATCTATCGGGATCGGAAACTCCTTCGCGATATTCAGAACACTTTTGTATACAATTCTGGTGCTAAAGGTTCCTTCACATGCTGCTGCTCCAGCGTCTCAAACACGTTCTTCTTAATGGTACTCGCTATATCCCCGGTCGGTAAGTCGTTACAGTCGAGTCCAAAAGGTTCTTCTATCTCCTGCGCCATCAGTTCGATCCCCAACATGGCAAAGAAAATGAACATGGTGAGTGGTATCGTGTAGAATCCAAAGTCTTCGTATAAACCAAAGGGCAAAATCAGTCCATACAAGGAAATAAAAATCTTGATATATACGGAGTAACTAAAGGGTATGGGTGTTTTTTTAATTCGCTCACATGCCCCCATCACATCAATCAGGGCGAAGTAGTGTGGTCTGATATTAATCAGGTCAGCATCGGTAACGACACCTGATCTATAGATCGTATGTATTCGTTGATAAATCCAAAGGCCTATATGGTTGGGTATATGTTGTTTGTGTTTTAATTCTTCTTTTTCCGTTTCACTAAGGTGCACCAATTCCTCCAGCTTCACTCCTTTTCGCAAATGTTCTTTCAGGGCGATTCCGAAATTGGCAATATCCCGCGCGATGAAAAATCGGCTTTCCCTATCCCCTGCTGGCAAGCTTATTTGTACCATGCTGGCCAGCGTCCGCGTGTTGTTTACCAGGCTTCCCCATTGCTTCCGCCCTTCCCACCATCGGTCATAGGCAGTATTGGTACGAAATACTAATAAGATACTGAGCACAATTCCCAGCAACGAGAAAATACCGGAATTCATACGCGGCACAAAACCATAGTGAAACATGACAACGCAAATGATGGTGGCAAGAAGACCGATCATTAAGACACCGCGTATGATCTTTTGCATCGTCCAGCTTTTTGCCAGGTTTCCTATGTCACGAAACCAGTTTTTATTCGGTTCATATATGATCATCCCTGTATGATTATTTTATTAGTTAATATTCCACGAACTGTTCATCTATATAACACCAGGCCCAACGTTCTTCAGGCTCGGCGGAAATAGCTACCGGATGTTTGGTGGACGCTGCATGTTTTGAAGCGTGCTGGTTCGGAGATGAGTCACAACATAGTGTTGCGCCACACGTTTGGCAGGTGCGCAAATGCACCCAGGGAGAGCCAATTTTTACGCACTCTTCGCACTCATGCTTTTTGGCTAGCCTGATATCTTTCCAGTTCGTTAAATGCTCACAAAGGGTTTTCATTGATTCTCGTTTGCTGGAATATTACGTTAAAACAAAAACGTCATGATGTGGCGGCGTTGCTATTTGCAACTTGGTACGTTATCCCTGGTTGGCTAATTCTCCGCCAGATATTCGTGAACAAATTTAATTGCCATTGCACCCTCTCCTACTGCCGAAGCCACCCGATTCATTGCACCTGCCCGGACATCACCAGCAGCAAAAATTCCGGGGCTGCAGGTTTCCAGCAGATAGGGTTCGCGCTTTAACTTCCATGCCTTTTTAAAAGACTCGTATTTTAATAAATCCCGGCCGGTTTCAATGTATCCCTTTGTGTCTTTTATAATATCGAGCTTCAGCCAATCGGTAACAGGCTTTGCTCCAATAAAAATAAAGAGCGCGCCAAGCTTTTCCTGTCTCCGCTCTCCGGTAACCATATTTTCCAAACAAATTTCCTCCAGCTTTTCATTTCCATAAACTTGCCCAACAATCGTTCCTGCCAACACGTGTACGTTGGGCGTGGCGGAAAGCTGATCAATCAGGTATTGCGACATCGTGGAGGACAAGTCTTTGTTCCGGATCACAAGGAAAACATTGCTGGCGAAATTCGATAAATACATGGCGGACTGACCCGCAGAATTTCCACCACCAACAATATAGATGTCACGATTTCTGCAGGCATGTGCTTCCGTTGTAGACGCACCATAATAGATACCTGCGCCCGTAAACTTGTCGACGTCAGTTGCCTCGAGTGCGCGGTAATCCACACCGGTGGTAATAATGATACTCCGTGTATTGATGACACTGCCATCTCGAAGCGTAATAATTTTGTAGGCATCCTTCAGGTCAACATCCACCACTTCCTGTGGCGAAAGCAATTCTACTCCGAAGCGGGTTGCCTGTGAAATTGCTCTACGAGATAATTCTGCGCCACTTAACCCATTGGGAAAGCCCAGATAGTTTTCAATACGGGAACTGGTACCGGCTTGTCCGCCCGGCGCACGTTTTTCAATGATGGATGTATTCAATCCTTCAGAGCCACCGTAAACAGCAGCTGCTAATCCTGCAGGTCCTGCTCCTATAATGGTTACGTCGTATAAGGGTTTAGATGCCTTCGAGCGCATGCCGGTTTTCTCACCTACTGCCTGGAGGTTGGGGTTCAACAAGAAAGAACCGTCTTCAAAAAATACAACGGGCAATTCTTTCGTATCAATTTTATTAAGCTCGATTAATTCTTTTCCAATTTCGTTACTTTCAACATCCAGCCATTGATAGGGAATCAAATTGCCCGACAAGAAGTCTTTTATCTGGTGGGAACGAGGTGACCATTGATAACCTGCAATACGTATCCCATGAAAAAGAGGAACATGGTTGCCTTGCCATTCTTCCAGTTGTTCATCGAGGGGTGGAAATAATTTTTCTTCCGGCGGGTCCCATGGCTTCATCAGATAATAGTCCAGTTGAACATCATTGATTGCCCTTATGGCCGCATCGGTATCGGAGTAAGCAGTCAGTAGAATTCTTCTGGCATCCGGATAAAGTTGCTTCGCTTGTTGTAAAAAATCTACGCCCAACATTTCGGGCATTCGTTGATCGGACAAAAACAAAGCCACAACATCATTTTTATTCTTCAGGTCTTTCAGCGATACCAGTGCTTCGTTGGCAGAGGTCGTACTCAGGATGCGATAGTCCTTTCCATACTTATTTCGTAAGTCACGGGCTACAGCTCGTAACACTTGTGGATCATCATCGACAGCTAGTAGTATAGGTTTATTCATAGTCTTATTCAAAGGGGAATACAAATCTTAAACTCCGTTCTGCCGGGCTGGGAATTTAATTCGATTGTTCCGTTGTGCTGATTAATGATTTGGCGAACAACTTCTAATCCTAATCCTGTTCCCTTACCCATGGGCTTAGTCGTAAAAAAGGGGTCGAATATTTTTTCTTGTATTTCTTTCGGAATCCCCGGACCGTTGTCAACAATGAATACATTAAAAAACTCTCGGTCTCTCATAGTCTTTATTTCCAACACCGGCTCCGGAGACTCCTCCATCGCATCGATGGCATTATCGATGAGGTTGGTCCACACCTGATTTAATTCACTGATAAAGATATGGGCCGCTGGCAGGTCTGGCTGAAAATTTTCGATAAGCCTGATCTTATTTTTTCTGATTTTATGTCCCAGCATGGTGAGCGTGTTTCGAATTCCAGGGTGGATATCGGCGAGTTGTTTTTCACTTGATTGATCCATATGGGTGTATCCCTTAATGGAGGTGACCAGGGTGTTGATACGTTTTGAGGCATCTTCAATATCGAAGACCAGCTTTTCGGTAGTAAAGACCTGATTGATCCAACCTAAGACCGGAGCTACATCCTCCGGCCGCAACCTGCTTTGTATGGTATCAAGATCACTCGTAGAAACATCGAAGTCAGCAAACGTTTCCGTCCATTCATAAGGATTCTCCAATCCTATATTCTCCAACCAATTCGTAAGTTCATCCTCCAATGCCGTCTTTTCCATCAACGAACGTGATGTTGACCCGTAGGATCCAATTTTAGCATAAACCAGTTCATTAACCTGGTTTACCACTTCATCAGTTGTTTCAATTTTAATCACGCGTTTAAAATTTTCAGGTGTGTTGGAAAGGTGCTTTTTCAATTCCTGTGCGCTGCGAACAACAGCAGCAGATGGGTTATTTAGTTCATGGGCTAAGCCGGCCGAGAGTTTACCCAATGCCATCATTTTATCATTTTGCTGTTGGGCCTTGGTAAAATCCCGAACACGGTCCGTCATGGTATGAACCAACACCTCGGTGATATCATGGCACTCACAGATCAAGTCATGAAATAAATCACGGTGAAGTGAAAACAGGATCAGTTCGCCGATTGCCTGGCCATCCGCTGCTGACGCCTTCATTCGGGAATACGGCAAACGCCCCAGAATATCATTGGGCTCATAGTTCCAAAGATACCTGCGACCATTGGATTGGTTAAGATGTACTGATATTGAGCCCTGTAACACAATTTGAAATCTATCGATTGTACTGCCCTGAGCAAACACTTTATCACCATCCGAATAGATTTCTATAGTACCGTGTTCTGCCAGCCATTCAATTTGTGACTCTGGAACGGACTCGAAAGCCGGCACTTGAGCAAGGGACTGAAGCAGATCTTTAACCATAGGATGGACGGGGTTGATTAATATTAGCTGATAAGGCTCTTTCTGCCAAAATAGTTCATGATTATAATATCACTTTCAACCATAACTATCAAATTAAAGAATTTGTTTACGCAGATGCTGAGGTATCGCGATCCATTCAATACCTTCAAAAAGAAGCTCGGTGACTATGGCCAGTAGGGCGGATGGAATGGCTCCGGTGAGAATCATCGTTACATTGTTTAACGCCAGACCGGTCACGATAAATTCACCCAACCCTCCTGCCCCAATAAAGGCTGCGAGCGTTGCGGTGCCAACGTTAATGACGGCGGCCGTGCGAATGCCGGTAAGAATCATCGGCAACGCGAGGGGAAATTCCACCAGCCGCAAGGTTTGCCACCTATTGAGGCCGATGCCTGAAGCTACGTTCTTTAAGATAGGATCAACAGAATGAAGACCCACAACGGTGTTTCGTAAAATGGGAAGTAATGAGTAGAAAAAAAGAGCAATTATCGCCGGTACTTTTCCAATACCTACGAGTGGAATCATCAACGCCAGCAATGCAATCGATGGAATAGTCTGAAGTACACCGGTCATGTAAAGGGTAACTTTTGAAAATGAAGGGAAACGATATATCAAGATACCTAACGGCACAGCTACGAGTATGGAAGCCAGCAGGGCGACCAGCGTTAACGAAATGTGCTCGGTTGTTTTGAGCAAAATTAGATTGCTATTGTTACTTTCCACCTTCCTTTGTGGCTTAATTATTCCTTTTTGGATCAGGAAACTTCGGGCGATTTCAGCATGGCTTTTCTTTTCAAACAATGCCAGCGCATTCAGTTCTTGCATCTCCGCTTCTGTGATGGAAGACGTCAATACATCGAGTACCTTTTTTGCATGATCAGGCAGGTTTTCGGAATAGAAAGAAACGGCTTGATAATCGGGGAAAAACTTCTTATCGTCGGAAAGCAGCACAAGTTTATATTTGCTGATCTCACCATCGGTTGAGTACGCATCGGTAATATGGATCTTATTATCTAAAAGGGCCTGATACGCCAGGCCATGTTCCATTCCGGAGGCTTTCTGCGTAAGACTATAAGACGCTGCGAGATTTTTCCAGCCGTCGGTGCGTCCCAGGAATTCATAACTCAGACCAATGGTTAAGTCCGGATAATTACTGAGGTCAGAAATTTTATGAATATTAAGTTGTTGAGAAAGTTCTGAAGTTATAACCAATCCATAGGTATTACTAAACCCATAGGGCGCCGAAATCTCAAGTTTGAATTGTTGACGTAGTAATGTATTTATTTCTCCTGTCATGGAGGGATTTTCTAACCGGAGAATTTCTGAAGCAATCGTACCCGTATATTCGGGATAGATATCAATAGCGCCTGTCCGGAGAGCTTCAAAACTAACCATCGTTCCTCCCAGATTGAACGTACGTTCTACGGTATAGCCACCCTCTTCCAGGATTTGTGCAATCATCTCACTTAGAATATATCCCTCGTTAAAGTGTTTGGCGCCTACGCGAATGGTTTGCTGACCAAACACAAAAACGGCCGATGTGCAAAGCAGAAGAATGAATACTATCCTCATGAATCAGCCTTTAGAGTTAGTCGTTCTCTCAGGTTTTCACGGTTTCCCGAGCTTGCCAGTTTTCCTTCTTTCAGCCAGATAAAATGATCGGCAAGCGTTAAAGCTTCTGTTTCGTTGTGTGTTACTAACACTACGGTTCTCGGTTCCTGTTGTTGGATGGAAATTAGGTGTTGGTATATCAATTCTTTGGTTTCATTGTCAAGCGAAGCGAATGGTTCATCCATCAGCAAAACAGGTGGGTTGAGAAACATCGCCCGGCATAGCCCAACGCGTTGCTGTTCACCTCCCGAAAGTTGATGGGGATATTTTGTCAAATAGGCAACTGGAAGTTGAACAAGGTCCATCAGGTAATGTATCCGTGATGCTACCCATTTTTTTTCCATCTTGACGATCCGTGCCAATACGCCAATGTTCTCCTGAATAGAAAGGTGTGGAAATAAGCCAACATGCTGAATAACATAGCCAATCTTCAATCGCAGTGTGTGGATGGCTTCGTAATGACAGGGTTCACCAAAAAGGGTAATGAGGCCGCTTGTGGGCTTGATCATTCCATTGATGATACGCAACAGCGTTGTCTTGCCACTGCCACTTCTGCCCAGTATGGCAGTGATCTTGTTTTCGGTGAAGTTATACGATAGGTTACTCAGCACCACGCTTTCCGCATAGCCATGAGAAATATTTTCTAACTTGATTACAGCAGATTCATTATCAATCATTTGACTCAATTAGAACCTGGAGTTTACGTTGTGTTTCAGAGTTACGTAGTGCAATATATCACACGGTGAGCAAAATTGACCGAACACGGCTGACGCTTTTGGATTTTAGGCATATTATTCTCACGAGCGATGTTTTGCTATAATGCTCATCTGTTCGTACCCATTATCGCTATCGCGTACTTCTAACAGATATTCCCGCGACGGCATGGTCTGGTAAAAATTGTCTCCAAATTTCATCTTAAGTTCTTTAATCCCTTGAGCTGAGTTTTATCCGCTTCCACTATACTGATAGCATACCCTCCTCCCGGAGCGGACCACTGTGCAAGTTTCGACTTGTTGGTCACCACGCCTTTGCGAATGGTATACGCCTGGGGATTGGTTTTATAGTGCGCATCTTTTGCATCGGCATAAACAGTAGCGATATACGTTTTGCCGGCATCAAGGAAATCAAACGTCAGTACCGAGGTGCGCGGAGTTTCGCCATTCACGCTTCCGAGGAACCAGGTTGACTTTCCTTTTGTCTTTCGTGCCACCGTGATGAACTGCCCGGGTTCAGCCTCCAGGTACCGGCTGTCATCCCAGTCAAGGGCTACATCCTTTATGAACTGAAATGCATCTAAAAACCGGCTGTAATTTTCCGGCAGGTCGGCTGCCATTTGCAACGGACTATACATCGTTACATAGAGCGCGAGCTGATTCGCCAGCGTGCTGTTACAATGGGAGTTGTTTTTCGGGTTAAGTTTACTGATGTCCATTTCGAACACGCCTGGTGTATAGTCCATCGGACCACCGATCAACCGCGTGAAAGGTAGTATAGTCACATGGTTAGCCTTTGAGCCTCCGAAAGCCTGAAACTCTGTACCGCGAGCGGATTCATTTCCAATCATGTTCGGCCAGGTGCGGGCTACCCCGGTAGGGCGCACGGCTTCATGCGCGTTTACCATAATTTTGTAATGCGCTGCTTTTTCAACAACATGCTGATAGTGATTTACGGTCCACTGGTCGTAATGATAAAAACCCTTTGGAAGTATTGGGCCTACATATCCGGTTTTTACAGCATCATACTTATTCGCCTTCATAAATTGGAAAGCCTTATCGAGGTGACGTTCGTAATTGCGGGTGGAACCCGATGTCTCGTGATGCATGATCAGTTTAATACCCTTGGACGCGGCATAATCTCTCAGTTCCGTCACCTTGAAATCCGGATACGGCGTAACAAAATCAAATACATAATCTTTGGCATGTCCGAACCAGTCTTCCCACCCAATATTCCAGCCTTCGACGAGCACAGCATCAAACCCGTGCAATGCGGCAAAATCGATATACTTTTTGACATTGGTGGTTGTTGCGCCGTGCGTTCCATTGGGTTTTGCTTTTGAATAATCCGTAACTCCCAATTGTACAGAGGGAAAATCGTTGGTATACGACCACGAGCTCTTGCCAGTAATCATTTCCCACCACACGCCCATATACTTCACAGGTTTTATCCACGAGGTATCTTCGATCTTGCTGGGTTCATTCAGGTTGTACGTCATCCTGGAAGCAAGAATGTCACGGGCATCATCACTGACGATGATAGTTCGCCACGGGGAATGGCGCGGCGCCTGCATATATCCTTTGTCACCGGTTGCATCAGGGGTCAGCCAGGATTGGAAAACCATTGCCTGATCGTCGAGGTTGAGGTGCATGCAGGAATAGTTGATAAGCGCAGCTTCATGCAGGTTGATATACAATCCGTCGTCCGTCTTCATCATCAGCGAGGTTTGAACGCCGGTGGGCCCGAGGGGAGTTTGTGAGGCATTCGACGTAATGGAGCTGGCCATCAGTTTTCGTATTTCTGATAATCGTGAGGTGGTATAGTCGTACTCCTGTGTGTCATAGTCACCGGCGAGCCAGAATGCCGTATGGTCGCCCGTCATGGCAAATTGCGTACGCTCTTCTTTGATTACAAAGTAAATGAGGTTCGGTTGTGAAGGGAATTCATACCGAAAACCGAGTCCATCGTCAAACAGCCGGAAGCGTATGATCATCTTTCGATCGGTGCCATTCTGCGTAAGCGTGACAGCCAGTTCATTATGGAAGTCGCGAATGGACTTCTCCTCTCCCCAGACCGGAGTCCATTGAGAGTCGTGTGAAGAAGTTTCCGTATTGGTAACGGTAAAGTCGTTCAGGAGAGACTTGGTATCATTCTTTAGTTCAAAACCCAGGGCGCTTTGTTTGATCACCATCTTTCCATTGTATAACAGTTGGTACGTGGGAGTTCCGTTATTCTGAAGAGCGAATGTCATTTGGAATTTCCCGTCAGGCGATTTGAGCTCCTGCCCGGTGGAAACATGAACCAGCACCAGTACCAGCCAGGCGAGCAGTAAGAATTTCTTCATCGTAGTAGTAGTTTTGCGGGGAGTAATTTATCCAATTGGGGGTAATTCACAACCTTTGCCGGTGAGAAGAATTTGTTGGCCTGTCAAAGCGATGTCATAGGATTATGTTGACAGATCTCCGTTTTAGCCGCAAACTAAAAATGACTCCACTTCAGAGGGCTTGTGGTGAGTGGCAGGCAGTGTAAGGTAGATACTACCTTCCATTGTTTATACTTTTTCTTTTGCCGATGGTTGCCCTTTCCCGCTGGTGATCAGGTTCATTAAACTTTCCCCGATGTATTGGGGCCAGGCGGTTGAACATGCATCGTAACACTCCACTCCGGGAACCAGACCAACGTGTGTAAAAAGCATTTGTGTTTTGTTGTCGAGAGTGGATAATTCAAAGACGATCTTCGTGTTTGTCCATTCGTCTTTGTCATTAATAAAGTTAAGCCTGCTATCGGTCACCAGCCAAACCACTTTTTTGTCCGGTATAACTTCCACTAATTTTTGTCTTGAAAAGTGGACGTCGCCAAAACGAACGGTGAATTCATCATTCAGGTTATGAGAGCTGCCTTCCAGATCTTCAGTCCACCATTTTGAAACACGGTTAATGTTTTTGAATACTTCATGCGGGGTAGCATCAACCGTAATGTGTATTTGAAAGTCTTCTTTTTTCATTTTCGTCACTTTATCCCTGACTTGCCGGGGTAGCGCCCAGTTTCCTTTCGTCTTCAGTTCTCGGGTTATCTGACCGGTTTGGAAGTCCGGTACCGGTAGTAATCAAACTACCTAAACTATTGTGAATATAGTTGGTCCAGGCACCCTGGCAGATGGTGAAACACTCATACTCGGGAACCAGGCCGTGGTGTGTAAAACGGATTAACGTTTTGTTATCCTGTTGCGTTATTTCAAAACTTATTTTTGTGCCAATCCACTCGCTCTTGTCTTGAGTAAAATTAAAATAGTTGTCCATCACAAACCAAACGACTTTTTTGTCGGGGATGACTTCAATTAATTTCATCTGGCACCGATGGAGGTCTTTATGATGATACCTGAACACATCGTTGAGTTTGTTTGTGCTACCTTCAATTTCTTCTGACCACCATCCGCGGACATTGTTAATGGCATCGAATGCTTCAGTCGGCGTCTGGTCGACTGTCAGGGTTGTTGTAAAATCTGTTGCGCTCATTTTCCTAAGGGCTTTTGTTGACTGATTTACATTTTTGTTTTGAATACGTTAAAGGTACTGTCTTAATCGGGTAATGATATGGGGTGAATCAGACATTCTATAGGGTTGATTTGGACAACATTAACCTGCATCTTTATTGAAAGATATCGGCATGAAAGAAGTGATCATCGTTGTCCCTGAAGGGAACGTTAATCTAAGCAGCATTACGGGTTCGTTTGAAATACTGACCCGTGCCAATACATACTGGCAGAAGATGGGAAACAAGTCGCTGATTCAAGTCCGCCTGGCCAGCTTTGCCACCGAACTAAAACTGGACGGAGGTACTTTTGCCATTCATCCCGTAAATATTAAAGCGATAATTAAGGCCGACCTGGTGATTATCCCGTCGCTTGCGCATGACTATGATCAGATTCTTACAGACAATAAACAACTTGTTGACTGGATCAGAGAGCAGTATCAAAACGGTGCTGAAATTGCCAGTATCTGTACCGGTGCATTTCTGGTTGCCGCTACCGGCTTATTGGAGGGTAAAAGCTGTTCTACGCATTGGAATGCGGCAGCTGGTTTCAGGCGGCTGTTTCCGAACATCAACCTTCACATCGATAAACTACTTACCGTTGAGCCGGGGATTTATACGAATGGCGGTGCCTATTCATTTTTGAACCTCATCCTGTTCCTGGTTGAAAAGTATTTTGACAGGCAGACTGCTATTGTCTGTTCAAAAATATTTCAAATTGATATTGAAAGAAACTCTCAATCACCCTTCCATATTTTTCAGACGCAGAAGAACCATGGTGATGAAGTTGTAATTAAAGCACAAACGTATATAGAGGAAAATCTTGCCGCTAAAATTTCCTTTGAGGAGTTAGCTTCAAAACTGGCGATCAGCAGGCGAAATTTTGACAGAAGATTTATCAAAGCGACCGGCAATACGCCAGTCGAATATTTGCAGCGGGTAAAAGTAGAAGTGGCAAAGAGCACGCTGGAAAAGGGAAGGAAAAACATTTATGAAGTAATGAATGAGGTAGGCTATTCCGATGATAAAGCATTCCGAGAAGTATTTAAAAGAATAACCGGCCTTTCGCCTTTGGAATACAAAGCGAAGTATAACAAGGTCCCGATGGCTGTCAGGATGGCTTAGCGTTTATCTATTATTTGAAGATGTTATGCCTGGTTACCATTTCTTTGTATTCGGGAAGGATTTTTTCATACAATGCTTCATCTACTTTCTTCAATGAATTGAGCAACCCCCCGATACCGGAGTCTTTCAGACTTATGCGTTGCTTCTTAATGTCTTCCATTTTACTTCGGATCGTCCCTTCGAGTTTTAATAGTTCCCTTTCTGTCATTGGATTGAATTTGCAATGCAAGATACCGAGTTAAGATTCAATCTAATTGCGAACGCACGATGATTTTTTAAAGTATCTCTTCATGGGGCATGTATCACGCAATGGCGCAAAGGCGCGATGGAGGTCGCAAGGAGTTGTTCCTGTCCCCCTCACTCCGATCTCCTCCCCACAATTTCCCTCCCCGCCTGGTGTAACGTAACACTTTCAACCTTGCCTTCCGCATTTCGGTTAAAGGTGAGCTGTGCTTCCACTACCTTGTAAAAAAAGATGTTTTCTGATTTTGCGAATACAGGGAATTGTGGTTGTCCCGTTGCCTGTGCTTTCAATTGATTGCCCTCCTGGGAAACAGTAAGAATAAATCCCGGTGCGAGTTCGTATTTACCCACGTAGTTTTCCAGGGTTTTGGCGTCGACGGTTATTTCTTTCGTAGCGGCATTCGTACCTGGACTATTCTGTTTTGACACATCCGTCAAGGGAGCTTTTGGATTTAACAGATGCATTCCGATATCATCTATGCTCGTCGTTGAATTTGTCATAACAACAACTCCCTTATCACCTCCTTTTATAAAGCCGGCAAATGTCCGGTATCCACCTGTTCCTCCGTTGTGCCATACGATTTCCAGTTGATCGGACGCCGCGATGTGCCAACCCAATCCAACCATTGGTACGGCGCCAGCTCCTCTTGAATTCTGTTGCGTTAGTTGCATGGCGGGGTAGAGTTTGCTTTTCTCCACGCCCATATTGGCGCGTACATATTTTACCATGTCAACTGTAGTCGAACGAATGGCGCCGGCACCTGCTAACGTGGTGAGATCCCAGTTTTCAACCTGCACATTGCCCTGATGTCCCATGGCGAGGTTCTTTTTCATGTCCGGCGTAAGACTGATTCGGGTATCCTGCAGACCTAGCGGGTTGGCGATAACATCAGCCATCAATGCCTCATACGTCTTCCCTTCACGTAAGGCAAGTATATGTCCCAATAACCCGACTGCGTAGTTGGAGTACTCGTATTGTGACCCTATATCACGGGGGAGTGTATAGCCTTTCAAGAATTCGTATAACTGCTTCTCGGAGTAATCTGCAAAGGGATTGGCAGGATTCGCCGGATTGAAATTATCGGGCATACGTGGCAGCGATGATGTATGATTGGACAGGTGAACTAATTGAATGGAAGCTCCATTTCGGGTCGGGGCCGTGATTCCTTCTGGTAAGTATTTCTGCAATGGGTCCTCCAGTTTAACCTTCCCCTGTACGACCCTATCTGCCAGGATAATTGCTGTAAAAGTTTTGGTGATGGAGCCGATTTCAAAAACTGAATGCTCATTTACCGGCTGCTTTTCAGTCAGTGACTTGACCCCAAGGGAGTAGTAATATGTTTTGTCCCCCTCAATAATTCCGACGACGATACCTGGATTGATTCCTTTGTCCACACGTAATTTAATGTTGTCTTTGATCTCCTGAGACATGGTAGTCTGGCCGTGAGAAGCGATAACACACCCGGCAATAAAAAAAAATACCGCAAAAATTTTTAACATAGTACTGATTTTGAGATTACTAAATATGTCTGTTCTGGTTTTTCTTAACGGTATTCGACGTCAACAATCTCTGCAAGCAGCGGGAAATGTAAATCATTCTTTCTCCATTTCCATCAGTCTGATGAGCGAATCTACTTTTTCAAGTCTGGGCATAATCTGTTTTTTCACGGCCCATTTGTTCATGAAGAATACAACAATACCCAATGCCGCATTGCCACATATGGCTATGGCCCGGTTTAAGGTGGGGCCAGGACGTTGCCAGAATCCTATCAGGAATAACGAACCCAGCGCCACCACTGGCAAAATAGCCCAATAAAGCACAGTATCCATCAAGTCTTTCTGATCCAACAGGAATCGTCTGCTCTTATATAAATATTCAAGATACGTACCAGTTAGAGCACCGGGTTTGTTTTTTTTTGCTCGTCGGATCCGGATGATTACATACACACCCCAGAGCGCTATACAGCCCGATGCTATTTTTGTTAACATAAACGGAACAAAGAAAACGTAAAAAGCAAAGGCAGGGATTACGATACCCGCCGATATGATATCCATTAGATCCCGGTACTTTACAGCCTTATGAACATAATTGAGGCCGGATTGAACATCGATCATCAAGCGCGACTTCTCAAACTTTATACGCTCCTGGTTGGGAGACGATTGCCAAATCTTCACTAATTCATCCTCTATCATATTTTTTCGGTTATACAATTCATCAACTTGATTTTGATTCGTTTCACCTTTACGGCTACGTTGTTCTCCGATAGGCCCATTATATTTGCAATATCATTATACGGAAGTTCCTCCAGGTATAAGGTGATCACCGCCTTGTCGGCATCGTTGAGTTTTTTGATACAGCTTCTGAGTTTTACCAACTGCTCATGTTCCGATGAATTTGTTTCCTCCTCGGTGATGGGAGTAATACGGATGCTATCCATCTTAAGGAAGGTATTCCTCTTCTTTACTTGTTTTGCCTGAAGTCGAAGGCAGACGTTTAAGGTGATCCGGAACATCCATGTACTCAGGGAAGATTTTTCTTCAAATGAGGGCATGGATTGCCAGATCTGGATCAATGCTTCCTGGAAAAGATCTTTTTTATCGTCGTCATCATCGGCATACACGGAACAAATCCTGAGCAGCTTTTGCTGATTTTGCTCTATTCCTCTAATGAAAGTGTGTTCGAGGTGCCGGGTCATTCCATAGGTTTTGTCTCTCCCTATTTAGTTACAAGGGAGCTCGAATTATGACACGTAATGCGATTATTTTTTAGTTGGACGCATTAGCATCCACATCTTTCTGGATTTTTGTAATGTCTGAAAAATCCGGATTAATAAGCAGCTTGTGTTCTTTGGGATAGAACCTAAGATATAAACGTACAATCGGCTAAGTTTTTACTGGCCACAGCGCCATAGGATCGAAAACTTTACAGAATTCCCTTTGGGATAACTCTCCGGGAATTCATTTTTAATCGCTTGGTCATCCCGGCCTGTGCATCGGGATTGGATTCCAATGTGGTTTCCCAGCTGTTCTCTGGTTTAAATTCCTCCTCCATCCCTTCTAATACGCCAGCTGCCACCTGTCTGGAGTGAATCACGGCAAAACATTCTGTATTCAGGTTAGCGCTTCTGGGATCCAGGTTAAACGTTCCGATCACCGTGATCTTCCCATCCACCACCATCGACTTGGCATGGAGTCCGAAAACAGGCACAAAATCTATTTCCTTCTGCAATTCACCCGTCATAATTTTAAATCGCTCCTGCGCATCGGGCCTGAATTCAAAAATCCGCACACCTGCCTGCAACAGTTTTTTTCTGTCGCGCTGATAACCGCTGAAAGCCTCCAGGTTATCAGTCGACGCCAGACTGTTTGTAAGGATTCGTACACGTACACCACGTTCAGTGGCTGCTTTAAATAACTTTTGTCCGATCTCCGTTGTAATCAGGTAGGGCGATTGGATATCTACAGAATGTCTGGCGTGCTGGATGAGACTGATCAGGGAATCGGTAGTAATACCTCCATCCGACAAACCATTACCAGCATTTTTACCGGGTTTATCTGTGACATAGTATACACTGTCGAGCCAGACCAGCTTACCCGATTGTTGAATGGTATGGAAAGCTTCTGGCAATTTTTTAATTCTTTCCCGCACCTGGGGCCAGAAGTTTTCGGGGTTGCAGGCATATTGATGCAGTCGTTCAAACTTGTCTCTGGACGTAGTATCATTTTCTTCTTCTTCTACCAATGAAGTTACCGGAACACTCAGGTCATCGTTCCAGTATTCATCAAATGATTGCTGTATGGCGGGCGCTACGTTTCCCAAGAGAAGCACATCACGATCACGGAAATTATATTCGTGATCATAATCAAAATATTCATCGGCCATATTTCGTCCTCCGGTGATCACTACTTTTCCGTCTACTGTAAACGTCTTGTTGTGCATCCGCTGGTTGGCTCCCCGGAAGTCGGTACTGAACTTCTTTACCTTGGAGATTATGTTCTTGCCCAGATTGACTCCGGGATTATATATTTTGATGGAGATATTTTCATGCGAATCCATTGTCAGGATTTCATATACACCGGCATCGACCATAATATCATCCACTAAAATTCTAACCTTTACGCCTCTATCAGCGGCCCGCACCAGGTAATCGCAGGCTATGAGCCCCACGTTGTCGAGCGAGAAAATAAAATACTGAACGTCAATTGTTTTCTCAGCATGCTCGCTTAGCCAGGCACGGGCAATCATGGACGTGCTGCCATCCTCCAGCACATACACCCCTGTTTTGCTTTTCAATGAGTCGGCAAATGGCTCTAATTCCTCGGTCATGGTAGAAGAGTCATTTGAGTGAATCTGTGAGCAGAAGTCTTCTTTTTGCTCTGGAATTTCGTTGGTCCTGGTGGAGCACGAAATGAAGAAAAGAAAAAACGTGGCAACTAGTGAGTGTCCTGACTTTATCATGAAGTTTATCCCGGGCAGTTTGGGTTAGCCTAAAGATAAAGTAACACCCGAAGAACTCAAATTCCAATCAGGCAACACCGGGTAGTCCGATTAATTAATGGCTGCATAACCAAGGTAACACAAACAGCCATCAGGCAATTGAATAAAAGCAACTCTGCAACACTGAATTCAGGGAGAGATGTTGTGTATCACCGCCAGGACATCCTCGTTAGTGAATCTATTTGAGTGGACAAGTCGTATATAATCTCTACTTTGTTAAACTAAAATAAAAAAGATGAATCCAAACAAAGCGTTATGGGAAAAAGGCGATTTCACCCGAATCGCAGAAAGTATGCGCGAAAGCGGGACAAATCTGGTAGCCAGTCTGGAGATAGCCCGCGGTCTAAACGTACTTGATTTAGGCTGCGGCGATGGCACTACAGCGATACCGATAGCAAAATCAGGAGCTCAGGTATTAGGTGTTGATATCGCCAGAAATCTCGTTGAAGCTGGTAATGCAAGAGCAAGAATGGAAGGACTTACAAATTGTGCGTTCGTAGAAGGCGATGCATCTGATTTGTCTGGACTGAAGGATTTGTCTTTTGACCTCGTCGTAAGCATCTTCGGTGCTATGTTTGCTCCTAAACCGTTTGATGTTGCTAAAGAAATGGTTCGTGTTGCCCGACCGGGTGGTAGAATAGTTATGGGCAACTGGATTCCGGGAGATCCCACGTTGGTAGCCCAGATACTTAAGATCAGCTCTGCCTATACCCCGCCGCCGCCCGATGGGTTTGTTAGTCCGATGCTATGGGGTGTGGAGAACCATGTCACTGAACGTTTTGTAAATGCTGGAATTTCACCGGAGAATATATCCTTCACTAGAGATACGTTTACATTCAAAACAATGGGGACTCCTTCAGAATTGGTGAGTAGGTTTAAGAACTACTACGGCCCGACGATGAATGCCTTTGAAGCGGCGGAAAAGAATGGTAAAGCTTCCGATCTCGAGCGTGAACTGGAGGTGTTATTTGACAGTCAGAATAAAAGTACCTCGGTGAATACAACTTCTATTCCTGCCACTTTTCTGAAGGTGACCGTGAAACGTTAGAGGATGAAGAAAGCATTTCTGCTTTTTGCGCTGTTGATCATCTATACTTTTGGTTATGCCCAATTGTCGCAGGCAGTGCGCGATAGCATTACCAGACTATCCCGTGCCGATCATGCACAGATGAAACAACAATTGGGTATTTCCGTTCCGAACCGGCCTGGTCCATCGGGAAATCCGGATGCGCCAAATGCGGCTAACCGAAACGAATCCAAGGTTAACCAATATATACTACCGGCCCCGTTAGTATTCAGAAATGGCAAACCGGTCAAAACAGCAAAAGAGTGGTGGGAAAAACGAAGGCCTGAAATAGTTGAAGATTTTGACAGGGAGATATATGGCCGGTTGCCCAAAAATATCCCGGCGGTTACGTGGACCGTTGTTTCCGTAAAGGACACCACACAAGGTAGCTATCGAATAAAAGAAAAGACCCTTCGGGGAATGGTAGACAACACTTCATATCCTGCAATAACTGTGGTGATTGAAATGGTACTGGCTACGCCGGCCGACGTGAATGGTAGAGTTCCCGTAGTTATGGAGTTTGGTTTTATCCGCTGGCCGTTTGGAAATGTTCCACCAGAATCAAACAACAGGCTTATTGCTCCCACCGAACCGGGTTGGAAAGAACAGCTGATATCGAAGGGTTGGGGTTATGCTATACTAAATCCCACGAGTATTCAGGCCGATAACGGTGCGGGACTTCGTCAGGGTATTATCGGACTGGTAAATAAGGGCGAGCCGCGTAAGCCGGATGACTGGGGTGCATTGCGGGCGTGGGCCTGGGGAGCCAGCAGAGCCATTGATTATTTTGAGACTGATCCGGATGTGGATTCAAAACGGCTTGCGGTGGAGGGACTCTCAAGGTACGGTAAGGCTACCGTTGTGGCTATGGCGTATGAACCTCGATTTTCATTGGCATTCATTGGATCGTCAGGCGCCGGCGGCGTCAAAATACTCAGGAGGGTGTTTGGCGAACAGGTGGAAAACCTGGCATCCTCTGGGGAGTATCACTGGTTTTGCGGCAACTTCATCAAATACGCCAGTTCATTAACACCTGATGACCTGCCGGTTGATGCGCACGAATTAGTGGCGTTGTGTGCGCCAAGACCGGTCTTCATTAGTTCGGGCTCCCCGCAGGTAGAAGGGCAATGGGTAGATGCGAAGGGCATGTTTTTAGCGGGGGTCTATGCCGGACCTGTTTACAAGCTGCTGGGAAAAAAAGATATGGGGGCTTCGGAATTTCCACCACTCGGAACTCCCCTGGTTAGCGGGGAAATTGCATTTCGCCAGCATGCCGGAGGACACAGTACCGGACCGAACTGGAGTACCTGGATTGCCTGGGCTTGCCGGTATTGGGGGACGTGCAAATACTTCTAGTAGCAAGTACACGCTGTTTTATCATACTCGCACGGGAGCAGAGATCCGGCATAATTTTTAATTTTATTGTATCTAATTCTGTCTATCATAATTAAATCAGATTTCATTGGGCGGATTAGTCCGTGGGTTTATTTAACTTACGTCTAACCCCTATTTCCCACTAACCCCCTACTACAATGAAAAATTTATTCATCCTTGTCGCGCTGCTGTTTTCGGTTTCGGCCTTTTGTCAGAGTCAATTTCAAAAGGAAGCAGCCGGATCGCTTACTCACGTATCCGGAGAGGTCATGCAGTTGGCCCAGGCGATTCCTGGCGATAAATACGCCTGGTCTCCGCAAGCTGGCGTACGCTCCGTAGCCGAAGTTTGTACCCATATTATTTCTGCGAATTATTTCTTTGGGTCCAAGTTAGGTGGAAAGATTCCGGATGGTGTTAAAATGGAAACACTTGAAAAGGATCTAAAAACCAAGGAGGCTATAACTGCTGAGCTCAAACGGTCGTATGAAATGATTATTACTACGATTAAGAATACGAGTGATGCAGCGCTCCCGGGCAAAGTAGTGTTTCCTTTTCCTGGTGAGTACACGGGTATGTCTGCAATTCTGATCGTTGTCGGTCATTCAAATGAACACTTAGGTCAGTTGATAGCCTATGGCCGGATGAACGGTGTTACTCCTCCCTGGAGCAAGTAATTGCTATTAAAATACCAAGCTTATTAAAATGTGGTCGGAATTGCCGGCCACATTTTTTATGTACGATGTATAGCCCTGTTTAGCTCAGAGTCCTGGTGGAGCCGTTCGCCCTTTCAGACTATTCTCGAAATTTCAAGCGCTTATTCGAAACCCTTTAATATCCTTATCAGTATACATGGTTTTAGCGCACTGACGATGAATAAAAGACGGCTATACACGTTTACCCTAGTGACAGCGCTGATATCCGCAGGTTGCCAGAATGACGAAGTTAACCCGACTTCTCAGGATACAACAACACCGAAACTTGATTATTACACCGAGGCGTATGACGTGCCCGGATTGGGATTTGTGCCGCAGACAAAGGTATCGTATGACTACAACGATGCCGGGAAAGTCAGTAAGTACACGGTGTTTTCCTACAACACGGATTCTGGATCGCTGGAATACCTTCGGTCTTTTGTTTTTTCTTATGTGAATAACCGTGTGGATAAAATAAGAGGATACCTGGCCGGTTCCGCCAGTCCGTATGTTGAATACTCCTACGAGTATCTGATCAATGATAACGTTTCAAGGGTCACGGAAAGCAACCATTCCGCCGGTATTAATTCCGAAGCGAATTTCTCGTACAACGTTGTTAATAATAGTATCAAAGTGGCCTACACATTTTCCAATGGCGCAAGTTTTGACTATGAATTTAACTACGACAGTGAAAACATTCAGAATGACAGGACAACACGGGGCTCACAGGTTTGTAGCGACGGGCAGTACACCTACGATCAGCACACTAATCCATTCAGTAATTTAGGTTACGTTGACTATATGCTGAATAATTTATCAGTCAATAATATACTGACCGAAGCGGTAAATTGTGTAGGTTGTTCGTTTCCGACCCTGGTTCCTGTTTCCTATTCGTATGAATACGATGACAAAGGCTATCCCACCGAAGTTACCACGTTATATAAATCCGGATCGTCCGTAACGATGGTGCAAAAGGAGATTTTTTATAAGTAGAGCTACTCCCCTTCCAGCTACGGAAAGCAACTAACCTTTTTTTGACTTAGGTCGCGGCGCGAGCGTATTACCCAAGCATAGCCGCAATTGTTAGTTATCCTAAAGGCTTTACCGAATCAGTATTGATCCTTCGCGTTACTTCATCTGCTAATATTCACTACTCGGTTGCCCATGCTTGTCCGGATAATCGTATAGCAGTATCTTTAATGAGCGGAAAAGTAAAGATTGACCATACTCATGAATCATGAAAAGACGTAGCCAGATTATCATATTAGGACTTTTACTGCTTACCAGCTTCCAAAGTTATAGCCAACGCACTAAACCATTAACCTCCCACCAGATTGATTCACTGGTGGCCAAAACGATGAGTACTATGCCACTGGCAGGTATAGCTGTGGCAGTTGTAAAGGATGGACAAGTAGTTCATTCAAAAGGATACGGTGTTACTTCCATCACGACAGGACAGAAAGTAAACGAGCATTCATTGTTCGCGATCGCTTCTAACAGCAAAGCATTCACCACCATGGCCCTGGCTATTCTCGTGGATGAAGGTAAACTGGGATGGCTGGATAATGTCGTTGATCACATTCCTGAATTCAGAATGTACAATCCTTACGTGACCGCCAATTTTAATATTCAGGATCTGCTTACACACCGAAGTGGTTTAGGACTAGGTGCCGGTGACCTGATGTTTTTTCCGGATGGGAGTGACTTTACCATTACAGACGTCTTGAAAAGCTTTCAATATCAGAAGCCTGTGTCGGCTTTCCGCACCAAGTACGACTATGACAACCTGCTTTATGTTGTGGCCGGTGAAGTAGTGGCCCGCGTGAGCGGTATGAGCTGGACCGATTTTGTGGAGAAGAGAATCATGATACCATTGGGAATGACTCGTTCAGCTGGCGTCTTTCAAAATCTGAAGGACAAAACGAACGTGGCCATGCCGCATGCAACGGCTGATGGGACATTAAAACAAATTAATACGTATACCAAGAATGACGCAACGCTTGGCGCTGCCGGCGGAATTTATGCCAGCGTTTCGGATCTGAGCAAGTGGATGCTCCTTCATCTGAACGATGGAAAATATGGCAAGGATCTTTCCTCCCGGCTGGTATCCCCAGAGAACCTTAGGGAAATGCATCGACCTCATACGTTTATTGGGTTCAACAGTAAACCAGATGCTGCTTTGAAAACTCATTTCTCCACGTATGGGTTAGGTTGGAATGTTGCCGATCTGAAGGGTAATGTTATGCTATCCCATACCGGTGGACTACCAGGAATGCTTTCGCGGACGGCATTAATTCCGGAGATGAATCTGGGTGTCGTAGTGCTTACCAACACAGATCCGGGAGGTTATAGTTTTGTTACCATTTCGAGATCGATCATCGAGTCGTATTTAGGCGTCAGGACTGACCTCATTACCCCTATGCTGCACCGTATTACGGAACAGGAAAACCGGGGGGACTCGGTAACGGTAGCCGCGTGGAATTCTGTAAAACTTGCCAAGGGTGATCACCTTAAACCGGAAAGTTTCACCGGTACATACCGCGACAACTGGTTCGGGGATATATCGATCACTAAAAAAGGCACTGCCCTTTGGTTTACAAGTAAACGCTCTCCAAAGTTAAATGGTCAGATGTTTTTTTATAAGGGAAATACATTCGCCATCCGGTGGGACTATCAGGACATGAACTGCGATGCATTTGCGACATTTTCAATGGATGAAGAAGGAAATGCTACGGGCATCAGGATGAAAGGTATTTCACCTAACATCGACTTTAGTTTTGATTTCCAGGACCTCGATCTGAGAAGGGTTAAATAAGATTTGTGTTGCATAAATCAGGGCGGCCATTGAAGAGCATTCCATTTTCATCCACCTCTCCGTGGTTCAGGATACCGGGTAATTCTAAAAATTTGATCAATCGTTCCTGATTCAAATTCTGGAAGGAATGCAGCGCGCGGCAAAGCTGATCAGTTCCAGGGCCGATAACGTGTCGCAGATAGGTTATGACGTTGGCTTTAATGAGCAGTCGTATTTCGCTAAACGATTTCGTATAAAATATCGTGTTTCTCCAAGTGAGTATACACAAAAATAGTCTATGCAACATGCGAACATTCTAAGACCTAAGCCTGCATCGGTGGACCGGTTTTGGAACTCATTTTTCCCATTGAAGTGCGTTCACATTTTCACCTACCTTAATTCCTTCCTCGATAGCTACATCGTTATCCTGCTGGGTATGGATGCCGCCGAGCAGCCGGCTATAAGCGCTTTCATTTGCCGCCTCCCAAAAGCTGTTGAAACTGCGGGCTGGGTATTTTAAATCAAAAAACCGCACATCATCAGACCTTCGATTGCCTTCGTGTGAGTGATCAATGAAAGGGAACGGTTCTCCAAACAAATCTGTCAACACGGTAGCCGCTGCTGCAGAGTGAATTGAATGTCCGGATGGAAATGCTGGAAAAGGAGGTTCGGGCCAGAATTGCACCCAATTTGGGTCAATGTATTTTTTTACGAAGCTGCCTGGTCTTTCGTTGAAGTACGTGTACTTGGCTTTCCAGCAATGAATAAATGCATCACACACAGCCATCCCTACGCGTGCAAAGGCTTCACTGGCGATTGCCATACTTGCGTCACTGTTCTCCACTGCAATGGCGGCGATATAATAAGAATGTCCCGGTGGGGAAAATGTTTCTGTCGGGTCGTCCCCCCACCAGGCAGCAATCTCCTTTTCTTCTTGCGTGAGGATATTATTTTTGTCGTAAACCTCCTTGTACATTTTATAGTAGTCTGAAGCCGGGTCGGTTGAAAAAGGAATGATAGCGGGTACGGGAAGATTTTTGTTCTCACTTACAAAAGTGCGGTTTGCACCCCAATGAGGATGTAACGGAAAAGGACTGATTGTCTGTCCTCTTGCTGGTGCTATCCAGTAGGAATCGCCGGTGGGAAAGACAAAACTCGGATCAAAGTTTCGGGTATAGCCTTTATCGCCTCCATCGGTTAGTGACCATTGGTAAATTTCGAGCGCGATAGCTTCACCAAATTCGACTGAGCGGTTTATAATTTCGGGATCGATGTCTTTTGATTCTTCGGTTAATACAGCGTTTGACAACGAATCAATCCTGTCATGAATAAACCGGTGCGAGTTAGCAGGTACAGGGTATAATAACTTTAACAAGCTATTCTGCGCAGAATTCAATGATAAAACCCAGTGATACGATTTGTCGGCAGCTACTACCGGAAGGTTAAGACCATTCAGTTGATCATTCATAGAGCGATGATTTGCATCGCCCGGAACAATGGATTCGTACATCGCCAAACCCATGTACCCCAAAGATCTTGACGCGTATGTTGGTGAGTTAAAAGCTGAAAACCGAATTGTATACAGCGTCATATCGGCCCACTTCAGCGCCACATCCGCAGGTTGATCAGCAAGGTTCGGTGGCGGCTGATACGAACGGGGGGGCTCATCGTCTTCTTTACAGGAAGAAACAAACAGGATCAACAAAAATAATAGCCTGCCAGTTGTTTTATGACTCCATCGTGCGAAAATATGTATATGACCCGGACGTTTCATTTTCCAAAGGTTATTTTTCATAGAGGATTTGATATTCCATTAATGCAACTGTGTCACCAGCTTCCAGTGTAGTATAGAATTCGGGGTCAATGAAGTTGTTTACATACCCGCTCTCAAAATTCATTGAATGAAGGTTGTAGAATATCAGTGGCGCAACCAGTTGCCTATTTGATTCTTTAAAGATAAATTTCTGGCGGCCGGTATAGGCGAAGTAATAATTTCCCCCGACAGAGGAATTGATATACTCGGAAAGGATATCTGGTTTGATACTGGCCATTTTATACAGCAAACTTCGTGTCACCACTTCGCCATAGGTGCAGCACTTTCCGGCAGCGACTTTCTCAGTTAAAACATGCGAATTTTTTTCCAGGGTTAGCAGATAATCCAGGTCTTTGTATTCGTGATTTAGTACAGCACTCTGCCCGTTGAGAAAATAAACCGTATCCATTACGCCTTTATTGTTACCCACGTACTCGGCGTAACTATTAAAATATGAAGTATCATACTGGTTGTACCGGCTGACAATTGAATTTTGGGTGATTTCACCAGTCAACGCAAAGACTCTCAATTTCCCCACGGGTTCAATTCCTGATTTATGATATACGGAAGGATAGGTAAGCGAACTGCCTTCTTCGTCGTCTTCGCAGGAAAGACTGACTACCAGGATAAGAAAAAGTAAGAAAAAGCGATTGGTTAACATTGCCGGTAATTGGTATCCCAAAGATAATTCAATTTAGGATTGTTTCCACTCTCATACAGATTTTGAATGCCGGTTAAACGGCTGCTTTTCAATTGGTTTCCATATAGCCCGTTACAACGCTTTTGCGCGGAAGCGCTCCTGAACATTTTTAAGGAAAATCTCAATTTCACCGTTAATGCTTAATTTCCCGCAATGTTGCGACCTATATTCTTTAGCCTGTTGATTCTGATTCTTGTTGGCATTATTATTTATCTGCTACCAGGGAGCGGATATCCAACCGATGAGGCGACTCTTGCCGAAGGAAAAACCCTTTTTAAAAATCATTGTATGTCCTGCCATGGCATTCAGGATGATGGCATCGGTCCGCCATTGGGCGGGATTACAAAACTGCTTTCCAAAAAAGCGCTGCTGAATTTTATCAACAACCCATCCAGGCAAATTGAATCGGGAGGTGAAAGAGCGACCGCCATGCTGCTTCGGTACAAACTGGTCATGCCTCCATTTGAATGGATGGAAGAGTCACAGGTAACTTCAATTTTGGCTTTTATTGAGCACGAAAGTAACGTTCATCATCTATCCGGGATGGCTATTGACGGGAGGAACAATACTGCCGGATTAACAGGAAGACTTGTAGCGCCAATAAAGAAATCAGGCGTGAAGATAGCGCTGGAGGAAGTCGTTCAGCTACCGTCCCTTGGTGATTCGACTGACCTTGGAGTCGTTACCTTGCGCGCTCATCCCGCTGGTGATGGAACCTTGTTCGTCAGTGATCAGCACGGTGTCATTTACAGAATCGAGGATGGAAAGTCGGAAATATTTCTGGATGTCCGGAAACAAATCTCAGATTTTCAAGCCGGTCCGGGTATTGCCACCGGCGTCGGCAGTTTTGATTTTCATCCGGATTTTCTTCAAAACGGACTTCTTTATATCAGTCATGCTGAAACGTACAAAGGACAGCAGCCCGACTATTCCATTTCTGATACCCTGAAGTCGGAAGTGCAATGGATCATTGGAGAATGGAAAATGGACAATGTGAAGGCAACGGTTTTTACTGGCACGTTTCGCGAGTTACTCCGGCTGCATGCGCCCACGTTCGCCCACGGTTGTCAGGACGTCGCATTCATTCCAGGTTTGTCAAATAATGATCCGGATTATGGGCTGTTGTATTTCGGATACGGTGATGGTGGATCCAACAATATTAAACATCCTGAATTGGGTCATCATTTGAAATCCTTTCTGGGAACGATTATGCGAATTGATCCGGCAGGCACCAACAGCAGAAATGGAAAGTACGGTATTCCTGCCACTAACCCGTTTGTGAATGAGAGAGATCCACAAACTGTAAAGGAGATCTATGCTTTTGGTTTCAGAAACCCCCATCGTCTGGCATGGGATCATACCCATGGAAACAGGATGATGGCAACCGACATTGGAGAAGCGAACATTGAAGAGCTGAATATTATAAAAAAGGGAGGTGACTTCGGCTGGCCTGTCCGTGAAGGAAACTTCGGAATAGCGACACTGAAAGATATGAAAACGGTTTTCAGACTACAGGAGAGTGACCTCGATTTGTATGAGATGCCGTTTGTACAATATGATCATGAAGAAGGAAATGCGATCAGCGGAGGGTATATCTATGAAGGTGATCTTACGCCGTTGAAGAACAAATACATTTTTGGAGACATCGTGAATGGTCGTATGTTCTTTGTTAACATCGATCAGCAACTCAGTGATTCGACCGTGTATGAACTGGCGATCACACAAAAAGGAAAAGAGACCACGTTTCAGGAGCTGTGCAAAATAAAACGTTTACATCTCCGTGTGGCGTATGATCAGTACAATAAACAATTGTATATCATCACGAAGGTGGACGGGAAGATCTGGCGGGTTGTGGGCGCGGATGCAAGTAACTAAATGGGGCAGCGCAGGTGATATCAGCCTCAAGCTACAAGCTTCAAGTGTTTCTAGTTGCGAGGTCAGCCGCAAGCTTCAAGCTACTAGCTTCAAGTTATCTTCTGGTGGAGATTCACCCAAACTTCAGCAGCAAGCTGCTAGCTTAAAGATTTTTTTCGTTTCAGATTCTCCCAAATTAGCTGCAAGCTTTAATTTGCGGCATACGAAACTACCCTCAATTTTTTGGAATGTCTTGACGCTTGAAGCTGATAACTTGTTGCTTGAAGCTTGCGACTTGAAGCTTGAAGCTTTTTCTAAGCTATTGCGGTATTTTTGCGGCCTGCCGCGCCAGCATCTTCCATTGGCCATCTTCTTTTCTCCAGACCATCAGAATGATGATATCAATAACGGGTGGATATCCTGTTTTTTTTGAGTCAGCAACCAGGCGATGTCGAACGATCGCATTGTCACCGGAGATTTTAATCGTTTGATCCGAGATGGTGACGCTGGTGACATCTGTTTGGCGCAGCATAAACTCATTTATAAAACCCTTCTTATCTCGCACGGTTCCGCTGGAGTGCACGTATTGCAGGTCTTCACACGCAAGGTCTGACAACACTTTGCTGTCAGGATGGATCATGGCTACCCTAAAACGTTCTATTGCCTGAGCAACAAGCGCCTCATCCCGGGTTTGGGCCAACGAAGTATTGAGTACCACGATCAGCGGGATTATCCGACAGAGTTGTTTGAACGGGCTGTAAAGTACTTTTCGCATCAAGGATTCAGTTGCCTATCGCAGCAAATTTTAAACACACCGGTTTATCAACTTCAATTTTTTTTCCGGTAGGTGTAAGCAGGCCGGTCTTTTTGTCGCGTTTGAAAATAATTACATCATTGGTATTCTGGTTTGCAGCAAGCAGGAAATTTCCCGTGGGATCGATGGCAAAATTGCGTGGTGTTTTTCCCAGCACGGATTGACGATTGACAAGGGTGAGCATCCCCTTTTTGTTGATGGAATAGATGGCGATTTCATCGATATCTCCGCGATTGGAAGCATAGAGGAACTTGCCATCCGGGGAAACATGGATGTCTGCACCCGAGACACGACCTTTAACATCAGGGCCAGTCATGGTGATGGTCTGTTTTTCTTTCAGCTTGCCATCGGTGTAATCGAGTGCCATCACAGCGCCTGTAAGTTCCAGTACGAGATAGGCATACTTTCCATTCGGATGAAACGTGAGGTGCCTGGGACCGCCGCCGGGTTTCACGGCAAGGAATGGGACATCAGCGGGCATCAGCATAGCTGATTGAGAGGCGTCGACACGGTATTGAGCTACTTTATCAGTTCCCAGATCCGGCACAAGCAGGAAACGGTCATCCGGTGATAGTACGACGGAGTGAACGTGTGGCTTATTCTGCCTTTCATCGACCACGCTGCTACCTACATGCTGAATGATTTGTGTATGGTCCTCTGCGAACGAGCCATCCGCCTTCAGGAGAACGGAGATCACGCTTCCTCCACCGTAATTACCAGTGAACACGAGTTTTTTTTGCTTATCCACAGAAACATAACACGGTCCCTTAGCCGGAACAGTATTGAGAAAAGTAAGCGCGCCTGAGACGGGATTAAAGGCATAGGCATTAACGCTTCCTCCCCCACCCCCTTCGCTGACGGCATACACATTTTTACGATCCTTGCTGATGGCCAGGTAGGAGGCATTGGACAATTCCGTTACAGGTTGTTGTACGGTGAAGTCCCCACTCTGTGTATTAAACCGGTATGAATGAATGCCGTTAGGTTTGTCCGGACTGGTGTACGTTCCAATCAGTAAATGAAAATCAGTTGATGAGGGTGTCTGTGCCTCAAGGTCCGAAACAAAATGGAACAGCAGGCATAAAAATACAAGGATTGTTTTCATAGCAGTAAAACAGTTGGCGGTTGACTCGTTAGTTTTAAAAGTATAACAAATTTATCGTTTCGGGAATAGAAGACTTGCTGAATGGTGAAGTGACGAATCGGGTTCTTCTTCCAGCAGGTTTTCCAGGAATTGATTGATAAAGCAAACAAATGGAACAAAATTGTGGGGGATCTGAACGAGTTGGCCGAATTGACCAGTCATCTCATCATATAAACGTGACGTAATTTGTATTCAAAGTAATTAGAAAAAATATGGAACGCCTTAATTCGTTATCTGGTTTAAAAATTGGTTTGTTTGGTATTGGACTGGAAGCGTACTGGTCGCAGTTCCCGGGATTACAACAACGATTGGAAGGCTATTTGCGGATTGTGGAGGAAAAGCTTTCTGCGATTCATCCTTCGGTCATTAACGCGGGCCTGATTGATTCTACTGATAAGGCTTTTGCTGCCGGCAAGCAGTTTCGGCAGGAAGATGTAGACCTTATTTTTTTATATGTCACTACCTACGCATTGTCTTCCACCGTTTTGCCAGTCGTCCAACGGGCAAAAGTGCCTGTAATCATTCTCAACCTTAGCCCGGACGCCGCTATTGACTATTCTTCCTTCAATGCGATGAAAGATCGTGCGGAAAAAACAGCCGAGTGGCTTGCCTATTGTAATGCTTGTCCGGTTCCGGAGATTGCCAATGTTTTTAGCCGCGTCGGTATACGATTTCATCAGGTAACGGGGATGTTACACGATGATCCCATGTGCTGGACTGAAATTGAGGAATGGGTGAATGCTGCCAGCGTTGCACATACGATGTCAACCAATCGCCTGGGGTGTATGGGACATTATTATAGTGGAATGCTGGACATTTATACTGACTTGACGCAACAGTATGCGCATTTTGGAGGGCATATCGAATTAATCGAAGTGGAAGAGCTGGCTGCTTTAAGAAAAGAAGTAAGCACCGACGAGATGTCCGCGCGGTTACGAATGTTTTATGAGATCTTTGACGTACAGTCGGATTGTTCTGTGAAAGAATTGGAGAAAGCCGCAATAACTTCTGTAGCATTGGAAAGACTGGTTGCCAGGTACCAATTGGGCTCACTAGCCTACTATTACAAAGGCACCGGGAATGCTGACAATGAAGAAGCTATTGCCTCTATCATTCCGGGCAATTCATTATTAACCGCGAACGGTATTCCTGTTGCCGGCGAATATGAAATAAAAAATGCGCAGGCCATGAAGATTATGGACACCTTCGGCGCGGGTGGTTCCTTTACGGAGTACTACGCCATGGATTTTAAGGAAGATGTCGTTTTAATGGGACACGATGGTCCCGGTCATATCGCCATTGCCGAAGGTAAGACCAAAATAAGACCGTTAAGCGTATATCATGGAAAGGTGGGAAAGGGTGTTTCGGTTGAAATGAGCGTCAGACATGGCCCGGTTACGCTGTTGTCTGTGGTCGAAAAAAAGGGCGGTGGGCTGATGTTCCTTGTGGCTGAAGGCGAGTCGGTAGCCGGTCCGATTCTGGAAATCGGAAATACCAATAGCCGGTATAAATTTTCCATCGGGGCCAGAAAGTTTGTGAATGACTGGAACAGTTTTGGTCCCGCGCACCATTGTGCCGTCGGTGTTGGGCATATCGCGTCGGGTATTTTAAAGTTAGGACAGCTATTAGGGATGGATGTGGTGAAAGTTTGCTAAATTTTAATCTGTAATTTATACCAGGTGAACACAAACGTGAATTCAACGCAGTACAGAAACTTGCTGGCGCATTCCATCCTGATATTTGTGTTGTCCTTCGTTTCGAACACGATTATTCATGAAGGTGCTCATGCAATCATGGCGAAGGCATGCGGACTGCACCCGGTCCTGCATCACAACTATGTATCTACTTCCGGGCAAGAAGACTCTACACATGTTGTAAAAATATTGATCCCTGCAGCGGGACCGCTAATGTCGCTCCTGCAGGGAATTATATTCCTGTTCCTTTTGCGAAGGCGGAATCACAAATCGCTAACCACCCTGTTTTTCTTGTGGATGAGTGTAATGGGCTTTATTAACTTCGGTGGATACTTGATGTTAACACCTTTAGTTCCGTATGGTGATACGGGGAAGGTGTTTGCCTTGCTCAACTCGCCGCAATGGTTAAAATGGGTTGTTTCTTTACTCGGACTTGGTGGACTCATGAAATTGATTCTGAGTCTGGCGCCGGATTTTGAAGCTCAGGTTCCCGCTGATAGAACGGATCAAAATTACATACCTGGCAAGTTTGCTAATTTACTGATCGCACTTCCGGTGATTGCGGGTTGTGCCGTTACCTCGCTCCTTTCCCTTCCGGTTCCTACTTTCATCAGCATAATTTATCCGGCTGCCAGTCCATTTATCACCTTTATGATTTATGGTCAGTTGAGGCGGAAACGAGAAAGCCTGGTAGGGAGAGCTGTTTACCCGGATACCATTTCGATTCCACTGGTGGCCTTTGCCGTTCTCGCTATTGTCATCTCACGTCTTCTCGTTAGCGGAGTCACTTTGTAAAAGGGCTCTGAACTACTCAGTGGATTTTCTAAAGTTGACGACTGTAAAGCACTCGGGCACATGTGAATCCCATACCCCATGTGGGCTCCACACCCAGCCACCGGAGTCTTTGGATGGCGGAGAGTCTTTGTACGTGTTGAATCGTGAAAAATCCATACGCCAGATATCACCGTCTTTTGGAGGCAATTGGTTGCTGCTTCCTTTTGCAAGGATCTCCAATCCAGACCACGGTAAGGCAAGTTCTACCGTCCATCCTTCGTCGCGGTCCTTATCATTGTTGAGGGTACCCATGACGTGAACGGCTTTTTTCAGACCGGGGTAATCCCAGTTCCAAAAGCCTATCCGTTTGCCACGGGGATGAGTCTTATATCCTACCCCGTTAAAGGGCTTCACGCCGGGTTTCGTTCGATCGAAGGCTGGCATCATGCTGTAGCCGTTACGTTCGAACTCTTTCTCCCAAAAAAACAGTACCTCATAGATCGTGGCATTTGCATTTATTTCGAACTCGTAATAGGCATCTGGCCCTGCAATAAAAAACTCCACATCATTGTCTCGATAAATGGGCGAGTCACGTTTTGTAAAGGTAGCCTGAACGTTTGGCTCTTCGATCCAGTATCCCACATAAAGGTATTCGTCATCCCACATTACTGCTGCTCGCGTATCGAAGTGTGTTTCCGTGCCATGGATGAGATCCCGGAACCTTGGTGAGCGGGCTGCTGTCTTCCAGTTTTCTTCATCAAGTTTACCATCAATTACTATCGGATTTGAAATGTAGTGAGCCGTATACTTTTCAACCTCCTCTGCCCGGCAAGGTAAAGCCTGGTATGCTGGCTGCTGAGGGAAAGCATCAGCATGTAGTTTATCGTTTTCAATCCCCAGGCAGCACAAAAAAACGGCTAAAAGAAGTATTCTCGCATTCATAATTTCCTAAAATAATTTCTAAAAGTAATGATTTATGTGATCAGGAGATTCACGGAAGGTATTATACCGCTGCGATACAAATGCACAAGAGGCGAGGCAGTGTTAACCGCGGAGTCCGAAATCGCAATTTACCGCAAGAATATTGAGTTAGACCTTGCGCCATCTTAGCGTCTTCGCGCCAGTGCGTGCCAATCACGAAAAGTCCCCGGCTCAAGTCGGTTGAATTCAGATGTACCAAAAAAATCCTTTTGCCATGCCAGACATACTTCACCGCTACCAGGGCTGCTGGTGCAATGAAACTTAAATTCCTTATAATTCGTATATTGTTGTATGGTTGATAGAATTAAACGCGGTGTAATTGCAATTTTCAAGGGTGAACTAATGGTATGGACCATATTTCTCTCTTTGTCCCTAATCATCTATGTTATTTCGGCATTCCTATAGAAGGGTTGCCCATTGTTAGAGGTGTTTCGGCAGCAAGAGATTAATTAATTTCCGCACCGTATCAGTTATTCAAGCCGCAAAATATTCTGAAGGATCAGAGAGACGGCGCCCATCAGCGCGGCTTCTTCTCCAAAACTCGAGGGTAAGATGGCTACCTTTCCTTGGTAAGGTGGCAAACTCACGGATTCCAGTTTTTTCTTTATTCTTTCTATCAGGTAATCATTTCGCAGTAACCCGCCCGATAAGCTAACGGCCTGGGGATTGAATAATTTGATCAGGGTATCAATGCTGATACCAATATAGTCGGCCGCTGAATCAATAATTTTGATCGCGAACTTGTCCCCATCAATCGCAGCCTTCATGACTGACTTTGTGCTAAGGTTGATACTGGATATGTCAGCAAGCGAAGTTGGTTCTCCTGTTTTAATCAGTTCCTTCACCATGTCTTCGATTCCATAACCTGACGCGACTGCCTCCAGCGTTCCGTAAATTCCCTCGCGGCCTTTCCATTTGCTGTGAGAGTCAATTACCATGTGACCTATTTCACCCGTATATCCTTCCCACCCATAGAATGGTTGCCTGTTCACGACAATCCCCGATCCTATTCCGTATCCTAAACTCACGGTAACAAAATGATCGTAGTGTTTTCCGATTCCATAGAATAATTCACCAAGAGCAATTAGCTGAGCATCATTGCCAACGGTGATTTTAAGACCGGTATATTTTCCCAACGCCTTTTTAATATCGACGTTAGTCCAATTAAATACGGGTGAGTATGCTACGATTCCAGTCTTGCCGTTTACAATACCACAAACGGATACACCAATACCAAATACCCCGTCTTTTTTTGCCTCAGCCCTGCCAAGCAGTTTTTGGATTAGTTCACCAACTTGTTCCATTACGCCTTCAAACCCATGATCAATGGCTGTAGGCTGGTGAATTTCAAAGATGAATTCACCATCAAGATTTGATAAAGCAGCCCGGACAGATGTTCCTCCAATATCTATTCCGATCACATAGTTATTCTTGGAATCAAACCGGATAATTTGCGGTGGACGACCTTTTTTTGACGAACCAAGCTCATCGTGCGTGATCATTTTTTTCTCCAGAAGTGCCTCAATAATCCGGGTAACGGTAGGAGCACTTAACTGTGTAATTCTAATGATGTCTGCACGGGTAATTTCCTTCTTATTCCGGATCAGCTCGAGAACCCTTACTTTGTTTTGGGCTGAGGAGGTCTCAGGTTTATCTGAGTAAAAAATATCAGCTGACACTTTCGATCTGGATTTATTTCAGGACTTTTGTAAAATAGGCACTTAAATAGCCAATAGCGTCTAAAATAGCACTTTTCGCAAGATCAGACAAATATTGCGGATTCTGGTGGACAACAATTTCTGAAAATGGCAGCCGGTTGACATTAATGTTCAAACGACTTTTGCTAATTCCATAAAGCCATACTTGAAGTCACGTCCGCTGAAATAAAATACAGCGAGGTGGAGACGGAATCAAAGGATGAGACACCGCTTAGGAAAATGAGGATTGAAAAGATCGGATTGGATCGGCCATTAACGTGTCCCACAGGGATCCAACGACCAACGCTAGCAGATAGTGTTGAAGCGAAGCCGAATGGAATTCTCATTTTAATTGGAACAGACGGGATACATGGGTAATTTAGGAATATATTAACGATGGCTACAGGAGTTTAAGAAGGGAAAAAATTATACCGTCATGAAAGAAATTAAAAAAGAAGAAATCAAGCAGGAAGTATTTGACCTCTATGATGACTATGCGCATAATCGGATTGACCGCCGGTTATTTATGGATAAGCTTTCCACCTATGCGGTTGGCGGAATCACGGTGGCGTCGCTCCTGAGTTTCATCAGTCCAAATTACCACATTGTACAAATCCAATCCAATGATCCAAGGTTGAAGTCAGATTTTATAAATTATGATTCTCCGAAGGGAGGCGGATCGATTCGTGGGCTGCTTTCCCGGCCGGTTGACGGCAAGAAAAAGTTGCCGGGCATTATTGTGGTGCATGAAAACCGCGGCCTGAATCCGTATATCGAAGACGTTGGGAGGAGAGCTGCGCTGGCCGGCTTTATATCGCTGGCTCCGGATGCACTCACACCCCTGGGAGGTTATCCCGGTAATGACGATGAAGGCAGGGCCATGCAAAGTAAACGCGACCGTAATGAAATACTGGAAGATTTTATCGCTGCTTTTCAACATTTGAAGGCTCATAAGGAATGTAATGGAAAAGTGGGTGTGGTTGGATTTTGTTTTGGTGGATGGGTGTCGAACATGATGGCGGTGCGTCTCCCTGAATTAGGAGCAGCTGTCCCGTTTTATGGCGGTCAACCTCCCCTGGAAGATGTTGCCAAAATCAAGGCACCGTTACAACTCCACTATGCAGGATTAGACACACGCGTAAATGAAGGCTGGCCTCCCTATGAAAAGGCACTTAAGGAGAACAACAAGGACTATACGGCATTCATGTATCCGGAGGTGAATCATGGTTTCCATAACGACAGCACACCCCGCTTTGACAAAGCTGCTGCGGAACTGGCGTGGCAGCGAACGGTGGAGTTTTTTAAGACCAAACTGAAGTAGTCATTGCCAGAACCAGAAGACGTTTGACCGGCTAAGACTCAAATCATTATCCTTAATGAAATCTGAATCAGAAGCCTACCGCTTTTGTACTGCCTTTGTCTTTCAGCGACTCATTGGCTTGTGTGTTGATATAATGCCTTAGTGCCCGAAGTTCCTCATCGGTCAGGTCTTTGTACGCCGGCATACCCATATCAGCTTTAATACCTTCACGCACGACACGGTTGAAGACGACTTGATTGTGAACAATAGGCGAAGCCCTAAGATCCGGTGCCATACCCTTTGCTATTACCCTGGCACCATGACAATTGAAACACTTCCAGTACAAATCATATCCTTTTGCAGCAAGCTTTTCGTCTGGAGTAAAGTCAGGGTCAGCGATCGGCTGCGGGAAGTATGGTGGTGGCTGTGGCGGGACCTGAGCCTTACCTTCAAGGGAAAAGACTATTAATCTTCGGGTATGGCGGTTATAGTCCCAACCTAAACTTTTGTTACCGACACCCGCAAAAGCACCACCCCAACCCACTAACAATGCCATATACTGTTTGCCGTTTATTTTGTACGTAATGGGCGGGGCTGAAATCCCCAGGCCTGCATCATAGCTCCAACGTAATTTTCCTGTCGAAGCATCGTACGCATTAAATTTACCTGTTGCCGTTCCCTGAAAGACTAACCCACCAGCTGTGGTAAGGGTTCCTGCATTCCATAACTCGTCATGAGGTACAATCCAGACTTGTTTTTGAGTGGCCGGATCCCATGCGATCAGCGACCCCAGGTACGGTCGCGGTAACGAGTCAGGATCAGACAGACCTACAGCAATACCTCCTTTACCCGGATTTTTTTTCCAGTCGTCGAGATTGGTTTCACTGTCATCATAGATGGCCGCATCGTGAATAGCGGGAATGTATACCAATCCCGTTACCGGGTTATAGGACATCGCGTGCCAGCTATGTGCACCGTGTGGGCTAGGCGTAATATAGACACTGCCCTTTTCGTATCGCGCGTTAGGATTTATTTCGGGTATTCCGGTAATGGAGTCCACACGCGACGCCCAGGTAGTTTCCACAAAAGGTTTTGCTGAAATAAGTTTGCCTGTTTCCCGGTTGATCACATAGAAGAAACCATTTTTGGGAGCGTGCATCAGGACTTTGGTGTCAGTTCCATTTATTTTGATCGTACTGAGCACGATGTCCATGTTGGAATTGAAATCCCAATTGTCGCCCGGGGTGGTTTGGTAATGCCATTTGTATGAACCATCTGCCGGATTGAGCGCCACAATTGAGGATAGGAACAGATTATCACCCCCTTTTTCACTTCTTACTTTCTGGTTCCACGGTCCGCCATTACCCGTACCAATATAAAGTGTGTTGAGTTCTTCGTCATAGGTGAATCCATGCCAGGCATTGCCGCCACCTCCGTACTTCCACCATTCACCCGTCCAGGTTTTCGCTGCCATTTCCATAGCGGCATTTTCAAAACCATCAGCGGGATTGCCGGGCACAATATAAAACCGCCATGCCTGTTTGCCGGTCTCGACATCATATGCTGTTACGTATCCCCTATTGGGTGCTGCTTCTGAGCCCCCGTTACCAATGATCACTTTGTCAGCAAATGCTTTTGGCGCACCCGTGATACTCATTCTTTTATCGGGGTCAATCGTCAGTACGGACCAGAGTTGTTTTCCTGTTTTAGCATCGAGGGCAATCAGGCGGCCTTCCCACGTGGCTGTAAATATTTTGCCGTTGTAGTACGAAATTCCCCGGCTTTGTGTCCAGCCGGGCTTATTGTTTTTGCCCAGGTGCCTGGCTACTTCAGGATCAAACTGCCAAAGCATCTTGCCATTTGTGGCATCGACCGCGCGGATACGGTTCATGGTTCCTGTAAAATATAAGACACCATTCACAACCAGCGGGGTAGATACTAACGCTTTGTCGTTGGGCAAATCCAAATACCAGTCGACTGCCAGCCTGGCGACATTGCTGGTGTCAATGTCGGTTAGCGGACTGAAGCGTTGCTCCGAGTGCGTACGCCCATAGGCAAGCCATTCGGCCGTGTTGGTTTCGTCCGCAATTTTTTGGTCTTCAGTAAGTGTTTCATGCTGACGGCATGAATACAGGGAGCCGGCAACAAACAAAAAAATGAGTAGTAGTTTCACTAATCCGGTTTTTTTTTAAATGTTTATTAATACCATCGAACATCGTGATTGAAGAATTATGTAAGATCCTGCACCTAAAAGGAATGGAACAGCATGTCCATCCACAGGGAACTAAACCTACTAAAAAAATACCGATCGTGGTGACGAAATTATGTAGTCTGTGCCGGGACAATTAAGTACTAGAGACTTCCATGAAGCTTCTCTCCTGTTATAACCCCAGTACTCAAGCCGGTCAATGCCGGAATTGGCAATCATTTATAAACTTCATTGATTGCAGAATTTAGCTCATTCAGCATATCGGGAACCAGGGCAAACGGGTCGTAAGGCTTGCCTCGAACCGCAAGGGTTTCTACGGGTAAATATCCTCTGTAACCACCTTGCTTAATAATTTGAACAAGGCGCTTATAATCTGTTGGTATCTCGCTGCCGATACCAAAAATACTTTCTTTGACTTGCCAGTTAATCGCATAGGGAATTACGGCTGCAATATCCTTATAGGGATCTTCCGTTTTGAAACTCCCTGTGTCTACAATAAGCCCGGCCCATTTAGAATTAACTCCCTCCAGGACATATATACATTGCTCCGCTGTCTGCAACATGTCGCCATGATTTTGGATGCCAATTTTAACCCCGTACTTTTCTCCGTACGCCGCGCACTCCTTGTAACATTCAATCATCCAGCCGGCAACTTCCTTCCATTTATCTTCATACCCTTTTGGCACTTCACCAGAAAATACCCGCACAATTGGCGCACCCATTTTGGAGGCTGCTACAATCCAGTTCTTGGCTAGCTGAACACCCTCAGCTCGAACTGTAGGATCAGGTGATGCAAAGTTATTTCGTATTCCGGTGCCACTGATGACAATTCCCAGCTCAGCGGCTCTGTCTTTGAATTTTTTCAGGTATTCGTCAGACGGAACCTCAGGATAAGTTGGGAAGAAATAGGCAGTAGGGTCAAGTGCCCGGATATTTTGAGTAGCACACCAGTCGAGTAGATTAAACAAGGTATACACTTGTTGCTTGTTGCGGCTATCACGAGCCGTTAACAAATCACTAAACGAATACGCATTCACTCCTGCGATTACCGCTGCTTTTTGAGTTTTGTCTTTCTTTTTTTGCGCATATGCCAGAGATGCGGTTAGACAAATCAAAATGACAGGTAACGTAATCCATGCTGCGCGCGACTTCCGATCAAAGGTTTTAAGGCTGTTCATTTATTAGACGTATTTAAAATCGCCTCAATCCGACGGAGTTCGTCGTTCGTAAAGGAATAATTTTCAAGGCAGCGAATGGAGTCTGTTACCTGATCCGGCCTGCTTACCCCAATTAGAACAGAGGTGACACGCTTGTCTTTTAAGATCCACGCCAGCGCCATTTGTGCCAAGTTTTGTCCCCGTTCTTCTGCAAGCACATTTAACTGACGGACTTTGCTTATCTTCTCATCCGAAACCTGATCTTCATCAATGGCTCCGTTGCCGCGATGGCTGGAAGCCCTTGATCCAGCCGGAATTCCCTTTAGGTATTTGTTGGTAAGTAACCCCTGCGCCAATGGGGAAAATGGAATACATCCGACCTTGTTTTTTTCCAGCACATCCAGTAACCCATCTTCCACCCAGCGTTCAAACATGGAATATTTTGGTTGATGAATTAAGCACGGCGTACCCAATTGCTTTAAGATGGCTATTGCTTCTGCTGCTTCTTTCGGTTTGTAACTTGATATTCCGACATAGAGGGCTTTTCCCTGGCGTACCATCAGATCGAGTGCTGTCATGGTCTCTTCCAATGGTGTTTCCGGGTCTGGTCGGTGATGATAGAATATGTCGACATAATCGAGGCCCATCCGTTTTAAACTC
This sequence comes from Chryseolinea sp., assembly GCA_041737945.1. GTDB lineage: Bacteria > Bacteroidota > Bacteroidia > Cytophagales > Cyclobacteriaceae > Chryseolinea. Next base: position 88,948 of record JBGSQQ010000022.1, read on the forward strand.
TGGTCAAGACTTGCCACCAGATATTTTTTTGATCCCCAGTCGCCGTAAGGACCAGGCCACATTCCCCATCCCGCTTTTGTTGAAATAACCAGTTCATCGCGGTACGGGATAAAATCATCCTTGAATATTTTTCCGAAATTTTCTTCTGCTGAGCCGGGCGGCGGTCCGTAATTATTTGCCAAATCAAAATGGGTAATGCCACTGTCGAACGCGAGTCGCAGGATATTGCGCGCATTTTCCAGTACATCGATATGGCCAAAGTTATGCCACAGGCCCAGTGATATAGCGGGAAGTTTCAGGCCACTATTACCACATCTTCGATATTCCATTTTTTGATAACGCTGTTCATTTGAGTTGTATGGCATGACTAAATTGTTTTGGATATTTAACTGTTTAATATATTCTCAGCAGGCTCTTTGTTTGCCTGTAATTTCGGAACTATTCTTTCTTTTTAAGTTTGAAGTCCAGGTAATCATAATTCATTTGTCCCCTGGTAACGGTATGCAGCGTGATCACCTGGACGCCGCTTTTCAGTTGAATTTCACCCAGGTTTTTTATATAATTCCAATGATGCCACTGTCGCCACTTCACGGAATCAGCCGGATGAAATGTTGAAGTAATGTTCAGCAAGCCGGAAATGTCTTTACCATTGGATGCCAGGGAAATCTGGCCGTTGTCATTAGCCGTGTACATAATCCCAACCTGGTAGGTACCTGACTCTTTTACCTCCACCGTATATTTTATCCATTCGCCGGGCTCAGTCCAGCCAACGTAGAGCTGATTTTCCCTGGGCTGAACGAGGTTGTATACCGAATTATCAGCACTGTTATAAAATTTGGTGAATGAAATATCCACGGCTTCATTCTTTCGGAAAGTGCTGACATAATCAGATCCTTTGTTTAGGCCACCGCTCCCCCTGTTAGGGGAATCCGAATCGTGGTAGGCAATTCCCTCTCCGCCAAAATCAAAATATTCACACTGTATCAAGCCGGGGATGACTTGTCTTCCCTGTGTGTATTGTACGTCGGTATAAGGAGAAAGAGATTGTGCGGACGCAGCGCAATGCTGAAGGCAGGTTATTGCCAAAGGGAAAAGCGCGTATAAAAAAGAATAGGTTACGGGCTGAATGGTACTATTCATACGATGGTTGCATAGGTTAGCATTACTTTCTGAACAGCTTTCTGAACAATGTCAATATCGTTAAACCCCCTGAACCCACTGAACCCAACGGCAAGCGTAGTCGCACTGTCAAGTTGAATGGGTTGGCCGCCTACCCAGCCGATGAGGTCTGGCAGTTCTATGGGAGAATCCTCGGGGTTCATGTTGCCGCCAAATACAATCTTTTCATATTCTCCCGTCTTGTGTCCAGTGATCCATACCTGACTTGCTTTCAGCCAGGCGACACGGAAAAATTTGCGTTGCCTGAGCTTATCATTTCCATATAACTTCCCGTAGATTCTGCCATCTTCTGTAATCATACAGATAGCTACATTGCCTTCGGAGATTTTCCAGTCGTCAGGACTATTTTGGTAGCTGGCAATGTCATCGTTCAGTACGTCGAATATTGAATTGATTATTTTCTCAAGCTTTGTTGGGTCCATGCATTTGTTAGTGGGCTTTTTAGGATCATTGCCACACTTTGTAAAAGTAGTGCAATTAAGTATTTCTGCAAATCCGGCTTTGTAAATGACCAAACAAAGGCAGGAAAATATCGCTTTTATTTGCCTTTACGGCTTATTTTTTACTTGGCGTCCGCATACTTGCATTAGCCAATTGTTCAGAAAGTCCGCCAAAAAGGCAAAATAAATTGGTGTTTTATGAACCATTGAAATAAAATACGGGACCATTGGCGGTCATTCTTTTCTCGCTCGTGCTTCAGCCTTAAGCACTATAAACTCCGCCATTAATATCCAGGGTCTCACCGGTGATGAACCCGTCATACTCGGAAGCAAGAAAGGCAACCGCGCGTGCAACATCGTAGGGATTTCCGGCGCGCCCGAGCGGGATGGTTGCAATGGTCTTCATGGCAGACTCCTTTGTGGTATGCGTCTCGTGAAAGCGTGTGCCACCAATAAACCCCGGCGCTACTGCATTAACGCGGATGCCGCGTACACCTACCTCTTTCGCCAATGAACGTGTCCATGTCAACACGGCACCTTTGCAAGTTGAGTAGACCAGGGATCCGGCATGTCCACCCATTCGGCCGGCTAATGATGCGACATTTACAATACTTGCTCCCTCCAACCGATTCAGGTAAGGAAGTATTTCTTTTGTGATCAGCATCATCGAGGTAAGATTAATATCGATCAGTGTTTTCCAATACTCGGAAGTTATGTCTTCGATTGTGCTGCGGCTTACGAGCGATCCTGAATTGTTAATGAGGATATCAAACGAACCCAACATATCAACGCCTGTCTTTACACACCTGACAACGTCTGCTTCTTTGGTTAAGTCTCCTTGAACACATACTGCTTTTTGTTGATTTGCTTCTGCATTCTTCTGGTGTCTGTTTGGTTCGGCTTCCGAACTAAAATAGTGCATACAGATATTGCAGCCTGCTTGAATCAGCGTGTCGGCAATAGCCGACCCAATACCCTGAGAAGTGCCTGTTACAAAAGCATTTTTACCTTTTAGTGTTCCCATATCAAATTCATTTCTTGTCTTACTTACTGAATACTTCAATCAAAAGATCAGCCCCTTCTTTAATCTCCATAGTATAGTCACTTTTATCGCCTGGGTGCTGGTGGGGAAATACGCGTTGATCGTAGATGCTGGGAGATAAGTCGCGTTTTCTAAGGTAGGTCCCCCACTCTTTAATGTCCCCATCCGTGAGTGTATTTTCACGCTGTTTAGCCATCATACGAATCATGAATGGGTCGCGTGAATTACTGGTCCAGCGTATAGCATCTTGCCGGACCTCTACCCGATACGTACCGGGTATAGGTCCTTGATTGCCGGGCACAGAGAATCGGCCGAGCTCACCGGTTCCGGTATTGTGAACATAAGCAACTACCGTTGGAGCTGTTGGCTGGTCCACAGGAGTCAATATCACCAACCCTTTTAACAGAGGTTTGCCGTCCAATCTGACAACGCCAGACAATACATGTTGAGGTTTGTTTGTAAGAAATCCGCCCGCAACCAACCAGTTATGCATCAGGGTTGGCCATGTTCCTAAAATCGGATCGCCGAGTGCAAAGCCGGATCCATGCTCTCCGTTGCGAAAGAAATGTGCTTCTACCGGCACGTTTGCCTGAAACAGGCTGGTGTATAATCCCACCATACCTTGCATACTACCGGCGTCTTCCGCTGTTCCATACATAAAAGTGGGAGGCAAATTGTCCAAGGCAATCGAATCGATATTTGCGGGCATTTGTAGAGACCCATATGCCAGAATCATATAATTAATTTGTGTCGGAATCCGATCCAACGGATCTTTTGCATCTGCTTTTCCGGGAAGAGGAAAAAATGCCATATCTGCAATCAGGTTAGCCCCGGCTGAAAAACCTATAGCACCAATGCGATCGGTAGAAATTTGATACTCGTGCGCATGGGCACGGATAAATTGAATGCCTCGTTGCCCATCCTTAACCCAATCATTGCGACCATATAGTGGTCTAATCCGGTAGCGCAGCAGAAAAGCAGTAATACCATGATTTTTGAACCATTGTGCGACCAATACACCTTCGTGATCTACAGCGCGGGTTGCGAACCCTCCTCCCGGCACAACAAGTACTGCAGCGCCATTACGCTTTGACGCATCGGGGACAAATGGTATAATCGCTGGCTTGTCTTCGTCTGAAGAACCGGTTGCGCCAGGAGCACCTTCTGGCCATAGTAGAATCGGATCAGAGAGTTTTTGGCCAATGGCATTCGTCGCGGTTGCGCCTAAAACGAAAAGGATAATCAGATGTAAGAATTTCATGGACGAGAAGTTCCGCTTAGTAGCAGCTGTTTCCAAATATAATCGCCATTTTGTTTTTTCATTTAGGTAATAGATTAAATAGCTGTTTTGAGAAGGATCGATTTCCGGATTGTTAATGGGTTTAAATATGACGCTCCAAAAGCCTGAAGTAGATCTGTCACTATTGGAACCTTTTAAGGATCAGCTGTGGCAGCTTCAGGTTTTTGGAGCGTGTAAATTTCTGAAGTAAAAACTTGGGTAGTACCTTTATTTCACCACACCCTTTACGTTCATTTTTATTCCGTATACCGAACCTAAGGCGGTAATGAATAATGTCTTTCCGTTTTCACCGCCAAATACGACGTTGGCTGTCCAGCCTTCGCCTGTTGGAATATTGGCGATTTCAACTCCGTTTTTGTTAAAGGCAGTAACTCCTCTTTCATTAGTTAGGTAGACATTGCCCAATTGATCTATTGTCATGCCGTCAGTCCTCATTGAGCAAAAAAGTTGTCTGTTGGAAAGGGTGCCATCCGAATTGATGTCATAGACATAAGTTTCCTCGGGTTCAATATGCCCAACGTATAACTTTTTGCCATCAGGCGAACCGACAATTCCATTTGGTACTATCAAGTCTTCGTCAACTCTGGTGAATGAAGTCCGGTCTGGGCTAAGGTAATACAGATGTGCGCCTCCTTGTTGCGATCCACTACGACGTGGATCTGCAGGATCCCAATAGCCCCTTACATACAGCGGGTCCGTGACATAGATGCCGCCATTGACTGGGTTAATCCATAAATCATTTGGCCCATTTAACAGATTACCATTGTAATTGTCAACGAGTACCGTATGATTACCGTTTTTATCTATACTCCAGATCTCACCATTCATATCTGCACAGGCGATGAGGTTTCCTGCAGCATCGAAGTACGTTCCATTAGAACGCCCGGAATTTGATAAAAATGTCGTCAACGCTCCGTTATTTGCTGCCCACTTCACTATTTTGTTGTTGGGCTGATCGGTAAAGAAAATATTGCCATGTTTGTCAACAGCTGGTCCTTCTGTAAAGCCAAAACCACTTCCTAGTTTTATCAATTGCGCGTTTGGTGCAACGATGCCTTTCTTATCAATGGCTTTTGACTTTTGAAAATCTAATTCCAGCGAATTTTTATTTTGACCGTTAGATTCAGAGGACATTAAGTCATTACAGGAATAGAATCCGAATGAGATCAAAACAACGCAGAGCAAGGTGATTTTTTTTTTCATAGCGTAAGGTATTAGGGGTTCTGATTGTGTTGAAGATTTTCTTCAACACAATAAACTTAAGCGAAAGTAAAATTGATCTGACGTTTTGAAAGTACTTTATCTGCTACATCGTTTTCGCAACGCTGGTCTATACGCCGTAATAAACTGTTTGCAGCTGTACGAATGGTTGGTGATTCGTTATGTTTACCAGACACGGAACTTTATAATAAATAATAAAAGTCGCGCCATTTTGGAAGGCAATTTGAAAAACAGAAGTTACTTTCCTTAAATGACTCAATGTGTGCGGTACCACTGTTGCTTTTTTGATTGGCAGATAGCCTATTGTTCTACGGAGTTAAGTTGAGGAATTTCCCTGTAGAGCTCAATTATACGATCGCGCTGATACTTGATTCTTGCTTTCATTTTTCCCACCTTTTCCTGAGCGGAAAGCAGTTTGACGCGTGTTTTCAGAAGTTGACTTTTTTTCCTGTTTAACTGATCCTTAAGCTCATGGAATTGTTCAAGTATCTCTTCCTTTTCCAGGTCTTCTATCTTTTTTCGGGCCATTTTTTATGTGTGGTTAACATGAGATGTTGTCGTGACGCTATGACGATTTGAGATGACCAGCTGCTCGTACGGTCTACGATCTTTAAAAGTATTTTAAGAAAAAAGTACTGCTCAATCGCCACGTGTTTTCTTGCTTGTTATGTTTCGAAAATCTGGCAACATGAACTTAACCAAAATATAAACGTCAGGGTCGATTTATGAACTCTTTATCTACGACATCGTTTTCGTAGCGTGTGGGGTTCTGATAAGGCGAGTGAATATTTACTTCAGATTTAAAAAACGGAAGGCCGGGTTACCCGTATTTTTTCGCATTGCTTATCGTTACCGTTGTAAGATGATAATTGATAACCGGCGTGCTATTGCTGTAGATGAAACAAGGCTCAGCGTTATTGTACATGTTCTAAGTCAATTTTTCGAGTGCACTCAGTGCAAACGGTATACCATGTACGGGCGAATAGTAGTTGATATTTTTTCCTGAAACTATAACTCATAGCACTACCACCAGGAAGTGGCAGGCTATGAATTAATCGGTATGAGCGGCTATTTTTTTATGGCATCAACGGGAATACCGAAATGTGTGCCAACCATAGGTTTATCGAATTGAGGTGTCGGCTCGAAATAACCTGGAATAATCAGGTGTTCTTTCACAACGTCATCGTTCAACTCGATGCCAAGTCCTGGTTTTTCCGGAACGGTGTATTCTCCTTTGTTGATAATCGGTTTATCAATCCCCTTGACAAGGTCACCCCACCAGGGGGTATCAACGGCATGATTCTCCATACTAATGAAATCATCAACCAGACAGGCACAATGAAGACTTGCCACGCAGCCAACGGGAGATCCTGCAAAATGGAACATGACCGGAATTCCGAACATATTAGCGTAGTCGGCAATCTTTTTCGTTTCAATAATACCCCCTGACGTCTCCATATCAGGATGAATAATGTCAACAGCATGATTTTCGATCCATGGTCTGAATGCCTCAAATCCGAAGAGGTCTTCGCCGTTCAGCGTCGGGGTTGGGGAGCCCTCGGTGATCATCTTGTTAAGTTCCATGGAGTTGGTCCTGTCCCAGTTAATAACATCCTCAATATATGCCAGGCTGTATTTTTCCATAGCCTTGCCGAGACGAATACCGTCGTCAACATTCAGGTATCCGAAGTGGTCTGCGCCGAGCACTTTATCATATCCAATCACATTCCTTACGGCCGCAACAAATTCACCCATGTATTCGAATCCTTTGTCGGTAGGTGACTGACCACTGAGAGCGCCTGGCTTATGCTGATAGAGTCGTTTCTGCAGATCCATTTTATAGTGTGTGAATCCCATATCAAGTCGCTTTTTCATTAGTGACTTATAGACTTCAATATCAGATTCGGATGGGGTGTCGCAATAGGCGGTAATCTTGCTTCGGCGTTTTGATCCGAACAGCCTGTATGCCGGAATGCCAAGAACCTTTCCGGCAATATCACACAACGCCATGTCTATTGCACTATATCCTCCACCGTTTCGGCTTTGTCCTGCCAGGGGTTTTATTCGCTTTAGAATGCCTTCGATGTTAAGTGGATCCTGACCGACAAGATATGATTTATAAATCAAAGCCTGGCTGAGGCGTCCGCTGTCCCGAACCTCTCCGAGTCCATAGACATCCTGGTTGGTGTAGATCTTAATGATAGGATAGTTCTCCCCGCCTGCTCGAACGGTACATCCACGTATGTCTGTTATCTTCAAATCTGCTGGTCTGGAAGCCGATTCGGCTGGATTTATTGCCAGGCCAGTCAAAGCCAATCCTGCGAGGCCGCCTGAGTTTCTTAAAAATGTACTTCTTTTCATGTCTTTGTTTTTGGAATGTGGTTTTAAACGAGACTGATTTAATTATGAAGTTAAGCTAGAGAAAAACGGAATGCCCCTAAGGAGGTGTGAGACATTTATCTACTACATCGTTTTCGTAAACACACATGGTGACCCGCTCATGTTGTTACTAGTTATATATAGTTTAGTGTTCCGTATGACTAGCCGCTCAAAGCCTTACGCACACTGATCTGGTGCTATTGACTTGGGTCAACACTAACTTTTAACAACTTCGATGATGAAAAGCTTTTTTATTACGTTGGTATTTACTGGAATTACCACCATGTTATTTTCCCAAGCTGAAATAGCTACAGAGCCAACCGATATCTCACCTCTTCTGATAGGCGAGAAAATTCCAGACATTACCTTGTCAGATGTATCAGGTAGAGAAGTAAACTTGCTCGAACTTGCTGCCCGGAAGCAAAGTGTCATAATATTTTACAGAGGTGGCTGGTGTCCCTATTGTAACCTTCACTTATCCGAACTTCAAACCATTGAACCTGATATTATCAAAGCAGGCTATCAAATCATTGCTATTAGTCCCGATTCACCCGAAAGTTTAGAGGCTTCAATATCAAAAAATAAATTAAATTATCTCTTGTTAAGTGACAATCATACAGAAGCATCGAAAGGATTTGGTTTGGCATTTCAGGCTCCTGAGCAATACACGGAAAAACTGAGTAAAGCTTCTGCGGGACAAAATACAAACGTACTACCTGTACCAGCTGTATTTGTCATAAATCCTTTAGGAGAAATTCTATTCGAACACATCAACCCGGATTATAAGAAGCGATTAAAAGGTTCCCTGCTACTGGCTGTTCTTAAGGAGTTAGAATAAAGCGTGAAGGGTCAAGCAATAGCTGTAGATTAATTTTGAAAATAACTCTCTTTGAGCGACCTGCACCCTCACCGCCATTGGCAGTTCTGTCAAGAAATACAGTAGCTTTTTTGGTGGCGACTGAGCATTTGATGATTCTGTTTTTAGGCTGATCGGTAAAGGAAACATTTCCTTCCTTATCCACAGCTGAGCCTTCTGTAAAGGTATAACCACCGCCAGGCTTACCAGGGGCACAGAGTACCCGCTCCTGTTGTTACTAGTTATATATAGTTTAGTGTTTCGTATGACTGGCAACTCAAAGCCGTTACACGTACTGGTCTGGTGCTATGCTTCGTTGATTTTGGTTTTTTAACTATTAAATCGTTTTTGCAAATTTTTTACAAGCATAATCTCATACAGCTATTTTACCTGACTTCTAAAGCGCCAATGATTTAAAATGGCCCTGATCACCTCATCTAACAAGACCGTTATCAAAATACCTTTTAAACCCAGATCAAAAACAAATAACAGTATGGCTGATACTGAAATTACGAATATTGTTCCTAATGTCTGAGTGAAAAACATCCATCGGGTATCTTTCAAGCCACGTATAGCATTTCCCATCACCACATTCACGGCTACAGGAAAAATAGTAAAAGAGATAATGTTCAACAGGGGTACTGATCGTTTGATTAACTGCTGATCGGAAGAAAAGATGGATAGTATTTGTTCAGGGAAAATCAGAAAGGTAATTGAAGCTACGGCACAGGTTGCCAGCGCATATTTTAAACTTAGATACGCCACATGAAATGCTTGTCTGGGATTGTTAGCGCCCATCTCCTGCCCTACCAGAATCATGGTGGCACGTGCAATGCCCAGGTAGAAAAAAAATGTTACCGCTTGTATGCGCACAATCAGTACATACATTCCCACGGCAATTTCATCTACACCATTCACCATCTTCACCATAATGATTTGACCGAACGACCAGAATATCGCTTCGAGGCCAAAAGGAAGTCCAACCTTTGTACTTCTTTTTTGTATGCTCCATCGCGGGTTGAATACTCCTTTGAAGGTAGGCTTAACGGGAAGTCGTCTTGAAGACAGCAGTACGATGATCAAATAAGCCATAGCCAGAAAGTTGGCTATGGATGTAGCCAGGCCTGCACCTTGTATACCCAAGTTAGGGAAACCCATGTGGCCATAAATAAGTACCCAGTCAAAAAAGATGTTGGCAACTGTACTAATGATAGCAGCAACCATCAGGTACAAAGTTTTTCCTGAACCTAGCAAAATAGCCGTGATGGAAAGTGATACTCCTAAGAAGAGAACAGAGAAAGACACCGATCGCATGAACACTGTTCCGTACACATTGATTTGAGCGGTGGTGCCCATCCATGTCATCATTGCATCGGCAAACAAATACAAGGTGAGGAATAGCGGAATCGCTACCAGGAAGTTGAAAAAGAATGAAACTTCAGCATAGCGTTGTGCGCTCTTGATTGCCCTGCCCCCAAAGCTATATGAACTGAGAACCGTCACACCGGTGCTCAGGGCGGTCATAAAAGCAATAACAATGTTGTAGGGAAACATCACGTTTCCCACGGCTGAGAGGTAAAGTGTATTCGCATGTCCCAGCATCGCCATGTCTACTTGCAGTTGCAGGTAGATCACCAAATTCTGAACAATAATTGGAGTAGCAATCGCAAATAGTTTGTAATGCAGACTATAATCAGCAAAGCGTTTAAGCACGAAGAAATTTCGCATTTCTAGTTTATGTCTTCAGATACTCAAAGATATCTGCTGAAGCTTCATCTTACATGTAAGCCGCAGCGCTATTACCGTACTTCTGGCGGTAAATTTTTCAGGTTATGTGAAATTCCGTACATGTATTGTTTTTTAATTTCACCGGTTTTTGATAGAACAAACAACATGGTGGTTTGATTGGGTATGTTGCCGGTGATGATTTTGTCCAGTCCTATATCGATATGTACCGCCAAACCCTTACGCGAAAACTTATCCTTACTCAGCATGAGATCGAAATCAAAGTTATTATACTTGTCTCGGTTTAAAATCATAACACAAATTTCATCATCACTTATGGATGCAATTGAATGGACATATGAATTACTGCTTGTAGTAGGCAAAAAAGAGCCTTTCATATTCGTAGCCATCAACTGGGTATGGTAGTAACTTGATCGGGGAAGAAAATCCATCGGAGCCCCAAGAAATCCAAAATCGGTTTTCAACTGATCGGTTTCACTTATACACCAGGGGTTCATGGTAAAGGCTCCGTACTCCATTCCGATTCCATAAATCTCTGCAATAAATTGTCCGGCAAGAAACGAAGTGTTGCCAATGCCCGCTACCTCACGGTCTGGATTTGAGGTAGTCACATTAAATTCCGTCAATCCCCAGAGTAATTTTTCGGCCGACTTACGCCCATGCTTCTTGTTTGCCTTATCCATCATCTCCATCAGCATTTTTGTTTTAAAACGAACATCGTTTGGGCCACCAAAAACTACCTGATCGCGATCTCTCGCTCCGGGATAACGGTGGAATGTGATTCCATCAACCATCCAATTTCCGTTTTTATCTTTTCCTGTCAGGTCAAGATCTCCTCCTATGACTCTTCGGTGCTGGTCTTCAAAAAGATCGCACTCTTCAAATATGAAAATTTTGATAGTTGGATCGGCTGCCTTCATCGCGGGGGCGAGCTTTTTTACATAGTCATACACTTTCTGAATGTTCTGACGATCATGAAGTAGCGGTTCATTTCCAATACAATAGAACCGAATCCCTTTACCATTGACGTATTTATACTCTTTAACTAATTTAACAACTTCTTCTACCGTTAGATCTCGCGTGTCACCTTTGCCTGAAGGAATTTGAAAGTATGGTTCGGCACCAATGGAACGGATGGAATCCAATATGGAATTCAATCTTTTTCTGTCGGGATGAAAGATAGGATGGTTTCTATTATTATAGTTATTCCCACCGATTCGAACCATTTTAATTCCGCTTTCACCAATTTTAGGCCAGAGCAAATGAATGTATCCCGGACGGCCATCTTCATCCTCATCTCCTATCCAATGGTTTTGTCCAAAAAGCCAGGGACTTATCTTCTGAGAATTTGCAGATTGTGTGATGCTTAATAAAAGTAAAAATGATAGCAAGATATTTTTCATGACTGTTTGTTCTTGGTGTACGCTATTTTACTCCAGGTGGCAAATTTTTTAAATTATGTGTAACTCCGTAGGTGTATTGCTTTTTGATTTCTCCGGATTTTGATAACACATACAGCATGGTAGTTTGATTGGGTATGCTGCCAGTAATGTTTTTATCCACATCCATATCGGCTCGTACAATTAAGGGCTTGTTGGACTCTTGCATTTTGTTTAGAATGAGATCAAATTCAAAATCGTTGTGCAGGTCACGGTTTAAAATCATGACACAAATTTCATCTTCACTCCAGGACCCTATAGTAAGCACATAGGAGTTACTGCTGGTAGTGGGAAGAAAAGATCCTTTCATATTCATCGCCATCATTTGTGTGTGATAGTAACTTGAGCGGGGATAGAATTCTGTAGGTAAGCCCAGGTATCCAAAATCGGTTCTGACTCTGTCCGTTTCGCTGATGCACCACGGTGCTACAGTCAATGCCCCGTTTTCCATACCGATCCCATAAATCTCAGCGATAAACTGACCACCAATAAATGATGGGCAACCAACACCGGATATTTCTCTGTCCGGGTTACCCGCATTCACATTAATCTCTGTCAGTCCCCACATTAATCGCGCTTGTCCTGTACGTCCATGTTTTTTGTTTGACCTTTCAATTAAATCCAATACCTGTTTTGTTGCTTGCCTGACCATGAATGTGGAAGAGAAAATAACATCGTTCCTACCATAATCCAGTCGGTTGGGATAAAGATGGAAGTTGATTCCATCAACCATCCATCGTCCTTTCTTATCCTTACCGGTGATATCAAGCCGTCCTCCGCAAAGAGTCTCGTATGCTTCGTAGTTTAGTTTTTCTGTATTTCCAACTGGAAGTCCTTCTCCATCAAACACCAGGATTTTAATAGTGGGATCGGCATCTTTCATGGCAGGTGCAAGCAAGGTCAGGTATTTATGCACCTCATCCAGTTTCTTAATCATGGCTTCCCTATCGTGGCGAACCCGAAGCAGTGGTTCATTGCCAATAGACCAGAATCGGATGGGTTTCCTTTTGGGATTGTGATTAAAATAGGTAACAAGCTCTCCTGCTTCCTTTGCTGTATAATGACTGGGGACCTGTAATATAGGTTCCGCACCAATCCGTTGAATTGAATCAATGATGCCTGTGAGTTTCACGCGCTCTGGTAATTTACGTTCATAACCTCCGCCTCCAATCCTAACTGTTTTTATACCACTTTCTTTAACCTTTGGCCATAGCATATACACATAGCCGGGGCGAGTTCCTTCATCACTTCTATCCATCCAATGGTTTTGACCAAACAAGTATGGACTAATTTCCTGGGCATGACTACCGATGATAATACTCAGGAAAAGAAATGACAGGCTTAGTAATGTTTTCATATCATGATATTTACAATAAAGTGTTTATTGTCATTGTCTGGTATTACTGAGCATGTGTAGAAAATTGTATAACAATTTCACATGTTAGTTCTTCGGCTATATTAATATTTGAGCACAAGAGCTTGTGTCCTTCGTTGCGCATCTCAGGGTTCGTCTGCTCAGCGGAGATAACATGAAACACAGCATGAGGCGGATCAAGAATAGTCGCATACATTTTTTTACCTGCAATACTAAGTGTGGCCTTGTTGCCATAGGCAACAACTTTGGCGGTAGTGAGCATTTGCCATTGAACTGATTTTAACGTTATGTTTCCAGCTACCTTATCGCTAATCACTACACCACCATCGTGAGTAAGTGTAAATTTTCGCAGCACTGAATTGGCATAGAAAGCATACGCCTCTGAAAGATCCACCACCGCTTCCTGATCGGGAACAAACTGAACAATTTTTGCTTTGGCATCGGCACGCTGGTTGTCATTATTCAACACCAGTGTGCTGTGCGAATGGGTATTCAATCTAAAATATCTCCATCGGCCACCGCCCGCAATGCGTTGGAAGTAAAGTGGTAAGTCGTAATTATCACGACCTAAATCGGAGGCCCAACGCACACCACCATAGTCAAGAACAAATGTTCCCATATCAAGGTGCGCGTGATCCGCCAGGTTATATCCGCCTTTGAATGCAATGGAAAGTGATTGTTGATCCCAGGCTTTTCGCATGTAGCCTGCGTCAATACCACTGAACAATCTGCTTGTCGGGAGTGGTGCTGCATTGGTAACCGCAGGCACATACCAAACCAGATTAAAGGCATCAAAGTGAAGATTCTTATCTATTGATATTTTAAGTAACCGGTGATTTTCATTGATGCTGGCATCGAGTTTAAAATGACTTCCCAACCAGAACAATGTGGGATAAGCCTTATGCACATCATCGGCATCACCATCGGCAAACGTAAACTGCTTGCCACTGGTTCCGCAGTTGTATATAGGGAAGAGTCCTGTTTTATCAAAGCCAGGAGTTGCTGAAAGTCCAAAATCATTTTCTGTGTTGGTTAGTAAAGCATCTACCAACAACACACTATACCACGTAGTATAGTTCCAGTAATCGGGACCACCTTCCCAACCACCATCTTTACCGTAACTGTTGAAAGCGATGGGCAGATTTTTTACTGTGGCTTCAAATACCTTGTCGCATACTTCAGGGTTCTCATCGGCAATAGCTAATGCCCCGATGATGAGCCCGCCATTGGATACCTGATTCCAGTTGTATTTATGCGCTGACCAAAAAGCTTTTTTTTCAATTTCGCCCAACCCTGGCTGAATACCTTTCTCAATCATTGCTGTTGTGATTGAAAGCTTTTCGGTTTGAGATAGTACATGAAAAAGCCAGTCATACCCAATAGCAAATGCAGTGATCAATTCGGCAGTGTCCAGAAAATGATCTTTGTTCCAATGAGGATAATCTGCCACGGCAACCAATTCCTTTATTGCCCTTGATGCATACTTTTTATTATCGGTAAGATGATAGGCAAGCGACAGTGTAGTGACACGCGAGTGAATCTCCTGACAATTCTTCAACATCCGTGGCCCGGTAATTTTAAATTCAACGGTTGCTTCGTTGATCAATCCATCGGCCCGGCTTAACAATCTATCCGTCATCAATCGAAAAAAGCTATCGTCTTTTAACTGTGCTTTCATCTTTATGATTTTCTCAGCATTAATGTATAGTCGTGGGTGCTGCGGATTCAATAGCTTGGTCATGATTATTTTTCTTTAGTCTTTATAATAGTTGCTGAAGTGTGTTCTATTTAGTTTTGTTTTTCACCCTGTTTTACTCCTTCCAATTGAAGATCAAAATGACATGCCGCTTTATGTCCATTTTCAAATTCACGAAACGGTGGGTACTCTTGTTTGCAGATGTCTTTGGCATAGGCACATCGCGGATGGAAATAACAACCTGAAGGAAGTTTCGAAGCATCAGCGATAGAGCCTGTCAATATTTTACCGGGCTTTGTTTTAGCAAATGTTTTTGGAATCAATGAGATGAGTCCTTCGGAATAGGGATGTTTAGGGCTATTGAAAATATCTTCACTCCTTCCGATTTCCACAATCCGACCTACATACATCACGGCCAATGAGTCGCTCATATACCTGACCACACTCAGGTTGTGCGCGACAAATATGTAAGTAAGATTGAGCGTCTTTTGAAGTTCCTTCAACAGATTCATAATCTGAGCCTGCACGGATACATCCAGCGATGAAACGGGTTCGTCAGCAATAACAAGGCGAGGATTCGTAATCAAGGCCCTGGCTATTCCTACACGCTGCCGCTGCCCTCCGCTAAAAGCATGTGGATAGCGATTCATGTAATCAGCACTTAGTCCCGCTTGTATAAGCATATCAGAAATCTTACTCTTATATCCATCATCAGTAGCCATGCCCATAGCCCGGAGCGGTTCACCCACAATTTGCTGAATAGTCATTCGTGGGTCGAGTGAGGAATATGGATCTTGAAATACCATTTGGATTTTCTTTCTCAATGAACGCATCTCCTCATTAGTGAGGGCAGTGATGTCAACTTCACCTTGTGCATCATCATGAAACACAATAGAGCCCGATGTCGGTTCAATCAGTTTTACGATCATTCTTCCTGCGGTTGTTTTACCGCATCCGCTTTCTCATACCAGTCCAAATGTTGTTCCTTGATATACTTCAAAACTTACACCATCTACCGCCTTAACAATACCCTCCGACCTATCGAAAAATCCACCTTGCACGGGAAAGTGTTTGCACAAATCCTTTACTTCCAGCATCAGTTTCTTTTCTGATTGATCCATTGTTACAGTGATTGTTTAGGGATTATATAAATGACATGCCACCGATCTACTTCGCTCAATCTCTTTCAATGCTGGTTTAACAACATCACACGTATCCTTCATAAAGTGAGGGCATCGTGTATGAAACTTGCACCCTTTGGGATGGCTGTAGGGATCAGGAATACTTCCTCTTAAAACTTTAAGTGTCTGATTTTTATAGTCGGTATCAACCCTTGGGATAGCGTTGAGTAATGCCTCAGTATAAGGATGTTTTGGTGAAGTGAACAATTCTGATACCGTTGCGTGCTCGACAATTTCTCCCAGATACATCACAGCCACTTCATCGGCCACATTGGACACCACCCCAAGATTATGAGAGATATACAAAATAGATGTTCCCAGTTTTTCCTGATTCTCTTTTACAATTTTTATGATCTGGGCTTCCGTGGAAACATCAAGCGCGGTGGTAGGTTCATCGGCAATTAAGATTTCCGGATCACATATCAGCGCCATGGCAATCATGGCGCGTTGCCGCATTCCGCCACTGATCTGATGAGGGTATTGTTTCATTACCATTTCAGGCCGCGGCATACCCACCTGCCTGAGACTTTCAACGGCCCTTTCGTTTGCTTCCTTTTCACTAATATGATTGTGTAAAATCAATGCTTCAGCGATTTGATTTCCCAATGGGTGCATCGGACCAAAAGAAGTCATCGGTTCTTGAAAAATCATAGAGATCTCCTTCCAGCGAATGGATCTGATCTGCTTGCCTCCAGGGTTCAACTCGTGAATGTTCACCAGGCCGTGATGTGGTGAATTAAATTCAATAGTACCATCAGTAATTTTACCCGGTGACTCAATTCTTAATATCGCACGGGCTGTAACACTTTTACCGCTTCCGCTTTCGCCTACCAGTGCGAGAATTTTTCCTTTATGTAAATTGAAAGAGACACCGTTCACGGCATTCACAAAACCCTGACGCATGTTAAACCCTACTTGAAGGTTTTTTACACTGAGTAATGGATTGCTTTCATTCATAACATCAGTCTTTATAAGGATCAGCAGCATCGCGCAAGCCATCGCCAACAAAATTGAAAGCCACTACCGCTATGATTATAAAAAGCGCGGTCATCATAAGCCACGGATAGGCAGAAATTGCAGCAAGGTTTTGGGCATCTTGCAGTAACACCCCCAAGCTTACCGTAGGCGCTCTAAGTCCCAGGCCCAGAAAACTCAAGGTTGTTTCTCCGAGAATCATTTTAGGGATTTCGAGTGTTAAGCTCACTATGAGATAACTCATAAATCCCGGCAATAAATGGGTGGTAATTATTTTCCAGTTAGTTGTTCCTGATACGATTGCTGCCTTCACATAATCAGCTTCGCGTAGCTGCAACAATTTTGATCTCACCTGCCTGGCCAGACGTGTCCAGCTTCGGAGTGCGAGTATCAAGGTGATGGCAAAATAAACTTTAAGGTTGCTCCAGTCGGAAGGGATTACTGCCCCCAGCGCCATCCACATGGGTATGGTGGGAATGCTGGAAATGAACTCGACCAATCGCTGTACGACTAAATCAACCCAACCTCCGTAGTAACCTGATATTCCACCGATAATACAGCCAAGGATGAATGTAATAATAACACCTAACAGCCCTACGGTTAGTGAAATTTGAAGACCTGAAATATTACGGGAAAAACAATCACGCCCCAGAATATCTGTACCCATCAGGTTTATCTGAACTTCGGGATCAACACCAAAAAGATGAATGTTTCCCGGAATAAAACCGAGCCATCGGTACTCAACGCCCCTAACAAAAAATTGAATTGGGTAAGCTTTGGTTTGATCAGGTTCAAACGTGCGCTCAAAAGTTTCTTTGTCCACGCGCATGATCATCTTATAAATGAAGGGACGTTGAAGTTTCCCTTCATGCACGAATCGGATTTTCGTTGGAGGTGCATAGATCTTTTTAGAGTCTGTCCATGCACCATAGGGTGCAATGATGGGAGCAAACAGTATACAGGTATATAAAAAAGCCAACACGACAAATCCAATCAGTGCCAGTTTATGGTCTTTGAACTTTAACCAGATAAGCGACCATTGTGATGCAGAGTAAAGAGGATTATAACCAACCACAGTTGCCTCTTTCTTTTTTCTAAACCTATTAAAAATGCGCATGGTCATTGCAATTAACTCAGTCGAATACGTGGATCGGTCAGTGCAAGAATAAGATCGGAGATCAGCAATCCGATGATGATTAATGCGCTTAGGATCATGATGCAGCCCGCTGCCAAAAACATGTCCTGCCCCAGCAGTGCACGATAAAGCAATGGCCCGATCGTAGGCAACCCCAATACAATGGACACAATTGTTTCACCTGAAAACAATTCTGGCAATAGCCATCCACCGGAGCTGATGATTGGATTCATAGCGGAACGAACCGGGTATTTATAAATTAGTTTACTTTCTTCTAGGCCTTTAGCCCTTGCTGTGGTAACGTATTGATTGTTGAGTTCATCCAGTAAACTTGCCCGCATCGTTCGGATGAGTGCTGCAGTGCCGGCCATGGAGATAACCATAACCGGAACTGGCAAGTGTTTTAAAAGATCAACAAATTTTGCCCAGGACATAGGCTGATCCATAAAATACGGTGACTGAAGTCCCCCTATACTAATGCCAAATCCTTCATATGCCAGCCACATGAATATAAGTGCCAGCAAGAACCCGGGAATAGCCATTCCAATAAATCCCAAAAAGGCAAAAGCAAAATCTCCAATGGAGTATTGATTTCGTGCAGAATAAATTCCAACAGGTATCGCGATACAATAAATAATGAGCAGTGATGAAAATGAAATCACCAGTGTCATGGGCAAGCGCTGCATAATGATCGTGCTAACTCTATCGGTATACGTAAACGAAACACCCATATCCCCCTGAATAAATTTGGCTGCCCACTTCGCATACTGGACGATGAACGGCTGATCAAAACCGTAAGCCTGGCGAAGGGCGATCATGGAGTTTTCGTCAACGGTCATTCCCTGACTCTCAAGGTTGGCCAGATAAACAGTTAAATAATCTCCGGGTGGAAGCTGGATAACCAGAAAGCTGAAGAAGGATACAAATATCAAAACCAATACACCCCATAACAACCGTTTGACTATATATCTAACTATCTTCATTGCTTATGTGCTAAAATTACAAGTGGAGTTCAGGTTTATCCCAGTAATACATTTGAGGAAAGAAGGTCTTGGCCCATCCCAACCCATATCCCATCTTTCTGTGTTCCTGAAGATTCATCAAACCATTCTTTGCTACTACTGGCAAAGGAGAGTACCCTACAGTTCCGATCGTCACTATTTGCTGGCTAAAAAAGTTCCATACATCATAGCCATATTGTTCATACTCTTCGCGAGTTTTGGCAAAGTACCACTGCACCATACGGTTAAACTGTTTCTTCCAAATATCCGGTGGCTCAACACCGTTTTTACCACCGGAATAAAACCAATTCCACCAATCAACTGCATAATACAATTGACCGTTAGGATTCCATTTGGTGGTCCATGGCATGTAAATGGCTATTTCCTCAATAACATCAGCATTCCAGCAGGTACAATCATGGTCTGCGGCCAAACATTTCTGTCGTCTAAACTGGTCGTCTGCTTGGCGGAGTATTGTTTCCATGCCCACTGCTGCCCAGTCCTGGGCTACCAGTTCAATTAATTGTAATGGATAATCCTGTTGATTATAGATCAATTCCGTGATAAATCTTCGACCATCCGGACGTAGCCGAAATCTCCGTTGAGCATCCCACTTAAGTCCCATTTCATCCAGCAAATCATTGGCACGCTTTACATCGTATTCTGCAAAATGCTGAACCCATTTAGGATCGAAAAAGGAAACATCGGGAGAAACGGTGGCTTGCCATTCCTTAGCCAATCCGAAAAACAATAACTCATTTATTCGTTTTCGGTTGATCCCTATTGACATGGCTTGCCTGAACCGAAGGTCATTATAGATTTCTCTTAACACCGGATCTTTGTGATTCAGGTTGAAGGCAAACATACACTCAGAAGAATTGGACATCGTCCACTTCTTTAAAGAATAATCTGCTTTCTTTTGATTTTTGGTGTATATAAATATTTGAGATAAAACCGATCTTCCCATGGTAGCAGCACCGGTAGCAATCCTGGAATCACGCAGTTTTCTGTCCTCGACCACTGAAATAAACATTTTGTCCACGTACGGCAGTTGATTACCATACTGATCAACTTCAAAAAAATAGGGATTGCGGAGATAAATATCATGGGTAGTGGTACTTTCTGATCGATACCAGGGCGCCAGGTTTGGCTTACCGCCATGGGGACGGAAGAATTCCTCACGCTCTTTGTAAAGCATAAACCAGGCGTCATAACCAAATGACTTTGCCACTTCATTAGCATTCGGATTGAAATCTATATGGAACTGCTTCATGTAATGCGCAGGTTGCCCGAATTCCCCACCAAATTTCATTGAATCATGAGCGCTCAAATTATCTAGAGGTGCGAAAGGCCCTGCAAAACTGATTTTGAATACCCATTTACTAATCTTGGTAAATTTTGCATATTCATTGCCTACCTTCCATTGCACACGAGGACCTCCGGGATATAGGTCTTTGTTATTCTGTTCGTGCTCCCACCACCAGATTATATCATCAGCGGTGCACTCAACACCGTCAGACCACCTTATGCCTTCTCGTAAGTAAAATGTAAACTCCGTAAGGTCTTCACTACGTTCTACTTTTTCACATGCATGAGGGATGATGGTACTTCCATTATTGTCGGTAATCTGCGGGGATGTGGAAAGAGAACCATCAAAGAAGAAGTGCCCACCTTGACGTTGCGTATCGGCATAAAATGTTCCTCCATATATCCCCTCTGTTTCTACTGTTCTTACAAATGGATTTTTCGGGAGGCGATCTTGAACAAGAGGAAGTTCACCTGCTATCACTTTTTCGGTGAGCATAGGGGATTCTCCATAGAGCGACTTGTCTTTTGTCGCTTTGAAAGAGGCGGTATTTGTTTTCTGATTTTTATTATCCAGACCGGAGAAGCAACCCGAAAGAAGCACCCCGGTGCCAGAAACCAGGGATTTAACTATGAATGATCTTCGGGATATGTCTCCAAAATTTATCATTCATTAAAAATTAGTCGTTTACCCATATTAGTTCCGATTCCACTAGAAGTACTTTATTCAGAATAGACCTGCTCCCTCAAGTTTTGAAGAAACTTCAGGGTTTTTGCAGACTCATAACCATAATCAAAATCTTTTCCTTCCACAGTAGAAATCCATGGATGGGCTGATGAAACAGATCTTGAATATTTAATATCTCGTAGAATCCTGAATATGTGGAGAATCTTTTCTTCACAATCACCAACATTAGGTTGATATTTTTCACCTTGAACATGCACATGAAGGCAATAATCAGGTTCCAATGCGATGTCTTCAAAAGGTTGGTCGAGACGGATAAAATAATTTAAATCAGCCATAAGCCTTATTGAAGGCTTGTTCAGCCTCTTAACAAAAGATATCCCTTCACGATAGGTTGGGAAGACAGTATCGGGGTTGGCCGCTGGCTCAAGGGCAATAAGTATCCCGAATTTATCGGCATACGTTGATACCATTTCACAATATTTTAGTGAATCATCTATCGCCTTTGTTTTGCCTTCCTTTCCAATCTCAAAGAAATTACCCCAAACACCAGCTACCCTACAGTCTATTTGATCCAATCTTTTGCACGCCAATTCTGCCTGGCGTTCTAATTCATGCCAATCAGTTTTATTGTCACCTGATGGTCGCTCTTTAAAAATCCAATGACTTGCTGCGCACCATGGGGGCTGATTCCAGGACTCGATTTCTGCTTTTTTTTTCTCCCATACCTCATTGGTATCGAATGGTAAAAGAAGCTCTGTTATTGGAATCTCGGCAGTGTCCCATCCGGGAGCTAACTCAAAGGGTGATTTTATATGAACTTTGTCAATATTTAATCCTAGCTTCAACTGACTCATTGTGTTTGCATAATTGTTCTAAACCTTATCACAACTCTAACGGCCAATAAACTAAAAAACTGCTGTATGCCAGCAGTTTTTACCTGCCTCCTCATCAGGTTCGATTTCTGATCATATGCTATCCTGCATACACTTCTTCCCTTAGCTCTTTCAAATACTTGAGGGTCTTAGCTGTCTCTTTTGTTAAGTCCAGCTCACCACCATCGGTGCTTTTCCATGGACAGGCACATGATACAGCACCCTCATATTTCGTATCTCTCAAAACTTCAAAAAATGCTTTATGAACATCTCGCATATCACCCACATTTGGCTGGGCACTCTTACCAGCAATATGACAGTGCAGATTCCACTCGGGTTCCGGTCTTAGAACATCAAATGATTCTCCATTCTTGATGAAATAGTTAAGGTCTGCCATTAGTTTGATTCCAGGATGCTTTAGTTCTTTAACAAACTTCAAACCTTGTGCGTAAGTTGGAAATAAAGAATCCGGATCAGCCATTGGTTCCAACACCACTCTCATTTTGTATTTAGCAGCTTCATCGCCAATAAAATTGGCATACTTAATGGCCTGATCCATCTGTTTAGTAGTCTCTGCTTTTCTGAAAAATTTACCATATATACCTGCGGTTTTCACACCTAATTCACCCAGTCTCTTCATTGATCTCTTAGTAAAAAATTCAAGAGCCTCCCAATCAGCATCGGGTGTGTTGCATGGAGCATTAATCCAATGACTGGAGACATGCATTCCCGGCATTCCCCAACTTAAGATCTCCTTTTTCTTTTCTTGCCAATCATGATCTGGCAACAGTGGGTCAATCAACTTTCCAGATGGAATTTCTGAGGCTTCGAATCCGGGAGCAATTTTTTTGGGATCCATTGATGGTGAATCGCCAAAAATTAAACTAAGCTTAAACATGTCTTATTTTTCGTTTATTGATTAATTATAAATACATGGTTGCTAAATTGGTCAATAACCTCACCCTTACAAAGGCATTTTGAAATATATCTACTACATCGTTTTCGTGAATTACCGTGCTTGTATGACAGGGCTTATTTTCCATCAATATAGATGTTTGGATTGTTGTCTTGTAATTGATCTATCCTGACAGTTGTTGGGGAAATGCTGTAGCTCAATTAATTGATTTGTACGTGCCACTTCATTTGCAGACGGTACATTTCCGTTTTAGAATGGAATTGTTTATTTCGATGGCCTTGTTAGGAGTTGTAGCGCCTGCACTGTGTGCCGTCAGAAAAGAAATAAATATATTGTACGGGAACAGCACATTTTCTAGAGCTGAAAGATAAAGTGGTTTGCTGCGCCCCAACATCGCCATATCAACTTGAAGCTGTATGTAGTGAACAGGATTCTGAACAATGATTGGAGCTGCGATTGCAAATAATTTGTACTGCAGTCCATTCCCGGAAACGGATGTTTTTCTATAAACCCAATATTACCTGCACCTGATACTTTTTTCCCGATGTAATGTTTCGGATAATAGGCTCAGTAAGCCATATCCCATCTACGCATATCTTTGTTTCTTTTTTTTCCGACTTTCGAACCATTTCAATTTGAAATTCAGCTCCTCTAAAGTAGCGGGTGACAGTGGCCTCCATCCATGAAGAAGGCAATTGTGGTTCGATACGCAATCCGTTTCTATCGCCGCGTAGTCCAAACAAGCCGTCTATAAGACTTCGATAAAACCAATGTACCGTTCCGGTATTAAACAATTGACTTGACCTTCCGGCAGTACGCGGAAACTGCTTATAGCCACCGCGGTAATAATTCGGGATAAAAGCAGGAAGTTGACCCCGTTGAATAAAATCCTCATCATCGGGTCCGGGAATCATTTTCCGTAGTAAGCGGTAAGCATTATCTTTTTCGTTAACGGAATAAAGGCCATAAATGTAGAACGCTACGGCATGGTTATACACGGAACCATTTTCAGCTGATCCCGGGAATTTCTGAGTCACCCGTCCGATATCGTCACGCATTGCCGTAAAAGGCGGAGAAATCTTTTCTACCCCATAAGGTGACTCGAGTTGATCGGCTACAGCTGCCATCAATGCCTTGCGTTTAGCTATATCAGCGATACCGGCCAGTAAGACCCAAGCTTGCGGATTAAGGAATATCCGACCTTCTTTGTCCTTGCTTATCCCAAAAACGATATTATTATCTGTAATACCCCGGGCATACCAGGTACCATCCCATAAATGTTTATTGACTGCATTAGTCATGTCCGTGGCTGCTGAACGAAACTCTTCTGAACCAGCGTTCGGTTGATGCTGATCAACGATTTCAGCCCACACCTTCAGGGAATAAATAACGGCAATTGAAAGCCATCCCGAAACACCGATACCCTTATACCCTACCATATTCATTGGGTCGCACCAATCGCCCTGATTGATAAAATTCAATCCTCGCTTATCCCTGTCCTTGATCAGCCATTGCATTGCCCTGTTGATATGCTCTGCAACAGTGGCGCTATCGGCTACTTTTGCAAAGGGTATTATTTCGCCGAGTATTGCGTAGTCGTTGGTTTCATCCAGATAGGCTTTTAAACAAATGGGTAACCAAACACAATGATCGGTATGAGGCACCTGATTGATGTATTTCAACTCGGCATTTTCATCTATCAATATACCGTCGGGCATAGCACCTGTTACTTCCTGTTGACTTAAAGCATGAAGAAAAGCTTTTCTTGCAACCATGGAGTTTATATAACTCATTCCCATGTTGTCCTGCAAATAATTGCGGGTCTGTGGGTCGGTGCACAGGCGATTGGTTTCACCGTGATAGTTAATCTGACGAGGAAGCCAGTGATTTATAAAATTATCCAGCTCAGGATCAGGGGTCTTAATCTGAATACATCCACTCCCATTTTCAATATAAGAGGCATATTCTCTTCTTGCCCGGGTGAAACCATTTTCATCACTTTTATTTTCTGTATTGAAATAACGGCTACGTATCTCAGCGATTTCCTGTTCGTCCCTGGCCGGACCGAAAATAAACCGGAATTCTTGTTCGCTGCCTGCTTGCAGGGTAATCCGATACTGTAAACTACATGCTGGCGTTTCATATATGGCATCCCCGTTAGCCAATTCCTGCTTTTGAATAGCTGATGGATTGTGTAACCCCCCTTCTCCTTCAAAGGCCTCCTGATTTACTTCCCATGAAGTGGGCTTACGATCAGCGATCAGAAACGTCTTGTCTTTAAACTCCTTTATTTTAAAGTAGTCCTGATACTTTTGATAGGGAGTTACGGAAGAACAAACTATTCCGCACAAGTCAGCATTATAAGCTCCGGACTGATTCATCCAGGACATATATCCTACAGGGAAATACGGATAGATACTTATCCTTCGGGTTTTGTCAGATGAGTTGCGCACCTTGATGCTCCAGAGTTCCACGAGGTCATTCTCCGTGAGCGACAGGGACATGTCTAGATGCAGGTTAAGGTTTTTTACTTCCCATCGGATATCACTCTTGCCTGCAGAGAACGTATAGTTGTCCAACGGCGCACGAACCGGTTCGAAGGGCGCCGAGAAAAGCTGCAATGTCTCTTCGTCCTTCACGTAACAAAAGCGGCCCGGATGGTGTGTATAATAAGGCTGCTCGGGCTGCATAAACGTTTTGGCTTCAAGATTGGGAGCGTGGGCGTATTTTGCAGGCTCCGGTTGCATGAACTGTGCCACCGCATATCCGCGACAGTTCATGTGAATCATCATTCGTTTATTCCATAAAAAAGCGGATGCTTTCGGTAGGCTTGTGGGGCTCAATAATTCAAGACGGTTGTTGTTATCAGCGGGACGTATTAGTTGGCTAGGCATTGGTTGTGGTTCCTTTGGGTCCGATTGAATAGTAAAAAATCGTTAACACTCGCGTTTGCCTCAAGACTTAAATCGGTTGTGAAGCATTTGGTTGCGCAGTCGAATCTTGCACATTTTTGAAACTGTTCAATTTTGTTTTGTGGGCTAAACTTAAGCGTTGAATGAATAGGTCAGGCTATTTTGGTAGATATTATCAGCTACATCGTTTTCGTAAGTTTTCGTCAAAGTGAGCAAATATTTCACTTAATTGCTTAACCCCTTTTCAATCGATTTCAGGAAATGAAAAGGACTACGTTGAACTATGAATCTTAAGCAACTTGCCAAAGAGTTGAATTTGTCAATTTCGACGGTTTCAAAAGCGTTGCGTGATAGTCACGAAATAAGTATTGGTACAAAGAGTGCAGTACTTGCCAAGGCGAAAGAGTTGAATTATCAGGTAAACCCCTTCGCCAGCAGCCTCCGAAAGCAAAAGAGTAACACCATTGCGGTTGTTATTCCTGAAGTTGTCAATGGTTTTTTTGGTAGAGTAATTAATGGTGTTGAGTCCATTGCACAGGAGAAAGGATATCATGTTTTAATTTATCTGACACATGAGAATATGCAAAAGGAAGTAGCGATTGCCAACCTTTTGCAAAATGGCAGGGTAGATGGTATCATGATGTCATTATCCGAGCAGACCACCGACACGGCACACCTTGAAGCCTTAAAAGCAAAAGAAATACCGCTTGTTTTTTTCGACAGAATTCCCGAACACATTGATTCGCCAAAAGTCACTACGGATGATGTCAATTGTGGTATCGTGGCAACGGAGCACCTGATCGAAAATGGGTGCAAGCGGATTGCCTATCTTTCCATGTCTCCAAACCTCTCTATTAGCTATACAAGGTTGAGTGGTTACCTGGAAGCTTTAAAGAGGAACAAAATTAAGGAGGATAATAGTCTGATTGTATACTGCACAGGAGATGAGGAACAGAAGAATCACTCAGTCCGGAAATTGTTAAAACGAAAAAACAGGCCTGATGGTATTTTTGCTTCTGTAGAGAAACTGGCAATTACTACATATGAGATATGCGGGGAATTGGGACTAAAGATTCCTGAAGATATCAAAATCATCACCCTTTCGAACTCGTATATGGCGGGGCTGCTGAACCCCTCACTGACTACCATCGTACAGCCTGCTTATGAAATAGGCAGAGAGGCCGCAGCTATACTTTTTAGGATGGTTGAGAAAAGGCGGCACCATTTTCTTCTTGAACGAACGGTCTTAAACTCAAAATTGGTAGCTAGAAACTCTACCAAAGCCAAACGTTCCAGAAAATGATACTCTTTCAAACTAAATCGAGATGCTGAAGCACTTTGATTTCATAAGTTCAATTTCAAACTCATTGCCCGCCGAAAGAGTTGTATTTTTCTCCGAAATGTTATGGAACAATTCCGGGAAAGCAAGTGAAGTAGCCAGTGTTTACAAGGGATACGTTCATAGCCTTTATGATTATGGCATGCACATATGCAGCGTTCATGGCATAGTGATGAATGGTTTACAGGATGTATTTGTTCGACATTCCCGGAATCCTGAAGTGTTATCAAACATTCGATTCGTAAAGCCCCACCTCTTCCGGACCTTGCGTGGCTTGCTGATTCATAGCATAGTTAAGCATCGTATTCAGGCACAGCGGCAAGAACGTGACTCTTTTGAGTTGATACCGATTGTGCAGCCGCCTCGGGATAACGAGGGCAACCGTATTAAAAGTATCGGGTTTAGCGGACTTCATTCCCTTTCCCGGGACCAACGGGAGGTGATTTATTTGAAGTGGTGTCATGGTTTTAACTATGGTGAAATAGCCGATATTACGGACATGCCGATTGAATCCATTCATAGGCTGGTGTCAAAAACAAGCGAATTGTTGGGTAAGAAAATTCAGGAAGCCAGGTACCCAGTCCCCGTTCTGTAGCCATGCATTGTTCCGCCAGGAGAAGTCCGTCGTCCCGCTAATCGAAAAGTGGTCTATCATTTCTGCCGGCTGTGAAAAAGGAGGGTGATATTGAGACCCGCGACAATGAGTGCCGGCCAGGTTTCACTTAGATCCTGATTTGCAAAACTGAAAATCAGGAACGAAACGGATATCGGAAAAAGAACGATCAGAATGAGCGATGTCCACTTATTAAAAGTGAGTAATAACCCAGTAGCTATTCAAAGAAGTATAAGAGCAGCAGATACTTGACAACGGCATCCGGAAAGTCTCTGGCCTCTTCCGGTATTTCAGTATGACCGGCAGGCAGGAAATGAAAAAACTGATTAAGCGCATAAATTATCAGAAACATTCTGAGGAAGATGCTGAGTCATTTTGAAACATCTGTTTTCATTTTCTTGGGATTTAGGTGGC
Source organism: Chryseolinea sp. (assembly GCA_041737945.1). Classification (GTDB taxonomy): domain Bacteria; phylum Bacteroidota; class Bacteroidia; order Cytophagales; family Cyclobacteriaceae; genus Chryseolinea. Next base: position 116,972 of record JBGSQQ010000022.1, read on the forward strand.
GTGATTTTTAAGTCGTCCTACTGGGATAGCAATATCGCATCTATAAAAACATGACAAATATCATTCAGAGGGCATAATCATTTATAATCAGAAATGAACTTCTTGAAATGATTTATCCGTAAATGTCACTACGACAATGTCACTTCTGGTTTTTTTTTATCACTACTCACAGGGGATAATTATGAAGACACAATAACTTCAGGAGGCGATACAAACTTTCACCGCATCCGGCTGCAGAATTAAAAATTCCGGAAGAGAATTACGCTCATTGTTAGCCGGAAGAGATTTCCGGGTTAGATGTAACGGCCATTGCATTTGCGATAAGTGAAAAGTCATTGCTTGTAGGCAGAACGGAGCATCACGGCGGAAGTATAGAGTATTACAGCGATTACAACCCATCGCAGAGTTTCCAAGGGTAAGGACTTGACAATGAAAGCCGCGATAAGCACTGCGAACATTCCCGGTATTGCCATTGCCACAGCAGCCTTTCGGTTGTAGGCTCCTTCCCGAATGAACCGAATAGACGCCGGGGGCATCAGGAAAGCGCAAGAACCCATCATGATGGGAAATGCCACTTTCGGGGACATCCCCAATGCGAAGACCAGTGCCATACAAGGTGCATAAAGTCCAATGCCGGCTGTCATCAAAGCACCTAAAAAGAAATTTGCCAGACCAGCGATGATCAGCTTCCCATTGTAAAGTCCGATAGCATCGCCACCGCCTGGTATCCATTCCATATTTCGCGCAAACATAAAAATGGCCGTAACGAACAAGGCCACACCCATTGTCAGGCGAATTTTTTTCTCCGGTAACTTGGCGATGATGCCGGCGCCCAGTATGGCTCCTGCAGTTGCTGACACCACCATCACAAGGAGGGTTATAGCATCTACTTCGATGACTGTGATGAAAATAAGTGCTTGGAATAATACAGGTAGCGTGTTGGCCACATTGAGGGTTCCGGGGATAAGCTTATCCTCCGTTTGACTGGTAAATTTTAGTAAGGCTGTTTGTGGTGCAAATGCTCCGATTCCAAGGACGTCAAAAAAGTTGACAACAAAACCAATGAGTCCAGTCTTTAGCCAACTGCTATTTTCAAGGTTGCTCTTGTGCTGTAAGAAATCTTTAGCTAAAACAAAACAGTACCATATGGCCAGCAACGCTAATGAAATCCATACGGCTGTTACCATTCTGGAACAGGTTTATCAGGACGATTCAGCATACCTTATAAAACGTTTTGTTTCTTTCCGTTTCATTTTTTTCCAGCATGGCCTCGATTTTTTTGGCTGTTTTGGTAATGGCCAATCCGCCCAGGCCGGTACATCTCAAGGTGTTCGGGATGGCATCTCCTACCCGTTTCATCGTTTCAATCACTTCGTCCAACGGAATCAAATGATTGTAATTCGACAACGCCATATTTGCACAGGATAGTGCGTTCGTAGCCGCCATTACATTTCTATTCAGGCAAGGAGCTTCAACACGGTCCGCAATCATATCGCATATCATACCTAGCGAAGATTGTAATGCCATCGAAGCGGCTGCAAGCGATTGATCAAGCGTTCCATTCTTAAGTCCGACGATGCCAGCCGCGGCCATGCCGGATCCCGACCCACATTCGGCCATACATCCACCCACTTCTGCGGCGAAGGTGGCATGGGCGGCAATAAATACGCCAATGATTCCTGCGGCGAGCATGGCCTTAACCATCTCATCTTGGGGAAGACCAAGTTCCGTACTGATACCAATAACAGCCCCGGGTAAGGCGCCGCATGATCCTGCTGTGGGTGCGGCCACCACGACGCCCATGGAGCTTTTTACCTCCATCATCGCTGAAGTGCACATAATCACCTTGTTCAATACGTCACCTTCGACCAATTTCTTTTCTTTCAGTCGTTCTTGAAATTCAACCGATTGACTTCCCAATATCCGATCTGCATAGGTGGTGCCTTTTAGCCCGAGTGTTATTGCATTTTGCATGATCGTTACAATCTCCCTCATTTTTTCAAAGACTTCCTCCTTTGTAAGATTTCCCCGGATACTCTCATAGTCTGCGGCCAGTTCCCACAATTGAAGATTCTTGTCTTTGTTGTATTCCAACATTTCATCAGCGGTGATAAAAGGAACCGTAAGACCTTTTCGGGACATGACGGGAAGAACCGGCGATAATTTTTTAATGAACAGGACTTCATCCATCGCCAGAATTTCCTCACATAGTCCGGCAGAAAGAAATTGATTGGATTTTATTTCAATCAAATTCGACCTTCCCGTACGATAAGTAATTTCATCACAGGGGAAAGCTTGCTCAATAAATTCAACAATGTTACCAGGCTCAGTGCAATAAATCAGTGTCTCATAGAAATCGCCGGCCATTGAAACAGTAGCTCCGTCAATGGCGATGACTTCGATCATTCCCCCTCCTGTTGAGATTGCCGTAAGTTCTCTAGTTTCCGTTTCATTCCGCAGGGTAATTTTATAAGTATTTGGATGCGTTGCTCCAATGGGATGAATATCAATCTTGGTCTTAATACCCGCTTCTTCTATGGCCTGCAAATAATCGGGCAATCGTTCCTCAAAGGCTTCCCAGCCCAGAAACCCTCCAAACAATCCCATATCAGAACCCTGCCCCTTATGGGTGGTCGCCAGCGAACCGTTCGGATCAAACTCAATGTAGACTTCCCGGATATCGGAGTCCATCAGGTCGCGGCATATTCTTCCAATTCTTAAAGAGGCCGCACAATGCGAGCTGGACGGTCCCCGCATTACCGGGCCAATAACATCGTTGAAAATACTCGGGTAGGTTTGCATAAGCCTGAAGTTTCGGTGTTATAATTTACAAAATCCTGTCATATTTGCATGATTGCCGACCCGCGTGCATTAAAATTTCACTTTCGTTCCGATGTTATGCTCCATGGCTTTTTCGTACATTGCCTGGGCTACAAACAAATCGTATAGTGCCATACCGGTAGATTTGTAAACGGTAGTCTTGTTTACGTCAACTGTCCGATCTCCGGTGATAACTTTTCCAAGTGTGAAAATGTTCTCTTCTTTCAAGATACCTTTTTTCAATGGGTTCATAATATCACCCGTTTCATGGCGGGCAAATTCAGAATCAATAGCCAGCTGACCGGCTAGCCTATAAACATAATCGGGCAACTCCTGCATGGAGGGTTTATAGGACCCAACGCTGATAAAGTGTTTTCCCATTAACAACTCGGGGTCGTCAGGCAGTACCGGAGTACTGGAAGTAGTGGCTGCGATTATTATGTTGGTCTTGTCTAGTAGTTCCGTTGTGGTGTAACATGCTTCAATGACTAACCCAGGCTGGTGTTGAGAAACGAATTGAGTGAATGCGTCTGATTTTTCTTTCGACCGATACAAATAGTAGACTTTGGATATATTTCGAACGGAACTGGCGAATACGGCCTGATGCATGCCTTGTAGCCCACAACCGATCAACCCGATGGAAGTTTCATTCTCCGGTGAGAGGTAACGGACGCCTAGTGATCCTAATGCTGCTGTGCGGAGTGCAGTCAGTTTGGTTGCATTCAATAGGGCCACCGGTAATCCAGTCTCAGCGTCGTTTAGGACCATGGCACCGTTCGTTACTGGTAGGCTTTTGTCCCTGTTTCCAGGAACCACACATACCAGTTTTGTCCCGAAGTATGTGTTACCGAATGCAGGCATGCTCAGCAACGTGTTGTTGCCATTATCCATATGCATTCGTTGCGGCACCTCGGCCTCATTTTTCTCATAGGCCACCATCGCCGATTCAACTTCGGCGATAATTTGATCAGTTGATAGCAACAAAGCTATTTCGTTATTGGAGAGAATCAGCATACCATGTACCCGGCTAAAACTTGAATACAATTTAGGTAAAAAACTCACTGACCACTAAGTCACCCGAGTTTTCAGCCCATTTCCGGGTCATGTACGAATCCTTTCCTACAAGCCAGGGTAGTCGTTGCTGACCTACTCCGCTTGGTTTGCCAGGCGAAACGGATTCATCGTCTTTGTTAAATTATTTGAGCGGCGTTGTGCAAAAGTCAACTCGGAAAGAAATAATTTCAGGCCATGGAACGTGAACATGTATTGATAAGTATTACGAGCGCCGCCATATTCATTTTCGCAGTTACTTGCTTCAGCTGTGATTCTCCAAAATCAATATCGACTGACGTATTGGTGATCGGTGGAACCACCAGCGGGGTTGCGGCCGCATTAGGTTCCGCAAGATTGAACGTCAACACCGTTTTATTAGAGGAAAGTACCTGGCTTGGTGGCATGCTAACCTCGGCAGGTGTGAGTGCGGTGGATGGTAACAAGAAACTTCCGTCGGGGATTTGGGGCGAATTTCGCGATAGCCTGATCGCTCACTATGGCTCTGAAAAATCTATTCAAACAGGATGGGTAAGCAATACGATGTTTGAACCGTCTCTAGGCAACCGCATATTTCAAAATATGGCCCGCCATGAAACTTCACTAACTACTTATTTTAATACTAAACTAGACACCATTCTTGCCTCGGGGCAGGGATGGAGGGTTACGGCTACCGGCCCCGGGGGAATAATGATCATTGATGCCAAGGTTGTAATCGACTGCACGGAGCTTGGTGATATTGCCAAAATGGTTGGCATTGGTTACAACATTGGGATGGACAGTAAGGACACTTTTAATGAATCGATTGCGCCGGAAAAAGAAAATGACATCATTCAGGACCTTACTTATGTCATGGTATTGAAGGACTACGGGGTACCCGCATTAATTAAAAAGCCGGAAGGGTACGATCCTTCCGTTTTCTATTGCTCCAGCGAATCGGACAAGTGTGATAAGGGTGCGACAATGAACAGGACTTTATGGCCTAAAGAGAAACTAATAACCTATGGCGCTTTGCCCAATGGTAAATTCATGATCAACTGGCCAATCAATGGAAATGATTTCTATGTCAATGCTATCGATAAAAGTGAAGCTGAGCGACGAGCAGAATTTCATAAGGCAAAACTTAAATCGCTTCAGTTTCTTTATTATTTGCAAACAGAATTGGGGTTTTCCAACTTCAGCCTGGCGGATGATGAATTTCCAACGGAGGACAGGTTTCCGCTAACTCCGTATCACCGCGAATCAAGAAGGATTCAGGGTGAGGTCACTCTTACGGTAAATGATATCGCCCGTCCTTACGATCAAAAATCTCCGCTCTATAGAACCGCTATTGCCGTGGGAGATTACCCGGTAGACCATCATCATGCTGCGCATCCAAACGCTGATCAGTTACCCGAATTGCATTTTTATCCAGTCCCTTCTTATTCCGTGCCGTTGGGTGCGCTGATTCCAAAAGAGATTGAAAATTTTATTGTTGCAGAGAAATCAATATCCGTGTCCAATATTGCCAACGGAACTACCAGGCTACAGCCAGTAGTGCTACAATTAGGGCAAGCAGCTGGCACGGTAGCCGCTATTGCTGTTAAAGATCAACTACTTCCGCGAAATGTAAGTGTCCGTAAGGTCCAACACCTATTACTGAAAAACGGTGCTTACCTTCTACCCTATCTGGATGTCGCCAAAAATCACCCACATTTCAAAGCATACCAGCGGATAGGAAGCACAGGGATTCTCAAAGGTCGGGGAATGAATGTAGGTTGGGAAAATCAAACGTGGTTCTATCCGGATAGCCTACTCAACAGAATAGAGCTATTAGAAGGGTTGCAAGCCCTGAACATGGGTATTGAAGTTAAACTACCGGATGCACTAACAAACCAGGAGATGTTACAATGGATAGTTACGGTGACGAAGCGTATTCAGCCTGACAGAGTGTTACCCGAGTGGTGTGTCAATACGGAAGGTGCAAGGATCAACTTTTCAATGACGGAGTTCCAAGATACTCAATTGATGACCAGAGGACAATTCGCAATAATAATGGACGGAATATTTAATCCTTTTGAATTTTCGGATGTTGATTTACACGGGAATATTATTTCAAAATGAGCCTATGGCTTCGGTACCATTTTAAGTCTTTCCGCGGGTTGTTGATCCGTTGTATTATTGAGCGTAGAAAATCGATTACCGTACTACAGGAGCATGAGACTTTTGAATTGGAACTAGCATAGATTCCGGTCCAATTGACAATGAAACTGGCAGTGCGCATACCAAAAGGCTAGTGACCGGTGTTCAATCGCCTACCAGGGATCAGCGCGAAGTGATTTATTTAAAGTTGTATAGACGATTAACATATAGTGAAATCGCGGAGATTACCGGGCTGCAAGTTGATTCTGTCCGTGACCTGGGCAAAGGCACTTGAATTGGTTTGTAAAAAAGTACAGGTTGTGAATTATCCAGTTTCTGTGCTTTAACAGCGAAAAGTTGGTACATGGTTTCTGCGAACCAAATCAAGCCTTGAACCAAATCATTCTTTTTGGAGATTGCCCGGATATTTTGTCCTGTTCCTACAGTTGAAATGAAATGATCTGCGTCCTGGAGAACGAGGTTTTACAGGCGATCAGTCGTCGGACCGGTGGAATTCAAATACGGCGTGGACAACTTACTCGAAAAGTGGCTTATATCGCTCCCGATTAGAAATAAGAAGCGTAACATTAAGTCCTGCGACTATAACAGCAGGCCAGGTTTCACTCAGATCCTGATTTGCAAAAGTGAAAATCAGGAACGCAAGCGATAGTGGGAAAAGAACGATCAAAATAAATGCTGTCCACTTGTTAAAAATGAGAAATAGCCCGGTGAGTATTTCAAAAACGTATAAGAGTGGCAGATATATCACAACGGCATCCAGAAAATCTCTCGCTTCCTCAGGCATATCGGTGTACCCTGCTGGTATAAAATGCAGGAACTGATTTAGCGCATAAACAATCAGAAACAATCCGAGGAAAATTCTGAGCCATTTTAAAATTTTTGTTTCCATGTTTTATGCTGGAAAAGGGTGTGAATATCGTTACCAATTTAGGGACTACGTCTTGACAAAAAAATGACAAATGTCATCAGGATAGTATGCTTTCAATTAGCCGCACCGGCATAGTTGGGCATGGAGGCATAAGCTGGCAGGCGCACTGGCTTTTTCGCTTATTTTTTCAGGAAACCCGAAGCGGTTGAGGAAAAGCTACTTCAAAATATCTTTATAGCTAACCAACTGAATTCCTCTGTTTATTATGGCCGCCTTCACTTTTTCGCTCGTGAATATGGTGGTTACATCCTGTCGCCCCTGTGCCACGTCTTCGTATCCGATATGAGAAATGGCCCGCAATTCCTCATTGTCGAGCCCGGGGTGTTCGACAAAAACATACGTTTTTCCGTCTTCCAGGTTACCGAGCATTTCGATGAAGCTGTCGATTCTTTGTTCTGTGGATTTATTCCTGAAATTGAAGCCAATATTCGTAACCGGTATGGAACCCGGGTCAACATCCACCATCGGCAGCTTGTATTCTTTTGCGAGTTTTAAGGCTAGCGCCTTTACTTCCGGGCTAAATGCGGTGCTACCCATGTGGCCTGACACATGACTTATCCGAGGTATGTATTTTTTAACCAATTCAATCTGTGCACGCAACTCCTTTTCGATATCGCTAAGGCTATACGCGTGATCAAGAACAGCCTGTCCCGGATAGTTTTTGTTTTTGTACAACATGGGATAGAAATATCCGTCGGCGTCTTTCAAACTGGCACAATCGGTTATAGGCCGCCATTTCACATGGTCCCACTCGCTGGTAATGGCAAAGTGCAGCCCCACATCTACCCTTGGATTCTGCTGCAATATCTTTACAGTTTCAGGAAACCAGGGGGATGGCGCTATCACTTCGATAGATGTCTCTATGCCATGCCTGTACGAATTTATCAGTGCGACATTGGCGGCATGTGAGAAGCCCATATCATCGCCGCGCACAATTAACCGCGGCGCATTGGGGCGGACTACTTTGGGAATTGCGTTTAGTACCTGGGAAGTTTTGGTAAACGAACTTTCAAAAGCAAGTGTGGCCCTGGATTCGTCGAAGGAACAGCGGATGATTTCCGTATGGGGACTTTCAATATAACGCAACGTGAGTTCAATGGTTTTGTCATCGACCCACCGGTAACTGGATTCAGTCTTGAAAGCCGGCAGTCCTTTGCGATTCGCGCGCGCATTGGCTACCAGGTAAGGGCCGAATTTTGTCGTCTCGCCCGATATCCACTTGCCTGCTCCAAAATTCAATTGATGAATTGCGGAATCGGTATTTAAGGTTAAGCGACTGGTTCCGTTTTCGAAATCGAGTTTGAAACTCTCCAGCCTTCTGTCAGGGCTTACAATGGCGAAGGTCTTACCGGAGACATTACTCTCCGCGGTAACATGTATATTACTGACAGGCAGCGGCAGTGCCAGGGTGGCCAACCGCGTTTTCAATTGCCTCGATAACTTGTTGTTTGACGCCAACTTTTGGTCCTGAAACGCCGGTAACAGATATTTCCATACCAGGTTGAGCTGCGTTTGCATGCTGCTGGTCTCCGACGTGATAATTACTACGGCATCTTTCTCCGGCAATACCAGGATGTATTGTCCGTAGGCACCGTCACCCCGGTAGGAGTTGTGGCGACTGCGCCACATCTGATAGCCATAGCCCTGATGCCAGTCACTGGAATCTTTTCTTGCCTGTGGTGCGTCGGGTTCCTGCATGATCTTCATCGTTGAGGCTTCCTCAATCCATGCTGCGGGAAGGATTTGTTTTCCATTCCAAACCCCTTTCTGAAGAAACAGCTGACCGAATTTTGCCATGTCTTCAGTCTTCAGGCGCAAACCCCAGCCGCCGACATTTATCTCGTTCGGGTCGACTTCCCAATCAATACCATATATTCCAAGCGGTTGAAATAATCGGGACTTCAGGTAGTCGATGGTTTTCTGGCCCGTTACCTTTTGAATAATGGCGCTGAGCATGTATGTAGCCTCTGAGTTATAAAGGAATTTTGAGCCGGGATCGTGGATGATCGGAGTATTGAGAAATGCACGCACCCAATCGTCACTGTTCCTAACCCTGCCCGATGGAGCCGGCTCCTGACCGACGCTCATGCTGAGCAAATGTTTGACGCGCAGTGCCGCCAGATTGCCATCGATGTTAGACGGCGTTTCATCCGGGAAGAATGAGGTGACTTTATCTTCTACCGAAAGTTTCTTTTCGGCAACTGCAAAACCAATCGCAGTAGCGGCAAAACTTTTGCTCACCGAATACATGGTGTGCTTCAGCTCCGGACGATACGGGTTCCACCAACCCTCAGCTACCACTTTTCCATGTCTCAGGATCATGATGCTGTGAAACTCGTGATCACTCTTCGACGCTGCATCCAGAAAATTGAGGATGTGTTGTGAGGAGACGCCCTCCGCTTCCGGGGTGCTGCGCGGCAAAGCAGATTGTGCAAATAGTCCGGCCGAAAACAGGACTAAGAGTAATGTAAGATTCAGGCGATTCACGTGTTGGATGATTGTATTCAAGGAATGGTTTTGAGGTGAAGTAGGTTAAAGATAAGTGTATTTAATCTTCAAAATGGACCAATTCATTTCTATCTTACACCAGCGGCAAATATAGAAATACGCTGACTGGCTAACTTACAGAAGCAATTCCCTAACACTATTATATGAATTCAATTTCCAATACCCGCAGGATAGCACTTTTAGGGTTCGTAATGATCGTCGCCGCGGCATGGACACCACTTCAGCCACCGACGACAGCCATTTCTGAATCCGCCAAGCCAAGTCGATACTTATATGTGGCCGTACCCGGTATTCGGAACTACCTGGAATATGGCGGGCATGGAATCCTGGTTTATGACATTGCAGATAATTACCGGTTGGTCAAGCGGATTCCAACCAGTGGATTAAAGGCGGATGGAACACCTTCCAATGTGAAAGGTGTAGGCGTGAGCCTCGCCACTAACAGCATATATATCACCACACTTGAAGCACTGCAACGTGTGGATCTTGCTACCGAGAAGATCGTGTGGGAGAAAAAATATGAAGGCGGTTGTGATCGCCTGTCTATATCACCGGATGGAAAGGTAATTTATCTTCCAACTCTTGAAAAGGAACATTGGAATGTGGTGGACGCAGAAACCGGTGATGTTATCAAACAGATTTTCACCAATTCGGGTGCGCATAATACGTTGTATGGACCAAATGGTTTGAATGTTTATATGGCAGGACTGCGAACCCCTACCCTCGGTGTCGCGGATACCCGAAACCATACGGTAATCAAACAGGTTGGTCCTTTTGACAATGCCATACGCCCTTTTACCATCAACGGCTCGCAGACGCTTTGTTATGTTAATGTCAATGCCTTACTCGGATTTGAGATTGGCGATTTGAAGACTGGACAGAAACTTCATCATGTCCAGGTAGAGGGTTTTCAAATTGGCCCTGTAAAACGTCACGGATGTCCCAGTCACGGTATCGGATTAACACCCGATGAAAAGGAAGTGTGGCTCTGCGACGCCTTTAATAAGCGGATGCATATTTTTGATAACACGGTAATGCCACCCAAACAACTAGCCAGTGTAGAACTACGGGATGAGCCGGGATGGATTACATTCAGCCTGGATGGGAAACACGCGTATCCATCAACCGGTGAAATCGTTGATATCAAAACACGAAAGATCGTCGCTACCCTGAAAGATGAAAAAGGTGGTGCTGTGATGAGCGAAAAGGTCGTGGAGATACACCTTGACGGCAAAAAAGCTGTAAAAACAGGTGATCAGTTTGGGATTGGACGAGTTACCAGGTAAGATACATCGGAGCTGGTTTCGACGACAGCCAGAACGATATCATGAAACCAGCCACCAGGGAAGAACTTATCAAAATGTTTATCAGCGGAGATCTATTTTCCTACCTGATGAAGGCTGACCTTATCAGGAAGGGCGATATGGTCAACTATGCAAAGTTGCTTGATCTCGGCAGAGAGGATCTGCAATCATGGTTTGAAAAATACGGATATCCCGGTTTGAAGGCTTCACCACCTGGCGGGGAATGTGACTGTATATGGACCCTTCGCGATGGTGTTTACGAAGTTGTGTTCATCGAACGAAATCTGGAGTTCCCTGAGTTCACCACGAGATCCAGGCAAGAATTTGAAACCTGGTGGAAGAACTATACCCTGAAACAATACATGGCGAAGTTGGAGTATACCTGGAAATTTTGACTGTACAAGACTACTGCACCAGTTCACCATCTTCCAGCAAAATGTCGTACTTATAACCTGAACCAAAATCCTTATTCAGGACAACCTTGCCTTTCAACGTGACTGTATGTCCAACAGGTATCTGGAATTCACAAGTGATAACCAGATCATAGTTGTCTTTGCTACCATCCTGAAGGTGTACCCAGTTTCGTCCCAGGATGTTTGGATTGAGTTTTACACATTCACCGCTTAGCTGAATGGTTTTTCCTTCAAACTTTTTTGGGTTTGCGACCAGCTCGGCAATTCTCACCGAACCTTTTACGTCAATATCTTTGCGTTTCGGTGTAGTTGAGGGTTGCTGTGAATCTTCCTGTGTTACGTGGCTACTGTGATCTGACGGCACGATTGAAGACACCAGATACATCGTATCGAATACACGTTTGTGTTCTTTACTTTCAAAGTTTGTTTTCAGCAAACCTCCCTGGTAAAAATAGGTTCCACCCACCTTGACCTCTGTTTTAATAGTGGCAATCCAAAATTCCTGCTCACCTTCCGTCACCCGGAGATAAACATATTTGGTTGTGGGTAGTACCTCCTTAACGGTGACCGTATGAATACCCTCCGCCATGGATTGTCGTGACTGCTCCGGCAGGAGATTGATAGGCTCTTCCGCAAAAACACCCGTGTTTTCTTCTGTGTTCGGCTGGTCCTTGGCGGCAGAAATAATTTTTGGTTTTTTCGTGCAACCTGCCATCATCGATACGACGACGATGCATACAAACGATATTCTTGGTGCGTAGTTCATTTATTAATTTTTTTAAATCAAAATCTCTTCGTTATTCGTCCATTTACCCTGAAAATATCTTCTTCTTTAGTAGCTGCCATTTCACCCATAACATTAAAGACTAATTTTTTGGCAATCCGATATGACAGGGACGCACCGTAATACTGCTGATCGGTAATTGTTTCTGAATCGAAATAGTTGTAGTTGACCATTCGATAATAGATATCGCCGTCCAACTTCATCTTAATAATCGATCTGGAATATCGAATGGAATAAATATTGGTTTCCATATAAGAGGATGTATTCCGGTTATAATTGGCATATATCCGACCATCGATCCACGGTATTTTTGAGAAGCTCACATAACCATTTAGGTTATCGGATTTATTAAGGTCGTTGCTTTGGAACCTTTTGCTATAACTTCCTCCAATGCCGATGTAATTGGCCGGCCTGAGGTTTACTGTCGCCCTGATTCCCTGCCGCGCGATATCATCATCCAGCATTCGTTCAATATCTGTTTTGAGGGTCTCATAGTATACGATTTGTTTGCGGGAGTTATATGAGAGGCTGAAATCCACCATTCGGCTGATCCTGTACCCTACCAGGATGTACAGGTTCGTGAGTCGAGGCTTACCCACCGAATCGGCGGTCACCTGATTATATAAGTCCAGTTCGAACGAAGAGAAAATAGTCAACTTTTGTGCAATGGTACTCGAGTGCTGGAAGTAGGTATACCGCCTGTCTACATTTCCACTGTTGTTCTGTTCCATCGCTCCCAAAGTCGTGTGCGAATTGAATCCTTTCGTTTGACTTTTTAAACCGACGTAGGCACCATACTGCATCAGATCCGTATTAAAAGTATAATCATAAATATCAGGCCTGAATCCTGCTATGACGCCCGTGTAGAAGTTCCCAAATGACTTTTCCGCCTGAAGCCCATCGATCGCACCTATTGAAGATACTTTGGGATTTATTTTTCTTCCGAGCACGAAGGTCAGCGTCGGACTTGCGTCAAACTGAACGGCAAGGTTATAGACGTTAAAAACATCTTTAGGACGATAGGTACCGCTATCCGTTGAAAGAAAGCTTTGACGGTAGTTCAAATACGTTTCTACCGAAAATTTGGAATTGTTAATACGAGGAGCAATAAATGAAAGGCGATACATGGCTTTGGTATCGTTTCCCCGTGTTGATGAAAATACGCTGTAACCAGCAGCCGAGATACTTCCCATAATTTTGTCAGAGCGTCTTAGGTCATCAGCCTTCAACGGTTTGGTTTCTGCGGCCTTGTCTGTAGCATTTGTGATGATTTCAGTTGAAGACACACGCGGCTGGTAGGTTATCTGATCGCCGACTTTTACGGCGCACTTATTTAAAGGTGTGGCAACGCAGGATATAGACGACTTATTGGTAACGATGAGGCATGGGCTTAACTGATTGTCCACCGATATCCTTAGCGTGTCACCAACTGAAATATTTTTTGTATCTGCAAATTTTATGTAGACGTTACCTGAAGTAATAAACGATACTTTGCCTTGCAGGGGTTGACTCCTCCCCTGACTAAGACAAGTAGCCGCGCTTATGAGCAGTATGGACAATATGGATAGGCTTTTCACAATCATCGCTAATCATCTCCGGTTGGATGGCATGAGAAACAGGCATTACTCGTGTAGGCGTATCCATTAACCCCTTTATGGTCGTTATTTACCTCGGTCTGATTGCTATGCTCATGGCAATTGATACAACTGAAAACGCTGTAGTTGCTGGTGGTGTGGCATTCTGTGCAGGAATTCCATTTGTCTTTGTGTTTTCCACTGTAAATAGGAAAATACATACCATCGTGATTGAAAGTTGCCGGTTTCCAGGCAATCTCCGAGTGGCATTGCGCGCAGTCAGTCGGGAATTGTGCATCGGCGTGGTCTGGACTCGTTGTGGCAGTGTAGTCAGGCAAATGACATCCGACACATGTCGTAGGTGTGTTGTTATAACCCTGGGCATGGCATAGAATACAGTTGCCGGCAACTTCTTTGTGCGCATCTTTTAACGGATAAACCGTGTTGTGGTCAAAAGATGATGGCGACCATGCACCGATGTTATGACACTCTGCACAGTTGGTGGAGAAGTTTGCGCTTTGATGATTCGGGTTCGTTGTGGCTGTGTAATTATCCATATGACAACTCACACATTCGGGAGAAGCATCGGAGTAATTCGACGTCAAATGGCATTTTGCACAGGCAAGATTATCATGCCCCATTTCAAGAGGGAAAAAATCATGACTGACGAGTTGGGCATTCCACTGTGTGGAGAATGGATCATGACATTCAATACAATTCGTGGAATACCCTACTTTTTCGTGGCTCGGATTTGTTGTTGCCATATATTCCTCGCGGTGACAATTGACACAATCATTTCCAATAGGATTAAATTGCAAGCTGGTCTCTGATATATGGCACTCGGTACAGCTTGGGGTGTTATGAGAACCAACCAGCGGAAACCCGCTTCGCTCATGTAATTCCGGAATATGGTCTACTATCCAGGTTTGCGGTGAATGGCACCTGGCGCAATCACTACCGACAGACATGTTATGCATGTCGGCGTGGCAATCAACACATTGAGACGGCGCCCTTGAAAAAACCTGAGAGGTATGGCATTGCTTGCACTCGACCTGTAAATGACTTCCTTCCAGTGGAAAGAGCGTTTTACTGTGATCGAACAGAAGTGTATCCCTGACGGGAACCCAACCGGAAGCCGTATGACATACAGCACAATCCACCTTCAGCATTTCGCCATGAGGTGACTGCGCATAGGATTGGAGAAAACCAACCAGAATCAGGGCAAAGATTATTGATGACAGTCTATACATTTGAATTTGGCTATTTTGTATACAACTACTATTCTTCCATCCTTCTCAACAGGCTTATGACATAACCGACATTCGACTTCAGCATGACGACCATCCAATGGAAAGGCTGTCAGGTTATGGTCGAATTTACTGGGGAACCAGTTATCTGAATTATGACATCTTTCGCAATTCGTTATGCCATTCACGGCGAATCGATCGCCATGAATATTTTTATGACATTGGGTACAAGACGTGCCCTTATCCTTAAACGACCATCGATCTTCGCTGACATGACACGAAAAACAGGGCGTCGCTGCGTGAGCTCCCACCAGCGGGAATTTAGTCTTCTGATGGCGGTCAACCGAATAGGAACTTTGATCGAATCCGTCCTGCAGGGAGTGACAGCTAGTGCAGTCAGGGGAAACACCGTTTTTTACAAACTCCCCTTTGTGATAATCCTGATGACAGTTTTTGCAAGCAGTAAAATTGATCGGATCTGTATATTTTCCTTTGTGACACTTTTTACAATCCACTCCCACGTGTTTTCCTTCCAGTGGATAATCCGTTGTGTTATGATTAAATGAAGTCATGGATTTTAAAGAAACAAAACTCGTTTCTGTGTGGCATTTTGCACAGTTGTTTCCCATTTTTCCATTGTGTACATCCTTGTGGCAGGATGCACATTGCGTTTCAACTACGGCTGGCGTAAAAGAAAAGGCTGTGGCAGGGTTGTTCGTGTTTTTATGGCAACTTTTGCAGTCGACCGCAGCATGCTTCCCCTTTAGTGAAAAATCGGTGGTAGTGTGGTCGAATCGATTTTTGCCAATAAATTCCGCGAATGAATTTACGGTGTGACATTGCGTGCATTTGCCCTCGATGCGCTTGTTGTGTGGATCAACATGACAGGCGACGCAATCATTGTGTGGAACATCAGCAAACACCTGAAACTCCTTCCCATTTCTGGTGACTGTCTTATGACATTCGATGCAATCCACAGTAGTATGCTTACCAGCCAGTTTGTAGTCAGTCTTATTGTGGTCAAACTTCGATGCCGGTTTGAATGCCTTCATATCATGACAGGTAAGGCAATTTGTGGACAGCGTTTTCTGGTGATAATCATCATGGCAGGAAAGACATTCTTGTTTTAAGCCCAGGAAGGTGCCCTGTTTTTTTCTGATTGAAACATCCTGAATCTTTTCCGGGCGGTGGCACTCTTTACAATCAATAGCAGCATGCTCACCTTCCAGTTTATATTTTGTTAACCCGTGATCGAATTTTTTTTCATCAAACCGGACCATATCAAATTTTCTTCCATGGTGTTCGCTATGACAGGCGAAACAATCTTTTGACTTTACGTTGGCGCTGGCATGATATCCTTTGTTCTGGCTGACGAGCGATTTAATTTCTTTATGACAATCAAGACACTTGTTGTTGTTCACTTTCTTGCCCAGATCATGGCACTGTGTACAATTGCTCATACCTTCCAGCTTGGCATGTGGCTGAGAAAGATCACCCGGAGACAATTGCCCATAACTGATGACAGTGGACAACAGAAAGATGCTGACAATATGTAAACTACCCCGATTCACCTTTGAACTTAGCTGTGCTTTTTCATTATATGTCCGAACCGCTTGCTGATTTCAATACCTGCGTTTTTTAGGAATTCCGTTGGCAATTCTCCTCCTGCAAAAATGTAGATCAGGTCATTTTGCACTTCATTGATTTCTTCCTTACTTTTTACCAGCACGGATTTTTCATTGATCGAAACCATCTCCGAATTAAACATCACGTTGAGTGATTTGGCGCCAATAGCCTTCTCTACATTTTCTTTATTCTTCGGCTTTAGTCTGGAAAACTTATCGCTTCGGTAAGAGAGAGTCACGTCGTTCTTATCATTCAGAAGCAATGCAGATTCAATTGCTGAATCACCCCCGCCTACTACCATTATTTTCTTTCCGGAGATTCGTTCAGGTTCCAGGAGTCGATAAGCAACTTTGGGAAGATCTTCTCCAATAACATTTAGCTTCCTCGGACTGCCCCGCCGACCGATTGCGAGCAGAACGTTATTGCTGATGTATGCATCACCTTTGTTAGTGGTCACTTTGAATGTTCCGTCATTGAGTGGTTTGATGTCGGTTACTTTTGTGTTCTGCACAATCTTCAGATCATTTTCGGAAGTCACCTTTGTCCATAGTGCCAGCAATTCATCCTTTGAGGTATCAGTCAGTTTTACCTTTCCAAATAAGGGCAGGTCCATAGGTGAAGTCATTACTACTTTTGCTCTGGGAAATGTATACACCGTTCCACCCAGTGAATCCTGTTCGATCGTGATGCTTGTCAGCCCGTGCTGTTTTGCCGCCAGCGATGCCGATATGCCTGCAGGGCCCGCGCCTACAATCACTACGTCAAGTACATTTCCGGTTGCTCGCTTTTTTCGCTTCAGCATATTTTCAATGGCTTGCTGCCCCTGCTCAACGCTGTTCTTAATCAAACCCATCCCGCCCAATTCGCCGGCGATATACATACCCTGTACGTTGGTCTCAAAATGCTCATTTACATGAGGCAGGTCGACACCTCTGGCCTCCGTGCCAATACGAAGGGATATCGCCTCTACCGGGCAGGCGTGAAAACATGCTCCATGGCCTACGCAGTTTGACGCATTGATGACGGTTACCTTGCCGTCGATAATTCCCAGAATGTCTTTTTCAGGGCAGGCGGTGATACATGCAGCGCTGCCGATACATGTATTAAGGTCTATGTAGGGATGTAAGGAAACCGGCTCGAATAATCCTTCAGCCTTTGCCATGGAAACCTTATGCCTGGTCTTTGAAGATTTTGCTTTATCATTCCTTAGATAGAAATAGATAATTACCGCACATATCAGGGCTACTGTTCCGTAGATTGCGATTTGTTCAATAAGTACTTCTTCCATCAGAATATCCATTTATATCCAAAAGATAATGTCACAGCAACATGGACGACCAATACGATCAGCATGATCAACGCAAAAGGTAAGTGAGCGACATGCCAATACTTAAACAGTTTTTGCATGGTCAGCAATCGTCTTATCTTGTAGGCTAGTGAAATCTCCTCCCTGAGCAGTTTAATGACCGAAGCTCTTTGATGGCGATGAACTTTCTTTCTCTTCATCGTTCTGCTAATGGTTCCAATAGCCTTTCGATTTTCAAAATATTGAGCAATGAAGGATGTATTACCTGAGGCATCGTGGCCAGCAGTGAAGGCCATAATGAGACCCTTGATACTTTCATCCATACCGACGCTATTCTTTATTTTATCAGTTAACCCAGATTTCATTCCTTTTACTTCGTTCAGGGTGAGTTCACGCCCTTCTATGGTTCGTGGTATCTGGATATATACAAATCTGCCGATGACGCCACTGGCGACCACGGCGACCATACTCCAGAAGGCAACCGAGACAATTCCACCAAACTTGAATGCGGTATGAAAAAGAATTAAAATTGGCCCCAGCGTACAAAGGAAAATATGAAACTCCAGCAGGTATTTAAGTCGCAGCAGTTTCGCGAGGAAATTGTATCGCTTCCTGGCGATATAGATACACACTCCGAAGAGGATCATTAGTGTACCGATGATACCCAGACCGTGGCCGTAGGCTCCGCTCGGCTTAAACCAATCGTGCTGAGGGTGGTAAAACCTTTCTTCCAGCGGAATTGAATAATATGAATGTCCGGTCAATGCCAGGTATGCAGTAACCGCCATTACGATGATAACCATGGTTCCGATATAAATACTATGTACTGTCTTATTCATTATTCGCTATACAGATATTTTATAGATTCTCTTTTTCCAAAATGCCAGAGCGCTAATGACCAAAATTGCCGTGATCACAATGTATACCCATTGGGGTATTGGAACGGGATCTCCTGCCGCGTAAGAGTGCAATCCGGACAAGTAATAATTGACCCCATAATACGTCATGATTACAGAGGCTAAACCAAAAATGGTAGCAAAGTTATACGCGAACAGACCCTGCAGTTTTGGAATAATCCTCATGTGCAGAATAAAGGCATAAACGAGGATCGTTACTAATGCCCAGGTCTCTTTGGCATCCCAGCCCCAGTATCTCCCCCAGGATTCATTGGCCCAAACACCACCGAGATAGGTACCGATGCTGATCATGAATAATCCTCCTATCAGTGTCATTTCACTTAGATAGGACATCTCCCGGATCTTGTGCTGGATTGTTTCTCTATTCTTCGCTGTAAGGAAAATCATCAGGATCAAATTGATTAGCCCGATTATAGCGCCTAACATCAGAAACCCATAGCTGCCGGCTTCCAAGGAGACGTGAATGGTTAACCAATAGGATTTTAGCACAGGAACTAAAGGTGTAATTTCAGGGTCCATGTAGCTCAACATGGCCACTAACAGTACCGTTGCGGACAAGATCATGGTGGCCGCCAATCCACCAAACGATTTTCTGGTGAATAAGACACCTGCCAGTAAAGTAGTCCAGGCGATATAGATCATGGATTCATACCCATTGCTCCAGGGCGCTCTTTCGGACACGTACCATCGCAACCCCAGACCTACTGTGTGAAGCGCAAAGCCAACAATCACCAGTGTGAGTAACACTTTGTAGGCGGCATTCAACGTGGCGTCCGGCTTAAATACTGAAAAGAACAGCATAAACAACCAGCTGATACCCAGAAATGTATAGAACAGGGCGAGCCTGTTAAACAAATTCAACCCGTTGAGTAGTATTTCAGCACTTACCCTGGAAGAAGAAGGTATCACTGCGGCACCTTTCGACTTTTGATAGGATAACAATTCGTTTAATAGTTGGGCAGGCAGGCGATAGTCTTTTGTAGCCATGGCTTCAGTTAATGCGGATTGATACGATCCAAAGAACTTTGCCGCCACAGAGGAATGTGCTTCATTCCCGTGGTCATGGTTGTGATGATGTTCGGGTTCATTTGCTGCCCAGGAATTATTGGGATCTCCGGGAATCGGAATCATCCTGAATATGCTTCCTGAGTATACCATATTGGCGATGTTTACCCGTTCATCAATCTTCATTAGCTCTTTTTCATAGACACCCCTGTCAATGGGTTGCTGACCATAGGCCTTTCTCACCTCATCCATCAGGAGATATTCACCACTGTTGGCGAAAAAATCTTTATAGGCGACTACCTTGTCGGTCACGCCAAGTAGTTTATGAATGGATTGATGGCTACCGATACTAATCATCTTCACCCCTATCCAATCCTGACTGTTGGCAAACATCCCTAATACTATCTGGTCAGCATTAATACCGGGAAGGCTTTCCTTTTTCATCAGTTTTCGCATTACTTCCCTGCTTAGCGTGTGGATAGGTTTCATCCTTCCGTTTTGATCCTGAACGATCAGCCTGCTAAACATATTGGCATGTTCGGCATCAATTATGTGCTGCGATTTGTCAGCACCAATAATTTTTTGCGCGTCAACATGCAATGACACGGTTAGAAGAAGGATTATCAGGATGCGGGAGACAGGACCTTTTGCTCTTAATTTCTCAATGCTCTGTGAAACCTGATAGAACCTGCTTTTCTTACTTAACAGCGACATAACCATCCCAATGGTTAATAATGCATAGCCCAGATAAGAAATCCAGGAACCCCAGAAATCGTGATTAACACTGAGGTATGTACCAAGTTCATCATTGTCGAATGAGGATTGAAAAAAACGATACCCGTCATAATTCAGAATATTGTTCATAAATATTCTATGATTCTCTTTTAGATTATTCCGGTTGTCTATCAGCTGAACCTCACTGGCATAGGAGGCAGCGCTGTTTGTGCCCGGATATCGCTCCATAATAAAGTCGTATAGCTTTAGCGAGAACGGCAAGGGTACGTGTTTTGCACCGTAGGAGACTAACAAATCCATACCATCTACCTTTGATAGTGCTGGTCGCCCGTGTAGTCCCCTGGCGCCAACTACCGAAATAGTGTCTCTCTTTCCATTTACAGTGACCTCGATGTTCAGGGCGACCATGCTTTCACCTTTTACTTTGGGATCGTCTGATTTTATGCGGACGCTGCCTCGTGGACTAAAATCGCCAAAAACGAAACTCGTGACTCCATCGGAATACATGGACCTCAATTTTAACGGATGATAACCGGAAGCTGGAAAGAGGGAGTCCAGTTTTTGTGTCGCCATGACAAGTTGTGTGAGCACCTTATTGTACCGGATGAGAAGCGAATCATTTCTATAAGCTATCTCAACAGCATCGTGAACATGGTCGTTGCTAAAGTTAAAAATGGTATTCCTGATTCGATGCACTTCACCCTGTGGAACAAAATATTCTTCACGTCCTTCCGCACCACCAAAAACTATTTTAATCATCGGGCGCCCTTCAGCGTTGGTTTCCAGGGCTTGTACCGGATTGGGGATAAAATCCAGTACGTTCACATTGATTATATCATTTCCTATTTGATAGGATTCTTCCCAGTTATTGTTGCCCAGCGAGGCAAAAAGTACGGGCTCATCAAATTCATACACCTGCCCATCCCTGCCTGCCTTAAATTGCAAATATGTTTCAGATGACAAAAAGATATTTGACGTATCATTCTCGCGGATATGCATGATACCTTCGAAGCCAAAATAGCGCGTAACGGCTGCTCCAACAAGGATTACGATGATGGCGGCGTGGAAAATCAACAAGGCCCATTTCTTTTGCTGGACCATCCTGAAGCGGAAGATATTAACCAGTATAGTGATACTGAAAAACACGAGTAATGTCGTAAACCACCAGGACTTGAAAATAACTTTCTGTGCTGCGCTTGTGCCAAAATCATTTTCAATAAAAGTCGCTACACCAATTGCGACAGCAAAAGTGAGCATATAGATCCCAGCAGCTCGTGTGTTAAAAAGCGGAGAAAGCATTTTTTTCAGAAAATCAATAACGACGATCATCAGCGGTATGTTGGCATTATAATAAAGGCAGAAATAGTCCTCTGAATCTGAATTAATTCTGAATCGGAATAAAATCGCCGGTAAGTTTGAGTTTTCTGCGGTTGAGCATACATAATTCCAATTGAAACCATCTATGACTGCCAGGGCGAAAGTTGCTCCTGACATAGGCAACCAGGGCACGGCATTTACGCTTACGGGGAATTATCAATTCCTCCTCCCTGATAAAGTTACTTTTAGGGGGCATGGCCTTGGGTGATACGTGTCACGATTAAAGATGACTTACGTCAGGTCATTATGCTGTCCTGAAAACGAGAAAAAGGGACGGATTATTGCCAGCCCCTTTTTAATCAACCTGCACGATTCACAGGAACTAATCTTCATCGATGTCATCATCGTCGTCGTCATCTTTACCGGCTTTGCAGGATTCTTTAAACCTGGATAGAATCTGCAGAACGAGTTTTGAGTTTGAGGAGTCATTAATTCTGATTACACCGTCATCATCAGCTTCTGCCGTGCTGAGATCTAAGCTGGAAAAAAGAACATCGAGGTCAAAAAGCACCAGAATATTTGTCAGTGTGTTGGCATCCAACTGGTAGCCGGAATTATCATCTTCTATTTCAAATTCAAACTCTTTTTTTGTTGAGAACTCCACCTGAACAGGAGTTCCTCCATCGGAAGAATAGGTGAACCCGATAAAGACTGAGTTATTGTTGGGTAAAACGGGACCTAGTTCAATTTCTATTTCATCATAAACACCGGGCTGCAATTCTGCTAATCCGAAATCGGGCGTGCTGGTGCCGTTGATCAGGTCTACCACGTAAGAGCCTTTGAATTCAATTTTCTCATTGTCATCTTCGCCGTCATCATCCTCTCCATCACTGTCGTCGTCACTATCCTCCTGATCATCTTCTTCCTGTGTTTCAAACTCAAGCTCCCGAACACCCAATAACACCTGGTTAAATTCCAGGTCTGTGGCGTTCGTTCGCCCATTGTTAATGGTCGAAAGTTTTGTAACCGCTTTCATCTGCAGATTTACGCCTTCAGTGGCAGGGTCATCGCTACATCCTACCAACCATAGGCTGCCCATGATCAGCATTAAAAGTACTTTCATTCTCATAAAATTCATTTTTAGTTTACCCGTTGATTGAGCGTTTGAGGCTGTATTTACCGCTTTTTAAATTTGCATGCTGGTTCTTCATCGTTCAGGGCATTGCTAATCCTGTTACTGCTAGCACGTTGTGAGTGTCGCAATTGAGAAGAGCAAGGCGCATTGTCGATATTTCGAAGCGGCTGTGCATGTGTATAGAACCGGTGAGGCTACAAAACTCCTACCCGGTCAAGAAACTTTTTTCAAATAGGTGGCAGCTGAAATTCGACTTAATGACCACGTTATTCATGATTTTCGGCATTGTAACTTTCTGCGTAATGACTTACTTTCAGGTCCCCACTTGGTAGGAACGGTTCATTTGTAATATGAAGTTGCCATATAATACCCTCAGAAATGAAATGGGTTGCCAGTCATTTTTTTAATTTTCAATCAGGCTATGAAAAACAAAAATATTCAAACAGAAATTGATGCAGGTTTTTTGTATCAGAAGCTCGCCGATCATGAAAATGATCCAACTATTGCCAGCGTATTCAGACAAATGAGCGCCATCGAAAAAGGTCATGCAGAGGCTTTTGCCAAAAAGGAAAATATAAGCCCGGAAAGCCTGATGAAACCCTCCTGGAGGGCAAAGACCTTGAATGGCATCGGCAGATTGTTCGGATACGACTATGTGTTGGGTACGTTGATGGAAACGGAGAAAAGTATTTCCAATGCCCTGATCGTTCAAAAGCAAAAAAACAAACTGGAATTAACCGGGTTCGAAACCAACCACGTAAAAATACTTCGATCTATTCTTGAACAGGAAAAGAAAGTAACGGGTGCGCAAATTTCAAAATTTGAAACCCGGCATCGTTCAGTCGGTGGCAATGCCATCAGAGCAGCCGTATTGGGCGGCAATGATGGTTTAATTTCCAACTTTAGTCTGGTAATGGGAATTGCCGGAGCGACTGCCGCTCAGGAAGGAGTTTTACTGGCAGGAGTTGCCGGATTACTGGCGGGCTCTTTATCGATGGCACTCGGTGAATGGATTTCTGTGAAGAGTTCACAGGAGTTGTACGAAAACCAAATGCAATTGGAAATGGAGGAGTTGGAAACAAATCCGGAGGGAGAAAAGAAAGAACTTGCCTTAATTTATATTGCTAAGGGGATTCCGGAGGAACAATCCTATCAAATGGCTGAAGACATAATGAAGGATAAAACGCATGCACACGAGATATTGGTTAAAGAAGAGTTAGGTATAGATGCTGATGAACTGAAAGGTTCTGCTGTGGAAGCGGCCGTCTACTCCTTTATATTTTTTGCGGTCGGTGCGGTGCTTCCTGTTTTACCGTTTATGTTCACCAGCGGAATGAAAGCCATTATAATTAGCGTGGCACTCAGCACTGTGGGACTTTTTATGATTGGCGCTGCAATTACTTTATTTACAGGAAAGAGCGTTTGGTATTCGGGATTCAGACAAGTGTTGTTTGGTCTAGCTGCTGCTTCAGTCACTTTTGGCATTGGGAAGCTGATAGGGGTTTCGATAACATAAAACCGAATTAGCCGTCTTGTAACCTGGATTACGGTTCACCTGAATATTACGGGGCCGCTGCTTTCATATTGATGTTCTTTTAATAGCTTGTACATCGCTGCACCTGCGAGTAATACAGAGCCGTAGCCATGCGGACCCGTACCTACGGGCCGTTGGTAATAAAAGGCGGCATCAAACGCCATGGATGTTCCAGCAGATGTTCCTTCCACCTGGCCTTTATCGTTAACTTTTGTACTTATCGCATTCCATGCAAGGAGAGCGGGCGGACCGTAGGACTGAATATCCAGCCACCCCTTATTGACACCGTGGGCGAGCACGTACGTGAACATGGCTGTAGCTGATGTTTCAAGGAACGAATCATTTCGATCCATCAGCTGATGCCAGAAGCCTGTTCCGGATTGAAGCGTAACAATTCCGTGGCAGTAGGCTTTAAATAGTTCCAACATAGTTTTTCGCTGTGGGTGATTTTCCGGAAGCACATCGAGTAATGAGGAGATTGCCAGAATAGCCCATCCGTTAGCCCTTGCCCAGAAGAAAGACGGATGACGATCCATACCTTCTACCCATCCGTGCTTGCAGGCACCAACTCGTTTGTCAAACAACAGTTCCGAAAATAAGATCACCTGCCTGGTGGCTTCATCAAAATATTTTTTCTCACCCGTAAGCTTTCCGTACTCAGCAAGTGCCGGAATACCCTGGTACAGATCGTCTACCCAAACCGAATTTGGCATTGGCCTGTTGCGGGCAAACGTTCCATCCGACAGCCTGTGTACTCCCGACATAATAAAACTGATTGACTGATCAATCTCAGGCTTGAGATCATTCGCCATGCCATTTCGAAGTCCCTGGATCATGGCCGCACACATGGAACCTGTGTCATCGAGCAAGTGTGGGTACAGAAATTTCTCCAAAGGATTTACCTCTGCAGGAAATGCTTTTTTATAAGCCCGGAAATATGCTGTGGCTTTACCCAGGAAGTCAAATCGTTGGGAGACGTAATTCGCATAGAGTGGATCTCCCGTTGCTTGTCCAGCAGCCAGCATACTGGTGTACAGCAGACCCCATTCATGTGAGGTTAGACTATACGCGCCTTTACTGATTGTTGCTTCCTTTGCGGGTTTCACCAACGCTGTAATTTTTTCTCCGTTCGTCTGGTTTACGATCGCAAAAGGTGTAACCCCGTCAACATAATTACGAATGCGATCCATAACCACCTTGATATCCTGTGGTGTTGTTTGGCCGTATGGGGTTGCTGCCAGTTCCTTGTTTTGTCCAGGGCAACAAATCGTAATTAAAAAGAGGGTGAATAGCAGAAAAAGGATTGTTTTCATGTATTAAATATACGTACCAAACACGAGGGCTTTCAACTATCGTTATTGACAAGGCTCTATAGAAAGGTTGCTAAGCGTGCAGGGCCGCTTTTTTGTCTTGAACGTCACCTCTTGGTTTTAGAATATTCTCATTTCCCCACTCTTTCATCAGCTCGATAATGGGTAGCAATGATTTTCCTTTCTCGGACAGGGAATATTCTACACGCGGCGGGATTTCTGCGAAAATCTTTCTCTCTATTATTCCATCACTTTCCAATTCCCGAAGTTGTGTGGTTAACATCTGCTTGCTGATATCGCGAAGCATCATACTCAACTTTCCAAAGCGGTTTATATCGTTGTTGATAAGGTGCAGTATCAACAACTTCCATTTACCGCCGAGTACATCCATCGTGGCGGTTACCGGGCAGGTCTCCAGCTCTGCAAAACTTTTATTTTTCATAATTGATTGATATTCAATAATAGTATGTTTATTATGACTATATCACAAATTTGTAACTACAAACAAATTAAAGACTATAGACGTAGACTTGCAACAAACTCGAACTTAAAAACTCACAACTATGAAAAAATACCTCATCACCGGATCCATTGGAAACATCAGCAAAATCATTGTGGAAGGACTAGTTAAGGCCAGGCACGACGTCAGTGTTATAACTACTTCTACAGAAAGAGTAAGCGAAATTGAAAAACTTGGCGCCAAAGCTGCAGTTGGTGCGTTGCAGGATCTGACGTTCCTCAAAAGAGTGTTTAGTCATGCCGATGTAGTGTATACGATGATCCCCCCTATCTGGAAAACCAGTAACTGGAGGAAATCACAAAATGAAATAGCAGAAAACTATGCAGAAGCATTGAAGTCAGGCAACGTGAAGCATGTGGTTAACCTGAGTAGCATAGGTGCTCATCTTAGTGAGGGAGTTGGTCCTGTTACAGGTCTTTACGACTTTGAACAAATGTTAAATAAGCTCGGCGGAATAAATGTAAGACATCTTCGTCCCTCCTACTTTTACCATAATCTATTGGCGCAGGTTGGTATGATTAAACAAGGTGGAATCATGGGCAGTAATTTTGGTACCACAGAAAAAGTATTCCTGGTACACCCTAAAGATATCGCTTCCGCTGCCCTTGATGAACTGTTGAGCCTGGATTTTAAAGGTCATTCTGTCCGCTATGTTATTGGTGACGAACGCAGTGGTGAAGAGATCGCGAATTCAATTGGACAGGCTATCGGAACGAAATTGAATTGGGTAACTTTTTCGGATGAACAGCAAAAAGCAGGACTTCTTCAGGCCGGACTTTCGGAAGTCCATTCGGCCGCTTACACAGAAATGGGCCATGCGTTGCAGGATGGATCCATGCAAGCTGATGCTCGTTCAAGCAAGGTCCGGTTTAGTCCTGTTAAGCTGGAAGACTTTGCTCTCGAGTTCAAACAAGCTTTTGCTTCAACGCCATCTTAGAATAAACCCGAAGACACGGTACTAGTTACCGTGTCTTTGTTTGTCCGTAGCTGTGTAGTCACTTAGTTGATTTAAAAGCTCCATCGATTTTATCAGCGGACTCCACTCTTTGCCAGTAAAAATCAAACGGAACCATTTTTTCTCTTTGTTTTCATACTTTATGTTGAGAAAAAGCCAGATGGCCAGGAAAGTAAATGAAATGGTGGTTATAGCCTGGATGGTGTAAAAGACTACATTGCCGCTTTTAAGCAGTGCATCATTCAGATAAAAGGTTGTCCATAAGGGCAACTGCAAAAAAAGGAGACGTGCCACCCAGAGGGTGGAAGATTTTAACCGGGCAATTTTTTCTTGTGTGGCAATTATGGGTTCACTGATATCTACCTGACGAATAAGGACGGATTGGTAGAAGTATATCCCAATGGCTAGTTTGGTCAATAGAACCTGGATACCGGCCGAAATAAGAAAATACAGACTGGCCACAGAAAACAGGTTAATAATCAAAACATCTACCAGCCCGACCCAGAGCAAACCAACTACTATGGTAAATAGCTTCAGAGGTGTCATGGATATCAGGAACATTCTGATTTTTATGTGCGTGATATCCTCGGCATTTTTTCTGTTAAGCAAAAGGTTATCGTCGAGCTTCTTATCATAGAATTTCCAAAGATTAATAATTTCCGAGTTTTCCATCCTTTGAGGTTATTGAGTTGAAAATTTTTGCTTTAACAGTTGTTTTATTCTCGAAACTTTGGTTGAGACATTCGTCACTGATAATCCAAGTACTTCGGCAATTTCCTGTTGGTTATTTTCTTCCAGGTATAGAATAATCACCGCACGATCAATTTCTTAGAGTTCCCTTATAAACGCATGCAGTTTTTCTACATCAGTATTGGGCTCACCCGTTTCATCCTGAAGGTATAGAATCGCATCCGGCAGAGGTTGACTAATGTCGTACCTCCTGTTTTCCTTTCTGTAGAACGAGATGGAAACATTAAGGGCAATCCTGTACATCCACGTTGATAGCTTGTAATTTTTATCGTATTTCTCGAATGAAAGCCAAAGTTGTACAATAATCTCCTGGATCAGATCTTTCCTGTTTTCCTTATCCCAACAATAGGAATTAGCTACTTTATAAATAATACCCTTATTGGATTCAATTACCGACAAGAAGGTCTGGGCATCTCTTTTTAAATCCATCGTACCTTAATATTGACCATTAATTACTAGCTTTTTGTTTGCCCGAACAGCTTTTGTGCTGCTTGATTTCTCCTTGCAGCCATTCCCCCTTCTTTGTCTGGAGTTGGATGTGCCAATTATTCGCATGAGGTTGGAATATCTCACAGCAGACACTAAAATTATTAATTGAAGGGGCCAGACACGGCATTCAGAGACTTTTTGATGTTTCGCTGGAGGCTAAGCGAAGGCTGGCACGATTTATTTTTCCATATTGATGTTAATCGTTAAGCCACCGCTTACTTGTTCGGCACAAGTCCAGCATTTCGTCCAAAATTTATTTATTAGGTTTTCTATCCTTCAATAAACGCACCATTCGATTAAAAATCAGTCTACTTCTGATTGATTGAAGCGCCGGTAATTTCTTTCAATACCTCAATAAGGTAGGTTTCATCGGTAACAAGCCGCCTGGTTTGCTCGTAGAGATTGTAATCCACACCTTTCTCATCAAGAATATTTCGCGCATTCGCCAATACACCTCTGAGGAACTTCGGGTCACTTTCCAATTGCCTGAAAGCAACATCCAGTTTTGTTTCATCTGCAGGCTGGCCAGTAACAACCTTGTCTGTACTGTTTGTTACAGCGGGCCGCGATTTGTTCTCTTCGAACTGTAACAATTCAGCATCAAATGAAGGATCTTTAGTTTTTAAATAGGTAATCACAGAATTTAGCTGTTCCCTGACCGATATCAGTTCCTGTTCCTGCCGTTTAATTTTCCCTACAGCATCGTTAGAATTTATTCCTACTGCAACATTAACCATTGACGTGCCGTGCTGATTATCTGCTTCGGACCAGGCAACCCCAACAATCCTTTGATAATCATCGAGCTTCATCCGGTCGGGATGAATTCCAGTGCCAATGCCATCATTTAACCGGGATGCCAGAATGTAATCGCCGATCGCAACCACTCCCCGAACTTTCACCGGTACTTGTCCCACAAAAGCTACTTTCTTATACAAGGATTCTTTTCCTTTCGGAGGCATATTTCCTAATACAATAGGGCTTCTGGAAACCACCATAAAGTGATCCGGTTCTGTAAGCCGTTTTGAAATTTTTCCACCTGTTACGCCTACAATGTCGCCGAAACTAAATCCCTCCTGAGGGTCAGCTTTTTCCAGCCACTCCGCATAATCACCACTGGTTGACTCGTAAGCTACACCGGCACGGTTAAGCGCATCGATGTTATATTCCGCCAGTTGTGCTACTTTAACAGCACCTTGTGTGCCTAACAAGACAGCTTCACAGGCATCTAATTGTGCCGCTGTGCAGGCAGCTTCGGCTATTATGAATCCAATCTCAACACTCATAATAGCGTTGTCCCAGATGTAGTCAAAACCCGAGGCAACCTCGCCTGTTGTTTGTCCCTCTACCCTGCCATGCATTCCGCTCGCATCCCAGAAGGAAACAAAATTGTTCGCACTATTCCGTGATCCGTTTACAGTTATCGCAATTCCCTGGCTGCTACCCTGTACGAGCAGCGGGTAGGATCCTTTACTAAGTTGATTGGACGGTAAACTGGCATTTATCGTTACCTGACCATTTAATCCTGTTGTGGAGTTTACAGTAAGATTATTATTCAGGGTAGTCACTCCTGTCACATTCAAATCACCCGAAAAATTGGCGGGGCTGCCGTTATTGACGTTGAGAATTCCATTCATATTGGCGGTGCCTTCAACAGTAATTTCCTGAAACACCACTTCACCGTTGAATGTGGATTTCCCTCCAATTATCAAGTCGCCAGTGGCTGTTATATTCCGATGCAGGGCATAGGGTACAAAAGTGAGTTGTTGAAAACTGAATTCGGTGAAGTCGCTTGTCGATTCCCCGATACTTACTTCAACTCGCAGGTCCTTTGGACTTCCGTCCCAGTCAATTTCACCAAAGACGGAAGGACTAAGGCTGCTTGGTGATCCCATACCGATTATTAAGCTGATCATTCCATAGTCGTCAGTACTGGTAACATGTTCTTCCTGGTAATCAATATTGTCGTTTTCATTAAGAATTGTAAATCGAACGGTGAGCGCGTGATTGGGCAAATAATTGCCTACCACGTCAACGCCCGGTATTTCTTTGGTTGACCTGTCAATAATAATTGCCTGATAGGTTATTCCCTGGGATTGTGCAAATAGCTGACCTACAGACGTCAAACAGGCAGCAAGGGTAAGTAATACCTTCGTCATTCTAGATTGTTTTTAGTTTACTATCTATTTAAAAGGTTCTGTCACAGTATTTGCATTTGGGCAGGTTTAGCACCAAACCAAAACTAATGGTGTGTGATACATACTGTAACTTTTCATTATCGGCTGAACTTTTTCCAAATACAGGAAAACTCTTTCCTCCCAGATATTGAAGAGAAACCACGAGCCGCTGCGAAACACAATAATTGGCGCCAACACCTCCCCTTAAAAAGAATACTGGTTTGTCGAATTGTTCTTTTCCGGACAGATCATAAAGCTGATTATTTATACGTTGTGTGCCATCAATCAGGAATTCGGTTGACATTGCACCTTTCAGATAAAAATAGAATCCATCCTGGTTGGCAAAAAAATTCTTTTGCGTAAAAAATTCGTAATCAACGCCTACATTTATTCCCACATAATTTGTATCCCATTCATAATAATTGTCAACGGCAGGATCACTTCCCTTTGCCCCATATTCATTAAGACAAATCCCTGTATTAATAAACCATTTATTTTTTGCGATGGGTGCCTGATAAGCCACCATGATCGAGTTGCCGGTGGTCCCGGATAAACCATCAAGCGCATTTCCTTGAGAATCCTGATAGTCGAAAGATGTGAACATGCGTCCGTAGGAAAGAGATAACTGCTGGCCGGATGCAGCAGTAATAAAGCTGAGTAACACCATTGAAAGGAGAGTTTTTTTCATAGCATTTTTCTTTTTGAACGCTTCCGACCATATTCAAATCCGTTTCGAAGGTTTCGTGACGGATTGTTATTCTTACTCTTTAATTAGTTTCGAGACATGTGTCATTGAACCAGAATTTATTTTCAGGATATAGTACCCGGAAGGCAACGTGCCGGGTTCGAGGACGACTTGTTGTTGTCCTTCGAACGTTCTGTGGAATACGACCCTTCCCAAAACGTCAGAAAGCATAACAGACAATTGCCCGGTATTCTCCGGAAGGTCTATTGTCAGTGCTGTAGAAAATTGGTTGGGGAATATGGTTACCTGCAAAAACAGGGTACTTCCGTTTTTTGAAAAATTATCATGAGGTTGTATAAATCCCTGGCGCAATTGAATCAACGATGGTTGAACAGTCCCTGTCACGCTGCCTTGACCAATACTTTGTTGAATGAGATACGAATTCCCCTGAATCGTTATAATACCTGAGGACCCTCCTGTACTGAGTGTAGAGCGTAATAGCGCGATATCCTGGGATATTCCAGGAGAAGCGAAAAAAACTACGCCGATGATTGTGATCCAAGTAAAGAGGTAACCTTGTCTTGACATTGCCTGTTGATTCATTCTTAACTTGTTAGAAACGGACAACAACCGCTATTCATTCAGCATATCCTTTTGAAAGACAGACAACGACGATTTGCGTTTATTGCTATGCCGTTCTGTTTACACTTACTCTACAGCCTGCTTGGGACTTCGATCCTTAGGTGCCACTATTGTAAATGCAGAGCGAGAATTGCTTTTGCCGGAATAAAGATTTTATGGCCACAGCCATCGGATTTTAAGCCCGACAAACTAGATGCTCCATCTTAAAAATGGCTTCGTGATCCTAAGTTAATCATCTTAACTAAAAGTCGGCTAATAAAATGCAAAAACATGACGAATGGTACTGCTACGTATGTATGCACATGAACGAAAAAAAGCAAGTATCAGTGGATGTTTTAATTCGTTGACACTACCTATCCACCCTGTACAAGTATCGAATAGCTTTTATCTGTTTCATAGTAGGAAGGTTTGTCAGCGTTATTTATTTTAGACGTAAAATTTTGCGACCCATGAAACCATTGCTAAATCAGATTTCCCTTTTACTTCTAATCTTTTGTGCCTCATGCCAAAACCAATCTGAAACGACATCAGCAAAAGCTACCAATGTCGATGTTGAAAAAGAAAAAGCTGCCATAATGAGTGTGATCGAAGCGGAGTCGGCTGCTTTCTGGAATAAGGATTATGAGAAGTGGGCTTCCTGCTGGGTACAGGAGCCGTACATTAGAACTATGGGTTGGTGGGAAGGTGGTGGAGTAACTGTAGTAGAAGGCTGGGAAGAACGACAGGAACGATCAAAAGAAAATTTTCGGGTTAGTCCCGAAGCGAATCCCACGGCAACAAAGGTACGGCGGGATAATATCAATATGCGAGTTTATAAGGATGTTGCCTGGTTGACTTTTGATCAGTACGGCATCGATACGGGAGATACGTTGATGGATATGCCTGGGCGGAGCCGGGAGACAAGAATACTGGAAAAGCAAAATGACACCTGGAAAATTGCCTACGCCGGCTGGTTGCTGGAGGGAGAATAGGCTCCAGGCCCACAGTTGCAACGATAGGTTTATTAATAAGGAATTTAGTTTACCGCCGGTATCCTCTCTAAGCTTTTAGCCCGTTCGGTATCAGGGGCAACTGGTTGAGCGTTTTACCTGAAGCATCAAAGATGGCCTGGCGAATGGCAGGCGCTATGGCAACAATGGGTGCTTCACCTGCACCCGATGAAACAAGGTCCGGCCTGTCAACCAGAATAATTTCCATTTCCGGAACATCGGCAAATCTTGGTACCCGATAATTTGCCAGTGATGGGTTAATTATTTTTCCATTCTTGAAATCAACAGCTTCAAATAAGGCACCGCCCATGCCCTGCAAAATGCATCCCGATACCTGACTTTTTAAATGCCGTGGATTTATAATTTTTCCGCATTCAAAGGCAGCTACAATTCGCAGTATTCTCACTTCTGCCGAGGTAACCTGAACTTCCACTGCCGTGGCGATATAGCCACCTTTTTCGAAGCCACAGGCAATTCCATATCCATGATCTTTTGTTCTGGGTTTGCTCCATCCGAAAGCCTCCGCGGTTGCCTTTAGCACATTTTTTAATCGCTCGTCCTTAAGGTTCTTTAACCGGAATTGAACGGGATCTATTTTAATGCTATTAGCCATGTCATTCATCTGACACTCCCTTGCAAATACGTTGGCCGTAGAAGCAAGCGCACGATACGATCCTTGTCGCAACGGTGACTCTACGGGGTGAAATTCAATCTTCTGATTCTCGGCTGAATACGGCGTGCGTATTCCGGAGGAACCAGAGTTGTAATTATGAAATTCCCAGGCCGTTATTACGCCATCCTCACTGACGGCACTTTTTACTTCAATAACTCCCGCCGGTCTGAAGTAGGCCCACTTAAACTCTTCCTCACGGGTCCATACAACCTTAACGGTTTTGCCGGTAGCCTTGGCGAGTCTCGCCGCTTCAAGGGCCGCTTCACCTGTATGTTTCCCACCATACCCTGAACCGGTATCGGGCATTATTACACGGATATTATTTTTGGGAATTCTGAATAGCTCTTCTAATTGTTCCTGAACACCAAAAGGTCGTTGGGTGCCAACCCACACAGTAAGGTTACTTCCCTCCCATTGTGCTACGGCAGCTCTGGGCTCCAGCGGAACATGAGCAATATAATTGATGTTAAAGGATTGCGTCAGCACATTTTTGGATGATGCGAATATCGTTTCAACGTTTCCCTGCGTGTTTTCTGATTTGCCTGCCTGAGCATTTTCTTTCAGGTACGTAAAAATGTTATCTCTGGAAGGTTGTGGACTAACTTTCCACTCCGCCTTAATTTCCCAAAGGGCACTCTCTGCGGTTTGTGAATCGGGAGCTATCACACCCACAAAATCTTTGTCCTCTACCACCGTAACGCCTGGTAGCGATTTAGCCTTCGACGTATCGACGGAAACCAATGTAGCGCCAATGGCCGGAGCGCGTACTATTTTTCCGTAAACCATTCCCTGCAAGGACAAGTCCGATGTATACTTGTGTTTGCCGGTAACAAAATCTTTCCCATTCATTTTAGGAATGGACTTGCCCGCTATCTTCCATTTATCCGATGGAGTCAATGGCGCTTTATCATTAACGGGCTTGAGAATCTTCTTTCCTTTAGTGAGCTCGCCGTAAGCCAGGGACTTTCCCGAAGATGATTGAACTATTTTTCCATCGGCAGCTTTAAGTGATCCAGCTGACGTTTTCCATGTAGTGGCGGCCATCTCGATTAGTACTTCGCGTAATGACGCGGCTGCTTTCCGTAACTGAGGCGACATGTTTGGTGTTGTCAGACTTCCATACGTACCCCTGTCATAAGGAGTAAGACTGGTATCTCCCATAATCAGTTCAATAGCGGCAACCGGTACACGAAGTTCTTCCGCAACAATTTGAGTAAGGGAAGTACGAATATTTTGCCCCACTTCCACCTTACCAGTATATACGGTGACAATACCCTTTTCATTAATATGAATCCAGGCAGCGATCAAATCGTCCGCTAAAGGATCTTCACCATTTATAGCACCCGCTATCCCATCCGATATGGTTAGGGCTACAGCAATACCTCCACCCATCAAGTGGAAAAACCGTCGTCTTGTTAATGAAGACTTCAGAGGTTTCTCAAATAATTCGTATTGCTCCGGATACAGTATGACTTCTTTTTCCATGAAAAATTAGGCTTTAGCTGATTTGGAAATGGCATCCACGATCGCCGGATAGGTGCAACAGCGACAAACATTTGACTGCATGGAGTCCACAATCTCCTGACGCGAAGGAGACGGGTTTCTACGCAACAGTGCTACGGCCGACATGACCATGCCAGAGGCACAGTATGCGCATTGGAAAGGATCCTCTTCTAAAAAGGTTTGCTGCACGGGATGGAGCTTTCCGTTTTCCTCGAGTCCTTCAATAGTAACAATATCCTTATTTTGCGTGCTCCCTACGGGAGTGATACAGGAACGCACAGGAACGCCATTGATTAACACGGTGCATGCACCACACACTCCTTCTCCGCATCCATATTTGCTTCCCGTCAACGCAAGGTGCTCACGAAGTGTCGATAGCAGACTTGTATTGCCACTCACCTCAACCGAATACTCTTTTCCATTTACCTGTAATTGCATCGCCCAGTATTTTTTATTGATAGGTTTTAAGTTAGTAAAATTGGCCTGCTTCTGCAACCAAATTGTGTTGAAGCTACCGCGCTATCGGTATAATTGGCAAGCTCTGTTTGTCGTGAATGCCCCTGCAAATTGTCGGGATTGTCCTGCCAGGGCCCTTGTCGAGCAACTATCTTTGCAATACGGTTTTACCCTCTTAACCGGAAACTTATTATCATGTTATGAAAAAGACGAATATTTTATTCTGGACCTTCACCGGACTGTTTGGAGGCTTCATGCTCTTCTCTGCTATTCCCGATATTATGGTTGTGCCTGAGGCGGTTGAGTTTGTTTCTACCAAATTGGGCTATCCAAAGTATATCATTGCCTTTTTGGGTGTTGCGAAAGCGCTGGGTGTGATTGCCATCGTCGTCCCGGGTTTTCCCAGAATAACAGAGTGGGCTTATGCGGGATTCTTTTTTGACTTGATAGGTGCTACGTATTCGAATATTTGTGTTGAGGGGCTAAAACCGGATATGGCGTTTATGTTGTTGCCGTTTACAATTGGTGCCCTGTCCTATATATACCATCATAAGAGACTGAATTCAGCAGCCGGTTGATTGCGTCTGCGCTGCCAGGTTACGTCTTTTCAATAATTACGGCATACCCCTGTCCAACTCCTACACACATTGTTGCTAACGCATAACGTTTGTTCCGATTTTGCAACTCCCTGGCTGCTGTGTAGATAATCCGCGCACCGCTCATACCCAACGGATGCCCCAGTGAAATTGCTCCTCCATTGGGATTTACACGCGGGTCGTCATCTTTTAACCCCAGTTCCCGTAAGCAGGCAATGGATTGGGCCGCGAAAGCTTCGTTCAGCTCAATCACGTCAATGTCATCCAAACTTAGTCTCGCTTTTTTCAGTGCGCTACGTGTTGCCTCTACGGGACCGATTCCCATTATACGCGGTTCAACACCAACTACGGATGAAACAAGAATTCTCGCCAGCGGTTTTATATGGTATTTTTTTACCACTTCCTCTGACGCAACATATAATGCTGCTGCGCCATCATTTAGCCCGGATGAATTGCCCGCCGTTACAGTTCCATTTTCCTTAAATGCTGCCTTTAACTGAGAAAGCTTTTCTGCTGTGGTAGATGCTTTGATGAACTCATCTTTATCGAACCTCGTAATGATCCCTTTATTTGACGTAATGTCAACGGCTACGATTTCTTCTGCCAGCCGGCCGTTGTGTTGTGCCGTTGCCGCTTTGGCTTGTGATAAACAGGCAAACCGATCCTGATCCTCACGGCTTATGGTATACTTCTCCACAAGATTTTCAGCGGTAATCCCCATGGCATCGGTACCATACATCGTTTGCATTTTGGGATTGACAAATCGCCATCCAAAGCTGCTGTCAAATAACTGTGAATCGTTGCCATACGGTTTGGCACTTTTTGATAATACCCAGGGTGCTCGGGTCATATTTTCAACACCGCCGGCAATATACAGATGCCCATCTCCGGCTTTGATTGCACGCACTGCATGTACTACGGCCGACATGCCCGACGAGCAAAGTCTGTTAACTGTTTCACCCGGAATAGTAAATGGCAGACCCGCCAGTAACAACGCCATGCGTGCGACATTACGGTTATCTTCGCCGGCCTGATTGGCACATCCCAGAATAACATCGTCGATAACAGCTGGCGGCAGTAGCGGGTTTCGTTTCACTAACTCAGCCACGACCAGTGCGGCCAGGTCATCGGTTCGGATTGTAGCCAGTGAACCACCAAAATTTCCAATAGCGGTTCTAACCCCATCTAGTATAAATGCTTCCATCCTTTTTATTCTTCTCCAAACTTCGGCGTTTGGAAATTAGGACAATTATTCACGTAATCAAATTATACTCCGGTTGGGTATTCAATTGAGCGGACGGATCAAATAAGCGATTCGCCGTTTAGATCGGTGGTCAGCACGTCACTCATATAATCAAACAACGGGCGGATACCCTTATACGTTTTATTTACCTTGTGCATAAAGTCTGGCGACAAGACTTCACTGTCGGTAAAGGAATGTTCGAACCAGAATTGTTTGAAACGAAGTAAGTCCAAAGCAGGATGATCATTGGAGAATCCCCGGGGTACTGTTTTTAATTTATCTCCTTTCATGCTGCCAAAGTTGGACAAGACAGATTTCGAATGAAGCAGCCTGCCCCATTGTTCATAATTGGCGGCGATGTCCAACCGGATTCGTTTCAGGTCTTCCGCATTCGGATACGAGAATCCACAGGCGATACGTGAATTTCCAGGCTTGAGCCAGATGTAATAGCCACCCCGAAGTTGAGGCTTTGTACGCTTTAGATAACCGGCGAAACGCGGATTGTACGGCGCCTTGTCTTTGGAGAATCGAACATCATTATAAATTCTATAGAGACTTTTTTTACCGGAAGGGGTTTCCAACTGGTCGTGAGCGTTCATTTTGAAGATAAGCGCATCCATAAAGTCTTCGGCATTTTTCTGTGCTTTCAGATACTGGTCTTTGTGCACATTGAACCAGTCGCGGTTATTATTAAGAGCTAGTTGCTTTAGAAACCTGAATGTTTCTTTTTGTATGATTGAATTTTTCACGAGCAACACATATTTTTTCTACTCATCAATGAATAGCGTAAATCGAAAGTGAAACCTTTGAATGTTAGTTCAATGAATATTCAGGTACGCCATTACAGCATTGTCACCCTGAAGGGCATTGCCTGGAAGCGGATTTTTAGCAAAGACCATCAGTGATTCTTTGGAGACCACCGTCACGAATTCTTCTTTGTATACTGTGTTATTTTTTACCGAGCTGTCATCTAACCGAAGGTGACGCGTGAAGAATTCGTATACCGCCGTTCGTTTCGAATAGCCATAGTCATGGCCTTCATTCTGAAAATGAACACTTTTTACAAGATCTTCAGCCTGGTAGGCGGCATACACCTTTTTTATGTAGGGAAATTCAATCACGGGTGTGTTTTTTGTCCAATCCTCGCCATCCGAGACGATCAGCAACGGTCTGGGTACACATAATGCCGCGATTTCGACATTGTTGGTTTGATGTGATGAACTCTTATGGATAGGCATCCCGCTTTCACAAGTACATCCTCCAAAAAAATGGGCAGACACCTGTACTACCGGTGCCGCTACTTTGATACGTTCATCCAGTGCGGTTAACAGGAATGTCTGCGTGCCCCCGCCGGAATACCCGGTCATGCCCACCCTGTTGGGATCAACTTCCGGTAACGAAAGCAGGTACTCCAGCACCCGACGGCTGTTCCAGGTTTGCAAAACGACGCCGATCGGCATTTTATGGTCAACCTGCTGTGATTCTCCTATGCCGACCATATCATACGTGAAAACGATGGCGCCCATCCGGGCAAATACGGCGCACCTTCTTTGTGTTTCTTCAGAAAAGCGTTTGTCAATGCCGTGGCCCTGCGGACTAAGTATGGCCGCATATTTTTCCTGCTTTTTTAGCGGCCTGTATAGATTGCCTGTGACATAAAAACCGGGAAAACTTTCTATCGCAATATTCTCTACGCTGTATCCATCCATTATCCTCAGGGTGTTTCGGATAGGATTAAACTTGCCTGAAATTTTCGGCATCTTATCCAGTTGCATCCCCTGAATCATTCCGGTCCGGATTACTTGTGCACGCTTTTCCCAGGAGCCCTTATCACTCCATTGCTGGGCAAACTTCGTCATCATCGCAGCGGCTT
Source organism: Chryseolinea sp. (assembly GCA_041737945.1). Taxonomy (GTDB): domain Bacteria; phylum Bacteroidota; class Bacteroidia; order Cytophagales; family Cyclobacteriaceae; genus Chryseolinea. The sequence goes on from JBGSQQ010000022.1 coordinate 156,175, forward strand.
CCACTTCAGTCCAGTAATTGCCGACGCAGAGCATGGATTCCTGACTCTTTGATTGTTGTCCCAGGCAAAGAACAAACAGGAATAAAACGAGTGCAGTTTTGTTTTTCATTGGCTTATATTTTTTCCTTGTTCTTGAACAGTGTCACTTAACTTGGTACGATTGCATTTATACGGTCATATAAGTTAGTGAATTTTATAAAGATGCCCCGTGTGATATAAGCGTTAATCTATCAGCGCCTGATAGACGAGTGCCTGTAAAACAAGTTGATCTTTGACAATGCCCGAAGGACGAACCTGTGTAAAATATACGACAACTAACTCTTCTGCCGGGTCTACCCAATAAGTGGAGCCGTAAGCCCCGCCCCATCCGAACTCGCCTACCGAGCCTGGAGTCCCACGTTTACCCACGTCAAGCAGTACACTAAAGCCAAGACCGAACCCTTCGCCAGGTTCATTGCTAACACCCTCCGGGAAGTGGTTAGCGGTCATCAGATCTACGGTATGTGAAGAAAGAATACGTTTGCCATTCAGTTCGCCGCCATTAGCCATCATCTGAAGGAATAGATAATAATCTTTCGTCGTGGAAAGCAGGCCGGCACCTCCTGAAAAAGATTTCCGGGGACCATCCACATACGCTCCCTGACTATCCATCGTACCGGCTATGGGCGCAGGCTTTAACGGCTCTCCTTCTTTTGGCGTATACACGGTGGCTAATCTGCCTGCTTTTTCTTTAGGAAGGTAAAAGTACGTGTCAGACATACCGAGTGGATCAAAGATGCGTGTTTTTAGAAACTGGTCCAGCGGCATGCCCGATGCCCGTTCAATAACCGCTCCTAATATATCAGTGGAATAACCGTACACCCATTTTGTACCGGGATGTGCATCCATCGGTAAACTGGCCATTCGTTTTATTGTTTCGGCGATGGGCTCGTTGCGATCAGCGAAATACCATCCCTGCATACCTGCTTTTTTCCACTCTTCTGCAGCAATCCCGCTACCATAGCCAATGCCTGCCGTGTGGTTTAATAAATCCCTTAAAGTAATTTGTCTTTTTGCTTTCACCACGGTGTATCCTCCGTTACCGTTAGGTTCAGCTACGGTGCTTTCTTTAAACTCCGGCAGGTATTTGCTGAGGGGGTCCTGAATCAATAGTTTTCCTTCCTCCTGCAGGATCATAATACCTGTGCTGATGATTGCTTTTGACTGCGAAGCAATCCGGAAGATAACGTCCTTGTCCATCGCCGACTTTGAAGCGATGTCGCGGTAGCCAAAGGCCTTATAATAACCAACCTTGCCTTTGCGGGCAATGAGCACGACGCTCCCCGCCATTTGATTATTCTTTACATAGGCATTAAATACTTCATCGATTCGCTCTAATCGTTTACCGGAAATGCCCAGGTCTTCCGGTTTTGTCAGGGTAAGGTCCTGCGAGAACCCGATAGTCGACAGGAGAAGGGCGATGGTAATGACTGCGAGGATTAGGCGGCTGTGCTTGTTGATCATGACTTTTCTGGTTGAAGTTCAAAAAATGAATAGAATTCAACTAAAGTACAGGCTTCCGGCTACACATGCAATTTTCCTGAGAATACCTTAAAGTGCGGTATATTTCCGATCGGGGCACCCCTTTATATTGCAAAAATTCAAATGTTAAATGCTTCATTACCCGATTGCGGCTTCTGTTCAGGAAAGTGACCTGAGCTGTCCGCTAACGGGTGCTGTAAGCCCTTTTACTTTCTGTGTACTTCCCGGAATCCAACCCTAATCAATATGTTGCGCAATTACTTTATTGTAGCTATCCGAAACATCCGCAAGGATAAATTCTATTCGCTGATCAACGTATTGGGATTGATGCTGGGAATAGCCAGCTGTATTTTAATCGCTATTTATGTTCAGGATGAGATTAGCTTTGATCGGTTTAACACAAAGGCAAACCGGATATACCGTGTAGTAGAGTTTATTGAGACCGAAGGCTCCGGCGAGCGGTCATCCAGTGCTCCCTTTCCAACTGGTCCTACCTTATTAGAGGAATATTCAAATCTGATTGAAACTCAGGTGCGTTTTTTCGACTTTCAATCTCCTACCCTGCTGATATCCGAAAAAACAAGTGAAAAAGAATTCAATGAACCTCATGTACTATTCGTGGACTCCACTTTTTTTTCACTCTTTGACTACGAGGTCAGCAAAGGAGATAAAGGAACCGCACTGCAGAAACCCAATTCAGTGTTATTGACGGAGAGTGCAGCGAAGCGGTATTTTGGCGATGAGGATCCGTTAGGTAAGTTGCTTCAGATTGAAGGACGCCAGGAATTGATTGTTACCGGTGTCATGCCGGATCCACCCCGAAATGCACATTTTCAGTTTGAGTTTCTGGTCTCCTTTTCAACATTACGGAACTTCTTTAATGGGCAGTATCCGCAGAACTGGTATTGGAATCCGTGCTGGACGTATCTCTTGTTAAAGGAGGGTGTTCAACCCGTTGAAATTGAAAACTACTTTCCGGCATTCATAAAAAAGTATTTCCCGGAGTTTATCCAGGATGAAGCCCGGATGGCACTGCAGCCACTTACGGATATTCATCTAAAGTCAAACCTGGAATTTGAACTGGAGCCCAATAGTAGCGAGGCCAATATTTACGTATTTATGGTAATCGGGGCATTTATTCTGTTCATCGCGAGCATGAATTTTATGAACCTATCAACAGCGCGATCCGCTAAAAGAGCAAAGGAAGTTGGATTGCGCAAAACCCTTGGAAGTGAACGCAAGCAACTGATATTTCAATTTCTTCTGGAGTCTCTGATCATTTCGTTTGTCGCTATTGTATTGGCCATTGTACTGGCTGTAATCGGCCTTTCATCCTTTAATGCGCTGGCTGAAAAATCAGTGGACTATTCGATATTCTTTAATCCTACGATCCTGGTTTCACTGGTAGCCATTTTTGTTGTTGTGGGTTTGGGTTCTGGTGTCTATCCAGCTTTGGTATTAAGTTCGTTTGTTCCGATTCAGGTACTTAAGGACAGCATGGCAAAAGGTGGTCGCGCTGCTGTATTACGAAAGTCACTGGTGGTTCTGCAATTTTCTCTATCAATTATTATGATCATCAGTACGGTGATCGCCATCAATCAACTTAATTTTTTGCGAAAGAGCAATACGGGGTTTGACCAGGATCAGATTTTATATATTTCCGCGCTGCGTACGCCAATCACACAAACCTACCCTGCGTTTAAAAAGGAACTTGAACAGCGGGAGGATGTGGTGAGTGTTACCGGAGTACTGGATGTTCTGGGATCAAAGCACCAGGGCGATAATTACCGGTTTGAAGGAATGGACAAATCGAAATTATTCTCGGTTGTATGGGTTAACCACGATTTTTTCAAAACGTTTGATCTGGAGATTGTTGAAGGCCGATCTTTCAATGAGACTATTCCGACGGATGATTCACTTGCCCTGATTGTCAATGAAGCGCTGGTGGACCAAATGGATTGGAAAGCGGGTGAAGTGGTTGGAAAGTCATTCGAGTACGGTCAGTATCATGGAGAAATTGTTGGCGTAGTAGAGGATTTTAACTTCGTTTCCAAACACAAGGAAATAGAGCCGCTGGTCATTCAGCTTCGGTCCAGCCCTGCACACTTCAACTTTTCACTAAAGTATGTAGCCATCAAACTGAACTCAAAGGATCTCCCCAAAACACTCTCTGCTGTAGGCTCAAAGTGGAAAGAACTGGCACCCGGCAGACCTTTTGATTACTTTTTTCTGGATCAGGAATTAGACAAACTATATAAAGACGAGGAGAAACTCGGTAAGGTGGCAGGTATATTCTCGTTGCTGGCTGTTATTGTGGCCTGCCTGGGGTTGTTTGCGCTCGCGTCTTTTATGACTGAAGAGCGGAAAAAGGAAATCGGAATACGAAAAGTAATGGGCGGATCAGAGAGTCAGATTGTAATGCTTTTATCGAAGGACTTTTCCAAACTGATTGCCATTGCCTTTCTTATAGCTTGTCCGCTTGCCTGGTATGCTATCCGTTGGTGGTTAAGCAGTTTTGCCTTTCATGTAGAGATCAACTGGCTGATTTTTATACTGGTAGGTATGGCCACACTTTTTATGGCGTTGCTGACTATAAGTTACAGGTCACTTCAGGCGGCATTCGCCAATCCGGTCAATACCCTGCGGCATGAATAACTGAAGCGCGAATTATTTATTGAATACATTAATTCGTCATAAACTTCCAGGTGAACGTACTATACGACCACGTCTTTTTTCCTTTGGGAACAACAACACTTCCTTTCAGCTTTCCGGTTTTATCTTTTTTGGCGGAAAGTTGAATTCTGGTAAAGTCACCATTTTCATAATCGAAACTTACGCCGTCATCGTCATAGAGTGCAAAGCTTCCTTCCTTTTGTCCATAGTGCCGGATCTCGACGGGTAGTTTTTCCTGATTGATGCGGGAAACGACCGGCATCAGGGGTACAATTCCGCCGTCGCGAACATAAACCGGAATTATATCCAGTCCGGGTGTAACACTAATAACTTCCGAATCACCGACCAGCTTGCCGGAGTAAAAGTCATACCACTTACCTTTTGGCAGTACTACCTTTCGTGTGGTCTGCCCGGCAAACAATGGGGCGACTAATAAATTTTCACCCACCATAAACTGATCCTTGATTTCCTCTTTAATTGCCAGGGCATACGGATTTTCTGACGAGTTCAGGAAACCATCGGTGGTTGAAGTGATTGTATCAAATCCAGTAAGGAGGTTCATGGCTTGAATGGGTGGCGTGCCATAGAAGGTATAGTCCGCATAGTTTGTGTACAGGTAAGGAATCAGCTGCATCCGGAGATTGGCTATAAACTGCACCTGTTTCTCTACTTCGGGAAACGACCAGGGTTTTGAGCCATCAGCCCAGGCGTTGATCATGGCCAGCGGTGAGAAACAAACGGTTTGCATTCGTCTCAACCATTCCTCCGCGGTTTTTGAGCCTCGTACTTCGGGTGTCCATAACACCCCGATGAAAGAGCTGTTAATTAAGGCAGTGATAAAATCCGGGTGACTGTAATAGTCGTTGTAAATGACATACGGATAAGACGTTGCACCTGCATTTGACGCTCGTACAAGACCGTAGGTTCGTTTGTTTTGTTTTCGAAAAAGATCAACCGTCATTTTCTGCATCATGATCGCGTACGTTTGTCGCATCTGCTCGGCCGAATTTCCTGAGGGGAAGCGAGCAACATCAGGCCAGAGCCATTGATCATAGCCATCGTTCTCATCCATCTTGAATCCGCTTATCCCTTTGCTCAGGATGTGCTTTGAAAAGTGATCTGAGATGAGTTGCTGCGCTTCTGGCATCGAGTAGTCGGGAACGACTCCGGCCCATACGGTATGCGACGCGGTGTAGGGTAGAATTGGCTTATACAATTCTGCATCGGGAGAAATGTACGGGTTGATCCACAGGTTAGCATAAATGCCTCGTTCTTTTAAACTGTCAATAAGCTTTTCAGGATGGGGAAAACGACCATTGTCCCACTCATACGTGCAGGGATAGGATTTGCTCTGCCAGCCTGGCTCCAGGCCGATCACCGTTAGCGGAAATTGATGTTCGGCATACTCTTTTACTTCTCTCATCACATCCTTGTCGCTGTACAAGGTTGGCGTACGGTGCCAGAAACCAAGGCCCCATTTTGGAGGCAGGCATCCGCCTCCGTTAAAAAGGTTATACCGGCGAACCGCATCGAGCATAGTAGGGCCGCCAAAGATGAAAATTTCCGCCCCCTCCGCCGGCACGAGCATTTCAATGTTGTCGGAGTATGGATTTGCCGCCCAGTCTTTATCCGTATTTCTATCCCGGACAGCGGGCGGATTTTTACTATCTCGTTCTACTGCCGTACCTACCCAAACATCGATATACCTGGCCGCATTGATGAGGACACCGTAACCATTACTGGAAACATAAAAGGGAACGGGAGCATGCGTCCTTCCATTATCTATTCCGCCATAATGATCGGTGTGAAGGCGGAGGATACGACCACGTTGTTCAACTGTTTTGAAATTCAGGCCAAGGCCAAAGATCTTTTCAGTTTTGTCCAATGGAAAATGCAGATATACTTTTCCTTCAACAACGGAGGTTTTTATTTCACTTTCATTTAATGGGAAGGTAACGGTAGGCATTAATTTTAATGCTTCTGTTCGCGGTTGTACCTTTGTTACCGAGTAAAAATTCAGTTTATCAGGAGTGCCAACCTGAGCGCTCCAAACTCCGGGTGCAATTGTTGCCCACGTAATCGGAGATTGGGCGTATAAATTTTCTTCAGCCTGGCATAGGAAAAACGCTATGAGGACGGAGATACGAGTAACTTCTTTTGATATTTTTTTCATGCTAGTGATGATCCAATCGGTCAGTACAATGCACGGTGAAGATAGATCAATTTTTTCCCCCGATTTCATGAACTGGGTTCAAGCAGGCTCATTAATAACGAAATGATACCATTTTTCTCTGGCACCACTTGTGTGGGGATTTAGTAATTAATTCTATATTGAATCACCTTTCATTCTCCTGGATTGGCCGCCAAAAAAGGGAAGTGTCGGGCCAAATTATATAGTATGGATGACGCTACACTCTGGATCGGGTTTAATCTTTTTGTATTGCTCATGCTTGTTCTCGACCTGGGTGTATTTCATCGGAAGTCGAAGGAGATCAAAGTAAAGGAGGCACTGATCTGGACCTGCGTTTGGGTCACTATGGCTTTTCTGTTCAATGTATTCGTGTACTACAATTTTGGAGAGGAAAAGGCTTTTGAGTTTTTTACCGGATACCTCATTGAAAAATCCCTGAGCGTAGATAACATTTTTGTTATTATTCTTATCTTCTCGTATTTCAATGTTCCGAGCGCCTACCAACACAAGGTATTGTTCTGGGGAATTTTAGGGGCGCTGGTCATGCGAGTTTGTTTTATTCTGGCCGGTGTTGAATTGATCCATAAATTTCACTGGCTCATTTATATTTTCGGAGGATTTCTGATTTATACCGGTATTCGGATACTGACACAAGGTGATTTAAAACTGGATCCTGAGAAGAATCCGGTGGTGAAATTTGTGCGAAAAATATTCCGTGTCACACCTGATTTTGAAGGAGACAAATTTTTTGTACGACGCGACAATTTATTGTGGGCTACTCCCCTCTTTGTCGTGGTGGTAATGATTGAAGTTACGGATTTGATATTTGCCGTCGATAGTATTCCCGCCATTCTCGCGATCTCTGAGGACTCCTTTATCGTCTATACTTCCAATGTGTTTGCCATCCTGGGCTTGAGATCCTTGTATTTTGCACTCGCTGGTATTGAAAAGTATTTCGTTTATCTGAAGTACGGGTTATCGGCTATTCTCATCTTTGTCGGTACCAAGATGTGCATCGCTGATTTTTACAAAGTGCCAATAGAAATTTCTCTGGCCTTTATTATCCTTACCCTGTCGCTGGCGGTATTGGCATCGCTCGCCCTGGACAGAGAGAAGGAGAAAACAAAGTAGTTCCGCATTTTCAACGACTGAATTTAACTCACGGCGGCCGGGCGTTATTATCGGTCTTCCATTTTCGAGTTGCCGTGTAACATCTTAAAAAAAGCTTCCCTGGTAATGATGGATTCCCACCGGCGTAGACTCCAACTGAATTGCAGTGTTAAGCGTATCCATTATTTTTCTGTTGAAGTCAGTTTCAATCAGTGATTCGCAAGCCTTTCCCGAACATCTACGGCCGGCCGGTCTTCTTCAGGGATGGACACATCTTTTCCGCGAACCATGTCCCATAAACGTGAAGAAGCTCCGGGGTAGAACCCTGTCTGCGGGGCGAAGTCCCTGGGATTTCGGAAGGTTCCGAAGAGTATATCGAACAGTGGAAGATCCGAATAATTGTACTGATGTACGCCTTTGGCGTGATGCAACGCATGACTTTCGGGGCGCTGAATGATATACCCCAGCCATTGTGGCGTTCTGATATTGGCGTGTTGAAAGATGCTGAAGAAATTGGTCGTCAGTAGCATAATGGTGATGGCCTGTGGCGAAAGGCCGGCAATGAGACTAAAACAGACGCTGCCCAATACAGTCCAGCCAATCATATCAAACGGGCTGAAATAAAACGCGCCATAGGTATCAAGTCGTTCGGCGCTGTGATGCATCTGGTGCGACGTTTTCCAGAGGAAATCACTTCGGTGCAAACAATAGTGCCAGACAAAAACGCCGAACTCGTAAAGCAGTATGGCAAATATTCCTCCGCCAATCGCGCCTAATCCGGTGAGGTCCATAAGTCTGTAAGCCTCCAGGAATGGATTGATAAAAATGGGCAGGTAAGACGACAAATAGAAATAAAAAACAAAGGCAAGTACCCCTCTAAGCTTCCAGTGCTTTACGTTAGGCAGTTTGCGGCCGGGAAAAACAGCTTCCCAAAGCATCAGGGATCCATAGATTGCTAAAATAATCAGGGAAATTGGATCGAATAGAATGTCCAGTGGTGTTGGCATAATGTTACTTTTTTAGTTGACGTTATGCCCTATTGGCGTAAGTTCCGGACTTACATTGTAAGGGTTAATCCCCTGCGATGATCCAGGATACGACTTTCTCAGGGTTATAGGAGCAGAAAAGCCCAGTCCTGACGGACGCGGCAAGATGTTTGCCCAGGGCTGGATTATTTTTTTCAATTTTTTGAATAACACTCCGGATACGCCACGTTACCGCTGACCGGGTTTTGTCAAGGGGATCGTTTGTATTGCGCACCCGACCACCCAAGCCAATTGAATTTGTGAGGTGTTGTACGATGTCATCATACTCTTTATGGAGTGACGTGGTCCTTTGAAAGTCGTTATTGCCCTCGGCCCATCGGATCTCCTCCTGAAGTTCCAGGATTTTTTTCTGATACGAACGTTTTGCTTTTTCATCGAATGCCGGTTCAGGACGCATCCGCACATCGCTACCCATGAGTTCTGTGCAATGAAATTGTTTTTGCGGATTCCCCAGGAGTCTGACCAGGTCATGGAGGCCTTTTGCATCCGCTAGTCGAATGGTTTTGCCGTCAAACGAGAGTTGCCACAGATCACCCTCCCTGAGGAAAAAGTTAGGAGGCTCTGCTGGTGTAGTTTTCAAAAAAACCCGGGAAGAACTGGTGATTTCCTTTCCGCCGATAAATTGCCGGAATGCTTGTGCCCGGGAGTTGTCTTTATATGGACTTATATTTATTATCCATTGCAATGCTTCATGGCTTGTAACTGGATCAGACCGCTTCACAATCTTTCGCTGAAAATCCTGCAGAAATTTCTCCCAGCATTTGTGCATATTTTCAAGGTCACCCACTTCGAAGTAGGCAGCAGCGAGAATATACGTTGAATCTATCCATGGAGATTTGTTATTCGCGCTCAGGGCAATACACTTTTTAAATTCTCCGCGCTCGAATGCGATGAATGCTCCAATGTAATCATAGGTGCTTGCGTGAAGCGGATTGCGTTGGAGTACATTCCGGTAGAGTTCTTCTGCTTCGTCAAGGTATCCAAGAAAAACAAAACAGGACGCGATCTGTATCAGGTTGTCTGTATCATTTGGATTCAGGTTAAGAGCTTTTCGGAGATACAGTTCAGCCACCTCATATTGGGCTTCATATAAATAGACGCGCCCCAGAACCAGCGCGGCTATATAGTTTTGCTCATCCAGATCAAACGCCTTCTTAGCCCAGTCAAATGCGCCCTGCTGGGAAATGTCCCATCGCTCCCACAATTGGCAACTCCATTCATTAAAATAGGTAAGCGACATTCCGGAATAAGCAAGCGAATAAGCCGGATCAATTTCAAGGGCTTGCTGAAAATGAAAACGGGCGGTTTCATCTGACTCCAGCGTTCCTTTTTTCAACTCCTCAGTGCCGGACAACCAATGTTCATAAGCCGATAAAGATACAGCCGGCTTTTTTCTAAGTCGAATTAACAAATCGTGATTAACCTGAAGTTGTAACGTAGAAACAACTCGCTTTAAAAGGTTCTCCTGAATGGTGAAAATTGAATCCTTATTTCCCTCATACCGGTCTGCCCATACGACACGGTTATGGGGGTTGTCGTTCAGCTGTGCATGGATCTTTACTATGCCGTCCTGAAACCGGAAGGAACCTTTAATGGAATAGTCGACAGGTATCTCATTTTGATTCTGGAGTGATTCGTAGTTCTTTATATGGAATTGCCGAAAGCGGGAAAGCTCAGTCACCAGATCGATGTAAAAGGACTTGCAAAGCACCGGCATCGCATTGTGTTCGCTCAGATTTTCAAAGGGGAAAATGGCGATTGTAATTTCGCTGTTTCGCTGGTTTGCGTCCACTGGAGTTTTAAAACGGATGGCCAAATACGATTATACGAAGGATCGTGGAATCGGGTTGCATGGCGGGTGCATCATTAAGTATCAATACGGGCGGAAAGTTGGGGTCAGCTTGCGCTAGCGCACCACGGATATCCTCTTAACTATTTTGTTTGCCCCATCCTCGATGTACAGCATATAGACCCCCGAACGTAACGACTGCGTTAAATCAAGTGTAATGTCACCCGTAGGCTCAACGGTATAGGTATGCCGGAACAATTCCAAACCGCGCATGTCGGTAATAGTGACCTGGACAGGTTTGTGCGACTGTCCTTCGGGTACCTGAAGGTGTACGCTCGTACCGTTATTTGGATTGGGATAAACTGACCAAATACTCTCAGGCCTGCGAACGGCTATGACATTCGAATACGTTCGGGCACCATCAAAATCGGTCTGCTTGAGCCGGTAATAGGAAAGGCCTCCATAAGGATGACCATCAACTGCTGAATATTCTTTTTTTACATTACTGGTACCGGTGCCATCAACTGTCAGGAGTGAATCGAAATCGAGGCCATTCCAGGATCGTTCAATTGTGAAAAAATCATTATTCAATTCTGATGCTGTCTTCCAGCTCAACACCACTGCTCTATCTTCCAACGTAGCCGTAAAACTGATCAGCTCGATGGGAAGCGGATTAAAGCCATTGCCTGATCCGAAAGTAATAGGGCTAAAACTGGTAAAGGTAGTGGTCGATAAGATGCTACCGCTACCGTCTCCATTGTCTGTACCAGTTCCACCAAAGCTATACCATTTCAATCCGCTGCCTCCTGTATAATAATGCGCGACGCGTAAGTCAGCAGGATCCTCGATGGCACTGGCAGATTCGCTTTCCCAGAAAAGGCGCACGGTGCAACTGGCGTTATCTCCAGGATCCAAGACCCGGTTAAGCAACCAATGTTCTATGGTACTAACATTGGTCAAACTCGCATCTAAGGAGGTAGTATTGGAATATCCGGAATGCAAATACTGACAGGTGAACTCGGTAGTCGCATCAAAGTTGCTGACACTTGCCATGCCGAGACGTGCCCAGGTAGCGCCGTCTCCAACCGGAAAGACGAAAAGGTCGTTACCGATTTTCTTCATAGGACCATCCACGAAGCTGATTGCACTGCCACCATTCGTGGTTGCATTGTCTCGTATGACCAGCAAATTCGTAGCATCCGTAAACACGATACCGTCGGTAAGGGTGAGGGCTGTTGTGACGTGCACTTCTCCTAAAGTGATCGTCACTCCGGTAGGACTGGTATTGTTGATAATCAGATCCGCAAAAACTTCATTGCCCGAAGAAATGGAAATGCTTTGAGCGGAAGATCCATCAAACGTGATGTTGTTCGTGCCCTGTAAAAAGCCGCCGGCCCCGTTATTGTTCAACCAGTTCCCTCCTATGTTCAATGTACGGTTGTTGCTGGCGTTATTAAAAACCCCGCCCGATAGAATGGTAAGATTTCCGTTGATATCCAGATTGCCGGATTGATTGAAGGTATTTGCACCACTCAAGGTCAGGTTGCCAAAAGTACTAGCCGTGACAAAGAGATCAACATCGATATTACCTCCTGAATTATTTATCAGCTGAATGGAGTTGCCAGCGGTGGTGGCATTTATGACCCGTCCTGCTACGCTTGTTCCCTGCCAGATAACGGTACCCGTCGCACTATTGGTCAATGTGCCACCCCCGGAAAGACCTCCCGTGATGGTGATCGTACCATTGTTCGTCGATGTATTACCAATCGTCAATGTAGTAAAAGAAGAACTACCGGTAAAAGTCTGATTGTTTTGGTTCACATTCAGTATCGGTAATCTTCCGCCAGTGCCCGTGATAGTGTTTCCTTGAGTAGCAAAGTTCGTTTGGAGAACTGTGTTGCTAAGGTTGGCAATGTTATTAAGAGTAATATTTCCGCTCATGGTGATTCGATCACCACTGTCATCACCGGTAATATTGCCTGCCGTCCCGATGGTCATTCCCCCAGTGCCAACAGTCACCGTAATATCTGTGTTCGCGCCGTTAGACATTGCTATTGTGCCATATATCGTCAAGGATAACATGGATTTATTTTGTTGACCACCACCATCCACTATTGTAGCGGTATTGCCTGCTTCAATAATTGCATTTTTGGTTGCCGTTGGTTCAGTTGCTGTAGCAGCGCCGCCAGACCGGTAAGCCCATACACCAGCGCCGTTCCAATTGCCGGTGGCCGCTACAAAATACCGGTTGTTACTTAATGGATTATTTGTTGTTGCCGAGCCTATTACAAAATAAGGTTGCGTAAACGAGGTAATCGTATTTGATCGCACGGTTCCGGCGGTTGTGCTTCCTGTCGTTGCCGTGTTGCCCTGGCTAGCCCACAGCGCACCATCCCATTGTGCTACCAGAAGGTCGGGAATGCTGTTGATTTCTGAATCAGCGGCTGAAGCATATTCCCAGCTTAGGGTGACAGCAGCATCGGTCGTGCCACTCGTGCGCTCAACAGTCCAGTAATCCTGTGAAGAAATGTGATCTACACCGGCACCAAGGGTCGTACCCTGCGTTTGCTCCACGGAGAAATATTGTGCTCTGTAGGTTGTACTGGTTGTAGACGTTGGTGTAACACTCGCGGGCATGTAGTTACTTCCGTTTCCGACGGGAAACGCGAATTGAGCTGTCGTGTTTTTAACCTTCGCCACCGGGCCTACTACATGACTACCATCGGATACCGAGGCTACAGTGCTATTGACATCCAATGTTAGCAGGTTCGATGCAGTCGATACTATGTGACCATCGGTGAACGTCATTGTGTTACTAACAGTAACCGGGCCACCTAGTGTAATGGCGTTGGAGGCCGTGGAGTTGTTGACGGTCAGGTTATAAAACGTTTCGCCGGCTGCATTCGTGATGCTCTGTGTGGCGGTGCCATTGAAAGTAACAGTTCCGATTTGGGCGGAAAACGAACTTGAATTGGTCCAGTTACCTGCGACGTTAATGGCAAAATTCGAAGCAGTGACATCGAGTGTAGCGGTGCCCCCAATGGTCAGATTGCCACTTGCTGTTATAGCTCCTGAAAGTGATTTAGTTCCGGAACCCGAAAACTGAATATTCCTATAGGTAGCTATTGCCGGACTGCTCGCGCTGCTGCGGATTGTTTGCGCACCGGCACCATTAAAGGTGATTGTTCCAGCGTTCAACGTGTACGTACCTGTTAAAGCGGGTACTGTGGTACCTGTTGTACCTATAAGCAGTTCGCCTCCGTCGAATTGGGTGCTCGCAACTCCGGTCAATGAATTGCTTCCAACATCCAGGTTACCCTGTGTCATTAAAAGACGGTTGTCTAAAACAAGGTTATTGGCGGCCGTTACTGTCGTTCCAGCTGTTTTATTTACTTCTATACGATGAAAGTTTTCACCGGAAGCGTTGGTCACTGTCTGTGCATTTCCTCCCTGAAAAATTACGGTGCAGGCATTGCATGAGTTGGGCACAAATCCTGCCGCTCCATTGTTGTTGGTCCAGTTCCCGTAAAGAGTAATACTATTTTGATTCTGATTACTCAGTATACCGGTTGAAGTAATCGTGAGATCACCATTGATAGTAATGTTACCGTTGTATTCCTTTGGCGCATTACCGGAAATAATCAGGTTGTAGAAAGTGTTACTCGGCTTTTGAATGTTGAAGTCAGGTGCTTCTGTAGTTGTTTGGAAGAACTCAATGGTATTGCCATTTGTTGTAAGATCCAGAACATCTGTATCCATGTTAGCGGTTGTTCCCGAATATTTTAAATAACCGGTACCGCCATTGATCAAACGTTGTGCTGGCCCGGCCAACTTAGACGTTATGGTAATGTTACCCGTAGTGGTGGTAAAAGTTTGCACATTCAGCCAACCGAGCGATCCGGTTCCAGTGATGATTTCAGATCCGCTTCCATCGACGCGCACTTCGAAATCCCTGTTGGTAAGGGTCTTGTTCAGCGTAAAATCTCCCTCCGTGGTGAGCCTTGGGTTGAACGTACTCAACACATCTCCATTTGCGGTAATGACCAATCCTCCAGGGCCGATGTCAATATTGCGGTTGTTGTTATTGAAGGTCAGATTACCACTGGGGGTTGTTTCTGTAGTACCGATCGTGAGTGAATTACAGCTTGCCCCGTTTACATCTTGCGTGATGGTGAAACCGCCACCAATAAAAACATCGTCGGTTGCTGTAGGGGCAACTACACCAGGTGTTCCGCCAGGGGTGGTTGCCCAGGAAAATGGATCACTCCATAAACCAGAAGCAACGGCGTAGCGCTGTGATCCGCCTGCGGTATAATATACCGTGATGCGCACTTCATCCACAAACATATTAAATGTCGCGCCATTCGTAGGTGATGTTCGGGCAGCAATAGCAACCCCAAAATTGGCGTCATTTATTTTTGCGGAGGTCCAGTCGGTGAGTGACCATTTATCGGTAATACCTCCGTAAGATTGGTAGGTATCTGCATCCGATACCGGCCAGCTAAGTCCTGTTTCTTTATCAGATCCTGCAATTATTGCCCCGGTAGCATCAATAATACGGATACGCTCATCACTGACAGTACCTCCAGGTAAAGTTACAGTAGCATGGCGGTCGATCTCGACGACTATCCCATCGATTCCCGAACCTGCCGGTATGTTAAACCCAAAATTTTGGCACTGAAGGTACCCAGTTCGCTGACTTATAGTTGTTGTTACCAGTGTGGCATACGTATCATTTTGCGTCCGTGCCAGGTTGGGGTTAGTCCATGGCTCAGCAATTATCCCCCCACCTCCGTCAAAAATGTTGGTGGAGGTGTTTGGTCCGGCAGGCTGCGCCAAGGCGCTTCCAACTGTGCCCAGCACCCAAAGAACTGTGCAAAACCATTTCATATTCAGAACCGGTTGCTTATTCAAGTATAGCAATAAAATTGGAGAAATCGAGGTCGTTGCTAAAACAACCTCAATAACCTGGATTATGCATTAGCCATTTTTGAAAATTCTTTCTCTAAGAAAATCAATGACTTAAGTTCTCATGCAGGACCCAGTATCTCTAATGCACAATCTGGAATAAAATACTGAGGTAATAATAGACGACAACGGGTGCCAACTGTAATCAAGATTTTAAGCTTTGTTCAGGCTGTTTATGGTAGTAATGATTCCGTGATCGGAATCATTTTCTAGCAACTTTTAATGAACTATTTGCATTCTTAATTCAGTACTAAAATCCGGTTTGACCGATTCATAATACTATAAATGTCGTTTTTTCTTTTGAATATGTCAGCGTAAGTTGATGCATGGCACGCGTACAGGCGATATATAACAAACTCCGGTCCACTTCAGTCTTGTAGTTACGACACGAAACAAACGGTATTATTACTTCATCGAACTCCAGGCCTTTGGACAGGTGCACAGTAGTGATAATGACACCATGGGTTAACGATGTGCTGTCTGCCGTAAGCAAATGAACCTCCTTCAAACTCAATTCACGATGAAGTGATTCGGCCTGTTCACCTGTCTTACAAATGATACCCATCGACTGATGAACTGAATCATTAAAAGCGTCGATCAACTTCTTAATATCTTCGGCTTCTTCGACGTTACTACCGAAGCCTTTTACCTGTGGAATTGGTCCGTGCCTCTCCATAGCAATCAGGTCCGGATTACATGAGATTTGTTGGGCGAAAGCAGTGATCTCCCATGTTGACCGGTAACTCCTCAATAGCTTTACGGTATCCCCGTGCGGAAAAACGCGATGAATTCCTTCGGCAGATGAAGCACTGTATGGGTTCACCGTCTGACTGACATCTCCCAGTATTGTTTTCTTACAATGGAACAGGCGTGAGAGTACGGCATATTGAACCGGTGTATAATCCTGCATTTCATCAACCAGCAGGTGTTTGACATGATCGTACGTCTGAGGACCACCTTCGAGCCGGATTTTACAATAGATGAGTGGAAAAACATCCGCGTACTCCAAAGTGCCATTAGCCATTTGTAGTAATTCGGGCCTTCCCATCCAGCTATAAAAATCCCGGTACAAATCGAATACGTTGTTCATTTTAAACATGGCAGGAATTGCTTCGCCAAGTTCTGCTTTCTCGCGGCCTGACAGCTTGCGTTTTGTAATCGACCGAACAAATTCCTGCACATCTTTAATCACATGTGAAAAACGTTTCAAAAGCGGCGTTCGGTGATAGGCTTTGAAACGTTCAAGAATAAACGGAAATGGAACGATAGTTCCGGCTACCCGCAATTCTGTAAACGTGAAGTAGTTATTTTCAATATGAATGAGATATTGATTGAGCTTGCTGAGGAATTCAAAGGATGCTTTAAACTTTATTCGTTCAATATAGGAATCGTCGTGTTGCTCCGACAACAAAGAAACCTGCTCGAAGAAGGTCTGAAACCGGTGCTGGTTTTCCAGCACGTCTGCAGCCAGTTCTTCCATGCCCATTTCAGGTATTTGTTCTTCACCAAGCTCTGGCAGGATATTGGAAATGTAGTCGGCAAATATTTTGTTTGGTGAAATGATCAGAATGTCCTTCGAGGCAATTTCATCTCTGAAGCGGTATAACAAAAAAGCAATACGGTGAAGCGCAATAGATGTTTTGCCGGAACCGGCAACACCCTGAATAATCATGACCCGCGATGTTTCATTTCGGATAACTGCATTTTGATCGCGCTGGATCGTGGCGACGATATTTTTCATTTTGTCGTCGGCCGACTTGCTCAGTTCTTTCTGTAAGACCTCATCGTGAATGTTAACGGAGTTCTCTATCATGTACTCCATCCTACCCTCTCGTATTTTGTACTGCCGTTTTAATCCGATCTCTCCGTTGATCTGTCCCCCTGGCGTGGTGTAGAAGGCATTGCCCAATTCGAAGTCGTAAAACATGGAGGAAACAGGAGCACGCCAGTCGTATATAAGATTTGCGCGAATGGTTTCATCAGTAAACGTATAGATGCCAATATAGACAGGGGTGATTTGGTTCGATTCTGCCGCGGAGAAATCGATGCGTCCGAAGTAAGGCGACTCAAGTAGCTTTAACAATTTTCTTTTGCGGGCAACTGCCGATTCACCAGTGAATGCCATCCGGTCAATTGATTGACCCGCAGCCACCATATCCGCCTCGTCCATACCCGATTGATGCTCGTAGAGGTATTGTTTGTTTTGACGCAGTTCGGTAGAGAACTGTTTAACGTTTTGATCCACCCGTCTGATCGTTAACAGCAGCTTTTCCTTGATTTCCTCGAGATATTCGCGCTCTTCGTGTTCTGTTGTATTAATCATCAATAGTTGCGATCTAATAGCTGTTAAAACGCAGCAATATTAAGGCGGTTAAGTTGAAATTTGTATTTGGTCGTCAAAATAGATACTTCGCCTCAATAGCAGATCACCAATTGTATGTAGCCTGCGGACCCATTGAGAATCGCCTAATACCTCGAATGAATGCGATTTCTCCTATTGAACCGTTTGAATACAAGGACCGTCACGACATCTATTAAAGTAAAACTTTAATAGCGGGGTATTGAGTTAATATTGTTCCTATTTCTTCAGAATAGGCGGAACCAAAATAGCGGCGCATTCTCCAAGTTCAAAACAGGAGAATGGTTGCGGAAATTGCAAATAGGTAATCGCAATAATCTAGACCAGAAGGTCGCTTCGCCGCTATAAAGCACCTATATTTGGATGTCAAATAGTTTCGGCATTATGGTTGTAAAGTTATTAGGAGGCAATTCCAGAGTTGCGCTTTTTTGCATCGCTTTTTTAGCACTTCTCTTTCCTATTGATGCAGCCTATTCCCAAACCTATTATACGCGTGCTGATGGAGATTGGAGTGACGTTAATACCTGGTCGTTAACTTGTGGGGGCGCAGTAGCAGGATCGATACCGGGCGTTACAAACAATGTCGTCATCTGCGCTGGCCAGACTGTTACCTACGACATAGCGGGTAACAATACGATTGCCAATTTAAATGTGGAGTTGACCGCGGTACTAACACACCCTGGTATTAATAGTGCCAATCTGATTGTCCAATCATTAGTACTCGATGGCACGATTAACGGCAATGGTGATGGTGATGTTAGAATGGGCGCCGTGCCTGGTTCAACACTTAGCGGCAGTGGCTTTTACAGCAAATCTACTACAAGCGGACAACTTCGGCTATTAAGCAGTATTACTGTGCTTCCGGGTACCGATTTAAAGTTTAATGGTAACGCTACGTTTAGTTTAAGGGGATTTACCGTTACCAACAACGGAAGAATTTCCATTTTAGAGCCTTCAAATTTTTCTAATGGTGGCACCTTTATTAATAATGCCGCAGCCTCTTACCTTCTCTATACGCGTCAGGCAAATTGGCCTAATAATACTGACTTGGTGGCTTCGGCTCCCGGGAACACGGTTGAGTTCGGAGCCGATGGAGGACAAGTTCGCATGAATGACGAGAGTAGCTACCACCATCTAAAAATTAGTGGCACGGCTCCGAAAAGGCCAAGCAACAGTGCTACAACAACAACGATCGGAGGAGACCTGACCATTAGCAACGGATCTACATATAATTCCCACACGGGAACCCGAAACATAAACATTGCCGGGAATTGGATTAATAATCAGGGAGGAAGTTTTACCGAAAACACCAGTACCGTCACCTTTAATGGGTCAGCAAATAGTCAAACCCTGGCGCCTCCACCTGGAGTCAATGGTGAAACGTTCTACGACCTTGTAATTAACAATACACTACCCAATGGTGGCGTTACTGCTTCGGGGAATGTCACGATAACAAACTTGCGTTCACTACGGATGACGTCTGGATTTTTTGACATGGTCACCTATACGCTATCGCAGGCCTCTGGTAATGCAAACCTCATTGCAACAGGTGGTGATCTGAGGCTCGGCAAGTTATCAACAACGTTGCCAGAGTTTACTGGTACTTATAACATTACAGGAGGTACTATTACGTTTAATGGTTCAGCTGCCCAAACAATACGAAGTCTGAATACAGCACCGGCAAACTATCACAGCATTGTTCTGAGTGGTGCCGGCACAAAAACGTTGGCAGGAAACGCTACAGTACGGGGTAACTGGACCACCAGTGGCGCAACACTTGCCGGCAACTTCGTGGTCACGTTTTCCGGAACTGGCATCCAGACAATAACCAATACGGCCGGTCAGTTATTTTACAGTGTGACTGTCAACGCAACGGGACCATTAACCATTGGATCGGCCAGTAGCGTGACCGTGGCCAACACATTGACCATGACAACGGGTAATATAGATTTGAATGCGCGTACCCTTACATTGGGCAATGGTTCCGGTGCTACCTTGGTAAGGACTGCCGGAATCGCCTTTGGTGGTACCTTCCGAAGGTACTGGCCAATGGGTGCCATTACTAGCGCCGGCGGTGCACGCTACGGCTTTTTCCCCGTGGGTTCAGCGATTAACTTCCGACCAGTTGAAATAAATTCAACAGCTAATGTTACTACTGCGGGCTATGTTTCGGTACAACACATTGATGCCACTACGGCAACGGATGTTTCCTATAACGACAATGAAGGCGATGCTATTCAGCGTGTAACGGATATGCGATCCGTTATCGCCACCCAAACATTGGCTGGTGGAACGTATACCCTCAACGTGTCGATGACAACGCTAAGCGCAGCCGGTTTGCTTACTGATCTGAAAATGGAAACCCTGGCAGGTCCACCGTATGGCGTTGGCACAACGGTCGCCACTACTGGAACGGTTTCTTCCCCGACGGTTACACGAAGTGGACTAAGTGTTACTAACCTTAACAACACATTTGTTGTAGGTACAAAGAATAAGAGCACAACTCCCATGGTGGCCACTTATTTCTCCAGGAGAACGGGTAACTGGAATGATGTTACCATCGGTAATTCGACCTGGTCGCTTATTGACGGCGGAGTAAGCTGTAATTGTGTACCCATTAACTCTTCCATTGTTTACATCAATCCCTCGCACACCGTGACGGTTACTTCCCCGGCTACCGCTGATTTTATTAATGTGCTTAACGGAGCCATACTTAATGGCTCGTCAAACCTTACCGCTAACTATGACATTACAACTTTTGGTACGGGCAGTATAG
The DNA here is from genome assembly GCA_041737945.1 of Chryseolinea sp. GTDB lineage: Bacteria > Bacteroidota > Bacteroidia > Cytophagales > Cyclobacteriaceae > Chryseolinea. Next base: position 176,608 of record JBGSQQ010000022.1, read on the forward strand.
CGCCAACCGGTGGCTCGTGGACGTTGACTAGGAATTTAACCATTGGAGGTACAAGTGCATCCGCCTCTGCAGCAGCATTGACCGTAGCGGGTAACGTTACCATTGATGCGGGCAGTACGTTAACCATGAGTACTACGCTGACAGTTGCTGCCAATATTACGGTGCATGGTACATTAGCCATGGGGACAAGCGGTCTAACCTTAAGCGGGACAGGCGGAATTATTGACGGTTCATTGGGTGCTGCATCCATAACAGGAACCGGAACAATAACGATAACCAATGCTAAAACTATTGCCACCGCGGCAACCCTTACGATTCAACCAATCATTTCCATTAGCGCGTCTACAACGGTTACAAATCTTGGCGCCATAACCCATTTGAATAATTTAACGGGTGCAAACAATTCTACTTCTATTTGGGTGAATGAAAGCAATTCGATACTAAACACAACAGGGAGTGTTTTAACTACAGGAACGCTTACCGCAACGGCTGTACCTAATACGGTTAACTATAATGGAGCCGGTGCGCAAATAGTCAAGGGAACAGCCTACAATAATCTTACCATCTCCAATGCAGGTACTAAAACCGCCGGAGCCGTTACCACAGTTGCCGGTAACCTTATTGTTCGCGACAACGCACAATTCAGCCCAGGTTTTGATGTAACAGTCACTGGAGCACTGACGATACAGGATAATGGCATTTTTACTGCTGGAATCAATCAACTTATCGGGAGTGGAGATTTAATCATGACTGATAACTCCGAGCTTCGTATTGGCCGGGCAGTAGACGGGATGTACCCGCAACTAACCGGCAATTATTCATTAGCAAGTGGAACTATACTTTTCAATCAAGCAGGAGCCGGTATAAGGTATGACATTCGTGCAGTAGACTACTTCAATCTAATCTTAGGGGCCACTTCGACGGGGGGTAGTTCATTTGACTTTGAAGATGGTGCCTATATAGCGAACAATCTTAATGTCACGCTCGGCGGGACGGCCCGGATACGAAACATCGACGGGGCAGGACCACTGACCATTCAGAACAATTTTATTTTTAACAGCACCAGCTCGGGTGTTTCAACACTTTCTAACGATGTGAATGTCGGAACCTTTACGCTTACCGCCGGTAACCTCAGTGTTGGTGCTCATACACTATCCATTAATAATACTGGCGGCTGGACGAGAAATGGAGGTACGTTGACTTTAAATGCGTCTACCCTAGTCTTGTTTTCCGGGTCTGATGATCAGTCAATCAATGGATCAGTGACAACATCTTTTACCGGACTTCAGATTGACAATGGCGGTTCAACTGGGGTAACGCTCAACCAACCGATTTCAGTCAGCGGGATCCTGACGCTAACTACTGGTAATCTCGTAACAACATCAACCAATTTGCTCACTATGCTGGATGGCTCCAGTGTAGGTGCTGTATCCAATGGTAGTTATGTTGACGGACCGGTTGCCAAAACAGGGGACACTGATTTTACTTTTCCAGTTGGAAAAGATGGTGCATACAGGCCTATTGCCGTATCGTTTATTTCCGTATCCGGAACAACGTACAGAGCAGAATATTTCCATAGTGATCCTGTACTTTACGATGTTACATTAAAAGACCCAAGTCTGGAGATAGTCAACACAGGTGAGTATTGGCTCTTGGACCGTACCGTTGGTGGAGCCGATGCATTTGTTACACTAAGTTGGGATACCTACTCAGGGACAGTTAATAATCCTGCAACGTTAGCTGTAGCACGCTGGGATGGTTCGTCCTGGAAAGATATGGGCAATGGAGGTGTATCCGGCAGCCCATCTCCGGGTACAGGAACTGTCAGAACTTCTGCACTAGTAAGCTCCTTTAGTCCTTTTACGCTCGCGTCATTTGATCTCAGCAACCCCTTGCCTGTTGAACTCGTTGAATTTAGCGCACGTCTTAATAGTGGCGTTGTGGACCTGAAATGGATTACTGCTTCTGAGCTTAACAACGATTATTTCACTATTGAACGGTCACAAAATGGTCAGGATTTTGTTGAATGGTCTCGTGTTCGTGGTTCTGGTACCACCTCACAACGGTCTAAATACACTCTTGAAGACACGGCTCCGTTTTTAGGAAGATCGTACTACCGCTTAAGGCAAACTGACTACGATGGTAAAGGCCGATACTATGGAATTGTTGCTGTTATGAATGACAACGACGGAGATGCAACCATAAGTTTATACCCTAATCCGTCCGTTGGGGAAGAAAATATTTACGTTGGCATCAGCGGTTTAGGCAGCGGAGAAACAGTGACGGTGACCTTAATAGACACATACGGCAGAAATGTATATTCTTACCAATCGCTCAGTGATGGGACTGGCTCCATTATCCATCATGTTAACGCAAATGACCTTGCTCATGGCGTGTATGTTGTTGCCGTCAAGTCTCAAAACACCATAGTTACCAGGAGACTCATTATCAATTAGTTCATCACCGAAATCAGAGATGGTCGTTTTGTCTTCTATCTTCCTGCTATGCACGGATGCGTGAATTATAGTTTCACACATCCGTTTTAACATTCCATCATAAAATCTATGGCTGGGATCTTGGCCCACTTAGCATCTCAACTCCAGAGCCTGTCATGCGAACGTTTTTCTGTCCACTGCGGTGTAGGTGCAAAGTAACTATTGTCTTCTTTATGCAAATGTTGCTTCAACGCTTCTTCGTTTAAGTCAACACCCAGTCCGGGAGCATCGACCGGCACATTGGCGAATCCTTTTGTGTACAGAGGCTGCTTCCCTACCATTTTAACCAACGTTGGCCACCAGGGGTTGTCAACGCACTGGTTGGGCATTTCAAGCGCAAGGAAATTTTGTGTGGCGGCAGCGCAATGTACGTTTGCCATAAACGACACAGGAGTCCCGGCAAAATGCATTTTCATGGCCAGACCCTTTTCTTCGGCGTAGTCACCAATCTTCTTGGTTTCGAGTATACCTCCAGAAGTGCCCATATCAGGGTGGACGATGTCTACAGCATGTACATCGCAGAGCTTTTTAAACTCCTCTTTCAAATAGATATCCTCTCCGGTGATGGTGGGTGAATTGATAGAATCAGTAATCATCTTTAATTGATCGGTACTGTCCCATGGCACCATGTCTTCCAACGACGCCAGTTGAAATGGTTCCATGGCATTGCCGACACGGATACAGGTGTTCACGTCAAAATGTCCAAAATGATCGGCGGATAGCGGCACATCATACCCTACCACATCACGAATAGACCCGACATATTTCGCCAGTAAATCCAGCCCTTTGTTGGTGACCTGTACTGACGTAAATGGATGCTTTGTGTTTTGATAAGATAAATAATTATCCAGGTTAGAATCATTGAATCCGGGAATGAATTTTGTGTTTACCGTTGTGCCAGGCACATCGCTGTATACTTTTATTCCGGGATGCATTTTAAGCCAGGTATATCCCTGATCGACCATGCGTACTTTGCAGTCGGCTTTGAACTTTTCCACATCCAGATTTTGATTATCGTGTCCGGGTACATAGGCATACAATCTTACTTTGTCCCTGTACTTCCCTCCCAACAATTGCCAGCAGGGTACGTCATATGCCTTCCCGATTAAATCCCACATAGCCATTTCCACCGCACTTACTCCTCCTGACTTCCTACCGTGACCACCGAACTGTTTGATCATTTTAAAAATCAATTCGACATTACACGGATTCATTCCCAGTATCCTGCTTTTCAGAAACAGCGCATAGCGTGGATCGGCTCCATCACGGACTTCGCCTAGTCCATAGATCCCCTGGTTGGTATCAATCCGGATGATTACGTTTCGTGCGTTTGTGTACGATGTGCCATTGGCGATGGTAATGTAGCGCATGTCGGTAATTTTTAAGTCCGAAGGATTGGATGACCGCTGTACCTTTGAGGTGGTTTGCGCGACGGTATCTTCGATAGAAAGACCCATAAGTCCCGTGAGTGTGATACCACCCATGGCTGTCTTTTTCAGAAAATTCCTGCGGTTATTCGAAGTTTCCGGGTTATCAATTTCTTTTACTACGGCTTCTGCTTCTGTGGTCTCTCTGCTTTTGGTATCACTGATAATTCGTTGCAAAATACTTTTCATAAATAATATGGGTTTAATTGGAACAGATTTTTGTGTTTAGAATATTAAACACATTGACAGGAAAAACCTAATAGAAATACATAGGCATAAAATGCACCGGCATTGATGAACCTTTACATGATGTTGGCATGTTAGGTGTATGCTTGAGGAGATTACAGAACAGCGACAGTAGCGTCTGTTCAGACGTTCTTGCAACAGTAATCAGTGTTTGTGTGGAGTGGCGGAATTAAACCACGTCACCGTACCAATTTGAGGACAGATTTGTTAATGGATCGTTGAATGTAAAAAAGGGTTACCGGCTGCGATAAAGCTTTTCATAATATTCCTCCAACATACGTTTAACCGCAAACTGATCTTTGGTACTCATGATGCTTTGCCTCATCATCTCTACCCATTTGCCCTTATTATTGTAGTAGCAGGGCACCACCTCGTTCAGCAGCACCTTGTAGATTGCTTTTTGATCATGATTGTCCAGCTTGTCTTCATTTTTGTTTTCATAGCCATCCCCAATCTGCCAGCCGTTTAAACCATGTTGGCAGGCTTCAGGCCACCAGCCGTCCAGTATGCTGAGGTTTAGCACACCATTTATAGCCGCTTTCATTCCCGAGGTGCCGCTGGCTTCCTGAGGTCTGCGTGGATTGTTCAGCCAGATATCACTTCCACGAACCAACGCGGCACCAATATTCATGTCGTAATTTTCCAGGAATACAACGGAGTTCGGATATTCTTTGGTAAGCGCTACAATATTTTCTACAATCTCTTTTCCGCGATCATCGAGCGGATGTGCTTTCCCTGAAAATATGATTTGAAGTTTTCCGGTCCTGAAGAGTGAGTCAATTTTCGGTCGATCATTAAAAATAAAATCGCTTCGCTTATAGGGCACAGCTCTTCGTGAGAAACCAATAAGTAAAGAATCCTCTTTCAACTGAACACCCGTTCGCTCTTTTACAAAGTCCAGTAATTTACGCTTGTTGTCAAGGTGAGCATTCCATAGGTCGCCTCCCTGCTCGGCGGTTTCTACCATCCGGCTGTCTACCCATGTGGGCAAATGAATGGCGTTGGTGATACCCACGATTTCGGACCGGTCTTTTACTTTGCTCCACATTTTATTGGCTGTTGCGGCATGCAGTTGAGCTACAGCATTTGAGTTACGTGATAAACGCAATGCACCAACCGTCATGTTAAACGGTGATCCTCCCAATTGTTTTAATTGTTTTTTGCTGAAGACTTCATTATCGGCACCCATATA
>JBGSQQ010000001.1:0-152460 GCA_041737945.1 Chryseolinea sp.
TTGTTACTATTGTGGGTCCCCGCTCGTTCAAAATGCCAGAGAAGAAGCTCCTTTCTGCTTTCCTGTGGATTGTCACTGATAGCTTCGATTATTTTAACTGATGTATATTTCTTGATATCTCTGATGATCCCTTCCAGCGCGGTTTCACCGTGCCTTCCAATTATTAAATGTATATGACTGGTCATAATGCAATAGGCGCATATTTCCAGGCCTTTATTCTTTTGGCAATAGCGTAAGCTATCCAGGAAGATATCACGATAGTGCCTCCTGCTGAATACGTCCAACCACTGAATGACGGTGAATGTGACAAAGTAAAGTTTGTCCTGATCGCGGATTTTGTATTTGCGGCTCATGGGTAACGGGGTATTATATTTTTCAAAAGTAAAAGTAAGTCTGAAGACTTGCAATATTTTAGGTCCAAGTGTCACAGCGCGTGTACCGGCGCTCAACACTTGAACCAGTGTAAGTCTGAAGACTTACAATATTTTAGGTCCAAGTGTCACAGCGCGTGTACCGGCGCTCAACACTTGAACCAGTGTAAGTCTGAAGACTTGCAATATTTTAGGTCCAAGTGTCACAGCGCATGTACCGGCGCTCAACACTTGAACCAGTGTAAGTCTGAAGACTTACAATATTTTAGGTCCAAGTGTCACAGCGCATGTACCCGGCGCTCAACACTTGAACCAGATTGCGGCCGGGATAGAAGCGGCACCCCGCAGTAGCAGGGAATGTGCGTGGGCACGAGGAGTATAGCGGATAGCCCGATAAGCCGCCCCCAAAAACCAATTCACAGGTATTTACCTTACCAATTTGCAAATCGCGAATTCGTCATTTTATAGAAATCCATGCAGAGAATAGAGGCGTTATTCTCCGCAAATAATGCGGAGAATATATTGACAATGCGGAGATTAATGGGTTTATTTACCGCATATTTTGCGGAGAATGAGTAGATACATCCATTTATTAAAGGATTGGCCGACTTTCAAATGGGAAGACGAAAAGATCATATTGCCGCTTTCAACTGTAAGGCATAAGCAAGGCCGACTACTTGGGAAACTCGAAGGATTAGGTTTTCGGCTGAGAGAAGAAGCCACACTTGAAACATTAACTCAAGATGTGATTAAGTCCAGCGAAATAGAAGGAGAGAATTTGCCGGCAGACCAGGTTCGTTCTTCAATAGCCAGACGTCTAGGAATTGAGATCGCAGGTGAAGTTACCGCGAATAGAAATGTTGAAGGTGTAGTTGAGATGATGTTGGACGCAACACAACGATATGATTTGCTGCTAACCAGTGAGCGCTTATTCGGATGGCACGCGTCATTGTTTCCAACCGGTAGAAGTGGAATGTACAAAATCCAAGTGGGTGGCTGGCGTGATGATGCAAAAGGTCCGATGCAAGTTGTATCGGGTGCAATAGGTAGAGAGAAGGTCCATTATGAAGCACCCGAAGCGGGAAAGCTTCATGTAGAAATGAATAAGTTCCTCGAATGGTTTAACAAAACCACTACGATGGACCCGGTACTGAAAGCTGCTGTAGCACATTTGTGGTTTGTTACGATCCACCCTTTCGATGATGGTAATGGGCGTATTGCCAGAGCTATTGCGGACATGCAGTTAGCGAGAGCAGATGCAAGTCGTCAACGTTTCTATAGTATGTCTGCGCAAATACAGCGTGAGCGGAATGTTTATTATGATATCCTGGAGAAAACACAGAAGGGAAATCTCGACATCACGAAATGGTTAGTATGGTTCATCGAATGCCTTGACAGCGCCATAACATTATCGGATGAAAATTTAGCTGGCGTAACGCAGAAGGCAAAGTTTTGGGAATCGCATCAGGGTGTTACGTTGAATGAAAGACAACGGAACATGCTTAATAAACTGATAGACGGGTTTGATGGTAAGCTAACATCGTCAAAGTGGGCAAAGATTGCGAAGTGTTCGCCTGATACAGCGCTGAGAGATATTCAGGATTTGATTGAAAAGGAAATTTTGGAAAAGGAAGAAGGTGGTGGGAGGAGTACGAGTTATAGGATTGTTCAATAAAAAGAAATACCGTTAAGACCTTGGAGGGCTTAAGACATTCTATCTTCAACAACCCAAATATCAGCGTGTTGATATTTGGCATTCTTGTCAATAAGACCAACCCTGGTCCCAAAAATTTCAATCGACTTCAAAAGCATGGCATGTGAACGGCCGCCCACATCCATGTGTTCAGAGAAACGCGTTAGGCCGAACATTTCATGCAGGTTCAAGATTTTGGCTAGCGCTTCGTCCAGGTGGCAACCTTATTTTTCAGATTACCCCTTACGCACATAAATAGACTTGAGCGCCATAGCGCCAAAGCCGTCTACCCTACAGTCAATGTTGTGATCTCCGCTGGTGAGTTTTATGTTTTTCACCTTGGTGCCAGCCTTAATGGGTTTAGGCGCGCCTTTCACCGGTAAATCTTTGATCAGTACAACGGTGTCACCATCCTGTAATACATTCCCATTGGCATCTTTTACGATGAGTGAATCAACATCTTCAGCAGCCACTACCATTTCGGTAGGCTCTTCAGGGGCCCATTCGTGGCCGCACTCGGGGCACATCATAGACGTACCGGTTGGATATCCATACGGAGACTGGCATTTGGGGCATTTGGTTGACTCGGGCATGCGATGATTTTTTGCAAAGATACGAAAGTGGTTGACCTAACACGCCCGGCTACCGATATATGGCCCCGCCTGGGCTTTACCTGAACCGTTCTGGTTTTAAAAAAAGTGAGCCCTCTCCCCCGGAGAGGGTTGGGTGAGGCTGCAGTTTGTTTTGTTTCTAATGTGTTTTGTTTTCAACGTTAAGGTCAACGCCCAGCCTTGGAACTTCTGATCCGGAAATCAATACCTGACGCTCAGTTGATCAGGAACAACAGAAAGCTTTTCAACCGAACTACTTCTGAACCTCAATTTTTCACACGCGGCGATGCTAACGCCTCTCTTACTTTTGGAGCAACCCTGGTCCCAAAAATTTCAATCGAATTCATAAGCATGGCATGTGAAGGACCGCCAACATCCATGTGTGCGGAGAAACGTGTGAGTCCGAACATTTCATGCAGGTACAAAATTTTGTCTATCGCTTCGTTGGCATCGCCAAACAAATAAGCACCATCCTTGCCACGACCCTGGTCGTACTGGCTGCGTGAAAAAGCTCCCCAGCCGCGGCTGGCGCCGACACGGTTCATCTGAGCGGAATATACCGGGTAATAGTAGTCGGCCGTTAGTTTACTGTTTTCTCCAAAGAAGCTGTGCATGTGTACGCCTACATTGAAGTTTTTCGGATCGTGCCCGAAATGCTGGTACAATTCTTTATAATATTGAAACAGCGGCTGGAACTGCGCAGGGTCACCACCAATGATAGCAAACATAACCGGCAGTCCTAATTTTGCCGCACGCACCACCGACTCAGGCGTGCCGCCCACAGCTACCCAAATATTTAAATGATTGTTTACTGCGCGGGGCAACACGGTTTGGTCTTGCAGTGGTGCGCGGAATTTGCCTTTCCAGGTAATAGGTTGTTCGCGGTCAATGGCTACCAGCAATTCCAGTTTTTCTTCAAAAAGTTGGTTGTAATCATTCAGGTTATAGCCATACAGTGGAAAGGATTCTATAAAACTTCCGCGGCCGGCCATGAGCTCGGCCCGTCCGTTGCTGAGTTGATCGAGTGTGGCAAAGGCCTGGTAGATACGCACCGGGTCGGACGAACTCAGCACGGTAACGGCACTGCCCAGTTTAATATTTTTGGTGACCGATGCGGCGGCTGCCAGTACTACTTCCGGCACAGACACGGCATAGTCGGGCCGGTGGTGTTCACCGATTCCAAAAAATTCGATGCCCGTTTCATCCATCAGTTTTATTTCTTCGATGAGCTCGCGCAAGCGCTCTCCGGCGGGGAGGGGTTTACCTTGTTCATCGTAGTGGTTGTCGCCAAACATGCCTATGCCTAATTCCATCGTTTTTATTTACGTTAATGAAGACAAAGTAACAAGATTTCCGGTTTACCTGAGAATGTTCTCCGTTACACGTTATACGTTAATCGTGGTGTGGGACGGGGTGTGGGGGTGATGATTTGATACGACGATTAACGGATAACGATTAACGAATAACGGACACCGATCGGCTTATGTCCTCTCAACGTAAGACTGGAAATAAATGCGGCGGGTCGGATTTTTTTACTTGTTGAGTAATTGGTTAACGAATGGAAATTTTTATTAACTCATAACTCACAACTCATATTTTTCTTCGCTTTTCGTTATGGAATACGTGTCTTTTCTGCATCCGTAGGATTAGATAACAAAGTGAAGCTTATGAGAAACTACCTGGTTTTACCCATGCTCACCATGGTCGCGAGTATGGCCGCTGCGCAAAACGCGGCAAACCTAAATCCTCTGAACATTGACTTTAAAAACCGAGGCTATTTCTATGCTGCCTCTACACCACTGGCATCGGTAGCGGGTTATGGTGGCTGGGGTGGTTCCGATAACCTGTATCGGCCTGTAACGGAACAGACGTATCTGGACAACAATAAGCTGTTCGTGCTGCTAAAGCCGGAGGAGCGTCATGCCGTTGCGGAAAAGTTTTCCGGCTTTGCCTTGTATGTTATCAACGCCACGGACGATACTGTTTTCTTCAAGGCGCAAGACAGCCGCCTCAACATGAAACTCCAGGCACGAGACATGAACGGCGCGTGGCGTGATATTGAATACCTGCCTAGTAGTTGGTGCGGCAATAGTTATCATCATCTGTACCTGCCTTCCCGGTATCAATGGCTGTTTACTGTTCCGGAATATACCGGTACACTCAAAACGAAAATTCGTGCAGCGTTGGGTTATCAGGCTTCACGCGGGGCTGATGAGCAGTGGATCTATAGCAATGAAATGGATGGCAGCGTGAACCCCGGTCAGTTTGATAAGGTGCCTAAATACAAGACGAACGGATTAATGGATCCGTATAATAATTGATCAGTTTCAGAACTCGTAAACCCAACCCGTATGAAAACAAGATTATTTTTGTTGATTCTTTTGGTGGTAGTTCAGTGGTACGTGCAAGCCTATCCCATCAGTCCGCGCCCCCTGCGGATGCTCATTGAAGAAAGTGAATTGATCGTTTGGGCCCACGTCCGCGACATCCGCGCGCGCACGGAAAAAGGAAAGAATGGATTTGAAAACACGGTGGCCGCGCTAACCATTTACGAGGTACTGCAGGGAACGGTAAAGGCTTCGGAAATAGAAGTTCCCTACCCGGCCGGATTGATTTGTCCGGCACCGCCACATTTTGAGAAAGACACCGATGTATTGGTTTTCCTGGATCAGAAAAAGGGAAGCTATTCGGTGCATGCTTTATCGTATGGGGTGAAGGAAATGAAAGCGGAGGAGATGGCTATTTACAAAACGCGCATTGCAGAGATGCAACAGATCATGAGAATAGAAGACCCGGATACGAAATTTGTGAACACCACTGAGTGGCTGGTGACGTGTGCGGAAGAGCGAGTCACCCGCCATGAGGGTACTTACGAACTTTCCCGCGGCAGTGACTTCATGTCTTACTATGACCAAAACGAGGGGCAACCGTTTCAATACGCCCTGACCGATGAACAGCGCCTCCGCTTGAAAAAAGCTTTGTTGTCTACCCGTGAACTGTCGTATTCTGATCTGGGCCTGATCGATTTAGTATACAGCACCGATGCTGAGGCTATATGTAAATTTATGCTCACGAGACTGCAAGCGGTTAATGAAAACCAGCTGTGGTATGCGAGTGAGTTCATGACGCGCATCAATCTTTATCAGTCGTCGTCACAAACGGTGGAGTTGACGAAGACCTTTGAGGAGAAACGATTTGATTCTGATGTGAAGCCTGATCGCCTAAAAACCATACTGGAAGAATACCTGGTGGAAGTAGGAAAGCTGTGAGGCTAAGCCTGCGCAGTGGTTAACTTTACTGCGCCCTCGTTCGTGCTCCGTATGCTGTTGGTGAAGAACACTTACAAGGGCAAGAGTGGGCTGATCGGATAATGTAGCTGCTTCGACAGGATAGATTGTTTATCGGAAAATTTGCCACCTTAGGCTAATTAGCCGGAAATTTTACCCATTACCCTATAATTAATCGGAAAAAGTACCCAATAAAACCATAATTAATCGGAAATTTTACCCAATTTTATCTAAAATCGATTAGTTAATGGAAAAAATTCCCCCATCGAAAGTTCAGGAAATTGTATTCGCTTCTTCCGACAAAGCTGAGTCCAGGAAGATAACCGCGCTATTAAAAGACGGACAAATCAGAAAAATTGCCCCGAGAGTATATACTTCAAACCTTTTAGATGAACCGGCAGTGATCATTAAACGGAATTGGTTTCACATCCTGTCGGCTTTGTATCCAAGGGCATTACTCAGTCATCGGAGTGCACTTGAATTTGTACCAACGGCTAACGGTCATGTTTTTTTAACCTACACGTACACAGAAAAAGTCCAGCTCCCAGGATTGACAATTCAACTTTTGGAAGGTCGGCAAAAGACTGAAGGAGATCATGCATTCTTTGGAAATCTCCATGCATCGCAGGAAGCCAGGGCGTTCCTTGAAAACCTTCAGGAAACAAGACGAAAGACAGCGGAACCCAAAACATTAACTATTTCTGAAATCGAAGAGAGGCTTGAAGCGATTATCAGGGCCAGAGGTGAAAACGGCTTGAATGCGTTACGGGACAAAGCGAAAAAGATTTCCTCCAAACTGGGGATGGAGAATGAATTCAAAAAACTGAATCAGCTCATCAGTGATTTACTAGCGACCGGGAAATCAAAGAACTTGACTTCACCAGCAGCAATTGCTAGATCACTAGGAGAACCATTAGACCCTGATAGAACTAAATTATTTGAAAGCTTGTACGAGGAACTGGCTGGGAAAGTATTCCCCCAACATATTGATCAAAACGCTTCTGTGAAATCGTATAAGACCATTGCATTTTTCGAAGGCTACTTTTCGAATTTTATCGAAGGAACTGAATTTACCGTGGAAGAAGCCAAAGAAATCATTGAGACTGAAACACCTTTCCCTGCGCGAGACGAGGATTCGCATGACATCCTAGGAACATATAGGATTGTGTCAAACAAAAAGGAAATGGCAATTTGCCCGACAGATGCAAATGAGTTTCTGGATATCATGAGAAGAAGGCATGCGATACTTTTACAATCCAGAATCAGTAAGAAACCAGGTGAGTTCAAAGACAGAAACAACCGAGCAGGCAATACTGAATTTGTTGACAAGCAACTTGTGGTAGGCACTTTAAAAAAGGGATTCGAGTGGTTTTCATTACTACGAGAGCCGTTTGCAAAAGCGGTTTATATGATGTTTCTGGTGAGCGAAGTACATCCTTTTCTTGACGGCAATGGAAGAATTGCCCGCGTGATGATGAATGCGGAGTTGTCTGCAAAAGGATTGTCAAAAATCATTATTCCGACTGTGTATCGCGAGGACTACATGGGAGCATTGAGGAAGCTGACAAGGCAGAGAGTGGCTGATGCTTATGTGAGAATGCTTTTGCGGGCCTATGAATTCAGTTCGACTTTGGTTGGGGAGAGTATTGATGAGATGGAAAGGCAGTTGATCGAATGCGATGCTTTTAAGGAGCCCAAGGAGGGGAAGTTGAAAATAAAAACAACGGAATGAGACCCAGGTGGAGATTCCGCCAACACAAACCACATTTTTTTCGCGAGCCTGTGATCACCTCATTTTGCGCCAGTTATCAGCTGGTTCCGCCTTCAATCGACCATTTCCTCATTTGGTTTTCATTAAGTTACCGTTCAATGTCCGCTTCTAAGTCTGAAACAACTATTGGTGGTCATGGCAGCGCGTAAAGAGATGGTCAAGGGTAGTGAAATCTCCAATTAATGAGGAATAATGAAATAATTGAAAGACCTGCAAACCAAAACACGATTACAAAAAGATATACAGAGGAGGCGGTAAAAGACAACCATGAAGAGAAAATTGTTAAAAAAATGATGTAGACGCTTATCAAATTTGAAAGGAGTACCCAATAGACGTTCCAGGCTGTAAAATAAGGCGATTAAAAAAATAATTATGTAGTTGCCGTCCACTTGCGCATTTTTGAAGTATTCCTTTTAACTGCCACAAAAAAACTACATTTGTAAAGTTATTTTTTTATGGACTTCGAGGATAATGTAGGAAGGTATATTGGTAGAATTCACAACTTGTTTAGCTACAAGCTAAATGAATTGCTGCGTGAATCTGAAGCGGGTATTACCGTTGATCAGTTCAGGTTGTTGACACATTTATGGAAAGAAGATGGCATTAGCCAACAACAACTGGCTCAGCTCGTTCGAAGGGATAGGGCAAGTATAACCCGAATGGTGGATATTTTAGAGGAACAGGGTTTCATCAACCGCACAGCCGATAAAGACGACCGGCGGATCAACCTTATTTTTTTAACAAAAAAAGGAAAACAGTTGGAGCCCATTGCCTCAAAAGCGGCTCAAGAAACTCTCGAAATTTCGCAGAAAGGATTTTCAAAAGCTAACCGCCTGGCATTCGCTGACTTTCTAAAAAAAGTGATCGTAAATTTGAAATAGTAATTTTTTTATTATTTTTGTTGCTCACGCAACAATTGTTTACGCAATTAAAGTACACTTTTCCATGACTCCAAAAACAAAAAACATCCTTAATTGGATTGTATCAGGCCTATTGGCATTCGCCTTCTTTGGCGCGGGTGTCACAAAAATTATGGGCGCAGAAATGCAGCTCAAAAACCTGGAGAGCTGGGGGTATCCCCTGTGGTTACGATTCCCAATCGGCCTAAGCGAAGTGGGGATGGCTGTTGGTCTTTTACTTCCCAGGTTTAGGAAACTGGCAAGCTATTCCGTTTTCCCCTGGATGGTCGTTGCTGTCTTTACACACATACAATCAACGCCACCGCAGTATGAAGGCATTGGTGCACCCATCTTTTTCGCAGTATTAGCAGCGATTGTTTTACTTCTTACGAAAAACAAAACAGAAAAATAAACCAATGAAAAGGCTAGACGGAAAAAAAATTATCGTGGCAGGTGGTAGCCGGGGTATAGGAAAAGCAATTGTTCTCGGGCTAATGCACGAAGGTGCCCACGTCCTATTTACCTATGCTGGTAATGAAACGGTGGCTAAAGCAACAGAGGCTGAAGCTAAAAAAATTCATCCTTTTGTTATGGGTATGAAGGCCGACTTAACAAGTCAGGCAGAGATGAGCAAGGTGTTTGATTTTGTGCCTGTCAACTTCGGTGGCAAGGTTGATATCTATATTGGTGTGGCCTTCCCTGCCAGTGTTTTTATGCCGACTGTTATGATGACGGCCGATGGTTATGACAGCATGTTCAATGCCGTGAGAGGCCACTATTTCACCTTACAAAAGGCAGCACAAAGCTTAAACACAGGAGGAAAAATAATTGTATTTAGTAGCGGTGCTGCCGCCATGCCACAACCCGCAAGCGGTGCGTATGCAGGCGCGAAAGCAGCTATCGAAAAATTCGCGCTGTCACTGGCCAAAGAAACCGGTCAAAATAAAATTACGGTTAACGTAGTATCTCCTGGCGTTACTGAAACAGATGGATTAGTAGCTCCTAAAGAAATGATTGACATGCTGATCGCACAAACCCCGCTTGGCCGATTGGGTAACGTAGAGGATGTAGCCAAGGCAACCGTTCAACTCTGTATGCCTGAAATGAGTTGGATAAATGGACAAGTGATTCAGGTAAATGGAGGAATTCTTTAATTAAGTTAGAAATATGGAAGAAAATCAATTGACTAAACAGTTAATGGCGTTGAAAGATGAAATGGAGATACGCGCATTGGCTGATAAATTCAGCGATGCTGCGAATCGAGTAGATGCTGCAACCTTTCAATCACTATGGGCTGAAAAGGGAATCTGGAAAATAGGCTCACCAATCAACATGGAATTTATTGGAAAAGAAAACATGGGAACATCGGTAACTCACATGTTAGGGTTATGGGACTTTTTTGTGCAGCTAACGGGGCCAGGTGTAATCTCACTCCATGGTGAAAAGGCAACAGCTCGTTTTTATGTAAATGAGATCGCACGCAAATCGGATGATCAGAGTGGAAACTATAATCTTTCGATGTACGAGGATGAATTGATAAAGGAAAATGGTAAGTGGGTTTTCTTAAAGCGGACGTACCATACCATTTATCAGGAAAGTCCGAGTTATAAAGGGTTGATTCAAAAATTACCGAATTAAACAGGCATGAAATTCTTACACAGGCCCAGTCAGGATCGCTGGCATAAGCAGGACGAATGGAAGAAAAGTGCCTACGCATTTGTGCCCTATAAAACGAACTTTGGAGAGTTGTGTGGTTTCGCAGATGACGTGGTAGCCGCTGGAAAAGGCTTTGGTATGCATCCTCATCAGAATATGGAGATCAGTACGATTGTTATTGATGGTGCACAGGCACACCGTGATGATACGGGAAGCGAAGGATTGATCGACAGCAATTGTGTACAAATCATGAGCGCCGGAACAGGCATTATGCACAGCGAATACAATGCATCCCAAACAGCATCCTTTCATAGCTTTCAAATTTGGGTGTATCCCAAAAAAATGAACGTAACACCTCGGCACGAAAAATATACTTATCAACCCGAGGACAAACGGAATAAGATCCTTTTATCACTTTCACCGGATAAACGCAACGGAACAGCGCTGATTAATCAGGATGCCTTCTTTAGCGTATCGTCTTTAGATGCTGCAAAACAAGTAGTATATAAGATGAATTTGAAAGGTAATGGGGTGTACATTCATTGTGCAAAAGGAACGGTAATGATCGAAAACTATACCCTTCAGGCGGGCGGTGCTTTAGGTGTTTACGAGTCGGATATGATAAAAATAAATGCTGGGCAATTGGCCGAACTTATTTTTGTAGAGGTGCCCATGCATCGTCGAATAAATGTGTGATGGATGAACAGCGAATTTCTTGAAACAAATAAGTTGAATCGGGTGAATGTGAGGTCACGCTCAGACCGCCCGCATTCGCGAAATGTTATTCCAGGCGGACTGCGGGATTTTATTGGCCCATTTATTTTCTTCGATCACTTAGGTCCCTTTCATTTTCCGGCAGGGCGCGAAGTATATATTCCACCGCATCCACATGCCGGAATTGCTACCATTTCCTACATGTTCGAGGGCGAAGGTCATCATGTAGACAGTTTGGGAAACAATCAGTTTCTTCATGCACGCAGATTAAACTACATGAGTGCAGGCAATGGCATTATTCATTCAGAGGGATTATCCGAAGAATTTACAAAAAAGGGTGGTAAGCTTTGTGGCATTCAGATTTGGCATTTATTATCCGAAACGGAAAGAAATTCCTCGCCGCGTTTTCAAAGTTTGGGTGAGAGTGAATTGATAAAATTCTCGTTGGGCTCCAATTTCTCTTGTATTGTATTGATGGGGGAGTACCAAAATCATCAATCAACAATAGAAACAGATCAGTCATTAGTGTTGATAACGATTGAAAATGATAGTCGGGGTTCATCCACCATTCGGCTTAAAGGTGATTGGGAATATTTACTGTATGTATGCGATGGAAGGATTCAGGCTGATAATCAATTGTTAGAAGTTGGTGAAGGATTGGTTTTGACACAATCAACTAAACTTGATTTGTCTGCTGATACCATGTGCAGGGCAATTCTGGTCGGTGGCAACAAACTGAAAGAACAACCCCTGTTTAATGGATCGTTAGTCTCCGTGGGAGTTGAGCAAATGACCTATTATATAAACCGCATCCGTGAGAATAGAATTGGAAAGATGCCGGATAAAACAAATGTTATGTAAAATGAGCACGCCATTCAATCAAACCATTACATCGCTTTTTATTAATAGGAGTAATGTGCGTGCTACGGAGATTCGTCCGGGGTTTATTTCTAAACAAACCTTCAATTTTGCAGGCCATCAGCGACCTGGGCGAACAGGATTCGGAAGTATTCGGGTGTTTAATGACGATCTGGTTGAAGACCAGACGGGCATTCCGATGCATCCGCACGAAAGCTATGAAATTCTAAGCGTTATACTTTCTGGTGAGATGGCCCATCAGGATGATCTGGGCAACAACTTGCTGGTAAAGACAAATGAAGTAAAACTCATGAGCGCTGGTACTGGTCTATTCCATGGGGGGGTCTGTTATCATACAACAAACTTTTTGCAGATCTGGGTAGAACCGAATCAAGTGGGTACGCCTCCTGTAGTCAGTGCGCGTTTTTTTGATGTAAACGAAAGGCATAATCGATGGCAATTGCAAGTATCTCCGGATGCAAGTGAAAATGTATTAACCATTAAGCAATCGCTTCGAGCTTATCGTGGTATGTTTGAAAAAAATCTGATGCATGCATTTGAGATGAAAGGTAATTATTCAGCATTTATGATGCCCTTATCTGGTAATATGCAGTTGCTCGGGCAAAGGGTTGAGACCAGAGACTCAGCCGAATTTTATTTTCAAGATACCTTCTGTTTTTATACGAATGAAGTAACCGATATATGGTTAATGATTCAAGAATTATAAATTACCACTATGCTTTTTTCAGAAATTGTTTCAAATAAACCAGACGCTCCCGTACTGATCTTGTTTGGAGGCAACCCACACCGCAGAGATGAAGTTATTCGCTTAACGCAAAGCATTGGTGATATCACCATTTACGGAGTACTAAACGAAGAAGAAGGAATGAAAAAAATACACAGCCTTCCAAAAGTTGATTTAGTATTAATAGGTGGTCGATATTCGCACGAACAACGGAATCGGATACGGGCTTATGTAAAACAAAATATGCTCAATACAAAAATTACAGAACCCGGTTTCGAGTATCCGTATGACAACGAAGCCATCAAAACGGATATTAAAGTAAAACTTGGAATAATGAAACGGACAACATAAACGGAATGTTCACCAAATCCAGAATGTTTTGCGCCATCAAACGAAGATCAGCTTGTGTCCGGATTGGATGATTAATAGTACCATTCCAACTGTCAAAAGGTTATACAGTGTGTTTCTAGTCTGTAGCCTTTGCACCTTTACGGGCGGTCAACTGATTCGAATCTTGTTCCAGATTTTCGTTATCCTCTCCTCCTTGGCTGTAAAGTTGATTTTCTTCGTCTTTTAAGGACTTCTTTTTTTTATCCTCAGGTAAAGTTCTTCCTGGCACATCCAGGTCTTTACCTTCAAAATCCACTTCTTCGACCCGATCCTTAAGTGCAGCGTCATCGCCACCATCTGAGCGCAGATTTCGTACTTTGTTTCCCAGGGCTAGCAAATCCTCCTTTGTAATATCTGCATCATGGTCTTGTTGTTTCTTTTTATTTTTCATCCTCTTTGAATTTATGTTAAATTTTCAATGCATTGCTGACACGTTGTTAGGTTGCAGTTGATTACAATCAAGCTACAGGTTGTATGTGTAACTACTTAATATGAAATAAAGATGCCAAGTAAAATGCGCGAGTAGGGATCGATAGCAGCAGTTCATTGGATTCCACTGTAGAGAGTTATGGACAATGTGGTATTAAATACCAATTAATGAATGTCGTCAGAAATGCTGTGGATGATTTCGTGTCGTGAGCGCAGGGAAAGTTATCTGACAGTGACCGTGTGAGATTTTAATATAAGTCACTTGATATCAAGCTGCCAGACGGTCAAGTTGCTAAGAAAGGACTGACAATCCTCGCGAAAACCAGTGATCAGGACCCAACGAAGTGAAATGGTCAACGTAAACGGAATCTCCAATGAGTAATTCATCATGTATAGAAGTTGTCATACCTTTACATGATAACCTGATCGTAAATACAAGCTATACATGACGATGTCTGTGTAGGTTTCCCTAAATAGGAATTGAATCATAATTGGGTTGGAAACATAGAAGCATCAAGTAAACATCGAGCCTAAATTGATATTTGTACTATAATTACCTGATTGCTCAATAATAACAGGGAAACAGGTATAGGCTTGTCCGCCATTACAGTAAATTAGCGGTCCATTTGGGTTTGGCACTTAAATTTCGGCTGGCCTTGCATTGTTTATTTTTTCTACCTGACTTACTGGTTTAGCTGGAACCTCCGCTAAAGTCCGTTTTCTTCGGGAAAGAACCTCCGACCCCATTCCGGTGTTCCCTTTTTCAGGTATAGGTTCGAGTAAACATGATTTAATTTTCGACGCTTCATTTATCCTTGGGTGATGCAAAATTGCCGCGCAATTCTCAGCACATGCGATAGTCTCACAAATCACCCCGGCACTAAAGCAGGGGCAAGAGCGAAATTCTCATAAACTCCGATTTATTACAGATTTGCTACTGATCGTATAAATTTTGTGTTGAATTTTCTCTACATCATGGGGAGTGTTCTTTCAGCCTGCAGCCCAGTTGGTTTGAGAAAAGGATGATTGCGCTTAATCATTGCTCTTATTGCTATGACCAACGCGCTATTGATATGATGGCATGAATATAGGTCTCTTGGTTAATGTATGTGAACCTTAAAGTTGAAAGGCGCAGGCAATTTATACGTTGATCATGGATAGCAAGAAAAATGTAGTGATCGTATCGGGAAGTAGTGGCTTGATAGGCTCTGCGTTAATTCTAAAGATGGCCTCTCAATATAACATGGTTGGTTTTGATAATGTAGGCTATCCCTTTCCCCCACCCGAAGCAGAATGTGTTTGCCTGGATATTACCAGCGATTCCAATATGGATTTTGCGTTCGAAAGAATTCGTTACGCATACGGAAACCGAATCGCTTCTGTTGTTCACCTTGCCGCCTATTATGACTTTTTAGGTAAACCCTCGGACTTGTATGACAAGATAACGGTACAAGGAACAGAACGTCTGATGAAGCATTTACAAAAGTTCGAAGTGGAGCAATTCATTTTTTCAAGCAGCATGCTTATTTACGCACCATCAGCACCCGGAATAAAAATAGTTGAAGATTCGCCTCAGGATCCCAAGTGGGACTATCCAAAATCAAAGGTGGCTACAGAAAAGGCGTTGCATGAACAACATGGAAAAGTACCTGTGGTGGACTTGCGCATTGCTGGGGTGTATAGTGAGCAGGGTAATTCAATCCCTATCACGAATCAGATACAGCGCATTTATGAAAAGCAATTATCAGCCAGGCTTTATCCTGCCAATGTAAATCATGGAAGCACCTACATTCATCTCGATGACCTGGTTGATGCCATTGTAAAAACAGTCGAAAATCGGAAGGAGCTTCCCTCTGAAGTGGCTCTTAATATTGGCGATGATGAAACTTTATCGTACAAGGAAGTGCAGGATATTATAAGTACTGAAATCAATGGAAAAAAAATAAGCATTATCGCCATTCCGTATTGGTTTGCAAAGTTGGGTGCCTTCTTTTTAAATCTAATTGGCAAAGCCTTTATAAAACCGTGGATGATTGACCTTGCGAACGATCATTTCGAAATGGACAGCTCAAAAGCAAAGCGCATACTAGGCTGGAAACCACTGCATGGGTTACGTGATACCTTACCTAAAATGGTGAAGAATCTAAAGGACGAGCCTATTCAGTTTTATCAGACGAATAAATTAGCCTGAGCAATAGTAATTACTAAATCAGAAGGCAAGATGCAACACTCCGATACGATGATAATTCCTTCTGAGAGGAAAACAATTCCAAGCCAGGGAGAATATACTTGCCCAATGCACTCTGATGTGGTGAGTGACAATCCGGGTAATTGTCATAAATGCGGGATGAAGCTTGTCCCTATGAGTCAACAGAATGATCATCGTGGTATGATTATAGACCATTACAATACATTGTACTGGACTCACGCCACGAATATTCTTCTAGGCTTCTTTCTTATAGCAGCGCCATTTACATTCGGGTATCATAGCAGTGCGATGACGTACAGTGACATCATTAGTGGTGTGCTGCTAATTGTGTTCAGTTTGTTATCAGCCAATCCATTTCGTTTATGGGCGCCGTGGTTATCGTCTTTTGTTGGAGTATGGCTTCTTTTTGCTCCGCTTGTTTTCTGGTCGCCTGATGCCTCGGCCTATATGACAGATAGTGTCATAGGTATTTTAGCTATCGCGCTTTCGGTACTAATACCGGCTATGCCGGGCATGATGAAGATGATGATGGATATGCCTGCCGGCCCGGAAACACCACCTGGTTGGACATACAATCCTTCCTCGTGGGTACAACGTAGTCCAATTATTATTCTTGGTTGGATTGGGTTTTTTGCTTCACGTTATTTAACGGCTTATCAGCTAGGGTACATCGATCATGTATGGGATCCGTTCTTTGGTGTTGGCACAGAGAAGGTTTTGACATCAACTGTTTCAAAATCATTTCCAATTTCTGATGGCGGTCTGGGTAATGTTTCCTATACCATTGAAGCACTTATGGGTTACATGGGCATGTCAAATCGGTGGCGTACCATGCCGTGGATGGTCGCGTTTTTTGGAATATTGGTTGTTCCTCTGGGAGTTATCAGTATCATACTGATTATTTTGCAACCAGTCGCTGTTGGTTTCTGGTGCTCGGTGTGTTTACTCACAGCACTGGCCATGTTGATTATGATTCCACTCACACTAGATGAAGTCGTGGCGATGATCCAATTCATTGTAAAAAGAACCAGGCAAGGCAAACCATTCTGGCGTACTTTCTGGATGGGAGATACAATTGAAGGTGGCTCTGATGACACACGTACACCCCGTTTCACCGATTCAATTTCGAAGACAATTCCCGCTTCCGTATGGGGAGTTAATCTTCCATGGAATTTACTGCTATCCACAGCCATCGGCTTATGGTGGATGTTTTATCCTGGCAACTTTGGTGTAAGCGGAGCAGTAGCCAACAACTTCACCACGCTAGGTGCATTGGTTGTTACCTTTTCGGTAATGGCCATGGCGGAAGTAGGCAGAGCGCTCAGGTATATGAATATCGTATTTGTGCTATGGCTGACCATAAGCTTGTTTTTAATGGATAGCATACCTCCCTCCGTGTGGTATAATGCACTGCTATCCAGTAGTGCGATCATCCTATTAAGTATTAGAAAAGGAAGAATACGTGAGAAGTACGGGACGTTTGATTCCTGTATTATCTGATGACGTGAAAGAGATTTACGAGAATAGCTTCGATAAAGTGTTTCGATTGATCAGAAGCTATCATAAAAACCTTATTTAAATGAAAGAGAAATGAATAAACGGGAAAAAAATATGGTTGGCATAGGTAGTTTGGCGGGCTTTGGTAAAGCTTGCGCTTTGGCGCATTAAGTTCAGTGACAGTCTCCATGCAACTACTATGGCTTTTTATATTGGCTATACCTATTGCGTGTATCGCATGGACAGTTACTCATGAGGAAGTTTTTCGTGAGCCTAGAGAGTATTGCGTTAATCGAAGTGTGCGCGGTAAAAATTTATGGGAGAGAAAATTCTTTTACCTCTTTACGTGTGAATATTGTTTCAGTCATTACATAACGATTTTACTTCTTTTCATAACCGATTACAGACTTTTGATAGATGATTGGCGAGGTTATATCATAGCAGGATTTTCGTTGGTATGGATTGCCAATATATACATGAGTCTATTCGGACTTATCCGGCAGGATATTAAAAAGGAGAAAACAGAGATAGAAATACTGGAAAAGGACGAGAAAAGGTAATCATGATAAAGAAAGTATTAAATTAAAATTATGAAACACAGTGTAAAAAGTCTCGTCGGCTTCACCATGGGTGCAACAGATGGCGAAATAGGAAAAGTAAAGGAATTTTACTTCGATGATGAAACATGGGTAGTCCGCTATCTGATAGTGGATACTGGCAATTGGCTCTCTGGCCGGGTAGTACTAATCTCTACAGAAGCCATTGTACATGCTGATTGGGACAACAAAATATTCTCCATTAATCTCACAAAAGAGCAAATCAAAAATAGTCCGGACATCAATACTGAGCTTCCGGTTTCGCGACAAGAAGAGATTAAACTGCAAAAATATTATCCCTGGGTACAGTATTGGGGTGGTGGATATTACGGAGGAGGAAGTGGTGTATTAGCCATGTCACCTGGCCCGGTAGCAATGGGTCTGCCCAGAACAGAACATACCGAAGAAGAAACCGAGCAGGAAAAGAATGCTGATAAGCACTTGCGCAGCACGAAAAAAGTAACTGGATATAACATTAAAGCAATGGATGGAGAAATTGGTGACGTGGAGGATTTTATACTGGACGAAACCAAGTGGGAAATTGATTTTCTTTTAATTGATACGGGTAATTGGTTGCCCGGAAAGAAGGTACTGCTCTCGCCCAAGTTGATCAATGAGATTGATTGGGAGAATGCTACTGTAACCGTTGAGACTTCAGTAGAATTTATAAAAAGCAGTCCGGAACATGAACCTACCCAAATGATATATGTGCTTCATCATGACAACCTCAGCGAACAGTACGCAGAATTAATTTAGAATCCGTAAGATAAAGTTTTATAACAAGAGAACGACACATTCAATGAAGCTGAATTTCTATCTTCTTGTTATTTTTCTATTCGTAGGAATCGTAACGCATGCACAGAAACAGGAGATTCTTTTTGATGTAATTTTTAAGGATGAAAAGGTAGGTGTGCTGCACGCTCAGGAGACGAGGTCGGAATCGAAATCCTTCAAGGTACTAACCATCGAGACCAGCACCACCTTCCTCTTTATTCCTATTCATGTGGAGTCTGAGGTAACAGCCACTCAGAAAAACGGTGTTTTATTAGAAGGAACTGCTTACCGAAATGCAAGCCGTAAGTCAAGTGATGTTATTGCCACAGTTACAAAGATTGGGGCCCGGCTTTATAAGCGGGAACGAAATGGTGTAAAGGATAAAATCAAAAATCTGCGCATTACGTTTTGCGTAGTCGATCTTTACTTTAAGGAACCCGTAGGCGTTAAGCAGGTTTTTTCAAACATGTATGCGGAAATGTTACAATTGAAGCGCATGAAAAATGGAATATATCAATTGATTACACCAGACAATAATAATTCTCTCTATACTTACAGGAATGGGAAATTGATCAGCATAGAAGTAGATACGCTCGTGGGCAAAGTCATTTCAAGACGCAATTGAAATTTTGAAAGTATAATAGTTGTCACCTAAATGACGCTCACCTAAGAAATTAGCCTACTGTTCTTTCCAATTCCTATCATTGATTTATTTGTAATAAATTGAAACTAACAAATACAAAGTTCATTGAAGTCTTTTCACCACTCTTTCGAGCGTTAACCCTTGGGCGATGATTGAAAAAAGCACTACGATGTACGTAATAGATACTATAAGATTACGCTCCATCACCCCTGTTAGTGAAAGCGCCAGGGCAATAGATATGCCCCCTTTTAAACCACCCCATGTCATAATGAGAAGTTTTTTTCCGGGAAAATCATTATTAAATCGGAATAAGTATGAAGGAATCGCTAAGGAAATCAATCGCGAGACAATAATCAAAACGAAGGCAATGACACCTATGTATATAAAATATATTTCGAATGGTATAACTAAAAGTTCGAGACCTATCAATGCAAATAAAATTGCATTAAAGATCTCATCAATCATTTCCCAAAACTTATACATATAGTCATTTGTCTCTGCAGACATCGCTTCCAATACGCCTTTATTGCCTATAAACAAGCCCGCCACTACCATGGCTAATGGTCCTGAAAAGTGAAACATTGGCGCGAGCACATTTCCGCCCATAACCATTGCCAATGTTATTAAAACTTCGGTTTGATAATGATCAATTCTTTTCAGCATTGCGAAGCCGGTGTAACCCAACAGTAAACCCAGCGCCAGGCCTCCGACGATCTCCTTCGTTAAAAGAATAATAACTTCTGATGTTGAGACTTCCGCAAAGCCTTCGCTAGCTATGCTGAACAATGTTAGGAATACCACCACGCCAACGCCATCATTAAAAAGAGACTCCCCTGTGATTTGAGTTTCAATAGACTCTGATATACCCGCGCGTTTTAAAATGGAGAGAACCGCTATAGGATCCGTAGGGGAAATTAGCGCGCCAAACAACAGACAGTGAATGAAGCTGACTGGTTGATGTAATAATGGAAGTATAAAATACAAGCAGCCCCCAACCAAAAAGGTGGAAATTAAAATTCCTGCAGTAGCAAAAGTGATAATAGGCCACTTCGCCACACTTAACTTTTTCAGATCCGTATGAAGCGCGCCTGCGAAAAGCAAAAAGCCCAGCATAAAATCTAAAAGAAAGTCAGAAAAATCTATTTGCAGTAGCAAATCTTTCATGAAGTCTGCGACAGGAGAAGCAGAGCCAATAAGTAAAACAACAAGCGATAGTAATAGCGCCAGGATCATTACGCCGATTGTTGACGGAAGTTTTAGAAATCGGATATTGAGATAGGCGAGTATTGCAGTTATGGCTATTATAAGTGATACCAATTTTAGGCTGTCCATTGCAATTAATTTGTTAAACCCAAAAGTGAATTTGCAACTATGAAATTATTTAATAACTAAAAGCGAACGAATTAGGACCGCTATGCATAATTCTACACTTGGCGGTATTGCTCTGCTCTAATTGCCAGCGACTGGCAATTTAGTCCATAAGGATTTCCAACCTCCCCCATAGTTATTTTTTATTTCACCTTTAACCAAAGCAAACGATATGACCAGAATACCGGAAACCGTATCATTTAGTATAGGAAGAATTTCTGCGTAGGCCAAAATCCAGGGCGCTGCTAAAAGCCATAAACCCAATAGAATGGCAATTTTACCTACACCACGTGTTATCTCCCAACTGGCAACGATAGCAAACGTTGCTAAAATGGGTCCCACGATACGACAACTATTGGAACCCGATATGGAATAATGAAGCAGAGGAGGTGCAGCCATCAACCATATTCCAATGATTGCATTTAGAATTTGTGCCCACATAGTTTAGTCGATTTTTTGTTCTATGTCCGAATTACCCCAAAATGCTTTCCATACAGAGTGGCCTGAATGCTTAACTCTTTTTAGATATTGCAATGAGGCTAACAATTCATCCATTGCTGGGCCAATCATAAAAACTGAAATGATAGCTGAAGCCAAGCACAATGTACACCACGAATGGAATGCAACAGGTTGGAGAATGACCAACAGGATACTCACCAAACCTAACGGGCCAACTGCAATTCCGAACATCACGACAATCCACGGCATGGTGCGCCAGCGTTTGGTGCTGCCAATTGCTCCCGTTACAACATCTGCCAAATACGCAATCGCACCGAGTGCACCATCAGGTATGGGCAAAACTTTGGAGACGGCCGAATGCAATACTTCCTTACTTCCATTTCCAAAAAATGGTTCCCAAATGGTATTTAAAAAATTGAGTTGGTAGAGCGCGAGATAGCTCGCAATACAAGTCCCAATAGAAGCTAGTATCAATATCGGTATGCGATCATCCCACCCAGACGGATTGTAATCCCATCCTGGAGGTGTATGTTCCTCAAGCTTTATACTCATTTGGCAATTTTAAAATAGATTTTTCGTTCGCGTTCGAGACATACTAGTCAATTTGCGTACCTCTCTTAGTGAAATGAAGTCTCAAACGGCTTCCGCTACATTTCATATGCAGAATGAAATTTAACCAGGTTGAGCACTACGGGCGACTTTCATTTAATCGGCATTTAATACCCCATTGTCCCTAAATCTCTACAGTGCTCTACATCACAATGATGCTATCGATCCCTATTCACCTTTTTTAACTGGCACCTTTATTACTTACGGTTAACTATCAGCAACGACTGTAGTTGATCTTAAACCAAATGCAATCTGAACAATGTGTGAACGAGATACTTTCTTTCGCACGGTAGAGCTTTTTGTTTTATGAATTTTTGTTTAAAGAGTAAGCACTTTAGTCGGAAAGGTCCCATTAGGATGAACACAAAATAGAATTAGTAATCAAGTCGAAAAAGAAACATCATTGCCGATAACAACTGTAGCAACAGGTAGAGTTTAATCATATTCATTTCTAAACTAAAAACACATGCCCATTCGAACAATCAATCCAAACACAAATAAGACGGTAAAGTCGTTCGAAGAAATGACCAACATGGAAGTGGATGCTAAGGTAGCCAAAGCTCAAGATGCATTCACTCGCTGGAAAGAAACCAGTTACCAACAACGTGCTGATCTGCTATATAAAGTAGCTATACTCATGCGGGTTAAAAAATCAGCACTTTCAAAAACTATCACATTAGAGATGGGTAAGCTCCTTGCCCAGGCAGAAGGAGAAATTGACCTGAGTGCGGATATCATTGACTACTATGCAGATCACGGAGAAACGTTTCTTACCGATAAAGTACTCGACCCTGAATATGGAGCGGCAATAATTCGCAGTAGTCCCATAGGTGTATTGTTGGGTGTGATGCCTTGGAATTTTCCGTTTTATCAAGTAGCTCGTTTTGCGGCTCCTAACATTATGGTAGGCAATACCATTCTACTGAAGCATGCCTCCATTGTACCACAATGTGCCGCTGCTATTGAAGAACTTTTCGAAGAAGCTGAAGCGCCTGTAGGGTTGTATACGAATCTATTTATCTCTGGTAAACATGCATCTGCATTGGTTTCTGATAAAAGAATAAAAGGTGTTTCCTTAACTGGAAGTGAAGAAGCTGGCGCAAGCATTGCTATGGAAGCCGGAAAACATTTGAAGAAGGTTGTGCTGGAGCTAGGCGGTAACGATGTGTTCATTATTCTGGAAGATGCTGATATGGAAAAAACAGTAGAGTGGGCAGTCGTTGGCAGAATGAATAACAACGGCCAATGTTGTGTTGCATCCAAACGGTTTATCGCGGTGGAAGCAATAGCCGATGAATTTATTCAAAAGTTTAGGGACAAGCTATCAAAAATGAAAGTGGGAGATCCGATGGATCCCGCTACAGAATTAGGCCCTTTGAGTAGCGAAGCAGCCGCAGTTCATTTAGCCGATCAAGTGAAACGTTCTGTGGATGAAGGCGCGAAAGTTCTATTGGGTGGTAAACGTGCAGATCGTGAGGGTGCCTTTATGGAACCCACTATACTCACCGACCTGAAGCCTGGCATTGCTGCTTATCATGAGGAATTGTTCGGCCCGGTGGCATCCTTTTATGTTGTAAAGGATGAGCAGGCCGCAATTGATCTGGCCAATGATTCTGACTACGGGTTGGGTGGGTCAGTGTTTACGCAAGACATTGAGCGTGGCAAAAGAGTAGCGGATCAGATTGATACCGGAATGGTATTCATTAATCATCCTACCTGGACACAGGCCGATCTTCCTTTTGGCGGAACAAAGCGTTCGGGTTTTGGCCGTGAACTTTCGGAGCTAGGCATTCAAGAGTTTGTGAATAAAAAGCTCATTCGCGTAAGCGAGCTCAACGACCCTTTTTAATTACAAAATCAATAAAAACCAAATTGTGAGAACACTACAAAAATACATATCGTTTATAGCTCTTGTCGTGCTATTCGTATCATGTCAGTCTACAAATCAGATTCTTTCAAAATCGGATTCAAGAACGAAAATCATGACGAGCATCGCCAGTGACCATGACATGTCAAAAGAAATGATGGATGCTATCATGCAAGGAGAACATGGAAAAATGTTGATGCATGAAAGAATGAAATCAATGATGGAGGACAAAAGTATGATGATGAAGATGATGAAGAACGATCCTGAAATGTCAAGCCGTATGATGTCAGGTATGATGGAAACGGCAAAAGCCGACACGAGTATGATGTCTCAGATGTGTAAGTCTATGATGAGTAGCCCGGACATGATGAATCGAATGCAGAAGATGAAGGAGAAAGATAAGGGTATGAAAATGAAGGAAGGGAATCAACATTAAAGGGATAGAATCGATAATTAGTTTCGGATATAAAATACCAAGGGATATGATGCACAATGGAGATTTTGGTTATATGGGAATGCACCTTGGCTGGTGGGTATTCATCATTGTTGTGGTTATTGTTCTCGTAGGCCTGTTTTTCAGGTCTCGTAATAGAAGATGATCAGGTAAGAGGAAGGTAAGGTGTCAATCAAAACTTTAAAATCAGAACTATGAAAAATAACTCTAAACGAAGTGTCACATTGATGGTGTGCTGTCTATTGAGCTTTGGTCAGGTTGCCCTGGCGCAATCGACATATACGATTAGCGACTCAAAATCTAATGACATGAAATTGTCAGGCACATCGTCCTTACACGATTGGGAGATGAAAGCAAGTGTTTTTTCCGGAAAAGCTCAATTTGATTTTAAGAATGGCGATGATCAAACACTAGTCGGTCTTAATTCCTTAACCTTTTCTTTGCCCGTTACCAATCTTAAAAGTGACAAAAATGGCTTGGATAAGAATGCCTATGAAGCATTAAATAGTAATAAGCATAAAAATATCATCTACACGCTCTTAACCGCGAAAGTTTCACCGGAGAAGGATCATAAATTTTTGATCAAGACTACCGGTAATCTTGGTATTTCAGGTATCACAATGGAAGTTGCCATGGATGTGTATTGTATAGTGAATAAAGATGCTACGATTACTTGCTCCGGAAATGAAGCGTTGAAGATGTCTGATTATAAAGTGAAACCACCATCCTTTATGTGGGGTGCTATGAAGACGGGTGATGCTATAACATTGGATTTTAGCGTGGTCTACACCAATAACGATACTGCCGGATTATGAAATCACTCGAATAAAACTACTCTTTTCTTTTCTGTGCGGTGACAAATGGTCAATAGTATGCTTGGGAGTTCGTGGTGTTAACCCTGAGGCGGTAATCAGTTTTAGATTGTTATAGAGACTTAAATGATTGTCACATGGATTTTAGTTTAAACATTTTATAGATGAGAAAATTACACAACAAGGTAGCAATTGTTACTGGCGGTGCAGGCAGCATTGGTAGAACAACGGCTAAGCTTTTTTTAGATGAGGGAGCAAAAGTTCTATTGGTAGATTTAATTGAAGAAGATCTCAAAAAAGCCGTTAAAGAATTGGACGGAAAAGATGTGAAGTATTGTGTGGCAGATGTAACCAAGTCGGCAGACGTTCAACGATACGTTACCAAAGCGGTGGAATCTTTTGGAAAAATTGATGTCTTTTTCAATAATGCCGGAATTGAGGGTGTAGTAAAACCAATCGTTGATTACCCGGACGAAATGTTTGACAAAGTGATTGCGGTTAATGTGAGGGGAGTTTGGATGGGTAATAAATACGTGTTGCCATACATGAATGAGGGAGGCAGCATTATAATGAGTTCTTCAGTAGCCGGATTATTGGGCTATGCAAATTTAGGTGCTTATGTTACAAGCAAGCACGCTGTTGTTGGTATTATGAGAACAACAGCGGTTGAAGCAGCGCCATTAAAAATCAGAGTGAATACTATTCATCCTTCACCAGTTAACAATAGAATGATGCGCTCAATAGAAGATGGCGCTTCCGCAGGCCATGGTGACGATGTAAAAAAAGCATTTGAGGCAACTATTCCATTGGGGCGTTACGCAGAGCCTCTTGAAATTGCAAAACTTGTACTATTTCTGGCCGGCGATGACAGTCAGTTTATTACGGGTACCACGCAGGTAATTGACGGTGGAATAAATGTTCAATAAGAATTTCAAAAAAAATGACAGTAAAATTGCTTACAAAAGAATTGATTGGTGAACTGTTATCGGTAACAGAAGTGCCTTGCATCTCGCTATACATGGCGACACATCGAATTCATCCTGAAAATATTCAGGATATGATTCGATACAAAAATCTTGTCAAACAAGTGAAGGAGTCTTTAACCGATAAATATCCCTCAGCCGATATTCAAACACTGCTGGAACCTTTTGAAACGCTGGCAAGCGCTCATGACTTCTGGAATCATGCCAGTGATGGAATTGGTATCATGCGTTCTGCTGATCGTTTCGAAGTATTTCGCTTACAACTGCCTGTAGAGGAACTGGTGATGGTAGCCGATGCCTTTCACACCAAACCATTGCGACGTATTTTGCAATCGGAGGGTCGCTATCAGGTGCTGGCGTTAACCTTAGGTGCCGTACATCTCTTTGAAGGTAATCGTCATTCACTTTTTGAAATCGAACTTCCGGATGATTTTCCAAGAACAATCACTAAAGCACTGGGCGAAGAGTTGACGGAGAAGCATTCCACGGTAGCCTCCTATGGTGGCGTGGGTGGTGATAGTACAAACATGCATCATGGCCAGGGTGGAAAAAAGGATGAATTAGATTCTGATAGTGAGCGTTTTTTTCGCGTTGTATCCAACGCTGTTTATGATCGTTATTCTAAGCCTAGTGGTTTGCCGCTATTATTGGCTGCGTTGCCCGAGCACCATCATCTTTTCAATCAGGTAAATAAAAATCCGTTCCTGTTACCTAAAGGAGTTGAGATCAACCCTCAAGCTGTTTCGATAGAAAAGCTGGCGGAGTTATCATGGGAAGCGATGCAACCCGTGTATTTAAAAAAGCTAGAAACGCTTAAAGAAAAATTCAATCAGGCAAAGTCCAACGGCTTAGGGAGTGACAATATGGATGATGTGACCGAAGCAGCAGAAGCTGGCAGAGTGGAAACACTCTTCATTGAAGCACATCGTGTTATTGCGAGCCGGTTAAGAAATAAAGTCACCGGCACATTTAAAATGACTGATCTAACCCAACCTGTGTTAGACGATCAACTAGATGACGTAGGTGTGTTAGTACATAGAAAGGGCGGGACAGTTGTAATTGTACCCAAAGACCAAATGCCTGCAGATACAGGTATTGCCGCCATATTTCGTTTCTGAAGTATAATCACAACTATAAAAATAATTAGTATGACCATTCAATTTAATACCGATAAAAACATAAACGGAGATGAAGAATTCACAGCTCCGTATGTTGCACAGATAGAAGCTGAACTAAGTAGGTATAGTGACCAAATTACACGAATTGAAGTTCATCTGAGCGATGAAGATGGGAACAAAAATGGATTAAGCGCTATGCGGTGTATGATCGAAGCGCGTGTTGAAGGCCGCCAGCCCATTGCCGTTACCAATCAGGCCGATACACATGACCAGGCAATTGGTGGCGCGCTGGATAAGCTAACGTCATCCCTGGATACGATCATGGGCAAGTTGAGCAATAACCATGGCCATTGACTAGGGAAGGATGTTTAACAATCACTAAACAACAAATGCTTTCAGGTAAAAGATATATCATGATGAACTTTAAAGACCTGTCCCCACGTGAGCAGGAATCTCTTCTTAAATTTCCAGCATACATTTCATTATTGGCAGCCAATACCGATGGAAATTTTGATCATGCAGAAGAAATGTCTGCTGTTGAATTTAATCATGTAAAAACCTATTCGTGCGATCCCTCACTTATTGAATTCTTTCGGGATGTCGATAAGAATTTCAAAAGTACCATTGACCAACTTAACAAGGCCTTGCCGTTAGGAAAGGTGAATCGTGATGTTGCCATCAAAAAGAAATTAGCGGGGTTGGAGGCAATCACAAACAAGTTAGGCCCGGATTATTCCTCCATTATGCACAAAAGCATGCAGTCGTTTAAAGATCACGTATCACGCGCGCACCATAATGTATTGATCGATTTTATTTTTCCTATCCCCATTAAAGGATTAAGCTATTGAATGAACCTAAGTAAATATTGATTCAGAATTAATGGAAAAATACTATGGCACATTGTCAGAAACGATCAGTGGTTTAAAGAAAGAAGGTTATACAATTGACTTTAATATTCAGAAGCAATGTTTAGTATGCCTCCATTCGAATATACTTCTTTCTCCTGATGATTTTGAGATTGACAAGGTGTATCGTTTTGAAGGAGCGACCAATCCGGAGGATCAGTCGATACTTTACGCCATTTCTTCAACGAAGAATGATATAAAGGGAGTTCTCGTAAATGGTTATGGAATTTCTTCCGATGGAGAGACGGACATTTTGATTTCACGATTGAAGACACACCCGGTATAACGGTTTACAGGGAGCAAATTAGCGATGGATATAATTTCAAAACATGAACCGCACGTTTTAGGGCAGGGAAAAGTTATTTCTGTTCGCGGTAGCGTAGTGGACGTGCGTTTTGAAAGCGATCTGCCTTCTATCTACACCGTGCTTCACGCAGGAGCAAATCGTGAGATTTCCATTGAAGTACTTTCTCAGCTTGATCACCATAGGGTTCGCGGCATTGCCTTAACACCCACGCAAGGATTAGCACGAGGTATGGTAGTCGAAACCGATGGAGAACAACTTACCGTACCCGTTGGAAAAGAAATAATGGGGCGCATGTTCGATGTGTTTGGGAATACGATTGACCAAGGTGAAAATTTGCAGACTTATAAACGGAAGAACATCCACCAGTTACCGCCACCTTTAGTAAAACGCTCGACCAAATCCGAAATATTTTTAACGGGTATAAAAGCCATTGATGTACTTGTGCCGCTCGAAAGAGGTGGGAAAGCAGGACTGTTTGGAGGAGCTGGTGTGGGCAAAACTATTTTGTTGACAGAAATGATCCACAACATGTTTGGACACAATAAAGGGGTTAGCATGTTTTGTGGTATTGGCGAACGTTGTCGCGAAGGACATGAATTGTATCACGACATGAAGGCTGCTGGTGTATTAGAAAATATGGTGATGATGTTCGGTCAAATGAACGAGCCCCCGGGTGCACGCTTTCGTGTGGGACACGCTGCATTAACCATGGCAGAGTATTTTCGGGATGAGGAACATCGCGATGTGTTGTTGCTCATTGATAATATTTTCAGGTTCATTCAGGCGGGGATGGAAGTTTCCGGCCTGATGGGTCAAATGCCTTCTCGGTTGGGATATCAACCCACGCTAGGGACAGAGCTATCAAAGCTTGAAGAACGCATCGCCAATACCAATGCGGGTGCAATCACCTCCATACAAGCCGTGTATGTACCAGCAGATGATTTAACTGATCCGGCCGCTGTGCATACCTTTTCACACCTTTCCGCGTCCATTGTTCTATCGCGAAAAAAAGCAAGCGAAGGTCTTTATCCGGCTATTGATTTATTGCAATCCAATTCGAAGATGGCCACACCTGGTATAATTGGTGAACGGCATTATAAACTGGCTCAGACGATACGTCATACGCTTGCGCAATACGAAGAACTTAAAGACATCATCGCTATGCTTGGACTTGAGCAGCTATCAACTAACGATCGCAACCTGGTGAGCCGTGCAAGAAGGTTGGAACGTTTTCTCACACAACCTTTTTTTTCCACAGAACAATTTAGTGGTATAAATGGAAAAGAGGTGAGTTTGGTGGATGCACTCGATGGCTGTGATCGAATATTGGCTGATGAATTTGAGGATTTGCCGGAGCAATCGTTTTACATGATCGGAGCAGTGGAAGATGCGAGGAAAAAAACCAGAGCTTCCACCGCGCGTAAAAAAACTGAACGCAATGCTTCACAAAATAATGAACCGGCAGTAGCAGTGGAATAGAAAATAAACATACTAATGAATTTAAAGATTCTTCTTCCATTCAGAATTTTTGCTGATGCCAAAAACATCAGGCGCATGGTAATGGAGACAAGTGAAGGATCCTATGGTCTTTTACCGCAACGCCTGGATTGTGTTGCGGCGTTAGTACCCGGAATATTTACGTATGAAACCGAAGAAAAGACTCACTATATCGCTATTGATGAAGGAGTACTGGTGAAAACCGGAGCGGAAGTAATGGTGTCGGTGCGCAATGCCATTGGAGGAGTCGATTTGGGTAAACTCCGTGAGTCGGTAGAGAAGGAGTTTACAATGTTGAGTGACAGTGAGCGAAACGTCCGGCTGGTCATGGCCAAGTTGGAAAGTGGATTTATGTATACGCTAGACAAATTTCAAAAGACCTAACCATGGCATCCGCAAATAAAAAGGAAATCAAGTCGTTCGGTGAACACATTGGGGAAAAGGAGAAACGTAAAATATCAGCCCAGTCAAATGATCAGCGCAGTGTTTGGTTTGGCCTAGGCATGTTTGGAATGGTCGGCTGGTCTTTAGCAGTTCCTACTTTGTTGGGAGCAACACTTGGCATGTGGCTGGATAAGAATTATGCGCAATCATTTTCCTGGACTTTAACCTGTTTGATTCTAGGTTTAGTAATGGGTGGAGCGGTGGCGGCGCACTGGATTGCAAAAGAAAATAATGAGATACATCACCCTAAACCGAAACAAGATGAGTGACGTGCTGTATATCCTATTCGCTTTTATAGCAGGCCTGGCATTGGGTACACTTTTCTTTGGTGGACTTTGGTTTACGGTTAAAAAGGCAGTGCATGCAAGGATACCTGCGCTATGGATCATAGGTGGGTTTGTCACACGCACAGGAATGGCACTGACTGGATTCTACGTTGTGTCGCAGGGTGACTGGCAACCACTACTGGTGTGTCTTTTAGGCTTTGTAGCAGCACGCATTATTGTTGTGCAGATTACGAAACGAATAGATCAAAAGCGGATGTCGATAAAAATGGAAATGAATCATGAAGCTTAGCCCGGACGAAACGGTTTTTTGGGAGTATGGTTTTATAAACCTCAACCTCACCATTGTTACCACATGGGTGCTGATACTGGTATTGGTTACTGCGGCATGGTTGATAACAAGAAAACTTAAAAGTGACATTCATATTTCGCGTTGGCAATGTGTTCTTGAAATGATTGTAACCGCTATTAACGATCAGATTAAAGAAGTGGGATTAAAGAAACCACAAGCGTACATTGGTTTTATCGGCACACTGTTTTTATTTATTGCATTTGCGAATCTTTGTATCATCATTCCCTGGTACGAACCTCCCACCGCTTCGCTCTCCACCACTGCTGCACTTGCGCTTTGTGTTTTTATAGCAGTCCCCTTTTTCGGCATTGAGAAGTCTGGTTTTTTGGGCTACCTAAAATCATATATTAAACCTACGTTTATCATGTTGCCCTTTAACCTGATCAGCGAAGTCTCGCGCACCCTTGCGCTTGCAATACGCTTGTTCGGCAACGTGATGAGTGGCGGAATGATCGTGGGTATATTGTTAAGTATAGCGCCCTTTATTTTTCCCGTTATTATGAATGCGCTGGGATTGTTAACAGGTATGGTACAAGCTTATATTTTCAGCATCCTGGCCACGGTATATATTACGTCAGCTGTTCAGAATGCTAAGGGCGACAAAATTAAATCAACATCATCTAAATAGTAAGCATTATGGATAGCACATCAATTATTGCAGTCGTTTCAATTATCATGGCTGGATTCACAACCAGCATAGGATGTATGTTCCCCGCGTTAGGTGAGGGCAAAGCGGTATCAACAGCATTAAGTTCACTGGCACAGCAACCCGATGCTGCGCCAACGATTACAAGAACATTATTCGTGGGGTTAGCCATGATAGAATCCACTGCCATATACTGTTTTGTGGTCTCGATGATTCTGATCTTCGCTAATCCATTCTGGAATCACATTATCGAAAAATAAGAGCAGCGTCATGCAAATTAACTGGTTTACGGTAATCGCTCAGGTTCTTAATTTTTTCCTTTTGGTATGGCTACTGAAGCGCTTCCTCTATAAGCCCATACTCAAGGCAATTGACGAGCGCGAAAATAAAATTACAAGTCAGCTCAAAGATGCAGAAACTAAAAAGGCTGAAGCCAAAAAGGAACAGGACGAGTTCCGGGCTAAGAATCAAACATTCGATCAGCAGAAAAAGGAACTGATGGATAAAGCCATAGCAGAAACGAAAACCGAGCGTGACAAATTAATGCAACAAGTTCGGACCGATGCCAATACGCTACAGGCAAAACTTGAAAAGACAAATAACGACACACAAGCTGATAAGCAACGTGCTTTGTCTCAAAGAACGCAACAGGAAATATTTGCCGTCTCCAGAAAAGCACTACATGATCTTGCTTCTGTTAGCTTGGAAGAAAATGCTGTTACAGTTTTTCTGAAACGGTTGAATGATTTAAATGAAGAAGAGAAAATACAATTTGTTGAAGCATTCAAGATCAATGCAAAACCAATTCAAATCCAGAGCGCATTTGATCTTACTGACAAACAGCAAACGGATATTAAAAATGCGGTTAATAGAATGCTGAGTGCTGACGTAAAAATTAACTTCGCTATTGCACCAGAATTAATTAGTGGCATCGAGCTCTCAGCCAATGGATATAAAGTTGCCTGGAGTATATCAGCTTATCTCAGTTCCATTGAAAAGGAAATTGCAAAGTCAATAGCACTCAAGACGGAGACGCAGTCAGAGGACGTATAGGATGCCTGTTAGCGATATTCATAACGCATTACAAAGTACATTCGATCAATTTCGCTCGGAGCGTGAAAACTTTGTCTTCGCCATGACGCCTCGTGAAATAGGCATAGTCATGAGCGTTTCGGCAGGAATCGTTAGCGTGTCAGGTCTACCAAACGTTGGCTTTGAAGAACTCCTCAGGTTTCCGGGTAATCTATTTGGCATTGCCTACAACATCGATGAAGATTCTATAGGCGTGATCCTACTGGGTGAGGACGCATTGCTGAACGCAGGTGACGAAGTGGAGCGAACCGGTCGCGTAATGGACATTCCGGTGGATGATGCGGTCATCGGCAGGGTAATGAATCCACTGGGTGAAATGATGGATGGTAAAGGCGTTATGACCTTCACGAAGCGCATGCCGATCGAACGCCCTGCGCCAGCCATAATGGATCGTAGTGCGGTTGTCATTCCGCTGCAAACCGGTCTAAAAGTGGTAGATGCATTAATTCCTATTGGCCGCGGTCAGCGTGAGTTGATCTTAGGAGATCGCCAGACCGGCAAAACCGCCATTGCTATTGATGCTATTCTCAATCAGCATGATAAAAATGTAATCTGTGTGTATTGCGCCATTGGCCAACGAGCATCCTCCATTGCAAAGGTGGTAGCGAACCTGGAGTCAAAAGGTGCCATGGACTACACGGTCGTCATTGCCACGGAGGGTAACAATGCGCCAGGATTAAAATACATTGCACCGTATGCCGCTACTACCATAGCAGAATATTTTATGGAGCAAGGTCGCGATGTGCTGATTGTCTATGATGACCTCACCCATCACGCACGTGCGTATCGTGAGCTTTCATTGTTGCTACGAAGACCTCCGGGACGGGAAGCATTTCCTGGTGATATCTTTTATATACATTCCAGGTTGCTGGAACGTTCTACGCACCTAAGTGAGGAAAAAGGCGGTGGATCACTTACGGCTTTACCCATCATCGAAACAGAAGCTCAAAATATTTCCGCTTACATACCTACTAACCTGATTTCGATTACAGACGGGCAAATTTATCTGTCACCAAAACTATTTGAATTAGGAATTCTACCGGCTGTTGATATTGGTAAATCTGTTTCGCGTGTGGGCGGCAAAGCGCAGCTGCCAGCCTATCGTTCCGTGGCAAATCTCAAGCTTGAATATTCTCAATTTGAAGAGTTGGAAACATTTTCGCGATTCGGCACTAGACTGGATGAAAACACAAGAAGGATTATTGAACACGGCAAACGTATTCGTGCTTGCCTTGTACAACAGGAACTGAAACCCATGTCGGTACCCGATCAGATGATCGTGCTGCTTTCCTTAACGGATGGATTGTTTGACACAATACCTATTGACAAAGTAAAGCTCGCTGAGGATGCATTGCTGAAAGCAAGCGATATACATACCGCTGAATGGAAAGAATTTTTTTTAGATAAATCATTAAGCGATACGGATCGCGATACCATTATAAAGGTGGCAACGAATTCCCTGTTGCCCTTTCAGCCGAAACCAAAACAAGACACTACAAACAAAATGTAATGGATACCTTAGAAAACCTGCGCAGAAAAATGGACGGGGCCGAAGATCTCAAATCGGTTGTCCGCACCATGAAGGCTGTAGCAGCTTCTAACATCGGTCAATACGAATTGGCGGTGGATTCGCTTGGGGATTACTATCGTACTGTCGTTTTAGGTATCGTTGCTTATTTCAAGGCCGAAAGCATTGATCAAACAAGGATAACTACCGAATCAAAACGCAGGGAAGTACAACGAATTGGTGCTGTTGTCTTCGGATCCGATCAGGGACTTGTTGGTCAGTTTAATGATTCGCTTACGGCTTTCGTGTTAGAATCTCTTCATCGTTTC
The DNA here is from genome assembly GCA_041737945.1 of Chryseolinea sp. Taxonomy (GTDB): domain Bacteria; phylum Bacteroidota; class Bacteroidia; order Cytophagales; family Cyclobacteriaceae; genus Chryseolinea. Next base: position 34,177 of record JBGSQQ010000001.1, read on the forward strand.
CCTGAAGAGAATGAGATCTGGTCAGTCGGTGAACGTGTTCAATTGCTGTTAAGTGATGTTGGATTTAAAGCAGAAAAACTTTTCAACGTTCCAAACTCAGTTCATGCCATTACACCGCTTATTGGAGAAATTTTAACGAAGGCGCAGGAGACACTGGAACAAGGTGAACTGAAAGCATTTTATGTTTTTCATAATGCGCCTAAAGAAGGTGCAGGGTATGGTCCGGTTATGCAACGACTGTTGCCACTAGATGAAAAATGGAAACGTACCCTCGAGGAATTTCAATGGCCAACAAAATCAATACCTCAGATAGTGGGTGGAAGTAAGCCCACATTATCTGCACTTATACGTGAATACCTTTTTGTATCGCTGTTCAAGGCATGTGCTGAATCATTGGCCAGTGAAAATGCGAGTCGATTAGTCGCCATGCAACGTGCGGAGAAAAACATTGATGAGTTGCTGGATGGCCTCACGAGTTCATTTCATCGGTTGAGACAAAGCTCCATCGATGAAGAATTGTTTGATGTCGTATCCGGATTTGAAAACATGAAAAAGGATGACGCTGATAAGTATAAAGACGTATTGTCATAAAATCGAACAAGTTGAATAACTAAACAAATAAAGGAAATGAAGAAATTACTAGGGATTACATGGGGGGTTGTATTGGTGTCGGCAATGGTGTCTTGTCAACCAAAAACAGACGTAAGTCAAATTCTGTCAACACCAAATGCAAGAATGCAAATTATGGATAGCATTGCAAACAACAGCGCGATGTCAGCGGAAATGATGGACATGATGTTGAATAATAAGAATAACATGACAATGATGCATGGAAACGAAATGGTGGCAGTGATGATGACCGAGCACCATAGCGCCATGATGGAGATGATGAAAGATAATCCGGAGATGATACAACAAATGATGACCGATATGATGGCCGCCTCCGCAAATGACACTACGATGATGTCATGGATGTGCACGTCAATAATGGATAATCATCAAATGATGGGGATGATGCAAAACATGAACAACAAAAGAAAGAATGGAATGATGAAGCATCAGTAATTTAATGTAAATCTAAAGATTATCACTATGCATGACCATGATGGAATGAGTATGAATGGATACTCTTTTTGGGGTATGCATGTCTTTCTGTGGATTTTCTTTTTTGTAATAGTAATCGTTCTGGGAGTTTTGGTCAGCCGGTTTCGGAAAGGAGATAAAAGCGCAGTGAAAATTAGTAAAAACAACTATGGAACATCTGCATCATGCTGAAACTAAAGAAATGGAGGCAATGGATCATTCTAAAATAGAACACCACGGAAAACCAGATGCAGCAAATCCGGGTATGGGTATGGCCGGACATAATCACCACGCCATGATGATTGCCGATTTTAAAAAGCGGTTTTATGTCGTGTTGATTCTTACCATTCCAATCATGGTGCTATCCAAAATGATACAACAATTCATAGGTGTTGATTGGCAGTTTACAGGGTCACCGTATATTTTGTTTGCGCTATCATCGGTTGTATTTGTTTACGGAGGCTGGCCTTTTTTTAAAGGATTGGTTGACGAAGTAAAGACAAAGAGTCCGGGCATGATGTTCCTGATCGGCTTTGCCATAACGGTAGCCTACGCGTATAGTGTCGCCATCACGTTTGGTTTGGAGGGAATGGATTTCTTCTGGGAATTGGCAACACTTATACTCATCATGCTGCTGGGTCACTGGATAGAAATGAAATCGATTGCCGGAGCATCGAACGAGTTAGAATTGTTGGTGAAGTTGATGCCCTCAGACGCTCACATGGTAATGCCAAACATGGTACATGATGTAAAAACGGATGCATTAAAAGTGAATGATATCATTCTTGTTAAGCCGGGTGAAAAAGTAGCCGCGGATGGAATTATTTCAGAAGGTGAAAGTTATCTGAATGAAAGTATGCTCACGGGAGAATCAACACCTGTTAAAAAAATAAAAGGGGATAAAGTTATAGCTGGCTCCATCAACGGCAACGGATCGATAAAAGTGACCATTTCGCACGCCTCGAAAGATTCGTATCTCTCGCAGGTGGTAAAGCTGGTAGATGATGCACAGAAATCTAAATCCAAAACTCAATTGCTTGCTGATACCGCTGCGAAATGGTTAACCATTATTGCGTTGACTTCGGGTATTGTAACATTTTTGTTCTGGTATTTCGCAGGTCAATCGCTTGCATTTGCAATGGAAAGAATGGTCACGGTCATCGTTATCTGCTGTCCTCATGCGTTGGGGCTGGCTGTACCGCTAGTGGTCGCTAAATCAACAGCGTTGTCAGCTAAACATGGTTTGCTAATCAAGAATAGAACTGCGTTTGAAGACGCAAGGAGAATCACCACAGTGGTCTTTGATAAGACTGGAACATTAACAGTTGGTAAATTCGAGGTATCAAAAATAGTTTCCCTGAAAAAAGATATGGATGAAAATGAAATTATTCGTTTAGCATCTGCATTGGAACAAAAATCGGAACATCCTATCGCCACCGGGATACTTCAGAAAGTGAAAGCGCTGGCCATTACCATTCCAGCTACAGAAAAGTTTAAAGCCATAACGGGTAAAGGTGTACAGGCATCAGTGGAAGGTAAACAAGTATTGGTGGTGAGCCCTGGTTATTTGAAGGAAAGCAACATTGCTATCCCTGATGATTTTAAAGCAAGTGACACAGAGACGGTGGTCTTTCTTTTGGTCGACAATGAATTGGCTGGATACATTTCACTTTCCGATGAAATAAGACCGGAATCTGCTGGCGCCATTAAAACGTTGCAAGAAAATAACATCAAATCAATCTTGCTGACGGGCGATAACAACAAGGTGGCAGCCAGTGTAAGTAAAGCGTTGGACATGGATAGTTTCATGGCAGAAGTATTACCACATCAAAAATTGGAGAAGATAAAAGAGTTGCAAAGCAAGGGTGAATTTGTGGCTATGACGGGTGACGGTGTAAACGATGCGCCCGCATTAGCAATTGCCAATGTGGGTATTGCGGTGGGTAGCGGTAGTGATATTGCAGCCGAAACGGCCGGTATTATACTGGTCAATAGCAATCCAAAAGATATTGTAAGCCTGATCCTATTTGGTAAAGCCACCCATCGCAAAATGATTCAGAATTTAATCTGGGCAACAGGTTATAATGTAGTGGCACTTCCATTGGCAGCTGGAGTGCTATACAATCAGGGCATCGTTCTAAGTCCAGCCGTTGGTGCAGTGTTGATGACGGTAAGTACCATTGTCGTGGCTATTAACGCCAGTCTGTTAAAAGTAAAATAGCGGTGAAACAAATTGCCACGCATTGTCCGTATTTTTTTCATTAAACATCTAGAATTAAGAGCATATGATATCGGAGACACTAACAACAGGAGTAGAGACGCTCTCCCCGGAGTTACTTCAAAAGATGGATGCATACTGGAGGGCCGCCAACTATTTATCGGTAGGACAAATCTATTTGTATAATAATGCGCTGCTCAAAGAGACGTTAACATTGGAACACATTAAACCCCGGCTGCTTGGTCATTGGGGTACAACACCTGGTCTGAATTTCATTTATGTTCATCTCAATCGCATTATTAAGCAATATGATCTTAACATCATTTATGTTACCGGACCGGGACATGGTGGACCTGGATTAGTCGCTAACACTTACCTTGAGGGAACGTATACCGAATTATATCCTGATATAACACAAGATGAAGAAGGTTTGAAAAAGTTATTCAAGCAGTTCTCTTTTCCGGGTGGAATTCCAAGTCACGTAGCACCTGAAACGCCAGGCTCTATTCATGAAGGTGGTGAATTGGGTTACTCATTAGTGCATGCTTACGGTGCTGTCTTTGACAATCCTGATTTGATCGTTGCCTGTGTGATAGGTGATGGTGAAGCGGAAACAGGACCACTTGCCACAAGCTGGCACTCCAATAAATTTTTGAACCCCGTACATGACGGAGCCGTGTTGCCCATTCTCCATTTAAATGGCTATAAGATTGCCGAGCCAACTGTGCTCGCCAGAATTCCAAAAGAAGAATTGGAACAACTGTTAATCGGCTACGGCTACAAACCCTTTTTCGTTGAGGGAGATGTTCCGGAGGAAGTTCATCAGCTCATGGCATCAACGCTTGATCAAATTATTGCAGAGATAAAACAAATTCAAAACGAAGCACGCTCCAATGGATTTACGGAAAGGCCACAATGGCCAATGGTCGTATTACAAACACCGAAAGGATGGACGGGGCCAAAGGTAGTTGACGGTCGTCAGGTAGAAGGAACCTGGCGCGCACATCAGGTGCCGCTTGCTGAACTGGCATCGAAGCCAGAACGTGTAAAGCAGTTAGAGCATTGGATGAAAAGTTATAAGCCTGAAGAACTTTTTGATGAAAATGGAAAACTAGTTTCTCCACTCGCGGAACTTGCACCACAAGGCAATAGACGAATGGGGGCTAATCCAAATGCAAACGGAGGCCTTCTCCTCCATGATCTAAAAATGCCAGACTTTAGAAATCATGCTGTTAATGTAACGAAACCCGGCACATCAACCGCTGAAGCAACGCGGATCATGGGTGGGTTTCTACGTGATGTGATGCAAGTGAATTGGGATAGCCGAAACTTTAGAGTTTTCGGTCCGGATGAAACGGCTTCTAACCGCCTCACACACTTGTTTGAGATAACCGGGCGCACATCAACTGCGGAGATTATACAGGGTGATGATCACATTTCTGCGGACGGCCGGGTCATGGAAGTATTAAGTGAGCATTTATGCCAGGGATGGCTGGAAGGATATTTGTTAACCGGCCGACATGGTTTGTTTTCCTGCTATGAAGCATTCATCCATATTGTTGACTCCATGTTTAACCAGCATGCCAAATGGTTACAAGTAGCCAACAAGATTCCGTGGCGTAGTCCGATTGCTTCGCTGAATTATTTACTGACATCACATGTATGGCGACAGGATCATAACGGAAACAGTCATCAGGATCCTGGGTTTTTGGATCATGTTGCCAATAAATCAGCTGACATCATTCGCATTTATCTTCCACCCGATGCCAACACGTTACTATCGGTAACTGATCATTGTCTTCGTAGTCGTGATTATATCAATGTCATTGTAGCGGGTAAGCAACCCGAGTTGCAATATTTAGATATGGATGCGGCAGTCAAACATTGTACAGCAGGATTAGGAATTTGGAAGTGGGCAAGCAATGACGAAGGTGGTGAACCGGATGTAGTAATGGGTTGTGCAGGAGATGTTCCAACCTTGGAGACCCTTGCGGCAGTTGAGATACTTCGTGAACATTTTCCTGAATTGAAGGTCAGGGTGGTTAATGTGGTTGATCTCATGACACTTCAGCCGAAAAGTGAACATCCGCACGGATTGAGCGACATGGATTTTGATGCACTGTTCACTAAAGACAAACCGATCATCTTTGCGTTTCATGGTTACCCATTGCTAATCCATCGGCTCACCTATCGCAGAACGAATCACGACAAGTTGCACGTACGCGGATATAAAGGCGAAGGCACTACCACAACACCATTCGACATGGTTGTGATGAATGATCTCGATCGGTTTCATCTTGTCATGGATGTGATCGATCGTGTACCAGGACTGGAAACGCGAGGTGCACAGATGAGACAACTTTTGCAAAATAAATTACTCGCTCACAAAGCCTATGTAGGTATTCATGGTGAGGACCTGCCTGAAATTAGAAACTGGAAATGGAATCCAACACCTTTAGCTAATTGAATGAGCTATGAACAATTCTGAAAAAGAAACTATTCGATTTAAAATCCTTGCACTTGATGTTGGTGGATCAACGATAAAGGCAACCGTCCTGGATCAGGATGGAAAAATGTTGCAGGATTATAAGAAGGAAGAAACCCCTAAAGACGCAACACCCGAAAAAGTTTTGGAAACTATACAAAAGCTAGCGAAGAATTTTCAAGCGTATGATAAGATATCCGTTGGCTTTCCTGGCTATGTAAAAAAGGGGATCGTTTTCACAGCTCCAAATCTTGGTACGGATGCATGGTCAAAAACAAATCTTAACAAACTCATTCATGATGCACTTAACAAACCAGTACGCATCGTCAACGATGCAGACATGCAGGGTTTAGCGGTAGTAAGCGGAGATGGTTTGGAAATGGTCATCACATTGGGCACTGGATTTGGAACTGCTCTATTACAGGATGGTCATTTGCTTCCACACATTGAACTGGCGCATCACAATGTCACAAAACATAATACCTACGATGAATATGTAGGCGATCAGGCATTAAAAAATAAAGGTGAAGAAAAGTGGAACAGACGAATGAAAAGGATTTTAGTGATGCTGAAAACTGTATTCAATTATGAGCGGCTCTATATCGGAGGAGGTAATGCCGATAAGCTTACGTTCAAACTCGATGAAAATATAATCATCATCTCCAACAAGGACGGCATTAAAGGAGGTTCGAAGTTATGGAAACTGGATGAAAACCTGTTTATGAAATCCAGCACAACGCAATCTTGAATTTCATTTTTGAATTCAACGCTATGAATATTATAACAGAATCTATTCAGCAATTGGGGATCGACACTGTAAGAGTATTAGTAGTAGATGCCGTACAGGAAGCAAACTCTGGTCATCCGGCAACACCAATGCGACTTGCAGCAGTAGGCCACGTATTATGGGCTGAAAGTGTGAACTATAATCCCCAGAATCCAGAGTGGGCTAACCGGGACCGTTTAATATTGTTGGCCGGTCATGCCTGTATGTTGCAGTATGGTTTCTTATACCTGACAGGCTATTCTATACCACTCAAGGACCTGAAGAGTTTCCGGCAATTACATAATAAAACTGCAGGGGAGTTTTTTGAGAAACAAGATGCTGCCTATAAAGAAAAAATATTTTCAGAGAAAATACGAAAACGATTGGCAGTGGAGGCAGGGTCTTTACTTGGCTGGCATAAATACGTGACCGATGATGGCGATCTAATTGGCATTGATCGATATGGTGAGTCGGCTCTCGGAGATGAAGTGATGAGCGAGTATGTTTTACGGAGGAGAATGTTGTGAGAATAGCATTGGTAATGTTTTCACGCGTAAGTAGTAACGCCTTAATAAAATCAAATGTGGACTAGTATCAAAATATGGGTTAAGCTTCGTCGGAATGGAATTGTAAACAGCATTGCGTTTTATCCAGCCATAATTGTGGTTGTATTTCTGGCGCTTTCTCTTCTCAGCATTCGATTTGATTTTTCTGAGCGGGGCATGCAGATAAAATCCCATTTGCAAGGGCTCCGGTTACGAGATGCTTCTACCGCGCGGAGCATTATATCCTCTATCACGGCCGGGATTATTACATTGACGGTATTTAGTTTTTCGATGGTGATGATTGTACTCAATCAGACTGCCTCTCAACTAAGCAATCGGATTTTAGATAAGCTGATAGGAAGTCGTTTCCAGCAAATGGTATTAGGTACCTATGTTGGAACGATGGTATATGCTTTATTTTTATTGAGTACGGTTAGGGATATAGATTCGGGTGTTCAGATTCCTGCATTGAGTACCTACCTGCTGATCTTACTTACTATTTTTGATATTTTTCTATTTATTTATTTTTTGCATTACATCACACAATCTATAAAGTATGAAGTAATCATTCACAGGATATTAAAGGAAACGAAATCTTCGATGGAGCATTCCTGTACGTTGCTGCAATCACCTCCTGAAACGATATTATTTGAAGTGGAATACCTGATTACTGCCGCCGAATCGGGAATTTACATGGGCTTTGATAAACGCATTTTAATACGCATTGGTAATGAGAATGACTGTATTTTCCGTCTGATGCAATCTCCGGGAACCTTTGTTTTAAAAGGATCGCCGGTTATTATGGTCAACAAGAGATTACCTATTGATATAACCAAAGAAGTGCAAAAACAAATGTATTTACAACCTAGTGAATCCATTACGGAAAATTTCTTTTTTGGATTCAGGCAATTGACGGAATTAGCCGTTAAAGCGTTGAGTCCAGGGATCAACGATCCGGGTACAGCAATCGAAAGTTTAAGAGCATTGTTCCAGTTGTATGCTTGCAGGGTGGGTTCTTTTCCAGACAACACCATTAAAGACAAAGCATGTCAGGTAAGGGTCATTTTAAGAGAATTGACCTTTGAAAAAATATTTGAAGACACGATTTATCCTATTTGGGATTATGGCAAGAAAGACCGGCTGATTCAAAATGAACTGAACCATTTGCTGGTAATTTTTCTGACAATTGCGCCAGGTGAAAAAAATGCTGAGACATTATTACAAAAGGTAAAACTGCAAATAAACGGATAGTATAAAATCAATTACCATGACTGAGTCAATAATGTATAGATCGAATGCTTTACAACGAATAGGACTTGCCTCCGATCACGCAGGTTTTGAATTGAAGGAGTACATAATGAAAATCTTGATTGCCGCTTGGTGCGAGGTAATTGATTTTGGAAATACTCAATTAGATCCTGATGATGACTATCCAGATTACGTCGTTCCGCTAGCGAAGGCCATTGCCCAGGGCACTGTTATTCGGGGAATTGCCTTTTGCGGCAGTGGTGTAGGTGCTTCTATTGCTGCCAATACTGTTGCTGGTGTAAGAGCGGCATTAATCCACGATCACTTTTCGGAACATCAAGGTGTTGAAGATGATGATATGAACCTGCTCTGCATCGGTGGACAGGTTACTGGTATGGCAAGTGCGAAAGAATTAGTCATGGCATTTTTAAAAGCGCAATTTTCCGGTGAAGACAGACACATGAGAAGGCTGCAAAAAATTAAAGAATTGGAGAATGGTCATAAACCATTTGCGGAGAAAAAATAGGATGCGGACGCAATCTTTTCAATCATGAGCGAACCGGAGAAAAAGAGAAGTTAAAAGCAGAAAATTCCAAATTATAGCGGAACTAAAGATGAAGGCCAAGTGATTACTACTGTTTTTCTTGACATCGGTGGTACAAGGTATAAGCAATAGAATGACATAGCCATTAGACATCTAAACACTTGAAAGTGGTAAATGCCCAGGGTCCTGATACAGAAATGATAGATCTCCTACAGCGGGAAACCTTTGGGTACTTTATGAAAGAGGTGAGTGAGCAAACCGCATTAACAGCAGATAAGAGCCAACCGGGATCTCCTTCAAGTATAGCAGCGGTAGGTATGGGGCTTAGCTGCTATGTTGTCGGCATTGAGCGGGGATATATATCCCGGGACGAGGCAATCAAGAGAACGCTTGCGGTTTTGAAGTTTTTCAGTACCAGCCATCAGGGTACTGAGGTGGATGCCACAGGATATAAGGGATTCTATTACCACTTCCTTGATATGCAAACCGGCAAACGCGCATCGAAAAGTGAATTGTCCACGATAGATACCGCTATATTATTGGCTGGGGTATTGACTGCCCGCAATTATTTTTCGGGCGAAAGTAAATCCGAAACCAAAATCCGGACTATTGCCGATGAACTCTATGCCCGCGTGGATTGGCAGTGGGCGTTGAACGGAAGTGACTCGATTGCCCATGGGTGGAAGCCGGAGTCGGGGTTTCATCGTTTCCGTTGGGACAAAAAGTATAGCGAGGCGCATATTTTATATATACTGGCACTTGGCTCGCCCACATTTCCTATCAATCCGTCTATCTATAAAAAATGGGTAGCCACTTTTGAATTTAAAAAACTATATGGGATAGAATGTATTTATGCCGGCCCGCTCTTCATTCACCAGATGTCTCAAATATGGCTGGATTGCAAGGGCATTTACGATGATTTGAATAGAAAGATTGGCATTGATTATTTTGAAAACAGTCTTCGTGCCACTCAAATCCAACAACAATATGCAATAGAAAATCCATTAGGTTTTGCCCATTATGGAGAAAATGGATGGGGATTTACAGCAAGCGATGGTCCCGGACCCGCTACCCGCACAATTGATGGTAGTAAAAGAAAATTTTATAACTATAAAGCAAGAGGTGCTCCCTTCGGCCCCGATGATGGAACCATATCGCCATGGGCGGTTGTATCCTCTCTCCCGTTTCTGCCAAAAGTTGTACTCAGCACGATGCGTCACGCGATTGAAAGACTGGAATTTGAGAGTCATTCCTATGGGTTTGATGCCAGCTATAATCCTACCTTTCCGGTGAAGAATACCAAGTCCGGTAGCTGGATTTCTAAATGGCAATTTGGATTAAACCAAGGCCCGGTCATTTTAATGATCGAAAATTATAAATCAGGGCTGATTTGGAATCAAATAAAAAAAAGTCATCCTATCATAAAAGGTTTGCGACTTGCAGGCTTTACTGGGGGCTGGCTCACTGACGAAATTAAACCAGGGAAGTAAAAGAAACGGACGTGCTGCACAATATTATTTTCAACGTTGTACTTTCCATCCATAGGGAACCAACCATCCCCATATCTCGCGACCATTCACTTTTGGCCGCGAGTAATTTACTTTCACATCTGAGATGCCTATTCGAGGTAAATTCGTTTCGTAAGTTGTACTCTTCCAAATGCATTGGGGCCGTAACTATTCAGATCTTTACCATAGACTCTGTTTCGGGTGTATATGTATCGATAACCGGGGCCTATCGTAATAATTTTCGGAAAGCGAGACGCCAGTAATACCGATACTTCAACATGAGTCTTCTTCGGTTGAATCCAAAAGCCCGTGGAGCCACCCAGACTTATACGTTTTTTAAGCGGACGCTGGTCTTTGTGAGAATTTGTATTAGTATCTAATTTTACTGTATCTGGTTCAAGATTCTGGCCGCTTACGTTTAGGGCCATCAGAGATAATAGGCCAATTAGCATTCTTTTTTTTAGTAAACGGATACTCATCCTCGGGTTAAGTAAAGTCATATCGGACCAGATATTCTTACAAATAAACATGTGTAGTAAATATCAATAAAATGTTACGAAGGAATAGCGGGAGATAAACGACCAGGGTTAATTAGCCGTTAAGCCTGTTGTATGATTTACAGATCAGCTTTCTTAAGGGCCACCAATAGCCGATCGACCAGTTCTTCTGATTGCAGAAAGGAACCAACCATGGGCTTTAGTGAATTCGATAGGTTCGGGACAGCTTGAAGTAGCTCTTGTGCGCATGTCCGCGCGGTATTAAAATTTTCATTTCGGAATACGCGGCAGTTTTTAATATTAACTCCCAGGGAATACTGTGTTTTTGTATGGGGTTATGGCCACTACCTATCCGGGGAATGGCGACGGTAAATATTTGAGTTCATTTAATAACGCATTGGATAATCGCGGATTGCCAAACTCTTTTATTGAAATGGGGCCTGGGTGGGCGCAAGCTTCATCATCACCATTCAGGTTGTTCAAGAGCTTTACGTCGGAAGGTGGTATCAAAGCTCCTTTGATGATTAAATTGCCGAATGATACACTGAACCACGGACGATGGAACAGTAGTTTCGTTCATGTTACCGATCTCATGCCCACTATTCTACAGTTTGCTGAGATGTCCTATCCCAGGCAATTCAACGGCAAGGACGTACGGCAGCCAATTGGAAAATCGCTGTTGCCGGTACTAACGGGAATATCACAAGAAATTCATTCTGCTAAAGAGGGAATGGGCTGGGAGTTATTTGAAAGGAAGGCATTCGTCAAAGGCAAGTGGAAAATTCTGAGATTGCCTGCACCCTTTAGTACCGGACAGTGGCAACTTTTTGACCTGGAAAAAGATCCGGGAGAAATCAATGATCTTTCCCGGCAATTTCCGGCCGCCAGAGATTCATTGATTAAGGACTGGGAGCAATATGCCAAGACGAATGACGTATTTGATCATCAGGGTCATTACGACTCACTCTTAAGTAAGAGTCTTTCCGGTCATCATTAAGGAAACTAAAACAGGATTTGAAATAATAATTCTTAAAAATGAACAGAATATTGGTTTTAATTACGCTGTCGGATGATGGCATACAAACAATTAAAGCGAACCCGGAATTGCCGAAAAAAGAAACGGAGTATGTAACTCGCTGGAAAGAAGAAATTTTTTTGGAGAGCTTCTATATTTCGGTGTCAAAAAAAGATGCCGTTTTAATTTTCAAAGACATAGACGAACCCACCACAAAAGAACTTATAGAAGCTTTGCCATACTTTCCTTATATGGCTAAAATTGAGTATCATAATTTGAATAAACAGTTTTAGGAATAGTGATGCATAGAATCATTGGTTAGAAATAAATTCACAACATATGAAAACTAAACTGGTGACCCTTACAATTATTATTCTTTCAGCCTGTGTTCCGGTTCGTGTGGTCGACTATCAAAAGACGATTAAGGCGGATCTGAAAGCGTTTAAAACATTCAGTTATTTTCAAACGGAAAAATCAGGACTGATTGGTCCAAATTTTGAAAACAACCTTGCTCTGTTAAAGGTGGCCATTACAAAGGAGATGAATTCAATGGGTTTTCAGGAGGTAGAGAACGGGGGAGATTTACTCCTGAACATCGGTATTGTGGTAAAGGAAGAAGTGCAAACCCGCGAAACGGATTTCAGAACAGACGGGATGCGTTATATGGGCCAGCGCAATTACCACTGGGAAAGCGAGCAAGTAGTGGTGGATCGATATAAAGAGGGCACTGTAAAAATTGATCTGGTAGATGCCGCAAACAACAAAGGGATATGGAGTGGGACCGCAGCAGGTACAGTAACGGAAAAGAAAGAAAAAGTGACTGAGCGCATAAATAAGGCGGTAGCGATGCTGTTCGACAAAATGCCCGCAACAAAGTAGGAAAGAGCGTTACAGCCGTTGACTACTTTCGACCCTTGGTCGCCTTATATGTCATCCAATCCACCTCGACCTCATAGGGTTTTAGGGGCTTCTCCAGGGAATGGGGATTGGTGGCGACCGACCAATCTTTGGTATGCCAGAAGTTGAGGCGGTACTTAGACTCATTCTGCGGAATGCCTCGCTGCGATCCGCGGTAGTCCCACAATACCACCGTATCGGATGTTACCGGGTGCAACATCCACCAACGAAGATGATCGGACTGCCAGTCGAAACCATAGGTATAGAATTGGGATGACGCGTCGAAGTTATCGATCGCCTTGATCGTTTCAGGTTGATTTTGCAGTCCCGTGAGCGGCTCACGTGCACCCTGGTGGCCTTCACGGTAGGTCGTTTCGTAAATGGTTCCTTCGGCCATGTTGATGGTACGACCTATTCGTTTCAGGGCACCGCGCGGACCCGTCCACGTTCCCACATAAATAACCGTCGGGTCGGCGATAAGCCATTCAAAGTCAACTTCGCTGAGCCCCATCGCGTCATCCATATGGTAGGTGAAATAGCCTACCACGGCACCGACGTTAGGCTGTTCACTTCGCACGTCGGGCACCCGTAGGCGGGCCGAGTAGGTGCCATAATGTGTAAACTCATTCGAGATAATCTCCGGTCCACGTCCTGCACCGGCCGGATCGTTCGGGTCTATTTTGAAAGACATAATACTTGTGCCGGGCTCCGTCGATGACTTTAACCCGAAGGCCCGGGTGAAGTCCGCTTTATTGCCGGTCGACGAAAAGGTGAAGTGCTTTGGAGCGCTACCGTCAAAATCTTCGCGGAAAGATTTATAAGGAGGTTCCACTGTAGCGGCGGTGAGGAACAGGCATACGATGATTGCTTTTAGTACCTGTGATTTCATGGTGTCTCGAATAGAATGTAACGTATGGAAGTCAATATATTCCTTTTGCCCATAAAATGCGATGGTTTTGGTATACCTGGCGTATGAACGTTATGGCTGGCAACCCGGGATGCGTGTGTCTTTTCCGTTAGTTTCCCCGGCCATTCGAAACGCCACGGCTTCTGGTGAAAATTTGTATGAAGTCAACAACACTCGCGATTGAGGCTTTGAGCCTGTTAACAAAGGGGAGGTAGCTTACGCGGGTGCTGCTCAACGTAAAATGAGCCATGCATATTTTTTACTAACTATGGTAATCCCTCTTTATCCAATTTCACTTTTATCTTCTTATTCGTTGCCCAGAATTTATTTTCAATGTCCGTCATCACCTTCCTGAACTGTGGAAGGTCTTTGATGTTATCTACGACAGGATCGTCATTGAGTAACAGATTCCAATAGATATAATTGTCTTTCTTTGAAAACAACGCTAAGTGTTCCATCGCCTTTTTCACATCATTGCGGTAGGCGTAATAAAACGCCCAATAGGCATTCTTGTAACTGGTACGGCTCTCGTCCGCGAATTCTTTAAAACTGTTGGCATAGGCTTCTGCTTTTTCCGCCTGTCCTACTTTAGACAACGTGGTAGCAATCATTAAATAATCTTCCTGGAAAAGATCCAGATGAATCACATCTTTTAAATAAACGAGTTTCTTGCAGTATTTTTCCGCCAGATTAATTAATAGTGAAATCTGACCTGGATTACCGTCAGGACTTGGTTAGGTTTAGTACCAGAAATCCTGTACACTAATCGATGCTCTCCTGTGATTCGTCTAGACCAGTAACCAGCAAGGTTTCCTTTGAGCGGTTCCGGTTTGCCTGTTCCCTTAAAAGGTTCTCTCTTTATTTCTTTAATAAGGTCGTTGATCTTTTGTAATGTCTCTTTATCGGTGGTTTGCCAATACAAATAGTCATCCCACGCATTATCAGTAAATGCTATCTGCATACTGTTTATCTTGATTTGGCTTTAACTACTCTCTTGCGAACTGCAATTTTGGATTTCGTGCGGTCAGTATTCAATTCTCTTACCGTCGCCTTACCTGCCTTATCCTGAGCAATGCTTTCCATAAGACGTTTTGTATTTGCGGTAGTTGAAAGCAAATGTGCAGTCTCCTCCATAGCGTTAAACGTCTCAAGCGTTAAAATCACAAAATCTTTTTTTTTAGGTCCAGTGAGGACGAGAATATCCTGATCCTCTTGAATCCCGTTCAGGTGTTCCTTCATTTTTTGTCTGAAGTCAGTAATTGTCGCTGTTTTCATTTTTCCTCGGATTTTGTAATGTCGCTTGCAAAGTTAAATAATTACGTACAATTTAACGTACATAATTCAGAAAAAGGCCATACTTCTTTGTTATTATTTATTGGACAGTAAAAAAAACTTTATTTCAGATACTCAATTTTGGTCACATGCCAAACAAACTCACCCGCATCCGTTTTGACCACAGCTTCATCACCTACTTCCTTTTTCATCAGCGCATGCGCCATAGGGGAGTCTATAGAGATGTAATCTTTGGTATCAAAAATCTCATCATAGCCGACTATACGGAAGCGTTTTTTAAAGCCTTTGTTATTTTCAATTTCCACCCATGCGCCGAACAATACCTTGCCTTCCTGGAACGGTGAATAATTTACGACTTTCAAATCATCAATACACTTGCGCAGATAGAGTATGCGCCGGTCGATTTCGCGCAGGCGCTTTTTATTGTAATGATAATCTGCATTTTCAGACCGATCTCCAAGACTTGCGGCCCAGGATACCTTTTGTGTGGTGTCTGGCCGTTCAACGCGCCACAGATGATCCAATTCGGCTTTTAACTTTTCTAAACCTTCTGGGGTAATCAAGGGTGTTTTCATGGGTGCTTAGTCAGAGAGATGTTGGCGAACAATCGCCTTTGCCGCAATGTAAATAATTGGCGACATGCCCCTCAAAGTAACATGATTGAATTGGCATTCAACAGCACAGATTTGCATTCTATCATCAAATTGTTCAGCCACAAATATATAGTAACGGTAATGTTCAACATAGCTAGCGTACCTTAGGAATAACCTTCAAGGTGGTGATTTTAGGAGCACCACTATGTCTATATCCATCGCATTTCAAAACTGATCA
Source organism: Chryseolinea sp. (assembly GCA_041737945.1). Classification (GTDB taxonomy): domain Bacteria; phylum Bacteroidota; class Bacteroidia; order Cytophagales; family Cyclobacteriaceae; genus Chryseolinea. The sequence continues at coordinate 50,014 of JBGSQQ010000001.1, forward strand.
GTTTGAGATGGATAAAGAGAAGGGTTACACGATAAGGATGGAAAAGAGTTTACCTTATTCCTCCCGAATTTTTGAGGAGTTTAGCGGCATTATTGGGAATACATGGAAATTTCTCCACAGTGAGCAATTTAAACACCTTAAAACGGACTCAGATGGGTCAATTCGGCAAAGGGTATTTGGATTCAAAATAGCTGCGACTTAATAGAATGTGAGCGAGCCGGCAACAAAGAGTCCGGTAACATGCCTATAACGGCGGCTTTTTAGTATAGTTGAGGTTAGCCATGTGACTTCCACTTATTCAGAATTTTATGTTAAGAAAATAGAATACAATAACTGCAAGACAATCTGAAGAAAGGATAGCTAAGGCTGTACCGTTTTAGAAGTCTGTTATTACCTAACAACACAGGCGATGAAAACAATTTTGATTATTGAAGACACCGAAGATATTCTTGAAAATCTCATGGAGTATTTTGAATTGGAAGGTTTTAAAATCATCGGAGCACGTAATGGTAAAATTGGAATAGAACTGGCAGAGAAATTAATGCCTGATTTGATCATATGCGATGTGCTTATGCCTGAAATGGATGGCTATCAGGTTTTGGATACACTCTTGCACATGGCGAGGACATTCGAGATTCCATTCATCTTTAGCACCTCAATGTCTGAAAAAGTTAACCGTGAACAGGCATTAAAGCTTGGCGCAGATGATTACATCATTAAGCCCTTTGAGTTAGAGTCTCTTTTGAAAATTACAAATTCCTGGATCAAGTCAGGCAGCCTTCGCCATCAGGCATCGCTTAAAGAAGTGACAACAAAACAGGTCATATAGTCGCTATATAATTGCAGGGTGAGGTATTTGGCCAATTTTCTCCAACTTCTCACGCGAAGTCATGACTCATGACTTTTTGATACTGCGTAGTGAAATTGTCAGTCGCCGCTGCCGGAATGAACAATGTTGGCTTAGGGCTGTTAATGGACTAGCTTAAATCAGTTGCTCACCGGGTCCAACATTTAGGCGGATATTGACATGACGAACACTAAATCCAAATTTTTATGAAATACATATTTACAATGGTTGCGTGTGCACTAGCGCTTAGCGGCCTGTCACAACATCAATTCCCACATTCAAGAAATTTCCCACATTCAAAAACCTATAATTTGAGCGAGATCGATCCATCGACGGTCGATAAGGATGAACTTCGAAAAAAACTCGAAGCGGTTGGAATCAGTTCAGGTTACGATTCGCTGCAGGCGCTTACCCAGTATGTTTATACGACAGACGAAAATCAGTTTGCGACGTTAGCCATTGGCTACCAACATGCGTTTGCTTCGTTTACGGATCTGCAACGCGAGTTGGGTCCTCTTGGATTCAACAATATCAGTGAAAATATGAGTAACCTCCTGCTGTCCCTTGATGTCTATAAGAATCGTTTTATGATGTCTTTCATCGCCACACCGGGCTTTAGAAATCTGTCAACGAATGAAGACCTGGAACTTAGAACAAAAAGAAGGACAATCGAGCTGGGTATTGGCTACGATTTGGTGAAGGATAAACATTTCGACCTGTTTCCTCAAGTAACGATCGGTGTTCAAGACTTTCTTCTTGACGTTCGTCAAAAGAACTTCGATGTCAACAGTATCCCGGACCTGGTGGATGAAATGGTAAACACGTCTATGAGGAAACGATCTTTTATATTTACCTATGGTGGCGAATTAGACTACAAAATTTATACGCCTACACGTGGCAGAATCATTCTTGGCGTTCGATATGCGCAGGTAGTTGAGGCTGGGGACGGCCAGGTTAAAATCAATGGTAGTAAGTCTGACTTAGAGCTTAATGATGTGATTGCAAAGTCGACATTATCGTTTGTGATAAAGATGATACCCGGTGCACGTCGTTAGCCTTTTTTCAATTAGCCCTGCGTTCGGGTTAGGGAAGCCTGATGGCTGAAATGCCCTAGTCTTCTAATGGAAGGAAAGGGTTACAAATCAGCGATAGCTGCAGAATGACCGAAGGAGATCCAGAAAAAAATTATATGTTTGGTCACACTACAGCTATCCATGATTTTAATCACCCTCTGTCTGCCTTGTATTAGGCTATAGTGATCTGCTTGACAGGCTTCACTTTGGCCTCGTCTTTTTTAGGTACTGTGATACTAAGAATACCATCCACATAACGCGCAGAGATTTTTTCGCCTTCCACTTTGTTTTCAGGTAAGGTAAAGCTGCGTTGGAATGACTGATAATTGAATTCTCTGCGGGTATAGTTTCTGTTTTCATCCTGGTCTTCATGTTTTTCCTCACGTTGCGAAGAAATGGTGAGCACGTTGTTGTCCAGCTCCACTTTGAATTCATCACGCTTCATTCCTGGCGCAGCAACTTCAATCTGATAATCGTCATTGGTTTCCCTTACATTCACGGAAGGCAGGGTGGCAGAATTTCTGTTGGCCAATGTTGAATCCGCCCAATTACGGTCAAAAAAATCTTCGAGTAATGAAGGAAGGGATGGAAACAAAGTAGCATTTTGTCTTACTAAGGTTTTCATAGCTTGATTCTCCTTTCAGATTTAGTTAAACATTTCTTTTTAAATCAGAGTTAAAAAAAATCGCGACTTTATCTCGGCTTTTTCAAAATGTATGCCGCCCATGAAGAGCCGGAAATTCCTGAAATTTCCTGTCAGAAATTCAGAAAGTGCCTTTCAATATCCCGCCTTACGACCTTTAATCCTGACGATTTTAATAACAAAAAAATGTCAAAAAGTCATAGTGGCTGCCTGGGTTGGCCCGGCTCACCTCCTTGATATCCTGTAAAATCTTTTTGCAGGAGTTGCACAAGAATTGTAAGGGATTTTCAAAACGAAGAAAAACAAAAGGCTATGAAATCACTTTCTAACAGGGGTGCGCTTTCTGCCAGGCAGGGGGCCACCAATTGGGTCACATCAGGGTTTTTAAGTGCAGGCACACTGGGAATCACCATTACGGTATTGCTCTTTTTTCTCTCCTCGTGCGATAGGGATTCAAGTGGACAAACTGCTTTCTTTAAAAGCGATCAGCGTGACAGTACCAATAAACCTAAGATCGACATCAAGGTGAACAGGCAATTTGATGAAAAAGGAAATTTGATCGGGTTTGACTCCACCTACACGTCCTTTTATTCCAATATCAGTGGTGACACATCACAGATGGACAGCTTGATGGGAACTTTCGATCGCTACTTCCGACAGGATCATTCTTCTTTCTTTAAGAATCAGTTTGATCCTTTGTTCTTTAATGACTCTATGCGTTATCCCGATTTTTTTCATGACGATTTCTTCTTGCGGCGTTATGAGTTAAATGATACCTACATGCGCGGTATGATGCAGCAAATGGATTCCATTAAGAACAAGTTTTACAAGGAGCACCGTAAATTCGATTAAAAACTAAAGACATTAGAGGCATCGTAAAGTTAGAGCGCGCAAAAGCTAGTGAAGGGAAACTTTGCTAGCTTTTTAGTTTCACTGGTTTGATGCCGCAATTTTTCTCAAGCATCCGGGATTTCCGGCTCTACCAGCTTGGCCAGCTTTTCCAGCGATTCCTGCCAACCCAAATAACACATCTCTGCAGGTATTACGTCAGGAATGCCTTCCTGCAAAATGCGTAATTCTGTACCAACAAGATTCTTCCGGAGGGAAACAGTAGTAGTCATTTCTCCAGGAAGATTCGGGTCGTCAAAGATGTCGGTGTATTTCAAAAACTCATTCTGTTTTAGTTCCAGGTAGGTGCCGCCGAATGAGTGACTGTTCCCGGTTGAAAAGTTTTCGAATGACATCCTGAACGTACCACCCTTCTCAACATTCATTTGGTGAACCGTGCAAATAAATCCATAAGGTGGTAACCACGACGCGATTGCTGAAGCTTGCGTAAAGGCACGGAATACTTTTTCCGGAGATGCTTTAAGTATTCTATGTAACGAAACACTGTTAGACATGAGAAATATATTTTTTGCTTCCTACTCGTTTGGCTTTTCAGATGCGCCCGTTTTTTAAGTGGTTGCTGCTCCACTGAATTGTTGCGTTAACATCTACAGAACAAAGGTGATGAGAATTTTCTATTTGGTTAGAGGCCGAATACGACAGTTTAAAGGCTGTTCGCGACAATATGTGTAATCAGCCTCATTTGCTTTTCTTCAAGCTCACATGCGTCGCACGCTCGCCATACATGGCCTGGATTTCAGTGAATCCCAGCCTGGGTAAGTCAACCCAAAAGCCATCAGGTCCGGCAAACAGGTGTTCTCCGGAGCCGAGAAACACCGGTGTGAAGGCAAGATGCATTTCATCTATATAACCAGCCTTTAAGTACTGCCGTATAGTTGAAGTTCCGCCGCCAATGCGTATATCTTTTCCGTTAGCGGCTTTCCTGGCTTTTTCCAGCGCTGATTCAATGCCGTCTGTTACAAAGTGAAATACTGTACCCCCGTTCATGGTGATGGATTCTCTTTTATGATTCGTTAAAACAAATACCGGAACATGATAGGGCGGATTCTCACCCCACCAGCCTTTCCATTCATCCCTTGGCCACGGCCCGCGTATGGGTCCGAACATATTACGTCCCATGATCCACGCACCGATGTTTTCAAATGACTTTTCAGCAAAGTCGTTGTCAGTTCCTTCCGTTCCGTGCTCTTTACCAGACATGTTCTGAAACATTCTGGTAGGGAATAGCCACTCATGGAGTTCCTCACCTCTCTTGCCTAACGGGTTTTCCAGACTTTGATCAGGACCAGCGCCATAACCATCCATTGAAACTGAAAACGCCAATACTTTGACTTTACTCATTGTGACTTCATATTTGATTTCGAATATATTTTTTTTCATGCAGGGTGCCTCATCGGATGTTCTGCATTTGTTCTATGGCTTTCCAGCCTTCCGGTGTGACCCCCATGATCTCAGTAGCAACACCGAGTATTTGGTACGTGTCGAAGAAAGCCATCCTTGCAATTGGATGATCTACTTCGCTGATGACCGTATAACCCTGTTCACGGAGATCATTTGTAATCGTCTCAAAATCACTAACCGGTAATCGGAAAGCGTTGTGTTGAATGCCACCCGCGGGACACTTCTCAAGAAAGTCATGAAACATACTTTGACCAGATACAGGTTGCACGAGTTCGATAAAAGTACCTCCGTTGTACGCCTGCGTAGTCAGCCATTCTCCCCCTACAACCTTACCATGGTAGGTCATATTAAGATCTTGCGCATTTACAAGCTCAGGTTTCGGAAACTCCGCGACGCCAAGGGCATTCGAAAGGAATTTTACAGCAGCATAAATGTCTGGCATTACCCAGCAGATCTGTGCGTGTTCAACACGATACCTATCGGGTATGGATATGATGTTTTTGATATGGCTCATATTTGTTTTCCATTACATTGACTTGAAGAAAGTTAAAAGCAGACGCGGTTCTTAATGTCGATACGATATCTATACTTTTTCGACCTTTATCGGCAGGTATTTATTGAGTAGTGCTCCATTTTTGTAAGTCACTGAACTCTCGAGTTCCAAAAGTTTTTGATCCTTAAAAATAGAAAGTCCGCTGCCAATCGCAACCGGCCTCCTGAAAATATAATATTCATCAACAAGATTCTGGCTGATCAATGAACTTACAAACGAAGCGCCGCCGTAAACCATAATATCCTTACCCGGTTTTTGTTTCAGGGCGTGTACAGCAACAGCCAGGTCGCCATTTTCAACCTCTACGTTTCTGCCTTTCATTGTTGTTTGTGTGCGGCTGAAAACAATTTTGCGCATACTTACCATTTGTTTAGCCAGAGGTTGCTCGTGACTTTCGGGTTGGTTGTCAACCATTCCCGATAGCTATCGGGACCCAGTGATCAATGAATCCACGGGTCATCTTGCGTCCAAGTAAAAGGGTATCACATGTGTTGGCCAGTTCAATTACGCGCTGTAATATGGCTTCATCCCGTTTACCGATCCACATCCAGTACAACTCACCATTCGGTCCGCCAACAAAACCATCAAGCGTCATTTGTATCTGTAGTTTTAATTTTCTCATGGGAATTTTTTTAGAAAGTTGTAGTTTTTCGTGATCACAAATATCTACAGGCGGTCTGTGACATCATGAGTGTAAACGCGACAGAATAGGAGGTGAATTGCGTAAAAGATGCTGGACATCTGAAACAACACGCAGGGCCGCCCCGACAAAATCGGATTAATCCTCCAATTGTCAACGGGTATTAGAAATTTAAGCTATCTTAAAGGCAACCTTTTTGATGCTTAGAAACATAATCTATTTTTTCGGGCTTCTCCTTTTAACCCATTGTAGTCAAAATGAATCTGCACTACCGGGCAAATGGCTAGATGTCCATTCTGCAAATGACTTATGGCAATTTCGCCCTGATCGGCTCAGATCAGTATTTCAAGCACTTGATCTATCACAGCCCGCCCTGTCAGTAGTCGACATCAAGCTTTCGCAAGCTGACACGGTTGCCGCAGCCGAAGCTTTATTGGAATATTATAGTCAGGTTGATCGCAGTTGGGTATTGACGGCCATCGAAACGGCTGATATTGGAAATTATATCGAAACAGCCAACGGGTTAGTTTTAGATACCATAATCCGCGAAGGAGATCGTGTAAGAATTCCCTTGAATGCTTCCGGGGGTTGGCAATGGGACTACACAGGTCCTCGCAAGGATGACGAATTTGCATACTCCATAAACGGCCATCAATACTTGCCTGCGCTCTATTTGGCACAAAGGGAGCATAACGAAAGCAAATACGTAAAGACATTTGATCGCCTCATGAAGGACTGGGTATTTCAGCATCCTCTGCCGGAAAAGGGTGATTCCATCTACCTTGTTCTTGACACCGCTCAGCATATTGACTATAGAGACATCGGTGAGGTGGAGTGGAGAACCATTCAGGCGGGGCAACGGTTGGGATCTTCATGGCCACAATTGTTTTATGCTTTTCAGAAAGAAGGTGATTTCAGTCCTGCCACGCGACTGCTGATGCTTTCAAGTATGTGCGAGCAAGCGGACTTTCTCAATCAGTATCACAAGTCTGGCCACAACTGGACAACTATGGAAATGAATGGTCTTGCTTTGTTTGCTCTGGCCTTTCCGGAATTTAAGAAGGCTAATGATTGGGCAGATTACAGTCTGCGGGTAATGTCAGATGAAATAGACCGGCAGGTTTATCCCGATGGTGTTCAAACAGAAGTGGCGACCAAGACACAATGGGTAGCACTGCAACGGTTCGAATCAATTGCTGATAATTTTGAAAAAGCTGGTCGCACGATTTCGGCAGACTATATGAAGGGCGTGGAAGGAATGTATAACTATCTCGCTTATTCCATGCGACCGGATGGCCATCAACCGTTGAACAGTGATTCGGACAGAGAAGATCTTCGTCCGCGGGTGCTTACGGCTGCCAATAAGTTCAATCGACCGGATTGGCAATGGATCGCTACCAACGGCAACCTTGGCGTGATCCCCAAAGCCGGACCTTCGGTGACTTTTCCGTGGGCGGGTATTCACGTTATGCGCAGCAGTTGGGGTGACCAGGCAGCCTGGTCGTTTTTTGACAATGGGCCTTATGGAACCGGCCATCAGCATAGGGATAAGCTGCATCTTTCTGTTGCCGCCTTTGGTAAGGATCTGCTGGTGGATGGCGGAAGATTTACCCATCAGGATTATTTTAGTTTTGATCCTGCGGTGTGGAGAGGCTACTTCCGAAGTTCGTTTTCACACAATGTTATTTTAGTCGACGGCAATGGACAAAAGGCCGGCGCGACAAGGGCAAAGGCGCCATTGGTTGAGGGAGAGGATTTTGTTCATCGGGAAGAATATGATTACGCTTTCGGTTCTTTCCTTGATGGTTTTGAAAATGTAAAGGGTACGGTTTCACATTCCCGGTCGGTGTTATATCTGCATGATAAATACTGGGTGGTACTTGATCATATTGATACGGAGCAGCAAAGAAAGTTACAGGTACTTTGGCATTATGCTCCTGATTGTGAAGTGGTGCTCGACGGCAACAACGTCACATCGGCAAACAAAGAAAATGCGAACTTGCGCATTGTACCCAGTGGGAATGTGAACTGGGAAATGGAAATAGTAAAAGGTCAGGAAGAGCCATTCAAACAGGGCTGGTATAGTGCGAATTATGGCTCCAGGGAGCCTAACCCAACGGTTATATATTCAGCTGACATAACAGGGTCTACAACATTTGTGTGGGTTTTGATCCCGGCCACGGGACTAGTGCCCAAAACCAACACCCAATTTAAGGAGCATGGTGGTATGGTAACCCTAACGATTACCAATGAAGGCGAAGCACCGATTAATATTGACTTACCTGTTAAGAAAAATACTTCAAAAGTGAGGGTGTATTGAGAAAATGGTTAATTGTTAATGGTTAATCGCTCTGTAGTCCCGGATTTTTGTTCTTCTTTTTGCGAGCTGAATTCCGGTGAGAAGTTTATGTAAAGAAAAAAATCGCTAACATTTCCGTATGGCTTATAACGAAAAACTGGCCGAACGTATTCGAATAAGGCTCGCCGAAATTCCGAAAGTGGAAGAAAAATTTATGTTTGGCGGTGTCTGTTTTATGCTCAGGGGAAAAATGTGCGTCGGCGTGGTACAGGATGAAATGATGTGTCGCATCGGCCCTGAAGTTTATGAAATGGCACTTGAAAGGAACGGTTGCCGCGAAATGATTTTTACGGGAAGACCGATGAAGGGATATGTCTATGTATCGGATGAGGGAATGAAATCCAACAAGGACTTTGACTATTGGATAAATTTATGTCTGGAGTTTAACGTCATGGCGAAAGCTTCCAAAAAGAAAAGCAAATCAAAATAAATCCTCTTTATAACAGCCTATAATAAACGACAAACAGATCAGCCTGACGGGGTGATGAAGAATTCTTTCCTAAGAAGTAAATGGACGCGTTTGAATTTGCGGAAATTTCATTGGTTATGTAAGACTCCGTTTTTACTTTTTTCAATTATAGTTGCCTCCCCCTGTTTTTTTTTGTACCTTTGCAGGCCATGACAGATATTTCGCTCTTTTAGTAGTCTGCTTATTTTCTATTCTCCTGTTTCAGGAGAAATTTGTTTTTTCAAAAATCTTAAATCATGTATCGCCCTTTGCTTCTGCTATAGGCGTGCAGATGTAAATTATTTTCTAACTAACCGATCTTACTTATGCGTCAATTAAAAATTACTCAAAAAATAACCAACCGGGAATCTGAGTCATTAGATAAGTACTTAAGTGAAATTAGTAAGGTCCCTTTGATCACAGCAGAACAGGAAGCGGCACTGGCAAGGCGCATTAAAGCAGGAGACCAAATCGCTCTTGAGAAATTGGTGAAAGCCAACCTTCGTTTTGTAGTGTCGGTAGCCAAGCAATACCAACAAAACGGCATGACGTTAGGCGACTTGATCAATGAAGGCAACTTGGGATTGATTAAGGCGGCTGGCCGGTTTGATGAAACCCGCGGATTTAAATTTATTTCATATGCTGTCTGGTGGATTCGACAGGTAATCCTTCAGGCATTGTCTGAACAATCCCGTATTGTTCGGTTGCCGCAAAACCGGGTGGGCTCACTCAATAAAGTAAACAGCGTTTTTTCTGAGCTCGAACAAAAATTCCAACGAGAACCTACGAACGAAGAGTTAGCACAGGTTATGGACATAAGCCCCGAAGAAGTAGAGAAATTATCCAGTCATAGGGGTCGTCATGTTTCCGTGGATGCCCCGCTGGGAAGTGATACCGATGCAGGCAGCCTGCTAGACGTTATGGTTGATGAAAGTTTTGAGGAACCTGATTCTCATTTGATGAATGTATCCTTAAGGAAAGAGATCCAATACTCGTTATCACAATTGACCGAGCGGGAGGCCCAGGTAGTTTCCCTGTACTATGGTCTCTCCGGTGGACATGCCATTTCGTTACATGATATCAGTGCAAAATTTGACCTGACTGCTGAAAGAGTAAGGCAGATCAAAGATAGGGCTACAGGCAAACTACGCAAGACACGGCGCTTGTCGGCATTGAAATCATACCTTGGCTAGTAAACTTCTTTGTCGCCGGAAGTGTCAGTCAGTGGGTCAGTCGATGATGTTCGATCCACTGGCGCAATGACAGAATTAAAGAAATGAAGAAGTGGCGTTTAGGAATCAACATACGGATTAGCCCTGATAATTTGTACGATGAATATTGAAGGTGTTAAGAATCGCGAGGAGGTTTTATTCATGTTTTAGTTGAGCTCATTTTAATAGCTACGCACTCCAGGTACTCACACGAGATGGCACTATGATCAATGTTGCCCATCGTAAATTATTGTATAAAATAAACAAGCTGGAATAAAAGTTCGGAAAGTACCCGGTTTCAAGTAGATGTGGGCGTCGTCTACGGAAGTGACTTTGAAAAGTGAAATATGATTCTTTGCAATATCTGTCAAGATGAATTCCAAAATAGAAAGGATGACACTGCGGAGGCCGAAGTCAGGTGGCCCGGAATGGAGATCAAACAGACATTTACATCTTTCGATGAAATGTGTTTGGTGCCTTTTACAATCAACGTGAACAAAGACCTGGCCCGGTAACAACCTGGTTCGGGTAGAAGAGATTCTCTTCTTCTCAACGCCTAAATAGAAAAGTGAAAAGCTAAAATTTTAATTTATGGATGTGTTGCTTGAAGTATTTGATAACATAAAGAAAGCGCTCATTGAAAACGTCGTGGAACTCCTTCCAAACCTGGGTCTTTCCCTCATCGTGGTTCTCGTCGGTATTGCGATAGCCTGGATGGCCAGAAGGGTGACGATAAGGCTGATTCTTTATATTGATCGGAAGGTCAACGAAAAGTTAAGCGTGCGTTTATTAAAAATTGATCTACAAAGCGTCGCGAAGGCTTTAGCCAGGGCAATGTTTTGGACGATCATATTATTCACAATTGCTGTGATTATCCAAATACTCGGAATGTCAATTCTTACTACGTGGGTCAATGACCTGATTAAATATGTCCCGAATATTCTGGCAGTACTCCTGATTATTGTTTTTGGAATTGTTTCCGGAAAGCTGGCTGGTGATTTGATTTCATCCGCTTCCGCAAGAGCGGGACTGACTACTGGTAACCAACTCGGCAGGTTAGTTCATATACTTATACTGGTAGTGACTTTTATCATCGCTATTGACCAAATAGGGATTGATATGGAATTTCTGACTAACATACTGACCATTATCGTTGCTTCATTATTATTTGCGGCTGCACTGGCATTCGGGCTTGGCGCAAACGTTTCAGTTAGTAACATACTCGGATCATATTACCTCCAACAGGTTTACAAGGAGGGCGATAAGGTCAGAATAAATGACATCGAAGGAATCATCATAAGAATTACAGCAACAGTTGTTCTGATCGAAACCGAATCTGGCAGGGTTGTCATTCCATCAAAAGTTTTCAATGAATCGAAGTCTGAACTAATTAAGTCTAACACATGAATTACGACGCACTTTTACTTGAGAATTTCGTCAAATATCACACAACCGAAGCAGCGGTCCTGACTGAGAGTTTGCAAGATTCGGAGGTTGAAAAAGGGTTTAATACTTTACCAACGAAAGTATTACCCGCCCTGTTGAGTCAAATGGATCGTTATAAAGTGTTGAAAGGTATCGAAACCTTAGACGAATCAAAGCTTACGGCTCTGTTTGAATCATTTCCAATTTCCATCGCGAGAATACTGCTTTCTCAGATGGATGAAAAAAAAAGAAACTTGATTCTCGAAAACATATCTAAGGAGAAAGCAAGAGCAATTCGGGTTGTTCTGAGCTATTCGGAAAATGCAGTCGGCGCCTACATGGATTCCCGGCCTTTCTTTCTCACGGACGACAGCAACGTAGGTGAAGCGATAGAGAAGGTAAAAGAAAGCTCACAGGATATCTTTCAACATCTCCCAATTATAGGACGTGACCAAAAATTGGTGGGCGTTGTCGATGTAAAATCATTGTTAGTTTCGGACAAGGAAAAATCTCTTCACTCCATCATGATGGATGCCCCAGTCAAAATATTGGCAGAAATGGATATGGAGGTTTTACTGGAACCTGGCGCCTGGGACGATGCATTTGTATCCCTGCCAGTAGTTGATGCCAGTGGAATATTCTTAGGGGTTTTACAGCGAAAAACGGTCACAAGTTTTGTCCCGTTCAAGAAGGTGCTTAGCAAAGAAGTGGCGGCGGCAAGCTCTGCTTTAGGTGATTTATACCGGATCGGATTTCTAAGTATTGTCAGAGGCGCAAATGAAATTGGTTCAAGAAACGCAAAATAATGGAAGCTTTAACTCAACATAAAGAATTCACAACAACGCTATTGGACTATTATTTCAGGAAATATCCTGCCGAAGTAGCCGAGTCACTAAATGAATTTCCTGCGGATTATCTCGTAGAATGCTTAAAAGGATACTCGCCCGGGATCTCCCGTGAAATACTATCAAAACTGTCCAGTCAGTCAGCAACAGAGGTTCTTACTCTCATGGACGAATCATCGTTTGTAAGTTTGATTTCCGGAATGGATACATACACTGCTGCAATTTTGATATCGCGATTGGAAGAACCGCTCGTGAAGCAAAGGCTCAGGTCGCTTGGTTCTAAATTTTCATTCGAAATACGTGCGTTGTTGTCCTATCCACCTGAATCCGCAGCCTTTCTTATGGACACACGGATGAAGTTATTTAGAGAAACTGATTCCGTTAGCGATGTTCTCAATACGCTGCGTGACCATGGAGACAGAAGCCTGGTGGCTTTATATGTAGTAGACCCGGACGGTAAATTACTCGGAACCGTTCCAATCCATGTTATTGCGGTTTCGCCTCCAGGGGAACAGTTGGCTAACTTAGTCGGGAAATCAGTCTTTGTTGAAGCGCTGGCGCCTCGCGAAGAAGTTGTTGAATTACTTCAGGACGGTAAGTTGATAAGCCTTCCCGTGGTTGATGTCAACCATAGGATGCTTGGGGTTATTCGTTATGATGCGCTTGTCAAAGCTGCTCAACACGACGCAACCGAAGACTCCCTCGCCATGTTTGGTGCCGGACGTGAAGAGAAGGCATTGTCAGGTGTTTGGTTTGCGATAAGAAAACGATTGCCCTGGCTTGAAATAAATCTGGCAACAGCGTTCCTGGCCGCATCGGTCGTAGCACTTTTCGAAGATACCATTGCACGAATAACCGTCCTTGCCGTATTTCTTCCCGTCGTTGCCGGCCAGTCTGGAAATACAGGTTCACAAGCACTGGCGGTAACAATCCGCGGTTTGGCATTACGTGAAATACACATTGGTCAATGGTTTAAAGTTGCCCGAAAGGAAGTATTGGTCGGACTAGTAAACGGTATTATTATTTCTCTCAGCACAGCTATTATTGTCTTCTTTTGGGCCTCATCGCTTGGATTAGGAGTAGTGATCGGCGTGTCAATGATCTTTTCCATGGTCATTGCCGGATTTTCGGGAGCTGTGATTCCCATCCTCTTAAAATCGTTTGGGCAAGATCCGGCGCAATCATCGTCCATCGTATTAACCACCGTAACTGATATCGTTGGCTTTCTAAGTTTTCTCGGACTGGCAAATGTTTTGGGCGACATGTTGGGTGTTGTGTAATGACCGATTTTCTTTTCACAAGACTAAACTGAAATTAGGTAAATAATAAATACAAGGTTATATGAACTTCACAAGCATCAACCCATTCAACGGATCCAGGATAGGCAATTATAAAAAACATAATGAAGCGGATGTTCTTAGGATAATAAACAAAGCACAGCAAACTTTTGATAGTTGGCGTAAGGTCTCGGTGAATGAGCGTGCTGCGCTTATCTCAGCCGTAGGAGATGCCTTGCGGAAAAATACTGAAAAGTATGCGTGGATGATAACGCAGGAGATGGGAAAACCGATTGCGGAATCACGCGCGGAAATTAACAAATGCGCCTGGGTATGTGATTATTATTCAGACCATGCCGAACAATTGCTCGCTGAAGAAACGATAAAGACGGAGGCATCCTGGAGTTTTGTGAGACATGATCCTATCGGTTGTGTTTTGGCTATAATGCCATGGAATTTTCCTTTCTGGCAAGTATTTCGATTTGCGGCACCCGCACTTGCGGCAGGTAATACTGCCTTGCTAAAGCATGCACCCAATGTGTTTGGTTGCGCTACTTATATTTCCGATGCTTTCCGGGACGCGGGAATTCCCGATGGTGTATTTCAAAATCTTTTTATTGACACGGATGCTATTGAAGGCGTCATCGCGGACAAATCAGTAAAAGCGGTTACGCTGACAGGCAGCGAACGCGCAGGGTCTGCTGTGGCTACCCTTGCTGGCAAACATCTAAAAAAAACTGTATTGGAATTGGGAGGAAGCAACGCATTCATAGTTCTTGAGGACGCGAATATTGCAGACGCCGTACGAATTGCTGTGACATCAAGGATGCAGAACGCGGGACAAAGTTGTATTGCCGCAAAACGATTTTTAGTGGTTGAAAAAGTATACGATGATTTCGTCACGGGATTCATATCAGAAGTTAAGAAACTGAAGTCCGGGGATCCGATGAATGAAACTACTCAGTTAGGTCCGCTTGCACGCATTGATCTCGCCAATCAACTACAGCGGCAGGTTCAGGAGTCTGTCAAGGCTGGAGCGGAACTCCTCCTCGGAGGCAACCAGCAAGGTTGTTTCTATGAACCCACCGTTCTGGGAAACGTCACTCCGGGAATGCCAGCATTTGACGAAGAGACATTTGGTCCGCTTGCGCCAATGATCAAAGTGAGAGACGCAGCGGAAGCAATCAGGTTTTCAGAGATGTCCAGGTATGGATTGGGTGTAACCATCTTCACTCAAAATAAAAGCAACGCCATGTCAATGGCTGAAGAGTTCACGGACGGCGCTTGTTTTGTTAATGAACTGGTTAAATCCGACCCAAGACTACCCTTTGGAGGGACGAAATGCTCTGGTTATGGGCGGGAATTATCACGCGACGGCATGATGGAATTCGTGAACAGGAAGACGGTGTACATTAAGTAATTTAGGTGACGTTGGAGCGCCGGATAGTCAAATTTGTCGGGGTACTTCAAAAACCCAATCGACTTTACCTCTTGGAACGAGTTCGGCGAAAGTACCTCCGTTGTACGTCTTAGAAGATGCGATGCCAAGGGAGTTCGAAAGAAATTTTACCGAATTATTAACGTCCGTGACTACCCAGCAGATTTGTGCGTGTCGAGCTTGGCGATGGTGTTGGTAGTATTGATCATGTTTGTTTTATGTTTTACTCCACCTGGACAGGTAGGTACTTATTATCAGCGAACGAACAAAAAGTAGCACTACCATAAACCATAATGTCCTTACCGGGTTGCTTTTTCAGCGTGCGCAATGCAGCCGCCAGGTCGCCATTTTCCACTTCAAGGTTTCCGGCCTTTGATGGTTGTATCTGAGCGGTTGAAAACAATCTTATGCATGCTTACCATTTTTTGTGCTAAAGGTTGTTCCACACCTGTAGATTGGTTGTCCACTGTATTTTCCCAATGATCAATGAATCCACGGGTCATCTTGTGTCCCAGTAAAAGGGTGTTGCAGGCGATGGCCAGTTCAACTACCCGATGTAAAATTGCTTCATCCCGTTTACCGATCCACATCCAGTCCAACTCGCCATTTTTTCCCCGGCTACAAAGCCATCAAGAGTCATCTGCACCTGTAGTTTCAATTTTCTCATTGAAGTGGTCTTTTGAAAGTAATTGTTCTTGTCTATACAAATATCTGAAGCCGGTGCATGACATTGCGGGTATAATTGCGACCTCATCAGAGGGGATTTGTGTCAAATATGTCAAATATGGTATCGCGGTGGGGGTAAATGTTGCGGGTTATTTTAAAGAAAATTGTGAAAATCCTGTTTTAGTCTAAAATTGTCCTTGAAATGGACTTTTAACAGAAAATTACGGGGGCGTACACCTCGCGTACTGTTTTTAATCGGAAATTTGGCCAAGCCTGGCGGTTAGAAGTGATGACTGCGTTTTCTTCCTTCGTATAAAAATAGTAGTTGCTGCAAAATAGTATTTTGGTTCTATGGCTTACGATGAAAAACTTGCCGACCGACTGCGCGTGGCACTGGCTCATCTTCCCAGGGTGGAAGAAAAGAAAATGTTTCGTGGTGTCACGTTCATGGTTAACAATAAAATGTGTGTAAGCGTAAGTGGCGAAGAATTAATGTGTCGGTTCGACCCTTCACTCCACGAAATGTTGTCAGAGAGGAACGGCTTCCGTACCGTGATAATGAAAGGCCGCGAATACAAGGGGTTTGGCTATGTCATGCAAGATGCCATCAAATCAAAAAAGGATTTTGAATTCTGGCTAAACCTGTGTCTGGAATTCAACAGCAAAGCCAAAGCATCGAAGAAGATAAACAAGCCTGCCGGGACGAAAGCAAGGAAGACTGCTAGTAACAAGAGATAGCGCATTTTTTTCTCAACGAAACATGCTAATGGCGTCAGCCGCCGCGTTCGTGCGTGGATTCCTCAGCAATTCTACGGTAGAAATACACCCACACCCAATCGTTCATTATTTTCAAAAGAAGAAATGAAAAATATGAATGGTGTCGGTCCATGCCGTACAAACTGGAACGAACCAAAACAGCCTTATGTATAATGTCTATATTTGAATTCATTATTACTATAGTGGTTTAAAGCAATAAAAATTCAACCATGGGGACCATCCCGGTTAGGTCGATACATACTCATGATCTGGAAACTGATTTTCTTGGAAGTTTCAGGATCCGAGACGTTCGTGGTATACTGTCGGGAAAGGACATGATTCAGGAAGTACATAGGCACGACTTCTTTTTTATTCTTGTCTTAAAAAAGGGAGTAGGGATACATGAAATTGATTTTCAATCTTATCAGATTCGTGATCGCTCGATTTTTATGATGCGGCCTGGTCAGGTGCACCAGTTGATGTTGAAAGGTAGTAGTGAGGGATATTTGATCGAATTCAAGCCTGATTTTTTTAATACAGGTAATAAACTCACCAATCAGTTATTGCGTAGTGTTGGTAGTAATAACCATTGCCTTCCGGGAAAAGATAGTTTCACTAAAATTCTAACTATACTAGGTGCTATTTTTCGGGAGTACACGGGTAAACAGGAGGAGTATCAGGAAGTCATTAAAGCGAATCTTACTATATTTTTCATTGAGCTTATCCGTAACCGGAAGGATCTGTCTGGCAATGCGCATAGTTATGAGCAGGAACGGTTGGAGGAATTTCTGGAGCTGGTAGAAAAACATATTTCTACGCATAAAAAAATTTCACAGTATGCTGATATGTTACATCTCTCTTCTTATCAACTGAATGCCATCTTGAAGGTAACATTGGGAAAAACAGGCTCGAAGGTTATCGATGAGCATATTATTCTGGAAGCAAAAAGATATCTTTTGTCGACCACGAGCCAGGTCAATCAGACTGCCTTTCATTTGGGTTTTGAGGATGTTTCCTATTTTATCAGATTCTTTAAGAAGCATACTGGATATTCGCCGGAAGCATTCAGGCTTAATTTCAAATAAGTACCACTCAATTTTGTTTTTGTCCTATCACCGGAATTGCCCGGTTTAATACTTTTGTGAATAAAAAAATCAAAATTCAAAAAAGTAATCCTATGAAAACAAAAATGAAATTACTTGCATCCCTCAAAATTTGGGTTGTAATCTATCCATCAATCACATTGTTTCTCTATCTGTTTGGTGAAGGGTTATCGGTTTTGCCACTTTATCAGAGAACGTTTTTACTTACTATTTCATTAGTGCCGTGGATAGTGTTCGTCGGAGTACCTGCTGTAGATTTGGTTATGCGCCTGATCTCACCACAAAGTGAGAAAAAGTAGTGCATTGACAGGACACGACCGTTCCAACGGAATTCATTGACCGAGCATGGTTATTGGGCAAAGCGGGGTGCATTGCGGTACTCGCTTTGCCCGTCATCTCACAAATTTCGAAACATATAGATCTAATGAAAGAAAGAAAAGACTTTGACGTAATAATAGTGGGTGGAAGTTATTCAGGACTTGCTGCAGCAATGGCGTTAGGGAGAGCATTGAAACACGTTTTGGTTATTGACAATGGTGAGCCATGTAACAGGCAAACCCCCCATTCGCACAACTTTATTACTCATGATGGAAGAACGCCTAATGAAATTGCGACACTTGCGAGGGAGCAAGTGAAGAAGTATGGTACCATAGAGTTCTTCATGGGATTGGCGATAAATGGAACTAAAACAGAAAATGGCTTTGCCATTCAGGCTGCTTCTGGAGCAACGTTCACTGCAAAGAAGTTGATATTCGCAACAGGCATTAAGGATATGTTGCCCAGTATTCCTGGATTTGCTGAGTGCTGGGGTATCTCTGTACTCCACTGCCCATATTGCCACGGCTATGAAGTGCGCGACGAGCCCACCGGAATTCTTGGTAACGGGGAGTATGGATTTGAATTCTCAAGTCTAATTTCTAACTGGACTGGTCAGCTTACCCTATTTACTAACGGCAAATCCACGCTGACATCTGAGCAAACCGAAAAGCTAAGACGCCATCACATTGAAATAGTTGAAAAGGAAATCGAGAAATTGGATCATAACCGTGGACAACTGCAACGAATATTGTTCGGGGATGGCACAGTATCATTCACAAAGGTACTGTACACTCGTCTGCCTTTTAAACAGCATAGTTCTATGCCCGAATCACTTGGGTGTGAATTGACTCCGGAAGGGTATGTCGGAATTGATTCCTCTCAAAAAACAAGCGTTTATGGAGTTTACGCTTGTGGAGACAGTGTAACACGTATACGCACGGTAGCCAATGCAGTGGCTTTGGGGACAACGGCAGGTATGATGGTGAATAAAGAAATTATTGCGGAAGCGTTTTGACTGAATTGATGATTCCGGGAGTCATGCACGGATAGGCCTTTGACCTTATTATTTGGTACTTTTAATTATGAAAAGGTCATTCGTCATTTTGCTTCACGTGGGTTTCTGGGCATGCTATTTTCTATTGATATTCATCGTGCTGGCTTTATACTACCGGAGCAATCAGCATGTAAGTGATCGGGAATTTCGTGTTATGAATGCCTTCAAAAGCATTTTACTGTTTGCATTCATCCCTTCTGCCGCCTCTTTTTACTTGTATTACTTTCTTTTATTCCCAAAATTTCTTCAACAGAGAAAGATACTTCTATCCATATTCTTTGGAATACTCATCTCATTGATAGTAGCAGTATTGGGGTATATTTTATTGCGGTATTTTATAGAGTCTGGCCGTATAATCGATATGGATGAGGGTGGAAAACATGGTAGGTCTACCGCGCCTCGAACAATACTTGTAATGACGATGATTGGTTTACTAAGCGGGGGAGTGGCATCGGTGATCAAAGGATTTATCACCTGGTATAATGAAATTAAGCTGAAAGATATTTTAAGAGAGAAAAACCATGAAATGGAAATGCTGTTGATTAAAAAACAATTTGATCCACATCTATTGTTTAACACAATTAATAATATTGACTCACTGATTTTAAGAGATGCGGTAGCGGCTTCAGATTATTTGAATAAGTTATCAGATATCATACGGTTTGTACTGTATGAAACACGGACTGATAAAATTCTTCTTTCAAAAGAGATAGAGTACATGGAAAAATACATAGCCTTACAAAAGATACGAACTGCCAATGAGAATTATGTGCACTTTTCAGTAACAGGAAGTATTGGTGATAAGGTAATTGCGCCAATGATTTTTATTCCATTTATTGAAAATGCCTTCAAGCACACAACCAATAAAAAAGTGGAAAAGGCTATAACTATCGATATTTTTGTCAACGATGGTTCTATACAGTTAATCTGTGAAAATAAGTACGATTCAAAAGCTGTTCAGCAAACGAGTGGAGGTTTGGGTAATGAATTGATTCAGAAAAGACTGAGCCTTATTTACCCCGAAAGGCATATCTTAGAAGTCACGAATGATAACGAGGTTTATCGCGTAAATCTCACGATCAGAAATGGATAAATATACCTGCGTAATCATTGAAGATGAGCCCCTTGCCTTGGAGAAAACGAAGGGATTTGTCGAGAAAGTTCCCTTTTTGCATCTAAGCGCCACATTTGATAACGCACTCACCGGGCTAACGTATCTGAATAGTAACAAAGTCGATGTTCTTTTCCTGGATATCAATATGGATGAATTGTCCGGGATCGACTTACTTGAAAGCACGAAAATTAATAGTCAGGTTATCATCACTACAGCCTACCAGGAATATGCACTGAAGGGATATGAACTTAAGATAACGGACTATCTTCTAAAACCCTTTACGTTTAGCCGATTTTTGCAAGCTGTAAATAAAGCTCAGGAGAATTTAACGCATCGCAGTTCGGAGCCGCCTCCGGATTTTATTTTCGTGAAAACTGAAAACCGGCTCGAAAAAATAATGCTCGATGAAATCGTCTACATTGAAGGAATGAGAGATTATCGCCGGATTCATACGATTAATAAAAAGATAATGACCCTCCAGAATTTCAGTGAGTTTGAAAAATTGATTCCACAAAGTATAATCTGCAGGGTGCATAAATCGTACATGGTTGCACTTAATAAGATAGTATCAATAGAGCGGAGCGGGATTAAAATCGCTGACCAGATAATCCCCATTTCAGAGACCTATAAAGAGGTTTTGTTTCTAATCATTCAAAACAAGGCATAAACTCCCGTTTATTTCGCAGACTAAAGTTGGCAAGATGCAGACATCTTACCTGGCTTTGCATAATTGAATTGTCGGGCCCGGTGTATTCATCTTCATTTGTTCAAAAAAACAACAAATGATGAAGACATACTTAAAAAAAGGACTCATACTAGGTATGATTTTCCTTTCCGGGAACGCCTTTGGTCAGGAAGAGAAACTAGAAGCACAAAAAATCAGAGGCGATCAGGTAACAAGAACCTATTTGGATCTTGTGCTCAACTTGGTGAGTACAAACTTCAACTATGGGAAGACTAATAGTTCCTTAGCTGATTACAAGAAGTCAACATTTGGTGCACAAGTTGGTGTGTCCTTCCAGGCGGGTATTACACCTAAAGTGTCACTGGTATCCGAATTGTATTTTATAATGAAGGGTGGTGCATTAAATGCGAACAATCCACTCACTGACGGCAAGACAACCCTTCGGTTTTATGCATTAGAACTGCCTGTGTTAGCGCGTTTCAACATAGGCAAATTTTACGCCAATGCGGGGCCAGCATTAGCCTACAATTTTTATGGAACCCGGAAAATAGAAGGCTCGACTACAGCGCTCTCATTTAATAGTTCAAGTGATGGCTTTAAACGTGTGGACGCAGGTATTCAACTGGGCGCGGGCTATCGGTTTAAGCTAAAGCAAAAGAGTGTTGTATTAGATGTGCGATACACCTATGGTTTATCCAATATTTCTAACGACCAGGAAATGTATAACCGGTATCTGAATATCAGTTTGCATTTTTCTAAGCCCTGGAAAACAAATCCGCTTGGAATTAAATAAAGGATTACAGACATCTGGCCGCTAGCTGCGTGGCTGGTTGATCAATCATAACTAGACAAATGACATTCTATTAACTATTTAACAATAAAAAAATGAATGCAAGCACAAATATTGGAATCATCACTTCTATTTCAACAGAGCGATCCCCAATGAGGTCGCTGCGGAAGACTTCGCTGGTTTCTGGCGGGCTCTACCTACTCACTTTTGTATCAATCCCGACCCTCGCACTCTATAGTTCGGTACGTGATCCAAACTATATCCTTGGTCCTGGTCCCGACACGGCTGTCATCATCGGCAGTATCCTTGAGATAATTGTGGCCCTCGCAGGCATTGCCACTGCGGCTGCTCTGTATCCCGTGCTCAGGAAAAAAAGTGAAGGGATGGCACTGGGCCTGGTGAGCTCCCGGGTTTTGGAAGCCGGCACCATCTTCGCCGGAGTCACGTTCCTCCTCACGGTCGTTACCTTGCGGCAAACCGGAGCTGGCGCAGATGCACTGGTCACCAGTAACACGCTAGTGACGATGTATAACCGTGTTTTCCTCGTCGGACAGAGTTTTATGCCGGCTGTGAACGACATATTGCTGGGCTTTTTGCTGTACCAGTCGCGGTTGGTGCCTCGAGGCCTTTCTCTGATTGGACTCCTCGGGGGGCCCGTGCTCATCGCTGGCGACGTCTTTATCCTGGCCGGGTTCATCGGTCAACATGATCCATCGACAGGGTTGTTCGCAGTTCCAGTCGCGCTATTCGAGTTTTCGTTAGGCGTTTACCTGATCGTCAAGGGCTTCAAGTATTCGCCTATCACAACTGACATGTCACAATAAACTTTTTTAACCTGAAAACACCCTAAGCAAAAGAAAAAAAACATTAAATTCTTAACACAATGGAAACAACCAACACAAAACAACATAGACAAAATGCAAAAGTCACCGGCATATTTTTTATTACAGCCACGGTCACAGCTATTATCGGCCTGAAACTATATGACCCTATCGTACTTCATTCTGAATACCTTACTGTAGGTGTCCAGAATTCAAACCAAATTGTTTTGGGGGCCATCTTTGAATCAATACTTGCCATTTCGGCTGTAGGGACAGCCATCATGATGTACCCCTATCTAAAAAAATTCAATGAAAGTTGGGGACTGGGCTATGTGTGTTTTCGCCTGCTTGAGGTTGTGTTTATTCTTGTTGGAATCATGAGTATGCTCACGATTGTAGCCCTCAGCCAGGAATTCATAAATCCTGGGGCATCAGAAATTGAATCGTTTCGGACTACGGCAAAACTGTTAAAATCCATCCGCGATTGGACATTCGTGTTGGGACCTCATTTTATGCTGGGGATAAACACATTTATTTACAGCTCGATATTTTTTAAGTCAAATCTGGTTCCAAAGAAACTTTCTATCCTTGGTATAACAGGGGCTATTTTAATATTCATAGGAGCTGCATTGGAAATGTTTGGTGTAATTTCTCCTAACTCAGGCCTTATAATAGTGATAGCGCTGCCTATTGCTGTTTATGAAATGGTACTGGCGACCTGGTTGATTACAAAAGGATTTAACCTGGATACATATAAACTACCTATTAGTGTCGATTGAAAATCCGCAATATATTAGACTATTAGCACTCGGTAACTTATGACTAAAATAGTAACGTTAATTTTCCTCGACTCAAAAGGGGTGTTCGTAGCGCCTGGTGGGTAGCTATCTTCTTTGTAATTCTTTCATTGCTTCTATTTCCATTAATTATTCTAAGTGATAATCACGGTTTTGAAATAACCGTGTGGCATCAAGTAATAATTATTATGGTGGCTTCAGTAGTATGTCAGGCAGTCAGACGAAAACCTTTTCATGAATTAATCGGAAGGATTGACGGCAGGTGGGTAAGAGAACTTTTTATTGGATTGATCATAGGTGGTATGCTCATGTTCTTACCAACGCTACTATTAACACTGTTTGGTGTTGTTAGGTGGCAAGTAAATGAAGTGTCCCTTCCGGCTTTCATTTCGGGAATTTCGGTGATGGTGGGTGTTGTTCTTGCCGAAGAATTGCTGTTCAGAGGATTTATATTTCAGCGGCTGATCGATGCATTTGGAGAGTGGCCGGCTCAACTCACCATTGCGAGCCTATTTTTGTTAACGCATTTAAATAATCCTGGGATGACAGGAATCATAATGGTCCTCGCTTCAATCAATATTTTTATGGCGTCCATACTCTTTGGCGTGGCGTATAGTAAAACGAAAAATCTGAGCATGCCGATTGGACTTCATTTTTTAGCTAACGTAGTTCAGGGAGCAATTCTTGGCTTTGGGGTAAGCGGAGAGAAAGAGGTCAGCTTCTTTACACCGGTAGTTAACAACACGCCTGATTGGATTACAGGAGGAAGTTTTGGATTAGAAGCAAGTGCTGTTGGGCTATTCATTTTAGCTGTAATAACTGGTTCGCTTTACTTTTGGTATCCTTCGAGTAAAGGTATAATTGTAGAAAGTAACAAAGATCTTAAATCATGAAAGCAGTCGTATATGAAAGATATGGTTCACCAGATGTACTGGAGCTAAGTGAAGTCAGTAAACCGGTACCAAAGGAAAATGAAGTATTAGTAAGAATACACGCTACAACGGTGTCGGCAGGAGACTGGCGTTTGCGAAAGGCTGATCCGTTTCTCGCAAGGCTTTTTAATGGGCTATTCAAACCCAGGAGGGTGAAAATACTGGGATTTGAATTAGCAGGTGTAATTGAAGATGTAGGAAATAAAGTTCAGACGTTTAAGAAGGGAGATGCTGTTTTTGCATCATGCGGTTTGAGGTTTGGAGGGTACGCCGAATATACATGTCTTCCGGTAGATGAGTTGATTTCTTTAAAACCTTCGAATATGACGTTCGAAGAAGCAGCAACCGTTCCTGTAGGAGGCCTGAAAGCATTACGGTTCTTGAAACAAAGCGGGATAAAGTCAGGAGACAGCATTCTAATTTACGGTGCGTCCGGCAGCGTGGGTACTTTTGCAGTTCAGATTGCGAGGTCATTTGAGGCTGAGGTTACAGCAGTGTGCAGCACCGCCAACAAAAATCTGGTATCGCAGCTTGGAGCTCATAAAATCATTGATTATACCAGTGAAGATTTTACAAAAACTGAGGCACGTTTTGATATTATTTTCGATGCCGTGGGAAAGACATCAAAGTCGGCGTGCAAACATTTATTAAAACCAACGGGAAAGTACATATCGGTAACAGGCTCTCCGAAATCAAATCCCGATGATTTATTGACCTTAAAAAACCTCATTGAATCGGGCAAGCTAATCACCGTGATAGACAGGCGATATAAACTTGATCAAATCAGGGAAGCTCATGCCTATGTGGAATCATTTCGCAAGAAGGGAAACGTAGTGATAAATGTGGTAAACAATTAATAACACCGGGCAAAATGGATGACACGTCATTACTCACACCGATTTCCCGCGAGTCCCGAGTTTGTGCATGTGGATGGAGTCGTGCCCCAACCTTTTTACCGCAGAGATCGCAAATAAAAACATGTAGAAGAAATGCCAGAGAATTAAAGGATCCCATTTGAAGTAGTTGCATTGTGTTGACCACCTCACCGTTGTCACCGCTCCTCACCTACAAAGGATAATAGATTCAAATCAATTGATGTTCACAACCTCTTTTACGCCCGGTGTTACAAAGGTGCCAACCTTAAGGCCAGGCTGGCCGCCGCCGACTGCAATTTCGAATTGACCTGGTGCTACAGACTTCTCACCCTGCGCATTGTAGGTGGCAAATGCGTCGGGCCCCAGAACAAGCTCCACGTTTTTTGACTCACCCGGGTTCAGGGTTATGCGTTGGAATTGTACGAGTGACCGCACCGGGACCGGCACGTTGGGGCTCACGTGCGTTACGTACGCCTGCACCACTTCATCTCCCGTTCTCGTGCTGGTATTTTTTACGTTGACCGATAGTCTCACGGCATCACCAGCCTTGTGTGTTTTTTCCAGGGACAGCGTCCCGTAAGCAAAAGTGGAATAACTTAAACCATATCCAAACGGGTAAAGGGGCTCACCCTTAAAATAGCGATACGTTTGTTTCGTCAGGTTATAGTCTTCAAATGGCGGCAGATCGTTAAGAGACTTGTAGAATGTAACCGGAAGTTTTGCGCCCGGATTATAGTCTCCGAAAAGCACGTCTGCAATCGCCTGCCCACCAGCTTGCCCCGGATACCAGGCTTCCACAATGGCGGGAATATTTTTTTGCTCCCAATTCACAGCAAGGGCGCTTCCATTCAGGAGAACCAGCACGACAGGTTTGCCCAGCGCCTGTATTTGTTTTATTAACTCTTGCTGCGGACGTGGAAGATCGATTTTGGTCCGGTCACCGGCTTTGAATCCGTCGATTACTATATCCATCTCTTCGCCCTCCATGCGGGCCGTAATTCCCATACACATAACAATAGCATCGGCTTTTTTCGCTATGTCCAAAGCTTCCTGTCCTAGTTCCGGTTGTGGCCTTGCCCAGACCAGTTGCACCTGGGCGTCGGCGTACGTTTCCATTGCTTCCAGCACAATTTTGTATTTCTTTCCTGCTTCCAGTTTCAGCGGCGGCGATTTCCTCAGACGCGGATCGCCGTACTCGTCACGAAAGTGATAGATAGTTTTCGCCATGAGACTGTCGTCGAGATACAACCGCGTATTGGTAGTGCTGACGAATCCGAGTTGATAAACCGCGGTTTTATCGGGCACCAACTCGCCCGTCCAGCGGACGCCGAAGTTGTCATCATCCAGGTCATTTCGCGGAGATTTATCAGACCAGTTCATATCCACGTTCTCGTCTGTTTGCGTAAACAACGGTGTACCACTTAGCTGTGCGTTATTAAAGTACTCGCCCTTCAGACCTGGGGTTCCGTTATTAGATAATTGGGAGCCAGGGATGGTTTTATACGTTGGCATACCGTCGGCAAGTTCACAACCCTGAGCATAGAGCACATTTTTGTTTTTTAACTTTTCCCGTATACCGCGCAAAGGCGTGATGGCATCCGAAGGAACACCGTTATAATTCCCCAGCAACATCAGCCATTGATCGGCATTCGGACCAATCACCGCCAGGGTACCTAAGTCTTTTTTCAGCGGTAAGGTGTTGTTATCATTTTTCAGCAACACAATGGATTTCTGAGCTGCCTCGAGTGCCAACGCCCTGTGCGCCTCGCTATCCACCACATCGTAGGGGATGTTCGCGTAACGTACCATCTCTGGTGGATCGAACATTCCCAGTTTGAATCGCGCCATAAACAGACGTTTTACGGATACATCAATCTCTGCTTCCGTAATCAACTGACGATCGACAGCTTCCTTTAAATTCAGATACACTTTTCCGCACTCGAGATCGGTTCCGGATTTTACGGCCAGTGCGGCGGCTTCAGCAGGAGTCTCTACTTGTTTGTGATGTTTATAAATGTCGACAATGCCATCGCAGTCTGACACGACAAATCCACTAAACGCCCAGTCATCGCGAAGAACATCCTTAAGTAATTTTCCACTGGCGCAACAAGCCTCACCGTTGTATCGGTTGTAGGCACACATTAGCGAATAGGCTTTAGCCTCCCGTATACCGATCTCAAATTGAGGTAAGTACGTTTCATTCAGGTCCTGGTCACCGATGACCGAATTAAAGGTGTGACGATTGATTTCCGGTCCGCTGTGGACAGCAAAGTGTTTGACCGTTGCAATTGTCTTGAAGTACACAGAATCGTCTCCCTGCAGACCTTTAATAAATTCAACTGCCAGCCTTGCCGTTAGATATGGATCTTCACCGTACGTCTCCTGTCCGCGTCCCCATCGCGGATCGCGGAAGATATTGATATTCGGCGACCACATTGTGAGACCCTGGTAGATGAATCGTTTTCCCTTTTTTGCAAAATCATGATGCTTTGCCCGTGCCTCATCGGAAATGGCAACAGACATCCGTCGCATCAAATCACGATCCCATGTTGCACCCATGCCGATAGCCTGGGGAAAAACCGTAGCCAGGCCAGCACGGGCCACGCCATGAAGGCCTTCCGACCACCAATTGTACTCAGGAATCCCAAGACGTTCGATCGCTACCGACTGATTGATCATCTGGCTGATCTTTTCCTCGAGCGTCAGGCGACCAACAAGGTCATCGACTCGTTCGGCCATGGTCAAGGTTGTATTGAGGTAGGGAAAGGCGAATTCTTTTTCCTGTGTTGCTTCGGGTTTGCTACAGGAGTCGGTCAACAAAAAGAGTACCGTGATGGCCAGGGCACTTAAGACTTTTACGGTAAGAGTCTTGTCGCGGGAGATGAAGAACATGTTTTATGGGGTTATTGTTAACAGCAAGGCGATTGGTGGTGCATTCGAATGAAATTTCGCTAAAAATGAGCAATTGAGATAGTATTATTTTTTGCATTTATGTTTCTTGTTGCACGCAAAGCCGCAAAGCTCGCAGAGAAAAGCTCGCAGAGAAGGGGTGAAGGAGAGTGTGTATTCCTTTGCGCGCCTTGCGCCATTGCGTGACACTGATTCTGACAATTTTTGTTGCACGCAAGCCCGTTTTGCTGGATACAGCACCCAAATGCTTGCAACCTTTGCTTACCTTCGTGCGTCTTTGTCAGATAAAACTGCCTGTGATATGCTCAGTAACTACATCAAAGTCGCTATTCGAAATCTACTCCGCCAGAAAGGCTTTTCTTTTATTAATATTTTCGGCCTTGCGCTTGGTATCAGCTGCACGGCATTGATTGGGATGTGGGTAAGTGACGAGCTTAGCTACGACCGGTTTCACACCGACTATGATCGTATCTACAGGGTTACAGCAACCTTGCCGGAGATGAAAGTGCATGCCGCGGTATCACCGGCACCATTAGCCCTTGCTTTAAAGAACGAAATTCCTGAAGTCGACGAGGCGGTCCGCATCTCCAGCATCAATCGCGATTTAGTTCAGGTTGGTGATGTCAAGTTCGAAGAGAAAGGTCTCATTTATGCCGACTCAAATTTCTTCAGAGTGTTCACCTTCCCGTTTATTAAGGGCGATCGCGAGCAGGCACTTCAAAACCCGGAAGGTATCGTTATCTCGGAAAAAATGGCTATGAAATATTTCGGTACCACCGATGTGCTGGAAAAGACGATCCGGAAAAATAATAAGGATGATTTTACGATCACAGGTGTAATGGCCAACATCCCCGAGAACTCCCACCTGCAGTTTGATTTTGTTCAGCCCATGCGTTTCCTGGCACGCACAAACGAGGACCTCAAGAGAAACGTCTGGGATAACTTTAACTGGTACACCTATATCAAGATTAACGACAAAAGTCAGCAGTCGGAGTCAGTTCTTGCAGACCTTGAAAAAAAGATGCAGGCGATTTATAAAAAGAACGAGTCTGTATTGAAAGTCGGCTTCGTGCTGCAGCCGCTCGCGAAGGTTCACCTGTATTCCAGGTTCCTTGCTGATATTCCCGGTCACGGAAATGCACAGAACGTTTATATTTTTATGGTCGTTGCCGTGTTCATCCTGGTGGTGGCCTGCCTGAATTTTATGAATCTTGCTACTGCACGTGCAGCAAGGCGCGCCAAAGAAGTTGGCTTGCGCAAGGTAGTTGGGGCAATCAGACCTCATCTCATTGGTCAGTTCCTTGCAGAGTCGCTGATCGTTGCCTTGCTTTCACTCGTATTGGCGCTACTGATCATCTATCTCGTTCTTCCTTATTTCAATGAATTGGGAGGAAAGAACCTTTCGCTTGATTTCACGAATGTCAAGATTCTTGGCGGACTACTAGGGATTACAGTCATTACCGGATTACTGGCGGGAAGTTACCCCGCGTTGTATCTTTCCGGATTTGTTCCGGCAACCGTATTGAAGGGGAATTTCGCATCCGGTGGATCAGGCAGTTTGTTCAGGAATACCATGGTGGTGATTCAGTTCGCAGTGTCCATTTCACTGATTGTCGGAACGGCGATAGTTTATCGGCAATTGAAATACATACAAGAATTGAATCTGGGTTATGATAAAGAGAATCTTCTGTATGTACCAATGACCGGAGAGATGTGGTCTAAATATGAGGCGCTGCGGACTCGTCTCGGAAGTAACCGGTTGACCAGCCAATACTCATTCATCTCCGACCTACCCACCACTTCCAGCGGTGCCACGATCAGCGTGGAATGGAAAGGAAAGGACCCGAATACGCAACCACTTTTTTACAACCTGGCAATCGACGAAAATTTTGAAGAGGTTTTTAAGGCAACCTTTCTGGATGGACATGGGTACGGTGAAAATGCCCAGGCAGATTCGTCCAACATCATCGTGAACGAAATGGCATTGAAGACGATGGATATGTCACTCGAATCAGCCGTTGGAACAAATATCACGGTGTGGGGCCAGCAGCGAACGATCATTGGCGTGGTCAAGGACTTCAACTTCAAACCTGTTCAGGAGACGATCGGACCGATGTTCCTTAATCGAAATACATGGGGAGGTTTTGCCATGGTCCGCACGCTACCTGGTGAAACGGAAAACACCGTTGCAGCACTGGAGCAAATGTGTAAAGAGATCAATCCGAGCTATCCATTCAACTACAGTTTCCTGGACCAGGATATCGCCAACTTGTACGAGGCTGAACAACGGCTGGGCAGTTTGTTTAATGTCTTTGCGGCGCTTGCTATCGTGATCTCCTGTCTCGGACTGTATGGCTTGTCGGCATATCTCGCCGAGCGGCGGACACGCGAGTTGGGAATACGCAAAGTACTGGGTGCGTCGGGGTTCCAGCTTGTTTACCTGTTGTCAGCAACATTCACGCGTCCCATTCTCGTCGCCACGGCAATAGCAACGCCTCTTGCATGGTATGGGATGAATCAATGGCTTAGTGGCTTCGCTTATCACGTAACGATTGAATGGACAATTTTCCTGGTCGCATTCCTGTCGGCGCTTATTATTGCCTGGCTTACCGTGAGTTTTGAATCAATCAAAGCGGCCACAACCAATCCGGTGAATTCGCTGCGATCGGAATAGGCACGGGCCCGGATTAATTAACGCCCGAAACATTTCGGTATTTGATGCCGTATATGTTGTTCAGTACGCATTTCAAATCGATGCGAAAGATTGATATCCTGAACTTCATCACCAACTTCAGAAAATCCCCAAACGAGGTTAAAACCTACAGCGAAATCGTTGCTCACCTCGGAGCCACCAACGAACAAACCCTTAATCAGCTGCTGGCAGAACTTACGCAATTGAGAGTCGTAAAGCAGGTAGAAGTTAATGGTGAAAAGGCTTTCCAGGTCACGACAAAGTAGATCGTTCCGCCAGTCAGCAGGTTGGGCAAATGTGACAAGTCGTGCCCCGACTTTTTTACCCCAAAGAAATCGCAACGTGCCGCAAAAATATTGACATGAACCTTGCGCCCTCCCTAGCGCCATTGCGCCATTGCGTGAATATTTTATAATGATAGTGTGTGGGGAGTGCTAACCGCGGAGTCCAAAAAAGCCACGCAGAGAAAACCACAAATTACCGGGGACACTGAACAAATAAGTTTGTTATCTTAGTCCTCAAACCCCGAAAGTTATGCCAGCATTTCATGTTGAAAAGTCGGTTGAGATCAACACCTCGCCCGACACCGTTTATAAATTCATCAGCGATTTCTCGAACTGGCATTTATGGTCGCCATGGCTCATCCTGGAGCCGGAAGCTAAAGTGGATGTGAAACCCGGAGGCAAGGAATATTCCTGGGAGGGAAAACGGACGGGCAGCGGCGAGATGAAAATTCTCAAGGAAGCTCCGCCACAGCGGCTTGACATGGTAGTGACGTTCCTTAAGCCCTGGAAGTCTACCTCCAAAGTCTGGCTTGAGGTGAAGCCTCAGGGAAGCGGCACGCTCCTTACCTGGTACATGGACAGTAACCTGCCGTTCTTTTTGTTCTTTATGAAAAAAGTAATGACAGCGTACATCGGCATGGATTATACCCGCGGG
Organism: Chryseolinea sp.; assembly: GCA_041737945.1. Classification (GTDB taxonomy): domain Bacteria; phylum Bacteroidota; class Bacteroidia; order Cytophagales; family Cyclobacteriaceae; genus Chryseolinea. Next base: position 81,535 of record JBGSQQ010000001.1, read on the forward strand.
CTAGCCATGCTAAAGGACTATCTGGAGACGGGTAGTGTTCCTTCAAAACTCACGTTTAAAGGGACCACTTCGTTTCCAGGATGTACATATGTGGGTATGCGTACATCGTGTACGTTGGAAACTGTCGGGCCAAAGATGAAAACCGATTTCGATAAGCTAACCGATTGGGTAAAGTCGCACGCCGATATCGTCGATGGAATACCTTTTTCAATTTACCACACGTGGGATATGGTGAAGAACAAGATCGTGTATACTGCCGCCATTCCGGTGAAGGCAATTCCCGGCAACCTCCCAGCTGATGCCATTACGGGAAAAGTTCCTGCTGTGCAGGTTAACACCGTAGTGCATACCGGCCCGTATAAGCACCTCGGCAACGCGTGGGCCGCGCAGTACAGCATGCAACAAGCGAAGGAATTTAAGTGGAAGAAGGGGGTTGAACCTTTTGAAACCTATGTGACTATGCCGGGGTCTGTTTCTGACAATGAGCTGACCACGTTAGTTCATTTCCCGGTATCCTGAAGGAAACCTTTACTGCGACGGAGGAATCTGGAGGTTTGCCCTCCTACGTATTAAATTGTAAGGAAATTCCCTATAATTTCCGCATACCTGTAGCGAATACATCCTGCAAACAGGTCATTTGTTTTGGTGAGCGTTGGCGGAGAATGTCCTGGTTTATTCAACGACAAAGCCATATCGCTGGTAGAAGTACCCCTGCCCGACCACTTGCGTAATTCCCTTCAAGTTCTTACGGCTTTTTGCTAACTTAGGGGGAAGTGCCTAAAAATAGTACTGATGAGAATATCCAGCCTGGTAACCGTTTCAATCCTCCTAAACCTCGTAATCTGGCAAGGTTGCTCGGAAAGGAATACCAAAGAAAAGACCGGCCTGATTCTGCAAAAAGGAAAAATTGATTTTAACTATCATGTAAAGCCCATTCTTTCCGATAAGTGCTTTGCCTGTCACGGGCCGGATGTAAAGAAGAGGCAAGCGGATTTTCACCTGGATACGGAAGAAGGGGCCTTTAAGGCGTTGAAATCCAATGCCCACCAATTCGCGATAGTAAAGGGTAACGCTGAGGAAAGTATTCTGATAAAAAGAATATTCTCCGAAGACCCATTGTACCGTATGCCCCCTGCAGAATCTAATCTGGTGTTGACTGAGCAGGAAAAAAACATTCTTACGATGTGGATTGAGCAAGGGGCGGAGTACAAGAAACACTGGGCCTTTATACCTCCCGTAAAGCCAGAACTCCCCGAAACAGAAACAGATTGGGGTGTTAATGAAATTGATCGTTTTATAGCAACTAAACTCCAGGAGGTCAACCTTGAACCGAGTCCGGAAGCAGATAAAGAACGATTGATTCGTCGTGTTAGCTTCGATCTCACTGGCCTTCCTCCCACACTTGAGCAAGTGGATAAGTTTCTAAAAGATGATGGACCAGATGCGTACGAAAAACACGTCGATGAATTATTGTCATCAACGGCCTACGGAGAACGATGGGCCAATTACTGGCTGGATGTAAGTCGTTACGGAGATTCGCATGGCTATCAGGATGATTTACCCCGGGTGATGTGGCCTTGGAGGGACTGGGTGATTCATGCGTTTAACAAGAATTTGCCGTACGACCAGTTTGTCACCTGGCAACTCGCCGGCGACTTGCTGCCGGAGGCAACGCTTGAACAAATACTCGCCACCGGATTCAACCGCAATCATAAGATTACACAGGAGGGTGGCGCGATCCCGGAAGAATACAGGACGGAATACGTTGTTGATCGAACCAACACCTTCGGAAAAGCTTTTCTGGGAATCAGCGTGGAGTGTAGCCGTTGTCATGATCATAAATACGATCCCATATCGCAAAAGGATTTTTATTCAATTTATTCTTTCTTTAATCAGGCGAATGAAAAAGGACTGATTAACTACGGAGAATTACCAAAGCCTAACATTAAGATTACACAAACTGAAGTAGATAATATTCTACAATTTGTAAACAAAAAAACCATCGGTGCAACAGATACGGTAAAGGTTATGGTCATGAGTGATGATCAGCCGCGGAAAACTTTTGTACTGGAGCGGGGAGTTTATGATGCGCCAACCACCGTGGAAGTAACCTCCGGTGCTCCTGACGCAATTTCACTTTACGACAAAAGTAGATATGGTTCAGATCGCCTGGGTCTTGCAAAATGGTTGTTTGCTCCTGAAAATCCGCTCACGGCGAGGGTAATGGTTAACAGGCTTTGGCAAGAGGTTTTTGGACGAGGAATTGTCGCCACTTCTGATGACTTTGGTAATCAGGGAGCGCTGCCTACTCATCCGGAACTGCTGGACTATCTTTCAATTGAGTTCAGGGAGAAAGGATGGGACATCAAATACTTGTTGAAAATGATGGTGATGTCATCTACCTATAAACAAACATCTTCATCCAGTAAAAAGCTTCGTGAAGCTGATCCGGATAATATTTACCTGGCACGAAGCTCCCGGTACCGTCTCAACTCGGAAATGATAAGAGACAATGTCTTATTCTCAAGTGGTTTGCTACATAACGAACTGGGCGGACCTAGTGTAAAGCCGTATCAGCCAGAAGGACTTTGGGAAGCTATCTCCGTCGGTATCAAGGGTAGGGGTGAATCAGAATATATCGCTGATGGAGGTGACAAATTATACCGGAGAAGTTTATACACGTACTGGAGAAAGACTATTCCACCGCCTTCGATGCTGATTTTTGATGCGCCAATGAAAGAATTTTGTGAGGTCCGACGGGTTCGAACGAGCACACCGCTGCAGGCACTCAATCTGTTGAATGACCCCCAGCTATTGGAAGCAGCAAGAGTATTGGGATCAAAACTCGTAGAAGACGAGACGCTTCCCCTTGAGAAAAAGATTGAACTGGCGTTCCGAAAAATTATCAGCAGACAACCTCAGGCTCATGAGATAGATATTTTATTAAAAGGTTATCAGGAAGAGTATGACCGGTTTAGTGCCGACCTGGAGGAAGCAAAGAAATTTTTGCGGGTTGGTGCCTATCCGCAAAATGATAAACTTGACCCCCTGGAATGTGCTGCCATGATGCACGTGGTAAGTATCATTTATAATTTAGATGAGGCCATCAGTAAATCTTAAAAGTAAAAATTTATGTCCAACGAATTCTTAAGACATGCTCTGAATATAAATCGCCGCACCTTTCTTTCCAGCGCAAGCGTGGGAATAGGGAGTCTGGCTTTAGGCTCGTTGCTCGTGCCTGATTTATTTAGCGGCAAAGGAGAGGATGAAGACGCGCTACCTTTCGGTGTAACACATTTTGCCCCCAAGGCGAAGCGGGTGATCTATTTATTTCAAAGCGGAGCGCCCTCGCAGTTAGAACTATTTGATTATAAACCGTTGTTGCGCAAAATGCAGGGAGAGGAACTTCCGCCTTCTGTACGCAATGGTCAACGGCTAACAGGAATGACAGCATCACAAAAGTCATTTCCGCTGATAGGTTCCTTCTCTGATTTTCATCAGCATGGAAAAAATGGAACATGGCTGGGAGAGCTTTTACCATTTACTTCCAAGATCGTCGATGACATCTGTATCATCAGAAGTATGCATACCGAAGCTATCAATCACGATCCGGCCGTTTCATTTTTTCAAACCGGAAATCAACAACCAGGCCGACCAAGTATGGGATCGTGGTTGAGTTATGGACTGGGTAGTGAGAATAAAAATTTGCCGGCATTTTGTGTACTGCTGTCACGTGGGCCTGGTGACATTCAACCGCTGGCGTCACGCAATTGGAGCAATGGTTTTCTGGACTCTATTCACCAGGGCGTTCATCTACAGTCAGGACAAGATCCGGTTCTCTATCTGCAAAATCCTCCCGGCACTGATAAGGTAAGCCGCGGTAAGATGCTGGAACATATTGCTTCTTTAAATCGTCTGCAGGAAGAGGAGTTTGGTGACCCGGAAATTACTACCCGTATTGCACAGTACGAAATGGCCTACAGGATGCAGACTTCCGTGCCTGATGTTATGAATTTTTCTGATGAACCCGAAAGTTCCTTTAAATTATACGGTGCCGATTCACTTCAGCCCGGCACATTCGCTGCGAATTGTTTGCTCGCGAGACGCCTTTCCGAAAGAGGGGTTCGTTTTATTCAACTCTATCACATGGGTTGGGACGCTCATTCTGATTTGCCGGACAGAACACGAAACTTCACAAAGAATGTAGACCAGGCTTCAGCCGCATTGATACAGGATCTGAAAAACCGGGGGATGCTGGATGAAACGTTGGTAATCTGGGGTGGCGAATTTGGCCGGACTAACTATTGCCAGGGAACATTTAAAGACGGTAATTATGGCCGCGATCATCATCCGCGTTGTTTTAGTATCTGGATGGCTGGCGGAGGAGTGAAACCTGGAATTGTTTATGGAGAGACAGACGAATTGGGATATAATATCATCAAAGACCCGGTTCATGTACATGATTTTCAAGCTACCATGCTGAACCTGTTTGGTTATGATCATGAAAAACTCATTTACAAACATCAGGGAAGACGTTACCGGCTTACCGATGTGAGCGGTCATGTTATAAAGGGTATTCTTGCATAGAAATGAGTCACCCATAAATTATTATTCGTCTCTAATGTGAAGTTTCCGGATGATCCGATTCAGACAGATTACGCTATACCTGGTTTATTTTTTAAATGTCCTTTTAGTTTTTCTGTTGCTGGTTGAGGATCGGGTCCAGCTACCTCTTTTTTTGCAGGTTACCGGAAGGATGCATCCCCTCGTGTTGCATTTCCCCCTTGCGCTGCTTTTTGTAGGAATTTTTCTGGAATACCTGCGTAAGCAAAAAAATTACCAGCATCAGGCTGTGACAGAGATTACTTCCTATGTTTTTTATGTATTTGCTGTGAGTGCTGCATTCAGTGCGCTGTTTGGTTTTTTTCTTTATAAGGAAGGTTCTTACCTGGGAGACGAAGTAAATCTGCATAAATGGATTGGCACGGCGGTTTCAGTGTTGGCGGTAATAGTACTTTGGTTGAAGGAAAGTCCATACGTGGCTTACTACTATGGAACGTTGGCGGTGAGTACCGTTGGACTTGTAATTGCGGGACACCTGGGAGCAGAAGTCACGCATGGTAAGGGATTTCTAACAGAGCCGATCCGGAAGCAGTGGCAGTCGGAGATTATCAAAGTGGAGCATGCAGATAGCGCTATGGTGTTCAGAGATGTTATCCAGCCGATCCTGAATGAAAAATGTTTGAATTGCCATAACTCGAACCGGGCTAAAAATGACCTGATCCTTGCTGACTATGAAAGTGTAATGAGGGGAGGGGAGACGCCTGATGGGGTAGTAGCGGGAAACGCTGATCAAAGTTTATTGTATAAATATACTTTGCTGCCCATGAATGACTCGCTGCACATGCCACCAAAAGAAAAACTGCAACTCGATCGCGAGGAAATTAAACTCATCGGCTGGTGGATTAATACGGGGGCCAATGCTCAGGAAAAATACGTGAACCTTCCAAAGGTCGACAGCATACAAACCATTATGCTTTCGAAATTTCAGCCGAAAAAAGGAATCGATCTGCTGGATATTTCTTTTCCCGATCAGGATGAAATAAAACAACTGAACAATCCATATCGCACAGTACAGCAAATCTCGGCAACAAAACCGTATGTAGCGGTCTTTCTGGGTAGTAAAAAAGATTTTGCTGCTAAAGACTTAACAGAACTGAAAAACATTAAAGATCAGGTAGTGTCGATAGACATCGGAAATTCAAACGTAAAAGACGACGATCTTAAAAATATCTCGTTATTTCCCCATGTTCAGAAATTACACGTTCAGAATATTACCATTGGTGATGAGGGTGTAAAATATCTCCGGGAGCTGAAGTACCTCGACGTATTAAATCTTTCTGGAACAAAAGTGAGCGCAAAAACACTGGATGAAGTTTCCGGTTGGAAAAATTTGAAGAAGCTATACGTATATAATACAGTAGTCTCCGAAGAATCCGTAAAAGCATTAAGAAGTACTCATCCGGAGCTTGAAGTCTATAGTACTCAGTTCGATTTGAGTGATAGTGTGTACAATGCCCAGCTTACAACACCCATAGTTAAAATAGACAGTACTTTTTTCCGGACCCATGCATCCGTAGAAGTTAAGTTATCCAGGGGAAAGGTAAAATACTTTTATACGCTGGATGGCACAGAGCCGACGTCTAAAGCAAATTTATATGCTGAACCTTTTCAAATAGACCAGACCTGTGAATTAAAGATCAAAGCTACTATGGAGGGATGGACGGATAGTAAAGTTGCTGCATTTCCATTGCTGAAGCTGGGAATAAACCCTGGCCGCGTGATACTTGAAACCAAACCAGACCCTAAGTATTCAGCAAAACTGGACAGCACGATAATGGATGGTAAATCCGGAGGCCTCAATCGGGAAGACAAGGCGTACCTCGGCTACATTAATAAAGATTTTCAGGTACTCTTTCAGATGGATGATGCTGAAAAGGTGTCTCAAATAGCCCTTAGCTTTTTGGAGGATGTGGAAAAGGGTTTAGTCGCACCGGCGTCTATAGAGGTATGGGGTGGAGAGGATAAAAATCACCTGGTAAAATTAGGCAAAGTGGAGAGTGTACTTCCTCAGAAAAAGAAACCTGCAACCAGGGGTGTGATAAAAATAAACTTCCCCGAACAGCCTGTCAGGTTTGTTCGTCTGATAGCAAAGAATGTAACAATACTACCCGCCTGGGTCCCACTTCAGAAGACTACCAGGCCATCGATTTTTATTGATGAGGTGTCGTTGGAATAGATGGAATCCATCTCCGAAGCTCTTGGGGGTGGTGATTAAATTTATCGCATGAAACCATCCAAGGTCAAAAATTTATCAATCTGCATTTTGCTTTCTATGACCGGCGGGTTGACTTCTTTGGCGCAGCCGTCAAACCCGGCAAAGTTAACGGCGTTTGCACCAGATGAATATTCATTGAAGAATATCGGGCTGGAAGAATATCCGTATACTAAGATTGTTGCCGATGTGTTGCAGGCACCCGTGCCTGGCGAATGGAAAAGTTCCGGAATCTACAAGCAGGCGTATCTGGATATGATGGAAAAAATTGTGCGGATGGCGGCAGCCTGGGTAAATGCCGATGGCGCCGTGATCGATCCATACTTTAAAGGAGAACACGGGCAAACGACGCCGCGGTTTGTATCCTCCGCGGCGATACTGTTACATTTTGGTCGTATTAAAGAACTTGAACCGCTGGTCATCCGGTCCATGACGTACAGTTGCACGCGACTGGCAAACAGGATGGCAGAAAGTCCGGATTTTTGGATGCGGGAATTGTCGACAGCGTACTTATGCCTGAAACCTATTGTTTCCAAACAACTTGTATGGTCGTGGGAGGAGTTGTTTAAAAAAGTAGATCCGGAAAAGACGTACAAATTTGTGGATCCCTCGGGAGAAAAACTGGGTAAGCTTCACAACTGGGCGGTCTATTCAAGTGGCGGAGAGTACACGCGTGAAGCTTTTGGCCTGACATCGTCAACCGGTACATTTTTGCAGGGTAAAAAGTTCTTTGATACCTACATGAAACCGCAACTTGTTCATTTCACCAAAGAAGGTATGTACCGCGATCCAAATGACCCTATTACGTACGACATAACTACCCGATTGCAAATAGCCAATGCGTTGGCTTACGGGTATGACGGGGAATTGAAGCAGCCGTACAATGAACTATTGCGAAGGGGAGGGTTAACCATGCTACTTTTTACCTCCCCGGACGGGATGGCCCCTTATGGAGGAAGGTCCAGCCAGTTTCAGTTTCAGGAAGCCATCATTGCTGCCTTAGGTGAATTGGAAGCCAATCGGTATAAAAAAAGTAATGCGCGACTTGCCGGTGCTTTTAAACGGCAGGCACATCTTTCAGCAATCTCTATGCGGCGGTGGATTATGGATATGGAACCCTTGCGACATTTAAAAAATGGTTTTGCTCCCGAGTCTCAGCATGGCATTGAGGGATATGGCAAGTATTCGGTATATGCGCTCTATTGTTCATCGGTATTAGGCCTGGCAGCACTGTATGCAGATGATAACATTAAGGAGGCGCCGTGCTTTTCAGAAACAGGAGGATATTTGCTCGAAATATTTCCTGCCTTTCACAAGGTATTCGCAACGGTGAAGGATAGTCACATTGAAATAGATACTAAAGCTGATCTGCATTACGAATCCACCGGACTGGGCAGGTTCCACGTTAGAAATGTTCCTGCTGAATTGGGATTGAGTATGTCGTTTACATCCACGCCCAACTACAGTATGGCCGATAGTCTGAAGCCCCGGAAGGGCTATGCGATAGGCCCTTCCTGGAGGTCGAATAGTACCTTCTACTCCCTTGCAAATCTTTCTGAAGACCTGACCCATGAAATTACTTCCTCTCAGGTTAGCCGTGATACTATAAAGTTTGATTTACATTACAATAGCAAAGCTTCCAACGGTGCTACTGTACTGCAACGTTATAAACTTTTTAAACAGAACGTTTCCATAACTTCCCGAATCGATAATCCGCATGAAACTATTGATTCAGTTTATTTTACTGTTCCACTTCTGGTTTCAACAGGCCTTTCAGAAACTAATATCTTGGAAGGGCCAGGGAAGATTATAGTAAACTACCTGGGGCACCGGTATACTATAGCATTCGATAAGAATAACACGGTTGATATAGGCAAAGAATTGTTTACCAATCGCAATGGTATTTATCGAAACCTGATTATCCGAGCGCCGGGAAACCAGGTGCAGGTGAATTTGAAACTAGAATAAGGAATCCTCGACATAAACCAGGCATTTTTTCACATTATTAAGATATTCACCGCATTTTGTGCGGTGAATAGGATTTTAATCTCCGCATCGAAGTTGCTGTATAGAAAATAGTAATTCCAGGTCTGGTAACTGCTTACCAGTATAGGATGATAGTTGTCGAAAGAAATGAAACAGACTTAGGAATAAATTCCCTTCAACTCGCCTGTGCTATCGGCAAATTGAGGAACCTTCATATCCATGACCCGTGCCATCGAGAGATAAAGATTTGCCAGCGGGGTTTCTTTTGCAAACTCCAGATTCTGGCCTGTTTTTAAAGCACCTCCACCTTTACCACCCACGATAACGGGTAGGTTACGGGATGAGTGAGAATTGCCGTCGCGCAATCCGGAGATAAACATGATCATGGAGTTGTCAAGCAAGTTACTTTCTCCGTCAGGGATACTCTTCAGCTTCTCAAGGAAGTATGCGTACTGAGCCACATAGTACTCATTTATTTTCCTGTACTCCTCCAGTGCTCCGGGAAGATTCTGGTGATGTGAAATCTGGTGGTGGCTTCCTTGTACACCGGGGATAAAGGAAAAGTTGCGTCCACTCGCGGCGTTGCCAAACATGTAGGTGATAACCCGTGTCGCATCACTCTGAAACGCAAGAGCCATGATGTCCATCATCTGGCGTAGCTTTTCAGTGACGTCAACACCCACAAACTGCTCCTTGAACTCATCGATACGAAGGTTCAGCGATGCCAGCTCTTTTTTCATCTGTGGGCTCACCTGCTCCTCAAACGCTTTCAACTTCGCCTCATTGTCAATGCGTTGTTCCAGCGAGCGAATAGACTCCAGATACTCTACCAGCTTATCCTGATCTGCACGCCCTAGTTTTCTCTGCAGGTCTTTAGCATCCTCGGCAACAAGATCCAGTACACTCTGCTTCCAGGTCTGGTCGCGTTGCTTTGTGTCGGGTAAAAAGCGCCTGAACAACCGGTCGAATGCCATTCGTGTATCGATCTCTCGCGTACAAGGCTGAGTTGGCGATTTCCACGAAATACTCGCGGCATAAAGCCTGGTAAATCCCGTAGCGCCACAGATGCCGGAGTTAACGCGCTCTGTCCCATATTGAAGGGAATCATACAACGTGTCCTGTCCTTTTTGCTGCGCCATCAATTGGTCAAAGGAAATACCGCCGCTATTAATATTTTCACCCAGTGTTTTCAGGATCGGCCGGCAAGTCATGATGTTGGCCGTCTTGGCGAAATGACCTTCGGCGCCCGGAAAAATGGATCCTTTATTCATCAGCTCGGTCAAAACAAGAATATCCTTCTTTACGTTGGCCAATGGTTTGAGCGTTTTTGAAAGCTCGAAATTGCTACCAAAACCTGTTGGCGTCCAATGATCTTTGTTCACACCATTCGGCATATAGAGACACGCAAACCGAACGGGCCGTTTCCCCATGTTATACGAACTCATCCCTGGCGGAACCATAGCCTGTAAAAACGGTAGGGCTATACTGGCGCCCAGGCCTTTTAACATCCTTCTTCTGGAAATGTGCCACTTGCTGCTGCTCATCGTACCTTCTTTTATGTCTCTAATTACTTGCTACTATAAATCGTTCACCTTTGTCGTTCACCTTGTATCGGAAAGCCTCCAGTTGAACAAGCTCGATAATAAATTTTTCCGGGTCGAAATTATTCCCTTTTAAGTTTTTCACCAGCCGCTGAATAAATAGTTCATCCACAAAGCCCACACCACGTCCGGTAGCATAGATGAACATCTTCTCTGAAAGATTTCTCGCGAACTCGTCCTCTTTTGTTCTCAGAATTTTCTTCAGCTCTTCAGGTCCCCTGAATGATTCTCCGCTGGGTAATGTGTCCCACGCGATTATCGCGGCATCACCGTAACTTTCACGCCAGCGACCCGAAGGATCGTAATTCTCCAGACCAAAACCAATAGGATCCATCTTTTGATGACAATTGGCACAAGTGGGTTTAGCGCGGTGTGCTGCCAGTAATTGCCTGAGGTTTGCATTCTTTTTATGAGAAGCTTCCGGCAACTCTCCGGCATCGGGTGGCGGCGGTGGAGGTGGTGTGCCCATAATTTCTTCAAGGACCCATTTTCCGCGCAAGACCGGACTGGTTCGCAGCGGCATAGACGTGGTAGCGAGTACACTTCCCATACTTAACACTCCCCCGCGTCGTCGGTCGGTCAGTTGTACTTTTCTTATTTCCTCGCCTTCAACCCCGTCAATGCCGTAGTGTCTTGCCAATTCTTCATTCAGAAAAGTATAGTCGCTATCAATAAGATCGAGAAAGTTGCGGCTGCCATTTAGTACATAGTTAAAATAGGCCACCATCTCCTGATACATAGCGTTCCGTAGGGAAGGAGTGAGCTCTGGAAATCGCCCCGGATCCAACGGGTTAGTCTCGCGGAATCGGCTGATGCCAAACCATTGCGTGACAAAGCTTTCGGCAAAGTGCTTTGCCTTGGGATCTTTCAGCATTCTCTTCACTTGAGCCTGCAGGAAAGTAGAGTCTTGCAGCTTGTTTTGAATAGCCGCATCAAATAACTCCTGGTCGGGAAGCGTCGACCAAAGGAAGTATGATAGTCTGGAGGCAAGTTCAAAATTGCTGAGGGCATATGAGTAATCAATGGGTACATCCAGTTCTTCTTCGTAGCGATACAAAAAGTTAGCCGAAACCAGCACCGCTTTCATCGTTTCCTTCACAGCCAGGTCGTATCGGTTTACCGTATCCATGCCTTCGTATACTTTCCTAAACAACCCAAGAAGTTTGTCTTTTTCCGCAGGTTCAAGAAAACGGCGATAGGCACGACTCGCAAAAGGTACGATCACTTTGGTTGCAGCGACTACAGCGCCCTCAGAACGATCGACAGTTGTGAAGATGTCCAAAAACCAATCGCCGAAACTGCTCCAGAACGACTTCTTATAACTTTCGGGCACGAGTTTGCGCCAAAGGATTTCATCGGCATGGGCCTGGTCCATAATTTCTTCCGCAGCCTCGTAGTACCGCTCCATTTTTAACGGTGTCAGAAATAAAGTGCCTGAAAAATTATCAAACCCTGCTCCGCCGGAGCCATCGGCCGGAAATATTTCCGGTGCATTATACTTTACGCCAACAAGGCTAAACACTGAATATTGGTATTCGCTGTGGCTTAGTCTCCGCATAACTACACGACCGGGGTTCGTGGCGCTGAGAGAGGAATAAAGTATACTTTTCACAGTCTGTACAAGCGCCTCCGAGTCCTCTGCTGACATCTGTGAGTGGCTCTTGGGCGGCATTTGTCCGCTTTCGATCTGTTTCACCACGTTCAACCACACTTTTCCATCTCTCACGATTAGGGCTTTCGTATCGTTGATGCCCATGAAGATGTTCTTGAGACTGATATCTGCAGAACGTTTCGTGTCGTGATGACAAGGGAAACAATGGACTTCCAGAATTGGCTCAATTATACTGATTGGGTCCTGATCAGGTTTCTGCGCCAGGGCTGGAAAAGCCATGATTCCTACAAGCAACAATATTTTGGACCTTCTATACACGTTTCGTAATTAGTAACTACTAAGATACGGACGTATTCTTAAAATTTTAAATTCAATTTGACCAGCGGTAGGCAATACAAAGGCAGGATCACCAATTCGTAGGAAATCCGGTCAGTGGAGCACTCTAACCTCCAACCTCGAACAGGTAGTTATCCGAAGGCTTTAGCCAAATTTGTTCCTCAATCCAATCTATGGCATCCTGTATAATGGTTTGAGCAGTTCCCGCTTTAGGAGAATCGAGACGTTTCCCTCATGAAAGCACAGAATGTTTTTACATAAAATTAGATTTACTCATATTGGCCGTGCCGCAAACCTACTGAACCGACGCACTTCTTGTTTTGGCAACCTCGTCGATTGAAACAGCATTGGCGTTGTTCCCCCACGACTTGCGTATGTACGTGAGCACATCAGCTATCTGTTGGTCGGTAAGCCAGTTGTGCGGCGCCATAACATTCTGGTATGACTCGCCGTTCACGGTGGGCTCATCGTAACCTTCGAGAATAATTTTTATTAATCCCGTTTTATTTCCTGTCACCAGGTTCATGCCTGCCAGCGGTGGATTCATTCCCGGAGCACCTTTTCCATCCCGCTGATGGCATGGGGCACAATACGTATTGTAAACGGTTCTGCCCGCAACTAATTCGTCAGGCACTGGTTCTTCCTCTTTTTTTACTTCCGGTTGGTACAGTGCACGATCTGCAGTTTTTACAATGCCATCTTTATAATAGATTATGCGCCAGATACGTCCGTGTTGTGAATCCGAAATGTACAGAGAACCGTCCGGACCTTCTGCCAGCCCACAGGGCCGGAAGAATGCATTTCCCGGATTCGTAATAGGTTGTGGTCCGATGAAGCCATCAGCAAAGACTTCGTATTCGCCAGAAGGTTTGCCATCCTTCATCGGAACGAAAACTACTTTATAACCTTGCTGGTCGTGACCAAGGCGGTTCCAACTTCCGTGAAATGCGATGAAGGCACCATGCTTATATTTTTCAGGGAAAAGATCGCCTTTATAAAAAAGCACATCATTCGGAGCCCAATGCCCAGGGAAGCCCAACAACGGTGTCTTGGCGTTGCCACATCGGTCGCTCTTTTCTCCATCGCCGCCAAATTCCGGACTCAAAATTTTCTTACCCTGAATATGATCGTAGTAGCAATATGGCCAACCCATATCGTCACCTTCTTCAAGATCGAAAAATATTTCGGAAGGAAGTTCAATGTTCTGATCTTCTGTGTAGAACTCCGGCCAGTACCGATGAAGATCATCTCTTCCGTGCTGGAGGGCAAACAACCGGTTGACATTGGCATTCCACGTAAGGGCTACCGCATTCCTGATTCCGGTCGCGTAGCGGTATTTAATGTCCTGCTGCTGTCCGATTGTATTATCACTAAACTTCCAGACACCCGCCCGGGTCTCGAGTTCAACACAGGGGTCGGCACCGGGTGTGTGTGGCATCCTCAGTAATTGTTCGCAGCAATTACTCATCGAGCCAATATTTACATACATACTGCCTTTGTTATCAAAGTCAAAAGTTTTTGCCATATGTCCAACGCCATCCACCATAGTCACTACCGTGTCGCGTGCATCAGTGGGCAGCAATTCTTCCCCCGTGATTTTACTGCGAAACACGTGGGTTCGATCAGCATAATAGAGATGTCCGTTGTGAATTTTTATACCTGATCCTAAGACGTCTGAATATCCTTTGATAACATCGGCCCGTCCGTCGCCCGACGTATCTCGCAATGCAATTATTCCTTTCTCGCCCAATGCCAGTTTACTTAAATGGAGATAAATGTCTCCGTTGGAGTTGATAGCCATGTGTCTTCCACGGCCAAGGGTATCCACCACCACCACCGCACCGAATTTTTCCGGTAGCGTAATACCACCATTGTCCTTATCGGGTACCAGATTATCAATCTTTGATTTGGTACAGGCCTGTAAGGAGACAACCAAAGCCAAACAGAGAAATTTTATTGCTTCTTTCATAGTTATCAAACAAATATGCTCCACCCAATTTAAGGATACTTATTTGAGTTTGATATTAACCAAAGGTTTTTTACGCGGGAAAGTAACACCATTTATAACGGGTCTTGCCATTTTAGTGCTTCGCCTCCAGGACGTTGCCATTATTATCTCTTAATCTGCCAGAATGCATAGAGACCCTAAACGTTTTCAGTTTAATGCCCTATTTTGTAAATTAACCATATGAAAAGGCATTATACCACCGCCCTGATCATGATACTGATCGCCTTCGGCGCAACTGCACAACGTTGGAGTCCCGAAATGGGAGCCAATTATGTTTACACCACTCCGATGGGGAATATGAAGAGTAGTATCCGCCAGGGACATGGGATTGTACTGGATTTTGGTATGATTACTCCGTCCAAACGTTTTGCTATCGGTGCGGAACTGCAGTATACTATGTACGGATATGATAAGAGTACGCAGGAGTATGATATGAATGATGGCACAACGGCCTTTATGGAAGTTGCAGTCAGCAATTCATTTGCGAATGTTATGGCTTATGGCCGATATTATTTCCTTACAGAAGGAAACTTTCAACCTTACCTTGCTGTCAAAGGAGGCTATTCACACTATAGCACCGATCTGAACATTTATGATCCGGATGACACGGACAGCTGCGAACCGGTAGAATCTGATATCTTACAAAAGGATGGGACTATGGTGGGCGCGCTGAGCGCCGGATTCAGACTGGACTTTTCATCCATGTTTAGAAGAAGTACACCGGGCCGGCTCTATCTGGATTTCAGCACGACGATCAGTCAGGGTGGAACGGTAAAATACATGAACACCGATGCGCCTTCTCAACAGGGGCACACCCATGGGACAACGGATTCGATAGAGGCCGAATTCATCAATACACAAACACAAGTGGTCCATTCGCATCACGTTGGCACCTTGTATTCAAGTCCGGTGCAGCTGCTTGACTTCAGGCTGGGTGTTTCGTTCAGGATCAACCGGTGAGCCTTGCAGACTTTCTTTTCTCCGGTTTTGTGAATATTTCCTTCCATCACACCGAAAAATGATGCGATAAATTTTTTAATAATGATGAAACGATTTTTATTCCATTTTCTTACGCTGATTATACTGGGGTTGCTCCCTGTTGAATTTGCCTTCGGTTATGCAAGACTTGCCCTCGATTCAGTCCCTGGTGTACGGCCGGTCAGGGATGTTATTATTTATGAGGATGCGAGATTTCACGCCGCATTTCCTTCGGTAGTAAAGCGCAGTGACGGCGAATTGGTCGTTGCCTTTCGACGCGCCCCCGATCGGAAAATATTTGGCGAGCAAGGAACCAGCCATGTGGATCCAGGGAGCCACCTGATGAAAGTATCATCAAAGGATGGCGTGACCTGGAGTGCGGAACCGGAGCTTATCTATGCACATCCATTTGGTGGTTCCCAGGATCCTTGTTTGTTGCAGTTGAGAGATGGTACTGTACTTTGCACAAGTTATGCCTGGGCATTTGTCAGGCCGGATGGTTTACCCAACCTTAAAAAGCCAAGCTTCGAGATAGATGGTGGTGTCGTGTTCTTGGGAGGATACCTGTTGATCTCAAAAGACGGCGCAAAAACCTGGGACGGCCCCTTTCAGCCTCCACACATAAAACCGGAAGTCAACTTTAGTGCACTAGGGAAACCGTTGCCGGCGTATAACCGCGGGGCCTTGTATGAAGGAAAAACCGGCAGAATTTTTTGGGTGGTGGCAGCCTCAGATGATAGCACCAATAAAAAGACATCCAACCATCTGCTCATCTCTGATGACAAAGCCAAATCATGGAGCTATTCTTCTCCGGTAGCAATAGACGACAAAATATCTTTTAATGAAGCCTCCATTTATGAAACTCCCAAAGGAGATCTGGTTGCATTTTTGCGCACTGCCAATTTTGATGATCAGGCGTGTATCGCACGGTCAAAAGATGGAGGAAAAACTTTTCAACCCTGGCAGGGGATGGGCTTTCAAGGACATCCATTACATGCGCTTCGATTACCTGATAAGCGGGTGTTGCTTACATATGGTTACCGTCACAAACCATACGGTATCCGTGCCCGTATTCTGAATGCCGAGTGTACAGATTTTGCCACTGCGCAGGAGATTGTGCTGCGCGCGGATGGGGGTACTACAGACATTGGATATCCCTGGGCCATCATGTTGGATAAAAGCCGTGTCCTCGTTACCTACTATTTCAGTGTAGCAGGCGGTCCGCGCCATATAGCCGGCACCATATTGGAATTGGATCTTCAGTGATCCTGATTTTATTGCTTCTGGAAAATTTTGCATTTGAATTCTAATTTCACGTTTCTGGCGCCTGGTTAGAAATGAAAAGACAACAGCGGTGGTCGTTCAGGTTATTTGGGAAGCTGATAAAAAGTTGTAAGGACGCGGAGACACAAAAGTCAAACCCCGGTATTCGTCATGAAACATCTTCGCAGTTTTCGCCGCGATCTCAGGGATTCGTTTTCACAAATCGTACATTAAATCGGTAACTGGGACTGGAGTTGCTATCGTAAAGAGCAATTCTCAGCGAGCTCAGATTTTCACCCGCCTCCTGAATGCTGAACGTATACCCTTCTGTCGTCCAGAATTCTGCAATGTCTCCGCCAATGGGATTAGCATCGCCAAAAATGTATCCTCCGGGAAATGCATTGAATCCCGAACTGTTTGTTCCAGTAACGTGGTTCCATTGCGTCGTGGAGATCAATACCTTGATCGCATCGCCATCAGCAGCTTTACTGGGCGCAGAGATGCCATAAAATTCAGCCAGTTTCTTATAGTCTTCCAGTGTAGGAATACGCCAGCCCTCCGGCACATCAATACCATCCAATTCCGCCTTTGAGTAGTATTTACCATAGGCAGGTTTTGAATTGGTATCGTCATAATGAACACCGCCCGGGCCTTCATAATTAGACGTTGTCCAGATTTGATTTCCGATTTTTACAGCGTGATACACTTTACCTTCAATAGTGACTTGCTCTGATCGAACAGCGTCTGATTCATCATCACAGCCAATAAAGAAAATAGCGGACAGAAGGAGGAAGGTTACAAATGCATAGCGCATACAAAATGGGAAATTAACGGGTTAATTAAAGTGCCGGAATTATGTTCGGTCATTCGGTGCCTGGCAATGCTGCATTAACGGACCGGTGAAGTGAAGGTTTCAATTTCTTCGACATTCAATCCTACTAGTTAGACACGCCATAAGGAATGGAAGTAGGAAGGCACTAAAGATAAAATTTAAAATAGTTAGAAAACTTTTAGACTAAACGTGCAACCTAAGCCTACATAGAAGAGTCTTAATAAAATAAACCTGATAAATACATGAAAATCCACTTCGCCCTGGTCTGCCTGTTCCTGATTTGTACTGTTATCACCTATGCCCAGGATTCCAGATACTCCTTTAAGGAGAGTTATGACCTTGGCTCTCCGGCTCAGGTGTCCGTGTCCTGTTCTGATGGCGATATTGAAGTTGTAGCATTTGAAGGCAAAAAAACGGACATATTCTTCATTGTAGAAAAATATAACAAAGTACTTACGATCAGCAGGCAGGAGTTGGAAAAGGAATTTATAGTGGAAGTTGTTCAGACAGGCAATAGTCTGAGCATCGTGGTTAAACAAAGGAATGAATCCGCCTCTTTTAATTGGAAGGACAGAATGGAAGTCAGCTTCCGGCTACAGGTGCCAAAAGAAACAGCATGTGACCTGCGCACTTCAGATGGTAATATTTCCATGAAGGGGTTGATGCGTGACCAAAAACTTAAAACCAGCGATGGCAACATCGAAGCCAATACTATTACAGGATCGCTGATAGCGTCTACTTCTGATGGCAATATCAATATCCAGAAGATAGCCGGACCTGTAGATTTAAAAACCAGCGACGGTAATATTCGTCTGGATGATATCCGGGGTGATGCCAGGGCGAGCACAAGCGACGGCAATATTTCAGTGTCTAAAATTTCAGGAAAAATCTACCTTAAAACTTCCGATGGTGACATAACGTTCGGAGATGTTTCCGGTTCCCTCACTGCGGCTACTTCAGACGGAAATGTAAATGGCAACGTTGTGGAGTTGAAAGGGGAACTTACTATCAAAACCAGTGATGGAAATATTTCGGTCGCAATCCCCGGCAACCTCGGATTGGATCTCAACATAAAAGGCGAGTCGCTGGATG
This sequence comes from Chryseolinea sp., assembly GCA_041737945.1. Lineage (GTDB taxonomy): Bacteria > Bacteroidota > Bacteroidia > Cytophagales > Cyclobacteriaceae > Chryseolinea. The sequence continues at coordinate 100,078 of JBGSQQ010000001.1, forward strand.
TGCCGCTAAGCAACTTTACAGGACAATCGGATGAGAAATCGATTCAAGGCAAATCGAACGGTGGTGGCCTTGCGGTAAATCTGACAACTTCGGGTAATGTAAAATTAAGCTACAGGTAGCGCAATATCCTGGAAAAGCGGTGAGCAATATAATGTTTAAGTGAAAAGAGCTTACGCGGATAGACAAATCATAAAGAGTAGTATTTCAAAAAGTCCCTGAATATATTTTTTTAATACAACTTTGGGAACGGGTTGAAAATATGATTTCTCCACCAGAATTTCTTCTCGCGGCAGCCCTTGTTGACGGACGAAATTCCTGATATTTTTCTCTCGTTCATATTCTGTGAACAGCTGTGATGTAAATGAGTTTTATCACAGCATCTTTCAAAATTTCCATTTGTTTTCCCGTGCGAACGTCGCACTGCGGCTTCCACCAACTTGATTGGATTCCGAACATGAGACTTGGGTGGCATACTGATGAGTGTTGCTACGAACTGTCTTTTACAAAGTGAAAGCTGAGTAAATCGCCTCCTGGATCGGAAATTTCAAATTTTGAATTTGCAACGCTAAAATTGCTTTCTGACGCCAATTTCGGCTTGAGCCCGGTGGTGAATGGACGAATAGAAAAGCATTATATTTATACTTAGTTTCAACGTAGCGTTATCTGTCCTGGGATCATTATTTATTGCTTATTCATTTTCCAGTATGCTAAAGACGGGTTTACTCTTTTGTTTGATTTTAATAGCCGGTTTTTCATCATACAGCCAGCAACTGGAACTGGACAGCGCAGAAACTAGCGCGCCACCGTCTTCCGCCATTGCTAAAGTTAATGACACGGAATTTAACCAGGGGATAATCCATTCGCCATATCAATTAATAAATGGCCGAATGACTGGGTTGGGAATGTCTACAATAGGAAATGACCCCAATGGAGAATTCCTCCTGCGTGTGAGAGGCTTATCCACTTTCCAGACCGACACGCGCCCACTCCTTGTGATTGACGGGTTTATTACTGATGATTTGACGTCAGTTGACCCCAATGACATCGCGCAAATAACGTTGCTTAAAGATGCGGCCTCAACATCGACCTATGGCGTTCAGGGTGGCAAGGGCGTCTTGATGATTTCGACAAAGACCGGAAGTGATGAGCGGGCATCAGTTTCTTATGGCGCTACTTTCGGGCTCGATCAAGCTATGCTGGGGATTAAGCCGGCCGCTTCAACCGAGTACCTAGGCTATCCTTATTCAAAAGATTTGGGGAGTTCCCAAGACTGGCTTGACCTTATTACACAACCAGGACTTTCCACTATTCATAATCTCGCCATATCCAAAAACGAAAGGTCATTTTCGATGCGGGCTTCTGTAAACTACCGGCTGGCTACTGGCACGCTGCAAGGAACAGGATTCGATCAATTGAATTCTCGGATAACTGTACAAAAGAGAGCGTTGAAAGACAAGCTTCTTTTACAAATGAGATTTGCGGCCACCACAAGGAAATCTGATTTTGGTTTTCGTGAAGCCATCAAGTATGCATTTAATGCCAACCCAACCATGCCTGTCTACGATGCTTCTTCCGCCGCAAATGGTGGTTTCTACCAACAGTATATTTTTGATGCCTATAATCCGGTGGCGATGATTGAGCAAAACACGAATTCCGGAAAGCAAATGTCTTCGCAGCTTGGCCTTAATGGAGATTATCAATTTGATGGTGTGTTGAACGGACTTGGTGTTAAACTTTCATATCAGCTACTGGAGGCAACTGATCTTCAGGGAACGTATTATTCCAAGAGTAGTTATTACCGAGGCCAGAATAGAAATGGACTGGCAATTAAAAGGTCTGGTAATCGAAATAACCAGCAGACGGCAACTTCCATTTACTATTCAAAAAGGCGGGATAACCTTTACTTTCACATTTCTTCCACCTATCAGTATCAGGACTATAACAAATCTGCTATGTACCTGGAAGGTGGCGACTTTCTTACGGATGCTTTTGAATTTAATAATATGGCTGCATCGGGTGATTTCCCGAACGGACTTGGAGTTGCTTCAACATCAAAGGATTCTTATAAGGTTATATCCTGGCAAAATTCGGCATCGGTCGTTTTCAGGGATAGGTATTTTTTAAACGCTACGGCTACTTATAGTGGTTCAACCCGGTTGGGTGAGAATAACAAATGGGGATTCTTTCCTTCGCTTGGCGGAGGCATACGATGGGACGAGGCGATCCCCGTGTTTAATACATTAACCCTCCGGGCAGCGTGGGGAAAATCCGGCAACATTCCGCAACAATCTAATCTGTCGCGCACCTGGCTAGCTCCTAGTGGTTATATGTACAACAACGGCAACTATACTCCGACATACTCTACGTATAGAGATGGGAATCCTGATTTGAAGTGGGAAGAAAAATCTGAGATAAATATTGGAGCGGATTTTACATTCCTGAATCGTAGAGTAAGCGGTAGCATTGATTGGTTCAATAACAAGGTCAACGATCTCATTTCCCCGGTGCGTGTTGATAGTCCGCCGCACGTGAGTAGTAACATGGTTGCAAATATTGGCGAACTTCAAAACCGGGGATTGGAAATTAATCTGAATGTTTCCGCCAGGAAGACCATGCAATTCGCCTGGGATTTTAATTTCAATTTATCGCGCGTAACGACAACGGTAAATAGTTTAAGTGGAAATGGATATTCAATTGGATCGAATGGTGAGCTTGCGATTGGGTACTTCCCGGATGCAGGAGGGTGCAGCAGTCATGGGGTAAATCTTATTCAGGAAGGTGCGCCACTCGGACAAATACAGGGTCCGGTTTTTACCGGAATTATACAGGGAGGTCAACCCACGCACAAGGACCTTAATGGTGATGGCGTCTACTGCGATTGCGGGGAAGATTTCACGATTCTAGGAAATGCACTACCGAAGTTTTTATTTGGTTTTGGCAACCGGTTTTTATTTAAAGATTTTGAAATCAGCTTTCTGTTAAGGGGTGCGTTAGGGCATCACAAAATTAATTCATATCGTCTTTATCAGGAGGCAACGGGATCTGTTGGCTGGACAAATCTGATAGAAACATCCTATTTCAATCCGGCGTTGTCGAATACACACCTTTCTGACTATTATGTGGAAAAAGCGAGTTTTTTAAAGCTGGATAATCTTTCACTAACGTACCATATTCCGTCTGATCTTAGGCTGGACGTTAGATTTACTGTGCAGAATCTGTTTACGATTACCAATTACACAGGTCTTGATCCGGACGTTGCGTATGGAAATCCCCTGTTGAAAGGACAAACCACCACGCCAATTAACGAAAGCCCCTTCGTTTCCGGGATCGAACTCAGGGGAGAGTATTTGCCCGCGAGAATTTTTTCCCTGGGTGTGAACCTCAGGTTGTGAGACTCTGCGGGCCATAGAAGTTATTTAAGTTCCGGATGACTGACCCCGTCGGTATGAATAATCGGAAAAGAAAATGCCTACATCCTATTCTGTCTGAGGATAAATGTTGACCTTAAGTAATTAATTCATCAGCAATATGAAAAAGTGGAGTAGGAATGGTTGGTACATCTTTTTATTGGCTATTGGTTTTTTCAACCAACAAAGTATTGCGCAGGTGGCTTTTAGCTCTTCTAATCTGCCGATTGTCGTTATAAATACCAATGGCCAGGAAATTGTAGATGATCCCAAAATTTCAGTCGACATGGGGATTATCTTTAACGGTCCGGGTGTGCGGAATAACCTGACAGATCCGTTCAATGACTACAATGGAAAGATAGGTATTGAGATCAGGGGCTCTACCTCTCAATCATTTCCGAAAAAACAGTTTGGTTTTGAATTGCTGGACGAGTCTGGCGAGTCTGTCGATGCTTCACTTTTAGGGCTTCCTGCCAAAGATGACTGGATCTTATTTGCTCCATACAACGACAAGAGTTTAATGCGGGATGTATTAGCCTACCGGTTGGCGCAAGAACTGGACGGATATGCATCCCGGTTTAAATATTGTGAGCTGGTTCTGAATGGCCAATACCACGGCGTTTATGTTCTCCTGGAAAAGATCAAACGCGATAAGAACCGGGTGAACATAGACAAACTGGATCCGGATGAGGTGAGCGGCGATAATCTTACAGGGGGCTATATTTTTAAAATCGATAAGTCAACAGGTTCCGGTGGTGAGGGGTGGACGTCCAGTCATATGCCGCCTCGCCGCAGTGGGAATCAATCCATCTTCTTTCAATATGAATACCCGAAGCAGGAAAATATTGCGCCAGAGCAGGAACAATATATAAAAAATTATATGGCTTCATTTGAGAGTACTCTCAAAGGTGAATCCTTTAAAGATCCGGTGAATGGTTATGCCAAACACATAAATGTAGGTTCGTTTGTTGATTACTTTATTGCCAACGAAGTGAGCAAAAACCCGGATGCCTATCGCTTGAGTACGTTCATGCACAAGAAGAAGGATGGTTCAGGTGGGAAACTCTATATGGGGCCGGTATGGGATTTTAACCTTGGCTTCGGAAATGTTGACTACTGTACTGGCGAATCACCAGAGGGATTCGTAATTCGATTTAATTCGATTTGTCCGGAAGATTTTTGGCTCATTCCATTTTGGTGGGACAGGTTGTTTGAGGACCCAACCTTTCAGGCGGCAACAGCTTCGCGGTGGAACCAATTGCGAAGTGGCCCTTATCAAACCACTAATGTAATCGGCATAATAGATTCGATAGCGAGTGTGCTGAATGCCGAATCGCAGCAACGAAACTTTCAGCGATGGCCGGTATTGGGCCAATACATTTGGCCGAATGCATTTGTCGGCCAAACGTATCAACAGGAAGTAGATTGGTTAAAGAACTGGATCACCCAGCGCCTGGAGTGGATGGATGCCAATATCTCTATCGTCACCGGTATTGAGTCTGACTATATGAGACCATCTGTTCAGGTTGTTCCAAATCCCTTTAGCGAAACGTTGAACTTTTCGTTTGAACTAAGTGAGCCTGGCTCGCACGCTATACAAGTTTTGGATGTGGTTGGAAGGCAATTAGAAAGGATGAATACGGGTTATCTTCAGCCAGGCAAACACGCGGTATCGATCAATACCCAGGCGTGGGCTGAGGGGATATACGTTGTAAAAATCTCTAACGGCAATTCTGTACAGTCCGTACGGGTTGTGCGTCGCTGACTTTCTTTACTTAACTACCCGAGGTATCCGTTGTTTTACTATCACAGCTGTTCCGGCCTGTCTTCAGTTGATGGTAGAACTTTTTTTCTTTTTTTAATTTCCTGCATCACCAGGTACATCAATGATATGGTCCCGATAAAAATCATTGTTCCGGCAACTTCCGCCCATTTGAGATTTGAAAGAAACCAACTTGTCGTCACCAGTGCAAGGACTGGTACCAACAGGCCACCCGGAATTTTGAATGAATTTTCAACGTATCGGGACCGCAACTTAAAGGTTGCGAGAATGACTCCCACATAAACCAGCAACAATGATGCGCTGGAAAGAATGGCCAGTTGTCTGAACCCGCCGCTGATAGAAAAGATCAGGCCAATACCAGAATATACTAGTATTGCCCAATGGGGAGTAGCAAATTTCGGATGAATCCTGGCAAGAAACGGAGGCATCGTACCATCTCGGGAACCGGCATATAGTAGCCGTGAGCTGGAAAGAATGTCGCCACAGATCATACCAAAACAGGAGATTGCCGCACCCGCAACGAGCATCAACGCCCCGGACTTCCCAAAAACCTTTTCAGCCACGTGTGCCAACGGTGCATCCTTGTGTTCTGCGAGCGTCGGTCCGAGGACACCCTGCGCAACGAGGTGGATAGACAAATACACCACAAATACAACGAATACGCCAAGCAGCAGGCCAAGCGGAATTGTTCGGGTTGGATTTTTTATTTCACCGCTTGAATTGAGTGTAGTTTCGGCTCCCCCGCCAAAGGCAAAGAAAAGAATGAGGGAAACTTCACCCAGTGTAGCTACCGATGGCCAGTCTTTGACCGCCAGATTTTCAGGTTTTACGAAGAATATGCCAACCACTATCAACACCAGTAGCGGGAGAAGCTTTCCAATCGTTACAAACTCGACCAGACGGATTCCCTTCTTTACACCCCTGACATTCAGCCAGGCAATTCCACCGAATACGACAGCCAAAAAAAATATACGGTAAGCCAGGGTATGTAGCATCGGTATAAACACGGCAAGGCTATCGACCAATACATTGGCAACAGCGGCATCAGCTATGATACAAAACCCAAACCAATACAGCGAGTTTGCCAGGAAACCGGCATAGGGTCCAAAGGCGATTTCCACAAAGGCATATGCGCCACCTGAGGTCGTAATTTTTGTTCCGAGTTCAATAAAACAAAGCAGCACCAACACAAGCAATGTCGTGCAGATGAGGTAGGCCAAAAAAGAGGTGGTTCCCAGGTAACCAGCAACAACAGCTGGGAGTGCAAAGATACCGGCGCCGACGGTGAGGTTGACGGCATTTGCCGTCAGTGACCGAACCCCAATAACTCGTTTTAAACCTTCTTCGGTTTGTGGAGCCAAATGATTTATTTTTCGTTAATGTACAACAAATCGGAAATTAAGCAACGAAGGAAGGATTCAGTGTGAACAATCAAAATCAAATAGACACAGAAGTTACTATGGCCTCATTGGTTTGAGCGGAGTAACAGAGGACCATCATTCTTTACCTGATAGCTCAGGGACTAAAATGAATTTCGCATAGGTCTTAAGCATTTACTACGAACTATTTTCCCGCATGTAAAGTCACCCAGGCAACGGTATATTATCCTCAACATTTTGTCTTCCGGGTTAACTCGAGCTACATTGTTCCCTTACAAACCCATGTAGCTATGAAAAAGTTAATGCACCATTTCAGGGGTACAGTTCTCCTCGTTATGTTCGCGACGGAATTATTACTTGCGCAAAATATTACGACACCACGGGCGGGAAGCCCTGCGGCGTCTGTTTCTCAACGAATAGGCATCTCCGACATCAAAGTTGATTACTCACGACCAAAAGTGAATGGTCGTGAAATATGGGGAGCGTTGGTTCCCTATGGATGGAATGTACAACAGTTTGGTTCACCTCATCCTGCTCCTTGGCGGGCAGGAGCGAACGAGAATACGGTAATCGAATTTTCCCACCCGGCGCAAGTGGAAGGTGTTACCGTACCGGCCGGCTCATATGGTTTGTTTTTCGTGATAAATGCAGACAACAGCGGCGAGGTAATCCTTTCAAAGGATTATCGCGCCTGGGGAAATTTCTTTTACGACCCCAAGCAGGATCTTATGCGGAGAAAAATTGACGTGCGCAGTGTTCCTGACACTGAATTGCTGACCTACGACTTCATAAATGTTACCCGTAATAGTACGGAACTTGTTTTGAACTGGGAAAAGAAACAGTTTCCAGTAAAAATAGAATTTGCAGTGGATGATATTGTGGTGGCTAACGCAGAGGCTGAGCTCAAGGGAGCAATTGGATTTACTGCTCAGGGATTTCTCAGCGCTGCGAATTACTCACTACAGAACGGTGCACACATGGACAAAGGATTGGCGTGGATAGAGAGGTCTATACAGATGAACAAAACTTTTGGTGCGCTAAACACAAAGTCTGGGATACTCAGGAAAATGGGTAAAACAGAGGAGTCTGATAAGATCTTATCAGAAGCCGTCGCTGTCGCCACTGAACCGGAATTGAATAACTACGGATACCAGTTGATGGGGCAGGGTGAGAATGACAAAGCGATTGAAATGCTGGCCCTGAATGTAAAACGTTTTCCGAAGAGCGCCAACGCATGGGACAGTCTGGGGGAAGCATATGCCATCAAAGGAGATAAGCAGAATGCCATAAAGAATTTCAAGAAAGCGCTTACGCTGAATCCTCCGGACAATGTAAAAGTGAACTCTGAAAAGTACCTGAAGCAATTCGGAGCATTATAGTCTGGCACAAATCTTAACCTGAATCTAACATCAGTGTCTCGTTCAGGGACGCTGATGTTTTACACCGACAATGAATTTTTTTCTGTTGGAATTTCGTGGCACATAGCTCTTTATCCGGGCCGGTTGATGTCGTAATAGGCCCCTGAAAAAGTCGCAAGTTGCCAGTGTTAAATCTGATTCCGCATTATAAGTTTGGTATATAAATCAAACAAGATCATTAACGGCAAATACTATGGAAATCACAACAAACTCAGCTATTACAGTCACAGCACTTGTTAAGGCACCGATAGAAAGGGTATGGGCATGCTGGTCGGAGCCTGAACATATTACACGTTGGTGCCAGGCATCGGGCGACTGGCATGCACCCTACGCAGAAAATGATTTACGAAAGGGCGGAAAATTCAAAACTACAATGGCTGCCAGGGATGGAAGTGTAAGTTTTGACTTTGAGGGTGTCTATTCAAACATGGAGCAACACAAGTTGATTGAATATGCTATGGAGGATGGAAGGAAGGTAAAGATCATTTTTTCTGCCAGGGGTAATGAAACGGAAGTAGTGGAGACGTTCGATCCCGAAGGAAGTAACCCACTTGACATGCAGCGGGAAGGCTGGCAATCTATTCTCAATAACTTTAAACGATATACGGAGGCTAATGGGTAGATGGGTTTTTAGCACAGCCAAACTAAGTTTCTTCGTTGCGTCTCGATAACACCATTTAGTTAGCCGGACTCCACAAGTTCAAGAGAATTGAACAATTTGAAAAAATGAATTCAGACTAATTGTTTGGCGTACCATCGTCCACCCAGCAAGCGATTTTTTTTATCTGATCTTCCGGGAGGACGCCATCTTGTGGCATTCTTAACGTTTGTGTATACAATTTAATTAGTGCTGCGCTTTCTACTATATTATTAAATATTGTAAAGTCAACACGACCAGAACCCTTAACGTGGCAACCCGATTTTGCGCACCGTGTATCCATTATAGGCTTGATCTCATCTCTCCAACTTATGCCCGTAACCGCCCGAGGTAGCTCAACGGTGTACGATACCATGCAATTTTTGGCATCAGAGATTTCAATTTGATATGCCCCAGGCGACAGACCTTCAAACGTACCCTGATCAGAAGATATATCCTGGAACGCTATTGAATAGGGAGCTTCTCCTCCGATGGGATTGATATTTATCTTACCATTTTCTGTTTCGCAGTCACTGTCGGGTGTTAGGGCAATCTCTGCCGCCAGATCGGTTGAGTAATCAGGTAGAATAAACGTCTGTGAGATTCTACAGTTGTTTTTATCGCGAACGAGGATAATATATTCACCACCAGCCAGACTATCAAAGAGTCCAACGGGTTGAAATACTTGCTGATCAATACTGTACTCATACGGTGGATTATTTCCAACGGCTATGACTTCAATCAATCCATTCCTTGCCAGGCAGTCCGTCACACTAAGGGATGAAACCAGCGAGATCGTTGCTAATTGATCCGAACAGATTACAGGAGGCTGAACTTCATGATACACGCATCCTGAAAGCAGACAATTCAGGAAAGTAAAAGCAATCGCCCTTCCACCTTTCATACGGGGCGCTAATAAATTCCGCCTACTTTTCTTCGATTGATTTGCTCATCAGGAAATTTGGGTAACAGGCTGGGTTTGCGTGCTAAGCCGGTTGTGTCGGTCAGACTTCCAATAAAAGCTATTATTTGTTTTTGTTCGGTTGGTGTTAAGTTTAGTTTATCTGGCGGCAATGTCTGATTGCTTACATCAATTCCGATACCAGCACCACCTCCTCTATTATAGAAATCAACTACCTCCTCTAAGGAATGATAGACGCCGTTGTGCATATAGGGTGAAGTTAACGTCGCGTTGCGCACGGTTGGCGTCTTAAAAGCATTTTTAAATAGCTGCCTTTGGTAAGTATTGTATTTTCCAGGGTCGGCGTCAATCTTTGCGTGAATGGTATCTGGTTTGTCAGGAACCCCAAGCACTTCGGATTCCGATTTTGAATAAGAAGGAGGAACCGTTCCATTAAATAGGGGCATGAAGTGACAGGTTCCGCACTTTCCTTTCCCCATAAAGAGATTAAACCCCTCTATTTGATCCTTGTCCATCGCCGAATTATTTCCTCGCATGTACTGATCGAACGGTGAATCAAGAGATTTTAGTGAGCGAATGTAACTTGCCAATGCGATTTGAATATTTTTTTCGTCAATGGCACCCTTGTTTTTGGATCTAAAGGCGTTATTAAATAACGCGAGATACTCCTCACTTTCGCGGAGTTTCTTCGCAGACTCAGCGATGCTCCCATGAAGTTCTTTCTTGTTTCCAATAACGTCTGAAATCTGGTCTTCCAGAAATGCCACTCGCGAGTCGTAAAATTGTGCTTTCTGAAAACCAGTGTTAATTACCGAAGGTGAATTTCGGCTTACCTCACCTTTCATGTTGAATGCCAGACTTTTTCGTTGGCCGTCAGAAAAGGCTTTTTCCGGTTTATGGCATGAATTGCACGATCGGCTGTTGTTGCTAGAGAGTATTGGATCGAAGAAAAGAATTCTACCCAAATCAATAAGGTCGTCGTTAATCTGTTCACCGTACACCGGCGTGAAATATTCATCCCTGAACAGGTTTTTATCAAAGAAGGATGATTTTTCAAGATCCAGGGCTGTTATATATTTATTGTTCTCTATCCCGATACTTTTTTGATATTCATGAACGAGTTGACACAATGGATTCAAATGGTCCTTAATGAAGGTAGCATGGTTAAAAGTATTAAAATCATTATGCTCTTTCAGAAATTTTTGAGCATCTGCGAATTTTGACGACAGCTCCTCAAAGGAATGTTCTTTCTCTGAAGACAACTTTTTAGAATAGAAGCCTAGAATTGCTTGTATGCCATCGAGGGCCGAACTTATTTCAGAAAGTGAGTTACCGGCAACTGGTGAGTCGAACCCGGATAGGCTCAAACTCATCACTCGAAATAACTCCAGCCTGACTGCTTCGATAACATTTGGCTCATTCAATTCTACACGTTCGATGGACCTAAACAATCCTGTTATTCCGGACTTCATCAGTTTTAATTCCCTTACAATATCAGCCTTCATCGACCTATCGACTTCTGGAAATAAGAATTCCTCCAATACCTGGAATCCGGTGGCATAGATTACTTTATCGTCATATTCTTCTGATTCGTCAATGGCAGTGCCATTAAGCAGATCGGCTGTCGGAGGAAAGTAATACTCAATTAACGATTCAGCTCGCTTGTAACGATTTCGCGCCTCTTTAAATTTTTTCGGCAATTGGTCGAAACGATCTGCTTCTGCTTCGATTAGCATGAAATCGACCTGAGCCAATAGTTCATTGACCTCGGCCTGGACATATTCTTTTGTTAATTCTAACGGTTCCTTTTTGGGTGCACACGCACTTAAAAGGGAAAGGGCTAGCACAAGTATGGATATCCGAATCATATAAGCACGCGGTAAAATATAAAAAGACTGCCCCTACCAAGGGCAGTCTTTTTCACTAACATTATATGGACTACTTAGGTAGCCCTCTGATTACAACGATTTGACTTCCCTGATCTTCATTAGGTCTTAAAGAACCACCATCAACACCTTTGAACTGAGGTTTTCTCCAGGTATGTGGTTGGACAGCTAACATAAAGGTATTGGGTATGCCGATGATATCGGAAATGTCAAGCATGGCGCCGTATTCCCAATTGCCCTTTGTAACGGTTGCCCCATACTCAGCAACCGCATCTGGGTCATCCCGCCTGTGGTTAGCTTCAAATACTTTCTTTAGCGTACTGGTGGTCAGGTTGTACTGGTATATATAAGAATCGTGAGTTTCGTCCCCATAGGTATTAGGGTCTTCCTGGATGTAAGCATAGTTCTTAGTAACCATAATATTATCAGGATCCTGGAACAAATTCGCCTTGCCGGCATCCAGGTCTCCATCCAAAACACAAGTCAGTTTACCTAGAAGTGGATTGGCGGCATCCAGAACTAATTTGTATACTCTTCCGTATTTGGTTCTCCCGGTTATGCCGTTTTGACCAGTGACAGTAAAGTACATTTCCCGGCCCACCCCGTCTTTCCTATAGTCTATATCTTCCACGCGACCAAACGCAATCGCCTTGAGCGTTTGAGCTTCTGAATTCATTTGTGCGAAGGTTTTTGTTTTTGCGTCTACTACTTCGACAAATTCAACATTAACCTCCGCACCTTCGACAAGGTTCGTTTCTACCGGATCCTGTGTTACGGTTCTCATATAGTGGAGCTTTCCATTATCAAGGTCTCCGACTGTATTGGAGAGGTACAACGCTACCTGGCCACCTGCAGTACCTGTATCGTCATCGGTAACGACAATCACAGTTTTGCCTGTATAGGCAGTCTTAGGAAGAGGCATGGCATTTTCTGCGCTAAATGTGCCTAATGCGGGTTTCGCTCTAGTTGTAAGACCTGCATTTGCAACAGGAGAAAATGGATCGATAGCCAGCGTTTTGGATTCCGCTCCAAAACCTTCACCGCAAGTGAGGAAGATAGGACCAAAGCCATGTTCCGCTGGAGTTGCAAGGGTAGCAGAGCACAATCTCCAAAGTGCACCATCGGAGTTCACGATGTATTCTCCTTTGACAGGTCTGAAGGTTGAATCAAGCGTTATTCTGGATACCGCATAATTATCCTCATGATTTACCAGGTAAATGAACCCGGTACTCGTCCTTAAAAGTCCGGCGCCGTCTGCAGAGCCCCCGAAAACGTAGCTTGGAGATTGCTCAAGGTAGTCATAGCTACCAACCAAAGAATAGACCTCAACCCCCTCGAAACCGGGTAGGTTCTTGATAAAGGTACTCGCTGTAGAATGATTCGCGAGAACAACAGGGAAGGCTGCTTGGCCATCCATGCCATCTGCCCCGGCTGCTCCCGGATCTCCCTTGTCGCCTTTGTCACCTTGAGGACCGACTTGCCCTTCAGGGCCCTCACAGGCGCTGGTAATTACTACTAATGCCATAAAAAGGCATAACATCTTTGTAAATACTCTGCTCATAAATAGAATGGTTTTTATGTAATGGTTCTCCAAGGTACCCCCTCAACGAAAAGCCAGTGTCAATCCTTTATTAACCATATGTTACAATTACCTGGTCTAGTGCCTCATCAGGTTTTCCCTATGCTAAGGAATAATTAAGGACTAAATGTTGCCTTAAACTTGGCCACCAGCTGGCTGAAAAAATAGGGTGTGAAATTGTACTCCATTTTCCCTAAAATTGTCTGATGCGATTGATCCTTTTTTTTTCCGCCCTGTGCTGCTACAGTATAACAGTAGCTCAGGAGTACCAGTTAATCAGGTATCGCGTGGCGGATGGTCTTCCAACCGATGTGATTAAGGGGACTATTCAGGATTCCCTTGGCTTTCTGTGGATCGCATCAGACGAAGGTATTGCCAGGTTTGATGGTACCCGGTTTGTAACCTACAAAGGGGCTCTCCATAGCCAGTATGCCAAGGCATTTGCAAAAGATCAGGAGGGAAACATTTTCCTCATCGGTGACCTTGACCTGATCCGGATAGACAATCAGGTGGATACGGTAATTTTTCATAACGTGCGCATAGGCGCGCGGAATCCTACCGATTCAACACTGTGGTATCCTAAATCAATTTACCTGGAGCGCGGACAGGAATGCTGGATTGGGGAACCACAATCGGTAACGCTATTGCGGGGAGACACTATGGAGCGGTTCCCGTTCGGCAAAGAAGATCTTACACCCCAATTTCTACGGTCATTTTCATTCTTTGAGGATTCACGCGGTGCATTTTACTGTGTTTCCTATTTCGGCCGGGTGTACCAGTTTAATGAAAAGGAGAGGAAGTTTGAATTGTTCGCTCAATTTCCAACCGATGTCAACAAAATTGAACGCATTGGTAATTCATTGTGGATTCTTGCGGAAGATGGCGTATACATTTCCGAGTTGGATCAGGGCGGGGGATTTAGCCCCGCTCAGAAAAAGTATCCAATCATGGGAGCAACATGTATTCAGGCTCTTCCCAGAGACAAATACTTCATCGGTACTACGTCAAATAAACAATACGTTGTTAGCCCAACGGATAAAACAATAGCCCAGTTGCCCTATTCTATCAGCGATGTCACTTCGGCTTATCTGACAAAAGACAACGATTTATGGATCTCGGGCAGTGATGGGCTGGTATTGCTGCAGGAAAACCTTTTTAACGCTATTAAGTCGGCGGAGCAGGCGAAGTTTATCGAATCGATCGCTGAGGACTCCCTCGGAAAGGTAATATACTTTGCTACAACCCTTGACCTATTCGCCTCCCGGATAGTCGATGGAGAGCCATCTAAACCGGAATTGATATTGAGTATCCCGCGTGGTTATTTCCAGTCGCTCCAGTTTACCAGAAACGGTCTATGGGCCAGCAACCGGTATCAGATACACCTGATACGGAATAACAGGGTTTTTAAACGATGGGATTTTGAAAATGAAGGGCGATTTATTTTTGACTTGTTCGTCGATTCGGGGGAAAATGTATGGTTTAGCCAGGACGGAAGCAGGGAGGCCAAGTGCATAACCCGGGATTTTTTGATAAAGCGGTTCGCTGTTCCGCTAGGTCCGGGTCATGGTGTAAATGTCATCCGGGAAAGTGAAAAGGGAATTCTGGCAGGGTCAGCGGGAACAGGAAGTTACCTCTACGTAAAGACCCATGAGGACAGTGTTTTTCGAAACATAAGCCTGCCTATTCCTTTTCAGGTAAAAAGCGATCTGAGCATTAGTGATATTGCCGTGAACAATGGTGTTGTATGGCTGGCTTCCTCAGAGGGTCTGCTAAAGTATGATTACAAGACCATCGAAAAAGTGGTTCTCGGTAATTTCAATCCTGACTTTGCGGTGAGAACAATTGAAAGTTTTTCCGATGGGGAAATTCTTTTTAACTGTCCTTTAGGTATCGTCCGGTACCGGACTGGCTCAGGAGAGTGGTGGCTTTATACAGAAGGCAATGGTTTGCCCTCTAACAACGTTGTTGCTCGCGGTCTTTATATGGGCGCTGAAAAAAGGGTTTTTGTCGGGACTTCACTAGGCCTTGCCTATACTTCCGGTAAAATCGACCTAAATGTAAAGTCGAATGAACCTTTTGTTACACAAGCCTTGGTAAATGGAAGTCCCCGATCGCTTACCGATGAATTGCACATACCTCACGGATCTTACCTGACACTGATATTTTCTCCTAACATATACCCCAAAAACAAAGTAAACATTCAATACAAGTTTCGGGGGGTTGACCCGGATTGGAACGACCTCAACGGAAGTGAATTAAGCATTACAGACAAAACTGCCGGAGTTTATACGCTGGAGATAAGATCCAAAAAGACCGGTGGTTATGACTGGAGTGATACCCGGGAATTTTTGTTTGTCGTCGACAAACCGTTCTGGCAGACATTCTGGTTCATTGGAAGCCTGCTTTTGTTTGTTGCGCTTGTTAGCTGGGGATCTTTTCAAATTGCCAAGTCAGTCAGCCGCAAACGACGCAAAGAACTGGAGAAGCTAGTGAGGGAGATCACGGACAAAAACGAAGAAATCCAGGCGCAATCCGAAGTACTCACGGAATCCAACAAGGCACTGCATAGTTTAAATGTCCGGATTGCGGAGCAGCGGGAAGAGATTCAGGCACAGGCAGAAGAATTAATCGAGAGCAATCAGGTAATTAATAAGCTCAATGATCACTTACAAGAGGAGGTTGAGAAAAAGAGCTATGACCTGGTGCAGACGAATGAAGAGTTGGTGCGCCATAACAATGAGCTACTTCAGTTCTCTTACACCGTGTCGCACAATCTGCGCGGACCAGTAGCCAGAATTCTGGGAATGAACAACCTGATTGCATTGAGTAACGAACTTGTTGAAAAGGAAAACTATCTGCAGTTACTTAATCAGGTGGCACTGGATCTGGACTCCGTACTGAAGGACCTCAATCTGATCATTGATACCAGAAATGCCGTATTCAAAGTAAGGGAAAGGATACGATTGGAGGACGAATGGCAGAAATGTACGAGTTTGTTGAAGGATTATATATTTCCGGAGTATGTCATTGAGACAAACTTCCATGAAGAGCCCTTTGTATATTCTATCCGGGCGATGATCCAAAACGTGTTTTACAACCTACTGAGTAATGCAATAAAGTATCGTTCTCCCGAACGCCGGCTTGTAATCTCCGTGAGGTCTTTTTCGAAGGATGGTTTTGTTTGTATTGAAGTAAGCGACAACGGATTGGGTATTGATCTGAATCGCCATGGTGACAGCGTCTTCAAACTCTACAGGCGGTTTCATACGCATGTTGCAGGCAAGGGACTTGGCCTTTACCTTATGAAAACCCAGGTAGATGTGTTGAAGGGAAGAATTCACTTGCAGAGCGCACTGAATGTAGGTACAACTTTTTCGATCATGTTGCCGGGTCCTGAGGACATTGAAAATCAGATGTTTTTTGAAAACGAATGTGCGCAGCTTTATTTTGATGCCCGAACTAATTGTATTAACATCATTTGGAAGCGAACTTCCTCAACATCAGAATACCGTGAAATTTATGAGACTTTGCTACAGACTGTCAGAGTGTTTCACTCCCCCGGATGGATTGCGGATCTTCGCAATCAGGGAGAGGTAAGCGAAAGAGATCAAGACTGGTTTCTCGATTCTGTTCTGCCGGAAGGTGCTCGCTCGGGACTGAAAAGAAATGCGCTGGTTTGTTATGATTATCAAGTCAGGGAGGCCTATTATAGCCGTGGTACGCATCGTGCGAAAAAGCTGGGAATAGAAGTCAGATTTTTTGAGACGATGGATGAAGCCAAGTCGTGGATGCAAACCATTTTCCTCAACTAGTTCATACATTTAGGGTGAGGTTTGCGTCAGGCATGGTTCGTTTGTTTAAATTGGATAACAAATGAAGTTTACTCAAGAGTTCGGATTTAACTAAACTAAAAATAGTATGAGAACGAAAATGCCAATTTTTTTAGCCTTCGTATTCATGGGTTTTGTGTCAGATCCGGATGATATACGACCACACTCTCAGGCCAAGTCGTTTGCAAAAGCTTTGACATTCCATGCTTCGTTTGACAATGGGGCCGACGCCGACTTTGGAGGAGGTGATAAAAAGATTTATACCGGAGACTTTAAGGGAACCCGCGAGCAGGAAAAACTTCCTACCACCCAGGGATTGGGAACCCCTTCTTTAGAAATATCAAAAACCAAAGGAAAGTATGGAGCAGCCTTGGAATTCAGTAAAGGCAAAAGCCACGTAGTATTTTATAAGCTTGAAAATAACGTTGAATACCGCGAAAAAGAGTTTAGGGGAACGGCCTCACTTTGGATGCGTCTTGATCCGACCGACATTCCAGGAACCTACTGCGATCCGATCCAGATAACGGATAAGTATTACGCCAGCGATGCCATCTGGGTAGACATAACCAAAAATGATGTTCCGCCTGATTTCAGGCTGGGTGTGCTGGGAGATGAAGCCGTCTGGGATGTGAACAAAAAGCAGGGAGCAGGTGAAGAGTTTTTCTGGCATCTGGCGAAAATTTCCGAACCGCCATTCAAAAGGGATAAATGGACGCACGTTGTGATTACCTGGGAGTTGAACGGTACGGATATTGGAAGGGCTAAGCTTTACATTGACGGTGAGTATCGCGGGCGTTCCGGACCCATACGCGAGCCTTTTCGCTGGGATGTTTCTAAAGTAACCATGCGATTAGGAACCGGTGACTATATCGGTCTTATGGACGATATCGCTCTTTTCAACAGGGCGCTGACTGCAGAGGAGGTAAACGTGCTGTACAACCTGAAGGGCGGAGTAAAAGAATTGTATCCGTAATCAAAACGAAAACCGAAACGACGGTTTGACAATAAAGGTATAAATATCCGGTGCGTTTCTGTCCGTGAAACGCCAGGAGAAATCGACACGGGCAATCTTGAAAATGTTTTCAATGCCGAATCCGGCTTCGTAGTAGCCATAGGTCAGCGCCCTTAGGTTTTCCGGGAACCGATAGGTTTTGCTATTATTTTTATCGGTAATGTCTCCCCAATAGGCGCGTGCAAAAACGAAATTCCGCCACTTGAGTTTGTTAAGAAGCGGTATCCGATCCATTAGCAATCCACCGATATGCTGCTGCGCATGAACCGAGACAAATCTGTCGGACGCATACTCCAGGAAATTCATAAGGTTAAACGCTTCATCGTCGTGCAGAATCAACTGGTTTCCAAAGGGAATATTCAGGTAGGGGTATGGAACTGTGCCCCAGGTTTTTCCAGCTTCGATGGAATACTGAAAATAGCCGAGTTTTTGCAGCCTTACGTTCTGTCTCAGTTGCAGATTCAATTTGGTAAAGTTTAATTCTGAATTAAACCGCTGGTCCGCCCATTGCAAATCCACCACCAGGTCCGGAAACTTCCTGAAAATAACCTTCGTATCCTCTTTGTTATAATACTTGCCGTTTAAATTGATCTTCTGGTAATTGAATTTCAGCGTAGCCCCAATTCCTGCAGCATTAAAAGAAGACACTTGTGAATCCATATTCGCATAGGAGACGATAAACATATTGCCCGGTGTGGGAGAAATAGTGTTGTTGAAATAACTTAAGCGGGTAAGGAAACCAGGTGTCCAGTTGTTTTCGACGTAAGCGGTGAAGTCGGCTACATAATTCCGTGAAGCTACGGCACCATATTGTATAAAAGAGGTGAGTACGTTATCAATGCTGATTTGATTAAAACTCCTTCCCAATTGCTCGATGTCATACCGGTAGGAAACGCCAATCCGTTTCTGCTTCTTTTTCTCACGTCCAAAACTCCAGTCGGCGGTAACACCGTATTTCCATTCTTCGTCCAGCATCCCGTATGCACCATACGAGGAAAACTGAACGGGCCAGTTCAATTTTTTTCCTGACCGGAATCCGAACTTCACCCGTGAGTGTTCAACTACATTATAGCTATAGAAGGTATAGAAATTTCCGATATCAAGACTCTTCAGCGGAACATAGCCGGTTACGACGGTCATGACAAGGTTCTTTCGGATCATGAATGCCGGATCTTTTTCCAGCTTCGTCACCATTTCAAACACTCCTTCTTCCTTGTCCGTCAACTCCGCGTGCCGGTTCGACGCCCAATAATCCGGACTGCGCTCAGTTGCACTGTCGTCCTGAATAACCAGCTCAGGCCCTTTGAAAACCTCCCGAGAAATCGGAATGTCTATCTGATAATTACGGTACGAAGAATTTTTTCTTCCAAAAAAACCAGTCATCTCCGATGAGTTTTCTACCACGGTAAAGTCTCCTATGACTTGTGACTCAACCGGCATCCAGTCTTTATCGTTTACTTTTTCATACCGCTGACTTACCCAGTAACTCCGAACAAAATTTACATTCGCCATGATATCGAATCGTAACTCTACTTCAACGATTGCATAGGAGGTGGGGTCAATCAGCATTTCACCTGTAAAGGCCAACTCGCGTTTATATTTCGGTTGGAAAGTTATCTGGTAGTAATACGTACTGTCGATCAGTACGCTGTCCAGATAGTGATCATAGTGACTCTTGAAATTATCGTTGATAGGACTTGGAAAACTCTTATCGAGAATAACCACAAAGTTGTCGTACAGGTTTGGTGTCAGGTACAAATCCTCGACAAAGTTCATGATCTTCGGACCCTTTAATCCCGTTGTGTTCACACCTTTTACAACATCCCGGTTTTTTCTGGGCGACCGTTGATAATAATGGTCTATCTTTTTTTCGACCAGCAGAATAGGGAGATAGGTTACGCCGTCGGAAGTAGTGTCGACATCGTCCCAGATAAAGTCAAAAGGTCTAACCAGAATGTTTTGTTTGATCTTCTCGGTAAAATGATTGAGATCAAACCTGATCTTGGAGTATTCTTCACACGAATAGCGCTGGCGTGATTCAGGATTGTTGCGTTCCTTGTTTCTGACAATCTTTTCTAACATCGCCCACGCCGGATTCTCTCCTGCGAGAATCACCAGTTCCTGCATTTGCGTGAATTGTGGGCGGAGTCGAATTTCCAGGTTAGTGGGTGTCTCGGGACCGATTGCTATTTTTTCACTGTGGTAGCCGAGGTAAGACACAATCAGGGTGTCTGTTTTTTTTACTCGTTCGATTTTAAGCCTGAAGTGGCCGGTGGTGTCTGTAGTGGTGCCTGCCTGGATACTTTTGAGAAAGACATGAGCAAACATGATGGGTTCACCCGACCCGACTTCTTTTACATTACCCTCCAGCGTGAAAGTTTGTGAATATAGAGGGCGGGAGCTTGTGATAGCAACAAGGATAAGAAGCTTCGCGATATTCCTCATGGTAAGTCAATCGAGGTAAATATAAGGCAGATCGGGTGATTCGCGAATAGCAGGTTTGGAATTTTAGTGCGCTAAGGCCTCCGATGGATCAAAGCCGGTATAGATAACACAACCTTACCCCAAAGTGTCAGGGTATTGGGAATGCGAGCTTGTCAATATTCCCGGCGCTCACGCATTATCGTGATTGGTTTTGTAACTTGCGAAGAGCATGAACATCCGCTATCGACTGAAGGATTACCTTAATCTGCCGATGCATACCGCATTGGGAATCAGTATGCCAGTATGGATGCACCTGCTCTGGAAAAATAAATTTTCGATTGATATCCAATATTGGCCAAAGGCACTGTTTATTACCGTTACTGTTCTGCTAAATGTGCCAATCCAGGTGTGGGAGTCTCTCCGTTACTCAAAGCGGATACGGAATACTAAAGTGAATCCTCCCATTTTTATTCTGGGGCATCCACGGAGTGGCACTACTTTCCTTCAATATGTTCTAAGCAAGGATCCCGATTTTGCCTTTTGCTCCACTGCGGAGGGATTGTTGCCTAATGTTTTTCTTACTGCTGGAAAGTTTACGGAACGAATACTTCAGTCATCGATGCCAAAAACCCGTCCACAGGATAATGTAAAAGTTGGATCCGATTTACCCATTGAAGAAGAGTTCGCTATGGGCAATATTTGTAATGCATCGTGGGTACACGGACTATATTTTCCAAGAAATATTTATAAAGCATTTGATTCGTACGTTACGTTTGCTGGTGGAAGTCCGAAGATCAAGGATTACTGGAAACGTCACTTTTGTTTTCTTCTCAGGAAGCTGAGCCTGAAGTACCCGGGAAAAACCTTGCTGCTAAAAAGTCCGGCGAATACGGGCCGGCTCAAGGAGTTGTACGAGCTTTTTCCAGACGCCAGATTTATCCATATATACAGAGATCCGTTTCAGGTTTATTTATCGAACGAGCGGCTTTACGAGAAAATCCTCCCTCTGATCGGTTTTCAAAAAGTGGAGACCACATTTATTCAGGAACATATTTTATATGCTTACCGGAATATGTATAAAAAATACCTGCACGACAGATCATTGATACCTGCAAATCAATTGATTGAAATCTCTTATGAAGACTTCGTTGCATCACCTCTTGAATCGGTAAATAAGATATATGATTATTTGTCGTTAGGTTCGTATAAAAAGGCGCTCCCTTTTTTTCAGCAAGAACTAAGAACGACGGCCGATTACAAAACCAACACCTATTTGGAAATGGATGATGCTTTGCGGGAGAAGATTAAAAAAGAATGGTGGTTTGCATTTGAGGCCTTTGGATATGCACTCCCGATCAGGACCTCCTGATCTTTCCGCTCGTCGTCATCTCAATATGGTCTACGATATGGATGCGCTGGGGAATCTTAAAAGGTGACAACAATTGACGGCAGTGCTGGATTAGTATCTCTGCGTCAAAATTCGTTTTTGGTTTCAGGACAACATCGGCAGTTACTACCTCGCCCATCAGCGAGTGCTTTTGCCCGTATACCTTAGACTCAATAATTCCATCGAAAAGATTTATCGCATCTTCTACTTCGTTTGGAAACACTTTGTTGCCGAGTACATTAATAACATTCTTGGTTCGCCCTTTTATCTCCACCAATCCGTCGGCCTGCATGGACGCCAGATCGCCTGTGAGGAACCAGCCATTTGTTAAAACCTCCTCTCTTTTTGTCGGAGGGCTTAGGTAACCATCGAATAGTCCCGGACCTTTTATTGCTAAATTACCGGTCTCTCCTGGCGGCAGCGGCTGATTTTTATTATCCAGAATCGATACTGTAAACGAAGGCAAGCCAAACCCTACTGCTTCCGGATGTTCACTGGAGTGACGAAGATTCAAAATGGGTAGGCCGGCTTCAATAATGCCGAATGCCTGACTCACCGGTACTCCATATTTTTCCTCGAATGTTTTACATGTCACCGGGCTTATTCCTGCCGTTGTAGAAATCACTTTGTGTAATGCCGGCAACCGAACGGATTTTTTATACGACGCCAGCAACCGTATATGCATCGGCGAAGCATAGAGGAGCGTACCTGCATACATGGATGCTTTCTCCAGGATATTCTCTGCAAGAAAATCATCACACACAATTATACCACAACCGTAACGCACATAAAGTATTATTGAAACCACAAAATGATAGGCCATTGGCAAAACCCAGATAATGCGGTCCCCGGCAGTCAGCTGTAATCCTGCGTTAGCGGCCTCGATTCTATCCAATACTGTCTGATGCGAAAGAACAACACACCTGGCATCTCCGGTAGTCCCCGATGTAAAGCGCATAACTGCCGCGTTAGAAATGAACGGGACTGTTTTCTCTTCTGTACTGAATCCGGTCTCACTGAAATAGAGGGGGTGTTTAAAGAGTTCACTCTTTACGGAGTGTTTCCCCAGCGCCGCCATCTCGGCATTATCGGAGAGAATAAAATGAATCCGGGCTTCCAGTAGGGCCTTCTTAATTTCCTCCGGACGCTGATAGTGTGCCAACGGCATCACTACACAACCGGATGCTATTCCTGCATATAATCCGATTATAAAATAGCGGTTATTATTCGTGATAAGGGCAAGGCCATTCTCCCGGATACTTTTATTGTTTAGCAACTTGTTTTTCAACCTTTCGGTATGCTCATACAACTCCTTGAAGGTAAGGACTCCATATTCATCAGCGATGGCCAGTTGATCTGGCCAGAGGGCAGCGGCATGTGCTAACGTGTTGTAGACGAGCTGATCAGAGTCTTTCAAGTTCATGATGAAGGGAGGATGCTATCTGATGTTGTTCATCTTTTGATTTTGCGCAGGACAACTTGCCGGCTGCATAACCGGTCTGAAGTCCCGTTCCGATCACACGGGCACTGGCAATCGCCCGGGGTGTCGCTGATATATTTTTTCCGGCGAAGTACAAATTATCAAGTGCATCAGAGATGGTGCATTCCGCAGGGATACTGTATCCATTATCGGGTTCAAAGTATTCCATGTTTATCTCGCCGTCGATGCCCCACTCTTCAATTGGCCACGTGCCCGTTGCAATACTTGTGGGTGATTTCCTGCACCTTAGCACATCGTCCTCAGTCAGCGTATATCTTCCTTTGGAACGCTGGAGTACTCGAATACCTGGCTCAGGAAAAATAGTTTCCAACGTTGCGTCACGAAAACTTTCCACTTCGAATTTTAATACCTCAAAGAGTTCGTTCACGCGCCGCCGGTTTTCCAATAGGTGTTTATTCATGATAATCCTGGCTGTGACAGGTACCGGCAGCGGAAGTTTTAAATCGACTTTTCCATTTCGCAGGGAACCGGGTACGATACCGAGCTGACTGTAACTTTTTGGCCAGCCCATCTCTCCTGATTTTTTCACAATGGCCTTTTTGATGGCTATGTTCAGTATAAAATCATTTGGCTGATGAATACCGGCAACACGAAAGATCTGTGCGGCCGCCTGGTAAGATGCTTCCTGGTAAATATCAAGTCCAATAAGTTGAGAAACGATAGCATTTCCACTACAATCAATTACTGCAGAAGCCGTCACGGATAAGGGCTTCCCATTTGTCATCACCGTTAAACTCTTTATTTTTCTTCCGTCTATGTCAATATGCTGCAACACGGTATTTGTCCACACTTCGACGCCGGCCTGGTTCAGACTCGTTTCATATACCTGTAGTAATGCACTCCGTTCATAGGGAATAATGTAGAGTCCTTCTGTATGCTCACGGGGACTGGCGGTTGCATCTGTTTCTTTCAGGGTTGTCAGAAATACCTTACAAAATGGATAACCGACGGCGCCAGGCCTGCCCGAAAAGGATCGGTAAAAGGCGCCGCATATCGTTCCAACATTTACGTTTATGGAATCCCCTCCCAGAGAATCACTTTTGTCAAGGAGCACAACCTTTCGCTTTTCAGAGGCTGCAGCGATAGCTGCTGCAATTCCTGAGGCACCTCCGCCAACGACAACTATATCCGTATGAACTATCATGAATTTCGGATGGCTTTAGGGCCCTCGACTGGCAAAGTTAAATAAGATTACCGTGTATTCAGCAACACGAATTCAGCGCGAGGGGCCTTCTTCTAAATTTAGAATTTTGCTGTCTCTTTAATTCGGTTGGTAAGCAAGTCTTGCCGGAGTTGTTTTTCGAGCTGCTCAATTTCAAGCGCAGAAATTACTTCTTCAAAATATATTACCATGATATGCAAACTTTCCCGGAACCGCATAAAAGCGAAGTTAAGTCCGGGAGGATGAATACCTGGCGGAAAACTCCAGGCATCTTTGATAGTATGCCCGGCGAATGTTGTAAAATCGTCAGGATGGTCAGCTGCTGCTGTAAGAAGAAAACTTGCCAGTGAACGGCCTTGCGGGCCTTTGATCCAATAATAGTAAAGAGGGGTAGGTGTTCGTCGCATGTATTTCATGAGGATATCGAAATCCTTAGACATTTTACTTTTTATCTGATCAACCATCTGGTGGTTTATTGAACGGACCGTTCTTTCCAGGCTGCCAAGATCTTCTGCTTTCAGCCGATAGAATAAGAATGAAAGGTGATTTCCGAGCAATGGCCCGGACGATCCTTTTTTGCGTTGGTCTCTCGGAACCGGAATCCAGAAGTCGTGAACAGGAATATCCATTGACCGTAAAATGGATTCAACTGCCCTCGCCGCACTCGCCAGGTATACTGGGCTACCTCCAAACGGAGCTCCCAGAATTGGACCAATCTTCTCCAGCTGTCTGGTTTCGTCAGGGGTAAAACGGATGGTCCTGACTTTTTGATGGAGTGTTCCGGTAGTGGAATCAGGTGCAATAGTGGATAATGGTTTTTTTGAAATTCGGTCTACAAAAAATTTAGCGCGGGCAGCGTTGACAAGTTGCGTCAATCGCAAACGTTCTTTGGGTTCTTCCTCCAGCACATGATGCAGAGGCGCTGCCGCATCCTGTGCAAGTTGTCTAAGGAGAAGCACTACCCCATATCCATCCATCAATAAGTGGTGCCATGAAAATATCAACGCTGAATCTCCATTTGTGCGATACACGACGTCGCAGCAAATGGCAGACTCGTCCATGTGCATCGAGCGGTTTACAATTTCGTCTGGAATCAGTTCATCACTCTTATGAATTCGCATGGGAATTTCTGTGATCGATTTTGTTTTTCTCCAGACAGGCAATGCAAACGGGTGCGGTTTGTGTTTGGTAAGCGAGGCTAGCCAAAGGATATCCTTGTTGGAATTTATTTTTGAATTAAATGTATCGGCGTCAAAGGTACCTTTCAACTCCAGCAAATACCGGCAAACGTTTGTAGAGAGTCCGGTGCGGTTAATATGCCATTTCTCAAGTGTTTCAAGGAAGCAATCTGCTTCGGTTAACAGGATCCTTCCGTTGTTTGAATTGATCATTTGGTGAGATGCCTGTAGGCGCACTGTGCCAGCGTTTCGGCAGACTTAAAATTCTCAGGCAAAAGATCTTCTTCAGGCAGGGAAATTTGGAATTTCCGTTCCACGAACAATACCAATTCGATCAGGGATAAGGAATCTATACCAATCTGACTGAAATCCGTTTTAGGTTCTACAATAATTTTTTTGTCTACAATCATGGTCCTGATAAAGGAACAAAGTTCCTGCGAGATACTGTCAACTGAAATGTCTTTCATGGAAATGATTTATGCTTCCTGGTCGCAGGATGCTGAGGGTAATGTCAACTGCATGGGGTATAACACTCATACTTAAAAATTTCATTCCCGCTTGAGGTAAAAGTAACTGAGCCAGACGAAAAGCAAGTGCGCTAGCCCTGACAACAGCAGATGTAAACAAGACCGCCAACATAAATAAATCCTCGTTGCGTTGCCAAATAATACCCGTAAATTCTGCTATTATTGCCTCCCAATCATGTTTTACCTATCTTTTTTAGGCCTTCATTAATGAATTGTGCTGTAATCGGCTCTGGAATTGCGGGATTGGCCACAGCCATACGCTTAAAATCACGCGGTTTTAATGTTGATGTTTTTGAGGCAAATGCGTTTGCCGGGGGCAAGTTGACTGAAAAAAAAGGGAACGGTTACCGCTTTGACCTGGGCCCGTCAGTCTTCACTATGCCTCATTTAATTGATGAACTTTTTGAGCTGGCCGGTAAGAACCCTCGCGATTACTTCACGTATACCAGGCTGGATACATCCTTCAAATATTTTTTTGAAGGTGGCAAGTGCATAACTGCTTATGCGGACAGGGAAAGGTTTGCAAAGGAAATTGTTGAAAAGACTACGGACACGGAAGAAAGTTTCTGGAGATATCTCGAGGATATTTCCACCAAGTATGATATTACGAATGAAGTGTTCATCGAAAACTCCCTGCATAAAGCAGGCAATTATCTCAAAAAACAGTTTCTTTCAGGCATATTAAACTTTCATAAGATCGATGCTTTTAACTCAATGCATAAAGGGAACAAGCGGTTCTTTAAAGACCCCAACGTTATCCAGCTTTTTGATTATTACGCATCATACGTCGGTTCAAACCCACTGGTAGCTCCTGCTACCCTGAACCTGATTTCGCATTTGGTTCTGAACCTCGGGACGTCTATGCCTGATAAGGGAATGTTTTCGATTATAAAGGCAATGGTGAAACTTGCCGAGGATATTGGCGTGCGCTTTTATTACAATTCGGTTGTAGAGGAAATTCTGGTCCGGGACCGAGTTGCGAAGGGAATAAAGATAAAGGGCCGGGAACATCCCTACGACCGGGTAATTAGCAATATGGATGTTTATTACACCTATGAAAGACTTTTACCCCGCGAGAAAAAACCTACCCGGATTTTAAACCAGCCGAAATCCAGTTCTGTCATTGCTTTTTATTGGGGTGTGAAGGGCCTCCATCCAGGGTTGGACATCCACAATATGCTTTTCTCCAGTAATGAATACCAGGAATACAATACGGTATTTAAGGGTGGCAACATCAGTAATGACCCATCGGTTTACATTTGTATAACCTCCAAACATGTAAAAGGCGATGCCCCGCCAGACGGTGAGAATTGGTTCGCGCTGGTAACGGCACCAAATGATCAAAATCAGGATTGGAACGAAATCATCAACCGGACCCGTAAGAATGTGATTTCGAAAGTCAATCGTATGCTTTCGATAGATATTGAACCACTCATTGAATTTGAAGATGTACTTGCGCCGCCATTGATTCGGCAGCGATATTCGAGTGCATTTGGTGCCATCTTTGGCAATAGTTCCAACAATAAATTTGCTGCGTTTCTTCGCCACCCGAATTTCAGCCGCAGAATTAAAGGTCTGTATTTTGCAGGTGGCACGGTACACCCCGGTGCAGGTATTCCGATGTGCCTGAACTCTGCAAAAATCATCGACAAGATATTTCATTGACCAATTCCGGTACCGAATACTATTTCATCAGAGATAACCTGTTTACCATCCGACATAGTCAGGAGGCTTTATATTCTTCAGTCTTAGGTAAACCAGTAACTGTCCGCGATGGTGGGTCTGATGATCGTTAATCAGATTGATGATTTGCAGCTTGTTCATAGGCCCGGAAAAAAAAGTGACAGGTTCTTTCAACCGTTCGGGGGGAAAATGTTCAAGTGCGCGGAGTGCATAATCGTACGTTTTTTTAACGACGGCGATAACCGAGTCCTTTCGAAAGGTTGTCATGTTCGACTTTTGAACCGGATTCTGTCCGTCAATCAGATAGGAGGAGGAAAGCCAGCCCAAATTTGCTGACAAATGAAGCAGTTGCTCTGCGAAGTTCATTTCCTGTTCTGCAGGGCGGAATTGATAGAACTCGTCAGGCATCAGTTCAGCAACTTTTACGGTATAAGCTTTTGCGTTATGCAATTTCTTAATGGCCGCTTGTAAAAACAAGGTATCCGTAGACTGAGCATCTATCTGGAAAATGATGCAGCAGGTTACGAGCGTCGACAATACACCGTTGCGTATCATGATGGTTTTTCTTTTTTGAAACTCAAAGGTAGGTCTTTAAGGATAATTCAGCTTATTAAGTATTTTAAGGACATTTCAGCAGAGCCCGAAACATATCGGCACCTAATAAAATATAATTCCGAACTTTGAGAGACAAGATTAGTGAATGGATTGTGTATGAAACCGCTGATTAACAAAAAATACCGGCTGGAGAGATTTCAGGGTAAGGGAGGCTGGACATTTGCCCAGATTCCTGAAATCAAGCAGGACAAAAAAGCTCCGTTTGGGTGGGTTAAAGTGCGAGGTACTATTGATGGGTATGAAATAAGAAAATACCATCTGATGCCGATGGGCAACGGAAGACTATTCTTGCCGGTGAAAGCAGAGATTCGCAAGAAGATTAAAAAGTTTGAAGGTGATTATGTTCATGTGATTCTATACCCAGACAATGAGCCGCTGGATGTTCCTTCCGAGCTGTTGGTTTGTCTGAGGGATGAGCCCGCTGCACTGGAATTTTTTAACTCGCTATCCGAAAGTGAACAGAAGTTTTATGTTGACTGGATCTATTCCGCAAAAAAAGAGGACACGAAAATTGACCGGATGGCTGAATCTATCAACAAACTTTCAAAGAGGATGAAACTTTATGAAAAATAAGCTACTTGCTGCCACTTATTGCTATGCGAACAAAGTCCAGGGTGGAGTGAACGGGTAGCCGTTGTAACGGGAGCTTTCCAACATTTTTTTTCACAGGTTGTCGGGTTACTTTTCTCCCTTTTCACATAAAGGGTGGCTTTAATCTAAAAACTTATGAATCGGATGGTAATATTGGCTTCTGTCTTGTTCGTCAAGTCTCTATATGTACCCACCGCAGGCTTCAGTCAGTCGTCCGGGGAAAGAGACACCACGCAGGTGGAAGTCGCAGTCAAAGAAGTAGCCCCCCTGAATCGTACGATAATCATGGCCATGGATAACGTCGCTATTGGTGGAGCAGCAGGTGCTATAGTGGGCAAACAAATGGATCAACAGGCAGATGAACTCAGACGTTCGCTGAAAGAAACCACAGTGGACCGAAACGCCGAAGGAATACTGATCACGTTTCCATCACAATCTCTTTTCGAACCGGATTCGTATGAGCTCCCACCGGCCGCCAGAGCCCGACTAAAAGGCCTGGCCAGGACACTGAATAAATTTCACCATTCCTATGCAATCATCGAGGTACACACCGATGACACCGGCGAAGCAATATATAATCAAATGTTATCCGACAAACGCGCCAGGAGCCTGGAGAACTTTTTGGTCAAGGAGGGGATCAGCATTAATCGCCTGCGATCAAAAGGGTATGGAAACAAACAACCTCTTTTCACCAATGGAACTGTGGAAGGGAGACTAGCCAATCGTCGGGTTGAGGTGGCCGTAGTTGCAAATGATGAAATGAAGGCCCTGGCAAAAAAAGGAGAATCTGGAGAATATCTGGCAGCCAAGAAGTAAGACATCGTAATCCCTCCGGAAAGCAGTGTTTTTAGCACTGCTACTCGTTCCTGAATGCTGACTACCAGGCTGTTTTGAACAAAAACTGATTCTGGCATAATTTTTACTCTATACCTGGTAGTTTAACCATTACAACTATGAAAACGGTATGGAGTAAGGGCTTGGTTATAGTGATGATGACCCTATTAACAAGTGGATTTGCTATCAATACAAGTACGGCTCAGGGAAGTGTTTCCCTTCAGGTGTTTTACGATGAGTTGCAGCCGCATGGTACGTGGATGCAGCATAACCGCTATGGCTATGTCTGGATGCCGCGCGTTGACCGGGGTTTTACACCGTATTCAACCAACGGGTATTGGGTAAATACGGAATATGGAAACACGTGGGTATCTGACTATTCATGGGGATGGGCACCGTTTCACTACGGTCGTTGGTTCTACGATGATTTTCACGGCTGGATTTGGATACCGGATACCGAATGGGCACCTGCATGGGTAGCCTGGAGAGGTGGAGGAGGATATTATGGTTGGGCTCCTTTGATGCCCGGTTTTGGAATGAATGTGTCAGTGAGTTATTACCATCGTATACCTCACAATTACTGGAACTTTGTTCCTAACCGATACATCACCTATCGTACGGTACATCATCATTGTGTGCCACGAACTCAAGTGATCAACATCATAAATAACACTACCGTAATCACGCACAACTATACGGATTCACGTAGACGTACCTACTTTACCGGCCCATCGCGGAGCGAAATGGAGAGAACAGGACGTACGCGGGTAGATGTATATCAGATTGAAGAAAGACGCCGTCCAGGCAGAGCGGAGATTGACCGTGGGACAGTGAGTTTTTACAAGCCTGAAATCGATAATTCACGCGAAACGAGAACACGCGCCATGCCTTCACAGTATGTTAGACAAAACGGGAATGGAAGGATGGAGCAGGTTGAATCACGCCGTGGGCAGGCTACAGAATTCTCACGTGAAAGAAATGAAGAGAAAAACTGGTCTGGCCAGGATTATCGAAGCAGACCCGACAACCGTGGTGGCGATTTACCATCAGGAAGGCAATCGGGTTCGGACGGGTTTGAATCCATTGAGGATTTGAGAAGGAGTTCGAACCAGCCAAACCGTTTACCGGATACCAGAAATGAAAGTAGGTCCGGGTACAACAGGACTAATGAATTCAATCGGGAAGAACTGAGCCGCGAACGAGAGCTACAGAAGCCAACCAACCGTTTTGAGAACGGAAGTGGAACGCAGCGTAATCAAACTTATCAGCGGGAACGTGAACAGGCGGATCAAACTCCCATGAGGCGGACTCCGGCTCAACAGCCTCAGCGGATGCAAATGGAAAGACCACAATCCAATTACGAACGGAGCAGTCAGGGAAGAGAAAGTCAAAGTCTGAATTTCCAAAAGCAACGTTCCACTCAGGAGAATTCGCGAAGCAACATCCAGCGAAGCAATCAGGAGATACGCCAAAGTTCTCCTAAATCTGGAAGTTATCAGCCTGCTCAACGAGGGGGATCAACTCGCGAGCGTGCTTCGAAATAAAAAAAGTAAATTCTATTCTCCGTCCACGATGGTGCCGTAATCGATCAGTAGCTCCTCACCGACAGGGATGTCGCGGAGTGCTTCAAAGTAGTCACCGTCGTGGATGGATTGTATGTTTGGCGTGTCGGAATGATTCAGGAATAGTGAGAGGTCGATGCTTTTGAATCCCTGTCGCGGGACAAAGTAATTCTGGTCGTCAAATAGGCAGTAGTTTCCAACCAAAGCCCGTGCGTGGCTAGGCAGTTCTTCAACCTCTTGTATGGAAAGGGAGATCCATTCATCAGGTGACGTGGGTTTGCTGAACATTTCCCGGCAACCTTTAGGAATATCCTTAACGGCAAAAACGCCGACTCCTTCAATTGTCGATGGCTTAAGCATCACGTAGGTCCTGTGGCCCAATTCAGCCAGCAACTCCTCTTTTGTCATGATTGGATTCAATAAAGTGCTAAAATACGGAGTGTAACAACACGGTTGTCTGGGTACACTGATTTTAAGTAAATACATGGATTCTTTCTGAGGGAACGGCCGGCTCGGGGAACAACCTGGCAATAAAATACCTGAAAAAAACAGGATACCGTTCATTGAGGATTCCTGCCGACAGAAAATTATAGTCTTATTGAGGGAGGCGTCGGGAACAGAACGGTAATCATGAATCTGTATATTTAGGAACTAAAATCAACATCACCAGTATGAAAAGAATAATCAGAAACATTTTATTGTTGCAGTTACTCCTGTTAATCTCATCGACTGTTTTTTCACAACAGTTCAGAGTTTTACTATTCACGAAGACGGACGGATTCCATCATGAATCTATACTGGATGGCGTAACAGCTGTACGCCAACTGGCAAGCCGCCATACTTTTGCCATAGACTGGCATGAGAATGCATCCATTTTTAATGATAAGGCATTGGAAAAGTATAGTGCCGTTATTTTCCTTAACACAACCGGAAATATATTAAACGAGGAACAACAAGCCGCTTTTGAGAAATTCATTCGGGCGGGGAAGGGATTTGTTGGAGTACATAGCGCAACGGACACGGAATATGAGTGGCCGTGGTATACCAAATTGGTGGGCATGATGTTCAAGATTCATCCTCAGCAGCAGACGGCATACCTTAAGGTAGAGGATAGCAACTTTCCGGGAATGGAACGGTTTCCGAAGAAACTTTTGTGGACGGACGAGTGGTATGATTTTGGTGAACGCAAAGCAGATAATTTGCACTTCCTTGTGAGTATTGATGAAAAGACTTATGACCCCTATGTAAAGTGGGGTGAAAAAGAGAGCAAAGGAATGGGCAGTTTTCATCCTATTTCCTGGTATCATACCCATGATGGTGGCCGCGCTTTCTATACAGCTTTAGGTCATATTCCATTAGTCTATTCAGACCAGACGTTTCTGGATCATCTATACGGAGGAATCTATTGGGCAGCTACCGGCAAGGGTCTTTGATACGAGTTCATTTGGTGCGTAACGATCCGTACTGATGCTCGTTGGGTGTGTGCTAGAGTGTGGGTGTTAACACAAAGGCGCTAAGACGCGGAGTAGCGCTAAGAAAATTGTTTGATTCCGTTATATCAGTAAATCGGTAATGATTAAGGGTGCTTTGCGAACCTTTGCATCTTTGCGGCTCCGCGGTGAAAAAATCAGTTATCGGCATACTCACTACTGTGTCGTAATCATAGATGCCTTCATTCTTTCAACACCCCAGATGCAAAAGAGCGCAGTGAACGGTTACATGTTCTTGCGCTCTTTAAATATTTAAATAGAGTCGGTAGGATACCTACTTCAACTCCACTTTTTTGCCAGTCTTTACAGCCAGGTATATGGCGTCGATGATCTTTAGATCTTTGAGTCCTTCTTCACCATCAACGGGAACAACAGGCTGTTTGCCATTCAGGATTATCGCAGCCATTTCATCCATTTGCACTGTCTGATGGGTAATGTGCTCATGAGTCAATTCACCCTGGTTAGTCCGGGCTTTAATAGGACCATAACCTGTTGAGGGTTGCATTTCCGCAAAACCTTTTTCGCAATTGAGAAAGAAACGATCAAGATTATTCATGGTGTACGTGGACAGACAGGATGCAACCGCTCCACTGGGAAAGCCAAACTGAAACTGAATAGTTTCATCGACACCTTCCTTAAATTTTTCAAAATTAGTTTTTGTCTCCTGCGCAGTAACCCAGACAGGCTCTTCCCCAACCATGTAACGCGAACCGTTGACGGCATAAATTCCAATGTCCATCATGGAACCTCCACCGGCCAGCTTGTAGTTCAAACGCCATTGATTGGGATCACCAATCCGGAAGCCACACAGTCCCTGGAAGAACAACACCTTACCAAGCTCATTTTCCCTGCGCATACGTAAGATTTCAAGCGTCTTCGCTTCGAAGTGCATTCTGTATCCAACCAGTAATTTGACGTTTGCTTTCTTACAGGCGTCAACCATTTCCTTTCCCTCTATGGCGTTCAGCGCCATTGGCTTTTCACAAATCGCATGTTTGCCGGCTTTGGCTACACGGATAACCTGGCTTTTATGCAATGAATTGGGAGTGATAACGTACACGGCGTCTATGTCCGGGTTGTTTTTTATGGCATCGAAATTTTCGTAGTTGTAACAATTCTTCTCAGGGATTTTGTATTTGCTCTGCCAGTCTTTCACTTTAGACGGTGTACCACTAATAACGCCTACCAATTTTGCCATCTTGCAGGTCTGCATGGCATCGGCCACGCGGGTTCCATAACTTCCTAACCCCATTATCGCTACCCGAAGAACGGGTCCCTGATAAGGTAAGCCCGGTTGTTTAGAGGAGGCCTTTGCAAAGGCAGGTACAAACGGTATGGTGAATGCAGAAGTGGTGATTTTCTTAATGAAGCGACGACGAGAATTCATAGAGTCAAATTTTAAAGGTTATTACAATTTCAAGAACCATTGGAAATGGGATCGGTTAATATACTAAATCTTTCCCCTTTCAGACCAAATTATATGGTGAAGCGGTCCTTTGCTAAGGGAACCAGGCCTTACGAATAAGCGAAAAGGGCTATATTTATACGCTGATTATAAAAATTACAGGATGACTCGTTCGATGAATGCCTATGGTCTGATTGGATTGACGGTAATACTAATTGCTGCCTGGGTATATTTTTCATTGAAAGAGAGAGTGCCAAAATTGTACATCAATGAGATCATGGCAAACAACATGGCTTGCTGTCCCGACACCGACGGCGGGCGTGAGGAGTTTGATGATTGGATTGAGATCCATAATGCTGAAAAAAAACCTGTAGACATTGGAGGGATGTATGTGTCACAGGACCGCGATAACCCGTTAGGGTATCAGATCCCTACAACTAATAGTACCCTAACCACCATTCAGCCGGGAGGGTTTCTCGTGTTATGGGCCGATGACGATACCGCTCAGGGACCTCTTCATATAAAATTCAAGCTCTCGCATAATGGTGAGTTCCTTGGTCTCTACTATAATGATGGACGCACCATCGATAGCCTTACGTTTGATCGACAACTTGAAAACGTATCATTTGGTCGCTCTGCTGATGGAGGTGAAGCCTGGAAAGAATTCAATGAGTCCACACCGGGCAGTTCAAATAAATAAATAAATTTAATTTTGGGAACAATTGCCTCTTTGATCGCTGGCGGTCTGCGGACAGCCACGTCTGAAAGTAACTGAATGAGAGCGAAGGCAATGAAATATTGAAAAGCCTTCTGCTAATATATCTAAAGGGTTCTAATTTTTTGAGATTATCAAAAACCGCACAATGATCAGGTTAAGAAAAGCGCAATTTTCTGATTACACAGCCATCGCGAAACTGCATTCGGAGAACTGGAAGGAAGCGTACCGGGGTATTTTAAGCGATCACTACCTGGACTATGAGGTTGAAAAAGACCGCCTTGATACGTGGCATCAAAGATTACAAGCTCCTGCAAACAACCAGTTTATTACTGTTGCCATGTCAGACGACGTTATCGTTGGATTCTGTTGTGTGTTCCTGAACGATGACCCCGACTTTGGATCTTTAATTGACAACCTCCACGTCGCCCCGGCGTTGCGGAAGTTTGGAATTGGGAAAATGTTGGTCAAAGAGTCCGCCAGAAATGTTTGCGAAAAGGCAGACAATAAAAAAATGTATCTCTGGGTGTTTGAGGATAACAGGAATGCACGAATCGCCTATCAAGCTATGGGAGGTGCCAACGTTGAGACAGTAGACAAGGGAAACCAGGATGGTACTGTTTCCAGAACCTGTCGTATTTTCTGGAGCGATGCGTCGAAATTTCTTTAGAAAATCTTGCACACCTTTATTTCGTAAATTTTTTTCCGTGCCCCATTTCCGAATTGGTCATTTATCGATAAGCACCAGCGCGAAAGGAGGTAATGCAATGGAATTAGTAATGGGTGCTGGTATCTGGTCGGCAATTGATGCTGTCCCTTCCATCAAACCCAAAACATTGCCTGCGTGAATCGTCCTGGCCCTAAATCCTTTCAATGCAAACGGAATATGTTGCTCTTCCGGAGTATGGTTGGCCAGTAAGATGGTGTCGTTCCCAGCCTCGTCAACAAAAGCAACGCCATCCATAACCAAAGGATGACTGCTGATGAACGGTTTGATATATTTATTCTTATGGCGCAACAATTCCTGTAATAGGATATAGACAGGATAAACACACGGAGAGGGTACTGCGTATTGGTTGGGCCAGGCTTCATCAGGGTGTGACACGAGACCAGCCCATCCGCAGGTCTGATAGTATGTAATGGCTTCCACCTGACTCTCCGCCAGATACGTGAAGCTACCCATTGTCCAGCCAGCGGCGTACAGAGAAAGCTGTCGAGTATCAACATAGGAAGGTAAGGCTTCGGTATCTGCAATTTCCTCTACCCGTGACGTTGCATTTGGGTTGGCACGCATTTTCAGCGTAACTGGACCAACATGAATGGCTTTTCCACCGGCAAATCCGCGACACGACTCTATGATATATCGATGAGCTTGTAAGTTTTCTGTCATCGTTCGCAAATCAAACGCGTGTACCTGGGGGTTGACGGAGAAGGTCAGAAAATCCAGGTCTTCCGGCGGGGTTCTGGACCTGTTCAACTCGGTAAAGAAAGCATCTGTACCGCTGCCGATTTTACTGCCCGGAAAATGTTTTCGTAAAGCGGGAACAATATCACGGATAAGTTTGGCATCTGCGCTTTTCGCCTTCGCGGGAAGTACAATCAATTCCAGTAAATATTCCGACAGGGGTAGTAAGCTTTGAACCAGGTCGTCAGGGATATTGTCAATGAGAAACAAAACTACCTCAAGTTGGCAACCCAGTTTTGATACGATGTCCGCGGCCTGCTTCAGGATATCATTGTATCCGGGATCAGAAACGTTTATTTCCACTCGTAAGAAATCAACTTGCAATGCCTTTATCCGGGCAATAATCTGATCAGTGTGTGGTAGACGGGATAACGGGATTCCAATCTTTGGAAATGGAAACTGCTTTTCATGATCCAGCGAGAAGGTTATCGGTTTAGCTGATACTTGCGATTCTTTTTTGTGACCGTTTACCAGCAATTGCACGGATTGATTTACCTCGTCGCCCACATTAACGGCAACAGGAAAAGGTATTGAAAGTGGCGTGCAATACGTCTTATAACTTGCGTCGAGCCAATTCCGCTGATCTTCCGTTTCAAAAATTTCTCCTTCAAAATTTAAGGTAGCCTCTGTACCCTCAGCAGGACTCCAGGCCATGGAACGTATCGAAAAGAACGGTTGAGACGGACTGATTGCAACGGGAAACGGGTCTGTTTGTATTGTTCCGTCCGGATGTGTGATCACGCAATCTTTACCCGAACATGATTCGATAGGGTGAAGTACCGTAATTCCAACCCGATTCCGCCGAAAGGCGCTCAATGCCTTACCCTCAGCATGGAAGGTAATGGTTGAATCCGTGTTTCCGCGAATGATACACTTCCATTGAAAATCAACGGCACCTTCCCGGCAGCGCGCTTCATATTCGATGACAAAACTGTCCGCTGAAGACTCAATTTTTTCGGAAGTGATCTCCGGCACGACGGTATGCCAGTTGTGGTCCCGCACGGTAAGGTTTATCATTCGGATAATTTCTGTATCCCCCTGACTGATGTAACGCAGGAATCCATTTTCATAAAGTGCCTTCAACGTACCGGCTTTTACAACGGTTGATTTGGGGAACGGATGAAGTGATCCATGGGTCAGAAGAGTGGACTGCATAATTAATATGATTTCTTTACGATTACTTTACGGCCCGATGTCTATGTTATCGCCTTTATCTGCGCTTTGATATTGTCGTCTTCAAAGATACGCTTCCAGTCGTCTTTAAATAACTGAGGCTTCCCAATCTCGATGGCTTTCTTGGCAGCATCGGAAAATTGGCCACCAGGAAGTTTTCCGAACAACAGCGCCAACTCAATATTAATGTGCCCGAGAAAAAATTCGTAGGCGGCTTCCTTGGGAACGCCTTTTGCCACAACCGTATCTACGGCTTCTTTCATCACGGTGATCATCGCAGCGCCAAAGGTTTCGGAAAGTGCGGGCTCTAAGATTCCCATTTGTTCAA
The DNA here is from genome assembly GCA_041737945.1 of Chryseolinea sp. Taxonomy (GTDB): domain Bacteria; phylum Bacteroidota; class Bacteroidia; order Cytophagales; family Cyclobacteriaceae; genus Chryseolinea. Next base: position 137,971 of record JBGSQQ010000001.1, read on the forward strand.
TAGTGATGCGGAATGATTTCGTCACTGGACCATAAATTGTTCTTGCCAGTGCCTCCCCCAGCGCATAGTCTTCTTCTTTACCCTGGATAAGTGCGCAGACAATAGTCTGTTTAGCTGCGATGCCACCAAAGTAATCGTAGTGTGATTGTTCTATCGGCTCCCAGTTAAAGACAGAAGGGTGTGAGGGGTGTGTGGCAAAGTAACTGATGTCTTTGCGGGGCAGAAGGTGTCCGGCCAATGGAGCGGCTGGATCGAGACACATACCCATCGCTCCTGATTTCATCTTCGGCACATACTGGCTGACCACTTTTCCTATGAGTACATCTGGGACTGCAAAGATAACAATGTCGGCGTCAGGAATAGCTTCTTCAGCAGACGTAACGGAGACTCCGTTTTGTTTGACACGTTCAATACCTTCAGGACTAACTTCCAGGTAAGAAACGTCATAAGGAGATGCGATCAGGTTGCGGGTGAGTCGAACGCCCATTTTGCCGCCGGCTCCTACTAAGGTTACTTTAGTCATGGTTATTTTTTGGTTTAATTATTCTTCATTGGGTGCTTTCCCCAACTGTACAAATTCGAAGTATTGGTAATTTCCGTTTTGCCCTCCTTTTAACGACATTTCCAGCCCGTCATACTTGTCGTCCTTCGCGTGCGCCACGCATAAGGGTGCTCCGGGGGCGATGGGTATGAGAACTTCCAGGGCATATATACCGAGCGCCTGGGTTACAAACCCTGACGTGTCACCACCGGCAACCGTAATGCGGAGTTTGCCGGTCTGGTCGATGATACTCTTGAGTACTTCTCCCTGTGCCCCTCCCAGACGGGAACCAATAGAGTCTCCCTGATTTTCTGACCGCCTAAGTTTATCTCTTGTTGTCAGGATACAAGGATCGTCAGGGCCGAGGGCAGTAAAGAGCATCGGAACACCTCCCTTTGTAAGAACATCCAGACAGGCCTCTGTACATCTTGTGATCTCCTGTGTACGGTTATCAATCAGATTTTCGGAGTCCATACGAATACCGACATACCCCAGCGAAAGGCCATGCTGTATTTGTTTCGCGGTGCCGGGTGAACAGCTGCCCGCGACGACCATGTATCGGTTTGCCTTTTTTGTGGATAGTGGTACCGTGGATTTATTAGTCAGTCCATTTTCCTGCCAGTGTGAGCATAGTGCATATTCAACTCCGGAAGACCCCACAAGCAGTTGCTGCGGGTTTTTTCTTGCCTCTTCCAGCATCGTTCCTATTTGGTGAAGATGGTGTTTGGTAAGCACATCAAATAAAATATAGCCACCCTGGTTTGATAATTTCCTGTAAAGCTTCCGGCAGACTTTCAGATTATCCAGATGCATCACATCGATCAGGTGAACCGCGCGTTTTGTTTGCTTCCCGAGGTGCCTGCGCAAATCAGCTTCGTCCATAGGTGTTACCGGATGTCTGGACATGGTTGGGTGCCGGTCTATCCGGTATGTCAGGTCGTCAACACGGGCAAATAGGTTCCCGAATACACAAAAGCGATTGAGCAATGGTATGCCCACGATGAGGGGAATGAATGAAGCGGGGAAATAACGCAAGGCAATTTCAACCGCATGTCCAATATTGCCAATGAGTGGGGAGGAATCAAACGTGGAACAAATTTTATAGTGAACATACCGGCTAGGTATCCTGGCCATTTTTTCAAAAACGGATGGAAGTTCATTATCCATTTCCAGCGGCGTCTGACGTCTGGTTATTCCCGCAATACCATAACCTTTTAATTTCCCGTCGCTGCTGACATGTGAATTTTTAAGTCTGAATTTGGCAATATCATCGGGGTCCGGGGGTTGTAGAAAAAGAGCAGTCGGAACGCCATTGAGCGTGAGCGCTTCCATCACATCCGTGGAGCCGGTGAAGTCATCACCATAAAAGCCGATCATCAATTCTTCCTGTATCATGACACGCGTTTTCCGAAAAAGTCAAGGGCCGTTTGAAGTTCCGGATGCTGGCTGGCGTACTTTTCCAATGAAACTCCATTCATTGCTGCTTCCCAGGCTTGAGATATACTTCGAACACCGGCGGCAATACCATCCGGATGAGCCACAATTCCTCCCCCGCAGACATACATCAAATCGGTATTGCCGATAGCAGCGAAGGTATCAACAGCCTGGCCGGCCCACTGGCCTGAAGAAATTACGGGCATTACTCGGCATCCAAATTCCTTTTTCTGACACGCTTTGATCGACGCGATTACAGAGTCGTCGGGCTCACAAAATTTATTACGTAAGCCATTGGTATGCAGGTGATCGGCTCCTGCCAGTCGCCAGATTTTGTGGAACGCGGTAAAATCAATACCAATGTGTGGGCTCCTGCTCATCAACCCCCAGCCATTGCGATGGCCATGGATAGGAAGGTTGCTATGCTGACGAAGTTTGGCCAGCGCACTAATCCCGATCCAGTTCAGGCTCACCATCACACAGGTGCCCCCTTTTTCCTGTACATAGTCATGCCTTTTCAGCATGTCGTCAAGATCTCCACTGATGTTAAAAGCAAACATGGCCTTCCTGCCTGTCCGTTCAGCCGCCTCATTGATTACGTTCATCACCGCATCAACCCGTTTCACGAACGGTGAATGAGGAGAATCTCCCATCAGTTCATCATCCTTCAGGAAGTCAAGCCCGGCATCAACAAGGGTTTTTGTTTGCTCTGCAGTCTGCTCTGGGGTCAGCCCCACACTGGGTTTAATAATCGTTCCGATTATCGGGCGGGAATAGACATCCGTTAATCGTCGGGTACCCTCAATACCAAATTGTGGTCCTGGATAGGTGGATGAATAGGATTCGGGAACCTGAATATCCAATAGCCGTAACCCTGAGAACTGACTGAGTTCAAAAAGGTTCCCGGCTACGGTAGCCATGAGGTTAGAGAGGTTTATGCCAATATTTTCCAGGGGCCAGGATACTTCAATTTTCGCCTGCCGGTAAACGGGAGTGCCGGAATTTTTTGGTACGCTGGCTCCGGGTAATGACGGAACATTTGCCTCACCGGTAATTTCAATACGGTCAATTCTTGCGCCGTGTCTTTCCTTCAACTCAATGGTCTCACCTGGCACAGCCAGAAATGTGCCGCTGGATTGTTCACCGGCCAATGCCTCCGCAGCTTTTTCGAGAGGATGTGCTGTCTCCAGCCAATACGTTGCTTTAATCGTTTCCATGCTGGCAGGTCTACTCATTGATAAAGTTGTCAACGTTTTCTTTGGTAATTCTGAGCAGGCCCGTGTTGACGTGATAGGGTACGCTGGTAACGCCTGCTTTCGTATCGTTATTCGATAGCGGATTAGTCTGATGAACTATATCATATAAAAACTGGGCTCCATACCAGGTAAAGAGTTCGCGTTTCTGCGCGGCAAGCAGTTGGATGGTGCCGTCTTTCAGGAGTTGAAGATGTTCTGGTTCACCATCGACGGTGGTGACCTTAATTTTCCCTGTCTTGCCTGCTTCTTTTACAGCCAAAGCAATGCCCGGACCCGAAGGACCATCGAACCCGCATATTCCGGCAATATCCGGGTGAGCAGCGATGAGGTCTGAACTTATTCGTGCCGCTTGTTCCACGCTCGCTTTGCTGTCGAACTTACCGACTACTTCAATATCGGGATAGTTCTTGAGCACGTCCAGCAAGCCCTGAAAGCCCGCCTCCATATTCGACATCCCCAGGATACCCATGTAGCCTATTTTTCCTTTTCCATTGATTAGCCTGACCATTTCTTCACCCTGCATTTTGCCAATCTCATACCAATCTGTTCCCAAAAAAGCATGATGGCGGGCGTTTGGAATGTTGGAGTCGTATACAACGGTTGGAATACCCGCATCGACGGCTTTATTAATCACCTGGGCAATAGCCGGATCCGTACCGTTGATGAGCAGTCCGGTAGGCCTCGTCCCGATTACTTCTTCAATGATGTTAATCTGGGCGGGCACATCCCAGTCGGCCGGACCCAGAATCGAAACTTTTACACCCATTTTCTCTCCCCATCGTTTAAAGGCACGCTGGTCACGGTTCATGTACATAGGCATCGTTATGGCCGTCGATACCATGACATACTCTTCGTCTTCAATTTCCTGAGCCTCTGCTTTGCCGGTTTGATTTTTAGAAATTGTATCATTTCGGGGCGGCAGTTCGCAGCTACCTAAGGTCAATGCGAGAGTAAGGATAGGTATACAATATCTCATGGAGTTTGTTTTTGATTGGTACTTACTTTCGACCTGAATATTGCTTTTGTAATGCTTTATCGAGCCACAGCGTGCCGATAAGAATAATGCCCAGAATAATTTCCTGCCAGTAACCTGATACCCGTGAGATGACCATGATGTTTGCAACTATACCCATAAACAACGCGCCGAGAAGGGCGCCGGGAATTTTTCCGTAACCACCACTGAGACTTGCTCCGCCGAGTATTACTGCCGTGATGACCCGGAGTTCAAGTCCTCGTCCCATAGTGGGCAAGGCGGCACCTAAACGTGATGAAAGCAGAATTCCAGCGATCCCAGCAAGCGCCGCAGAAATTACAAATCCCATCATCTTTACTTTGTCAACGCGTATACCGGATAGGTCGGCCGCTTTTTCATTTCCCCCGATATAATAATACTGCCGGAAATAGATAGTCTTGTTTAACAGGAAGGTGAAGAGTGCTACCGTAACCAGCATGTACCAGATCGGCATCTGGATGCCTAGTAATTTTGACTGACCAATAGCATTAAACCAGTACGGCAGATTCTGAACTCCCGAACCACTAAGCATCAAGGCTGCTCCCCGTACAATGCCCATCATCGCCAGCGTTTGAATCATGGGGTTGATGCCTTTGTAGGCGATCAGATAACCATTGATATATCCAATGCAGATGGTGCTAAGCAACCCAAAAGTAATGGCTAATGGAACGGGTATTTGTAAACTAGTCATCAGGTACGCAGTAATGCAACCGGCGAATGCCACTACCGAACCAACCGAAAGATCAAAGGCACCCGAAATCAATAACAGCATCATCCCTACCGCCACAATAGTGTCGATGGAAAGGTTGAGTAAAAGCTGGCTGAAGTTTTCAAATGTTGGAAAGGTCGACGGAAAGGTCAGGCTTGCCACAACGCATATCACTACCAAAAGTGCCAGCAGTGAGTAGATCCGTTCTTCAATAATTTTTCTTACCATACTGTGTTAATTAGAAGCCATCGCCAGGATTTTTTCTTCCGTTGCTTCATTACGCGAAAATTCTCCCACGAGAGATCCTTGTTTAATAACTACTATCCGGTCGCAGATACCCAGCAGCTCTGGCAGGTCGCTGGAGATCATAATAATACCTCTTCCCTGCCCAGCTAGCGTCTTGAGGATTTCATAAACTTCGAACTTCGCGCCCACATCAATACCATGGGTAGGTTCATCCACGATGAGTACATCGGGATTTGTCAGCAGCCATTTCGCCAGCACAACTTTTTGTTGATTACCACCACTGAGGTTACCAACTTTCTGCTGAACTCCCGGTGTGGAAATGCCGAGTTTTACTGTTGAATCGATGGCCAGCTGTTTTGCTTTTGCCGGGTTGTAGAACCTGCCGTGTAAAGCATTTTTAAGTTTACCGACGATCATATTGTCCTGAATGCTCATTTCAGGGAAGAGCCCCAGGGTTTTGCGCTCTTCAGGGACATAGGCCATACCTTTTGAAATGCATTCTGCTGGATGGTTCGCATGCAGTCTTTCATTTCGCAGAACGACCTCACCGGAAATCACTTTGTCTGCCCCAAAAAGGGCACGGGCAATTTCTGTCCGCCCTGCGCCGATGAGTCCCGCAAGACCGAGAATTTCACCCCGGTGTAATTGAAAGGTAATCCCACGGAACCGCTCACCCGTTAAATTCTTAACCGAAAGTAATATCTCGTCCTGCACGTACGACTCTGTTTTTAACGACTGTATTTCGCGGCCCACCATACGTCTGATTAGTTCGTCTTTTGTCAGGTCTTCTTTTTTAAAGGTGCCCTGATAGTTTCCATCTTTAAGAATGGAGATGCGATCAGCCAGAAGAAAGACTTCTTCCAATCGGTGGGAGATGTAGATGATCGAAACTCCTTCGCCTTTCAGCTTTAATAGTATGTCAAAAAGTATCCGCGTCTCGCGTTCCGCCAGGGATGCCGTTGGTTCATCCAGAATAAACACAGAAGGTTTTTTTGACAGTGCCTTGGCAACTTCGACCAGTTGTTTCTCCGCCGGCGAAAGTCTGGATACCAGCATTCTTGGACTTATTTTATCGAGCTGCAGTTGCCGCAAAAACAATTCCGTTTGTTGATAGAGTTCGTCATATTGTATGATGCCCCATCCTGAAGTGGGATGCTGGTTGGCAAATATGTTTTCTGCGACGCTCAAATTCTCCACCAGACTCAAGTGTTGGTAGACAATTGAAATACCTTTGCCAAAAGCATCCTGAGGGGAATGGATGGTTACGGGTTGATCGTTAATCGTTACATTTCCTTCGTCCGGTTGAAGGTTACCTGCCAGAATATTCATCAACGTACTTTTACCGGCTCCATTCTCACCGCACAACGCATGAATTTCACCGGGTTGGATATCGAGGTCTACCGCCTGGAGGGCCTTGACGCCAGGGAATGCTTTACTGATCCGATGGAGCTTAAGATGCGTCATCCGAATAATTTCATATTGATCAGTTCATTTTTTCTGGCCGAGGCATACGCGGCATGAATCAGCCGAACGGTTTCCAGATTATCCGCTCCTGTTGTCTCTGACTGTGATTTTCCTTGTAAGCCCTGTAAAATATCGCGGTTACAATCTACTATGCTGGAATGTATCAGGGAATATTCCGGATCAGCCCAAGGGTACCGTGCAGGTGGAGCGGTCATCCGTTCGGTGCCCGCACGGGTGGTGAGTATCAGCTGATATTCTTTGGTTAACTCAATCGAGCCATGTTCTCCTTCCACCAAAACAAACGTCTGGGGAAAGGATTCGTAGGATAGAATGGATGCATAAGACATTTCCGCATAACAGGTCATTCCGCTATTCATTTTCATCATCACGTTGGCGACATCCTCTCCCTTGATTTTTGGATTGATGGACCTGGTGTGGCACAATAACGATTCGACTTCACCAAATAAAAAGCGACAGATGTCCAGGGTGTGTGATCCGATGTCGGTTAAAATAAACTCTTTCAGTTCTGCCAGGAAGGGTTGGTTTTCGAATACGGGAAACGCGGAGCAAAACGTAACCCGCGCTTTGAATACGCGTCCAATTACGCCGCTGTCGAGCAGTGATTTCAATTTCCGTATGGGTGCTTGCCAGCGAAAATTTTCATGAATGAAAAAAGGAACGTGTTGGCTACTGCAAATGTCCACCATTTGTTTGGCAGCTGACAGCGTAGGTGCCATGGGCTTCTGACAGATTACTGCAATGCCTTTTCTGGCCGCGGCTTCGGCAAGCGGCGCGTGGGTGTCAACGTCGGTGATGATATCGACAAAATCAAGTCTTTCTTTTTCCAGTAATTGCAGGGCATCGCCATAGACCGACGGAACATGATACTTCCTGGCTAGCACTTCGGCTTTTGACTTGATCCGGTCAGACAATGCTACCAGTTCAACACCTTCCAATTCCATCCAGGCTGGAATTTGAAAGTTAGCCCAGAAGCCAGAACCAAGTACAGCAAAGCGAAGCGTTTTCATACCAGTACGTCAGTTTCACAATTTCAGTCACTGAGCCAACGGTAATCCCGGATGGTAGTGCTCTCTATACAATTTTAGGGCTTAACGCAACCGATTGCATCACCTGAATTGCCTTATTCTAATACTATGTTTGCAGTTGTAGGTAATTATTTGAAAGAGATGGTATATTCGAAATGCAATGGGTCTTGTTTCCAGTAAACCGAGCTTCTTAAAGATTATTCCTCCGATTCAGAACTCTATCGTTATCAAAACAGATAGGGCCCTGGAGACACCCTGGCATTTTCATCCCGAGGTGGAACTGTTGTATTGTCTGCGAGGTAAAGGAACTGATTTTGTCGGGAACAACATCAGCAGTATTGAGGAAGGGGAGCTGCTGCTTTTTGGAAAGAACCTTCCCCATACGCGGTTAAGTGACAAGGAGTACTATCAGACAAACCCCGATGAGACACCTGAGGCGATTGTCATTCAGTTTCGTGAAGACTTCCTGGGAGAGACATTTTTTCAAGTAAAGGAATTTGCACATATAAATAGACTGCTGGAGCGGGCATCGAGAGGTCTACGGTTTTCTGGAAACACCCGAGAGGGTGTTGTCACCAGGTTAATGAGAATCCGTGAATCCAGCGGGCTGCCCTCCATTTTGGAATTGCTTTATGTTTTAGACATTCTCGCCTTCTCGGATGAATACGGTTTTATCAATCCGGTGGAATATGTGGTGAAGACGCACGAAAAATCTTCCACGAAGATCAATCAAGTGTATCAGTATACGATAGGTCATTTCAGGGAGCCCATTTCACTGGATCAGGTTGCCTCGTTAACGAATCATTCACGATCAGCTTTTTGCCGATACTTTAAGGCGCATACGCGGAAAAGTTACTTCCAATACCTTACCGAAATCCGCATTGCTTATGCCTGTGAATTATTGCGCGAAGGAAATCATGATGTGACCCGGGTGTGTTTCTCGTGCGGTTTTAACAACCTTTCAAATTTTAATAAACAATTCAAAAAGGTGGTGCGGTTTACGCCCAGTGAATATCGCCAGATAAGCATGCGAAAAGTTACCCACGGCTCCCTTACGGAAGTGTTCTGAGACTTCCAACACGCATCGCTCTTATACTACCAACACACATCTTGTAAGGCGCAAGATCTTGCGCCCTTGCGCGTTTCGGTAAGAAGATTATTTTTCGGGTTTCAGTTATTTTCTACATATTTTGTAGAACCAAACCCTTCGGTTATACCTAACGCTATGAGTACTGCTTACCTCTCTAACCTAACCCCCATGCGGGGGATCGCCGCCTTGTTGACTGTCGTGTATCACGTCAATTTATTTGTCGGCGGAGTCCTGGTGACATTCACTCCGCTGATGAACCAGATGCACCTGATGGTGGATTTCTTTTTTGTGCTGAGCGGATTCATCATGATGCATGTGTACGGTAAATGGTTTTCAGAAGGTGTAACGGTATCCTTGTTTAAAAAATTTACTATTGCCCGATTTGCCAGGGTATATCCGCTGCACTTCTTTACGCTGGCATTTACGATTCTGCTGTTAACCATTACTGCAGCGAAAGGCGCTCCCAGGGTTCCTATCCTCGAGCTTGAAAATAGCTGGTTCTCTGTTCTGACGAACGTGTTGCTCATTCACTCCATGAACCTGCATGGGTGGTTTAGCTGGGTGCATGCATCCTGGTCAATTAGCACGGAATGGTGGATGTATATGGTATTTCCTTTCCTGGTAATACCCGCGAATAAGTTAGGTTCTGCTGGAAGAATCGTTGTGACGGTCCTCTGCTTTGTGGGTTATGTGATCATCATGCTTTGGATCGTCCCGCTGGTCACTACACCGGAAGAAATACCCTTTGTAAAAATCCCACCGGAAGCGCTAACGATCAATGTCGCTTATCAGTACGGATTTCTACGGTGCTTTTTTGGTTTTGTACTGGGTATGATGATGTATAAAGGATACGTTGAAGGATGGGGTAAAAGCTGGCTGGGCAACGGCCTCACGCTTGTCTTGTTGGGGATTGGATTCTTCACCGCGCTGCACTTTGTTTTGCCCGAAGTCTTTTCCGCTATGTTTTTTCCTTTTATGCTCCTTTCGGCTGCGTATGGGAGTTCAGGGATGAACCGGTTGTTCTCGACAAAGGTTATGCAGAATATTGGCGATTGGTCATTCTCTATTTACCTGACACATCAACCACTGATATTTGCGCTGATTAAGATTCCGGCGATGTTCGACAATACGTATACACCGCCACCACTCGATACACTGGCTGCGTGGATCATATGCCTCATATTTCTTGCCCTGACATTACTCATTAGCAGCCTTACGTATCGTTTTGTGGAAGTGCCCGCGAGAAAATGGATCAATCCCCGCGCAACACACGTATAGTTCATCAAATTTCTTTCAATCAGGATTGCAAACTGACAGCGGGCGGCTGCTATTTCCAGGCTCATTGCCATGGGTTGCCTGGGTACGCGGCTACATGCTAAAATTCTCCGACAGATATGTGATAGGTGTTGGCGTCGTACGCTAACTTGCCTTTTCAAATCGACTCCTATGAAAAAGACGCTAATGATCGTTGCGGTTGTGGTTTTCTCTCAACCCGTGTTTTCCCAGGACAGAATGACTCCGGAAAGTCTTTGGAAACTCGGTCGCGTAAGTGCAATAGGTATTTCTGCTGATGGAAAAAGCCTGGAGTACAATGTGGGCACACCGAACATGGCGGAGAACAAGATAGACAGCAGGCAATATCGCATTCCTGTTGCCGTTGGACCAGCCGTTGAAATTACCGGCGGCGAATCGCTGGTGAAGAAAAAGGACATTTCACCAGATGGAAAGTACAAGGTAAACCTTCAGGAAGTAAAGATTAAAAAAGTTGCAGGTAAGGATTATTATCCTGAGCTGGATAAATCCAACGTTCAGATTTATGATGCGCTGAATTACCGGCATTGGGATACCTGGGAAGATGGTGCGTATGGACATTTATTTCTGAACAAGGTCGATGGCTCGTCACCCCCGAAAGATATCATGGAAGGGGAGGCGTACGATTCTCCTCAAAAACCTTTTGGCGGAGAGGAGGACTTTACCTGGAGCCCGGACAGCAAGCATTTTGTTTACGTAACAAAGAAGAAATTCGGAACTGCTTATGCTATAAGTACCAACACGGATATTTATTCCTACGAAGTTTCCACCGGACTCACGACAAATTTGTCGGAGGGAATGATGGGTTATGATACGTATCCTTCCTTTTCATCACAGGGAACCCTGGCCTGGCTGAGTATGAAACGCGATGGTTACGAAGCTGACAAGAATGATATTGTTGTTAAGGTTGGTCCTTCCATTTTAAATCTTACTCAACAATGGGATGGAACGGTGCTTGGTTTTATATGGAGCAGCGATGAAAAAAAGATATTTTTCAATGCCCCTGTTGACGGAACAATCCAATTATTTGAAGTGGACAACCCGGTACTAACTAAAAAAATGCCAGTCGTCCGTCAGATCACCAAAGGTGATTTTGATTTGACCGGCATCGTGGGGCAGACGGGTAATACGCTTATTGTCTCCCGCACGGATATGAATCATGCGACGGAATTGTATGGCGTGAATCTGGCGAATGGACAAGTAACGCAGCTGACGCATGTGAATGATGCGTTCTATAATTCTATAAAGCTAAGTCGGATTGAAAGACGTTATGTAACCACTACTGACAAAAAGCAAATGCTGGTATGGGTAGTTTATCCGCCTGATTTTGACGCGTCAAAAAAGTATCCAACGCTGCTGTATTGTGAGGGAGGGCCGCAGTCGCCGTTAAGCCAGTTTTATTCTTTCCGATGGAACTTGCAGTTGATGGCGGCCAACGGTTACATTATTGTGGCACCTGATCGTCGCGGTATGCCGGGATTTGGCGTACAATGGAATGAACAGATCAGTCGCGATTGGGGTGGTCAGTCGATGCAGGATTTGCTTTCGGCTATCGACCACGTTGCAATGGAAAAGTTTGTCGATCGCAGCCGCCTGGGTTGTGTTGGTGCGAGCTTTGGCGGTTACTCCGTGTATTACCTGGCAGGCATTCACCAGAATCGGTTCAAGTCATTTATCGCACATGACGGGACATTTAATATGAAGAGTATGTATGGTACAACGGAGGAGATGTGGTTTGTCAACTGGGACATGGGTGGGCCCTACTGGGAGAAAAACAATGGCGCGGTGCAGAAGAGTTATACAGACTTTGATCCCAGTTCGAAAGTTGACCAGTGGAACACCCCCATCCTGATTTTTCAGGGAGCGAAAGATTTTCGTGTTCCGTTGGGGCAAAGTCTGGAAGCATTTACGGCTGCGCAGATACGGGGTATCAAAAGTAAACTGGTTGTTCTTCCGGAAGAAAACCACTGGGTGCTTACTCCTCAGAATGCTATGGTCTGGCAACGTGAATTTTATGCGTGGTTGAAGGAGACGCTGTAGTATTATTTATGCCGCGTCATTCCCTATTTAACCTTTGTGTACTGCGCTGGGAATAGCCATCCAGCGCGAACGTTTGCAGGACCATTTTGTCTGAAGCAATTGACACTACACCGCATGATTTCCGGGAATCAATGGCCAAGATTAGATTCCAGCATCTTTAATTCGGGCAAAAGGTTTATTTTTGCACCCAAATGAAAAAGATAATTGAATCCAGAAAGTTGTTGGGGGTTGATAAGACCGTTGACTTAAAAGAATTAAAAGCGATTTACCGGAATTTTATGAAGGACTGGCATCCGGATAAATTTCAGGGAGATGAATCCGCCAAGCTGGAAGCGGAAGAAAAGAGCAAATCTTTTATTGAAGCCTATCATTTTCTGGTGAGTATCGCGCCGGAGACCAGTGCTCAGCAATCCGAGCAGTATTCGGAAATGCTCAAGACCTCAAAGCTTATAGACTTCGAGTATAAGGACCAGACATTTCGTGTAACCTTTGCGGACGGAAGCATCTATGAATACTTTGGCCTGCCGAGAAATATTTACATTAAGTTCTCCAATTCAGATGCCCCTGACCGGTTTGCCAGAAGGCATATTTATCATTCATACGTTTACCGAAAGGTTAGCAAGGCAATAGTCGATTAGACATTCTTCGTGGGCGACAGATCATGTCCTGCTGCCTTTCGAAGCGGGGGATTAGGCAAATTGCGAAGGCTCTTGAATAATTTTACTATGCCCAACTAACTTAGTAACAATAAAGATCTTTAAGACATAGGGCTATATACTATATAGAGATATAAGCTACAACCCTGCCAGTAGACATTCGTCTAGTGGATAGCACAATACAAAACTCAACCTATACAAATATGAATAAGAGGAGTTACCGGTAGATGGGACTAAGTGCTTACAATAGTTTAACCCTGAAATTACTCATTCTGATACAGGCTCCGTAATGGACCTAGAACGAAGAGTAACTCAAAACTTCACCCCCTATTATCCCGATTTAGATGTCATATTGTCAATGGCTCTTTTAAGTGCAGCTATTTCACTTTTTAATTCAGCTACATCTTTGGCACCGGCAACCGGCGTATCCTTTTCTTCAGCATCTCTTCCGATAAAAAAGCTGGCTAACGTAGCCGTAACATACCCAAAAACGGCATAGCCAAAGATTGCAATTAAAAGGGCAAGTCCTCTGCCTTCAGGAGTGGAAGGGTAGTATTCACTCCCTGCGGTAGTAACTCTCATAGCTGTCCACCATAATGCCATACCATAACTGTCAAACCCCGGATAGGCTTTCTCAATGGCATGCATACCAGCAGCACCAGCAAACGTAACGACAAGAATCATTAAAAAAACATAGCCAAAAGCTCTTCGTCTCATTGTAGCGGCAAGGCTCTTAATACTGCGGTTTACTGAAGAAACAACCCTAACTAAGCGAATGCCCCTTAAACCTCTCAATAAACGTATAAATCGGAAAATGCGGAATATTCTTAATGCAGGAATGAGAAGTGAAATGGCAGTAAGCCAATTCATTTTTAGAAAAAAAAGTTTACCAGGTGCAAGAATGAATTTTATTATAAAGTCAACAATAAAAACAAACCAGATGGCAAGGCTCAAATAGCCCAATGTTTTTGAAAATCCCCATATCAATTCTACAATTAGTAACACCAGCCATACGAAACCTAAAAAAATCATTGGACCTTCAAGCAACCTTTCTATGGATACAAGAAGTTTTTTTCTTTCATTTATGAATTGTGGTGTCATCTGGTTTCTTTTTTTACAATATTTTTGAAAAAGACAACTTACAGCGCCAAAGGCTTATCTACGTAACAAAGGTACATTTTTAAGCCCTCGAAGCCTGACGCAACGCCAATTTGCAAAAGAGTGAGTCTTTATTCTACGATTACAGTCAGCGCTACACAGCTAGAGACATGCTTTGGCAGGCACGCCCGAAGAAGGGTATACCGCTAGCAATGAACTGTATAAGGAATGACCTGCATTCTGCAATTCGTTTTGGCATTCTTTTACTAAATTACATTTGCAACGGCGGATAGTGACTGCAAGTCGGGCTTGGCATTCTCCCGATAGCTTCTATCGGGACCATTTACCAAGCCCTCCTGATCGGGCCACGTCTTATACATAAACGTTGACAGAATAGGGCCGGACAAATTGTGTTGAAAAAAAAGCCTGACAATTCTCTTACAAAAACTTCCCACGTGGACAAGTTAACCGCGCCGCGACAACTTGGACTTTGAATACAAAAACGGGGGACTGACTAAAAATTAACATAGCCGACCCTTCGCATTTTTTAAAAAAATCTCCTCCGAAGATTCCGCTTCATTTGGCAC
>JBGSQQ010000003.1:0-52356 GCA_041737945.1 Chryseolinea sp.
AAAAAAAGTAACAAAAAAAGAAAAAACGCATCCTATGTGGATAACTGAGACAGTTACCCACATAGGATTACGTACTTATAATAGTAATAATGATTAGATTTAATCTTCCAGAAACGGTCAATGCTATTCAGGCATCGTCAAATGCACACTTGTAACTCCTTACCATAAACTGCTGGTGAGCAAGAATATTTTTCCTTGAAATGGAATACCATGCAGCAGAGGTTGTGAAAATAAAAAACAGTGACAGCAGAAAAAGTGAGTATCTGCAACCTACACAATCATTAAGCAAAGAAAGGCGAAGGGCTGACGCTTCTGCCACCAATGACCCTATTATGTAAATTTTTCCGGCGATTCTATGGTATCGCAGATAGCGCGTGCGAATGTTTTTCCAAAATTGAATCGGGACACGGAAAAGGGAACAACTTGCGCCTATCATATGTGCCACAAACCAAAATTGATTGCGGAAGAAAGAATCCCCGAATCTTTCATTCCGGTAGCCAAACAAATAGGCCACGGCATTTTCAAAATAGAAATATCCGGAGAGCATTAGAATCGACGCCCAGAATACAAATGTTACAAACTGTCTTGGCTTCATTTTGCCTGGTAGCTGATTTTATGGCGAAATCATGGCATTCAACTGAAAACGAAAAGTAAAGTCTTTTTCGTTTGGTCCGCTGATGACATACTCCGGTCCGATGAGCGCACTCATATTCTTAGAAAATGCCTTCCCTACGTTAACGGCTATTGGAATGTTGTAGGTTTGCTCAGTCCAGTTAAAATTCATTATCGGGCTAACCTGCACGTATTTTCCACGGCCTAACATCACATTGAAGATAGGTTGAAACAACATAATACGCTCATTGGATTTTTCGCTATCACCTGCGAAAGTGAAGAACTGTTGTGCGAGGGCACCCCATTGAATGCCTTTCGTTTTTGTATTTAACGCCACTAACGCGAACCCTGCAGCCCATTTCCTGATGCTGATGGGAGCAGGTTTCATCACCGGAATTATCAGCGCGGGTCCCATACCCAACATGCCCCACGTTTGTCTGACGACAATTAAATCAAGCAGGCTTACATCCGACATCCCTGTAGCATCCAGTTCCTGGTTTTCGGGGAACGTCTGACTGACAATTGGTACTTCCAACCGGTAAAGGGTGTATACTTTTGCCGGGTCCTTACTTTTAATAAAGGGCAGGCCGATGGAAGCTGTCGGCAATATTATTCGCGAGGTGAGATTAACCTGCCTACCCTCATTTTCCTTCCAGGTAAAATTAGGTTGTCCCTGGATCTTGGTAACAAATACTAACGGATTAGCTGCATTTGCTGCTGCTTCCTCTATATTATCCTCCTGTGCTGCGGATAACGATGGCATTACCATACAAGCAAGGAAAGCAAGCAAGCAACACCCATGAACAGTCCGCAAGGGCATGTTATCAGTTTTTTATCATCACTTCCCTGAGCAACTCAATTGGCGGCATGCCATTGTCCAGCAACATGTCGTGAAACTGCTGTAACGAGAAGTTAGCGCCTTCCTGCTTCTGATAATCCTCTCGCAGCTGGAGGATCTGCAACTTCCCTAACGTATAGGATAGATAACCAGGATCAAAGGTACCGCGCAAGGCCTCCTGGTAAGCAGGTTTGTATTCATAGTAGACATTGTCCTGGAAAAACTTCGTCGCATCTTCCAAACTCATTCCCTCACAATGCGTTTTTACCGACACGCAAAGTCGGGCCAGCCGCAGCAGCGATCCATTTAATTGGGCCAAATGAAACTTTGCAGCCTTCAGTGAATCCGGTCCACCAAAACCCTGCTCGATTATCATCTTTTCCGTGTAGTGAGCCCAGCCTTCTATAAACGCATAGCTGCCGAATACCTTTTCAATTTTTGTGGCGCCCGAAGCATTCAAATGCAGGAACTGCAGGTAGTGCCCCGGATATGCTTCATGTACAGAAATAATATCGATGAAGTAGTAGTTAAACATAGACAACCACTCCTCCTTCTGTTTTGCCGTCCAGCGCTTATCCACCGGAGTGATATAATAAAAAGCCTGTGTAGCTTTCTGTTCAAATGGTCCCGGGGTGTCCATCGACGCGGTGCTGGTAGAGCGGGCAAACTGAGGTGTCTCCTGCAGTGATACACGCACGTCGGACGGAAAAGTAACAATGTTTTTATCCACACAAAACTGGCGTATAGCTTCAAGGTTCTTTGTTGCATCAGGTATCAGACTTTCCGCCGTAGGGTGCTCCTTCGACAGTGATTTATATACATCTATCGCCTTCCGTGTGGGATCAATTTTTTTGGCCACTTCAGCAAAAAGGGCCTGCTCTCTTTTCAACTCATCCAATCCCATGGCCAGGATGGCTTCCGGTGTGATCGTTAGCATTTCGTTGTAAAGCAGCATCTTCTGGAAGTTCTCTTTTCCAATGGCGTATCGATTGTGCGCCTTGGGAAGTTTTTCCTTTTCGAGATAGGTAGCGAAATCCCTCAGTTCAGTGACTGCCGATTGGTTCGATTTCGTAAACGCATTTTGAAGTGAATCATCCTTCACTTCTTTAAGCGCCAGTGCCAGGTCGTTTTCGAGAAAATCGGCTGAACCACGTGCGATCTGTATGGCTGTCTCCACATGAGGCTTTGCCAGTGAGTCACCGAGGTTTTCACGTGCTGCCGAGAAAATAGCAGGAGCTTTCTCCTCCATCGCGATAATGTAACGCATCCGGTCCGCAAGGGGTGCGAAGTCTCGTTGTACATAAATATTGAGATCCAGTGAACCGGCATAGGTCATCGGGTTTGAGTCATACGTACCCAGCTTTTCGAATGAGA
Source organism: Chryseolinea sp. (assembly GCA_041737945.1). Classification (GTDB taxonomy): domain Bacteria; phylum Bacteroidota; class Bacteroidia; order Cytophagales; family Cyclobacteriaceae; genus Chryseolinea. The sequence continues at coordinate 2,825 of JBGSQQ010000003.1, forward strand.
ATATCTCCTGTTGAATGGCCGACAACAGGATACGATAGTCATAGTACAATCGCTGACTCAAAGAATCACCTGGGAAAGAGAGCAAGCGCTGCTCATACCCCTTCAGACGTGCCAGCTCAGCTTGAAGTGATGACTTACCATAGTCTTTTACTTTTCCATCGTACTGATGCAGCCCGAGATAGGTTGCGGTTTGGGGTCGCCAACTTAGGTAGCCCTCAAGAAATTCATCCGACAGACGAACGAATACAGAATCGGGCGTAGCTTTGGATTCCGGCGCATTATTTCTGCTACAGCTCAGAAACAAGAAAACAAATAAAAAAGCGAGCAATACCAACTGGACGTACTTCATAAAAATTCATTTACAGATAGGTGTTATACATAGTAATGAGATGCTCACTGTCGTACCAGCTCGATGCTTTTGATTTCTGCTACTTCCTCTCGCGCAATTTTTGGAGCCGTCACGATGACTTTAGTTTTTCCTGCAGGAACCAACAATGTGCCGACCTTCACCCGATTCCATTTTTTTTCATACGCTTCTTTTCTCGTAACCCGATCCGGACTCGGAATGTAAGGAAGATCAAACGCTTGTGATAGTTGGTGCACAACGTGATTAGGACCTGCAGAAATCCGAACGTCCGACCCCACCTGTTTCGCGGGACAAGTGTAGTTCAGGTAAACCGTATACTTTTGTTTTCCCGGAGAATCCACTTCCCAATAAATGGAGTCACTGGTGCCCTTCCAGTTTACCAGCCAGTCGTGTACCCATCCATGCCCTTCCTTAAACCGAATGTTGCCGGTAAATGTCGCTTCGTAGGTTGGTAATTCAATGGCACCACTCAACGGACTTAAAGGAATTACGGTTAGGGGTTGTATGCCTTTTGTCACATCCGCAAACCATGATTCATAGTCTTCCTTCAACTTCGATGTTATTTCAGGCTTTTCGCTCGCCAGGTCATTTTGTTGCGCGGGGTCTTGCCGGATGTCATACAGTTTAACAGATTCGTTTCCGACTATTAGCGTATAAGGATAGTCTCTCACCGCTCCGGGATAATCCTTTATAGGTAATTGAGGAAATGCTATATGGGTAAAAAATTTCCTGTTTGCCTGGAGACTTTTACCATACAAAGCAGGGGCGAAACTCATACCATCCATAGGTTTAGTCTTTACGTTTGTTAACCCGCACAATTCCACCAGTGTGGGAAGAACATCAATATGTGCTCCGGGGGTGTTAATGTTCACCGGCGTGATACTTCCCGTCCAGCGCCAGAAGCACGGAACTCTGACACCCCCTTCGTCTACGCTTCCTTTAATTCCTTTCATACCGCCATTAAAGCGAACACCATTCGGGCCGTTGTCCGTGAGAAAAATTACAATGGTTTCTTCCGACAGTCCGGTGTCGTCCAGCTTTTTTAATAACCGGCCAATATTCGAATCCATATTTTCCACCATCCCGTAAATGCTGGCCAACTCATCACTTAATCCTTTCGCCTTGTATTTATCAAAAAAAACATCGGGCACCTGGTGTGGACTATGTGGCGTGTTATACGGAACATAACAAAGGAACGGCTTATCTTTGTTGGTCTCCATAAACGCAATGGCTTTGTCTGTCAGAACGTCGGTGATATAGCCAGTGGTCTGGACCTTCTTCCCATTGTGCTCCAATTCTGTATCGAAGTAATTAGACCAGTGGCCGCCACAAAATCCGAAGAACTCATCAAAACCCTGACCCATGGGGTGGTTTGGCATATGCTGACCGTTGTGCCATTTGCCAAAGAGTCCGGTCTTATAGCCGTTTGTTTTAAACACTTCGCCCATCGTAACCTCACTGCTCTGCATGATTTCCAACCCCTGAGAAACAGACACCGTACCTGTCCGCAGGTGGTATCTGCCTGTGAGCAGACTGGCGCGGGTTGGTGCGCAGAGCGGACTCACATAAAAACGATCAAATCGGGCGGACTCGCGTGCAAAATTATCCAATACTGGAGTTTTGATATCCGGATTACCGTGAAGGGTAAGGTCGCCGTACCCTTGATCATCAGACAGAATTATCAGAACATTAGGTTTGTTAGCACGCTTTTGCTGCCCCGCCGAATGAAGAGGTGATGTTAAGATAAAGAGGATTAATAACAATCTGATATATTCTGAAGACATCATAGTATCTATACATTAATCTTACTTTGTCAACTTACAATTTATTCTGAAATATTGCTGATTCTATTTTGATAGGGCAGTTCATCCGAACTTTGTCTGGTCTTTTTTCATGCCCCCCTCACGGTCCGCCAGCTGGCGGATGAAACATGCTGGAAGATTGTTTGTGCTCGTGACGGAGTATGAATTAAACAACTATTGTAAACTGCATTTCACGGGAAAGGTGAAAAAGTAGGATTAATCCTTAACTTATGGTTTTCAACCTCTCAATGACCTCCTGATCTGGAAACGGTTACTGACTTGACCTTCGCATTTTTTATGGCAAAATAAAATATCACAAAGAAACAGGCTGCTGGCACAAGATACGAAACCTGAATATTCGAAAGGTCAGAGACGCGTCCCATGATGACTGGAAAAATGGCTCCGCCCACTATCGACATGATCACCCATGACGCCCCTTGCTTGGTTTTGGGGCCCAGGCCATGGATGCTTAGTGAAAATATGGTGGGAAACATGATAGACATAAAAAATTCCACTCCAATGAGCGCATAGATGGAGAACATTCCATCCAGCGTGGAAGCTGCGATCAGCAAGACAAGGTTGGCGAAACTATAGATAGCGAGTAGTCTAGGCGGTGATATATACGTGAGCAGGAACGTTCCGACAAAGCGTCCCACCATAAATCCCAGAAGAGCAATAGAGAGAAAGATCGCCGCAGCTTTTTCTTCAATGCCTGCCACGTGGTACGAAAACCGGATAAAGAAGCTGCTTACACATACTTGCGCCCCGACATAAAAAAACTGAGCAATAACTCCAAGGATAAGATTTTTTTCTTTCCAGATGGAGCCCTCGTTTTTTACTTCGCTATTGTCGGTGATTTCAGGAAGCTTTGTCCGCCACAAAAACACAGCCACCATTAGAACAACAATGCCAATGATCACAAATGGAATTTGTACGGCAGAGGCTTCGAGATCAAGGTAATCGTTAAGTTGTTGGGCTGACATTCCAGCTTCTTCCTGCGCCGACAATGTTTTACCTGACAAGATAAAAGCACCTCCCAGCAATGGTGCCAGAGTGGCGGCAAGACCATTAAACGATTGCGCGAAATTCAGTCGCTGCGTCGCACTGGCAGGATCACCGAGCACAGTGATATAGGGATTAGCGGCCGTTTCCAGGAATGTAAGTCCACAGGCAATTACGAATAAGGCTGTGAGAAAAAACATAAACGATCTGGTTTCTGCTGCCGGGTAGAAAAGAAAAGCACCAAGCGCAAAGAGAAACAGTCCCAGGAGGATTCCACCCTTATAGCCAAACTTTTCCATAAAACGTCCTGCGGGTATGGCCATCAGAAAGTAGGCAAAGAAAGATGCTGAATCGATTAAGGCCGACTCGAAGTCGCTTAACTGACATGCCTTTTTCAAATGTGGAATAAGGATAGGGTTCAGGTTGAGTGCAAAGCCCCAGAGAAAAAAAAGTGATGTGATTAGGATGATGGCGAAACGAGCTTCATTCTTGCGCATGGGTTCGTATTATCAAATGTGGTTTACGAAAGTAGATTTATTTGGGGAAAATACCACATCATGTCAGCCGTGACTGCACATGAGCTCTATACCTAACACACCGGTATAAAACTTCAGAGTTCTTATTACTTATCCCCGAAATGACCTTAAGCTAGCATCCCGTCATGCGCTTCCTCTGCCAGACTAATGCTGTTTACTCAACTGCTCGATCTTATGTCGCAAGGTCTGCTGATCCGTTTTGTTTCTTGCTTTCAAAAGTGCCTTTTCAAAATTATCAATGGCCCGATGATGATCAAGGTCCTTGTAAAGTTCACCCAATAAAGTAAAATAATAATGATTATCGTTTAGACTCAATTTCTCGGCTTCATGAATTGCTTTTGATTCTCCGTTTACTTTTGAATAGGCATAGGCGCGATTGAGTGCTGCGAGGGGTGAGTCTTCGATTTGCAGCAATACATCATACAATTGTAAAATATTTGTCCACTTTTCTTCTGAGTCCGTCTTCACCGTGTGCCAATAGGCAATACTGGCTTCCAATTGATACTTAGTAAGATTGTTTCCAACAGTTGCCTGATGGAGAAAAAAAGCTCCCCGCCCGATTAGTTCACGATTCCACAAGGATTCATCCTGGTCTTCATAGAAAACCAATTCACCGCTTTTACCTTTCCTTGCTTCAAAACGTGAGGCATGAAAACACATCAATGAAAACAATGCATTGACGGAGGGCACGTTGGTCTGTGGGTTTTCAATTAGTAAATAGGTTAACCGCATAGCCTCCAGACAGAGATCATCGCGTAAAACAGGGTCGCGGCTTTCCGAATAGTATCCTTCATTAAAAAGAAGATATAATGTGGTAAGGACCGCGGCTAATCGTTTGTCGATTTCTGCATTTCCGGGGAACTCCATGACTACTTTTTCCGTCCTTAGTTTTTCCCTGGCTCTGAAAAGGCGCTTGTTAATAGTCTCTTTATTGGTCAGAAACGCGTCGGCGATTTCATCAATACCAAACCCACAAAGAATACGAAGTGACAATCCAATCTGCGCTTCCACTGGAATGCAGGGGTGACAAAGCGCAAACAACATTTGTAACAAACTGTCGGTGATGTTTTTCTCTGACAACTCAATATCAACAGGTACATCGGATTCCCGGTCATTTAGTTCCGCTGCAATTTTATTGGCAAAAATGCGCTGGCGATGAATGCTGTTTTTAGCCTTGTTTTTTGCAACGGCATACAGCCACGCCGTGGGGTTTTCCGGAATACCTTTGAAACTCCATGTTTCAACCGCCAACAAAAAGGTGTCACTGGCTATATCTTCCGCGAGCTGAATATTCGCCATACCAAAGTGTTTGGCAAGGACAGCCGTAATTTTTGTGAATTCGGTCCTGAATAAATGGGGTAATAATTCCTGCGGCTTCATGTGTGATTGGAGCCTCTGCCCGTTGCAGAGGCTTTTAATGCTTCCTAATGAATCCCATCACCCTTGGCAATTCTTCGAACCTCCACCGTATTGCCATCACCCTGCAAAACCGGACACCCTTTTGCGAATTCCACGGCTTCGTCCACCGAGCTGGCTTTAACCATTATATATCCACCAATGGTTTCTTTGATTTCGCCAAAAGGTCCGTTAGTTACCACATGGTTATGTCTTACCACCCGGGCATCGTCAAACGGAAGTCCATTGCCTCCAATGAATTTGTTTTGTGCGGCAATTCCATTGATCCAGTCCATTGTCTGTTTCATCCAGATTTGCATTTGTTCTGGCGAAGCAAGTTTTGAACCGTCCTGGTGTCTGAAAATCAGCATAAATTCGTCCATAGTATTAAGCGTTTTGTGTTGTTAAATGACTTACACCTCCAGAACAAATGGGCTATTCGAAATTGGACAAAACCGGAAGACTAATTTTATTTTTTTTATTATTTAGCGGGCATTTCACGGTCCGGGGCGATGGTTAATGGTTAATGGTTAATGGTTAATGGTTAATGGTTAATGGTTAATGGTTAATTCTGCCTTGCGGCAGTTGGGGCTTCGTTGCGTGTAGCTCTAGCGCTTCGTTTTCTCTTCGTAGACAAGTCCATTATCCACCACCGAAATAGGTATGTTATTCTGCGAGCACCAATTTGTTGTCTCGGTCAGATAAACTTCCCATTTTTCTTTTGCCCATTCCGGAGCCGATTCTGTCCATTTGGACTGGCTTGGAAAGTAAACATGGTATTTCCCCATGGTTAACTCAAGAATTAAAACGCCCTCGTCGCTGCTGGCCACTAACTCTTCTCTCCAGCGGGGATTAAAATGAATCATTGCTTTCTGGAAATGGTGAATTTACCGGTAGTCACCTGTCAACATATTAATAAGGAGAAAGACCAAAATTATTATCCAGGGACCAATTCCAATCCAGAGCGCAATTTTAGTATCGGATTTAATAAAGGAAAAATACATTCCAAGAACACCCATAGTGAGAAAAACAATAGCATAGATCGCCGTTGCCGTTTTGGAGTACTTACTGGTATCCAACACATGGATCACATTCAGGAAAAAACGCATTCCAAGGTAAATATTCAAGGCAGAAATAAGCCCCATTAAAATTTTAGCAAAGGTCATACTTGCGTTAAGTAGTTTGGAAGAAAGATTTTGACAATCAGGATTTATATCGAGGATCAACTAGAGAACCTTCAGCTTAATATTCCTGTAATACACCCGCTGCCCGTGATGCTGAAACATGATGTGTCCTTCCTTATCTGAATGGAATCCCGGGTTGTCCTTAAATTTACTTGCGGCTAACAGTGCTTTCAGTTCCGGACTATCAATTTCAAATTCCAGAACCTTGTTGCCGTTAAGCCAATGTTCCACATGACCCTTATTATGGATAAGAATCGCCTGATTAAATTGCCCAATGGGATTCAGTACTTTGTTGGTCGGTTTGATTAAATCATATAAAGACCCGGCGGACCTCACAACCGCTGTGTCATAAAAGTATTTGTCATCCAGAACCTGTATTTCAATATTGTCCAGCCAGTTCGGACTATTTCCATTGCCCGCTTCCATAGCAAGGTCTTCCTGCACATGAAAAAACACGCCGGAATTGGCGGCTGTATCGACTGCCCATTCGTACTGTAGTTCGAAATTCCCGTATCGGCCTTTTGTAATCAGATCCCGGTTAGCAGTATCCGGGTTGGTGATCAACGCTCCGTTCTCTACATACCATACCCCCTGTGGAAACTCCTTGATTCCATATCCTCTTAAAGAATCTGTGGACGTACCATCAAACAACGTAATCCATTTGTTTTCTTCCTGTCTGGTATTTTTGGAACAGGATAAACATACTGAAATGGCGAAAAGTAGGAGTACCGATGATTTCATAATTATTTGGCTTGATTGGTCGTTGGCTGGCAGATTCCGCAGACTTAAGTGGAAGTTACTTCCATCGATCTCAACAACACAACAATTTCAGAAAAAACCTGATTAGCTATTGAATGCCTGCTCCAGAACATCAAGCTGGAACTTCTTCATTTGGAATACTTTTTCCATCACCTTACTGACCCTCTTTTTGTCCGGGTGATTGACCATATCAATCCAGCTAATTGGAACAACCTGCCAGGAGACCCCAAATTTATCCTTGAGCCATCCACATTGGCTTTCTGCTCCTCCCTCCGTCAGTTTAAACCAGTAATGATCAATTTCCGTCTGATCCTGACAATTCACGACGAGAGACATTGCCTCATTGAATTTAAAAATCGGGCCGCCATTAAGTCCCATGTATTCCTGGCCGTCCAGGAAAAACGAAACCGTCATCACAGCTCCCTCCGGTTTTCCATGGAACTCAAAGCCTTCTTTTCCAAAACGGGTAATCGGCCCGATGCTGGAATTCCGAAAAATGGAGGTGTAGAACCTTGCGGCTTCTTCCGCTTCTGAATCAAACCAAAGACAATTGGTGATCCGTTGCTTTATGGTTGCCATACCCGGTATTAGTTAGATTAATTCAGATGTCCACGCAAATTAACCTCCACTTCCAGAAAACGGGTGGGTGTGTAACGACAATTTGAGGGCCATTTGCGACACCTTTTTATGAAATTTCCCTCACGTCAAGTAGGCTCCAGCTGTAAATGTAAACGTGTGCGCTGTCTCAAGCAGATAACCCCTGGAGTACTTTTTACTTCCTTTCATTACCATTTCCTGCATCAAGATACCGTCGATAACTGAATAACACCGGGCGCACTACTTGCCAAGGGTAAAACACTTACATTTTCTCAAACCAGTGTTTGGTTTATATCATGCTGTAAGTATTACCTTTGAAGTATAATGGCTCTGCTTCAGAAATTGATTTGGCCTATTGTCGCCGAAGTGGCGCACCTCTCCAATGAAGAATAATATTGAACGATTCTTTTTCAGCACTTTCCTCAAGGTGTTAATTGCTGGCGGGGTCATCATCGTCTTATCTGATGTAATCAATGACGCGCTCAACCCGACTAATGTTGGGGTAACCTCAGTATTTATCCTTACGTATCTGATTCTTCGGTACGGTACCCTCAAGGTTGCTGTACTTTTTTTTACCTGTACCATTTTTACCGTAATGATTTATCGGGGTTTTACACTTGATGGCTTCTATTCAGGAACCCGGATGATCCTCTTTATTACACTCGGCTTTATTTACTCCCTGTTACTCGAATCCCCATGGAGATGGATCATGCACGGTATTACAATGGCGGGTCTTTTCGCGCTGTTTATTTTGCAGTTACTCCGCCCGGAAGATTTCCCCGCAAAAGAAGGAACAGATATTATCAGTGAAGGGTTGCCCTATTTTGTAATCTACATTTCTATTGGTTTGTCAACCATGATCCTGAAGGATAAATATGATGCCCAGAAGGAAGAGTTGTTATTGCGGCAGAATGAGATGAATGCAATTAATGACAACCTTGAAGCCCTCGTTAATGAACGTTCGCAGAAGATCATAATAAAGAATGAACAATTGACAAAATATGCCTTCACCAATGCGCACAATGTTCGTGGTCCGCTAGCCCGGATATTGGGTCTCATTATGGTTTCGAAATTTGAAAAAGAGGGTGACTACCCCTTCTTCTTTGATAAGGTTAAAGTGGAAGCGGAAAGCATAGATAAAATACTTAAGCAAATAAATGATGAGCTCGATGAGCACATAGATTAATCTATTCCGCAGTGACACTTAAAAGAACTCTTTTCTAAATTTGCTGTCAGGTAAAAATTGAATTTTCAGTCTGAAATTTTGAGTTGAAGTCGCGCATGTACTTTCCTTCCTTCCCGAACTATGATGGCGACAATTTCCTCAATATCACTGGCAGATGTTCTGAAATTTACGATACAGCCCCGTAAACAATACTTTCCTAACACAACCGCATTCGATAAAAAAACCTCACCTCCCCTTTGTAATTCATTAAGCAACATTTCATTCAGGTCATTCAAATACTTCTCTTTTATCGTTTCATCCATTTTCAAGCCGGAAGGAACATATCGCAGTGTTGTAATGCTCAAATTTTGGGTAACTGCTTCCAATTCAGAATGTTCGTTAGCTATTTCAAAGAAGAGTTTAGACAGTTCAATATCCTGCTTAATCATCCCGATGTAACCGCTCTTTCCGACTTGCTGTAAGGACATCCAGATTTTAAGCGCTCTGAATCCCCGGGAATTTTGAAGACCATACTCGTAATAATTCAGGGAAGGCTCTTCGTCGGTATTGCTGAAGTTGTAATAGGCAGGATGAGAACTAAAGGTATCAACAAGGTGCTGCGGGTTTTTTACCAGTGTACATCCCACTTCAAGAGGAGCGTAAAGCCACTTGTGGGGGTCGAGGGCAATTGAATCCGCTTCCTGAACACCTTCAAACACAGTCCTGAGCTCCGGAATTCCTGCAGCAGGAATTCCGGAGGCGCCATCTATATGAAACCACAAATCATATGTTTTGCAAATCGATGCGATTGCCGATAAATTATCTACAACGCCAGTGCTAACATCTCCAGCTGTTCCCACCACCAAAAATGGCTTCTTACCTTCTTTCATGTCCGCTCGTATTGCCGCTGAAAGTATGTCATTATTCATTTTATTGTCTGCATCCGTTGGTATCCACCGGATAGATTTGTAACCATGACCAAATAGAACGGCTGCTTTTTCAATCCACGTATGAGTTGTTTTTGAACAATACATTACCATCTCTCCCGATTCATTCGCCAAACCATGCTCATGGAAATTTTTTGGTGCTTTGGCTTTTCTTGCCGCCAGAAATGCTGTGAAATTGGCCATGTTCCCGCCACTGACTAATATCCCACCGTAGGTTGTTGAAACTCCTATAAATTCGGCCAGCCATTTTATCGTCTGCTTTTCAATCGCAGTCGCCATCGGGCTTAGAATATTAGCACCCACATTTGAATTTATTGTCGCTGCCAATAGATCCGCCAAAGCGCCGATGGGTGCCGGAGAAGAGGTGATATATCCCAGAAATTTTGGATGACCGTTCAATAAGGAATGATTAAATAACAGATCAGAAGCTCGGGAGAACAATTCTGAAACCGAAGTTCCATTTTCAGGTAGGGAAGCTGTACCTAAAACATGCTGTATTTGACTCGGCGTTTCGCCTGTGGTGACCGGTTTTTTGTCAATTGTTTGAATGAATTCGGAAATGGTATCGATTAATTGATAACCAATCCTTTTGAATTCTTCCTGGGTGATTTCGATGGGGACGTTCCGATCTTTCTTCATGTTGTTTAAGCTTTTTACCGTCAAAAATATTTGATTATCTCCAGTGAAATGAGATAATGTCCCTTCTCATTTGGGTGGTTACCCTGCGACATATAATCCGCTACACATTCACACTCCTTCTGAATTTGTTTAAAAACAGAATAACTGTCGGCCAGCCCAATGTTATACTTTTTAGATAATTCCTTAATTTGATTTGTATGTTTCTCCAATTCATTCTCTGGATTGGTTAGATCAACTTTCAGGTCGGGGGATGGAGTCAAAAGAATAATCTTACTTCCTGCTTTTTGTGCCCTTTGAATCATTTTCTCCCAGGCTGCTCTTGATTCATCGAGTCCAACCCTTCTGTCGTTTAGCGCATAGTCGATAAAAAGTATGTCGGGTCTATGAGTAAGAACCTCGGCTTCAAATCTTTTTTGTCCACTGATTGATGTTTCACCTCCAATGGATGTATTGATTACATTAATCACAGCGTAAGGATACTTTTCCTTCACTTGTTTAAGAACCTGGTAAGGATACGACTCAATGGTGTTTACCGTTGGTGTCTTAAAGTAGCCCGCAGGTACACTATGGCCATGGAACACCAGGTTTATTGTTCTGTTATTGGGCCATTGCTTACTAAGTTGATTTTTTACATCGCTTAGGTAATCAGAAGTGTTTGTTAAACCGGTATGTAAGTGTGTGCCTGGGGTACAGTTTACTAATACGATTACGAGCAGCGATATCCTGAGTAAGCTACGCATCATTTTCACGTTTCATCCTGATTCTTCCTGTTCTACAATGTCTTAAATCTAAACAATAAGACCCGTCCTTATTCTATTCTTCTTTCAACGCCCGTCGAAACATCGATTGGATAATCCACCAGATCAATGGTGGTAACAAGGCACTCAACGCTATTGACCAGGCAGGATGTGCAACGCCGGTGGAGCCAACGTAGGCATAAACAAAACCCAGCGGAACAGAACCACAGAGGAGCGCTGCATGAAAAAACCGCGCCGGCATCCGTGTTAAACCGGCCATACAGGCTACTACTTCCGGAAAGACCGGTAGCCATCTCGATAGTACTACCACCCATCCTCCCACATTTTTCGACAATCGTTTACCGCGTTCAAAATCCTTTTCACCCAAAAGCTGTCGGGCAGCCCGCTCACCCATTAGCCGGCACAACCAGTACCCCGCAGATCCTGCCATAAATGAACCCGTTGCGCTAATCATTCCTCCGGCAAGTGGTCCATAGAGATATCCCAGGGCAGCCATTATCAATGTGGCAGGGAGTGGAAGGATCAAATCCGCCATCAACAACACAATGGCTGCAACCCACGACCAGTAGCCATACTGATTCAACCAGTCGATAGTTCCTTGTTGGGTGAATGCTTCCATCATACTATCCCCCCAGAAAAAAAACAGGATCAGGACAATCGCCGCGAGGGCCAGAAAAAGAAAAAACAGTCGCATGATATGGATCGATCAATCTAATCATTTCAATATAACTGAAAGTTTGGAATTTGAATACCACCATTCTGCCCGTTCAATTGGCATTCGTGGCTGTTTTTTTTAGCTTTCGCTTTCAGATTTTTCATCAACTCTAAAAATGCAGATCCATGAGCATGCCGATACCCAAGTCGATTGACCCCGCAGAAGTCCCACTGAAAGCCCTGGAAATCGTCAGCAAAGTACGGTTCCCCATGTTAGCTACGATCGATGGGAATCAACCACGGGTCCGCCCGGTTTCTCCCGTCCGCACTGACGAGTTTACGGTTTATGTCGCTAACCTGAGGAGCTATGGAAAAACAGCAGAGATCGAGATCAACCCGAATGTAGAACTCTGTTATCTGGATGATGATCATAACCAGGTGCGTATCACGGGAATGGCCGAAGTAGTAACTGACCGGAAGTTACTGGAAGAAATATGGAACGTAAACCGGTTGCTGCACCACTACCTTGGTTCCATCGACAACCCCGAGTTAATTGTTTATAGAATCAATCCCCTGAGAGTCCGGCTCATGCTGGAATGGGCATTGCGATATTTTGAAGTGGATCTCCCATTGAAATAAATGTGTACCCGATCTTTACCGCGTTGAGCCGATTAACGATTAACTACCATCCCATAAAGCAGACCCACGACTCCGCTGACAAGGATCCAAACAATCATATTCTGCCCGAACCGATATAAGGCAATAAAAGAAATGATAAGCCAGCTTACCGCAAACCAATCCGGCCGGACCTGAATACCATTCGGAAATAGTACTGCCCGACCAAAGTAGATGGTTAAATTCAAAACCACGCCAACAACTGCAGCCGTAACAATAGCCAGGACGGATTTTAACCGGGAATTATCCTTTGTCTTCTCCACGAAAGGAGCTCCGACCAAAATAAAAAGGAAGCAGGGCAAAAAGGTGTAGTAGGCCGTAGTCAGCAGCCCAAACGTTCCATCCAGAAGTGAACTTCCTCCGTGGTTAAAACCCGCCATGAATCCAACAAACACCAGAATCATAATAAGCGGTCCGGGTGTGGTTTCACCTAGTGCCAATCCATCGATCATTTCAAATTGCGACAGCCAATGAAATTTTTCAACACTTTCCTGGGCTACGTACGGCAACACCGCATAGGCTCCGCCAAAAGTTACGAAGGCTGCTTTTGTGAAAAAGCCTGTCAGGTATTTCCAAAACTCAAAGTCAGTTCTGAAAAAGAAGAACAACGAAATCGGAATAAACCACAAAGCAACACCTATGGCAATCTTCTTAACTGCATCCCGTGTAGTGAGCCCATTGGTTAATGCCGGTGAAAATTTATTGAGGTAATACCCCGCCTCATCAGCATCCGACTTTAAGTTTGACTTGGGAAGTTCAATTAAACCAGGCCAAAGCTTTTGCACGGCAAAACCCAGGACGATGGCCGCGACAATAATGAGCGGAAACGAAATGTTAAAAAAGAAAATACCTATAAACGAAAGAAGGGCTACACCGTAATGAAAAGGAGTAAGCAGTGATTTTTTTCCAATCTTGATCAGTGCCAGGATAACAATGGCCACTACAGCAGGTTTCAATCCGTAGAAGATGGCGGATACCCATACCAGTTTACCAAAGAGTACGTACGTGATGCTTAACCCTAAAAGAATAAACAGAGAAGGCAGCACAAAAAGTATTCCTGCCGTTAACCCACCCAATGTACCGTGCATTAGCCAGCCGATGTAGGTGGCCAGCTGTTGTGCCTCGGGTCCGGGGAGAATCATACAATAATTCAACGCATGAAGAAAACGGCTATCCGAAATCCATTTCTTTTTCTCCACGAGAAATTCGTGCATAATTCCAATTTGGCCCGCCGGTCCCCCGAAACTGATGAACCCAAGCTTTAGCCAGAATTGAAACGCTTCCTTGAACGTAGGTTTGGCAGTGGTCATTTGATTGTGTTGAAATTAAGGATTTTTCTTGCTGTGTGCAGGTTATAGGTTTTAGAAGGAATACCGCAGTGTAGCACCATATGTCCTTGGGTCACCCAATACACCGGCATAATGTCCTGCATTACCGCCTGCAGGTAAAAGTTGCTCATAATAATCTTTATCCAGAAGGTTACGACCCCATATAGTTATTGAAGTTCCTTTTGATACGCGGAAGCCGGCTCTTGCATTCAACAACGCATAACCATCAATATTCAGGAAGGCTGACGGAGATGGGCTCGAAGAAAACTCTGAACGATAGTACGTATCTAACGCGATAAAGAAATTTCCTGCCTGTTTTAGAAAAGTTACCGGAACGAAGAACTCTCCACCTATCGACGATGTCCATTTGGAGATATCTGGGAGCCTTTCTCCCGAAATATCCTTGAAGGCGACTTGTTGCCCTTCAACTACTTGTCCGGTTTCTTCCAGTGCAAGTGGTGCATTGGTAAACGTAACATATTTACCATCTGTATAGGCAAGTGATCCGTAAAACGAGAATTGACCATTGATCTTAATATTTGCATCAAGCTCAGCACCACTAACTCTTACCTTTTCAGCATTGGCGATATAACCGCGGTTAACACCCAATTGCGGCGATTGAACATTTGCCTGGTAGTCATCAATATCGGTATTAAAGACGGTTAAGTTCAGGGTAAAGTTAGTGGCTGGGGAAGTTTTCAACCCGGCTTCAATGTGTTTCACATACTCCGGCTCGATAACGGACAGATCAAGTGCGGTCTCACCGTTTACGACTGGTAAGCCGGCAACGTTAACACCCACCGGTTTAAAGCTGGTAGAGTAGGTCGCATACGCATTAACACGGTTACTTGCTCTGTAGGCAATGGTAAGGTTGTAGGTGAAGTTGTTCTCATCGGCATCCGCCACATAGGCCTGATTCCTGTAAACTCCATTCTTGAAACCCTGCAGCAATATCTTTTCAGCTTTTGTTCCGTCATACGTAGCGGTATCCAGACCACCCTCGGCGACCCGATCGTAGCTTACGTCTTTCACATCGTAATTAAGCCGGGCGCCGGGTAATACGTGTAGCCCTTTCGCAACTTCCCAATCGAGATTTGCGAATATCGCCGCGCTTTTTGATTTAATAGATGACTTTGTGAATGCACCAAATCCTTCAAACAGTCCTGGTGTTGCCCATAGCGGGCTTGTCGTATTCTGTACAAACCGCCATTGATCTTTGCCTGATACTTCACTTCCATTGGTTGTGACCTCCTGGTCGATATAGAAGAGTCCAATCACACCGCTCAGCCGGGAAGAAAATTCACCTGAATAGCGGATCTCTTGAGACCAGCTCCGATGTTCAGAAGGATTTTGTGATTTTGCCAATGCTTGCAAACCGGTGAAGTCTCTGTCATTTGATGGACCCCAATCCCAATAGCGCCATGCAGTAGTAGAGGTGAGTGTTCCGGGCCCTATTTTAGCATCCACATTGAGTGATACACCTCCAAGATCATTGAGGGAACGCCAGGGTGTATCGTGATCAATCTTACGATCGAAGGCGTTCAGACCAGGCAGTGTATAGTTCAGATCTGAAATAATCGAATTGAATTGACGGTACGCAGGTCGCTTCGTCTCGACAACGCCTGCAACTACTTGTGCATAACCGTCTGGGCGCTGGCGCGATGCATCTCCTGCGAGCGTAATAGCAACGTTATCGGATGGTTCGTACAGCAACTGACCTCGGAAACCGAGATTGTTTATGTCGTTCGTTGCCCGTCCGGTCACAATATTATCAACTACCCCATCACGTTGCGTGCCCGAGAAAGATAAACGCCCGGCAAGTTTCTTGCTGAGTGGGCCCGTGATCGAACTTTTCGCTTGAACATATCCATAGTTACCGTAACTCACCTCGAAGTCTATTCCTGGCACGAAGCTCGCCTTGCGGGTCGATATGTTGATCGCGCCAGCCGTCGTGTTCTTTCCGTACAGTGAACCTTGTGGTCCGCGCAATACTTCAATCTGCTCAATGTCAATAAAATCTAACGTTGCGGCTGCTGGTCGCGCATAGTAGACACCATCAACGTAGAATCCGACACCCGGGTCGAGACCATCGTTGGTAAGTCCGAACGGTGAACCGAGTCCACGGATATTGATGCCCGTGTTTCGGGGATTGGATGTATAAAGCTGAAGTGATGGAACCAGTTCTTTCATACGGTTAACATTGAAGGCTCCTGTCTCATTGATTTGGGCGCCGCTCACGACAGAGATCGGAATAGGAATATTTTGAGCGATCTCCTCCCTGCGTCTGGAGGTAACCACTATTTCTTCCAGCAGGCTATCATCGGTAAGTAGTACCTCCAGCGACTCACCCAGTTCATAAATCTCAATCTCCTGTGATTTATAACCCACCGATCTGATCAGCAGTGTAACAGGCAGTTCCTTCTGCGGCCTGATACTGAATTGTCCATTGACATCGGCAACCGAAGAAATGCTGGTTCCCTTTATCTGAACCGTTGCACCCACTAAAGGCTGGCCGTCCGCGTCTTTTATGATTCCCTGAATGACATCCTGGGCAAATGCCATGTTGCCCAGCAACAAAATCGGTATGAAAAATTGTAAAACTCGTTTCATTGTTAAGGTAATTGTGTTAAACATTTAGTTTGTTTTTAAGGCGCACCATAGTCACTGACCTGGAGAGCAATGTAAATCCCGACTGAAGCTCAATGCCGACAACAATGGGGTCTTATAAATAATCTTATGGGTTTCATGAACTGCTCCATTTTAAAATGCTTTCCTTTTATCCTACAGGGTTAATAGACTTTAATCATACAATTTTACATGCGCTGGAGAAAGTTTAATTACTCTTTCGGTCAGCGACTAGAAACAACCTAACTATTTGGGAGATTTTGAATCAAACCATTCGAACTTTTCGGACTCAAAGCGGCTTGGTTCTGGCTTAATGTAACCGAAATCATGAAGGTCCTTCTGTCCGTTTTGGATTACCCATTTCAGAAATTCAATAGCTTCGGCGTTACCGCTGTTCTTTTCAATTGACAGGTTGATGTATTCAACGGGAATATTATTGATTTCTTTCGCGGGCTTCTGCTCCAGATGTTGAATAACCGTTGTCAGTTCACCATAAAATTTTTCATCCTCACTGATTTTTCCATTCCCATTTAAGTCAACCGGAAGGACTGTAATTCCATCAACAGGCTTCTTCGATGTATGATCGTAGATTAGTGACAGTGGTAAATAAGAAACTCCGGTGGAATCCCTAAGGAGGGCTTTCAGCAGGTGTTCATCAGCACCAGCAATAGCTTTTCCTTTTACGTCCTTTTGCTCGTATCCAAAATATTTTGTAAAAATGATAGGTGAACCTGCCTTTTGTAACCGGGTATAAATGGTATACGGTATTTTGATAGCCTGTTCCTTTTTTTTATTTGAAAAAATGTCATGAAAGAAAAGTTGGCTGATAAGATCCTTATTAAGTCCTTTGCTCGAATATACTTTAGCAAATTCTGATTTATTGTTCGCAATAGGCAAAATGGCATAACGGGCTATATATACATAGTCCCGGCTCCTTTTGGTTGCTTCGTTCGGCTCATAGGCTTCAATCAAAATATCATAGTTGGCAGGGTCTGATGATCCTCTCGATTCGATTACCAGTTGAACATCGGGTGTGACCTTGTTATAGTCTTCAATCCATTTCTGTACTAAGGGATAGGCAAAACGGACACCGGTAATAACGACAACTTTTTGTTTTCCCCTGATAACGTCTGCAGATGCTGGTACACCGCCCGACACATCGGCCGGTGACTCCGTCTGCTCAGTGGCAACGACTTCACCGGTTGTGACAGTCTCCTGAGCCCAGGTTAATGAAGCCGGGATTATCAAGGCAAGAATCAGAAGGCTGTGGTGGAAAGTATTCAAGTTCATAAATGATTTCATTTAATACTGGCAAATATATTATAATCTCTATTAGTCCTGTAGGGATTGGGGTATATTTTTTTAAAAATTTTTTTGCGTCTCAAAAAACGTCCTGGAAACGGTATTATCTCCTGGGAATACTCTTAAATCTCGCGAAGATTTAGCTGCAGACTAGGGTTTTGAATCGGTATCAAGTGGTATCTTGCCTATCCGAACAGGAAATAAGCGATAATCAGCGTAACGAAAATGTTAAAAGTCTGGGCGATAAGAAAAGCATATAATGGTTTCTGGCTACTGCCATTAAACAAGTCAGAGAATTTAGTTTCAAGTCCGATACTGGTGAAAGCTAATACAAACCAAAGTGTTTGAATACTTTTCATGCCGTCTTTCACCGCGCTAATCGTTGGCGCATTTAGCAGGAAGGAAAATAAGACAGATGCTGCTATAAACCCGATAACAAACTTGGGGAACCTCTCCCAGATAACACCCAGGGTTGGTTTCGTCACCTCTCCTTCCGGTGTCTTGGAGTTTCCCGCATAGGTCCAGTAGATACTTATTATAAAGGCGGCCAGTCCCAGCAACACATTCTGAGAAAACTTTACAATAGTGCTGATCTTCAACGCTGTTTCGCCAACCAACGTCCCGGATGCCACCACAGCACCTGTGGTATCGATACTTCCCCCCAGCCAGGCGCCGGTTACCTCCTGTGAAAAGCCGTAGTAATTGGCGATGGCAGGCATAAAAATCATCATCGGTATCGCTGTGATAAGCACAAGAGAGATAACATAAGAAAGCTTTTTGCTATCACCCTTGATGGCTCCGGCGGTCGCAATGGCGGCTGAAACACCGCAGATGGAAACGGCGCTTGAAATCATCATCGTCAGTTCATCATCAACCTTCAGTTTCCGGCAAAGCCAGTAAGCAAAATACCAAACGCTGATTACCACAATCAACGATTGAATTAATCCAAGTGAGCCAGCCTTCAAAATATCAGAGAAGATAACGCTGGTCCCTAACAGTACTAATCCAATCTTCACAAATAGCTCGGTTGAGAGCGCAGCCCTGAACCAATCCGGTAGCTTAATCGTGTTGCTCACTATCAAGCCAATAGCCAGACTGAATATAACGGCTTCAAGATTGAACGACTTCACGTGTTTATTTCCGGCAAGAATAAGTGCCACGACGGTCAGGAGATAAATGACCGGGAAAACGAATAAAGCAGGTTTTAGAGGTTTGTTGGTCAGCAAAGCCCCAAGCGCCGAAAACACAAATACCAATATAAATTGAGCCCCAACGCTCGTCAGGTTGCTTCTGCTAAAAACGCTATTAAACAATTCTTCACCGTTGCTCCATGAGTAAGTAGGAACAGGAACCACTAGCCCAACAATAAAAAGAGCAATAATTAAAAAACCAAGTACAACAACAGCCCAGTCTTCATGAATTGAAATGCGCTGCTGTAAAGACTTTGAATCAATTGCTTTTTCCATACTTGAAATTTAGCACAAATATAGTTCAACAGAACCGCAATAAAATGTCTGAAAATATTTCGGGAATCAGACTCCATTTTTTGCTTGCTTGGGAAGCTACGTAACAATGGTGTTATCGCGTAACATGTTGCCCAGAAATTGGAGGAAGATTTCGCACCGCGGTCTATTTCCTGACGAATATCATAGAGGCACGACATCCTTTCAGTTGAGCCTACTACTTGTTATTTTCTTGGTAAGTGCATGTGCACCTCATCGTGCATGGTATATAGGCGATACTGATCACCATCATGAACCAGGATCGGACTTGACTTATTGTCCCGCATGATGGGGTTTCCAGTGTATTTCTCCCAGTGAATCAGATCGTCGGAAATCGCCACACAACTGGTCCACTCATGCCAGTCTTCAAATGCCGTAGCGTGGTAATACGCGTAATACGTATTCTTGTACTTAACTATCTGGTTCACCGCAACACCATATTTATCATAAAGTTCGGGGCCAATTTGTATAACCGGCTCATCCTGCTTATTCGTCCAAACTTCAAGATCTGTCGAAGTCGCCAGCCAGATTCCAAGATCACCCCGTTCATAAAACAAATACCACGTACCACCCTCCAGCCACACCGTAGGTGTACCATAAGCTCCTTTGCTGAGCGGCTCGCCATTCACATACCGAACATCCAACGGGCCGCGTTCCGTCCAGTGAATACGGTCCGAAGACGTGAGCAAATGCGCAATATCATCTCTTCCTTCCGCGAACATATAATAGAGGCTGTCGGATTTAACAACCATCATATCTTCTACCCAGCCGTCATCGAAAATTGGATTGTCCGCATACCGCGTCCATACCTGTCCATCCAGTGATGTGGCATAACCCAGGTGCATCTCTGCATCAGGTTGATCGCGGAAGCCAGTATACCACATGTGGTAGATTCCGTCTTCGCGAAGAATGAAACCTCGCTCTCTGATTTTTTCATCCCAGGTACTTACACCACTCCCTTTAAAAACAGGATTTCCTTCAATCGGTGTGAAACTCAGAATCTCTGCAGGATCACTTGCGCTGGTCGTATCGCCACCAGTTTCTGTTGTCTCAGCGCGTCTTGCACATCCACCTGAAAAAACTAACAGCACGATGAATAAAAAAAGTAGCCTCATGTTTATCGCGTTTCTACAAAGCACGATAATTTTTCATTGTTATGTTAGCCGAGTTCCCCTATTCCCTCAGAAATTTAAGGTTACGTGCATATTCAGCCGGTCTCCTGCCTGAAGGTCCACGCCCGTCTCGGTGTTCAATTCCTGATGCAAGGGTGTCTTCACGTTAATACCAAGTGCTAAAGGACCGATATACGTTTCAATACCATACGAAAAAAAAGTCGCATGCCCACCCGTATTGGGTTTCTCAGTCTCCCCATCCTGATGTTTTGCAGCTTGTTCAACGTACACGCCGGCATTCGGCAGCAGCGATACTTTTGCTTTTTTGAAATTCTGCCAATAGAAAAAAGAGACACCACTGTTAAATTGATTGCCGAACCGATAGTCCTCTTTATTCCGTGTGTTGATTTTATACCCTACCTCCGTATTCATACCTACTTTATCAAGGCGAGCGGTATACAGACCGTTAACTATAAAATCGACGCTTCCGGTACCTCGCTGGAAGTTTGGTGTGAGGAGGATTCCTCCGTCCTCTTCATCAAATTTCCCGGTTGGGAGTTTAACGCCTGCTCCCGCACGAAGGGTATGCCTGAATCGGGCTTGAAGATCTTCGCCGGTATTGAGAAGTAGGAATTGTGCAGATGCCGTAATGTCGCCTAATCCTGAGACAACAGCATTCTGTTCATTACCCTCCATGGTATTATAGTGATAAGGAACAAAAGCAAAGAGCTGGATTTTAGGAGAAAGATAAAATCTTCCCCATAGTTCGGCGCGTATGAATGTATCCGTAGAATACTCATCGGGCAGGGTGCTTCCTTCGTGGTGCATGTGCGCATTAAACCGGCTTTGTGAGTATCGGACCCCCACAAAATTTTTGTTAAACTGCGGCAGTATACCGAAGTAGTTTGCTCCTACCGAACAACCACATGCATCGCATGCACGCGTATTCTCCGATATCACCAGTAGGAAAGAGAGAACAAAAATTATTTTCTTCATGGTTTTAGTTAGTTAGGGTCACTAAATTTTAAATCACCGACGAATGAGCGATCGGTGAGTGTTTTTAGAAAGGCTATGATCTTGTCCTTTTCATCGTCCTTCAGAGGAATACCGATTGTGTCATCCTGTTTCAATACGGGATCCAGCGTCGTGGATTCCTTAACGCCTGATGCGTAATGATCAAGTACTTCCATCAATGTCTTAAATCGGCCATCATGCATATACGGCGCAGTTAATGCAACATTGCGCAGTCCCGGTACCAGAAACTTTCCGGCATCACCCGGGAATTCCGTAATACGCGCCCTGCCCGAATCGTTATCAAAAGCAGCATCGAGGCCGTTGTTGTGAAAGTAATTGTCCGTAAACAATTCACCGGCATGACAGCCTGAACACTTCTGCTTGAATAGCGTCAGACCTTCCATTTCGGCGCCGGTCAAAACTGCCTTCCCCTCCCGGTACTGATCGTAAACAGCATTCGAGGATACCATCATGACCTGAAACTGTGCCAGTGCCTTGAGCAACTGCTGACTGTCAATACTATCCTTGCCGAAAACTATTCCAAACTTTTCCGGGTAATCCGGCAGGCGATTTAATTTCCGGACCAGGTTCTTCAGCGGTATATTCATCTCCACCGGACTCTCAATGGCATTGATAGGAACAAAGTCCAGTTGGTTCACCCCTCCATCCCACATAAAGAAGTTTCTGAATGCGAGGTTCGTCAACGCCGGTGCGTTTCGGGTACCGGATTGATTGCCCACACCTACGCTAAAGCGATGAATAGGGTCCGCAAAGGAAACCTCCGGAACATGACATGATCCGCACGACACAGTATTATCCGACGACAACCGGACATCATAAAACAACGCCCGGCCTAGCTCAAATCCCTCTTCCGTGACCGGGTTACTGGAAAAATTATACGTTGCTGGTGGGAAATCATCAGGCTGTGAAAAACCAAATGGCCTGGTAACTTCCTCTTCCCGACTGCAGGCAAACAGAAGCATCATCGTAAAATTCACGACGACCATAATTTTCAAAAACGGAAGAACACCTCCCTGCATCGACCAGGGAGGTGTTTTAGAATTAGTCATTGTGCAAATGATCAAAAGTAAAAGCATTCACATAATTGTCCGCAACCGTCTGACAGGACGCGGGGCTATGCCGTGCAGCATTTGAAGAGAAATCAATCTGATTCGGGGAAGCAAACAACCTGGCAACGTCAAACAGAATATGTCCCACGGCTTCCCTGCCCTTTTCTACCTCTGCTGTCTCGCCAAATGAGAGCGTTTTTGTTCTCAGGTTGTTAACCAGGTTTGCATTGGCAGGATCGGACTTATATCCTCCCGTATGATAAACCAGAGCGCTCCCCGTTTCCGTTGATTGCGGGGAGGTCCCTTCAAAAGCAACAAATATCCACCCCGAATTCCAGCTCCAGAACATTTGATTGGCAGGGTCAAGTGCTCCGGTTTGTGCTCCCTGATTTATTTGATTGCCATCAACACCAATCGTAAAAGTGACTTCGGTGTATTTTCCCGCAGGAACATCTGTCAAAACAATTTCTTCAGAGCCGGGTTCTGACTCTTTAATCAGGTAAAAACCTTTTGATCCATCGGTACTCATCGGATCTTCGAAGTACGTACCATCTTCACGTTTCAGCTTGATATTGCTGATATAATATTGGAACAGGGTTACATTGAACGTTTGACCCTTTGCATTACTATAAAGGGTATTTGCTGTATTCAACTGAAGATTGGCATCTCCCGCACGACTATCAAATTCAAGGGTAAATTCACCTGCCTGCGGGGTGACATCGTCGTCGGAACAGGAAGACAATATGGACAGACTAAAAAAAGTGGCAATAAGTAAAGTGCTATTCTTGATTATCATAAAATGGTTAGTTAAAAGAGAAACATAATACCACCCACTCGATTCTGTGAAGAAGAATCGATGATGGATAAAAGGAAAATTAACTAACCAATTGAAGGGGGACGAAACAGGGCCGGAACGGCACCGGGCAATAGGTTACCCGAATCAGGAACAAAAAGATCCAAGCAAAGAAGATTTCTAGCGGATACTGGTAAAACAAATAATGAAAAAATGAAAGGGTTCAAATCCCTGGTCTGGATGGCAAGAGGGGGTACAGATTCCGAATCGTCGGCTGAAAAAATAACCAGGCTCTGGTCGGCGGAATAATCACTGCTACACAAGGCAATAGGCAATTCTGTGATAAGTCCCATCGTATAGGCAATCCTGGCTTTGTTCTCGTATAAAAAAGACACAAAACCTAATCTCCCGGCCTGGTGAACGGTCATGATAATTAAAATTACAATAGCCAGGTTTCTTCTCACGGGACCAAATGTAATAATTTAAGTGCGCTCAGGCAAAAAGTACGATCACAAATATTATTGAGGGCGTCAAAAAAACGAGGATCCGCCTGCGATTTCGCGAATCCTCGTTTCGTTTTGTTCAATAGGAAAGGGAAATGTTAACCACAGACGTTGCTATTCAATATTGATGTTAAACGTTATATCCAGATCCGTTTCACCCGTGTCTGACGAAGAAGTTGCCGATTTCAAATCGGGTTGATGCTTGAGAATTACCCGAAAAGTCCCGGACCGCGATGTGGCAATTGAGGTCCAGTCCGTGCTAAGACCAAGAGGCAGGCCACCCAAATCTTCATCATTGTAGTTCAAGGGATCTTCCCGGTTGTCAACATTTCCGTTTCCCGCCGGATCGGCAAATACCTCATTCGTCCAGGCAAAAAAGAACAGGTGTTCATCACTCTCTTCCTCCACCTCTGCCGTAATATCATAACCTTCGTCGGTTGGGCTCGCTAACCCGTTGATCAGGGATAAGGATAACGTATAGGTTTTATTCTTCATCAGGTTAATCGGCCCGTCTACCTCAATATCTTTTACGCCATCCCCATCCGGATCAGTCGCCGTAACCACCACCGCTGTTCCGCCTCCAGACGGCATGAACGTAAGTGTAGCGGTTGTTATCAACTCCGGAGCATCTTCCTTAGTAGGATCGTCATTATCGCAACTACCTAGCGACAGCGTTGCAGCTAAAATACTCAGGGCAAAAAGGACTCTTATGACGCTTTGATATATATTCATAAAATTATTCTTCATGGTTGTTTTTTATTCAGAATGTACACTTGATTGAAAAAATAAAATTCGTGCCGAGGTCATCGGCATAGTACCGGAATCGGTTGGTATACTCGCGATATTCCGTATTTAAAAGATTCTCTGCTGCCAGCCTGAAATCGTAGCGGGCCTTCCCCATATCCGCCGACACCCCCATGGCTACGTTAATCAGCCAATACGCGTCTGGCGCATCCATAAAATCAAAGTTCGATGAACTGCCCAGAAGGGGATCGGTGTCCTCAAGAATCGCATCATTAAATTCCCGGGGAGTTATTGTCCGCGGCGCTCTATGTTGCTGGGCTACCCATTTTACTTTTGATTCAACATAGAAATTCCTCAGCGAAAAAAGTGTTGGATCCTCATACCGGAGACCCACTTCAAACTTATTGGAAGGAATATTTACCAGATAATCATCATGGCGAACATCACTGGCGCGAAGCAAGGTTGCCTTTGGGGTGATCCTCCACATCGGACTAACACGCCAGGTTGCTGACAAGTCCGCACCGACAAATAATGCGTCGGTTTGTGTATACCGAAAATATGGATACGTACCCCGTATGTTCTGGGTGATTCCAGTCGGACGCAGATACGTATAGTTAAAGATATAATTCACATACGCACTTGCCTCAAAATCAAATTTCGCTCCGGACCGCTGGTACGTGCTCACCCATTTAAGTGCTTGCTCAATCTGGAAGGGAACATCTTCAATCTCCATTACCTCATTGGTGGAATCGTTCAGCAGTAATCCATACTCAATAGCGGCTGCGCTCTGATGAGTACCGAGGCTATACAATTCAGCGACGTGAGGTGGTCTCCAGGAAGTACTGAGGTTTACCGATAAACTTTGCTGTTTCCTAAGGCTGAAGGTAGCTCCGGCCGTTGCACTTACATTGTTAAACTGCAGGCTGGATTTATACAATGTGTTTTTATAATCATATCCGGCCACATTGTAATACCGGTAGTCATACCGTGCCCCAAAGTCGGCGACAACTTTCTTAAAGATCAGCTTGGAGACCCCGAAAAGTCCGGCCGAAAGGTTGTTGAAATCAGGAATAAAAGGTATTCGCTGTGTCCCGGGAATATTATTGTTCTCCTGCAACATGCCGGTAATTCCAAAACCGCTAATATGTTTTTCGGAATTGTTTGATTCCCATTCGGTCTCCAGGGTATGGGTATTCAAGACCAGATCAATGGCAGGTATAGATGAAAGTCCCGCCATACGGATATCATACTCGCGCCGGTTGTTATTTTGAAATCCATACTGAACCCTCCAGTCACCGGTATGTGTATCGATATGACCATTAAGTTTCAAAAGGTTGTGGCTCACTTCCTGACGAGGTTCCGAAATGCCATAGCTGAACCCGCTGGTGTATTGAGGTGGCTCCCGTTCCATGGCATTCACCAAATCATCCAGATTGCCGATAGCCGTACCTTTTAATATTCCGAGTTCAGTCTGAAAATGACTAAAGAATACTTCAACCCCGGCGTTTTCTTTGTGGTATCCTGTCGATGCCGAAAAGTTCAACTCCTTTATACCAGTATTGGTGAGCATATAATCCGGTGAAGAAAAATCGCCTGCTCGTTTTGCAGTGCCTTGCAAACGCCATCCCCATCCTTCCTGATTTTTGATACCCCCTTCCAGCAGGCCGGAAATTGTACCAGACCTACCGTT
This sequence comes from Chryseolinea sp., assembly GCA_041737945.1. Lineage (GTDB taxonomy): Bacteria > Bacteroidota > Bacteroidia > Cytophagales > Cyclobacteriaceae > Chryseolinea. Next base: position 28,988 of record JBGSQQ010000003.1, read on the forward strand.
GCTTTGTGCGATAGTGTTGATTGAGCCTCCCAATCCAGCGCTTTCAGGTAGTGGGGCGGGATTGACAACAATCACTCCGCCTAACGCATCCGTTCCGTATTTTATAGCAGATGCATCCTTGATCACAACAATGTTTGATGCAACAAAAGGATCTATTTCCGGTGCGTGTTCTGCACCCCATTGTTGACCCTCCTGCCTGATTCCATAATTCAGGATGAGCACACGTTGACTATGTACGCCGTGAATAACGGGTTTAAAAATCCCGGGACCGGCCTGGATCGAATTCACGCCTGTAATTTCCTTCAACGATTCGCCCAGTGTTTTTCCTGCGGACTCAGCCAGTTGTTTCTCCTGAAGTACGGTGAAATTCTGAGCCTGCTCCGTATTCATCACCGCATCCTGTATGACCACCTCGTTCAACTCGGTGATCTCAGGTTCCAAACGGAATTCCTCGTATGTATCTTTTGTAGCGGTGAAACGGAAGCGTTTGGTTTTGTATCCCAGATATTGAACAGACACCTCATACTCACCTGGACACAGATCTGAAAACAGGAATTTCCCGTTTCTGTCGGAAACTTCTCCGCGCTCCGTCTTCCCAATACCAAGAGATGCACCAGCAAGTGCTTCACCCTTCTCGGTAACTACGGTACCGGAAAATTTTATAGCACAGTTGTTCTGCGCAGAAGCCACCACCTGCACACACAAGAGAAATAACAGAACTACTGCTTTCTTGATAACCACTGAATACTAATAAGTAATGGAAAATGATCCGTATCGGACCGTAAAGGCGCACCGAGGTGCTAAGAAAATTAAACAGCCGCCGGAGGAGCCCTGCCGGAAGAGTAGGAATAGAAACCTTCGGCCTCAGAAGATCGCGTAGGCCTGGATGATGTGATGGAGAAGTATACGGAAACCGCGACTAAGGATGTTTCAAGGATTTGTGCTGAATGAACTTGTGAATCACTCAACGGGCATTTGTGATTATCTACAATGTGTGTTGCGTGCTCGCAATCATTGGTGCTTTCCTGATGATAGATATTCCTGTGACAAGGATCCGATTCCTGCTCCGCAGCATGAAGTTCGGGGGGGGCGTGCTGGACAACCAGTTCGTGAAATGATTCTATACGGGAGGAGCCGATCAGGTAAAGGAATAGAAAAAGCACGGCTCCATAAGCCTTCAGAAGGCTTTTGAATGACATTGCGATTTTTCTTCTCTTACCTACCATAGCTTCCCATGCAAAAATAGGGAGATTTATCTTAAATGCAACATTATTGCATTTCATGTGTGGCACACACTTACCAGGGGTCTAAGTCACCTGAGAGTTCCATCGGCGTACCACTTATGTTACTGGTTTGCCTTTTTTAACTTACTCATGGAATGTGCACTAAAGAATTGATACATTCATGCCCTGGCATCGTTTCTGAATAACTATTGTTAAATTTAATTGAATGAAGAAAAACCGGAGGGACTTTTTGAAACTTACAGGAATGGCCGGACTCACCATAGCTGGAAGCGGAATGGCCCATGGAATTTCAATGCCTTCAGCCGATCCCTTCGATATAAGTTCACATCCTATGAATGTACCCCCTGAAGACCTCAGTATCATCGGCCAATATGGGCAATGGGCAGCATCTCTTTCCAAAGGAAAACTGCCATCGCTCTCGTTCCGAAACAAAGAATATACAAACATTGAGAACTGGAGAAATGAAGCTAAGAAGAGACTTCTTGACAGGCTGGCCATTCCTGATATCGGAGGAACCCCAGCGGTAACCATCAAAAAGCAATATACGTATGACGGCTTGTCGATCGAGGAACTCACCTGGCAGCTGCCGTACGGACGCCCCACGGAGGCCATTCTCCTGAAGCCGGTAAACGCCAAAGGGCCACTTCCCGGAATCCTCGCCTTTCATGATCACGGTGGGAACAAATACTTTGGAACCCGGAAGATCACTCGGACAGCCGACGCACAACATCCGTTAATGACCGAACATCAGGACCACTACTATAGCAAAAAAGCGTGGGCAAATGAAATTGCGAAGCGGGGATATGTTGTTTTGGTGTCTGACGCCTTCCCCTTTGCGAGTCGCCGAGTGATGATCGAAGATGTCCCTAACCACCTTCGCCAGGGATTAAACGACGCAGATCCCGAGAACGCAACGAATATTCAGGCGTACAACGCGTGGGCTGGGGAACATGAGCACATCATGGCCAAGTCACTTTTCAGCGCTGGCACTACCTGGCCTGGCGTGTTCTTCGCGGAAGATCAGCGCGCCCTCGATGTTTTATGTGCACGAAAAGATGTTGATCCAACACGGATCGGGTGCGGTGGACTTTCTGGCGGCGGAATGCGGACCGTGTTTATGGCAGGACTTGACAACCGAATCAAGTGTGCCGTCTGTGTAGGATTTATGACTACCTGGAAAGATTTCGTTATGCAGAAGTCTTTCACCCATACGTGGATGACCTATGTGCCGGTGCTTCCAAATGAACTGGAATTCCCCGAAATTCTTGGGTTACGGACACCACTTCCAACGCTCGTTTTGAATGACAGTGATGACCAATTGTACACGGTTCCTGAAATGCAACAGGCTGACACGATATTAAAAGAGGTTTATCAAAAGGCTCATGCCGGCGATCGGTACAAGTGTTCCTTTTATCCGGGTCCTCATAAGTTCGATGCAAAAATGCAAACTGAAGCATTTGACTGGTTTGACCGCTGGTTGAAATCCTAAGTCAACAAGAAGAAAAGTCACTTACAAGGTGAAACAATGCGGATTAAGTAAACCGCAAACTAAAATCAAAACAACAGAAGTATGACATCATCGACGCATTCCCGAAGACGGTTTTTGAAAAAAGCAGTAACGGGTACAGCCGCGCTTTCAATGGGCGGAATACTTTCGCCCCTGAGCGCCAAAAGTTACTCCAGAATAATGGGAGCCAATGAAAAGGTCCGGGTTGGAATTATGGGCGTTAACAGTCGCGGCCTCGCGCTGGCCTCTACTTTCGGTGTCCAGCCAAATTGCGAAGTAATTTCAATTTCAGACGTAGACACCAGAGCAGCTGAAAAATGTATCGCAACCGTTGAAGGGCTTCAGAAGTCAAAACCAAAATCAGTTCCTGATTTCCGAAAGGCTCTGGAGGACAAAGACCTCGACGCACTGGTCATTGCCGCACCCGATCACTGGCATGCACCCGCTGCTATCCTGGCATCCAAGGCGGGTAAACATGTTTATCTCGAAAAGCCTTGTAGCCACAATCCATACGAAGGTGAACTATTGTTGGCCGTTGCTAAGAAATATAAGAACACCATTCAGATGGGTAACCAACGACGTTCGTGGCCAAATGTTGTAGCTGCGATTCAGGAGGTTAAAACCGGATCAATCGGACGCCCCTATTTTGCAAAAGGCTGGTACGCCAACAATCGGGCTTCGATTGGAATAGGTAAACAAACGCCGGTCCCTTCGTGGCTGGATTATGAATTGTGGCAAGGACCTGCTCCGCGACGTCCATACAAAGACAACATTATTCATTACAACTGGCATTGGCTTTGGAATTGGGGTACGGGTGAGTCACTTAACAACGGCACGCACATGCTCGACTTAATGCGCTGGGGATTGGGGGTTGAATACCCTACGCAAGTAACTTCTTCAGGAGGCCGCTACCGGTATAAAGACGATTGGGAAACACCGGACACACAGGTTATAAATCTGGAGTTTGACAACAATACATTTATGAGCTGGGAAGGCCGAAGCTGCAATGGCCGGACGCTGGAAGAAAATAGTGTCGGGGTAATGTTTTATGGCGAAACCGGTTCCCTGCTGATAGAACAAGGAAACTCTTACAAGATCTATGACCTCGACAATAAACTTGTAAAAGATGTCCCGAATGATCTTGAGATAAATCCATTGGACAGAATGAATCCTTCACAGGCGCTGGATAGTATTCACCTGCAGAATTTTTTCGATGCCATAAAAAAAGGTACAGTTCTTAATTCAGATATCGTTGGCGGTCACCAAAGCACGTTGCTTGCACAGCTTGGAAATATAGCGCTGCGATCCGGTGGGGCGTTACAAATTGATCCAACAAACGGGCATATCAAAAATAATGCTACAGCTTCCAAACTTTGGAAACGAGAATATCAGCCAGGTTGGGAGCCAACACTTTAATTTAGGAAAGCAATAATCACAGCAACTAACTACATACTTATGAAAAGCAATCGCAGAGACTTTTTACGCGTGACCGGGCTCGCAGGCATCGGACTAGCCGGCGCCAATATGATAGAGGGGAACGCCACCAGCCTACCCGGCGAAAATAGCAGACGTCCATACGGCAGCCAGTCCAAACATTTTAACATGAGCGGCTATGCCGCACCGAAGATAGATGTTGTCCGGATCGGATTTATAGGTCTTGGAAACAGGGGTCCCGGAGCCGTGTCGCGCATGAGCAAAATTGATGGCGTTGAAATAAAAGCGCTTTGCGACATACGGCCGGAAAAAGCAGAAAAAGCAAAATCGCTGTTGGCAAATACTTCCCACCGTCCGGATATGTATACGGCTGGCGAAAATGACTGGAAGAAAGTATGTGAACGCAAGGACATCGACCTCATCTACATTGCTACTCCATGGAGTTTGCATGCACCTATGGCCGTTTATGCCATGGAACATGGTAAACATGCTGCCAGTGAAGTTCCCGCTGCTGTAACGGTGGAAGAATGCTGGCAACTGGTAGAGACATCAGAAAAAACAAAGAAGCACTGCATGATACTTGAAAATTGCTGCTATGACTTTTTTGAACTGATGACCCTGAACATGGCGAGACAAGGATACTTCGGAGAAATTGTGCATACCGAAGGTGCGTATATACATGCGTTGCTGGAAAGCAACTTCGAAAAGGAAGGATACTACGACATGTGGAGGCTGAAAGAGAATATGAGAAATGGGAGTTTGTATCCTACCCACGGACTGGGACCGATCGCACAGGTGCTGGATGTAAACCGCGGGGACCGGATGGATTACCTGACATCCATGTCAAGCAATGATTTTATGATGGGAGCAAAGGCTAAAGAGCTTGCCGCGACAGATGGTTTTTACAAACCTTTTGAAAACAAGAGTTACCGGGGGAATATGAATACCACCACCATACGAACGGTGAAAGGAAAAACAATGATGATTCAGCATGATGTTACTTCCCCGCGTCCGTATTCGCGTATTCACCTGGTAAGTGGCACAAAAGGTACCGCCTTGAAATATCCAGAACCTCCCCGGATTTCAAATGGGCATGAAGGATGGCTGAATGAAACAGAATTTAAAGCACTGGAAGAAAAGTATGCACCTCCTATTGTTAAAAGAGTAGGAGAACTGGCCAAACAAATCGGAGGGCACGGAGGTATGGACTTCCTGATGGACTGGAGACTTATTGACTGTCTGCGAAATGGTCTGCCATTGGATATTGACGTATATGATGCAGCTGCCTGGAGCGCAGTCGCTCCGCTTAGCGAAAAGTCAGTTGCCAATCGTTCAAATGCGGTTGATGTTCCTGATTTTACCGCCGGCTCCTGGAAAACAAATCAACCTGTCGATGTATTGCTTCAAAAAGGTGGTAACACCAAAGTGAAAATATAGACTGACTCGTAATACATCAATCCATACCAATCACCACCTGGAAATTTTACACCTGGTGTACAACATGAATGTCAGGTTCCATTCAGGGACCTGACATCATAAATCATTTCACCAATGATTCGACATAGTTATTTCACCGTACTTGGTTTTATCCTTGTGGAGTGTCTCTATACGACATGTTTTGCCCAGTCAACTGAGTCCAGACGTGAAAAATATCTTCAGGAGACGCTGAAGATTGTGGACACCACGTACTTCCGGAAGAATACATACTCCTGGCGTGCCACGCTGACGGACAGTACCTGGATGGACTGGGTAAGACGTACCAAAGAGTTACCACCCGACTTTGACCAAATGCCCTCTAACCCGTCGCTACCGGAGCCCCTGATTTTAACCAAAGATGGTACCGATACACCTATACGCACAAAGGAGCAATGGTTGGAAAAAAGAAAATGGATAAAAAAAGAATTTCAGCACTGGATTTCAGGAACTGTCCCGCCTGCGCCCGAAAATTTTGAAGTAAAAATTCTATCAGACAAAGCCGAGGGAGGAACACGCATCCAGCTGATTGAACTTAGGTTTGGACCTCAAAATAAAGGGCGTATGACCCTGGAGTTGATGATACCGGAAGGCAAAGGTCCATTTCCCGTGTACCTTACTCAATGGAATTCCCGTAACTGGGCTCAACTGGCTGTGAGACGCGGATATATCGGCTGCGTCTATGCTGCGGCTGACACCAAAGACGATACACAGGCTTATCAGGCCTTATACCCCGACTACGATTTCAGCGCGCTGATGCGACGTGCATGGGGTGCCTCACGCGTTGTTGACTATCTACTTACACGTAAAGAAGTGAACCGCGATCAGATCGCTATTACCGGACATTCCAGAAACGGAAAACAATCGTTGTGGGCCGCGGCCTTTGACGAGCGTATCTCGGCCGCTGTGTCCAGCAGCTGCGGAACCGGCGGAATTGCTCCCTGGCGATATGGAGATCCTCAATACGACAGTGAGACACTGGATATTGTTGCCGGTTTCAATCCCCAGTGGTTTCATCCACGCTTTCGTTTTTTCTTTGGCCGGGAGGACAGACTGCCGGTCGAGCAGAATTTATTACTCTCCCTCATTGCACCGCGAATAGCACTCTATCATTACTCCATTGTTGAACACGAATTGAACCCGTGGGCAAATGAGCAGTGCTATCATTCGGTCAAGAAAGTGTACAACTTCCTCGGCGCTCCGGAAAATATAACTGTTTTGCCGCGTATGGGTGAGCATGAAATTGCAACCCGCGACCTGGAGCGCTGTATTGATTTCCTGGATATCCGGTTCAAGCGAAGACAAATACCGTGGGAAACAAAACTCTACTTTGATTATTCCTACGCCGCCTGGTCAGGAAAACACAAGCAGGATAGCATAGAGTCCAGTACTTTAAAACCTATCAAGCTGCAACAACGGTATACGGATACTACTACCTATAATACCCAGCGAAAAATTATGCTTTCCAACCTGAACTGGCTATTGGGAAAGGAACCTTCAGGCGTGAAGCACGCTGGTAAGATTGAAGGATCAGCCGGCGACTGGATTGACAATATTACTACACGACCCGTCGTGACCGGTGCGGCGGTGATGTATATCGGCCCCTACACGTCGATCGGGGATAATCTGAAGGGTATGCTGTATTATCCCGTTGACGCCAACGGAAACAAAGTGATGAAATTCGGAAAGAAACTGCCGGTGATCGTTTTTTTACATCAATATTCTCACGGGCACGGTTTTGCCAAAGGGTATGGTCCGGAGCTTGGTCGCGGGAACGACCAGGTGTTTCAGGCAATGATTGATAAAGGGTTTGCTATTCTCGCCATCGACATGTTTGGGTTTGGTACCCGTCTGGAAGAAGCACAGTATTTTTATGAACGATTTCCGGAATGGTCGAAGATGGGTAAGATGATTACGGACGTGCACGCCTGTACGGATGCCCTGCAAAAGATAAACTTCATCGACAGCCAGAATATTTTCCTGATGGGAAACACGATTGGTGGAAGTGTTGCTTTGATGGCAGCCGCGCAAGACAAAAGGATTAGGGGTGTAGCAGTGGTTTCCGCATTCTCCCCGTGGCGCGCAAGCAACAAACAATACGAATCTTTAAAGACCTATTCACATCTTCATGGATTTCTTCCGAGACTAGGGTTATTTGCAAACAACCCACAACGCACTCCGGTTGACTTCGGAGAAATACTATCATCTATTGCTCCCAGACCTTTACTGATCATTGCCCCGACGCTCGACCGGTATGCCAATCCCGATGAAATAAAAGGCACTATAAAATCTGTGAGCAGTGTTTATAGCCTGTTTGGTAAACCCAACAATCTCGTGTTTCAAACACCGCTGGAAATTAACCGAATGACTCCGGCGATGGAAGAAGATATAATTAACTTTTACTCTCGGAACGTGAAGAAACAGTAACGCTGTAAGCGGCCGCCCGAAGGCATTATTACGATGTACAAACAAAAAATGATTGTTTAATTGCTAATCTGGACTAAATTTCAAAATGAACATAATAGTAAGTCAGGACCCTGTTGAAATGGGACATGTTGCCGGGACGAACGCGGCCACAAGTATTCGAAAAGCGATAGCCGATAAGGGAAGTGCCAACATCATTCTGGCAACCGGTACCAGTCAATTTGAAACACTCAATCAACTGATCCGTGAGGAGGATATTGACTGGAGCAAGGTTGTGATGTTTCATCTGGATGAATATATCGGGCTGCCCATCACGCATCCGGCAAGCTTCCGCAAATATCTAAAGGAAAGATTTTTATCAAACGTACCACCGTTAAAAGCAGCTTACCTCATTGACGGAGAAAAAGACCCTCAGGCTGAATGCATCAAGCTGGGAAATCTGATCTCAAGTCACACGATTGATGTGGCGCTGGTTGGCATTGGTGAAAATGGACATCTCGCCTTTAACGATCCGCCGGCAGATTTTGAGACCGATCAACCTTACCTCATCGTAACGTTGGACGATCTGTGCGTGAAGCAACAATTTGGCGAAGGCTGGTTTGCTTCCGTTGACGATGTTCCGCGCCGCGCGATCAGTATGTCCGTAAAGCAGATAATGAAATCAAAACGAATAATCTGTTCTGTGCCGGACAACAGAAAAGCAATTGCCGTTAAGAATTGTCTGGAACTTCCGGTAAGTAATCTTCATCCGGCGAGTATCCTGCAACAACACACAAACTGTTTGATGTGTCTTGACAAGGCTTCGGCCTCGCAGCTTACATCTAAAATTTCGGCATAGCCGGTGTTTATGTATTAGTGTCTGATATTTCTTTTTTGCCAGGAGCATGAATGTATGACTAAAACAATGACCAAGTCAATAGAAGTAAGTTCATTAACGAAGAGAGACACTACTATTTCCATTCTTATCATCGGACTATTGTTTTTTATTTTTGGTTTTGTTTCCTGGGTGAATGCTATTCTTATTCCCTACTTCAAGATAGCCTGTGAACTAACCAATTTTCAATCGTACCTCGTAACCTTTGCATTTTATATCTCTTATTTTATTATGTCCGTTCCATCGTCCTACTTACTGAAGCGCGTGGGATTTAAGAAAGGAATGATGATCGGATTCTGGACGATGGCAATAGGTGCCTTTATTTTTGTACCTGCCGCACTCATCAGAACGTATGAAGTATTCCTGCTGGGTCTTTTTACCATCGGCGTCGGACTTGCTGTGCTGCAGACTGCCGCCAACCCATACATTACTGTGCTTGGGCCTAAGGAACGGGCGGCGCAACGGATAAGTATTATGGGAATCTGCAACAAAGGCGCTGGTATTCTGGCTCCAATCTTATTTGCAGCCGTGATATTAAAAGCTACCGACACCGATCTGTTCCAGACATTGGCCACGATGACTGAAACCGAGCGAAACGCCGCGCTGGATGAATTGATCCGAAGAGTAATCGTTCCTTATACATGTGTAGGAACCGTATTGTTCCTGCTGGGATTAATGATCCGTTTCTCACCCCTACCGGAAATAAATACAGAACAGGAAAGTACCGAGGTGGCTACCGCAAACTCCACAAAGAAGACCATCTTCGAATTTCCTCACCTTATCCTGGGCGCCATTGCCATCTTTCTGCATGTCGGCACACAGGTTATCGCCATTGACACCATTATCGGCTACGCCGGATCAATGAACATCGATTTACTGGAAGCAAAAGTATTTCCGTCTTACACACTGTTTGTCACCATCTGCGGGTATATCCTGGGGATAATTTTTATTCCTAAATTTATCAGGCAGGTAAATGTATTGAGGTTGTGTACCATACTGGGAGCAATCTTTACGTTGCTGATCATCTACGCCACGGGTTCTGTTACGTTCCTGGGGCATACCGCTGATGTGTCCATTTGGTTTGTGGTGTTACTGGGGCTGGCCAACTCACTTGTATGGGCTGGAATATGGCCGCTGGCACTGGATGAATTGGGGAGATTTACCAAAGTGGGCGCCTCCATTATGATCATGGGATTGTGCGGCAATGCAATCATGCCACTCATCTATGGATATATGGCTGACCTCTATACTGTCCGCTATGCGTATTGGGTTTTATTTCCCTGTTATCTATACCTGATGTTCTACGCATTTTACGGACATCGTATCAGAAACTGGAAAGGCTTACGTGTAAAAGTGAATACTTAACGTTTAATCAATGTTATTAAATTAAGAGGAAATACTCCCCGGCACACCCGGTACCCCTGAAGGGACCAGCGCGCAGGGTTCTCCCTTTTAGGGAGTAAGATGGTGTGTGGTGCGCTTAAATTAATGGCATGAATGTTTAATGTACAACAACAACCATGACTCAGACCCGATTAAAAATATTCAATGGAAAAATCCTTACTCCGCATCGCATAATTGCGGAAGGTACCATCGTGGTGACCGGTAGTGCCATTACCTCCGTAAGCGAAAAAAATGTCGAGGTAGAAGGCGCTGTTGAAATCGATGCAAAGGGAAAATACATCGTTCCGGGTTTTATTGATATCCATGTACACGGCGGTGGCGGTTTTGATTTTATGGATGGCACCGAAACGGCCTTCCTGAAAATTGCCGAGCTCCACGCGAAGTACGGCACCACCTCGATGCTGCCGACTACACTTTCCGCAAGCCGGGAAGAGTTGCTGAATACGCTGGCGGCATATGAAACCGCGAACCCCAAGAATACCAATGGTGCGCAATTTCTGGGGCTGCATCTGGAGGGTCCTTACTTTGCCATGTCACAGCGTGGCGCCCAGGACCCACGTTACATCAGAGATCCGGATCCGGAAGAGTATAAAGAAGTGCTGGAACGCTGTTCTTCTATCAAAAGATGGAGCGCCGCGCCGGAACTGAAAGGCGCTATTGAATTTGGACGGTACATGAAATCAAAGGGCGTACTGCCGGCCATTGCTCACACCGATGCAATCTATGAAGACGTGTTGCCGGCGTTTGAGAACGGGTTCACACTAATGACGCATTTGTACTCCGCCATGTCCGGTGTTACACGCAAGAATGCTTACCGGTATGCCGGTGTTATAGAAAGTGCCTTTATCATCGATGACATGGACGTGGAGATTATCGCCGACGGCATCCACCTTCCTCCTCCGCTGCTTCAACTGGTGTACAAAATTAAGGGAGCCGACCGAACAGCGCTGATCACTGATGCGATGCGCGCAGCCGGTATGCCTCCAGGAGAAAGTATTCTCGGTAGTATTCACAACGGTCTGAAAGTAATCGTCGAAAATGGCGTCGCGAAGTTACCCGACCGCTCCTCATTTGCCGGTAGCGTTGCCACGGCCGATCGGCTGGTGCGTACTTTAGTCTTAATGGCGGGAATTCCCTTGCTGGATGTTGTCAAAATGATCACCAGTACACCGGCACGGATAATGGGTGTTGCCGATAAAAAGGGTTCGCTCGTTGCCGGCAAAGATGCGGACATTGTCATCTTCGATCAGGATATTACTATTGAAAAAACAATCGTGCAGGGACGGATTATTTACAGCCGGTAAATCCCTTCCTTTTTCCAGTGAATTAAACATTTTGAATATATGAGCTCCCGAATCCTTTCCTTCGTTGTTTTTCTGTTATTCGCCTTTACCTCCGTGTTTGCTCAGGAAGTATCCTATACCTGGTGGAATCCTTCGAAGAGTGAATTTCCAGTATTGGAAGGACAGGCCTGGCACAAAGAAGTTCAAAACCCGTATGATCGTCTGCCGGCCAGAGCAGAAAAAGCAGTAAGAGAAGACGTATGGAAGTTATCCCACAATTCAGCAGGCCTGATGCTTCGGTTCAGGTCCAACGCTAAAGAGATCGTGGTGCGATACACCGTGTCGGGTTCAAGAGCCATGCACCACATGCCGGCCACCGGTGTCAGTGGTGTTGATCTCTATGCTGTAAACGCAGACGGCAAATGGTTATGGTGTGCGGGCAGGTATTCCATGGGCGACACCATTGAGTACCGGTTCCGCGGTCTGGAACCCAACGATTCCTATCACGAGAAAGGACGCGAGTATCGATTGTATTTACCGCTATACAATAGCGTTCAATGGATGGAGATCGGCGTGCCAGCTACAGCTGCTTTTAACCCCCTGCCTGTACGCAAGGAAAAGCCGATTGTTGTGTATGGAACTTCTATTGCTCAGGGAGGTTGTGCCTCCCGCCCGGGAATGGCGTGGCCGGCTATTCTCGGAAGACTGATGGACCGCCCGGTGATCAACCTGGGATTTTCCGGAAACGGGAGACTGGAGCCGGAAATCATTTCACTGATAAGCGAGATCGATGCCAAACTCTTTGTTCTGGATTGCCTGCCCAACCTGAGTGCCTCTGATGCTACCCTATCCGCGCAGGTAAAAAACAAAGTTACCGAGTCTGTTAAACGCCTGCGGCAAAAGTCGGCGACGACACCGATACTTCTGGCGGAACATTGCGGCTTTAGCGATGAGGGTATCCATCCGGGAAACCGACAAAGTTACCAGGCACTCAATGCAGCACAACGGGAAGCCTATCAACAGCTCAAATCAACCGGATACAATCAGGTGTACCTGCTCGCCAAAGAAGAAATCGGATTGTCACCCGATGCTACCGTGGATGGAATCCATCCAAACGACATCGGTATGCAAGACTATGCATCCGGTTACGAAACGAGCATCCGCCAAATTCTGGATGAACCTAAAGGTGAACTGACGACGACGATACCTTGCATCCAAAACAGAGACGCCAAAGTATACGACTGGGATCAACGTCATCAGGAAATACTCGCCATGAATAAAGTGACTCCCCCGAGAATTGTTTTTCTGGGTAATTCTATCACGCATTTCTGGGGTGGAGAGCCTAAGAACTCCGTCATTAACGGAGAAGATTCCTGGAATGAAGTGATGCGGCCACTCGGCGTTAGGAACTTTGGCTACGGCTGGGACCGTGTTGAAAATGTTTTGTGGCGCGTATACCACGATGAATTGTCGGGCTACCAGGCGTCACAGGTTGTGATCCTGATCGGAACAAATAACAGGGGATTGAACACCAATGAACAGATCCTTGATGGATTGCAGTTCCTGGTGCAGGCGATAAAAGACCGTCAGCCCGGCGCGGACATACTGATGCTCGGAATTTACCCTTGCCGAAAAGATGAACAACGCATTACTGAACTCAATCGGGGAATCGTAAAAGTCGCAGGTGAAATGAATGTCAACTACCTCGACCCTGGAAGAGTCTTGCTGGACGGAAACGGAAAAATCGATGAGACACTTTTTACCGATGGCTTGCACCCGAATGCCGAAGGGTATCGAAGGCTTGCGAAAGAAATGGCCCCCTATCTGAAGCCCCTTGAAAAGATACCGTCAAAGACCAAAAAATAAAAACTTAGGCAGCGCCTGAATCAATCAACAGCTCCTTAACAGCTTCACCCTTCCCATCCGGCGTAGTATAGAAAGGTCGTTGTTCCACTTCATACTGTGTGTCGGGTGGAATACCCAAAGCGTGGTAGATCGTCTGATGTATCTGATCGATTTTTACGGGGTTTTCGATCGACTTACAGGGTCGTTCATCGGCGGTCTTGCCGTAGACAAATCCTTTTCTCACGCCACCGCCAAACATCAGAATAGAACATCCGTCCGTAAAATGCCGGTGCATGCCATAAAACTTAAGCTCGGATAAGACATCGGGTTGTTTCACCTGCTCCTGCACTTTGGCATCCGGTCTTCCCTCTACCATCATATCCCGGCTGAATTCACTGGCGAGAATAACCAACGTCCGGTCTAGCTTACCAGTCTTCTCCAGATCCTTGATTAACTGTGCCACCGGTGCATCGATCATCTTCTTCATACCCACCATTCGGGTATGTCCATTTTCATGGGTGTCGAATCCAAAGAACGGTTCGTATTCGGTAGTTACACTGATAAACCTTGCTCCTTGTTCCGTCAGGCGTCGGGCCAGGAGGCAACCCAATCCAAAACGACCGGTGTTATAAATATCATAAACTTCCTTCGGCTCCTGGCTTAGGTCGAATGCCTTTGCTTCGGGAGAGTTCAGTAACCTATAGGCTTGTTCCATCGAACGCCTCAGCGATTCCTTCTGGTAGTCACTGCCGTATTCACCCACGGGACTCTTGCTGATCAGTTCATTATACAGTTGATTCCGTCGCTCAAACCGGGTTGAATCCATTCCTACGGGTGGGCGTACACTTTCCAACCCCTGACTGGGATCTGGTATCAGGAAGGGACCATATTCATTGCCCAGGAATCCTGCTGTGTGAAAAGCCTTCAGCTCTTCGGCCTCGCCAACGGTAAATCGCTGGCCGATATCAATAAAGGCGGGTATTACCGGATTCTGCGGTCCAAGTTCTTTCGCGATCCATGCACCCATGTGCGGTGCGGCCACGGTCTGTGGAGGTTCATAACACGTGTGCCAGTGATACTGATGGCGTGAATGTAGAATGTGCCCCATATCTGCCGCAACGTACGAGCGGATCAACGTGCCCCTATCCATCACGTTGCCGATCGACTGGAGGCCTTCTGAAAACCGGATACCATCCAGTGAAGTAGGAAAGGATTCAAAGGTGCTCAATACCCGGTTGCCTTCCATTCCTTTTTCAAACGCCGTGTATCGTTTAGGATCAAACGTCTCGGTGTGTGCCATACCGCCCGCCATCCAAAGTAAGATGACGGTATCAGCTGAGGAGATTCTGGATAGTGTGGACTTGCTGCATCCACTCAGGAGACTGGCCACGGGAGAACCCGCTGCCAGGGCAGCAATTGTTGCGGCACTTGATGTTTTGATAAATTCCCTTCGATTCCAGTTTGCTTTCATACATTCAATTCCGCCATCGCTGCGGGTATCAATTCCTGTTATGGCTACTAATTTACTAAAACACCACTAAACTTCCACAGGAAAACAGCCATGACATTCGTGCGGGTGAACCATCACTCCACCCCCACCCACCACTGCTTAAATTGCTGAGCGGGGTCGTTCAGATTTACGACTTCACCAATTATTGGAGTCACCAGGGGAAAATTGTATTCCTTGTTTAACTCGGTAATCTTTATCAACGGCTCGTCCCACGGATGGTTAGCCAGTACAAATTTTGAAGAATGGACCGGAAAGAGTCGTTTTGCTTTCAAGTCCGTTGCCGCTTTTAACACTTCTTCCGGCAAAGTATGAATTAACCGCCATGCAAGGTCGTATTGTCCATTGTCCAGAATTGCCAGGTCAATTGGACCATGTTTGCGGCCGATGTCTGCATAATGCGTATCGTACCCGCTGTCACCTCCCATATAGATTTTTAATGTCGGGGTTTGTAGGACGTACGACTGCCAAAGGGTATTATTCCTTGTAAATCCTCTGCCTGAAAAATGCCGTGCGGGTTCTGTAAAGGTTATAAAGCCGGTGTCAAGGTCTATCCGTTCAAACCAATCGGTTTCTATTATTTGTTCCTTGTCGTATCCCCACTGTTCAAAATGAGACCCTATCCCCAGGCCGCATATTACTTTCCTTACTTTGTCTTTCAGTCCGGTTAACGTTTCATAGTCAACATGGTCGTAATGGTCGTGCGAAATAAATAGGTAGTCGATTGGTGGCAAATCGGTAACCGAGTAAATATCCGTTCCCTCAAATGAATTCACCGTGCCGGGAATGGGAGACGCATTTCCGCTGAATATCGGGTCAACTAAAATTCGCTTGCCGTCTATTTGCATCAGATACGATGAATGCCCAAACCAGATCAGCACGTTGCTATCGATAGGTATAGTGAGGAGATCCGTCTTGACAGAGGGAATTACGTCAGTCGGGGTTCGTCGTGGCGCTTTTTTGAAAACTTGCGCGTACATCACCCCGGACATGGTATACCCTTCGGTAAGGTCCGGTGTCTCACTGAAATTTTGAAACTTACCGTCTTTAAAATGGGGTGACTTCTCTATCTGCGAAAGTCTTTCCCCGGATGGTGCGTTGCCGAACTTATCCTGTTTCATGTACAGGAAAACCGTGGCAAACAACAGAGCGACTATTGCAATACTAACAATGATGAATCGCTTCAACAATTTCTTAAATTTCTTCATTAACGCTACTTTCAAAGATCATCACGGTCCATGCACTACTTTTCCGCCACGCTATTTATTTCAAGCCAATACCGATCGGGATCCTGAAAAAATACCTGCTTCATACCATCTGCCCGTATATGTACTTTGTTCGGAAGTCCGGGCCAGTCGGAATAGGCTATCTTCATTTTATCTAGCATGGCCACAAAGGTTTCAAAGTTTGTTGTTGTCAACGCAAGGTGAACTGCCTTGTTGATAGTGACATCCGTTTTGATCATAGAGATAAGGTGCAACTCTTTGCCTTCTCCGATCGAGAACCATCTCACCCCTTCAAACTTTGACCGGTTTGTGATCTCTGGTAACTTTAAAATGTTCATATAAAAATCAGCCGATCGGTTTACGTCTTTAACCGAAAGCGCCAGGTGGTTAAAGGTAAAATTGATCGGCGTGTTTTCTTGTCCCCTAACTAGTAGGACAGAACACAAAATTGCAAGGGCTAATAAAATTGTTTTTTTCATTAGGTTAAGGTTTTCTTTTTTCAATTTTTATTGACAATAGGCCACGCCTGCCCTCACACTTAACATATATCTTGCTCATCTTTCTGAAAACTCAGACCAGGTGGTTGTCGCAGCAAATTATGAAAATAATGCCAGAGTGAATTACACCATGCACGTGTAGGTTTTTATTTATTATTTGTTAGATGCTTGGGTACGAGGCCATTTCCATGCATAACGGATAATCAGAAAAAGAAGAACAACTTCTACAACAGCGCCAAATACCATGTGCATCCAAGCCTCTCCTGCTAGGTTAAACAACATATAGGGAATATACACCACGGCAATAATGATATTTGTGAGGCGATTTACTTTAGCTGGCAGGGCAACAGAAAGGAAAATCATTGCTACAGGAATCGTCACTGAAGCGAGTGCTGCCAAAATAAATCCTTGTGTAATATCAAATGCAAACGCTCTTCCTGTCTGAATATCCTCTATCATACCTGGCATATATAAGTGGAAATAATCAAGATAGATAACGAGGAACATAAAGCTCGCCCACAGCGTAGCAAGCTTTATTTTCAAGCTAACTTTGATGTCCTCCAGCGCATTTTGTGGTGTTTGTTGTGCATTCATACATTGTTAACTAAAAATTATATCCGAAATGCAGCCCAGGTTCAGGCGTCC
Organism: Chryseolinea sp.; assembly: GCA_041737945.1. Classification (GTDB taxonomy): domain Bacteria; phylum Bacteroidota; class Bacteroidia; order Cytophagales; family Cyclobacteriaceae; genus Chryseolinea. Next base: position 46,351 of record JBGSQQ010000003.1, read on the forward strand.
ATTTTGGCCACATGTCATCTTTTTCTTTAAAACCATCAGGCATTTCAGTGAAATAAGGACGGCCTGCAACACCAAGAGATGGTTCTATAAAGAACCTATCCTTGAAAAGTTCAACGTGATAGCCAACTCGATAAGTGTTGAATATAATGAAACCATCACCCACCTTATTACCGTTTTCATTCTTATATGTTTGCCACATAGGCGCTACGTGTACTGCTGCGTAAAGACCTTTCCAAAAATACCTTTGATAAGCAAGACCAAAACCATGTTCTCTTATATAGCCAGGAAATTTCTCTTCAGGTGTTCCGTATGCCTTATTATAAAATGGGTTAATACCAAGTGGCCAAGCATGTTTCCAAGTTATTAATTCGAGAGAAATTATATCTTTTCCTGTAATACGATAGCCCAAATTAAGTTGAGCGAAGCCGGGTGGGTTTACCTTATCGAAATTACCTAATAAAAAAAGAGTGCTACCAACGAACCACTTTTTGTAAGTGCTGTCTGTTTTCGCATATTGTGCTTTCAGGTGGAGGGTACTTGTCATCAGTAAGACAAAGCCAAAAAATAAAATTTTCTTTTGCATTTCTTTTTTTATGTTAAATGATACTGCAAAAGTAGATTGGTGTGATACCATAACTCGTTCACTTAAGTTAATAAGAGACACCTAGCTCTCATTTTTCTTAAAAAAAGCCTTGCTCGTTATCCGCTTAATGATTGAGGTTTGACACCTAAATAGCTTGCTAATTGGTGGTGTTCCATTTCTTTGAAGTTACCTAGTAAATTCAACTACTTGGGCACTCACAGTTATAGTTCTTCTGACAAAGAAAGGGGCAAAACCACTGAAGTGTTCCTCTGTCGTCACGTTTATTATGGCTTTGGAACCATTCAGCAAGTTGGCTTTCTTCATCATCGTTGAATACGCATTTCCGTACAATTGCCTTTTGTTCATACCGCCAATTGCCAATACATAAGACACCTCCGAACTTCCGCTTACCTGATCAATTACTTTGAAGTTGTTCCCACTTAAGTGTACCTCAGTGGCGTTTTGATTGTGGTTGGTAACAAGGGCGGTGCCGATGCCACATGAACTAAGAAATGCCGCAAGCAGTAACATCACGGAATAAATGCCGATTTTTTTCATTGTAGTAATAATTTATTTATAGTTATACATGTATGAAGGTTCTATAGAAAACCTATTCTCGAACAGGGGAAGATGCCGTTGGGATTATTATTATGTTGAAAGGCATAGGGTTAACTTCTCGACAAGGATGCTAAAAGTTAAACCCAAAATTAAGCCCAGGTTGAATAAAGTAGTTAGGCCATTTTTTTTCGACTGCTTTAAAAGATTCTGGAACACCAGTTCTTACAGGCCAATAACTACATCCAATAGCTGGTTCAAAAAAGAACCGGTTTTTAAAAAACTTAAACTGGTAACCCAAATGGAAGTTCAGATATAATGTGTATCCATTTCCAATCTTTTTATCATCCTCATCCAGATATTTTTCAAAAGCATTCAATGCATGAACGGATGTAAAGACTCCTTTCCACCAAAAACGCTGGTATCCTAATGTAGGTGCAAGTATGCGTGCATGTCCAGGATAGTTTTCTCCAGGTTTATCAAATGATGGCCCAAAAGGAAGACCTATTGGAAAAGAATAAATGGATCTTTTAAAGTCAAAGGAAACAACATCTTTAGGTGTTATCCTATAACCAACATTTAATTGGATATACTCAGGGTTATTTACTTTGGAAAAATTTCCTAACATCAAGAGTGAACTCCCAACGAACCACCTTTTGTAAGTATTGTCTTTTTTGACATTTTGTGCATTCACTTGTAAGCAGCTTGCCAATACTAAGGCAAGTCCAATCCATAGATTTTTCTTTTGCATTTCTTTCTTTTTATGTGAAACGATGCTGCAAAAGTAGATTGGCGAGATACCGTAACTCGTTCACTTAAGTGAAGAAATGAACGTTACCCCGTATTTTTCTCTATAATCCTTGCTCTTAGTCTGCTTAATGATTGAGGTTTGATACCTAAATAACTTGCTAATTGGTGTTGTGGAACACGCTGAATAAGGTCAGGTCTTTTTTGCAATAAGTTTAAGTATCGCTGTTCAGGGGAAGATGTCTTAAACGCGTCAAAGTCTATTTGTTGTTTGGTTAACAATTCTTCCGACAATATTCTACACATTGTTTCAAACTTTGGAAATTTACTGTTTATTTCTACTTCCATATCAGCATTTGAAACTAGAAGAATACTGTCCTCAACACAACTAATGAAATAATCAGAAGGAGCGTTATCTAGAACACGATGAGGTGTCAATGCGTCTAGTTCTGTGTAGAATGCTGTTGTTTTTTCTTCTCCGTCTATCATGTAATAAACACGAATACAGCCTTTTAAAACAAAATAACTCTCTTGTGATTTTTGTCCTTCTTTGAGTAAAACCGTCCCTTTCTTTACCGAGTGGAACAGGTCTAACGAAAGTAATGCGTTTTTCTCATCTTCGGTCAGAGAAACGTATTTTGATATAAAGTCAAATAGTATGTTTTTCATTGTTTTATGTTGTTACTGTCGTCTGTTACACTTGCCACCATTCGAGTCCCCATGGGAGTTTCACCCTTAGGTTCTCACGGAACCGTGCTTGAAAGTCTCCCATAGCACGGCCCTTCCTGTTTAATCACAAATGTATTGCCACATTATGGATGTAAGTTGTCAATTTAATCAATTTACTCGTTTCTCCGGCGGGTGGGTTTGGCTCTTGCCATAGCGTTGGATGTGCGTTGGGTTTGCGCGGCTATGGCATGTGCCAAATGCGCGGAGACTTCGGAGGAGAATCTTTCTAAAAAAAGCGAAGGTTCGGCCTTCACTTTATTGTCAACCGATTCTTAAATGTTGATTTTCTGGCAACCGTCTTGTTGGTCGCGTACTTGTCCACGTTGAGAATTTGTTTTGGTAAACTGTCAGCCGTTCGTTTGAAAACTAATTTTATCCCGACCCTATGGCCGGCAACGTTAATGTATAACACGTGGCCCGAGCAGAAGGGCTTGGTAAATGGTCCCGATAGCTATCGGGAGAATGCCAAGCCCGACCTGCAGTCACTATCCGCCGTTGCAAATGCAAATTAGTAAAAGTATGCTAAAACGAATTGCACCATGCGGGCCATGTTTTATACATTTTGTTGGCAGTAGTAGGGCCTTCTCCACACTTCATTCGAAGCCATATCTTTCGTCCACCGTTATATGCACTACTCTTCATTAGTCAATCGTGCGGTGGGGCATTTTTCATGGACAATTTTCTCCGCTTGCACTACATTGAGCACACTCTTTGACACGTGCGCTGCATGCGCGGCCTGACAAAGTGTGTGCGGATTGTATAGTTCTATTTCTGCTTGAGGTTTGAAATGAGTCTGTAAAAAATATAAATGTGGCTCATAAAAGCTGCCAACCCATAGGTAATGAAAGTTAACCAAATAAAACCCAAATTATGGTTATAGAGCTTTAATCCAAAAAATTGTGGGAATGCAGTAACTAAATCGGCAAATCCAACGATGTTGAAAATCCAAACCAAAGGAATTGCAAATTTCCATTTTGTTTTTAATGCAATTGTTGTGATTATGGCTAAAATTGCTGTCGTCAAATCCCAAAGTCCTACTGTGGTTAAAAAGTCGGTTGGAAAGCCATCATAGAATTGCTCCTTTGCCATAAATGATAACCCCAAATACCGAAAGGTGTTTAAGAACACAAATGGAAGAAGTGCTTCGTGAATTGAAAGTTTTGATACTTTTGGTTGAATCCAATACTTAAAACCCAAAAAAATTACCACTGACCCTGTTAATGCTTGTAAATTGATGATTACGAAATTGTCCATTCTTTTTATGTTAGTGAGTATTTGGATACTAAGTGATTGAGATAAAAGATCATTCCCCAATAAGTAAGCATGAGTACCAGTACGGTGGTATTTATCGGAATTACAAATTCCGGAATACCAAACCACGTGCGAAGTGAAATAGATGCTATAAACAGAATAAAGAGAACTCCGCCTGCAAAAACCCCAATGATTGAAAGTGTATTGCTACGGCTTCTGGTTAACCCGATTTTAGTCTGCTTTTTGAAGAAAAACCATAACAGAACTGAAATGAATAAGGCTTCAATGATAATAGCTAAATAGACATTGGTTACATACAATCCAAGACCAATATCATGGGTATGTTCTCCAAACAAATGGTGAGGATAGCCTGCTACCAAGTCAAGCAAGATATGGCTTAAGGTAATAGCTGCCCCAATCAGTCCAAGTTTGGTACTCTTGAAAAATACGTTGCCTGCTATGAATATAATGAAAATCCAAGCAAGTTGAGGGTACAAATCGTGACTATAAAGCATATCTACGGCTATACTTTCTAGAGTTGCATTAAGGGCATCCGAAGGCAAAGTGGGTTCTAAACCAAGATAATGGAACACTAACCAAAGTAAATCTTGCAATTGGCTTGCGATTAAAAAATAAAGCAATGTTCCTTTTGGAAGCCGCTTTTCATGAGCTAGCAAAGCTGGTGCGAAATGTCCCGATAACATCGTATTTTATTTATTCAAAGTTGATTTTTGAAAACCCTTTATGGCGTAAATACCTACAACGATTGCAATTCCTATTCTTATCCAATGTGAAATAATCCAACCGTTCAACTTATTGGCGGCTGTTATAGCGTCATATTTTAATGCCATAAAATCTAAGTTCATAGGCAAATGATAAATAGAAGTCTGAATAATAGTAAGCGTTACACCCCAAAAAGCAATTCGCCAATATTTTCGGCTGTCCGATTTTTTGTCACTTTTCAAAAACACAAAGAGACTTCCTAACCAAGCTGGTAAAAGCGTAAAAGCTGTTGGAATTAAAAGCAAAGGGAAATCTATGGCGAAGAATTTCATAAAGTCTATTGGGTTAAGCGACTGCCAATAAATGGCGTGACTTAAACCGATGTTTAGCATATTACCTGCAAATGCAGCTATGCCAATGATGGCAATTATTGATATTGTTTGTCTCATAGTTTTACTTTTTGGGAATTGGTTGTTTATTTAATTGCTTGAATATAAACGTAGGTGCAAGTCTGCTCATCATTTTGAGCTGTGTAGAAATCCCTGGCGTAATTTCTTCTTTGTTGTTTATGTAACCCTTCCAAAATGCTTCGGCTAATTTTTCAGGTGGCATTGGTTTTAAATTGTCGTTATCGGCAATATCTGCACCGTGTGCCAGTGGCGTATCTACAACGGGAGGTAATAGTTCCAATACTTTAATATTGTGAGGCTTTAAGTGAAGTCGTATGCTTCTTGTCCAAAAATGTAAAGCAGATTTTGTAGCGGAATAAACTGGCGCTTGTGCAAATGGTACATAAGCTAAACTCGAAGAGACATTTACGATAGCGGCTTCTTTGCTTTTCTTTAATTGTGGCAAAAAATAATGCACCAACCGAATGGGCGAATTGAAATTGATTTCAATTTCAGCAAATTGTTTTTTTAAGTCGTTTGCTTCATTGCCTGCATCAAGCAATAACATTATACCTGCATTATTGATCAGCACATCAATTCCACCAAATTGTTGGTTAATGTCGCTCGCCAACATGCTGACTTCTGCGTCATTAGTAACATCGCTTTGAAAAATATGTAGTCGTGGATTATCTGCTTTTACTTTTTCAAGTTTGGTTAAATCCCTGCCTGTAATAATTACCGTGTTGTTGCTATCTACAAACTTTTTGGCAAGTGCCAGACCAATGCCTGAACTTCCGCCTGTAATCAATACCTTTTTGTCGGATTGTTTCATTTATTATAATGTATTCTAAAGTGAACTTGCATTGAGTAGTTTGGCGTGAAACCAAAGCATCAAAGCGGGTGGGATCAATTCTATAGCAATTAGAAAAATAAGAAAGGGAGTTGCCGGATAATTGATTAAAGATCCTGCTCTAACCACACCACCAATGAAAAGGGCTATCATCAAAAATCGAAACAAAGCGGTTTCTG
>JBGSQQ010000032.1:0-32825 GCA_041737945.1 Chryseolinea sp.
GCGTTTAAAATCTTCACTGAATTTGCGGTTGATACGTTCTTTAACCGTCAACTTTTCGTACTCTTTTAAGGTAGCCATCTTCTTGGATTTTAGGTGTATTTTGAATCCAAAAATCGGTCAACGTATTTCAGGCAACGACAAGTTATGAGTTTGAACTACTGTAATCATTCGACGTTAACTATGGACTATCGACCATCGACTATGGACCATTGACTGCTCATTGTTTCGTCATACTTGGCGTTCCACTGGAATTAAAGTAGAGTTGTAGAATTGTCCCGCATAAGCCTGAGCAAGTGACTGTTAACCGCAATGGCGCCGAGACGCAACGGACCTCAAAGGCAATTGAAAGTCTTCGTGTAAGGTATTGATAACCATTAATCATTATACATTAATAATTTACAATTTACCTATTTACCATTTACCATTTACCCATTTACCATTTACCCACTCTCACACCCCCTATAACTTATTCCCTATATCCTACCCTATACCTCCCCTTTACCGCCAGGAAAAAAGAAACACCATTCCCCTGTTACTTTTCTCAAGTGACTCGCATTTACTCTAGTATTGCATCATAAATTCACGGATGGTCTTCAGAACTGTTATTGGCAGTCTGCTTTTTATTTTTAGCCTTGCCTTCCCCGCAATCGCGCAGGATGAACTATTTGGAGAAATGGTTGGCCAGCATGCCTTGGAAACCAACAGGTTGCTCTCCTATGAAGATATCGCGTTGGAATGGAAAATGACAGGCAAATTGCAGGTCCACCTCAATGAGGGAATCAATAACCTTTTTGAGGATAACCCCCTGCTTGCCGAGACTAACTTCACTGAATTGTTAAAGGAAGACTCCAGAATCTGGGAGGCTTATTATTACCGGGGTATAAGTCGTAAACAATCCGGAAAACTGGAGGAAGCCAGAAAAGATATACTACGTGTGATTGAAACCAATCACATGATATATGAATGTTACCTTGAACTGGGTAAGATCTGCCTGCTGGAGAAAAAAGAAAAAGAAGCCGGGAAGTATTTCGACAAAAGTATCCGGGTTGCTCCTTCAAGACCGCTCGCCTATTACCTGAAAGCAAACCTTCAACTAGTTGACAGGCAGTATAAGGAAGCCGCTAAAACCTTCAACGTCTGTCTTCTCCGGGATAGTCTGTTTTACGATGCGCGCATTAAACTCGGTATACTGGAGATTATCAAGGAAGAACAGCTTAAAGCCGGACTCCCCTACTTCAACCGCGTTATAAAAAGCGATTCCCTCCAACGGTATGCCTTGTTGTTCAGGAGCATGGTGAACTTCCAAACCGATCCGCGACAATCATTATCCGACCTTAACCACGTGGTCCGGTTTAGTCCACATAACACCCTGATCTTGTACTTACGGGGCGTGCTGCTCACGGAATTGGGTGACTACCGAAAGTCCTTTAAAGATTTTAATGAGATCATTGAAATCACTTCCGAAAGCGACAATAATTTCGTTGGGAAACAGACGGCGATTGACAAAAAAATTGACATCCAGAATGCGGGTGTGTATACCCTGACACGCCTTTACGGATTGCAGGAAGAAGATGGATTGAACATAAGAAAAGCTTACTGCCTCATCGTAATCGGAAAGTATGCAGAGAGTATTCGTGCCATCAATGAGACGTCAGTTTCGGAAACTGACCCGCTTTGCTTATTCCTGAAGGGCGTGGCAAGCGAACACGGTGGAAACCATAAGGATGCGTGGATGTATTACAACAAGGCCCTGAAACTGGACAATAATATTCTGGATGCCCACAAAAAGAAAGGTATCTACGAACAGGAACTAAAACAATGGGATAAGTCCATCGTAAATTTTTCGGAAGCGCTGCGGATCAATCCCGAAACGTACGTAGTCTACAAAATCAGAGGCATATCCTACTTTCACGCCAACAAGTTTCCCGAGGCAATTAATGATTTTAGCCGATACCTGGAACGGGACACGACAGACAATGAAATTATCGCTTCCCGTGGTATGGCCTATCTAAGTGATAATAAGCCTATTATGGCTTCTGTTGATTTTGCAAGATCGGGAAGTCTGCATATGCTTGACTACCAAAAACTCTTCGTTCAACTGGATTCTGTCCTTCAAAAAGGCGACACAACGCAGGTGCTCAGTTATCTGAATCAAATCACCAGCAAGGCTCCTGCTTTTACGGAAGGTTATGCCCTGAAGATGAAGATCCTCCTTTACCAACAGAACTGGGAGGCAATCAACAAAGAAATCGATTGGGCTATCCGGAACCGTAGGCAAAACTCTCACCCCGTGCATCACTCTTATCTCCTGACAATTAAAGCAATTAATTCGGGCCGTGGCAACCGTTACGAAGAAGCCATTGTCGGGTTGAATGAGGCCATCGAATATGATCAAAACAATGCACTGGCCTTTTTGGAACGGGGAAAATTAATGCTTGCCACCGGAAAGAATAACAAGGCGATAACCGACCTCAGAAAAGCATTATCCCTGGGCCAGGATGAGGCCGGTGGGCTTCTTAAGAAGATTCAGGATTAAAAAGAATTGCTTCCTTCACCCCTGTTGTTTTGGCTTCCTCGGGAAATTGATAACTTCCGCCGTTATTAGTCACGACCCTCTAATGTTCACGTATGAGTAAAGTAGTCTTTATCGTTGAGGATGATCTGGTGCAGCAAAAAATGCTGCAGCACCACTTTGAAGAAATGCTTGGCAACTACACCGTAAGGACTTTTACAGATCCCGACGATCTGTTCGCCCATTTAGGAGAAAAACCCTTTGCTGTCGTTTTGGACCACTACTTTTCCCAAAAGAAGGACAAGACAGGATTAGACTACCTGAAGGAACTTAAGAAAAAGCGGAGCAGCATCCCGGTAGTTTATTATACCAGTTGTACAGATGAGGCCGTTCGCGAAAAGGCAATGTCCCTGGGCGCCGAACATTTTATACAAAAAAATTCAGCCTCACTGGTACGCCTTCGCACAGCTCTGGATTCACTTAATTCAAAGAAAAAGGGATTTCTTCAAGGCCTTTTTAAAGGCTGAGAAGGTAAAAAGGTAGCCAGACGGTTAAGGTACCCGTGACAGTCCTCGGGTGTCTGTGTAAACCGGTTGGTAGTACCCACCAACTTTGCGCAATTGAATCGTATCGCCGTTACAATCAACCCCCATGCTCGCTTCAATAACGGTGTACCCGCGATTGCAGACCTTTTTTGGTGTTAATGCTTTTGAAGAACCTATGTTCTCAGCACCCGTAAACAACACGACACAAAATGCCAGTGTGAATACAATCCATGTTCGTTTCATTGTTTTTCGAATTAAAGCCACAACTAAGATACAGAAAAACTGTGCCAATTCCCTGTTTTGGGAACCAGCCTTCATGATCCAACTACCGAAAAGTAACCCCCAAAACAGCAATTAATCGGGTCAATACGGCGATTCGACGGCAGTAAATCGTTTGTTGTGATTTCCTTACATGGACGGCATTGAACCCCGGCTTTAGGTTCAGGTGACAGTCCAGGTAGCCAGTTTTCACCTAAAAAAAATTCAAAAAAAGCAGCAAAAATCCCTATACTTATCAACAAATGAGTGGAAAAAATCGGGAATCTATCAAACCAGGACAAATGGTCCGGATCGTTCTAAAGGCTGATCAGCGTACCGGCAGGCTAACAGAAGGAGTCGTCAAGGACATTCTGACCAACTCGGCAACACACCCTCATGGTATCAAAGTGAGGCTGGAAAACGGCGCGGTGGGCAGGGTAAAAGACATTATGGGGTAGAAATGATGAATTACTCCACATCTCGTGGCAAGGACCTACAATAAAACACGGGCGTAAGCCGACTGGATAAACTAGGGCACCAACGAAAAACTGGCTGCCTAATCGTTAACAATATATTCCCCCTGACATGCCGCAAAGACCTTTTGGAAAACTACCCTCGGGCCGTCGTCTCGACAGAATCAAACAATCCCCGAACTACCGGGATGGCAGTTTTTCTAACCTTGCCGAGACGAAGATGATGGCGGAAGGCACCAATTACCTGAACCTGATGGTAAATTTTTTCAGCAAAGGTGTTGACCGTACGTCTATCACATGACTATCATCATCATCACATGCAACGACTGACAGAAGTAGGCAAAGGATGATTACGTTGACTAATGTGAGTTTGTTTTGGCTGCTAAATTTTTTCATAATCCTCCACTTTTATTGGTACAAATGTAGGGTGACCCAGACCTCAAAGATAGGACGTTTGTCAGGTCGGTGGAAATTATCGCGAAGTCCGGGTTAGGGATGCGGTAGTCAAAGCCTGAATTTCAAAACAGCCTGATAGACAGAAATCAATCCATTTCTATAACTAAAATTGAAGATAATAAATTATTGATTTTCAACATATTATATTCAAATAACGAAATAGTACTACAACAAAAAAGCCAGGCTTGACCTGGCTTTCTTGTTCATCATGATGGTCTATTAATTGGCCAACCGTACGTTAACCGCATTCAATCCTTTTTTTCCTTCTTTGAGTTCAAAAGTGACTTCATCATTTTCGTGGATCTGATCGACAAGAAGACCTGAAATGTGTACAAAATACTCTTGTCCTGTTGATGTTTCTTTGATAAATCCGAATCCTTTGGATTCATTAAAGAATTTTACTGTTCCTTCTTTCATTATTGATTTTGATAAAATAAAAATATGGGGCAAAGATAATACAAATATTCTAAGTCCACCAAGAGCTCAAAAAACTTCGCTACCGATACTCAGCCAGGGTATTAGGTGAATTTGCTTTAAAATGAACTGTAACCTATCCAAACAATGTTCCGTAAGTAGTGATAAACATTTTTTAATAACATTCCGTTCGGCAACGTTCGCAGTAACAAAATTCTGAAAGACCTCCACACGTCAGAAGATGCTCCTGCTTTTAAGGCCAGTAGCGGAATTCTCATTAATAGTTTTAGTATGATACGGAATAGAAGAGTGGGCTGGACAACATTATATATTCATGGCAGGTCAGGTGCCGAGGCAGAAATACTCCATAGCCTGGAGCATTCCGGCTTAAATTTTTTGCCCGGCTACGCCAATGAAGACGGGCTCCTGCTGGTTTGGATCGACGAAGCAGAGCCGCTTCGGTCATTTAAGAAAGCTATCGGAGGCAAGACGATCTTTAAATATCGGCTAAGGTTCTATGCTACGGTGGAGGCCTTCGTTGAATCCAAAAGCACGCAGGAAATTCACAGGGATCTAGATGCAGACGATATCGATGCGATCAACGGCTGGCCGACGTCACTGGATATGGACGAACGGGAAAGACTACGCGCTTAAAAGGAATCAATCCAACTGTCTGTCGCCGTCGCCAGTTCAGCGACAAAGTCCTTTTTACCCTGCTTGAACGAGTGATCAGCACCTTCAAAGATAACGATCGTTGCGAGAGTCAAGCTTGCGCACAATCCTTTCATTAACGTTAGGTCCGCCAGTGCATCACGAGTCCCCTGCAAAAAAAGCATGGGACTTTTTACTTTACTCAGATGGTCAGCTCGCTTGGTTCCGGCCTGACCCGGAGCATGCAATGGAAATCCATAAAAGATCAAGCCTTTCACAAAAGATAGGGAGGTTTCGGCCAGGTAGTGAGATGTCATTCTTCCACCGAACGATTTCCCGGCGGCAAACAACGGTACACCGAACTTCATTTCATTCGCCAGGTTAAGAACCGCGGCAATAGTCTTTATCGCTATGGCAGGCACATCTGGCCTTTTCTTGCCTTGTTCCATAAAGGGAAAGTTGTATCGTAAGGTTCCTATACCAGATGCTGCCAGCCCGATGGCGAGAGACTCCATAAAATTATGATTCATTCCGGCACCGGCACCGTGTGCCAGCACAACCATCGCTTTCATTGAGGGTGGTGTAGTGACTATGCCTGAGACTGTTCCTATGCTGGTGGACACAGGGATAGTAAGGTGTTTGGTTTCCATAGACAAATTTAAAAAGGAAGCTGGCTTAAACCACATCGGTGCAGAGACCTTAGTCCTTAAACTTTTTCTCCTTAACCCCCTTCTTGCGATTGAATATCCGCTGCAGCAAGTTGCGGTCGGACCGCGACATATCACAATCCAGTTTTTGAGCAAGCGCACCCGGGAGTGGAGAAAATTGTGCCCTTGTTATTTCCCTGAACTCCGGATCCTTATTCACCTTTTGTAAGAAACCGGCAACCATAGGCAATGCCGTTGTGGCTCCCTGCCCAAGCGATGTACTTCTGAAGTGAATAGCGGGATCATCTGCGCCAACCCAGCACCCCATTACGAGCTTGGGTGTTATCCCGATAAACCAACCATCGGCATTTGCCTGTGTAGTTCCCGTCTTTCCTGCTATGTCATTGGCTATACCATACCTTGTTCGCAAACCGGACCCCGTACCCTCGTTCACAACCCGCTTCAACATATGGAGCATCATCTCTGAGGTCTCCGTTGAAAGTGAAGCCACTGCCGCTTTGGAATCCCTTTTGAATTCCTCCAGCATAACACCTTCGTTGCTGGTAATCGATGTAATCAGGACGGGGTCAACATAGATTCCCTTGTTGGCAAATACACCATAAGCGCCAACCATCTCCATCACTGAAATGGAAGCCGTCCCCAATGCCAGCGACGGAACAGCCGGCATCTCACTTTTTATTCCCATCTGCCGGGCGGTTGAAATCGTATTGGAAATTCCTGCCCGTTCCAGCAACTTGACCGAAACCGTATTGACAGATCCGGCCAAACCACCCGCCATGGAGTATTTCTGGTCGTATGTCTCATCTGATGTGTTCTCCGGAGTCCAGTCCTCCATATTCGTATACGAAGTCTTTCTGCCCGACGTATAGTCACACGGGCTAATCCCCTGTTCAATAGCCGCCGCGTATACAATAGGTTTAAACGTGGAGCCTACCTGCCGCTTTGTGCTTTCACGGACATGATCGTATTGAAAAAACTGAAAATCGATCCCTCCTACCCAAACCTTAACCTCTCCGCTACCGGGATTTAAAGCGAGAAATCCGGTTTGAAGAATCTGAAGGTGATGGAGCAGGGAATCATACGTGCTGATCTCCACTTCTTTTTCCCCTTTCCATGTAAAGATTCTTTTCAGCCCCGGCTTTTTTAGTTCAAGAATTATTTCCTTTTCAGAAAGTCCTTCATGCTTCAACCGCTGGTAGTGTGGCAGTTGCTTCAGTTTAGTTTGAGCCACTTTTAACACGCTGGATTTGTCTGGCTGTTTTGCAAATTTTGCCTGCAACGCAGCCATCTGCGATTGCATCGCCTCTTCGGCATACTGCTGTAGTCGGGAGTCAATCGTCGTGTAGATTTTCAGTCCATCGGTATACAGATTGTAGGGCGTCCCATCCTCCTTCTCATGTTCACGGCACCACAACAATAGTTGTTCTTTCAGATAGGCGCGGAAATACGGCGCCAGTCCTGCAGGATGCGATGTTTTACTGTAATTCAATTCCAGCGGCCTCGCCTGAAGGGAATCCCTCTTTGCCTCGGTGATAAAATCATACTTTTCCAGCTGCGCCAATACCACATCCCGTCGGATTTTGGCGCGTTCGGGAAATATCCTCGGATTATACCGATGAGTAGCTTTTAGCATCCCGATTAATACCGCTGCCTGATCGAGGGTTAGCTGATTCACAGGTACAGAAAAGAAACGTTCGGCTGCCGTTTTGATACCATACACGTTATCGCCAAACGGAATCGTGTTGAAGTAGAGCACCAAAATTTCATCCTTCGTATAAATTTTTTCAAGACGTCGTGCGATGATCATCTCCCTGATCTTGTTGATGGGCATCGATAAAAGCCAGTACGATCGTCGTGGGTAAAGATTCTTGGCCAGTTGCTGCGTTAACGTGCTCCCGCCTCCTGCCGATTCCTGGCGGAGCAACACCCCTTTGATCAATACCCGTAACAAACTCCGGGAATCTATACCCTGGTGATTGTAAAACCGCACATCTTCCGTGGCGATAAGCGCTTGTTTTAGCGCTGTTGGTATCTGGGCAGAAGGTATCATTGATCGTTCCAGCAAGTAATATCTTCCCAGCAAGACACTATCCGCACTATATACTTCCGTCCCCACCTGTTGATTAATATCCCTGAGGTCATCCTTTCCGGGTATCCGGCCGAAAACTCCGATCAACACGAAAAGGACAAATAGCCCCAGAAAAAGGAAAAGACTGCCAATGGAAAGTAAAACAAGTCGGATTAACCGTGAATAAAAGTCCTTTCGACTGAATTGCTCACGTAATAAAGCCTTTAGACGGGTAAAAAACCGGTTACTATCATCCATCATACCTTTCATCAACGAACTAACGAAATCACAACGACAAAAAGCATGCGAAATGCTGAATTGATCGGAATAATCCCGATAAATTCCTAAACCGGAATATAATTTACCGGAAAGGACATTTTAGTAGTCGTATAGATCCAGGTTACTTCAGATACAGCCGGTACCGGTTGTCGAGGGTGCGGTGAATAAGTTCGAGGCCAAGTTTTGTTTTAAGATTCTGGATATAGACATCGATCGATGTATCAAACAGATAAATTTCCGAGCCCCATATATTGCACAACAAATTCTCCTGGGATATTACTTTCTTTGGATTCTGGGCAAAGAAAAAAAGCAGTTCAAATTCCGGTTTACTCAGCGTGATTTCTGCATCGCCAATCCGGACAGAACTTGACTTACGATTGATATACAGGTTCCCTATCTTCAAGATCGGGATACTCTTCCGGATTACAAAATGCCGTTTCAGTACCGTCTTTACCTTGTAGGTAAGCGCTCTCAGCCCTACTACCTTTTCAATATAGTCATCCCCTCCCGTATCAAGCGCCGCCTGTTGATAATAACTTTCCGACTTCGCTGTAAGAAAAAATATATAGGTGTCTTCAAACCGCTTAAGACTCCGGAGCTCCCGGCATATCTCTATGCCATTAGGATGTGGCATCATGATATCAAGAATAATGAGGTCGGGGCAAAATTCCTTTGCTACTTTAACGGCATTCCAGCTGTCATCGAGAGCTTTGACTTTAAAACCTTCCTTCTCCAGATTATACTCCAGCAACTCAAGAATATCGTGGTCATCATCCACCAGCATCACTTTGTAAATCTTCTTCTCACCCATATTCGTATGAATGCGAAAGTACATGCCAGCGTTTACCCTAATCTTACTATCCCGTTATGAAAAAATGAAGTGTTGCCTTTGTGACGCCGGCTTGTTAACAAGCCCGTAAAACTACTTTTGCTTTTTGGCCATCTTAAAAACCAATGCAACGGCATCGGCAGTGGTGTCATCATATTGCACGTTAACGCGTGCTTCGGTATCAACCCACGCGGCAATTTTATCCATGCTGCTCTTTTTTATTTTTTTCAGCACTGGTACGCCAAGCTTTTTCAGTGATGCGGCATTATAGAATTGTTCAAGCTGCGATCTCATAGGGATCACCATCAGCTTCTTTCTGAGATGAAGTGCTTCGGCCGGTGTTTCAAAACCAGCACCACACAACACTCCTGCCGACGAGGCCATACTACTGGCAAATTCATCTTTGTTAACGGGATACACCGACAGTTTACCTACATGATACGCTTTCTTTGCGTGTTTGGAAAAAATATGCCATTTCACCCGGGAGATACTGGCCAGCAGCGGCACCAGCTTACGGTCGTCATAAGCAGGTAAGTAAACCGTGTAATGCCCCTTGTCTTCATTCTTCATCTTCCGCACAGCAGAACGGATAACCGGCGTGAAGATGTTTTTATCATACCTTTCGAAATGAAATGAGACATGCTTGTCCACCGGAGCATAGTTATGTAAAAACCACTCACCAACAGGGTCTATCTTCTTCGGCCGTGGAACATGAGGCGACAATAACGCTGACTGATGACTTAACCCAATACAGGGGACTTCGCGCTTTCTGCAAGCCCACGCCGAGATGGGTTCGAAGTCGTTGATGACCAAATCATAGTCCTCAACGGGAAATTTCCTGATCTCCTTATAAACTTCTTTGGTGCTGTTGTGCTTGAAGGTCTTTAGAAAATCAATTCCTCCTCCCGTCCCAAAAAAGAAACTCAGGCCTTTCGATTTATATTTTACAGGATACGAAAGTTTGATATCAGCCTGTGCGCCGCTTACAAACAGGTCGAGATCACCATACTCCTTCAGCAGGGGAATGATATCTTCGGCGCGTGCAAGATGCCCGTTTCCTGTTCCCTGAATCGCGTACAGAATTTTCATTTTTTCACATGTTGAAATTCACTCACGAGACTGCGAAAGATCTCATCGTTGTCGAGTTTCTCGCGAAGCCGTTTTGGTAGTTTCACTGATTGGGCCTGGCTGTCCTCACCATAGCGATAGATCCGCCAGGTTCCCCCATCAAACTCAAGTGCGGAAAGATTCTCTATCCAATCCCCGGAATTCAGATACGTAACCTCACCTTTCTCCGTCTTTATCTTTTTAATCTCCGGATGATGAATATGTCCGCATACTACATAATCATATCCATTTTCAATGGCAATATCAGCAGCTGTTTTTTCAAAATCATTTATGAATTTTACGGCGGATTTTACGCTGTCCTTCACCCGCTTGGAAAGCGAAATCTTTTCTCTTCCAAATCGGGTCAGCCACCAGTTTACAAACGTGTTAATATGAATCAATGTATCATAGCCTACCGCTCCCAGCTTCGCAAGCCATTTCGAATACTTCATGGTCACATCAAAAACATCGCCATGAAAGATCCAGGCGCGCTTTCCATTCAGTTTCAATACAACCTTGTTGTCGATATGAAAGGATCCGATACGGAACCCTGAAAACTTACGAAGCATTTCATCGTGATTCCCCGTCAGGTAGACAATGCGTGTGTTCTTTGCCAGAAGTCCGGTGATATGCTTGATGACCTGCATGTGTGACTTTGGCCAATACCGCTTGGTAAATTGCCACATGTCGATGATATCGCCATTCAGGATTAATTTTTTCGGATTTATTGTCTTTAAATAACGCAGCAACTCCTCTGCATGGCATCCATAGGTGCCAAGGTGGATATCAGACAATATTACGAGCTCGACGTCTCGTTTCCTTTTTTTACCCATTCTGACTAAAGCGTGATACTGCTATTTCGCAGTGCTGCAGTAAACCCAAAATGATCTAATTATTTATCTAAAGTTAAAAAGGTTATCTGAGTTTACCCTCATTAAGCTATTATCAAATTGTTACTGAATATATTTATCCTCCTGTGAGGATCAATATCGGAACCTTAAGTACTTGATCTTTTCACCCCTGGCAGCAAACTGCTGCTCATAGCGTGTCTGGATGTCATAACATTCCGGCTGAAGCGTTGAGTTATATAAATCCTCCGTAAACTCCAGATCATCAATATCCGTTCTGGCCTGCGCTTCCTCCAGGCTGTATTGAAAGAGTGGTGTATTGTCTGTCTTCAGTCGTATGTAGCTTCCCGGCTTTACCAGCTTTTTATAAATGTCAAGATACCGCGGACTCGTAAGCCTCCGCTTGATATCCCTTTTCCGGGGGCGGGGATCGGGAAACGTGATCCATATTTCATCAACCTCGCCAGGCTGAAAGAAATTCTCAATCAGAAGGATCGGAGTACGCAGAAACCCTACGTTTTTCAACGCAAGTTCAAGGGCGTCCGTACTTCCTTTCCAAATCCGTTCGCCCTTGATATCAACACCGATAAAGTTTTTTTCGGGAAATCTTTTAGCGAGATTCACACTGTACTCACCACGACCACAAGCGAGCTCCAGTGTGATCGGATTGTTATTCCTGAAGTACCCCGACCTCCACTTCCCCTTCATCAAATCATAAATGTCCTTACTCCTTTCGATTACGTTCTCCCTATCTTCTATTATTCTGAACCGCTCCTGTTTCCGCTTCATAAATTTTCGATTTCCGCCACTACAAATGTACTGCCTCCGATAAAAATCATGTCCTCTGGTGATGCATTCCTTTCGGCTTCCCGGATTGCGTCATTTACATCCGGCACAATTATCCCCCTCCTTCCCAAAGCCCTTGCTGTTTCAGCCAGCTGATTTGCATCCATTGCCCGGGGAATTTTTGCCTGGCAAAAGTAGTAGCTTGCATCCTCTGGCAAAAGGCGAAGTACCTGCATAACATCCTTATCTTTTACGACGCCGAATACCATATGAAGCCTTTCATAAGATTGATCCCGAATCTGATTCACCACTTCGGCCATTCCATCGGGATTATGCCCTGTATCGCAGATTTTCAGGGGCTTTCTTCCCAGAATCTGCCATCTACCCTTTAAACCGGTTTGAGAAACGACCCGTTTCAGTCCGTCCAACAGGTCCTGTTTGGTAATTTTTCGGCCTAGTTCCCTGAGGACATCCACTGACTTCAAAACGCCAAGGATATTCTTGCGCTGATAAGCCCCCTGCAGCGGTAGTACCAGCTTTTCCAGAATGAGTTTGTTCTGGTGATAAATATCTAAGGTTTGTTTTTCTGTTTCTTCCCGTTGTACGCAATGGTATTCATCTGTAGCGAAGACGATAGGAGAACGGGTTTCTTCGCTTTTCGCAGTAAATACTTCGTCAATACCATTCTGCCTTTCACTAACTACGACAGGAATGCGTGGCTTGATTATGCCCGCTTTTTCAGAGGCAATTTTTTGCAACGTATCGCCTAGTATATCCTTATGATCCCATCCAATGTTCGTAATAACGGAAAGCTCAGGCGTGATTATGTTGGTAGAATCCAACCGGCCCCCCAGTCCCACTTCGATCACCGCCACGTCAACCCGCATGGACGCGAAATACTCGAAGGCCATAACTACGGTGATCTCAAAAAAGGATGGTTTTAATTCTTCAATAGCCGGCCGGAGGCGATTGACAAAATGAATGATATAGTCCGGGGTAATCTCCTCACCATTGATTCGAATCCGTTCTGTGAACTCCTTGAGATGAGGTGACGTATATAGTCCGGTTCTGTACCCGGCCGACTGAAGGACAGAAGCCAGCATATGTGATGTGCTCCCTTTACCATTTGTTCCGGCTACGTGAATCGACCTGAACTTTTCCTGCGGATTATCCAATAGCGCGCAAAGCTTCCATGTGTTGGATAAGTCATTTTTTAATGCAGCAGCGCCGATGCGTTGGAACATTGGCAGATTATCGTACAGAAATCGGAGGGTGTCCTGGTACGTGCTGAACATGTGAGCGAAAATACATGGAATTGTTAACTTGAAGCATTCTGCACTTCTGTTCTTTTACTCCAGAACTGAATAGTTTGATTGATATCTACAGAAAAAAAGCACGCCAGCCGCAGACGGAATTTAATGATTTGGGATCTACTTAGACACAACCCGGAAAGTGATTCGTCCTTCTGATTGGGGCGGCAGGTTCGATCCTTTTGGAACAAAGACAAGTTTCTGAATGACGGCCTTTAATTTCTGTTCAGCTTCCAGGCTAAGACCGCGCCGAACAGCCGTCACCGAAATCACATCACCCTGATCATCAACTTTTACAATAAATTCATAGACACCAAAAGCCTCATCGGGTAACGACGGTGATTGCACTTTTGGCCAGTCAAAGCCATTAAATCCTGACATCGATACACCGCCACTTCCACCTCCCGGCTGACCATAAAGTGCCTTCGCATCGAGGGTGCCTTCGGGATCTCCTTTGTCGCCGGTTTTACCGGGATCATCGCCATGATTGCCCGGCTTGCCTTCTTTGGCTCCTTGTGTGTCAGATTGTGAGGGTTGCGCGTTGGGTTTATAAACAGCCTTCGAATCAATTGTTGGCTTCGTCTCAACTTTTTTCTCGACCTTCTTTTCGGGCACAATTTCTTTTGGCTTTTCAACAGGTTTAACTTCTTCCTTTTTCTCTTTTACGGTTACCGGGCTTTCAACCTTGGATACAACCTGCTGCTCGGTGGGTGTGGTCTCAACCGGTTTTGTTTCCTCGGGAATCACATCATTTGGCTCTTCGGGAGCCGCCTCGACCGGGGTTGGCTGTGCAGCCTCATCTTCCGCTTCAGCCCCATCGTTGCCCACAGGTGTCTCCGGCTGAATATCTCCGCTACCCTCTGTGTCCATTCCAAAATTCAATTCAATACCATACTCCGGAAGCGGTGGATTTGGTGGCCGCCATGCGATAATGAGAAACAACAAAAAGACTACCAGGACCTGTATCCCTATAGTTGACAGCAGCGCTATCCTTTTGTTCTTTTTCTCCTCCTGGTCCTCGGTCATCTTACTTTGGTTTGGTGGCGATCACAACTTTCGCTTCCAGCGACGTAGCCAGCCCGGCAACATAAACCAGATGTTCCGATGCCACTTCCTTATCAATATGCAATACAACTGAACCGCCCGCTCCACCCAGTCGGCTTTTCAGTTCACCTTCGAGCGTAGCTTTGGTTATACGTTTCTCGTTAACATAATACTGCAGCCCTTTCGTAACCGTCACCGAAACTTTCTGGACTTCGATGCTGCTGGCTTTACTGGTTGGCAGGTTTACCGGTAATCCCGATGGGGTGACGAAAGAAGAAGTCAACATAAAGAATACCAGCAACAAAAATATCAAATCCGTCATGGATGACATGTTGAAGCTTGGGTCAATTTTATTTTTTGAGCTGATATTCATAAGACTTATAGAACAGGTATTGTGTTATCGTGGTTCCTGAAGCAGATCAATAAAATCGATAGAAGTGTATTCCATCTTGTGAATCACCTTCTGCACCCTTGAAACCAGGTAATTATAAGCCAGGTAAGCAATGATACCCACAATGAGTCCTGCTACCGTGGTAATCATAGCGGTATAAATTCCGGAAGATAACAGCTTAGGACTAACCGATCCTTCTTCCTGTGAGATTGAAATAAATGCTTCAACCATTCCGATTACTGTTCCCAGAAACCCCATCATCGGCGCCGCTCCGGCAATGGTGGCCAGCGTTGGCAGGTTCTTCTCCAGTTTGAATACTTCGATCTTGCCTACATTCTCAATAGATGCTTCAATATTCTTCAACGGACTTCCTATCCTCGAAATACCTTTCTCAATCATTCTTGCAACGGGGGTATTATTTTGAGTACAGAGAAGCCTTGATCCATTGATGTCACCCCTTTGCACCAGTTCCTTTATTTTACCCATGAATGCTTCAGGGTCCTGATTCGCTTTGTTGATAGTCAACACGCGTTCAATGAAGAGATAAATTGCCAGCACCCAAAGAACTGCAATCGGGATCATCATAAATCCACCTTTAATTGCAAGATCAATTACGGATAATGATCCTCCTGTTCCCGGATCAACCGAAGCGACTGAATCAGTCACAATTTGAAGTAATACCATGTAGAAGAATTAGTTGAAAAAATAGCAGATGAGCGTCATCATTTGTGTCTGCCCATCATAATGATACCGGGCATCAATACTTAACCACCCAAACGTTGTTTCCATAGTCCCCACCTTTCATGCCGTCAGCAGCAGCCTGCGCACTGGCATAGTCATCGGCGTATGATACGGCAAGTCTATGAAACTTTGTTTTCCCAAAGGGCGGTATAATTGTTAGCGATGCACCTTGAGCACTTAGCTTCTTGGCATAGTCCATAATCAGGTCTCCATCAATGGAACTTGCCACCACTACATAATAACGACCTGAACGGCTGCTTAACGTCTCAATTGCTCCAGCAACCGGGACAGCCGCTACAGCGACAACCGAGTCAGTCTTTTGCTGCTCTTCTGCCAGGCGACGCTGTTCGGCCAGGCGCTCGGCCTCTTTCCTTCTTGCCTGTTCCTGAATACCCAGCAATTCCTGTTTTTTTGCTTCCTCCGCCAATTGTTTTGGGCGTTGTACCGCAAAGTACCAGATAGCACCACCAGCAATCAGTATAACCAGCATTATGCCCAGCACTTTAGGCCATATTGCGGGAGAATCATCCTGATAGGAAGAGGATGGATGATAAAATTGAGTGTCGTCAGAATTCTCCTCAGCAACAGGTTCTGCTTGATGCGGTTCATCAGCTGGCTGGTCTTCTTCCGGAACATACGGCGTTTCGGGTACTGACTGCGTGGGCTCTTCGTTTATTATCTCTTCTTTTTCTGGTTCGCGTCGTAAGGGTTCATATTCAATTTCCGGAAGACCAAAAGTATCATCAGAGTTGTCCAAATTTTCCTGAGGCTGATCTTCGTTTTCGTTTTTTCTTCTTGCCATATTCTAGGCGTTATGGTTAAATACCAGATAATTATACAAAATTAAGCTAAAATTTCACCGATCCAAGCGGTTCCACCACACCCCAATAATCACCAATCATTCCCTAACCTTTCAACTTCATTAAAAACTCCAGATGATACCGCCGGTAACCTGGAAGCCTCGCACCGGATAATTGAGAAAGAGCGGATACTTATTCGATGCCATGTTATTAAACTGTAAAAATGCCGAGAAGCTTTCAGAGAAGAGATATTCAGTCTTGAAACTAAGGTCGAAAGCTGAGTTGAGCTTCACCGTACTATTCGCAACCGGATCAAAAGCCTTCATCCCACCCTGGGCTATGATGTCGGCTTGAAAGAGGATCTTCTCATACAGATTATAAGAACCATTTACCGTGACCTTGTAAGTAGGCCGGTGCCAGGCTTCCGAAAGACTGCCCATACCATAACCGAACAGGTCGCCACGCAACATAAACTTTGCCTTCTCCGATTGTGCATAGCTCAATGCCGCGTAAAAATTCGTCCTTCGTGTCCCGGCACCAGCGTCATAGGCAACATCGAACTTTGCCTGATCTGCTGGCGAGTTAATAAAGTAATACCAGTATTTCAAACTCGCAAATGAAAGACCGGTATGCGCTGCCACCTTATTGCCGAGTCGTGCGTTCAGACCGACGCTTAAGTCGAACACCTTATTGGTATGAAAGATAGGTACATTGGGTGCCAACCAGATGTTCTCGTTCGAAAGCGACTGAAGAGAAACTTTTTCCATTCCCCCACTTAAGCTCGCTACGGCATCAACGGAGGGGCTGAGTGGATAACTGGCACGTATATCCGGATAAATATGGGTACTCTTTGAATCAATGGTGTCATTCTCAAAGGCGACAATAAAGCCGACGCTGACCTTCAGATCTTCAATCGGCACAAATTCATAAGACGGCGAGATGGATAACAGATTACGCGGTTTAGCTTCCACCAGCTCGTCCTTTCGGCTGATAATGGCATAATCTGCCTTGATGTTAATCCTGGAATCTTTGTTCAGCTCATAGGCCGATTTGAAATTGAAATCCACGCCGGTCTCTTGTGCTTTATACTTATCATTCAGATAGCTGAACCCTGCGCGCAATGTGTAGGAGAAATCTGAGTTCCTCGAATTTGACAAGTCGGCTGATATTTTAAACAGGTTATAATATTGTTTTATATCACTCGCTTCTACCGGTTGACCTGCCGGATACCCATAAAAATGTGTGGTTCTGTTCTGAAATCCGGCACTCCCTGACAGCGCAACGGCATTGTTAAACGACTTGCCAAAAACTGACACACCCGACGAACCGCTGCCTGAGTTCCTGTCATCTACAGGGCCCTTATCAGAGCTGTTGTGGTAGACATGTGCCCCGATCAGTTTATTCTTATCACGTGTCGTATTAATATATCCCTCCAGTAAAGGCGAAACATAGTTACCAAATCCAAGCCGGAGATAACCCCCATATACATTAGACTGACTTTCCTTTTTCAGCTTAAGCGGGCGTATCTGTGTGTTAAGCTGTGGAGCTTGAAAGTTAAACGCGCGAAAGTCGTAGGTGATTGGGGGCTTAATCGGTTCACTTGCCCTGGGAGGTATTTTTTCAAAGTTTCGATTTGCCTTCGGCAACGTGATCTGACGTTCTTTGACAATCTCAATCTCCACATTTTCAATTTCACCGTCATCGCCCGCCTCCCATTCCTTTTTTTGCTGACCCCACAACGGGGAAATCGACGACATATTAATCAACACAATCAGTGCCAGTCTTACCCAGTATCGGTTGCTGAACTTCCTGTTGCCATCCATTCCGCGGTTTCTTATGTTGCTCATCGCAAAAAAAATATTAACGATTTTCATCGAGGGTGTCTGCTTCAATCAACATTTGTTTTGTTTGCTGCTGCTTCTCAAGTTCCATTAGCTTTTTTCTGGCTTCTTCCTTCACCGCTGCAACAGGGAAATGATCGATAAGTGACTGGAGTGTGCCCTTTGCCTGAAACAAATCATCCATCGCCACAAAGTTGTCGGCCAACAGCATAAAAGATTTTCCAACCCAATCCTGATAGGAAGAGAAATCATTGTTCAGACTTATGAGGGTTTCATAAGCCTGCTTGTGCTCTTTCTTCTGGTAAAAGATCTGCGCCAGCAAGTATTTGGCTTCGGCTCCGGATTCGTCACGGGCTGCATTAAGCGTATTCAGGAATTCATCCTTTGCCGTTTCAAAATCTCCACGGGCCATCGCTGTTTTGCCTAAGTAGAGGGAGGCTTTGTTTTGGGCGCCAGCATTTACATTCCCACGCTCCAGGATTATCCTGGCATAAACGTCGGCTGAATCATATTGCGCCAAGAGATAAAAAGATTCCATCAGACCCGACCATGCGATATACTGATCCCGTTTATTCGCCGCCGCGCGTTCAACCTTTCGAAACGAATTCACGGCATTCTCATACTGGCCTTGCCTGAATTCAATTTCAGCTACCCGCGTAACTGTTTTAAACGCCAGATTAAATGTGTTATCGTCACTCAGTTCCTGGTAAATGGGCAATGCTTTCGAATAGTCCCTGAGGCGGTAATGACTTTCTGCGATGTAATACTTTGCTTCCTGTGCTTTGGAGGCTTGCGGATAGGTGGATATAAAAGTTCTTAAACTCATTATTGCTTTCTCATATTGCTGATCGAAATAGATATTCTTGGCTGTCTCAAAATCGATTGACTCCAAACCCTTGTTGTCCGGATTTGCTCCCTTGAACTGAGCTAAATATTTTTCAAAGTCAGACGAACGTCCGGCAAGGGTCAATGCTTCCTGTAACGGAAGAAGTGCCTCCTGCGCCACCGGGTGAGAAGGAAACTGCTGAATTACTGCGGCATAATCACCGATGGTCTTATCGTATTGTTTAAGGTTAAAGTAAGATGCACCGCGTCGCATATAGGCATATGGCAGGAACCCGGAATTCGATCCACTTCGGATCAGTTGTGAAAGGCCATCAACAGCAGCCTGGTAGTTTCCCTGCTCAATTTCAAATTGCGCCTGTTGAAACATAGCTTCATCCCGGTACTGTGATTTTGGATAGGCTCTCGCCAGGTCAACAAACTGATTTTTGGACTCCGTATATTTTCGTTGTATACCATATATAACTCCCGACTGCAGCAATACATAATCATTGTCGGGCGAACCAAGGGTACGAGCCTTGTTATAGTAAGTAAGCGCTTCATTATACTGCTTGTCGCCGTAATAACAGTCGGCCAATCGAATTAAACCATCCACATAATTGGGGTCCTTCGTACCCTTCGAAACAAATTCGCGGAAATTAACCAACGCTTTATCGTATAGCTGTTGATTGAAGTAAGCGTATCCCAATCCATAGCGGGATTTGATCGACAGCTCCTGGCCTGTGGTACTTTCAATTCCAATTACCCGAGTATAATTTGCGATGGCCTCTTCATAATGTTTCCCAATGGAATACGCTTCCGCACTCCAGAAATTCGCCAACGCGACATAGTCCTTATTGATTGGAAATTCCAGTGACTTGGTAAAGTACTGCACTGCAGCTTCGTATTCGTTCTTGTTAAAAAGCTCCGATCCTTTTAAGTACGCTGCTTTCTGATAAGCCTCGTTGATCGTCTGATTTCGTGAAGGCAACGCCTCAATGTGTTCTATCGCTTTGTTGTAATTGTTCCCGTTAACGTAGGCCTGCGCCAACAGTTCCTTCACTTCCACGCTGTGTACGCTGGAAGGATTGGTCGTTAAAAATCGCTCAAATTCATCAATAGCCAGGTCGGGTTTCCCTGCGTCATATGATACTTTGGCAAACTGAAAAGCGCTCTCTTCGGCAAGCTTTTTATCCGTGGGGTTTTTTCTTGCATAGTTAAATGCATTCAGTGCATACGGCTTATTTCCCTGCTTCAGGTAAAGTATACCCAGGTAGTAAGAGGCATAGTAGCTGACGGTATCTTTGGCTGCTGCAGCTTTATCGAGATATTCAATACCCTTTGCCTGATTTCCCGCCACATAGTTGGCATACCCTGCACGAAATAACAAACCAGTTTCTGCTTTTGCAGCGTTCTCCAGGTACTTGTCATACGATTCCAGAGCTTTCTTATAATCGCCTTTGAAATATTGTGCTTCACCAACCAGCATTGCGATTTCTTTTGCGTTGGTGATATCCGAACGGTCCTTCAAGGTATTCGCATACTCCAGTAAGGTATCGAACCGGCCTTGCTTATAATAAATATTTGCGATCAGGTAAGGAACAACATTGGCGTACACCGGGCTGGTCTCGGCTTTCTTGAGGTCAAAAAGCGCCTCATCAAACTTGCCGTCGGAATATTCTATAAAACCAGCGTAGTAATTAGAGGCCGGTGAATAAGCATTACTCAGACGTTTGACAAAATTAAATTGCTCAAGTGCCTCCTCGAGTTTTTTCTGACTGAAATAACTGTATCCGAATTTAAAATGTCCCTGGCTTTGCTGGTCTGCCGTAAGGGCTGGAAAGTTTACTTTTCTAAAATAACTGGCGGCCTTGACGTAGTTAGCTTCAGCGTAAAAAAAATTTGCGAGATCGAAGTAAGCTGTAGATGCCTTCGGGCTTGAAGGATTATTGTCAATAAAGTTATCTATCAATTTTTCGCCGTCGCGATGGCCGAGACTCAAGGCGGAAAAAGCAACATAATACTCCGCCTCTCCCCTTCTTGAATCCGATGCCGGAGCTAGCACCAGGAATTCTGAAAAGACCATTCGTGCCGCACCATAGTTCGAATGGTTTATCAATTCGGTGCCATTGCGATAAAGCCGTTCGACTTTGTTCTGTGATAGCTGATCCTGGGCCATCAACAGTTGTCCCATGAACATCAATAAAGAAAAGGCATATACCCTATACATTCAAAGTAGTGGTCGAAGTGTCGAGATTAAAACAGAGTTCCTAAAAAAATATTGCAATTCTGGAACCAAAAAAATAGTTTAAAAAATAATCCTATGCATGAAGCATCGAGTTAAAGGTAAGGCGGATAAAGGTAATTGTCCAAATTTGTACCGAATTATCCTCTTGGCTAGTTCATCAATCGCCAGATTAACTCTTTGAAAGTTTGCCCATCATCGGGCGACACAACATTTACACCTTTCAACTTCAGGTCTGCTTCTTTCAGAAAGGAAATGTTCTCCATGATCTTCTGTGGGTGATATTGACGTAAAGCCAAGCTATAATCGCGAGCCGCATACGGACTCATTTTCAGCTCACTAGCTATGCCCTTCTCACTCTTATCTATAACCTGCGATGCCATCAGCAGCTTACTGAAAAATGAGTAGAGATATGCAACTGCCGGAATAATAGGGTTCTTCCTTGTGTTGCCAGCGTAAAAATTAACAATCTTATTTGCCATCAGCATATCACGGTTCAGGATTGCCTTCTGCAGTTCAAAAATGTTGTACTCTTTACTTATCCCTACCTGATTCATCACCTGCTCAACCGAGATACCTGAACCTGGTTGAAGCGATATCGTCAGTTTATCAATTTCATTGGCAAGCCTATGAAGGTCGTTGCCTACATATTCACAAAGTACCTGGACAGCATGATCATCCATGGCAATCTTTTTATCATGTGTATACTCCCTGACAAACTCGGGCAATTGATTATCGTATACTTTTTTTGCATTGAGGGTAACAGCATACTGATCAATCTTTTTACCTAACTCTCTTCTCTTGTCCAGGGTCTTATTCTTGTGGCAAAAAACAAGGACAGTGCTCGGAACTTGTTTAGTCAGATAATCCAGCAGCAGCTTCGCTCCTATTTCCTTGTTAAGATCCTGAATTTCCTGCGCCTCTTTCACAAGTACAACCTGTCGTTCTGCCATCATTGGAAATCGTCGTGCATGCGTAAGGATGGTTGCCATCGTTGCGTCCTTTCCATAGATGATTACCTGATTAAAGCCTTTCTCAGCTTCTGTCAGGGCATTCTTTTCTATGTAATCGGCTATCAGGTCGATGTAATACGTTTCCTCTCCCTGAAGGAAATAGACTGGAGCATATTTATTTCCTTTGATATCCGTTACAATTTTCTTTACACTGGCGTCCATCCTATCTCAGCTTATTTTTCCTGCTAAAGGTAACCGCAGAACCAATACCTACCAACGCGCCGGCAAAGTGCGATTCCCAGGATACTCTGCTATCGGTTGGAAGAACCCCATAGAATACGCCACCATATAAGATAAGGACTATTACAGAAATAAAAATGGAAAGGAAGTCCCGCCTGAAAAACCCAAAAAAAATGAGAAAAAATGCCAGGGAATAGACCACTCCACTGGCACCAATATGATTCGCAGGTCGGGCAAAAAGCCAGACAAGAATGTTTGTCCAAAAGTACGAACGAAAGAAAACCTGCCCACCAATCCTGCTATAAAAAAAGAACAGGACCACGCCAAGGAAAAGCATGGGAATAGTATTAGAAACTAAATGAAGAATATCACCATGAATCAGGGGAGCTGTAAAGATGCCAATCAGGCCGTGCAGCGTTCGCGGCGTAATGCCGAATAAACTGAGCGGAAGTCCTAGCATGAGTTCCAGGTAGAAGGCCGCCCACATCAGGAACACGAGGCGGAACGGAACGACCGAACTACCGAAAACAGTTGAATCAGATCCCATACAAAAGGTTATGCAAAGATGAAAATTGCCTGTAACCTTTTAGTACGAAAAGAAAGAAAACGAGATTAAATTTTAGATGGATCGTTCACCATAGGCAGCTGAAGGTACTTGGCCTCCTCGTTCGCGACCGTTTTCAAGCCCCATAATCCGCCGGATGAACCAGCAATCTTTTCCGCCAGCTCTCTCAGCATCTGGTAAAATTGAACAGAAAATGCCTTATCGATTTTACTCCATAGCGCGTTTAGCTGATGAAGTTCATCAATAATAATGGGAGTACGCTGAGTAGATTCGTACGGATAACTCTGGATAAGGACCTTCAGTTTATCTTCGAAATCCTGGGAGACTTCTCCAAGGTACCCTGATAAAACTGAAACATTCTTCTTTCGGGTCTGAGCAATTGCCTCTTTTATTTCCTTCCGGTCAATAGTCCCGTCCGCGCCGGCTATCAGTATACACACCAATACCGGAGCCTTTAGCATCAACTCCGCTTCACTCCCGGTAAGCCTGTCAAATTCCCTGATCATAACATTTGTCAACATATAAAGCTAGGTCCAAAATTTTCTCGAATCACGTACAATTACAAATTTTTCTTTTCACTAATTACCCCTGTTTATTTCCAATGACATATATTGTGGTGTTTTGTACTATTTTTTGACGCAGGTCGGACGGCAAAACCTGTTCGAAAGCCCTGTAAGAATTCAAATTCATTTAACCTTTGCTGTAACCCATGTACGAAAAAGACCCAGTGAAGATTTTTGTAGTGGAGGACGATCCGGCCTATACTAAGTTTCTTAAGTATGTTTTAGGCCTGAATCCCGACTACGAAGTTGAATACTATACCACAGGAAAGGATTTTCTTGCGAACCTGTACAAAAATCCCGCTGTTGTAACGCTGGATTACTCACTGCCTGATATGCCGGGTGAAAAAGTCCTTCAACAGATCAAGAGCCACGATCCCAATATTCCGGTTATTATCGTCTCAGCACAGGAGAAAATTCATACTGCAGTTGAACTCCTGAAATCAGGGGCGTATGACTACATTTCAAAAGACCATGAAACCAAGGAGCGATTAATTAACTCCATTAATAATGCGCGTAATAAGTCATCCTTGATTCGCGAGATCGTTCACCTGAAGAAAGAAATCTCTGAAAAGTATGAATTTGAAAAAAGCATCATTGGCAACAGTTCAGCGATAAAGAAGACTTTTTCGTTGCTTGAAAAAGCGGTTCAAACCAATATATCGGTTAGTATTTCAGGTGAAACAGGAACAGGTAAAGAACTGGTTGCCAAGGCTATACACTACAACTCTAAAAGAAAAAATAAACCCTTTGTTGCTGTCAATATCGCCGCTATACCTCGGGAACTTATTGAAAGCGAGTTGTTCGGCCATGAAAAGGGAGCGTTTACCGGAGCCGCTACCCGACGTATTGGAAAATTTGAAGAAGCTGAGGGTGGAACGATTTTCCTGGACGAAATCGGCGAAATGGATCTCAGCTTACAGGCAAAGATGCTCCGGGTTCTTCAAGAACGTGAAGTGACCCGCATTGGAGGTAATCAGGTGATAAAACTGGATGTCCGTATAATTGCCGCCACGCATAAAGACCTGGCGGAGGAAGTTAAGTCGGCCAGGTTCCGCGAGGATCTTTACTACAGGCTCCTGGGGCTTCCCATTCACCTCCCGCCCCTTCGAGAAAGAGGTAATGATGTGCTTTTGATTGCCAAACATGTTCTGGATCAATTCGCCGCGGAGAATCAAATGCCGAAGTTTAAGATATCACAAGAAGCACAAACGAAGATTCTCGAGTATCCCTTTCCCGGAAACATTCGCGAGTTAAAATCTATCATGGAGTTATCTGCCGTCATGGCTGAAGGTCAGGAAATTCGTCCTCAGGACATCACGTTCAGCAGTGCGGCCCGAATGGAGTCCTTCCTCTACCAGGAGATGAGCATGCAGGAATTTATGTACCGCATAATCCGGCACTTCCTTAACAAGTATGACGACAACGTACTTGAAGTTGCCAAACGGCTTGACATCGGAAAGTCTTCACTTTACCGATACTTGAAAGAAATGGAAGACGCTGGAATTTAGAAACAATGCGAATTCAACAATACGTAAAAAAAGGATCCTTCTACAAGGCTGTGGTTGAGGATGGCTCAGACATCATTTTTGTCGTTGATTTTACGGGACTGATTCATTACCATAACTCATCCGTACACGAAACATTGGGGTACCGGGCGAACACCCTCGTGGGCAAGAATTTCTTCGACTATATCCTACCCGCAGCTGCCCAGGACATCAAACGACAACTTAAGAAAAGTCAGAAGCGGGCCTACTCCGAGAACGTCGAGTTTCAGTTTC
Organism: Chryseolinea sp.; assembly: GCA_041737945.1. Taxonomy (GTDB): domain Bacteria; phylum Bacteroidota; class Bacteroidia; order Cytophagales; family Cyclobacteriaceae; genus Chryseolinea. Next base: position 25,188 of record JBGSQQ010000032.1, read on the forward strand.
GATGTAAAGACTTGAGTTATCGCTTTCTCGAATTCAATGCCATCAATTTGAAGCATAAGGAAGGAATCGAGGGATTTATACTGGATTGCCGGGATATCGCACAGCGAAAAGAAAATGAAGCGGAATTGGTACGCCTTCAGAAGGCGAAGGAACAGTTCCTGGCGAACATGAGCCATGAGATCCGGACACCTATTAACGGGATCGTTGGAATGGCAAACCTGCTCGGCCAAAACCCAAGTCCGGAGGAGCGCGATACCTATTTAAGTGCGATTAAGCATTCAGCTGAAAATCTGACTGTTATAATTAATGATATTCTGGATTTGGCTGCCATCGAATCCGGCAAATTAAGATTTGAAAAGATCGGGTTCAACCTCCGGGACCTGTTACCGTCCCTGATCAATACGTTTACCTACCAGGCGCGCGAAAAGCGAATCGAAGTGGAGTATTCAATTGATGACAGCCTGAACAAAATATTGGTGGGAGATCCGGTTCGTTTAAATCAGATTTTGATTAACCTGATCAGCAACGCCGTAAAGTTCACACATACCGGATCGATCAAAGTAAACTGTAATGCAGAACGTGAAATAAAGGGAACATGCTGGGTCCGCATTGAAGTCATTGATACCGGTGTGGGTATCCCTGATGAAAAGCTGAATACAATTTTTGAAAGCTTCAGTCAGGCCGATGCGAGTGTCACCCGAAAGTATGGTGGAACAGGGCTTGGACTTACAATTGTCAAACAGCTAGTCGAGTTGCAGAAAGGAAGTATTTCAGTGAAAAGTAAGGAACACGATGGTTCTACGTTTACAGTGCTTATCCCCTACGCAATTGGTAAACCAAGTTCCATTTCACTTTCCCTGCCAAAGAATGCGAGGGCTTTGAAAAAAGCAAAAGCATCGCAGCTTGCCGTTTTATTGGTAGAAGACAATGACATTAACAGGCTATACGCCAAAAGCATCCTGAAAAACTGGAACTGCGATACCGATACCGCAGAGAATGGTCTGGTAGCCATTGAAAAAATCAAAAATCAGGAGTATGATGTCGTGCTGATGGATATCCAGATGCCGGTAATGGACGGTTATGAAACAACAAAGGCCATCCGGATGATGGACCCGCCACAACGTAACGTACCCATTCTGGCGCTTACGGCTAATGCTACCAAAGTCGATGTTGAGCGGTGTATGGCTTCCGGCATGAATGATTACCTGCCCAAGCCTTTTACGCCCGATGACCTGTATCGGAAATTATTCAAAGACCTCAAGATTACAACCAAGGACAAGCCCAAGAAGAAAGTTGATTCAACGAAAAAACTTTATAATCTGGACTACCTGCGATCGGTATCCGGAGACAACGAGGAGTTTATTCGCGAAATGGTTCTGACCTTCACCCAAACAATACCGCCGATCTTAGAAGAGATGAAACTTGCGTTGCAAGAAGAGGATTGGGGAAAACTAGCGCGCTTAGCGCATCAGATCAAACCTTCGTTTACGCTGATGGGATTGAATTCTCTTCGTGGCACCATCGTTTTTATTGAAGAGAACAGCAAGAACAATTCGAGGCTCGATGAAATGCCGTGGATTGTCCAGGATTTCGTTCGCAATTGTCAGGCGTTACTGCCGGACCTTGCTAACGAAGCCCTTCCGGCTTAGCTTAATTTCGATTCATGACCGCTATTTTTCTATAGACAACGGATCTGTCACCCGATTGTATGGCCATGAAATAGATTCCATTGGACAGGCCGCTCACATCAATCTGTTGAGGTCCGCCAGAGAAATCCTGGTAGAGTTCACCCGACAACACGGTTACTCCACGCTGATCGATCATCTTCCAGGCGTATTCGCGATCCAGGCTGACCGTTGAGCTGAGATTCAGGACTTGAGAGACAGGGTTCGGGTACATGCTTAGTTCCTTTAACTCGCTATTGACTGGCACCTCGGGTATGCCCACCACGGAAGTTCCTTGCTTGCGTCCTGATTTCACAATAGCAGACTGTCTGACTTTTCTCGATACTGCTCCCTGAACCTGAATAAAATCCTGAACAAAAGCCAGAATATACAGGCTGTCAGAGTTCACGATTGGTACATCCATGGTGTATTGTATATTGGCCAATTCAGACTGCCCTTTCACCCAGGTACGTGTTACCGTACGTCCCTCTCCTTCAAGAAGTAATTTGCGAAGCACATTGCCATTTCCATTAATGCCGCGCTCGACAAGTGCTGCCTGCAAGGTAACAGGTGTAGTAAGTGTATTCAGTGAATCAATGTAGGTATAGGTAATAGCCAATTTAACAAGGGTGTTTGTCCCCGGACTCTGAACGGTGTCTATACGGATAGCGAAAGTTGGGTCTTCCAGCGCACGCCGGTCGAGTTCCTCTTCATTGATGCTGGTGATGAATCCATTAAAGTAGTTGTCCTGAAATCCATCCATGATTGTTGTGGGGGGTTGTGATACCCCGTAGAGCAAGGAGCGGGCAAGCGGATCATTCGGGTTATCCGCATTTAGCTGATCAAATCCCGGGTTCGCAACATGGTATTGGATGGCTATAAAATCGGCAGAATCTCTGGCAGCCATTTGATCCTGATAGAGCCCATCCAGGTAGTCATTTGCCTGATTACTTGCAACTGAATTTACGTTCGTAAAGTGTTCAACCAGGACGTTCCTGTTTTTCTCTCCGATATAGATGTCATCAAATGCGAACCCGCTCAGTGTTTCGTTGGCCGGGTTATCGTCATTGCTGCCAAATGCAATTCTGAATATCACCTCATCTCTTGAAGCCATCGGGATCTGGTCAAGGTTATAACGACCATCCTTCCAAACCTCAGTGTTATCAGACCATGCAAAATTGCTCTGTCCGCCAGGTTCTCCGGAAATGTTTCGACTGGTGTACCAGTTAATACCGCCACCTTCTGCGTCACCTACTGTTAACCAAGTGTTGCCACCATTGATTGAGTATTGCACAACCGACCCATCAAATCCTTCCTGTACATCAGACCAGTACTTCATTGATATCATAGGTCGTTTGATTTCTGTCAGATTCAAACACGGGCCGATCACGAAAGACGCTTCGTTGTTGAAATAGGAATCACTGTTGGCTCCGGTCCACCAGGCACTCGCTCCGGAAGTAGCAGAGTTAATTTCACCTCCCGGAAGCCCGAAAATCCAGCTATTATTCACCGTGCCGGCATTCGCGACAGCCACCCATGTCTCTGCTCCATTTTCAAAGTTGATTGAATAGGCGTCAGCAACCGTAGGCGTTATCAGGTCAAGAATATACACCTGCTTCGTTGTGTCATTACTACAACCCGCACTGGTCGACACGGTAAGCTTAACATCGTAAATACCGAAACTAGTATAGCTATTGCCTGGATTCTGTAGCGTGGAAGACTGGCCGTCTCCGAAATCCCAGTCATAATTGTCAATAACACCTTGAGAAGTAATTGACTGGTCAGTAAACTGAGTAATGTCACCTTTGCAGTAATCGCTCCATGTGAAGTCAGGTTTTGGTGGTTTTCCAATGATGATCGTTTTTAAAGTATCATGTCTGCACCCCTGGTCTGTTAGCACTTCTAGTCTTATCTGTTTCACACCTTCGCTCAAGTAGGTGTATTGCGGTTCCGGAACGGCTCCGTTACTACCCGTGGAACCTTCATCAAACAACCACGACCAGTTAACAATGTTGCCACTGGAAAGGTTGTTCGGAATGGTAGAGGATTCTGTAAAGGTTACAACATCTTCAATACAATTATTTCCCACATCAATAATGGCTTTTGGCGCAGAGTACACAATCAGATCCTTGGTAAGTGTATCGGTAGCCGGGGAGGAATTGGTAAAAATGTATTGTAATTGGTACGTTCCAGCTAATAGCCCATCCGTTTTTATTTTATAATTTGTTCCATCAAAAATAATACGCGGAACAAGTTCCGGAGAAAGCGCCTTGAAAAGCGTAGGGGCAAAACCCGCACTCACTGGTGGTATTCCAATTAAAGTAAGGTCACCTTGATTTGCACAAATCTGAGGGAATCCACTTGCATTGGGCCTGTTGTCTTCCAACACGAAGAAGTCGACGTTGGTAACGGGGTTAACGATAGTGGTTCTCTCTACAAAGTTTGTACAGGTAGTTATGGGATCGGTATACGTATACCGAATTGTGATAATGCCAAATCCAGCATTTGCCGGGTTAAAGGCATTGGTACCGGCCAGTATGCCGGGTCCTGTAAACGTACCGCCAAGCGGGAACCCGTCGAGGTAATCGATACCACTATTCTCCGCGTATGCGGATTCTAGCCCGGATAGAAATACCGAAGGCAATTTGTCAATCTTGATGAATACCTGATCAGCAGATGTGGTACACGGTCCTAAAGCATCCGGGTCATTCGTGGTAAGGGTAAGGGTAACTCCTCCCGCTAAAATATCGGCGGGTGTCAGGGTATACGTGGCATTCGGATCATTTACGTTTGAAAACTGAGCCGCCCCACTTCCACCACTCCAGGTAACCAGGGTTGTCGTTCCGCTGAAACTTCCTGCCAGGGAAATAGCCTGATCCTCGCATACCTGCGAATCCGGGCCGGCATTAACTTTCGCAGATTCATTCACTATGATGTCAATTTCATCGAACTCGGCCGTGCACGGTCCAAAGCCATCCGGATCATTCGTTGTAAGTCTAAATCGCAGCGTTGTGCCGACATCAGAACCCGGTACATCATACGTTGCTGTTGCCGTTAGTCCTGTAACACTAGTGGCTGAAGGCGTTCCATTTCCCGAAATAAGGCTCCAAAGACCGGAGGTCGCGCTTCCGCTTAAAACTCCGGACAGAGTTATTGATAACGGCTCACAAACCGTGTAATCGGCTGGTAAAGTAAGCCTTGCCTGCTTGTTCACGGAAACAATAAGGTCATCACTCATAATCGCACAAGGACCTAATGCGTCAGGATCGTTAGTCGACAACCTGAAGGTCACCGCCCCAGCGATGTCACCTGCTCCAACGGTGTATACAGCATTAGCATTGAGACCGCTCATTGTAGTACCGGATATCGTTCCCGCACCAGATACAACGGTCCAGGTACCTGTAGTTGCACTGCCTCCGATTATTCCGGTTATCGGTATAGTAAGCGGTTCGCAAACGGCAAAGTCTGCACCTGCATTCACGGTGGCAATCGGGTTTACCGTGACGGTAACTACAGTAAGAGGACCTGCACACCCGTTGGCTGATGGTGTGATCGTATACACCACCGTGCCAATAGCTGCATTGGTTGTACTTAATTGCTGGCTTATTGTTGACCCATTGCCGTCTGCGGCTCCCGTTACATTTCCGCTCGGCACAGCCGTCCACGAAAACGTTGTTCCTGCCACATTTTGAGGTGACGGCAAAATATTTATGAGTGCGTTTTCGCCGCTGCAAATGGTGATATCAGAGGCCGTTGCTGAAGGGAGCGGCTTTACCGTCACAACCAGCGTAACGGATAGTCCCGCGCAACTACCCACCGTTGGTGTGACTGTATACGTTACTGTCCCGGACACGTTACCATTGTTCTGTGGGGTGTCTGTAATCGGTCCGCTTCCACTTGCTGAAACGGTAGCCGAAACGATCGGGCCTGTGATGGCGCTTGTCCATGCGAAAGTTGTCGAACCAATTGTCGCTGTTGGAACAAAATTCAATGCCTCGGTACTGCATATCTGTTGTGACAAACTTGCTGCGCTATTCGTCATCACCGGAGTTGGTGTTACGGTAACGACCACATCAAAAGTTGGCCCCGCACATCCGTTGGCCATTGGCGTAATGGTATAGGTTACCGTTCCGCTGGTAAGGCCGTCGGTGCTTGTAAGAACCTGTGAAATGAAATTGCCGGCTCCCGATGCTGCACCGCTGACATTTGAAACGGCAGACGTCCAGGTGAACGTGGTTCCGGCAACCGCATTCGGATTGGTAATCGCAACGCTTGTTGACAGTCCGCTGCAGATCGACTGCGGCAACGCTAAGGCTGTTGGCACGGGTCGCACGGTAACAACAAAGTTGGTTGAAACCCCGGCGCAGCTTCCCACCAGCGGTGTGATGGTATAAATTATTACTGCGCTGGTATTCGTAGCATTAACCGGAGTATCGGTAATCGCGCCGGAACCGCTTGCCGACACGCCCGATAATGTTCCAATTACCGAAGACGTCCAGCTAAAGGTTGTACCTCCGATTGAAGACGTCGGTAAAAAGTTGAGCGGCGTGGCGCTGCAAATTTCCTGTATGAGGGAAGTCGAAGTGTTTGTAATGACTGGTGCCGGATTCACGGTAACGACTACATCAAGGAAGTTTCCGCTGCATCCGTTCGCCGTGGGCGTAATTCGGTACGTTACCGTTCCGGAAGAAATTCCGTCGGTAGAGGTTAGCGCCTGACTAATGGTTGTGCCACTTCCTGATAATGCTCCACTGACATTGGAGGAACTGAAAACTAACCAGCTAAAGCCGGTACCCGCCACGCCATTTGGATTGGTTATGGCAACGCCTGAATTCGCCCCGGAACAAATCGATTGTGGCGAAGCAGCAACATCGGGAATAGGTTTCACCGTTACATTTACTGCGTACGGAACTCCCACACATCCTGCGGCTGCCGGAAGAATCAGATAGGTAACTGTTCCGCTATTCACGCCATCTGTCGAGGTCAGCGTTTGAGCAATTAAGTTTCCTGACCCCGCTAAGGCGCCAGTCACATTCGTTGCACTTTGAATCGTCCAGGTGAACGTTGTAGAAGGAACTACATTCGGGTTGGTAATACCAATGCTTGTTGTCTGTCCGCTGCATATCGAAGCATCAGTTGCCAGTGCATCCGGAATTCTGTCGACTGTAAGTGCAACTACTGCGCTGGACAACGGACCACAACTTCCGGTAATATTTACCCGGTAGTTCCTGCCCGTAAAAGTACTCGGTACATTACTTAAGGTCAGCGTTGCCGATGTCGCTCCGCTATATACTCCACCATTCGAAATATCAACTCCATTCTCCTGCCACTGGTAAGTTAACCCTGTGCCCGAAGCAACAACGGTGAAGTTTACATCTGCTCCCTCACAGATGGTTTGCGCAACGGGCTGTGTTGAAATTACCGGTATCTTTTCTACGGTCAGTAATGCCGTTTCACTGGCAACACCCGGTACACAAGTTCCGCTCAGCACTACCCGATACCGGTAACCGTTATTAGCCAATGGAGTACCTGCCAGGTTCAGAGTCGTTGTTGTTACCCCACTATATATGCCGCCATTAGCCAGGTTTACAAAGCCTCCGCCGTTATCTTCCTGCCACTGATACGTGATGCCCGTACCCGTCGCCGTTACACTAAAGCTCGTGCCCGTGCCTTCGCATACGCTCACGTCTACCGGATTCGCCGTAACAAGCGGTAAAGTATTCACCGTTAAGGTGCCCGCAGCACTGGTCACCGGAGCACACGTGCCCGTGATCACTGCACGGTACAGGTAACCCGTCATACCCGCTGTTACACCCGTCAGGGTTAGTGTCGAGGTGGTCACTCCACTATAGACTCCGCCGTTCGCTATATTCACAAACGGTCCCCCCGTGCTCTGCTGCCATTGATAAGTAAGTCCCGTGCCTGTCGCCGTGACACTAAAGTTTGTATTGTTGCCCTCACAGATTGTCGAGTT
>JBGSQQ010000037.1:0-45415 GCA_041737945.1 Chryseolinea sp.
GCGTACCCTAGTCATCGGGCAGAACGAGTCTATCCGCACAATTAAAGAGGGTATCAAACTGGCAAATACGGGTGATACCCTGTTAATAAAACCAGGGACCTATCGCGAAGGCAATATCATACTGGAGAAATCAATTACCTTTCTGGGAGAATCCTACCCTGTTCTGGATGGTGAAAATAAATATGAGATTCTCACTATACACGCCAATGATGTAGTGATTAGCGGTCTAAAATTTATCGACACCGGTGTTGCCAGCATGAACGACCTGGCCGCGATCAAAGCACTTGAATGCAGGAACCTTCGCATCCTCAACAATCAATTCGAAAATACTTTTTTTGGCATCTATCTGGCGAATTCCAAACAATCCTGGATTGAAGACAATCAACTGCAGGCCAATGCTGAAGCGGAGCATCAGATCGGCAATGGTATTCACCTGTGGAAGTGTGAACACATCACTATCAACAACAACACTATAAAAGGTCATCGCGATGGCATCTACTTTGAGTTCGTCACCAACTCACTGATCACCAATAATTACAGTGAAGCTAACCTACGGTACGGGCTCCATTTTATGTTCTCCCACAACGATGAATACCGAAACAACGCCTTCATTAACAACGGAGCTGGCGTTGCCGTGATGTATACCAAAGGTGTGAAGATGATCGACAATACCTTTGAGCACAACTGGGGGGCATCGTCCTATGGCCTTTTGCTAAAGGATATTCGCGATAGTTTCGTTACCGGCAACAAGTTTCTGAAGAACTCGGTAGGAATTTATATGGAGGGCAGCAGCCGTATTGAGTTTAAAGAGAATACTTTCCACGAAAACGGATATGCTATCAAACTGCAGGCAAGTTGTGATGATAATGACTTCCTCCGAAATAACTTTTCTTCCAATACGTTTGATATCGTCTCCAACGGAGACCTTGTGTTAAATACCATCAAAAGTAACTACTGGGACCGATACGAAGGTTACGACCTTAATCACGACAATATTGGTGATGTGCCCTACAGGCCTGTAAGCATGTATGGCATGATCGTCGAGCAAATGCCAACAGCGGTATTACTCTGGCGAAGTTTCCTCGTGTTCCTGATGGATCGCGCCGAAAAAGCGTTACCTGTGTTCACCCCCGAAAACCTTAAAGACGATTCACCTTCTATGAAATCCCATGATCTCGCTAAAAGACATTTCTAAGAACTTTGGCAAACTGAAGGTTTTGGATCACGTGAGTCTTGATCTGAAATCCGGAAGGAGCTATGCGCTTATCGGACCAAACGGGTCCGGAAAAACAACGTTGATCAAAAGTATCCTGGGCATGGTCATTCCGACTTCCGGGGAAATTTTGGTTGACAGCCATAGTATCTTCAATGACTGGAAGTACCGGGAAAAGATTGGTTATATGCCGCAGATCGGAAGGTACCCGGATAATATGCGGATAGGACAACTAATCGACATGATGAAGAATATCCGTCAGGACCTTACGAAGACCGATGAAGAACTTATCGATTCCTTCAAACTTTTCAAGATGTATGACAAACCGCTGCATACTCTTTCAGGCGGAACCCGACAGAAAGTAAGTGCTGCCTTAGCATTCCTGTTTAATGCACCGATACTTATACTGGATGAACCTACTGCCGGACTGGATCCGGTATCAGTGGAAATACTGAAGGAAAAAATTCTGCACGAAAAACGGTTTGGTAAACTCATCATCATATCCTCACATATCCTGAGTGATCTGGATGAACTAACCACCGATATCGTGTACATCTTCGAAGGAAAAGTACAATACAATAACACGATCGAAGCGTTGAAAGAGGAAACTCAGGAAACACGATTGGGTAAAGCAATAGCTATGCTGATCAGACAAAAAGAATTATTATTTTCTGTTACAGAATAATATGACACGCGTAATCAAATATATTTTCTACGACATCCTGCGGACACGGTTTATCCTATTCTATACGTTCTTTCTTTGTCTTAGTACATTTGCGTTGTTTCAGCTTGACAGTGATTCCGGCAAAGTTGTTCTGAGTCTGCTGAACATTGTATTAATGGTTGTTCCCCTGGTGAGCGTTGTGTTTACCACTATTCACTTCTTCAATTCCTATGAATTTATCGAGCTGATGCTGGCACAGCCGATCAACCGGAGAGTAATCTTTCTGGGTGAATACCTGGCCGTTGCATTTTCATTGTGCATTGCTTACCTCGTTGGAATCGGTGTTCCCGTCTTATTGTTCGGTGCCAATCAAAGTGCCCTTACACTTCTATTCACAGGTGTTGTGCTTACATTGGTATTTGTATCGCTTGCTTTTCTGTCTTCCGTGCTGACGCGCGACAAGGCTAAAGCTATTGGAATCGCCCTGCTATTCTGGTTCTATTTCTCACTAATCTATGATGGCCTCTTACTCTGGGTTGTCTATAGTTTCAGTGATTATCCACTTGAAAAAGTCACGCTCACGCTTATAGCTTTCAACCCAGTAGACCTTGCGCGCATAATCATGCTACTCCAATTGGACATCTCGGCCCTAATGGGGTACACCGGGGCGTTTTACCAGCAATTCTTTGGCAGCTATGTCGGCATGTTATTTTCCACATCCATCCTATTTGTTTGGATTATCCTCCCGTTGTGGACTGCCCTTCGAATTTTCTCCAGAAAAGATCTATGATTATGGGAAGCCAATCGCTGAACGACGTCACGGTGAGAAATTTACTTGGGCAAACCTAATTAATGTCATTCCATGAATATGATCTGAATCATAATAGAAACTTATGCAGTGTATCATCTTTGAGTGACTAAATACCATATCCTATGAAAACATTCATTCTAGTTTCGCTTGCATTCTTAACCTGCATAGCCTGTACGCCCACTTCCCAGCAACCAGCCGGAGAATCCTCTGTTGCAGAAGCAGTGCTCGATGGTGGGCAATCCAGTGTGCAGGATGATGAATCCCAAAAAAATGTAGTACAGGTGGCGGTGGCCTCACCAGATCATAAGACCCTGGTAGCAGCCCTCAAAGCAGCTGATTATGTTGATGCCCTTTCCAATGCTGGCCCATTTACCGTTTTCGCACCCACCGATGCGGCTTTTGCTAAATTGCCAGCCGGTACCGTCGAAGATCTTGTAAAACCGGAGAACAAAGAAAAACTTCGCGAAATTCTGGAGTATCATGTGTATGTTGGCGTGATTCGCGAAAATATGCTCAAAAATGGAATGAACCTTAACCAGGTTAACGGGAAGAACGTCACACTTACCAAGGAGGGTGACAAAACGCAGGTCAACGGTGCGGCTGTACTTGGTGCTGTACAAACAACCAATGGCATTATCTATGTTATTGACCAGGTATTACTTCCTCCTGCTCAATAACCAATAGTACCTTGCCATGCTAAACGACATTGTCAACAGAAACGATATTGAAACATTGGTGGACAGGTTCTACGAACGGGTGCAGGCGAATACATTGCTTGCACCTGTTTTCAGTCATGTTGATTGGCCTAAACACTTACCCGTTATGTACAGCTTCTGGTCATCCATGTTGTTTGGCGAGATGACGTATCGGGGTAATCCTTTTGAAAAGCACCTTCATCTTAACATCGGAACCGAACATTTCGAACAATGGCTTAAGCTGTTCAGGGAAACAGTAGATGTGCACTTCGCCGGATCAAATGCTGAAGAAATCAAACAACGGGCCGAGAGTATCGCGGGAATTTTTCAGCATAAGCTGGGGCTTCTGCAGAAGTCATAATCGCCTATAGCAGCAAAATCAGTTCTTTTTGTGCGATCGTGAAAGAAAAAATACTAAAACATGATCTTATGTCCTTCGAGCATGAGCTTCTTCTCCCTTTCCATTTTCTTAACGGCTCGAATTACGGTCTCAACACGAAGGCCTGTCATGTCAGCCAGTTGTTGCCTGGTAAACGGTATTAAGACCTTTTCCTTCTGATTGGCCAGCTTTGATTTAAAATATTTTAATACGGTAAGAAGCCGGTGCTCGGGATCATAGGAAGAAACTTCTGTCAGTATCATAGACTTATACTGCAACCGCTTACAGAGTACCTGATCCAGTTTCAGATGTAATTCAAAATTTTCCTTCAACAACTGAACAAATTCAGCCTTGGGCAAACGCCATACCTTTGAATCCGTAATCGCCATCGCGCTGCTGGGATAGGGAAAGTTTCCCAACAAAGCAGGCTCGCCGAAACTTTCACCGGGATTAAATATCCCCTGCGTAAACTCCTGGCCGTCTGGATTGATGATATACATTTTTATCTGACCTTCCTCCACTTGCAGAAAGTCGCTGGCTGGTTCGCCTTCATCAATTAAGGTCTGGTCCTTACGCACATTCACCAGTCTGGCCTTATATTTCTGTAATACGGGAGATGGGATCAAACTTTTTCTTTTACCCCGAAAAGTAGAAAAATAATGCAACAGTGTCATTAGCTAATGAGACGATTTATTTTTTTCACGATAAACTCACACGATAGCACATGCCCCGCCGGCACAGGCAGCTTCTGCTTTGTGATCTGTCTCATCTTCGTTTTCAATAACATCTGTCAGGTCGATAGCCTTGAGATTCCTTTCCAATGCCTCAAATTGAGATTTGGAAATATCTTCGAACGGAGCCTGTTTGTAATTACCAGAATCAAAAGGCAAAACACTCAATCCGTTGTAAGACGCCTTGTTTTTCCACATCCACTCACCCACCGCATTCCAATCACCATCCTGAATAGAAACTGTGGCGGAAACATTGTTCGCATTACTTCCGCGGCGAAATCCGTTTCGTACCCATTCCGAATTAAACTTTTTGATCCTTTTCAAAAGATCCATCACACTTTCTGTCCGGAGTATACTTCCTTCCGGTGCCTTCTGTGGAATCGAGATGATAGCTTGTTTACTATTCAGTAAATCGTCCTCTATCAACTCCGGATGGGTAGCCGACAGGTAGTGATAAAGTGCTTCGTTTTTACCGATCCTTACTCTTCGTATATAATAGTCGTTGTGCCAGGCATGTATTCCCGATGATGTTCCCAACACGATCGAAGTCGTTCCCGAAGGTTTGATAGTCGTGGTACGCGCAGCAAATTGAATTCCTATTCTCGAGGATGTTTCAAGATTCATACGCTTTACCTCCTCTGCTGTTTCCCGCAAATCGAAACCCGACACTCTTCCGCTGGCAATACCGGTCATCCCTACACCAATTAAAGCATCCTGTTCGGTGGTTTGTTTCCATACATCGCGCAAATAGTGAAAGTTTGAGAAGCCAGCCTGGAGCGTGCCAAAAAATGATGCAGCTTTTGCCCGTTCATTGAGTTCGTGCTGATCGGCAATATCCGATACATTGACTTCACACAGGTTACAGAATTGAAACGGCCGCAAGGCAATTTCACAACAAGGGTTTGTTCCCCAGTCAGTGTCGTTCGTAAAATAAAATCCGGGCTCACCTGAACCGGATAACTCAATCTTCTTCCAAAGAGCAAAAAATTGTTCACGCGTGGTGGTATCACGGGGTAATACGACCGAATTGTTGGCCCGACCCCGTTGTTCATTCAATTCCCACCAATTGCCAAACTTGCACGTGAGCATTTCTTCATCTTCCGCAGAAAAGAGTGCTATCATTGCAGATCTTCGGATACCGCCCGCCAAAACGGCATTGGCCAGATAACACATCAAGTCGTGGCATTCCAGCGGTGTTAGTCTTTCGCCGTCCTGCTTTCGGTCCAGTACAGCCTGCATATGCGCCACACATATTTTTAAAGGTTCAGGTCCCGGTGCTTTCCCACCAGCGGTAACTAACCGTGCGCCCTTTGGACGGATATCCGAAAAATCAAACTCTGGCAAATAATTGCTGATGCCAAAGTACCCCTTGAACAATACCTTGACGGCATCTGCCCACCCTTCCAGACTGTCTCCCACCAAAAATTTTTTCATCTTCGCAGCCTTGCGAATAGGCGGAAGTTTCTCCACATGATGAAACTGAACTGAATATCCGACTCCGGTTCCACCTAGTAACAGAAACATGGTTTCCGAGAATGCTCGAATGTCATCGACCGGAAGATAGGCGCAATTATAGATCCGGCTATGATTTCGTGCGATAGCCGGCCCCGCAAATTGCATGGCCCGCATGGAGGGTAACACCTTTTTAGTGTAGACATACTGCATCCAATACGTGATGTCCTCCTGCATGTGCGGATATTTTTCCGTCATCATGTGTTCATAACGCTGTCCGATTTCCCTCCATGATTCCCTTCGTTTCAGGTCCGGCAGGTAGCGTGCATACTTCATGTAAACAATGAGGTCGCTGAGTATTTGCTGATTGAGTTCCACTTGGTTTCTTTTTAGGTGAAACAGATTTTTACATCCCGTATGTTACCCTTGCGCTTTTATGATCTTAGGAAACAAAATATTGTTCTCCAGATGTATATGCTGCATTAAATCCTTATCAAACTGACTGAGCATGGTGTAGGTTATCTTGTAAGTAGGGCAAGCAAAGTCTGGCGGTGTATAATTATCAGTCAATGCCCGAATACCTTTGATCAGCCTTCCCGCTTCCTCATGTTCATGCTCCATCACCGAAATAGGCGCATCCAAATTCAATTCCGGGCTACTGTCGCCTGTCGAACCCTTTGTTTTGAAAAGTTTACGGGCTGCAGGAAAAAGTATCTCTTCCTCTTTTGGCAAATGATCCAATAACTCATCAGCAAGTCTCGAAAAGCGGTCCCTGACGGCAGGTAGAAACGGACTATTCTCGCCGTGTACTTCGTTGATCTTGACTAGTAATTCCTGAATCATTGGTATTGACTCCCTTACGTACTTGTGGTGATGCTGTTCAATAAAGTCTATCAGAAGTGCCGGATCCCAGGAGTCAAAATGCATCCGGCTTTCTTCACCTCGATCAGTTTTTGCAGACTGAATTTCGTGCCATATGGATTCCGCGTCCAATCCTGCGTCTTCACAAACCAATCCAAATGGTTTTTTTCCTCCACAACAATAGTCCAGGTTATATCGGTTCAAAATTTCCAGTGCATGCGGAAATTTCATGGCAACGTCCGCTACCGTGATAGTGGCAATGTCCAGCTGATTGTCCATCGATATCATGATGTTTATAAGGTTAGTACTTTAATGGTTAAAGCTGGCAGAATAAACAACGTCCGGGTTATGATTCCGATCATACCGGCTCCAATTGTTCCAATATACATTTGATGAAAATAGTGGGCTATGCGGAATAACGCTGACATAACTGACAATAATCATTACATTTTTAAACAGACAATTCTATTCTTGTGACCTCACCATGCGTGCCAGATTTGCCATCGGATTTATCATTTTGTATCTGATTGCCTTATGCAGGCCGGTAGCTCCGTTAATTGAATATTATGCGAACCAGGATTTTTTCGCTACGGTATTATGTATTAATAAGGACAAGCCGGAACTGAAGTGTAATGGTCAGTGTATCCTGATGCAGAAACTGAAAAAATCTGTTCGCGACGAATCCAGTTCTGCCCCTGTTCCAAAGGTAAATTTTGAAGACTACCCCATTGGAATCATGTCTTCTTTAAAAACATCCTTTCAGCAATTTCGCATTACCCTTTCAATCGGCAACTCCAACTATTGGGATAACTATTATTTTATTTCATGCACCGATTTGTTTCATCCCCCCAGGCCTGCTCAGGCAAATTCCTAAGTTTCTTAACACCAAGAATTAGTTCAAACAGCAACACGGTTTATCGTGGCATGACGAAATGACCAGGATTGAGATTGGCGTTGCTTTAAATCAAGAAATCATGAAATCAATTATTAAGTACATTCCTATACTTCTACTGATCGCTTCCCTCAGCGCATGTTCAGATGATGACACCCCATTTAATCCTACCGAAGGGCTAACAAAAATCAGCGAAACTTATGCCCTTGGTGCGGGCGCCAAAGTAGAACTATGGGCCAAAGAGGATCTATACGCGGGTTATAACAACCTGTATGTCGCACTTTATGATTCTATCGACGGCGAGCGAATCACGGAAAGCCATGTTCAGTTCAACCCCATTATGGCGATGAGTTCCGGAATGAAACATTCCTGCCCTGTCATCAATCCTGAAGAAACCGCAGTAAAGGAATTGTTCCCAGGCGCGGCGGTCTTTATCATGCCAAGTAGCGATATGGGATCCTGGAAAATGAATGTACGGGTGCACAATCATCACAATGATAAAGAAGGAATGGCAGCATTTGACATTATAGTGGCCAATCCATCTGTTACCCAGGTGAAGTCATTCGTGACTGGATCAGCCGAAAAAATGTTTGTCTCCTACACATTCCCGGAAGACAAAAAGGTAGGCGTAAACGAATTTGAAGTGATCGTGTATCAAATGGTAAGCGGTATGGATTTCGCGCCGATACAGGATTATACCATTCACCTGGAGCCTGAAATGCCCTCCATGGGACACGGATCGCCCAATAATGTTGATCCAATCCACGAGGCGGCTGGGCGTTACATGGGGAAGGTGAATTTTACGATGACCGGTGGCTGGCGGTTAAACCTCACGCTGAACAGGGAGGACGATGCAATTCAATCATTGTTCTTTGATGTAACCCTCGACTAATCTGGTAAACAGCTGGGCATGACAACCATCAGTTTCATGTCCAGCTGCTTTCCCGGAAAAACACAATTTTATGAACCGGCTCATTTTCTTAATACTATTCATTCCATCCTGGGTATTGGCACAGGAGTCATCCGGCTATGACTCGTTGCCAACCTATCTCCTCACTGAAGTCACTATCCAGTCCACTTCATCAGAAGACACGTTACAGAATTTCTTTCGGGCAAATAAATCCGCTACAACTGAAGATATCCTATCCCGTCTCCACGGTGTTTATCTTATCAGGCGTGGAAGCTACGGACAGGAACCGATGTTGCAGGGCATGAGTGGCGGACAACTTAATGTTACGATAGACGGAATGAAAATGTTTGGCGCCTGTACGGATAAAATGGATCCCGTAACCATTTATGTGGAGCCGCAAAATCTGGAAGGGATGCGCATCATGCAAGGATCCGGCGGATCGGAAATGGGATCGACTGTTGGTGGCTCCATCGATATGCAACTGGCTCAACCTCAACGTTCATCGCAAATTTTTTATGGTCAGGCAGGAGTAGGGTATCAGGGTGTATCGAATGGAATTAATTCTTATGTGAATGGGAATTATTCTACAAAGAACAGTGCCTACAATTTCGGTTTCAACTATCGTAAGGCAAATAACTACAAAGACGGTAACGGACTGGAAGTGCCCTACTCACAGTATGAGAAGATCAATTTTACAGGAGGAGCAAAATGGCACATCGGCTTCGATACTCTTATAGCAAACGTGCTCATCGATAACGGGTGGAACATTGGTTACCCTGCATTACCCATGGATGTAGGCTCAGCAAAAGCGAAAATATTTGCACTTACTTATGAACGAGACCGCTGCCATGGGCTAGTGGAAAAGTTCCGTATTAAAGCCTACTATAACAGTATCTTCCACTCGATGGATGATACCCACAGATCTGATGTAGTCATGCACATGGACATGCCGGGAGAAAGCAAAACTACCGGCATTTTCGGAGAGGGAAATCTGCGTCAACTGGGAAATCATGCCATCAGCTTTCGTACAGACTTTTATTACAACCATGTGCTGGCTGAGATGACCATGTATCCAGAGGGCGAATCACCGATGTATATGCAAACATGGCCTTCGTCCGGAAGAGCAGTGGTCGGGCTTTATCTGGCAGACAACTATTCGATTTCAGCATCAACCAAGGTAAAGGCCGACGCCCGTATTGATTTGGCCTTTACTTCTGTCGATGATGGGATTGGCAAAGATCAACTGGAGGTTTTTTATCCCAACACTCCCCCGACCTCATCACTACTGGCATCATCCATTAATCTTCGCCTTCAGCAGCTGTGGGGAAAATCGATGATCGCTGAAGTGCATGCAGGTTATGGTGAACGTCTGCCTACCCTGAGCGAAACGTATGGGTTCTATCTGTTCAACCAAAATGATGGTTATGATTACATCGGTAATGTCAACCTGCAGACCGAGAAAAGCTGGTCGGGGGATTTGTCGCTCACGTACTTCACCAATGCCTTGCAAGTGAGTGTGACCGGATTTTACAAATACCTTCCCGATTACATTTTCGCCAAAACCGCAGAGAATGTACTTCCCATGACCCCCGGTGCAAACGGAGTTAAGGTCTATGAAAATATACCCTTTGCTACCTTTGCCGGAGGGGACGTGATGATCCTGGGTAACCTTTCGCCCGCTTTTCGTCTGGTGAATACTACAAAGTATACCGTAGCAAAAGACGATTCAAAAAATCCGTTGCCGCTAATACCTCCATTAACCAGCATTACCACATTACAATACTGGAGAAACCACTGGAACATCCAGGTGGAATGCGAGGCGGCACTCCCGCAGGAAAAAATAAACCCGTCATTTGGGGAAGACACCACACCCGGATTCGCAGTAATGAATTTAAGAGGCGGATATACGTTCACGAAACAAAGACTCCTTGTGAATGGAGGATTAGAAAATGTATTCGACACGTTCTACCATGCCCACCTCGACTGGGGCAACATTCCAAGACCCGGACGAAATCTTTACGCTTCTCTTACTCTTAGCTTCTGATGTGCAGACCCGGTCTCACAAGTCCTTTTTCGCAGTACTTTTTTCAATGTCAATATTAAAAAATGTGCCACGGTTTTCTCTTCTTTCAATTGACTGGCGGGTAATCAGGAACGCGATAGTAATCAGATTTCTGAGCTCACAAAGTTGTGGTGACAGCACAGCCTCATCATAGAGCTTTTCAGTCTCATGAAACAGAATTTCAATTCGTTTTGAAGCGCGTTGAAGCCGTTCAAAGGACCTGACTATCGCCACATAATCGCTCATGAGATCGCGGAGTTCTTTACGCGTATGCGTAATAAGGATTTGTTCACGCGGCACCGTTGTACCGTCCGCATTCCAATCCGGTATATTTTGAGGAATAGCAATAGTTTCCAGTTTTCCTTCCACGTCGGCAAAGCAACGGTGCGCAAACACAATTGCCTCCAGCAAGGAATTTGACGCTAACCGGTTAGCCCCATGTAAGCCCGTGCAGGCACATTCGCCACAGGCATAAAGATTTGTTATGGAGGTACGGCCGAAAACATCAGCCTCAATTCCTCCGCATTGATAATGGGCTGCTGGTACAACCGGTATCCATTGTGTAGAAGTATCGATGCCCTTTCTCAGACACTTTTCATAAATATTTGGAAAGTGAGCAATAAACTCTTCTTTAGGAATATGTGTACAATCCAGATAAACACAGTCGTCGCCGCTCGTAATTAATTCATTGTCTATCGCTTGTGCGACGATATCGCGTGAGGCAAGTTCCGCGCGGTCATCATATTTAAACATGAACCGTTCACCATCTTTCGAACGAAGAAAAGCACCATGACCACGAATAGCTTCGGTGATCAAAAACGATGGGTTGTCATCCTGTGCAAACAAAGCCGTTGGATGGAATTGAATAAACTCCATATCCTTAACCTTTGCCATCGCCCGATAGGCCATGGCAACGCCATCACCGGTAGCAATCAGGGGGTTAGTTGTTGTTCGATAAACCTGCCCGGATCCGCCGGTTGCCAATAACGTGACTTTGGAAACATACTTATCAATCTTGCAAGTCCGTTGATCCATTACATACGCTCCGTAGCACGAGATACCGGGCTGCGGTTGTGATATCTTATGCTTAAAGTGATGCTCTGTGATCAGATCGATGGAAAAATGATGTGATAAAAGATTGATGTTCGGCAACATACTTACCTGCCACAACAGACTTTTTTCAATCTGAAGGCCTGTAACATCCTTGTAGTGTATGATTCGTTTTGCCGTATGACCACCCTCACGGCCAAGCGCCAGATTACCATGAGCATCCTGATCAAATTCAACTCCCCATTCTATTATTTCTTTCAGTCTTTTGGGGCCCTCTCGCACCACCAGTTCAACTACTTCACGATCACACAACCCATCCCCCGCACGCAGGGTGTCATCAATATGTTTTTGGAAGGAATCACTGAGTTCGTCAAGCACTACGGCAATACCACCTTGCGCATACTTCGTGTTTGATTCACTATCATCTGCCTTGGTGATTACCGTAATGGATTGATCGGGAAACCGTTTTGCCAGTTTGATGGCAAACGAAAGTCCTGCGATACCTGAGCCAATGATAAGGACGTCAGTCTGCGGCATATTTCGTTTTGGAAATTTCAAGCATCCGCTGAATGGGGATAAGCGCCTTCTGCTGGATATCCTGAGGCACAGTGATTTCAGGCAATTCGTACTTCAGGCACAGGTAAAGTTTCTCCAGCGTATTCAACCGCATGAATGCACATTCGCTGCAGGCACAGGTATTGTCTTCATGACTTGGCGCGGGAATCAACGACTTGTGGGGTACTTCCTTTGACATCTGATGAAGGATACCCGCTTCCGTAGCAATTATGAATTCACTAGCGGGATCATTCTTTACAAAATCGATCATACCCGTGGTCGACCCGATATAATGCGCCACTTTCAAAAGGTGAGTCTCCGATTCAGGATGCGCTACAATTTTTGCGTGGGGGTGTCGTTTATGGAGCTCCAGTAATTTATCAATCGCGAAAGCTTCATGAACTATACAGGCCCCATCCCACAGCACCATATCTCTACCCGTTTTGTCGATCAGGTATCTGCCCAGATTTTTATCCGGAGCAAAAATGATCGGCTTATCCAGCGGAACCGAGTTGACAATCTTTTCTGCGTTGGCAGACGTGCATATGATATCACTCATCGCCTTAATCTCTGCCGTGCAATTGATGTACGTGATCACCGTGTGACCCGGATGTTTATCCAGGAATTCCCTGAATAACCCGGGAGGTGCCGAATCGGCCAGTGAACAGCCTGCCTTAAGATCGGGAAGTACTACTTTTTTGGTGGGGTTAAGAATTTTGGCTGTCTCGCCCATAAAGTGCACGCCGGCAAATACAATCAGGTCTGCCGTTGTTTTTGCAGCTTGTTGTGAAAGTCCCAGGCTGTCACCTACATAATCAGCAATATCCTGAATTTCAGGGCGCTGATAGTAGTGAGCAAGAATGACAGCATTCTTCTCTTTTTTTAACCGGCTGATCTCTTTTACGAGATCAATTCCCTTATCGACCGGTAGTTTCAGAAAGCCTTCTTGCTGAAGCTTGCTGGCTGCTTTTTCCAGAATTGTGTCCATTTAAATAACCACGGCTTTCCAGTGGAGCACGAAATTAATAGCTATCTGACTCATTACGCACCCTGAACTCAATTTTAATAATGAAAATTCCCTGTAATTTCCTTCACCCTGCATTTCGGGAAGACCAAAAGAAATACCAGGCAGGAAACCCGGTATTAAATGCAGCAATAATTCCAACGCAACCTGACAACCGTTGTTTGCAGGTGCAAAAATGGTTTTAACATTTGAACGAATTACTACCTCCTAATTAAAAATAATCAAAATAACATAAAGTCTCTTCCCTGAATTTGGGTATCTGGCTGGGGCATGGGCGCAAATCATTAACACTGATTCGAAACAAATTCAACGATCAATAAGTCTACTTCTCCCGTCTTTTCTTCACATACAATATGGTGATGTATGTAATCGGTAAGACAACAGCTGGAATAACGACTGCCACGGGAAGGTTAAAGGTTCCGGTAATAAAACCGAATAAAGCGCCTAAAGAAATACCAAGGGCTATTCCGATCAGTAATACGCGGAGTTGTGATTTATTATTCACATCCATAGGTTGGAGAAGGTTTAAAGATTCGATACCCGATACGTCACTCCCCGCTGTTTCAGGTAATCGAGTATGAATAAAAAATCATGCTCCGCTTCACCCAAAAACTCGGGAGGATTAATGCCTTTGCGGGAAAATTTTCCATTCAACACCAGGTTCACAGCTGCGGTACACGTATAACCGGTGGTTCGGGCCATTGACAATGTTCCTGTTTTGGTGTCGGTCCGATCCAGTAAGTTATATTCATACCGCTTCGTTTTCCCTTGCTCTTCCCCGGAAATTCGAATACGCATAACCGTAAATTCCTCTTCTCCAGGTTTTAATTTCCACTTGGGGAATAGCAGCTTCGCTGTAACATCAATGGGCCGGATCGTCACCCCATTGACATCAATTGGGTCATAGGAGAAAAAACCTGATTCCCTGAGCACTTTCAGGTATTCAATACATCCCGGGTAACGCAGCGTTTTTTCAATCATGTTCGGAATATCCGGCATGGTTTTAATCAGGGAACGCAAGCCGTCGGAATTCCAGGATTCAAGCGTCCCCACGCCAGGGAAATGGATCAATTCAGGATCAGACAAAGCTTCGCGTGTAACGATCGCTCCATGCTGCACGTAACGGGCAGGCCGGAGGTATTCTTCGATGACATCAATCGGCGAGAAAACGGCCTTATACTCAAAAGGCCATTCACGAATCAAGGGCAAACCACCCACAAGACATTCATAGTGATCAATCTTCATTCGCTTGTGGTGATAACCCAGAATAATATTTCCCATACCCGGTGCAACACCGCAGTCAGTTACCACCGTAACATTATTTCTTCTGGCCAGTTCATCCATCACAAATGGGTCTTCCGGAAAAAATGAAATATCAACTATGTTCTTCCCTGCCTCAATAACGGTACGCACCGTTTGCAGACCCAGAAATCCGGGAACAGCACCCACAACGATATCAAAAGGTTTGACTGTGGACGCGAGTAAATTAAGATCGGTAAAATCGAGTTGCCGGGTTTTGATGCCAACGTCTTCCAGTGATTTCAGTGCACTCTCGTGGAGGTCGACTGCGGTCACATCAAAGTTTTTTGACAGGTCGATAGCCATTGCTTTCCCAACCAGGCCAGCGCCGAGCACAACTATTTTTTTCATGTTCCTGGGCATTAAACCTTAGCCTCAATTTAACCGATTATCCTCAGAATGTACGTTGCAC
Organism: Chryseolinea sp.; assembly: GCA_041737945.1. GTDB lineage: Bacteria > Bacteroidota > Bacteroidia > Cytophagales > Cyclobacteriaceae > Chryseolinea. The sequence continues at coordinate 15,011 of JBGSQQ010000037.1, forward strand.
GAAAGATGTTTTCTAACAAGTCAATAACCGCAACTTCTTACGTAAATCGCTTATCCATAATTCTCCGCACCCTTTGCATTTCCCCCTGTTCCATAATCCCCTATATTTCTGTTACCTTCCGTATCAAATTCACGCTATGAATGTCAGCAATATAATCGAACGGGCCGGCTATTCAGCTTTCTACCGTTGGTTGCTAAATGTGGGACTCCAGTATAAAATCCCCTTCAACAAACCGCATGGATTCCGAATTGTAAAAATTGGGAAATATGAAATTAAAATTCTTATCCCGTACAAACGGAAAAACCTGAACCACATCCGCGGATTACATGCGTGTGCCCTGGCGACTATTTCCGAATACGCCACGGGGCTGCTCCTGATTTCAAACCTGGGATTTGATACTTATCGCATTATCATGCAACGTCTGGAAGTAGACTACCATTATCAGGGGAAATCAGATGCGGTTGCGGATTTCCAGATCTCTTCGGAATGGTTACGAGACTCAATTTTAGAGCCATTAAAATCTCAGGAATCAGTCGTTGTACCGTGTGAGGTTAAAATCCATGATGCAGCGGGCAAGCATCTTACCACCGCAAAAATCTACTGGCAAATAAAAAAATGGACAAGTGTACGGACAAAGCTAAGTTCATAGACGACTCGTTTGAAGATTGTGATTTAAGCTGTAAATTAGACTATAACCCAATGTGCTATGCGCAAGATTGATCAGCTTTTGGCAGAATATGGTGAGAGCCATCAAAACGCTACCAACAAAGCCATTCACTGGATTTGTGTACCTCTGATTTTTTTGAGTGTCGTAGGATTGATTGCCTCGATTCCATCCGGCGCTGTTCAGGGTTTGCTGGGAGACAATAACCCGTATGCCAACTGGGCGGCGATTGTGCTTATTCTGGTTCTGATTTATTACGTCTCATTGTCAATCCCTTTGAGTATTGGTATGATGCTGTTTGGTGCCTTTTGCCTTGTCGTAGTCAATTATATCACCCGGTTGGAAATTGCACCACTATGGAGTGTTTCTCTGGCTATTTTTTTTGTAGCTTGGGTGGGTCAGTTTTACGGGCACAAAGTAGAAGGTAAGAAACCATCCTTCTTTAAAGATGTTCAGTTCCTGCTCATCGGGCCCGCCTGGCTAATGCATTTCATTTATAAACGCATCGGAATTCCCTATTGATTGGAAGACTTCATTTTTATTGCTGCCGCGGCTGGAGAAACCAACACGTTCGATTTCGAGCCTTCTCTTTTTCATTTCCCATCTCAACTCTACATGCAAAATGCTCAGGGATGGCGATGGTTTTATGCACTACATCGAAAGAATAAAAGGGTTGTCGCCTCATTATACCTTAACATCAACCGGGAGGTTGCCCGCAGTTCCGTCCAGAGTCCTTTTGGAACGATAGAATGCTCCAATACTTTACCCACGGAGACACTGTATGATTTCCTCGTATTCGTGGAAACCAGTATCCGCGCTTTGGGGGTTCGAGAAATAATCATCAGAAACCCACCCCTTCACTATAATTCGGAAAAAGAAGCATTGCTTCAAGTGTTTCTTTTTAACCTCGGCTATTCAGTGATTTGTGCCGAAGTGGGTGCTACCCGATTTGTTACCAACGATTTTGCACTTGAATTGACGCGCATGGAAAGGCGTAAACTGACTAAGTCTAAATATGCCGGACTAACCTATACACTGCTCCAGAACGAGAATGCTTATGAGGTTTACAACTTTATTTACAAATGCAGACAACAGAAGGGGTATTCACTCTCGATGTCATTGGATGAATTGACACGTGCCATGACCGAGTTTCCGGACCGCTACCTTCTTTTTGGCGTTTTTCAGGGCGATGAGATGATAGCCGCATCAGTCACGGTCAGAATTACGTCCAGCATACTTTACATATTTTATGCGGATCATGCACAGGCCTATGATAAGCTAAGTCCGGTCGTCCTGCTTGTAAAAGGCATCTATGTGTATTGTCAACAACATGGAATTACCCTTCTGGATTTCGGGACGTCTGCAAGGAATGGTATGCCAAATTTTGGACTTCTGAATTTCAAACATCGGCTGGGTGCTAAAGCATCACCCAAACTTACCTTTGCAAAAACACTTACCTGAAATGCTCACGTGATGGAGCCACCTTTAGTCTCAGTAATCTGCCTGTGCTACAACCATGCCCGTTTTGTTCGGGAGGCTGTAACGTCGGTCGTTGGTCAGACATATAAAAATCTGCAGATTATAGTTGCTGACGACAACAGCAAGGATGGCAGTGTTTCAGAAATTCAAAAACTAAAAATAGAATATCCGCAACTGGAAATACTGCTGTTAGCGAAAAACGTAGGAAACTGTAAGGCATTTAATACCGTGTATAGGCTCGCAAAAGGTAAATTCATTATTGACTTCGCGACCGATGACGTTATGACCCCTGACCGTATTGAAAAACAGGTTCGATTCTTTGAACAGTTTGATCAGAAAGTTGGGGTTGTTTTTACAGACGCAACGTACATCGATGAAGATGGCAAATTTCTTCGCAACCACTTCCAGTTTTTGTTTCGAAAGAAACTGATAACACACATTCCTCAAGGCGACGTTTACAGAGACGTGCTGTCCACTTATTTTATTCCTGGTCCAACTATGATGGTACGACGGGAAGTGTTAGATTGTATGGGTGGTTATGACGAAGAATTAACCTATGAAGATTTTGATTTTTGGGTAAGATCCGCACGGGATTACCGCTATGCTTTTCTAAACGAGAAACTTACCCATATCCGGAAGTTGAGTCATTCAATGTCAACAACTCAATACGTCCCCGGAGACCGCCACCTTCAATCAACCTATCGTGTTTGCCTCAAAGCGCAAGCTCTAAATCGCGACCCGGGCGATCATGCTGCATTGATAAAACGGGTTCGCTATGAATACAGGCAATCGGTTCTTTCCGAGAATTATTCTGATGCAAACCTCTTTTATACTTTATTAAAAGAGATAGACCGCCTGACTATAGGAGACTACCTGCTGGCCTTCGCCAGAACCCGTCGCATACCCCTTTCGTCATTGCGAAAATGGTATCACATGCTTCGATATTCCTGATGGTAATGTTGGTTTAACAAGTAACTAGCTATTTCCGGTTGTCTTCGCCCGCTACCATACTCAAATAGCTTTCATACCGGCTCATCGCTATCGCTCCCGAATTCACTGCATCCATTACGGCACATTTAGGCTCATTTATATGAATGCACCGGGATTGAAACTTACATCCTAAACGAAGTTCGCGCATTTCAGGAAAATAATCAGAGATCTCCTGTGGATTCATATCCACCAGGCCCCATTCCTTGACACCAGGTGTATCAATTACAAATGACTCCTCATCCAGTTGGAACATCTCGGCGAACGTGGTGGTATGTGTGCCTTTTTCAGAAAAGTTTGAAATGTCGCCTATTGATTGCGTGATGGCGGGCGAAATTTTGTTCAGCAAGGTGGACTTTCCGACCCCGGAATGGCCAGCGATAAGCGTTGTTTTTTTGCTGAGGATTCCCCGGATAGACTGAAGATCATCCTGCAACGCGGAAACCTGAAAACAAGCAACTCCTATGCTAGTATACAGGCCACACAACGAATTCAATAGTTGTAACCCATCCTCATCCACCAGATCTTTCTTATTAAAAACAAGCACTTGAGGAATCCGAAAAGCTTCTGCGCTCACCAGGAACCTGTCAATAAATCCCATGGATGTTCGGGGGAAAGAGATCGTTGCGACCAGCATAGCCTGGTCAATATTAGCAGCCAGGACATGTGAGTGCCCCGTTTTTTTTACAGACTGCCGGAGGATGTGATTCTTCCGTGGAAGTATTGCAAGAATGGATCCGATAGCATGCTCGAGTTCTACGGAGACGACATCCCCTACTGCCACCGGATTTGTTTCCTTGCTGTCCTCGAGTCGCAACTTTCCCCGTACACGGCAATTATACTTTTTTCCGTCCTCCATGAGCACATCATAGAATGATCCGGTAGAGCGCATGACAGTTCCCTTAATCACTTCAATAAGGTTCTACAGTATTGCATAATTTTATCTGTAGCCCCCAGATTCTCCAACACATAACTCTTCGTCACTTCACAGGCGAGAAGAAAACTTTCGGGCATATCCATTAATTCAAATTTTAACTTCAGATCAAGGTAGTCTTTTACTTCAAAAGCTCCCCCCCGATTGATCAGATCAATGGCCTCCTGAAACTTCTGGTAATTTTTGTTGCCAAAGAAAATCGGCACACCATAGCAAGCTGCCTCCAGAACATTGTGGAGTCCCTTGCCAAAACCACCCCCCACATAGGCGAACTCGCCGTATCGGTACAGCCGCGACAACATTCCGATATTGTCTATAATCAGTACCTGGTATTCGTCGACCGCTTTACCCTGGGCAACGGAATAACGGATCGATTTAACCGACAGCGTATTCTCTATAGTCTGTAAAACGTGTTCTGAAATTTCATGAGGGGCAATAATAAACTTCATGGTGTTTTGGTTGATAAACGGTGCGAGAACCTCCAGGTCTTCAGACCAGCAACTGCCCACTACAACGGTCTTCTGATCATTCTTAAAATTTCTGACAACAGGTAACTCATCGCCATGTTTAACCACTTGGTATACCCGGTCGAACCGGGTGTCTCCGGCTAATGCACATTGCTGAATGTTAATCGAACGGAGTAACCGAAGCGAGTCCTCATTCTGTACAAAAAAATAGGAGAAAGCATGCAGTATCTTTCTATAGAAACCTCCGTATGATTTAAAAAACAGTTGGTTTTTTCGGAATATGGATGAAATCGAAAGAATGGGAATGTTTTTATTCTTAAGCGCGCGCGTAAAGTGGAACCAGAACTCGTATTTTACAAATACCGCAAAAACAGGATTCACGATGGAGACGAGTCGTTTGGCATTGGCTGCAGTATCCGCAGGCAGGTAGCATACCAGGGCGGCAAGATTGTAGTTTTTACGTACCTCAAAGCCTGAGGGAGAAAAGAAAGTCAGCAGAATTTTTAAATGAGGATACTCCTGTTTCAGCAGCTCGATAAGGGGTCTGCCTTGTTCGAACTCTCCAAGGGAAGCACAATGGACCCACACGACAGGAGATGTATTACCTTTAAACGTAGTTTCCAGGCGTTTAAAAACATCTTTTCTTCCGGTTACAATAGCGCTGGCTTTCGGATGAAAAAGGGCAGCAATTCTGACTCCGGCTCCAAAAATTACTATAAACAAATTGTATAAAACAATCATGCAGTCGTAAAAATACAAACCTTAACGGACTCTGATGATTTATTCGGCGTATAGTCGTCAAAGAGTAGCGTAAAATCTTTATTTTTAAGCGGATAAACCAAGCTACATGAATTCATTGCAATTCCCCTCACGATTCCTCCGGTTAGTATTACTGATATTGGGTGTTGGCGCAATGCCCATGTGCGCCCAGGCTCAGGATGAAAATGATATCGTAAACTTTCTTCAAGCTGGTAAGAATGATGCAACAAAGTTAATGAATGCGTACCTGAACCCCATGATTGAAGGTCTTTCCTATGGATTCAACGGGGGCTGGTATACGACCGCGAAAGCACACAAATCATTGGGCTTTGACATTGGTATTTCCGTAAATGCAGTCTTTATCCCTTCTTCAAAAAACTATTTTAGCCCAGGTGACCTGGGACTTGAGACAGCTACCTTGTTAACGCCACAATCAGGAATGGCCCCTACCATCGTTGGTCCTTCAGAAGAAACAACTTACAGTATCGATGTAGATGGTAATAATCAGACTGATTTCATCATCGAAGGTCCTCAGGGGCTGGACTTCAAAGAGACTCTAAAAATTAGTGGTGTTCTCGCTCCCACTGCCCAAATCGGTCTTGGTATCTATAAGAATACAGACCTTAAAGTCAGGTGGATGCCTGAAGTGTCAATGGGGTCATCAAAAGTCAAACTAATCGGCTTTGGTGTCATGCATGATATTAAGCAGCATATGCCGGGTATAAAAGTATTACCATTCGACATTTCGGTATTGGTAGCCTTCACGAAAATTCAAGGCGAAACGGGGATGGCCGATCCGACCTTCCCGCCAAGTCCTGGCGATACAAATCCACAAAAGATGGATTATGATATGGAAGGCTGGTTATTCGAGGCCCTGATATCCAAGAAGCTGGCGATCTTCACCTTCCATGGAGGCATTGGGTATAATACCATTAATACTTCTGCGGATGTACTCGGCACCTACAATGTACCGGGCTATCAGGAAACCTTTACGGATCCGATTTCAATGAGATTCAAAAATAACAGTATGCGACTCAACGCGGGAATCCGAATGAATCTCGGTCCCATCTATTTGAACGGAGAATACATTCTCCAGGAATACAGTACCGTCAGCGTTGGGCTTGGTGTAACGTTCCGGTAATCCCGGAATATCACAGAACTATTTGCCCTTATAGTTTGGCTTGCGTTTCTCAACAAAGGCATTCATCCCTTCCTTTTGATCTTCCGTGGCGAAAGTGAGGTAAAAATTTCTGCGTTCAAACTGAAGGCCCTCTTCGAGGTGTGTTTCAAAAGACCGGTTAACAGCCTCCTTAGCCAGAAGCACAGCGACCGGAGAAAGTTGAGCAATCTCGCTTGCCAGTGAAACGGCTTCCTGAAGGTACATTTCCACGGGAACCACTTTGTTCACGAGGCCTCTGGCATAGGCTTCTTCCGCCGAAAGAAACCTTCCCGTAAGAATTAACTCCATGGCCTTTGCTTTTCCCAACGCAATGGTTAGACGCTGAGTACCACCGGCGCCCGGCATCGTGCCAATCTTTATTTCCGGCTGGCCGAACCTGGCCGTTTCTGAGGCAATAATCATGTCACAGGTCATCGCAAATTCACATCCTCCTCCTAACGCAAAGCCTGATACTGCCGCAATGATGGGCTTCCTGGTTTTGCGGATCTGGTCCCACGTACTGAACTGATCAATCATCAACATCTCCACCGCTGATTTGTCAGCCATCTGTTTTATGTCAGCGCCTGCCGCAAAAGCCTGTTCGTTACCGGTAATAATAATCACACGCACATTTTCATTTTTGTCCAGCCGTTGCAATGCGTCCCGCACTTCCTCCATGAGCTGTCGGTTGAGGGCGTTGAGTTCCTTGGGACGGTTAAGTTGAATAAGCGCTACAAACGGAGCATATTGCTCGGTTACAATAATATATTCCATAGGGTTGAGACGTTACGACAAATCTAAAGGAATCTTTGCAACAGAAGGGCGTCCGGGATTGTAAAAGAGAAAAGCCCCCTCCTGAGCAAGAGGCAGGCTTTTCAATCAAAAGGCTATACTTAAAAAAGTAAGCTACAGGTATTAATATACAGACGGCTTCGTTTGTAACCCGATTTGCCATTATTTTTGTGGGAACCATTAACAACCAGTGAATTAGCATTTAACTATGGCGAAAATAAAAGTACTCTTTGTTTGTCTCGGGAATATTTGCCGGTCTCCATTGGCCGAAGCAATTTTCAAGCATAAGATTAATAACAAGAACCTGAATGAATACGTAGAAGTGGATTCCTGCGGAACTTCCAATTATCACATCGGCGATATCCCGGATCCCAGGACCATCGCCAGCGCGGGGAAAAACGGAATTAAAATTGACCACTACGTCCGGCAATTTACTGCTGATGACCTGGAAGAATTTGATTATATCGTCGCGATGGACAGAAGCAACCACCACAATATCCTTCGCTTGTCAACAAATAACAGGCATGCAGACAAGGTAATGTTGATGCGCGAGTTTGATTCTCTGGGAAAGGGAGAAGAAGTACCCGATCCATATTTTGGAGATGAACAGGGCTTTCAGGAAGTGTTTGAAATTCTGGACCGGTCGACGGATAGTTTTTTACTACACATTATCGAGAGCAAAATAAAAGAATAGTTCGTCTTTGCGAGCTGAAGCGCTTGCATTGGGAGTGGAAGCAATCCCCTCACTAGAACGTGCGCTTTCCATAGTCAGGGGATTGTTTCGGTCGTGCTCCTCTTTTCAATCGGAGACGACCTCGCAAGGACGTACTCATGTCTTTTATATGAAACTAGGCTGAAGCCGCTTCACGAATCAACGTCTTGATTTTCTCCGAAATCGGAATCTTAGCCACCTCCCTGATTGCCTTCGGCGACATTTTTTTCATGGTCTTGGCAACAATTGTTACTACCTTCTCCGGTTCGTGCCTGGCTGCAAATTCATCCAGGTAGTATTGAATAAACACCAGGCATATCACATCTTCCAGCAGCTGCGTATCCGCATTTCGGCTAAGTTCCTTTTTGAGCAACAGAAAGTTAACCTTGTCAACAACAGCCTCATCGTATTGGCAATTTGTTAAGATTTCTCCGGCAATTTTGGTATGATGAATTTTCAACGTATTCCTCCATTGTAAGTATCCCTTTCGGTCCATCGGGTACGAGTTACGGGGAATTTCCCAACGCCCTATGTGTTGGCATCGGGCGGCCAGACGTACGTACTCAGGCGCTTCCGGTGCGTAAAGTACAAGCCGCTCACTCATTCGCCTGCCGTACAGCAATTCCTTGGGATACAACGTGCCGCTGAATTCCTCCTGGTGCGGGTCGTTTGAATTGTACGCGTCGAACTGCTCCATTGCTTTTTTGAATCGTTCAGGATTATCCATGGCCGGGTGATGGTTAAATTCAGTGTACGTGTTACTAAATGATGTATAATAAAGTCGTTTTCACCAGCAAGATGAATTCACAGGCTTCAGCAATCTTTATTCACCTACTCCAACCCTGAATTCACCTACTGCCCACCGGGTTCAGCCTTTTTAGGGTGGCCGGGGAAGGCTTTGCATCCGTTATTTGAACCATAATACAAAATACATATGGAAACGCAGTACAACAAAACTACAAATCCTCAACCCGAAAAAAGCGGCAGTAACTTCGGCGGAGGCAGATCACTTGGCGGTATAATCATTGTCATCGTCGGTACCCTTCTGCTGGTGCGACAAGTAGGAATTGACTTACCCTATTACCTGTTTTCGTGGCCCATGTTATTGATTGCTATCGGTTTCTACATCGGTGCGCGTCACTCTTTCCGGCAATGGGGCTGGTTAATACCCGTAGCTATTGGCGCAACATTCCTGATTGATGATATCCTCCCGGGTATTAACATAAAGCAGTTTGCCTGGCCCGTAATTATCATCTGCATTGGTTTGTATATGATTATCCGGCCACGGGCAGGAAGCAACGAATTCTTTAAGCGATGGGAAAATAAAGCGTCACAAACGAAACAATCTTCCGAAAACATGTTTGAATCGGTTACCATCTTCGGCGAGCACAAACAACAGATACTTTCAAAAGACTTCAAAGGTGGAGAAAGCGTATGTGTTTTTGGAGGCACTGAAATCAATTTATCCCAGGCCGATATTAACGGGCGTGTATCGATAGAAATCGCTCAGGTCTTTGGCGGAACAAAACTTATTGTTCCGGGACATTGGAAAATTGAAACTTCGGAACTGGTCTGTATTCTTGGCGGATTGAATGATAAGAGACAAGTCTTAAATAATGTAATTGATCAGGACAAAGTACTGGTGTTAAGGGGTACCTGTGTATTTGGAGGTATTGATATCAGAAGCTACTGATTTATGTACATGGTCCTAATAACCTTTCAAGCACTTCTCATGAACTGGTATATAACAAAAGTAGTTTTCAAGGTATCAGAAAAAGATAGCCCGGAAACAGGTCACTTTGACGAACAACTCCGGCTGGTGGCGGCGGACAGTAAAGAAGAAGCATTCATGAAAGCCCGTACCTTAGGCTTGAGTGAGGAGGATCTGCGCTATTACGAAACCAAAAAGCCGGCAACGTGGGAATTCATTAATGTCTCGGAGGTGATTCCACTACAAAACCTGAATGATGGAATAGCATTATATTCGCGCATTCATAAAACAAAAGAAACCGGGGCGTACATCACCACGATCCACCAAAAGGCAATTGCCATTCGAATGGATGCCTGTGTTGTACACTAAAAAAAACACATTGATGAGCCTGAGTTCTCCATCAACTACCCGAAAAATAGCAATCGCCGGCGCAACGGGATGGCTGCTACTGGTTATTGTGGAGGCGTATGCGTTGGTCAGTACCTTTAAATTCAGCTGGACCATCGCCTTTGCGGATACTGTAAACATGAATCTTTTACTTGCGACTGCCGGCTATATCACTTTCATTTTCCTTCGATACTATCAACCGAGTCCCAGGAATGGAGCGTATTTAATAGTATGGTGTGTAGCGCTTGCATTTCTCTGCACGCAAGCACACGGGTATCTGATGCGGTGGAATTTATTTCCCGAAGAACAAGCCTACCATGCTTACCTGAAAGATTCCAATCTCGTGCGAGGATTGCTGCTTTGGCTGATGATTTCCTTGATCGGTGTAATCAGCTGGGTTTGGTTTTACCTGCAGGAACAACGCGCTGGTGAACAAAGGGAAAACGACACGGTTAAACTTGCCCGGGAAGCGGAGCTCGCATCTTTGCGTCAACAATTACAGCCTCACTTCCTGTTCAACAGTCTGAATTCGATCAGTGCACTAGCGGGTTCAAAACCGGAGGAAGCGCGAAAAATGATTCAGCAACTTTCTGATTTCCTGCGGGGAACCATAAAGAAAGATGATCAGCAGCTTGTTCCATTAAAAGATGAACTGAAACACCTGCAGCTTTATCTGGATATTGAAAAGGTGCGCTTCGGACACCGGTTGAAAACAATAATAGACGAGGCAGAAGAAACACAGTCTATGAAACTGCCAACACTGTTATTGCAACCGGTCGTAGAGAATGCGATTAAATTTGGATTGTACGACACGACTGATGCGATCACCATACGAATTGAGACCCTGGCAAGAGATAATCAGCTGGTCATTAAAATTGAGAATCCGTTCGATCCTAAAACCTCCCAACCACGACAAGGGACAGGATTTGGATTGACCTCTGTTCAACGTAGGTTATACTTACTATATGCCAGAAATGATTTATTGAGTACCCGGGAAATTGACAATATGTTTATTACTGAAATTAAAATTCCGCAACCCGCATGATTAAAGCGATACTCATTGACGACGAACCCCTGGCACGTAGCATTGTTACGGAATACCTTCAGGCCTTTCCTGAAATTACCATTGCTCAGGAATGTAATGATGGATTTGAAGGCGTTAAGGCAATTGCCCAGCATAAGCCGGATCTGATCTTTCTGGATATTCAAATGCCAAAGATCAATGGATTCGAAATGCTGGAATTAATCGAACAGCCACCGGCTGTAATATTTACTACGGCATTTGATGAGTATGCTATAAAAGCTTTTGAATCCAGGGCTATCGATTACCTGCTAAAACCATTTAGCAAAGAAAGATTTGAGAAAGCAATTCAGAAATGGCTCCAGCAACGTAATCAAACAGCGACAAACTCAAATACACAAACCTTACTAACAGAAGAGGTTCGCCAACCGGAAGAGCGCAACCGTATCGTCGTGAAGGAAGGAAGTAATATTAGGATTATTCCGGTTCATGAAATTCACTACATCGAAGCGTATGATGATTACGTAAAGATCTTCACACAGAAGGAAATGTTCCTGAAGAAGAAGACGATGAGTTTCTACGAAAATAGTCTGGATGCATCACAATTTGTGCGGGTTCATCGTTCCTATATACTTAACCTCCAGCAGCTCACCAAGATTGAACCACTGGAGAAAGAAACGTACCTCGCATTGCTTCGTAACGGCGTGAAAGTACCGTTAAGTAAAAGTGGTTATGCGAAGTTGAAGACGGTGTTAGGGTTATGAGCTGCCTTCCGGGAGGCAGGGTTAAACATCCACAACCCCTTACAAACCCTATTTACTCAACCTTCAACGCATCAACAGGATTACTCCTCGAAGCCCTGAGTGTTTGTGAACCAATAGTTATCAACCCTAACACCATTAAGATCAGTGTTCCGAGGAAAACAGTTCCAAAACCAAACTCTACACGATTGGGTAACTTCTGCAGCCACATGTTGTTAACAAAATAGCTTAACGGTGCACCTACCAGTATAGAGATAACCAACATCCTCAAAAATCCTTTGGAAAGTAAGACAGCAATGCTAAAATCCCCTGCACCGAGAATTTTTCGAATGCCTACTTCCTTGGTTTTTCGTTCGGCCGTGTAAGTCGCCATTCCTAATAATCCCAGGCACGCAATAACAATAGCCAGGAAAGCAATAAATCCGAGGATCGAAACCAGGTCAAAAATTGCCTGATGGGTTGCCTGCAATTGCTCATCAAAGAACTCGTATTTGAAAGGATGGAGAGGATCAATCTTTTTCCACTTGCTTTCAAGACTTGCCATGGTGCTCATCAGGTCAGATGTATACAGTTGTACATTGAGATACTCAAAACGCTCGGGTTGATTGCGCATAATCAACGGGCCGATCTTGTCTTCGTTCAATAATAATTTGTACCGGAAATCTTTTACCACTCCTATTACTTCGAGCTGTGCATTACCCCATTTGGTTTCAAATACTTCACCCAATATTTCGGATGGATGATTGTAGCCCAGGTTTCTTAGTGCAGCTTCATTCACCAGAATATATCGGTCGGATGATTCACCTGACGGTGGCAAATGTTTTCCCGCAATAAGCTTGATGCCGAGATTGTCTATAAAATTTTCATCCGTGATTAGTATAGCGCCTTCTTTAAAATCTGCATCTGTCCCTGATTTCCTTAGTTGGCTGCCATTATCGGTCCCTGTAGAAGGAATCAGGTCGCTGGCGGAGATCAGGGTGACTCCTGATACATCACGCAATTCATTGGAAAGCTTCTGGTAGTCGAGGCCTTGCAATTCAATGTTAACAATATTTTTTGAACTAAAACCATAGTCAAACGCGAGATAATGTTTGAACTGGTTATAGATCAACACAGAAGTAGTGATGAAGAACAACGAGATTACAAACTGTGAAACCCCCAACGTCTTACGCATACCCAATTTCCCGGACCTAACATCGCTGAGGTTCTTTAACGCTTTGATTGGTTGATACTTTGACAAATACAGCGCTGGATAAATACCCGCGATAATACCAATCAGCAAGGCAAAGCCTGTGAAGACCAGATACACGGATGGCATTGCTGGAAGTTCAAAATCTAAATGCTTGTTTACCCAAAGTCCCTTGAACGCCGGCACAAGAAACAGAAGCAATAACAAACCCATACCCAAAGCAAGAAGTGCTGTGATAATGGATTCGCTAAGAAATTGAACGATCAGGTTTTTCCGTAATGCGCCGGTAACTTTGCGAACACCGATTTCCTTAGCGCGGGTTAAGGCGCGTGCAATAGAAAGATTGGTATAGTTCAAACAAGCCGAGATCATGATAGCAAGGGCAAGGCCTCCCAGAAAGTAGTAGCCGAACAACGGCAGCCGGTTATTGGTATCATTTCCCGCCAATCCGAGTTGGACATCACTTAGTTTTTGAGGGAGAAGTTTAAAGTCTTTGGTCTGCTCGGAGTGGATGTCCGCATACTTGCGTGCAACCAGATCTGTTAGGGCTAAGGCTAGATCGTTTTCATTTTTGCTCTCGCCCAACAACACATAGGTATACGTTTGGAAATACCATTCCCAGCCGTTGGTTCGGTCCTCCAATTTTTTTTCAACAATGAGTGATACCATTGTTGAAGAAGAAACCAACACATCAAATTTCAAGTGCGACTTATAACGACTCTCATCGATGACACCTGTAATAGTGAAACTTCCCCATGACACCGCTGGTGAACCGATACCGGTGAACTCCTGCGGAAACGGAAGCTGGCGGTCTGAAAATTCAACTACTTTTCCAATCGGATTCTCATCCCCAAATAATCGGCTGGCTAGTTCACTGCTGATGACCATTGAATTAGGCGATACCAAAGCGGTAGACTTGTCACCTTTCTCAAGTTCAAAGCTGAAAATCCTGAAGAACGAGGGTTCAGCAAAATATCCCCGCATGTCCGCTAACTTCTGTTGATAGGTTACATCCCCTCCTACTCCGGGTGTAAGATTTGTTGTTTCTTCAACAATAGGATACTCTGCTTTCAACGCACTTGCCAATGGATAAGGGCTGGTGGCATAGGTGTTAGACAGGATCCGATAAATTCTATCGCTGTTGGAATGAAAGGCATCGTATCTGCTTTGATCCGCCAGCATCATAATAATCAACATACATACCGACATGGCAACCGCCAGTCCAAATACATTAATAAAGGAGAATACCTTATACTTCAGGATATTCCGGATACCGACATTAAAATAATTCTGAAACATTGCGTAGTCATTTAAGTATACACCTGTAGATTTTCGCACGGCAAACGGCCGTAAGTAATTAATGACCTGATACCAATAATTCAACCTTGCCCTGAAGAGCGATCTATTTTTTTGCATGAGGTAAAACCTCTCCTCCAGATCGCCTTGCACCTCTTCTGCCAGGTCGTGTCGTAGGAAGAGCAGTAGTATTCTCTTCGCTACTCTGGGTGATATGGCTTTGTCTCTGTTCAAATCGCTAATTCGTTATCCGTTAATCGTTAGTACTATTTTTGACTCACCATCAATCGTCTTCGTCTTTTTGCCAATTGATATAATCTTATTCCTTATTCCTTATTCCTTATTCCTTATTCCTTATTCCTTATTCCTTATTCCCTATACCTTATTCCCTATACCTTATTCCCTATACCCTATACCTCTATACCCTAAACCTTATTCCCTATACCCGATACCTCTATACCCTATACCTCCCACCCTACTCCGTCTTCAAACACTGCACCGGGTTCACCCTCGCCGCCCTGATCGTCTGCAGGCCTACCGTTAGCCAGGCGACAGCCAAGGCTACCAGTGCTGCACTTCCGAAGTACCACCAGTTCAATGAAATATGTTCGGAAAAGTTATTCAGCCACTCATTCATCAGGTAGTAACTAACAGGCAACGCGAATACAATAGCAACAATTACCATTCTTGTAAAATCACCGGACAGCAGATAAATAATTCTCCATTCACCCGAGCCAAGGATTTTCCGGATTCCGATTTCCTTTTGCCTCCTCTCTGCTGTAAAGGCAGCAAGTCCAAACAGTCCGAGGCAGGAGATGATAATCGCCAGTCCGGCAAAATATCTCGACAAGACTGCCACACGTTGTTCCGATTCATACAACGCCTGGTAGTCGTCATCCATAAATTTGTAACCGAGCGAATACCCCGGATTAAAGGAAGGATAGAAAGTCTGTAATGCCGCAATGGCTTCCTTTTCCTTACCGTTTTCAAGCTTCATCATCACAAAGCGGGTTTGCTTCGGATTAAACAGAACACAAATTGGTTTAATGGGTTGGTAAAGCGACTCGAATTGAAAATCTTTGATCACGCCTACAATCTGCCGGGGACCTGAATAGTGTTGTACTTTTTTTCCAATTGGATCTGACAATCCCATCATCTGGATTGCGGTTTCGTTAAACAAGATGCCTGCACTGTCTGTCGGGAAGTCGCGGGAAAAGGAACGACCCGAGACTACCTGGATACCAAGCATTTCCGTCGCATCATAGCCCGCTTCCAGCTCGTGAAACTGAATGTTATACTTTTCATTTCCTTCCCACGAAATACCATAGGTATAACCCTGCCCGGCCACCTGGAAAGATGTTGGGGCCGCCATGGTGATACCCGGTAAATTTTTCACTTCGCTTATGAACGTCTCTGCATTCTCCATCACCTTGCCCTCCCGCTCTATGTAAATAATGTTATCACGGTCATAGCCGAGATTTTTTGTTTGTACGAACTCAATCTGTCGGTACACGACACCAACAGTGACAATAAGTATGATGGACAACATGAACTGAAATACTACCAAACCTTTCCTTGCCCACAATTCACTAATTGCTGTATTCATTCTGCCCTTCAACACTGCCGCTGGACTGAAACTCGACAAATAAAGTGCTGGATAACTTCCCGACACTATTCCAGTCAAAAGAGCAATTGAAGTGACTGTGGTGAGCACCGTCCACTCCGGATAGAATGAAAGATTTTTGCCGGTGATTAAATTGAACTGAGGCAGCAACAGGACAACCAGCGCCAAGGCCACAAAAAGGGATAAAAATGAGAGCAATATGGATTCACCCAGGTACTGAAAAGTCAATTCCCTGCGCATTGCCCCGATAGCTTTTTTGATCCCCACTTCCTTTAGTCTTCGGGATGCCCTTGCCGTAGAGAGGTTCATAAAATTGATACAGGCAATCGCCACAATAAAAACTGCTATGATGGAGAACAGTCTTACATACGAAATCCTGCCGCCTGCAGAGACACCATTTTCAAAATTGGCAAAGAGATATCGGTCTGTGTATGTCTGCAGAAACAGTTTGATGTTGGAATCTTGTTGCTTGCCTTTTATAAAATCTACAATCTGTTTACTGAATACGTCCGCGTCTGCTCCCTCTTCCAATACCACATACGTAGTGGCATAATTGTTACCCCAGCCCGGATAACTGACGAGATCTTCTCTGAAATAGTTAAATGATAAAACGAAGTCAAAGTGCATCGAAGAGTTCTCGGGAACATCCTTAAAAATTGCCGAGACAAAACACTGATGACGAAGGCCCATAATCTCCCAGTCGATTGCTTTGCCCAGGATTCCTTCTGTTGTTCCGAATAATCTCATCGCGAGGGATTCGGCAATGGCAATGGCATTTTTATCTTCCAGGTTGGGATTGCCTTCAATAACCGGGTAGGTAAATACCTTGAAAAAATCTTTACTGCCGAATTGCCCGGCAGTCTTCAGTCTCCTCTCACCGGCAGCCAGTGTAAACTGTTGTGGAGTCCCTCCGGCGGTACTGGCTGTAAGTTCAACTCCGGCAATCTCTGCTTCGAGTGCTTCAGCCAGTAAACCGGGTGTGTCATTGGACGTTGATATGCCTTCAGGCTTGTGGTGGTTGGCCATCACCTGATAAAGCCGGCTTCCGTTCTCGTGATACTTGTCGTAGCTCAGCTCATCCGTTGTCCACAAGTATATAAGCAGCGCACAGGCGAGTCCGGTGGAGAGGCCAACCAGATTTATAAAAAAAGAACTCTTGTACTTCCTGTTACTCCGGTAGGCTAAAAGCAAAGTGTGTCGGACCATAAACGTGTAATTAGTGAGAAACCATTTGTGTTTTCTTAAGGCAAATGGGCGCAGGTAGTTTAAGACCTGGTACCAGTATCCAATCCTAGCAAGCAGTACTGACTTTTTTTCAAGCGTGGAAAAAAACTTCTCATCCAGATCACCCAGCACTTCTTCCGACAGATCGTCGCGCAAGAAGATCAGTAGTATTCTCCTTGCCAATCTGGGTGGTATGGTTTTGTATCTGGTCAAGTGTTATCGTTATCTGTTAATCGCCTGCCTGCCGGTTATCCGTTAATGGTATACTTCGAGCCATTCGTTTCACCACTTGAGAACTTCGTCGGATGAATTGCATATTTAACCGCAAAGTCGCTACGGCGCCAAGGACTGCTAAGGCATCTGGATATGTTCCTTGCACATCTCAAGTATATCTGCATCAATTGTTCCCTTCCCTATTCCCAATACCTCTATACCCTATCCCTTATTCCTTATTCCCTATTCCTTATTCCTATTCCCTATTCCCTATAAACTATCCGTAGCAAAATCAGGGTACTGATTCCAAAGACCAAGCTTAAACTCACGGGCTGCAGCCAATACCTTTCTGCCATAGGCGGTAATCGTATAGATGCGTTTCCTTCTCCCTCCCCTTTCGGCAGTTGACGCACCCATTTCGGAGGACAAAAATCCTTTTTCCTCCAACCGGGTCAGGGTTGAATGGACTGCCCCGATGGATACGGAACGCGCGGTCTGGGATTCAAATTCATCCGCGATTTTGAATGCATAGGCCTCTTTCCCCAGGATTCCCACCAGGAGTAAGATCACCTCTTCAAATTCTCCTAATCGTGTTTCGATCATTATGTTACTAGATTGTAGAGGAAATATACGGATCCGGGAATTATTTGTTCTACTATTTAGTATCAAATACAAAAATATTTGCGGAAGGCAGGAATTGGCGCAAAAACTGCAAGGAATCCGTATCCTATGATCTAAACCAAAAGAGTAAAACATGCTAACCGTGGTACGACAAGTAATTCTCTCAATCTTCAGGATTTGGAGTTACTGAAAAAGCCTACACACGCGTTGTCGGTAAGTCATAAAAGGCACGCTGAGTAGGCAAGAGGGACTTTCACCCTCAAGCCTCTCACAGAACCGTACGTGAAACTCTCGCTTCATACGGCTCGTGTTATCCTTTTATAAGTTGTCATGCCGCATTCCCAATGGTAAAACAGGCGAGGTCGTCGATCGTATAAGGTGCCAAGAATGGACTGGGCGGCTCTATAGCCCACCTTGTGTTTCCGTTTCAACCACTTCAACAACTTGGTGTCCACATAATTTATGGTATCCCGTAAAGTCCGCTTCCCAAACAGTCCAAAATAGGCAATCCATCCCCGTAGCTTATTGTTTAATTTTGCCGCTATTGCATCAGGTTCAAGGGTTGTGTTTCGCCAAGGGACACATTCCCGGATTTCGTCCCGGATGTGCTGTTGGTTCTCACGACTAATCTCTCCTGTAAACGCTATATAGCTGCTTCCCGCTATTACCTTACTTTGGGCTTGTCTTGGGTGAAAGCTAAAACCTAAAAATCCAAATTGCGTTTTGTCATGGAGCGCCTTCCTTCGGTAGTCTTTACAATAAACTATTTTGGTCTTCGCTTCATTTAACCGCAGCTTCACTTGGGTCAACCGATCCTTTACAGCACCAAGTAAATCTTGAGCTTCTTTCTCCGTATCACAATGTAATACGATGTCATCAGCATATCTGACAAAGGATACCGATGGATAATGTTGTTTCAGCCATTGGTCTAGCGAATAATGCAAATACAAATTGGCTAGTAGCGGGCTGATCACGCCACCTTGTGGTGTGCCTGTTCCCTTGTGTTCTTCTATTTCACCATTTGCCAGTTGAACCTTCATCTCCAACCACCGCTTTACGTACATCTTTACCCATTTCTCCTCCATCAGTGCCTCCACTGCTTTCAGCATCAGTTCGTGATCGATCTCATCGAAAAATTTTGATATGTCTAAGTCGACTACCCAATCCTTCTCTAGAACATTCTTCCTCACCTGCCTGAGTGCTTCATGGCTGCTTTTCATCGGCCGATACCCGTAGGAGTTTTCATGGAACTTAATGTCGATGCGCTTTTCCATGTAGTCTCTTACTACTTCCTGCGCTATCCGATCTCGCATGGTAGGAATGCCAAGTTTCCTTGTACCTCCATCCTTCTTGAGTATCTCGATTCGCTTTACCTCTCGGGGGATGTAACTCCCTGAGGCCATGCGATTCCAGATTACATACAGCTCCTTCTCTACTCCTTTGGATTCGAATTCTGTCCAGCTTTCTTCATCTACTCCTGGTGTTTTCCCTCCTTTTCTTACCTTTTGGTACGCTTTAGCTACCATCTCGTAGGAGATGGGAACCACTCTTCTTACGTGAACATCCATGTTAAATCATTCTCATCTTTGAGGTGTCTAGCTTGTTGATCACTTGAATAACCCAGACCCTTGGCTCCATTCGTATTACCGAACTTCAGCGCTACTATGGTCTAGTCCGACTTCCTGGGTGCTTGTCATTATTTCCTGTTGTGAGGCCTCGAACATTTCTTTTTTTTTTCGCTCGGTCCCGGAACCTGATATCAAGTTTGCCACTCAGGATCTCCCATGTTCTCTTTCACAGCCTGTCTTAGAGTCGTGCCGTCTGTATAACGGTAGAATGTGTGGCCAGTATACTCTCAGGCGTCTGCCACACTTGTCACATTCCCTCTGCAAGGAATGCTTTCACTCTACAACTAGCGATTTCGTTACTTCATCAACGGTTCACTTTCGTTCACCTCTCTAAAACTTATCTGCCCTTTTTAAAGGGCTTTTCCCTGTCCGTTCACCACCAAACTCTTGCGAGCCCAGCAACGCAGGGCGATTTGACAACTCTACCTGATATAGCGTTGCCGATGGGCCATTTTCCATCATCTGTTAAGAACTTCATGGCACAAGCAGAGGCGCCGCAAAAGAATTCCCTTTGGTTCTTTGCGTGAACCTGTATTTACCTTGTGAAAATAATTTTATAAGGCACGCCCGGAACATCCGCAAGATTTATCGATCTGAACAATAATTCGCTCCCCTCTTTCTTTACCGCAACGGATACCGGATTTGGAATATCTTTCCATTCACTATCACTCGTTTCTTTTAACTGATACGTCCGCAGGTTAGGTGTATCCGAAGTCAATGCTATATCAGCAACGTCTCCTTCGATAGTCACCTCCGCTTTGATGGTGTTTGGGGTCCATTCAATGGCACTTCGATCACTGACCAGGATCATATGTCCGGATTTGTATGCCCAATGCGGTCTGCCATCCCAAATCCAGGTGTTGGTTTTGAAATATTCATCGGCATACATGTTCAGCCATGCCAGCGTATCGCTGTTGTCTGGCCATTCTGTAAAACGGTTTCCCACAGATTCCCATTCAATCCAGGTGTAGGTCTGTGCATACCGCTCTTTGCTTTTTTCTATCACTTCTCCTTTGGCATTAATCTCCCGATCACTTTCAATCGGCGTACGCAGTGGACCTTTCACCATCACAATATCCGCTGCCTTGTTTTTAAGATATTCATCGCGCACTTCCAATGCCGACAATGGGATGCCGTCTTTTTCAAAATGGTGATTGTATTTCGCATCAGACAAAAACCATTTTTGAAATGTATTACTCCAGATCTCATTGATACCATGATGGCCATCGGGACCACCTTTCACTCCTGGCCCTGCTCCCAGGCATCGGGTGACGTATCCATAACTATTCATTACGGCGTTTTGAACCACCATGTAGTGGCCGCAATGAAAGCCATGTCCTTTTAACGCTGCGTCGAGAATTCCTTCTGCGAAGTTATTACCCGGATAAGAATCTTCATAATCGCTAATCTGAACCACTTTACGGATCCAGTCCCGGAGAAGTAACATTCTTTTAAACTCGTCCTCTTCACCATGGAAAACAGTATCCAGCTGATACTTCTCTTTCAGTGCCTTAAATTTCGGTGATGACAAATCTTCAAATGAAGAAAATGCAGTATTTTCAACGAACGGAGGGTTATCCGCAGGCACGAGTACCATTGGCTCTTTACGGCTACAACCCACAACAAACAGAATGGAGATAAGGAAATACTTTGAATTCATCGTTTGTCTCTTGGGTTAAGCTTTGTTTTATCAAGTTCCATAAATATTTCAGAAGAACCTATGACAACCAATCAATCAACAAGCTGAATGCACGATGATGAATAGTCGAAATATTTTACTGTTGCTCTGTCTGGTCTGTGTTACCACAGGATTCAATCATGCGCAATCGACCAATACTATTCAGAAGGCCGACGGGTCAAAAGTTAATTTTCCTATCCGGAGTAGTGCCAACACGCGTTACCTCGTTGACAGGAACAACGTGCCCTTCCCCATTCTCGGAAGGACCGCCTGGTTTGCAATCTCCCGCCCGGTTATCGATTATCAATCCTTTATTGATCACACCGTTTCATTGGGATACAATTCAATCGAGATTATGGGCATCACGCATGATCCCCGCGCCAACCATCCTCCCTTCAACGGTGATGGAGATATTCCTTTCTTAAAACGACTGGATGGTATGCCGTGGAACGGTTCGCTTGTATATTCAGATATCAAAAAAGAAGCTCCTGATATGACTACACCCAACGAAAAGTACTGGACGTATATGGATAAATTTCTCTCTTATTGCGAATCCAGAGGTGTGCTGGTTTTCTTTTTTCCCGGATATGTAGGTTATCCCGACACCAATCAAGGGTGGATGGAAGAACTTGTTGCAAATAGCCCCGATAAAACAGAAGCTTATGGTTCCTGGATCGCCAGCCGTTACAAAAATCAAACGAACCTCGTTTGGATGCTGCTTGGTGATATGGGTTCGTTTAACGCACAACGAAAAAATGCGGAGTCCGCGCTTATCAAAGGCCTGAAAAGTGTTCCTGGTCAGCAATCCATCCACTATAGTTCTGAAGCGGGTTCAGGTCAGAACAGTACCGACCAGGTGGACTTTGCAGATCAAATTACCCTCAACGGTGTGTATACGTGGGATTCTGTTGGTATTCCCAAACAAGGTCGTCATGCCTATTCGCTTCAACCTGTTTTGCCTGCCTTTCTGCTGAAACAACCATATGACGAAGAGGGCCCGGATGGCAATCGTGTCAATCCACACGCTTCGCAGCCGGTAAGACGATTTCAATGGTGGGGTTGGTTGAGTACCATCGGCGGCTATATTTCAGGCAATGGGTATGTATGGCCTTTCGTTGACCCGCAGTGGAAATCTCATCTCGATACACAAGGGTCACGGGATATGGGACATCTGAATAGCTTCATCAAATCGATTCCCTGGTGGGAGCTTGTTCCCTCTGGCCTGAACGGAATGAGAAACCTGATCACTTCCGGCGATGGGGATGATTCCAAACAGAATTACATCGCAGCAGCAGCGACACCCAACGGGTCTTTTCTGGTCGCTTATGTACCACCGGCTCATCAGGGCGAATTCACCGTTAATACCACAGGCATGGGGGACACGATTGACGCGTCATGGTACGATCCAACAAGTGGGGTTTACCTTAAACTCAACGATTCACCTTATAACAATAAGGGTACACGCAGATTCACACCACCCGCACGAAACAGTGTTGGACAACGCGATTGGGTTCTCGTGCTAAGAAAGGTGCACAAGTAATGATAGTAAGAGCATAATAACTAAAACGCAATACATGAAACGCGCATTTATTTTTTTAACATACATTCTTTTCGCCTGCACGAACGAGGAACGATCTTCGTTACAACCTTCCAACGTAATAATTCACGAGCTGAATGAGAAAGAAATTGTTAACGGAACAACGGTCATTGCGCTTGTTGGTGCTACGCTGATTGACGGTAACGGCGGAGAACCCGTAACAAATTCCCTGGTAATAGTGCGAAACGAAAAAGTTGAATTTGTCGGTAAAGCCGGTGAAGTGGAGATTCCAAAGGATGCAGAGGTCATCGATGCGAAAGGACTTACACTCCTGCCCGGATTAATCGATGCCCATTATCACAATGAAGAAAGTCTTGACATGGCAACGCTGTTTTTGAGTCATGGCATAACATCAGCCAGAGACCCAGGTGCCTGGATTGAAGCGTATGATTCCGTTCGTGCCACGGGCAAATCGTTACCCAGGCTATTTTTGACAGGGCCCCATATCAATGCATACCCACCTGCTTATCCGAGAGACTCATACATTGTTCAGGATGCCATCGAAGGTAAACAAGCCGTTGAGAAGCTCGTCGGTCAGGGGGCAACGGCCATTAAAGTGTATTATGGTTTATCAATAGGCATCATAAAAGAAGTATGCACAACAGCTCACCTTTACGGGCTGCCGGTAACGGCTCATCTGGAAATAACGAATGCCCGAGATGCTATTGACGCCGGACTGGATGGTATTGAACACGTAACTTCCTTTGGTACGTGTTTGATTCCCTTACGTGAAGCCGAAAAATATAAACAAAAAGTCATGGGTGATAATGATGCGAGAAAGCGGGGACGGTATGAAGTCTGGAATTCCATCAACCTGGACAACAACACAAAAGCTGATACCCTTATTCAATTCCTGTCGCGGCGGAAAACTTTTGTGAGTCCTACGCTTGCCGCCTTTGAAAAACAATCTGACCAGGGAGATAGTATTGAAGTGAATGGATTTAAGAACATGTTAAAATTTGTCGGTATAGCCAAAAAGGGAGGTGTGCGAATGGTGGTCGGATCTCACAGCTGGGTCCCCTACGCGGAACCAGGTTTTGCATACTTTCGGGAAATGGAATTGCTTCACGATGCCGGTTTAACCAACATGGAAATACTACAAGCAGCCACCATGGAAAATGCCCGCTTTTTTCGCATCGATGAGCGGCTGGGAAGTATCGAGAAAGGGAAAATTGCCGACATCATTCTGGTGGAAGGCAACCCCCTTGAGGACATAAGCGTCATGCGCAACGTAAAAAAGGTAATGTTAGGCGGAGCGTGGGTTTCAGACATTAGGAAGTAGACCCATCAAACTAATCTTCCTGCAACGAAAATTAATTGTATAGGGAATCTTTAGCCTCGTATGCACACAGCTTTTTTTATGATTATCTTCCTGTTAAATTCTCTTTCATGAAATTCCGATACCTCCTGCTTTTTGCTTTTCTGCACACGGCAGTATTAGCGCAAACTAACCTGCAGGACTCCCTGTGGATTGTCGAAAACTACTATAAGGTAGAACAAATGATACCCATGCGGGATGGTGTGCGACTCTTTACCAGCATCTATATTCCAAAAGACACTTCTGAAAAGCATCCGTTCCTGATGTATCGCACGCCCTATTCGTGTGCACCTTACGGTGAAAAGAACTGGTTGCCGCTATGGAACGGCTTCGCCAAATACTACATGCGCGAAGGATACATTATGGTTTATCAGGATGTGCGCGGCAGATGGATGAGTGAAGGAGAGTTTATGGATATCCGTCCGTTTACTCCCAACAAAACCAAAAGTACAGATATTGATGAAGCGAGTGATACGTATGATGCCATTGAGTGGCTGCTAAAAAACATATCCAATAATAATGGAAGGGTTGGCGTTGGCGGAATTTCATATCCCGGATTTTATGCAACCATGGCAGCTTTAAGTAATCATCCGGCACTTAAAGCAGTAAGTCCGCAGGCGCCTGTTACCGATTGGTTCTTTGGCGATGACTGGCATCATAATGGTGCGTTGATGCTGATGGATGCCTTTAACTTTTATACACATTTTGGTTATCCGCGACCAAAGCCAATATCGGAAGGATTAAAAACGATGGAAGTAAAATCGTCGGACAACTACCAGTTTTACCTCGAGACAGGTGCTATTAAAAATTTCAATGAAAAGTATCTTCACGACAGCCTTGCCTTCTGGAACGACATGTTTGCACACCCCTATTATGATGATTGGTGGAAAGCCAGGAATGTGAGGAGCTTCATGAAGGATATCAAACCGGCCATGCTGGTTGTTGGCGGGTTGTTCGATGCCGAGGATTGTTATGGAGCCTGGAAACTTTACGACGCCATCGAAAAACAAAGTCCGGGTACAGACAATCGATTGGTTTTTGGTCCATGGTCGCACGGACAATGGGGACGAACGAATTTAGATGTATTGGGAAATATTAAGTCGGGATCACATACAGTACCCTGGTATCAGAACAATATCGAGATTCCGTTCTTTAACTACCACTTGAAAGACAAAGGATCCATGAGTAATCTCCCGGAGGCTACAGTCTTTTTTAGCGGTGAAAACAAATGGCACAACCTGAATGCCTGGCCGCCGAAGGAAAAGTCAGATCAGATCATTTTCCTGCAGCCACAAGGCAAGCTGAGGTGGACCAAACCAACAGCATCGTCGGCTTATAGTGAATACGTCAGCGATCCTGCCAAACCCGTGCCCTACACGGAAGATATACACAAGCGTCGCACCACGGAGTACATGACGGATGACCAACGATTTGCCTCACGAAGGCCGGATGTCCTTGTTTTTGAAACAGAAGTGTTGGATGATGAGTTGACGCTGACTGGGACGCTGATTGCAGATTTGTGGGTAAGTACTTCGGGGACGGATGCGGATTTTATAGTTAAAGTGATTGATGTCTTTCCTGATCCTTATGAGGGTGAAAAGGCTGGCGACTATCCCATGGGTGGTTATCAGATGTTACTCCGGGGTGAAGTGATGCGTGGGAAATTCAGAAACAGTTTTGAAAAACCAGAGGCTTTCACCCCCAGCAAAGTAGCGCGTGTGAAATTTGAGTTGCCTGATGTGGCCCACACGTTTAAGAAAGGTCATAAAGTAATGGTCCATATTCAAAGTACCTGGTTTCCTCTTGTCGATCGAAACCCGCAAAAGTTCCTGAACATCTATACGGCGAAGGATAGTGACTATCAGAAAGCTTCGATCAGGATCTATCACGATGCAAAATATTCCTCAGGTATTACGTTGCCTGTATTGAAAAAGTGACTCCGACCTGCCGATTTGGATACGGTCGGAATTGTTACCAACATAATGTTGTTATGAAATGAAGTATTATACTTCTATTTTAAGGAGCACATCAAAAGAATCGTAGTTGACCTCGGACTAGCGGGATTTACTATTGATTCTAGAAAAGGATCTATTCGCAATGAAAAAAAATATGAACCGGAGTGATTTATTTTATGTCCAACGTCTTCTTCTATTGACTGTATTGCTCGCCGTTGGCAGCTGTAAACAGGAATCTGAAACGGGTTCCCTCAATGATCCGCTTTCAACCTTTGAACTTGAACCTGGATTTACCATCGAGCTCTTGGCCGCAGAGCCATTAGTCGGTGATCCGGTAGATATGGAGATAGATGAATTCGGCAGGCTGTACGTTGTTGAAATGCCGGGCTACCCGTTGGACAAAAGTGGCTCTGGAAAAATAAACATCCTTTCCGATACCGATGGAGACGGCATTATGGATTCCAGCACAGTCTTCGCCGAAGGACTTATGTTGCCGAACAGTATCATGCGGTGGAAAAAAGGGGTTATCGTAGCTGATGCGCCGCATGTGCTTTACTTCGAAGATACCGATGGTGACGGAAGGGCTGACGTAAGAGACACACTATTAACCGGGTTTGCACTATCAAACCCTCAGCACAATCTAAACAACCCGCTTCTCGGGATTGACAACTGGATATACCTTGCTCACGAAGGTGCTGTAGGCACTGAAAAATATAAAAACGAATTTGGCGATCCCGGTACAGAGATCTACTTCCCGGATAATCCCCAATCACCTAGGCTTGAAGCCAATGCAGGCGAACGTTCTGTGCGTTTCCGGCCTGACCAGCATGAGCTTGAAATGACGTCAAGTCATTCGCAGTTCGGTCATACATTTGATGCCTGGGGTCATCATCTGCAGGTTGAGAACTGGAATCACATTTATCAGGAAGTTATCGGAGAGACCTACTTAAAACGTAACCGCGACCTGCTGGTTTCAGATGCAACTCAACCCCTACCTGACCATGGTCAATCGGCCGAAGTTTTTCCGATTACGCAAAACCCACAACACCAATTGCTCACCGATGTTGGATTCATGACATCTGCCTGTGGTCTAACGGCTTATTTGGGTGGTGCTTTTCCGGATCCTTACAAAGACGTTGTCTTTGTCGCTGAGCCGGTTAGCAATCTTGTACATGTTGACCAACTCAAGGATAAGGGAGCCAGTTTCACGGCAAGCCGTCTGAAGCCCTACAAAGAATTTCTTGCATCGACGGATGCGAGATTCCGTCCCGTAAACATGTACATAGGACCGGATGGTGCGCTGTACGTGGTGGATTATTACCGGCTGATCATCGAACATCCAGAATGGATGAGTGAAGAAGTAGTGAATTCAGGACAGTTATACGAGGATAGCAACAAGGGAAGAATTTACCGTATCACCGCTAACAATTTACCTGGCGCCGAATGGACCAAAGGATTAAAGCTTGGAGATGCAACTGTTGAAGAACTGGTAAAACATTTAGCTAATCCGAATAGTTGGTGGCGAATGAATGCGCAACGGTTATTGATTGACCGGGCTGATTTGGCAGCGGTCCCTCTCCTTGCAGAGATGGCCAACCACCCATCCCAGCCACTCGGCAGGCTACACGCCCTGTGGACCCTTGAAGCAATGGGTGTTCTTCAGACCGGACAAATTCAAAAAGCATTAACCGATCCTGTCGCCGGTGTCCGCGAAAATGCCATCAGACTAGCGGAACTTCATCTGACAAAAGACCCCCAATTAACTAAAGCTTTGCTTGCCCTTCAAAAGGACCCGGATCCCAAAGTAAGGTTTCAATTGATTTTGACTCTTGGATTTTTGGACACAGAAGAAGTTTCAAAAGTCCGCCACGCGCTGTTACTTCAGGATGTTCAGGATGAGTGGGTTCAAATAGCCGCATTGACTGCATCTTCGTCGCAAGCATCCTCACTGCTGAGTGTTGTTTTGCAGAATTTCAATAAAGACATTCCGGCTTATGCCTCCCTGGTACGTCGGCTTACATCTATGATCGGTGCGGCGGGAGAATCCAAATCCATCAGTCAACTTATTCGTAGCGCAACGGCAACGGGTAAAG
Organism: Chryseolinea sp.; assembly: GCA_041737945.1. GTDB lineage: Bacteria > Bacteroidota > Bacteroidia > Cytophagales > Cyclobacteriaceae > Chryseolinea. The sequence goes on from JBGSQQ010000037.1 coordinate 43,280, forward strand.
ACGATGCGTCCGGTTGGCAGGGGCAGGCTTTAGAAGGTCTGGCGCAAGGGTTAGAAAATAAAAAAATGCCTGCAGCCATCTCAGATGCCGACTCAAAAATTCTAATCAATTCTTTTTTTGATCACGTTTCCCCTTCTGTTCGACGAGCTGCCATGCATCTTTTAAAAGTTACAGGAATAAAGAACGAAACAGTGGCGAAGGGAGCGATTGAAAAAGCTGCGGCTATTGTTAAGGATCAAAATCAGAGTGAGGACAAGCGAGCGGAGGCCATAGATTTTATTTCCTTACGAGATCCTTCGCCCTATGCGCCGCTGCTGACAAAACTTATAACCCCGACAGAAGCACTATCTATCCAGCTAGCTTCATTGCGAACGCTCAGCGGGGTGCGTGATACGTCAGTCAGTCGTTTCATCTTAACGCAATGGCCAGTACTTACACCAGAAGTCCGGGATGCGACGGTGAAAAGTTTTTTACTTAGCGATCAGCGCATGTCCGTCCTCCTGGACGCCATTGAGCAGCGAACCATTCAGACATCTGAAATCTCCTGGCACCGGAAGGTCACCTTAATGAATCAGTCAAACGATATACTCCGCAAAAAGGCCATCGTGTTGTTTACAGAGAACAATAACAATGAGGTGAACGCGGCTTACAAAAAGGCGTTGGAACTAAAAGGTGATGGAGTAGCCGGACAACTCATCTATCAAAAACAATGTGCCTTGTGTCATCAGATCCGTGGAAAGGGTGGTGTTACGCTGGGGCCCGACCTGGGTACAGTTCACAATTGGTCGAAGGAAGCGATACTTGCCAACATCCTGGCTCCAAATCAGTCTATCTCCAGCGGTTATGATTTGTGGAACGTAACCTTAAACAGCGGTGAATCGATTCAGGGATTAATTGCAAGTGAAACACCTGGTGCCATCACGTTGCGGAATTCGGGAAGCCCTGAAAAGACGATACGGAGGCAAGACATCAAATCTATAAAGGCACTGACGATGTCGGCGATGCCGTCGGGGCTGGACAAACTGATCAGCGTTGAAGAAATGGCGGATTTGCTGGCATATTTGAAAGAGAACAAGTGAGTTAAGAGTCATGAGTAGTGAGTAGCGAGTTATGAGTTTTGAGTTATGAGTTATGGGTTATGGCGCCATGAAAATATTGTTCAAGCCATAATGCCACTTGGCGCGTAACGATCCGGACTGATTCGGGAATGGAACACCTTACGTTCAAAACTTAGAGTCAGTCACAAGTACAACGTGCCTTTAAACCCCAGCGGGGTTTCCTGTTTGTAGCGCCCCGTTTCGGGGCGTTTTGAATTTGGGATTCGACGCGCCAGGAAAATGTTGTTCAAGCCATAATGCCACTTGGCGCGTAACGATCCGGAATGATTCGGGAATGGGGGAATAGAAAAACTTTACACATAAAACTTATTTAGGATCATTCACAAGTACAACGCGTCTTTAAACCCCAGCGGGGTTTCCTGTTTGTAGCGCCCCGTTTCGGGGCGTTTTGAAAGTTGAAATTCCGACGCGCCAAGAAAATGCTGTTCATTCCATCCTGTCACTTGGCGCGTAACGATCCGTACCGATTCGGGAACGGAACGCTTTACGCACCTATTCATGGGCAGGCAACATACATCCTGCCTTTAAACCCCATCGGGGTTTCATGTTTATAGCGCCCCGTTTCGGGGCGTTTTTGAAGTTGGGATTCCGACGCGCCAAGAAAATGTTATTCAATCCATTATGCCGCTTGGCGCGTAACGATCCGGACAGATTCGGGAAAAGGAACGCTTTACGCATAGACCCTATTCACGGGCTGTTCACTGTACATCCTGCCTTTAAACCCCAACGGGGTTTCCTGTTTATAGCGCCCCGTTTCGGGGCGTTTTGAATTTGGGATTCGACGCGCCAAGAAAATGCTGTTTAATCCATCCTGTCACTTGGCGCGTAACGATCCGGACTGATGTTCAGATGAACTACATCCACATTAGCCTGGTTAAAACAACTCATATAATTGTTTGAGAATAAGACCGTGCAGATTTGTACTTTAGTCCAAAATACATTCCAATGACAAAAAACAACCGATTCCTTATAAAATCTACCTCGCCTTACAAACTCATCCTACTTGCCATGGTGATGC
>JBGSQQ010000039.1:0-120784 GCA_041737945.1 Chryseolinea sp.
GGCCTCGTCCAATCTTCGGCCTGGCAGTGGCATGTGTGCCTGCCTGCCGGTAGGCAGGGATTGGGCGCAGACCTGATGGAACATGCGGGGCCTCCCCGGCCCCTGAGGGGGGCGATGAAATGAGACCAAACAAAGTTCGGATGAACTGTCCTATCAAAAAAAGATAAGTAACATCTTAGCATATCGAGTAACGTGTCAATGTAGGATAAAAGAAAGAAGCGAACATCAAACCATTCCGTTTAATGTTCGCTTCTGTGAATCTTCACTGTATCCTATTAAAACTTTAAGGTAGCAGGTAGATACTTCGCCACCAGATCTTCATAATACGGTTTTAAGGCTTTCCAATCCGGAGGATTCGGATTCTTTGAGTATAAATCATACGGGTTAAAAAGCTTTACCCATTTGAACATCTCGCGATCATGGTCATCCATTAAATGATCGTATGCGTGTTCCCGATGTTGTGCATAAAAGGAGTGGTAGCGCAACATGTAAAGTCCGGATTCAGGCACGTAATCTTTAACCATGTTGTAAACATATTCATCATGTCCCCACGACATATTTACATTCCGTAATCCGCAGTTCGGTGAGTACACCCCGTACTTGGTATTAAAAGCTGGATTCGTGCTGTCTGGATTCTGGCCAAAAAATTCGGGATATACGATCTTGCTGGAATGGGCGCAGCCCACGGGAAAGGTATCGCCAACAACGGCCCATTGTGGTTCGCCGAAAAGACATAGAACTTTCCCCATATCGTGCAACAAGCCGGTAAGTACCATCCAATCTGGATGACCGTCTCTTCTGATAGCTTCAGAAGTTTGTAACAGGTGTTGCAGTTGGTCAAGATCCGTATCCGGATCGGAGTCGTCAACAAGTTGATTCAGAAATTCGTATGCTTCCCAGATCGGCATTTCCTTTTTGTCAAACTTGAGAAACTCGGCCTGCTTATTCATTACAAAATCATACGTTTGGTAAGTATGATTTAGCCTGTAAAATTCCTTTACTGTGTCTCGTTCCGGATTGTCATAGTTCCGGTATTCTTCAACCGTTTTCCCATCTGTTATTGATTCCGGATCAGGGTATCTGCGCAAAAGATCGTCTTCCCATTCATCCAGGTTTTTTAGCGGAGCAGCTTCAGAATTGTTCTTCATGCCTAAGTTGTTTATATTATCAAGAAATAAGTTTAAAATCCGGTTATATCCTGGCTAAGCTAACAAGAACTTGGTAAATAATATTCCTGGTATTCACGCTGGAGTTCACTTTATTTACGAAACCGGTTTCGTTCTAACCAGGTATTGACAGCAGTCCATGAGCATCACGATACGCAAAATAGCAAAAGATTTACGATTGGCGGTATCAACAGTATCTAAAGCGCTGCGCGACAGCCATGAGATAAGTATTGAAACCAAAAAGAGGGTGTTTGAATATGCGCAGAAAGTGGATTATGTCCCAAATCTTTATGCGAGCAGTTTAAAAAAAAGAAAGACCGGCAATATCGCGGTAGTACTTCCTGAAGTGGCAGACAGTTTTTTCTCGTTGGCAATTAACGGTATTGAATCCGTAGCACGTGAAAAGGGTTACCACGTAATGGTCTATCTCACACATGAAGACCTCATGAGGGAAGAGTCAATTTTGCGTGACTTCCGAAGTGGGAGGGTGGACGGTGTGTTGATTTCTGTTTCCGGGGGAGCGGAAAGTAACAGTCATATTCATGATTTATGCGCAAAGAATATACCGCTAGTGTTCTTTGATAGAGTTTGTGAAGGCATTGAAGCGGCAAAAGTATTGACCGATGATTTTGACTCGGGATATAAAGCAACGGAGCACCTAATTAGCAAGGGTTGTAGAAAGGTTGCTTTTCTGGCCATGTCAGAAAATCTTGCCATTATTAATCACCGACAGCGGGGGTACGAGGCTGCTCTTAATGCGTATGGTATGCAGGTCAATAAAAATCTTCTGATATATTGTAGCAACAATGAAACGGATAATCATTCCCTTATCTACCGGATATTGAAACGTAACGACAGACCTGATGGTATTGTAGGTTCTGTTGAAAAGCTCACCACAACAGTCTACACGGTTTGTAATGAATTGAATTTGCAGATACCGCAGGACGTAAAAGTGATAGGCTTTTCCAGTCTTCAGATTGCATCTTTGCTTAATCCATCGTTGACGACTATTACGCAGCCTGCTTTTGAGATGGGGAAAACAGCAGCCCGGTTATTGTTTGAGGCACTTGAAAAGAAAACGCAGGAAGCGAAAGCGGAGACAATCGTTATTCCTTCCGTCTTATTTGAGAGAGGCTCCACGCAAACGTTTTGATTTAATCCCTATACGTCACAACTTTCCAAAAAGAATAAGGGTCTATCACCAAAAGAACCACGCGCCCATGAGAAGACTGATTGCTGTCATGATAAGTCTACTGGCATGTTCCTGCGCGGACCAGGAGCCTTCGGACGAAGAAAAACTATCGGCGTTGACCGGGAGATGGCAGTTGGTGGAGAAAAAAGTCGGTATTGGCTCTCGAGGTTCATGGCAACCGGTGGACGAGGGGCCTGTGTATCAATTAAACACGGATAGCACATTCTTTTTATCTGAACATCCCGCTTGTGTATCAGGATTCTTTCACCTCACCGGAAGCTTATTGTTCTTAAATTTTGAATGTCCTACTTACGATGAGGAACAGACCTACTACTATAGCCTGAGTACGTTGCAACTGACTTTGTCTCCTGCAACAGTAGTGTGTACGGAAGGTTGTCAATTCAAATACAAGAAGTTGTGACATGCACTCGTATTTTTGTTTTTGGGATTTAGGCGTGGTAGTCATGATCTAACGTTTACCTAGAGCTTTGTGAGGCAGATAAAACGATTTGCCTGGCGCATTTCATTATTGTATTTTGGATGGTATGATCAGGAACCTTCCCCATTTCTGTGCTATTTTTTTCCTCGACTTATGTTTCTGCCTAATTGTAATTTCTTGCGATGACGATGATCACTTTGCTTCATTCAAGGATCCGCGCGATGACCAGACATACCATACACTTTCCGCCGGTGGGGAACTTTGGTTTGCTGAAGACTTGAGATTCGAAGACAGCACACTGTATAGTTATCAGCAAGCCCTGGATGCATGCCCCCCGGGTTGGAAATTGCCAACCCGGTCAGATTGGCTCACGCTCAGCTACCATTTCGGAGGGTACCGTTATTTTATGGAAGAAATAGGAGATCCAACGGCGGCCTATATTCGCATGAAGAACGAATTTGGTATAGAGGAAGATGCCATGTATTGGACCAGCTCACCGGCCTGGGATGACGCGCCCTCTATTCGATCTGCTGCTTTCAGGTTTAGTTCTTCAGTCGAGTACACTCCCAATTTAGTACACAGTCGCATGCGCTGTCGCTGTATTAGAAAAGAAGCTCCTGATGATACGGGTGACATCATTCAGTTCAAAATAGATAATCAACAAAAGTCTTTTGATTATTACAGGATCAACTACCCGAACGTTCCCGGTCAGGTAAACCTTTTCCTTCATCGAAAATTAGAAAAGTCTGAATTGCTCGATAGGGTAAATTTTCATTTTTCACTTCCAGCCGAATTTGTTAGTCCACAGGATCTGCCCGTAGCGGTGTCTTATGCAAGTATTGAATACCAGTTTAGCAGCCTTCCGGAGTGGAATTGGTTCAGTCCATCGGCAATCAACTCGGAGGATTTAGAAGTTCTCATAACTTTTTACAATGGGTCAGTGGTAAGGGGTAACTTTTCAGGGACATCGTTTGATGATGTAGCCATAACCGACGGCACATTTGAATTACGTATTAACTGAAGTTGAACTGAACCTGCGATCGCGGCAGATTATGCATCGAACTTCACGCTGATCTCCAGCGTACGCGCATCGTACTTCAACCCGTACTGATCGAGTACATCCTGCGGAACGCCATCCCACTGATTTGGTTTATTACCGGCATAGCCCAGATCGGCAATACCAATCTTGCTGGTAAAAAATCCACAGGAAGTCAGATCGCGCATGGTATTAAAAAAGGCAACACCTTGTTGCATATCCGCTGTTGCTTTATCCGGGAATGCAATTTCATCAACCATTTCAATTTGCTGCACCTGTGTACAAGAGGCAAAGTCAATGTTGTATCGTTTCATACACTGGATGTCCAGCCACTTCAGTCCACCGCGCAGTCGCGTCTGATACTGGGGCATATCCTTAGCTATAAATTCAATAAAATCAGGAACACCTGCTTCTGTGGCACTTCCGGAAGTTTCATCCTTCGGTATAATGATGTCAGCCAGGATAGCGATGGTTTTCATCTCATGGTCGTCAAAGAACTTCTCGGCAGCGAGTTTCTTTTCCCGTTCCAATTCCGGAGCTGTGCGATCAATCGTAAATGTTGGTCCAGCCTGGGCTTCAACCGCCTTTTCGCCGGGAGCGCACGATTGAAGAAGTACACCGGCACCCATTGATCCTGCTGCGAGGGTTTTTAGATATTTTCGTCTGTCCATGTTGCGTTATCCGTTAATCGTTATCCGTTATTCGTCAGTGTTAGTGTGAGTGCGAAGCTTAGTCAGTATCAGAATTCAAGCGTTATCATTATCGTTACCTGCCGTCATTAATCCTTAACCATTAATCATTATCCGTCACAGGTTTTGTTTCTTCAACTCATCAATAATAAACTCCGACGCACGCATCGATAGGGCAAGAATCGTCCACGTTGGATTTTTGTCGGCCTGGGAAACAAAGGGTCCACCATCGACAACAAATAAATTTTTGCATTCGTGAGCCTGATTAAATTTGTTAACGGCCGATTTTTTAGGATCGTCGCCCATACGGGTCGTGCCTACTTCGTGAATAATCCGACCGGGAGCTTCGAGACCATAATCATTGGCGGGCCCATCATTGTTTCCCCAGGTTATTACACCCCCTGACTTCGTAATAATTTCTTCGAAGGTTTGCTTCATATGGCGGGCCTGTTTCACTTCATGGTCACTCCACTTGTAGTGAAACCGTAACACAGGTATGCCATACTTGTCAACCGTGTTTGGATCTATTTCGCAGTAGTTGGATTCAAGCGCAATAGCTTCACCTCTTCCGGACATACCGAAAGTGGCACCGTAGAAATACCGGTGATCGTCTTTCAAGGATGCACCATAACCCCCTGCCGGTTTTTGTTTGCCGTCCCGCCCGGGATATTTTCCGTTCAATCCCTGCACACCAAAACCAAAGCCGTAGCCCGGCATACCCATACCACCATAGTATTCAATGTGGTATCCCCTCGGAAAATCAAGTTTCTTGTTATCAAGCCACCATGGCGTGTAAACGTGCATGCCTCCAACACCATCTTCATTGTAGCGCTTGCGCCCAACCAGATTTGGAAGGATTCCACCCATGTCTGCTCCTGTAGAGTCGTGAAGGTATTTGCCAACGATTCCACTTCCGTTCGCCAACCCATTAGGAAAACGGGATGATTTTGAATTCAGCAACAGTCGAGATGACTCGCAGGCACTGGCAGCCAGGATGACAACCTTTGCGTTTACGGAGTATTCCTGCATGTCCTCCTTATTAACAAAGGAAACGCCAGTCGCGGTGCCCCCTTCATTCGTAAGAACTTCGCGCACCATGGCATTGGGGATGATATCCACGTTGCCTGTTTCAATAGCAGGCTTCACTAAAACAGAGGAGGACGAAAAGTCACCATAGACCGTACATCCACGGTTACATTGCGAGCAGTAGAAACATTTTCCGCGTGTATCGTTTATTTTTTGCGTAAGGATTGAAAGTCTGGAAGGTATTACGGGAACACCCATCTTCGATGCTCCTTCTTTGATGAACAGTTCATGAAGTCTCGGTTTGGGTGGCGGTAGAAATATTCCGTCCGGCTCATTTAAAATCCCTTCCTTCGACCCGAACACACCGATGAGTTTGTCAATCTTATCGTAATAGGGGGATACATCATCGTAGCCTATCGGCCAGTCATCACCCAGTCCATCGATACTTCTGCGCTTGAAATCCTTAGGGCCAAAACGAAGAGAAATTCTTCCCCAGTGATTGGTACGTCCCCCTACCATGCGAGAACGGAACCAGTCGAACTTGGTACCATCCTTATGTGTGTACGGCTCACCTTCCAATTCCCATCCTCCGTACGCTGCATCAAAGTCACCGAAATGTCGGTACGGTGTACTCGCACCCCGCCGCGGAGATTCCCATGGCCATTTAAGTTGTGTGACGTTTTTTGCCGGATCATACAACGGTCCTGCTTCTAACAAGACTACTTTAATTCCGGCATTAGCAAGTACGTAGGCAGCCATTCCGCCTCCCGCTCCGGATCCAACAATACACACATCGTACGCTTTTGATGTCTTCTTTATTTGAAATACTGGCATAGGTTGTCGTTAGTAATGATTCGAGAATCGAAAATAAAGATTTTTAATGAATAATGGTGAATGATTATTTGTTAATGGTCAATGATGATTGGGTAACGGCTAACGATTAAATAACTGTCTAAATAAAAGGAAAACATATGAAAATATGAGCAGTTGATGGTTTTTTTTGATTGCCTGCAAGAAGCGGAATTTTGGGAAATTGGTCGATGGTCCATGGTCGATAGTCCATAGTCGATAGTCCATGGTAACTGAATTAATGATTAATGCGTAATGATTTGTAGACTGTAGACTCCTGAGAAGGGTTGACCATCAAAACAGACTATTCACCATTAACCATTGTCTTTTCACTACTATTAGGTTTGACCAACGACTAGGACTATTGACCATCGACTATGGACCATGGACGATGGACTTTTTACTACTACGAAATAGGGCTGAACCATGGACTAAGGACTATGGACTTTTCCTACTGCGTGGCCTGCCTGTCTTTCTTAAGATGCAAATGGGAAACCTGGTATTTCCTGGGGACAATAAGAAAGCCGAACGCTTCACAATTTTCTTTCGTATGCTTGCTGTGATGCACATAGTGAGCATGAATCATACGGCTCAGGTAGCTGCTTCTTTTCTTTGGTCTCCACTTAAGGCGCTGGTGTACAATGATATCGTGAAATACCAAGTAGAAAACCCCGTAACAGACGATGCCAACTGCCACCGAGAACAAATAAGGACTCTTGTACACCGTAGTGGATATAATAAAAAGAACTATGGAAGGTACGCTGAAGACTACGGCAAACCAGTCATTCTTCTCCAGCGCATGGTCGTGCACGGTATGGTGAGATTTGTGCCATACCCACAAAAAGCCGTGCATAACATACTTGTGGGTGAACCACGCGACAAACTCCCACGACAAAAAAGTGGAAATTGCGATCGCGGAACAAATCACTATTGTTATAAAATCCATAACGTTCAAAAAAATATTATTCACCCGGAGCCTTCTGAAAGTACTTTTCCAGCGTGTTGAACCGATGCTCAAAAATAGCATTAACCTTGCGCCCAACAAATAACCAATGTGCCAACCGGCCGATTAATCCCAGTGGAATGGCGTAATTGACTTCGTCTGTCATCTGAACCCCACCCTCCACTTCAGAAAAATGATGCTGATGGTGCCAAAGGGCATAGGGACCAAACCGTTGTTCGTCGACAAAGTAAAATGGCTTCTCAACATGGGTTATTTCAGTGACCCAATGCAATTTTATCAGCGGAAGTACACCAACCAGGTATCGGATCAATTGCCCAGGATACATTTTATCTCCCCCGGATTTATATAAAATCTGAAAGCCCATTTGCGGAGGTGTGATTTTCTCCAGGTTCATTGGGCTGGAAAAAAAATCCCACGCATCTGTTAGCCTGACGGGGAGGAATTGTGTACGTTTTAGTGTATAAACTTTCATCACGCTCTTAACACAGCCAGCATGATAATGTTACATGCTGATTCCCCACTTGCCGGATTTAGTTTATGGACGACTATTACCTAAGGGTATGGATCATTTGCCCGGTTTAATGGACGGCGGCAACAATTCAGTCGATTTATTGTTAAATTTTCGAAACTTATCAATTGTAATTTTTTCTGAAATGGCCAGTGCGATTGTAATCGGTTCGGGAATAGCTGGGCTGGCATGTGCACTGCGCCTGCGCAAAAAGGGCTATGAGGTGGCAGTCTATGAGGCGAATGCATACCCAGGTGGAAAAATTCATGCTTTTGAGAAGGGTAAATATCGATTTGATGCAGGACCATCGTTGTTTACGATGCCCCATTTGGTTGATGAACTCTACCAACTATTTGAACTGGACCCTGCCAGCTACTTTAAATACAAGGTTAAAGACACGATATGTAACTATTTTTGGGAGGATGGAACAACTTTTTCGGCCAGTGCAAACCCCGATGCCTTTGTCGAAAATGCAAGCACGGTTTTCTCAACACCGAAAGAAGTACTTCGCCGTTACCTGGCAAGTAACAAAAAGAAGTATGAGTCGACAGCCGGCATTTTCCTGGAGCAGTCATTACACAAGTGGGTGACGTACGTATCGATGGATACGTTCAGAGCACTCACTCAGGTTCACAAGCTGGGTATTGGAAAAACATTAAATGCTGTGAATGAAGGCTTCTTTGTTAACCCTCATCTAATTCAGTTGTTTAACCGGTATGCGACGTATAATGGATCATCACCTTATAAGACTCCCGGAATTATGTCGATGATCCCGCATTTGGAAATGTTTTATGGCACGTTCTACCCGGAAGGGGGAATGCACTCCATCTCCCAGCGCCTGTATAAACTTGCCCTGGAAAAGGGTGTAATATTTAACTTCAATCAACCGGTTGATTCGATCGTACACGACAATAAACGGGTTACAGGTGTCCAGTCAAACGGAAAAATTCATTCAGCAGAAATTGTTGTTTCTAACATGGATATTTTTTCGTCGTACACGAAACTGCTGAAGACCATGTCTGTGCCCAGGGGAATTCGGACACAGGAAAGATCCAGTTCGGCGTTGATATTTTACTGGGGAATCAGAAGACAATTTCCACAACTCGATTTGCACAATATATTTTTTAGTGCCGACTATCGAAACGAGTTTCACAGGATCTTTGAGGATCATGACGTGTCCGATGACCCCACAATTTATATAAATATCACAGCCAAGGAAGAAGACCATGCGCCGCCGGGCTGTGAAAACTGGTTTGTAATGATCAATGCTCCGGGAAATTTCGGCCAGGACTGGGAGAAGATTAAAATAAAAGCGCGTGCGAATATCATCAGCAAGATCAACCGAATGTTGAATATATCACTGGAAGAATTAATCGAAGTAGAAGAAGTACTTGATCCTGTTGGTATTGAATCTACTACACGAACATACCGGGGCTCGTTGTATGGCACTTCCAGCAATTCGCGATTTGCGGCATTTCTACGGCATCCTAATTTCAGCAGCAGGCTTAAGAATCTTTATTTCTGCGGAGGTTCCGTGCATCCGGGTGGCGGAATTCCGCTATGTTTATCATCGGCGAAAATAGTATCAGATCTGATTCCTGAAGTATGATTAGCAGCGTAAAAGAAAAGGGATACTTGTTGAACACGGAAGACGTGTCAATTGGACTGGTTTGGTTGTTTCAGATTTCGGGGATTATTGGAATAAGTTCAGGGCATGGCCAGTGGTTTGTCAGCCAGACTCCGATCATTTTGTGCCTGACGTTTATTCTGTTGGTTATCAATTTTCCGATCGTCTCCGTTCGTGGGGCGGTACTGACGTTCTTCTGCTTTGCCGTCGGTATGTTTGCCGAATGGATAGGAGTGACGTATGGATTTTTGTTTGGAAACTATTCCTATGGAAGCAATTTTGGTCCGAAGATTGAAGGGGTTCCATACCTTATCGGCCTTTATTGGGCGTTATTGGTACTGGTTACCGGGGTTTGTGCCAATACTCTTAGTACCAATAGGCTGATTAGAATTCTCACCGGGGCGACACTTATGGTTACGTTGGATTTCTTCATGGAGAAATCGGCACCGAAATTTGATTTTTGGACCTTTTCACCGCCCGTTCCTCCGCTAAATAACTATGTAGCGTGGTTTGTGCTTGCGCTTTTGCTTCACGCTGCTATGCAGTACCTTAAGTTTACCGGAAGTAAACGATTTTCCGTTCATATGATGACATCTCAGTTTTTCTTCTTTATCTATTTTTATGTCGTCTACACGTTATGATTTTGCTATTGTAGGAGCAGGAGCCGCCGGGCTCCAGCTGGCATTGGCCATGAAGGATGATGTATACTTCCGGAACAGAAAAATTCTTATTCTGGATAAATCCGCCAAAAATCTGAATGATAAGACCTGGTGCTTTTGGGAGAGCGGCGCTGGCCGTTATGATTCAATTATCACGCATAGCTGGAACATGGCTGATTTTATGAGCAAGCAAAAAGAAGTGAGATTGGATTTACGTCCCTATCGTTACAAGATGCTGCGTGCATTAGACTTCTATGATTTTGCCCGAAAGGAGATTGAACTTTGTCCCAATATAACCTGGGTGTACGATGAAGTCAGCTCGATCCCGGAGAACGGCGATGGGAAAATTGTAGGAAAAGAAAGCAGCTACAGCGCCGGGCATATTTTTGATAGCAGGGTTCCTGAAGATTTTAGCCACAATAGTGACACCTATATACGATTGTTGCAACACTTCAGAGGATGGTATATTCAAACGGAGGTTGATACGTTCGACGCTTCAAAATTTCTTATGATGGACTTTCGCCTGCAATGGAGGGATTCCACAAGCTTTACTTACGTATTACCGACTTCGGCACGTACGGCGTTGGTTGAGTTCACACTATTTACGCCGACATTAATTGGAGATAAGGATTACGATCTGATGCTCGGGCAGTATCTGAGTGAGGTCCTTAAAATAGGGGCGTATGAAATTAATGAAGTGGAAAAAGGCGTAATTCCCATGTCAGATTACCCGTTTCACAAACACAACACCAACGGCATCACAAAGATCGGAACAGCGGGGGGCTGGGTAAAACCTTCTTCCGGCTACTCATTTAAGAATTCCGACCGGTTCTCGAAAAGAATCGTAAAAAACATCAAGTCCGGCGTTCTTCCATCCGCCGGAATTGCCAGGGGAAGATTTAGAAAGTATGATTCTTTGTTTCTCGATGTCCTTATGAACAGAAATGAATTGGGAGCATCGTTGTTTACCGCGATGTACACGCAGAACAGTCCTCAAAGTATCCTTAAGTTTCTGGATGAAGAAACCAGCGTGCTGGAAGATCTGAGCATCATGAGAGCATTTGATCAGAAGCTTTTTATCCGTACACTCTTCAAACAATTGAGACGTTCAGTGCTGGGTTGATGTACAAAAGGATTCGTCCAACTTTTACTCACCTTGAAGTACGACTAATGCCGTTTGACTATATAGGCGAGCATATTACCCCAGGTATTATGATGGTCCTGGCGCTTTAGCACCTTATTTAATAGTGGATTAATAAACTCAGCTCCAAACTCCACAAAAGCTTCGCGTTCAGATACACTGTGCGGCTGCTTTTGATAGTAAAGCTTGTATTCCTGTCTCCATGCCTTTATGTTGAAGCAAAATTTTTCCTCCAGTAACTCCCAGATTTTTTCGATATGAATCGTTGAAAGTTCGTCCTCCACATCGCGTGGCATTTTTCCATACAACAAACGGTTTCTGGCACTTTTCCCCACATCATAATTATTTTACCAGCTTCAACTGTGATTCATTTAAGTACCAGCCGATGTTATCGTCTATCTCTTTATAGAAGGGTTCAGAAGTGACGTAGGTCGTGTCATGGGCCATTACATGTTGTACTATGAAGCCGTACTTATCCATATCAACCGAGGAGTTTTTTAGAAAGGTGAGCTTCTCTTTAATAGCCTCGACTTCTTTCGAATTTACTTTCCGGTTGAATTTGTAATCAATATAGACGGGCAGGTCTGATGTTATTCGGGTGATCAATGTGCTGCGGTGGGCGTCCAGCACTTCCCGCAATTGAAGTATGGCTATCTGGTAATCCTTGTCTTCGATTTTTTTGGTACCCAATACCGTCTTTATCGTTTTCATAACACTAATATAGTTAGTTGTCACAAACGTATAAAAACTAATATAATTAGTAAATATAAACCGTAACTATTTTAAATCCGGCAAGTCAAAAGCTTTATAAGGGCTGAAAAGGCGTTTTTTATAATCTTATCAACGTTTCCAGGAATTCTTTAAACGCAGGCGTATCGTAGTTGGCAGCACCCGTTTCATGACTGACGATCTTACCTTCGGGATTGATAACAAATGTCGTGGGTATTGACCTGACCTGAAGTTGGTCAGGCAAACTGCCCGAAGGAGTGTATACCGGAAACGTATAATTTTTATCGCTTACAAAGTTTTTCACTTTCTCAAAGTCTTCCTTGCGATCAACGGATAACATCACAAACCGTATGTTATCCGGATCGATCTGCCTGTACAAACTTTGAATGGAAGGCATCTCGACACGGCAAGGGCCGCACCACGTGGCCCAGATATTCAAAAAGATAGTTTTTCCTTTGAATTCATTAACGTCTACAACTTTACCGTTCAAATCCCTGATAGTAAAGTTGTAGTTGAATTTTTTTGCTACGAGAGGAGCTTCAGGTTGGACATCCATAATCCCTGATTTCAGGAGTGCGCTTCCAGTTAGAAAAGAGATGCCCGATAGCGCCCCGGTATACCGCAAAAGAAGAAACAGGGTAATGATTATTCCCCATGGCTTGACCGCCCGCCAGGCGTTGCTTAACGTTTCAGCACAAAATACTTTCTTCATTTTCAGACTTTCTTCTTATTTAAGTGGTTACCCAAATGTCGTGATTTTAATTAATTTCGAATGATAATCTGGCTTTAACATGACAAAACTTGCCTCAATCAAGTTCCTGGTCCTTTTTCTTTTTGTAACAACTGCTTATGGGCAAAAAGTCAAGTATAAGGATATTTGGGCTCTCTTGAATACCAAGCAATATGAGGCGGCGGAACCCTTTCTTAAAAATTACCTTAAGGACAACAGCGATAACCCCAATGCTTTTCTATACATGGGGATTATTTTTCAGGAGAAATCATTGAAAGAAGACGTACTGAAGAATACCGGGAAGGCTATCGTTGGTATGGACTCAGCGATTGTATATTTTGATAAGGCCTATAAAACTATTACAGAGAGAGAAGTCAAAAAGAATAGTGATTTGTATCAGGCATATAACCGAAGGGATTTACGCACCGGAGAATTTGGGGTCAAGCTTTCGGACATTCAATTTGATCTTGAGAAAAGAATGGAGGGTCTCCGGGAGCGGATAGACCGGATAAAAATGATAAAGCACTACTTTTCGTTGTCTGACACGCTGTATAAGAAGTCTGTATCACTATTCAAAACAATTCAGGATACCTACCCGGGAGAAAAAGAATTCTACCTGAGGGCAGACGAAACTACCATAAAAAACCTCACCGCATTGAACCAGCGATTCGATTCATGCCTGAAGGCATTTGACAATTATAAGTCCAGTACAGCGACGCTTGGCAAGACGGGCTACAATCAGACCTTGTCTTTAAAGGAAATTGCGGACTTCAAAAAGGATGGAACTTCTCCTTCAAATTTCTATCAGGACGATGTTCAGGTGTGGGATTATAAGAATTTTGCTATCAATGCCCGTAAAGCCATCGAGTCCGAGATTATCCCCATGCGTGAGCACCTTGTAAACTACGATATCGAGATTAATAAACTTCGTGAAAAACTTAGTACTGAATCAGTCTCCGTTAAAACAGACCTGACCAAACTCATTGATAAACTATTGATTGAAAAAATGAAGAAGTACGACGCGGAGCCCTTACCCATGCAGGTTTTCGCTGTAAAGATCGCTGACCTTGAGTATCGTTCTACGGTGATTGAGCACAAGGCATCGTTAGATTCTACAAACATTCATACGCGACTGAATAACCTGACAAAGGAGTTTGGTTACCTTAATAAACTGGATACCGCTACTTCTGTGCTGTCGGCTGAGGATATCGAGGCGAAAGCCCCTGATTACGAATATTTCATCCACAATACCTTTAATACCACGGCAGTCTTAAAAAGTTACATGGACGGACTGAAGCAGTATACAGTCAGAGAAAGGAAGAATAAGGAGGCTGAATTGGCTCTTCGCAAAGAGGCACTTCGCTGGATTGTTATTGATTCAGACTCTATTCCATTGTTTTTAGAAAGTACTGGTTCGAGGTTCAAACCGTTGGCCACAGTGGAGGAGAAATTTACGGTAGGGCTAGTGTATGCAGACTCACTCGATCCGACAGGATATCTGTATACGATCAACGCGTCAAGAACTCCCGAAGTGAAGGTTTCTTTCCCTGTTGAGAAACTTAGCTTCAAACAATCACAGCTGCCATCGATCAAGGCAACTACCTTGTCGGATGCAGCAGGTCAAATCTATTTCGTATTGGTTTTCTGCGATCGAGCCGATAAAGAAAATAAGTTTACTTCAACGCTTGCCAAAATATACAGGTCTGACGGCCTGGCCTGGAGCGTGAACTATCAACTTGATTTTGTTCCCAAAGATATAGTCTTTAGGCAGGATACAGGTGAACTTTCTATCCGTGGGGATAATAACCAGCATTACACACTAGACAAGAATGGCAAGCTGGTGAATTGAACGGTAATCAGGCTCCAACCAGTTTCTTCCAGTCGCTGAACCTCATGTTTATGCGGGTCTTCATTTTCTCATAGTTTTCCCAGCTATCCGTTACGTGATAAATGGAAGGCAACGTTTTAACGAGAATCTCATCGTAGTCATTACGGTACAAACCTCCGCCATAATAATAGTAGGTGAACATATTACCCTGCCGGTTGAAAAGCTCAAACCCGAGATATCCATCCCATATTTCACTGAGGATGGTACAGGAAATTTCCCTGCGCTTGAACCTGAAAATCTGGTTTGAAGCCTCGTCTTCAAAATATTCGGAGTAAAGATCCGTGTCAATAATCCAACCCAAGTAAATCCCAATATGTACATAGGCTTGTTCAATGGGCAATGAATCGGGGAAGTTTCCAAGAAAGTGGCTCTTCGCGTTATCATATATGGTTTTTTGGATTTCCGCCTTTTTTTCCATGTAACAATGTTAGTTCTTATGGTAAGTTAAGCAAACAAATTAAATCTTTTTATTGGTTAATGAAAGAACAGATAGCCCACAAAAATCCCGGCAACAATCCCGGCGACATCTGCAACGAGTCCTCCCGTCAGGGCATACCTTGTCTTTCGAATGTTTACCGATCCAAAATACAAAGCCAGAATGTAGAAGGTAGTTTCCGCGCATCCCCGAAAGATTGCCGCGAGGTTAGCTACAAAAGAATCGGGACCTCCAGCAGTATTTTTAGAGACTTCAATCATCATGGCCCGCGCGGCCTGTCCACTAAGTGGCTTCAGGAACGCTACAGGTAAGGCTTCCGCGAAGTCCGTATTTACATTAAAGAGACTGAAGAACCAGGCGATGCCAGCTACCAAATAATTTAGCGCGCCGGAAGCGCGGAACATACCTATGCCAACAAGTATGGCGATCAGGAAAGGAATAATTTTGACGGCAATTTCAAAGCCCTCCTTCGCGCCTTCAACGAAAGTTTCAAAAAGAGGAATACGTCTGACCAACCCTAACACTAAAAAACTGACAATAATTGAAATGATGATGATACTGGTGAACAGCGTGGATTGTTGTTGTAAGTCCTGAGGTGTTAAGGAAGCAAAATACCAGACACCGAGAAGTATAAGGCTGGTCAACCCAAGAAAATACGCGATGAGGACAGGATCAAACAGGTTTATTTTCTGCTTTACGCTGATGTACATCAAACCCACAACCGTAGAACAGAATGTGGCAATTAACGTGGGAATAAAAATACTGGTTGGATTCAATGCCCCTAAGGTTGCCCGGTCAGCAATAATGGATATAGGAATAACGGTGAGGCCAGAAGCATTCAGCACCAAAAACATTATCTGCGCATTGGAAGCTGTTTCCTTATCTGGATTGATTTCCTGAAGTTCCTTCATGGCCTTCAGGCCTAGTGGTGTCGCGGCATTGTCAAGCCCAAGTATGTTGGCACTAAAGTTCATAATAATAGATCCGGTTGCTGGATGGTTTTTGGGTACTTCCGGAAACAGACGCGAAAAAAATGGTCCTACAATGCGTGACAAAATCGGGACAATTCCACCCTTTTCACCAATCTTCATAAGTCCAAGCCAAAGGGACATGACCCCGGTTAGGGCGATGGAAAGTTCAAAACCAGTTTTAGCCATGTCAAAAGTTGACTTTAGCAATTGCGGAAATACTTCAGTGTCCTGAAATACGACCAGCTTTACCAGAGCAACTACAAAAGCGATTAAGAAAAAAGAAACCCAGATATAATTCAGAATCATGTTAGGCTGAAATCAGGTAACAATGTACAAGGATCAGGGCGTGTTTACCAAATTAAGAATATGACATGCCGCCAGGCCTGCTGTTTCCGTCCGCAGACGACTCGGGCCCAGGCTTACAGGGCTGAAGTTATTTTCAAGGGCCAGCGACACTTCATCTTTAGAGAAGTCACCTTCCGGTCCGATGAGGATCAGATAATTCGAACGAGGTGATGCCATACGAATCAGGTGGTTCGGGTTTTCCGGATCTACGTAAGCAATAAATTTTGAGGGGGCGTTTGAACGCTTAATAAAATCGGAAAGTTTTACCGGACCGGAAATTATTGGCAATGTCCACTTCAATGATTGTTTCATGGCGCTGATCGCCAGCTTTTCCAGCCGCTCAGGTTTAACATGACTCCGTTCTGTGTGGTGGCATTCAATCAGGGTGATCTCATCGACACCGACTTCTACTGCCTTTTCAACAAACCATTCGAGCCGGTCAGTATTCTTTATTGGAGAAATGCCAATATGAATGTTAAAGTCCCGTGGAGACGCTGCGATTTTTTCCTGGACTTCAAAAGTACATTGGAGAATATCTGCTCTTGTGATGACGGCATTGTATAGTAGCCCTCTGCCATCTGTGATCTGAATGGAATCACCATTCTTTTTTCGAAGTACTTTTGTACAATGTTTGGATTCTAATGAATCCAGATAAAATGTTCCTTCCGGAAGGAGAGGCTGATAAAAAAGATTCAAGTTTTATGCGTACTGTTTTTCGAGCTTATCCACCAGGGTCACATACTCCTGCATGGCCTGCTCCCTGGGTTTGCCTTTCAGTTCTTCCCATGCATCAAACTTTGCGATGGCCTTGAAGTCAAATCCACCGGGCCTTTCTCCGCTGGTATCTCCTTCTGTTGATTGTTTATACAGTGCGTATAACTGCAACAGCTCTTCGTTCGTTGGCCGTTTCGTAAACTGCTTCGATCGCTCGGCAGCACGTTCAAATTCTTGTATATCCATTAAACAATTCCGTTGTAACTAGTAATATCCAGCGTGGCGGGAATCCCAACCAAAACAAGAGTGACAACAACCGCAGACTAACGTGATCCCATTTCCTTATAGGGTCGCAGTGTGGCGCCTGTATAGATTTGTCTGGGCCTGCCTATTGGTTCTTTGTTTTCTCTCATCTCTTTCCATTGAGCAATCCAACCGGGAAGACGCCCCATAGCAAACATCACGGTAAACATTTCAACAGGAATACCAAGCGCCCGGTAAATTATACCTGAGTAAAAGTCGACGTTGGGGTAGAGTTTCCTTTCTACAAAATAGGGATCTTTTAACGCGGCTTCCTCCAGTTTCAATGCAATTTCCAGTACAGCATCATTTACCCCTAATTTTCTGAGTACATCATCTGCCGCCTTTTTAATAATTTTTGCCCGGGGATCGAAATTTTTATAAACCCGGTGGCCAAATCCCATAAGCCTGAATCCGCTATTTTTGTCTTTCGCCTTATTAATCCACTTCTCTGTGTCCCCACCATCTTTCATGATGTTTTCCAGCATGATGATCACTTCCTGATTGGCACCTCCATGAAGAGGCCCCCAAAGGGCATTGATACCTGCAGAGATGGATGAGTAGATACTTGCCTTCGACGACCCGACAATTCTCACCGTCGAAGTTGAACAGTTTTGCTCATGGTCGGCGTGCAGAATAAGAAGTTTATCCAGGGCATCGGAAATGACTGGATCAATTTCTATATCCTGACCAGGAAGTCCAAAAACCATTTTCAAAAACCGTGCGCAGTAATCCAGGTTATTGTCAGGATAGTTTACCGGGTGGCCCATGGCATTTTTATACGCCCATGCGGCGAAAGTCGGCATCTTTGCCATTGAACGGACGATGCTCAGGTAAACTCCGTCAGACGAGCGGTTCGGATCAAGGGATTCCGGATAAAATGCCGTCTGAGAACAGAAAAGTGAGGCTAGTACACCCATTGGATGAGCGCTAGACGGGAAGCCATCAAGAATCTTCTTGATATCTTCATGTACAAGCGTATGCGTCTTGATGTCGTAGCTGAACTTGTCGTACTGTTGCTGATTAGGAAGATCACCGAAGATAAGGAGGTGGGCTACTTCCAGAAACGTCGACTTCTCCGCCAATTCTTCAATTGAATATCCGCGGTATCGAAGAATTCCGTTGTCGCCATCCAGAAAAGTAATTGCGCTTTTTGTTGAGCCAGTATTTTTGAAACCGAAGTCAAGTGTAATGGTTCCGGACTTTTCCAGAAGTTCGCTGATATCAATAGCGACTTCGTTTTCAGTTCCAACTACGAGCGGTAATGTATACGACTTTCCGTCAATAATCAGTTCAGCAGTTTTGGGCATTTTCGAATAGATTTAACACAGTTTTAAATATACAGGGTTCAGCCAAGTTTCAGCAACGAAATGCCAAAAAATGTCGCTTATTAATTGTTGCCCAGTATCAGCGGCATACCATCGGCACCGGAACCAATGACAATAACTTTTGCATTGGGTGATTTAGAAAGCTCCAGTGTCGCTTCTATCCCTCTCATTTTCAGTAGATTATTTGTCAAACTGTTATTGATGATGTTATTTGCACGCGACTCACCTTCTGCAGCAATACGCTTCCGCTCTGCCTCACTTCTTTCTTTATCCAGTCGAAATTGATAGGCCAATGCTTCCTGTTCTTGTTGAAGTTTGTTTTCAATGGCACCCTTGATTTGTTCAGGCAACAGTATAGAGCGTATTAGTACTGCAGGGGCATTTACATAATTCAACTGCAGGATTTTTTCTGTTTCGGATCTGATCGCAGTTTCAACCTCTGCTCTTTTGGTCGAGTAGATTTCTTCGGCCGTGTAGCGACCCATCACCTGACGAACAGTTGAACGCACCTCAGGAATTACCAGAACGGTGACGTAGTTCTTTGTAAATTTTTCTTGGATATACCCGATTTTGTCCGGCATAGGATTATAACGAATCGTGATATCCACGTGAATGGAAAGACCGCTCTTGTCCAGCACGTCCATATTTTCATCGGAGGATGTTTCATTCACGCTGTATATATAAAGATCATTCCACGGCGCTTTCATATGAAATCCCTGGGCGATGACGTTGTCTTTGTCAAGCCCCATTCCAAATTTGTAAAAAATGATCGCTCGCTCGGACGGACCGACCGTGTAAAAGATGCTGGACGATATGCCCATAATTACGAAAAGGGCTATTATACCCAGAATAATGTAGGGAAGAAATCTTCGATTGTTCATAAAGTGTATGGTCGTTTAGGTGTTGTATTCTGGTGGTTTGGCATCGGCTTGCATTCGCATATGACAACTTGCAGAGAATCAAAACTACAATATTTTATACCATACTTATTCTATGCTCGCCATGTTTTCTGATCTCTTTACGGGTAATTTCAGGAAATATTCGCAAGGATTACGGTTATAGCGCAAACTTACCACCCACCGCGATGGGTATCTGGCGGCGGGCCAGGGTTCGCGATAAACAAGTAGAATCTTTTCGATTTGATTTTCCGCCAGCAATGGTCGTCAGGGTCTTTCTGTCAGGACCTACGTTGAAAATGAAGATCGTTTATCGCCGTCTCGGATTCCTCATTTTTCCTCCCGGTGACTTGTAATACCACTTTCTCTTGGCATTGTATAGCCGGTTGTAATTGCTGAACATTACTTTTGGAATGTAGTACTGAAGGGTGATGTTGGTAATGAAATAGCCGTCGTTTTCTTTTGGATTACCACGGACCCCAACGTTTGTCGGGTCGCTGGGTTGCGTATCTATTTCCACCCGCCTGTCGGACAACGCCCGGGCCAAATCGCTTTTTAACAAAGCGCCATCGGGATAGCGCCGGACACTCACATCATCCAGATAATCAGTAAAAGTTATACGGTATCCGGCTTCTACGAGAATATTAAAAAACGGATCGAGTTTGATGCGGGCACCCATACCAAAAGGTATAACGGGCTGAACCCGGCTGTACTTCTTGTTTTCGGTTTGAAGGGGTTGGAGAGCATACTTTTGTCCCTGATATTCTGCTTTAGGGTTGAAGTAGAGACCGCCGATTCCGGCGAAGGCATGCAAGTTCAACTGCGAGCGCTGGTAGAACCGTACGCCCATGGGACTAAGGTTGATCGCGCCAAGCACCGCTAATTCAATGTTATTGGACGTAAAAGAAAGATTTCGTTCGCGCCGGTCGTCATTGGCCTTGGAGTCGTCTCCGGACAACTGGAACCACGTTAATTCGGACCGTATGCTTATCCGATTCGTCATGTAAAACTCAGCCCCGATAGCAATGTTTGGCTTAAGCGTTCCAAACTCGCCGGGGTTTACCATTTCGCCGTAGTAATTGGCCGTTCCGGAACCGATGCTTATGAGAAAGTTACGATCCTTCCGCGTTGCATAAAAACTCTGGGAATACGCCACGTGAGCCAGTCCTGAAATTCCTAATACGCCAACGAGAAAAAGGGTTTTCATGCGTTTAATGAGCCAATCCGGTTCAATATAAGGAATTTAGGTTAGTCTTTAAAATCTGCCTATGCAAGAACCTCTTTAACCTTTTGAGCAGCGTCTTTCAGGACGATTGCCGAAAATACTTTTAATCCGGATTGTTGGATTATTTTGGCACCCTCTTCGGCGTTTGTACCCTGAAGTCTGACAATTATAGGAACGTGTATATCGCCTATTTTTTTGTATGCATCAACCACACCGTTGGCAACCCGGTCGCATCGTACAATACCACCAAAAATATTTATCAGGATCGCCTTTACGTTGGGGTCCTTGAGGATAATGCGAAAGCCAGCTTCAACGGTCTCGGCATTGGCTCCACCACCCACATCCAGGAAGTTAGCGGGCTCACCGCCGGAAAGTTT
The DNA here is from genome assembly GCA_041737945.1 of Chryseolinea sp. Taxonomy (GTDB): domain Bacteria; phylum Bacteroidota; class Bacteroidia; order Cytophagales; family Cyclobacteriaceae; genus Chryseolinea. Next base: position 21,236 of record JBGSQQ010000039.1, read on the forward strand.
AATGATATCCATGGTTGCCATGGCAAGCCCTGCACCGTTAACCATACAGCCGACGTTGCCATCCAGTTTCACGTAGTTAAGACCAGCTTTTCCCGCTTCCACTTCCAACGGATCTTCTTCCGTGATATCCCTTAATTCAGCGAGATCTTTGTGCCGAAAAAGTGCATTGTCATCCAGATTGACCTTGGCATCAACTGCTAATATTCTATTGTCAGAAGTCTTAAGCAGCGGATTGATTTCAAACATGGATGCATCCAGCCCAAGGTATGCGTTGTAAAGCGAGTGAATGAATTTTACACCCTCTTTGAAAGCATTTCCTTCCCAGCCTAATGCGAAAGCAAGTTTACGTGCCTGAAAGGGCTGAAGGCCGACTGCAGGGTCTATCCATTCTTTAATGATTTTCTCCGGGTGATGCTCGGCAACTTCTTCAATGTTCATCCCGCCTTCCGTTGAGGCCATGATCACCGGACATGCCTTCGAGCGATCCAGCAGGATGCTCATATAATATTCTTTCGGCTCTGTTTCCCCCGGATAGTAAACATCTTCAGCAATCAATACTTTGTTTACTTTTTTTCCTTCTGGTCCTGTCTGAATCGTAACAAGGGTACCTCCCAGAATAGCTTTTACTTTGTCCTGAACTTCGTTGATACTTTTCGCCAGCACCACGCCATTGGACCCAGTCTCTTTAATTTTTCCTTTTCCCCTTCCACCGGCGTGTATTTGCGACTTGATCACAAACCACTTTGTACCGGTTTCGGCATTCAATTCCTTCGCCGCCTGCAGCGCACTGTCGGGCGTATCGGCCACAATTCCACGCTGAATGGTTACTCCGTATTTTTTTAGAATTTCCTTGCCCTGGTATTCGTGAATGTTCATGAATTTTTTGTTTGGGGCGAAACTAGTTTATTTACAGCTTTATTTCAAGGAAACATATTTATTCGCCATGCTACGGGCTACAAATTTGGAAAAGTCGTACGGAGATTTGCCTGTTTTGAAAGGCATTGATCTGGAGATCAGTAAAGGTGAAATTGTAGCCATAGTAGGCGCCTCCGGAGCAGGGAAGAGCACATTGCTTCATATTTTAGGTACGCTGGATGCTCCGGACAAAGGCAAGCTGTTTATACAGGATAAGGATGTTTTTGGCCAATCATCGAAGAACCTCGCGGCTTTTCGAAATAAGTCGATCGGTTTTGTCTTTCAGTTTCATAACCTGCTTCCGGAATTTTCGGCGCTTGAAAATGTGATGATTCCAGGCCTTATCGGAAAGGGAGAAGAAATGGAGGTTCGAAAACGAGCTGTTGGCATCTTGGAAATGCTCGGATTGAAAGGCAGGATGGACCACAAGCCCTCAGAACTCTCCGGGGGCGAACAGCAACGCGTGGCTGTTGCAAGAGCGATGATTAATTCACCCGACCTGATTCTGGCGGATGAACCGAGCGGTAACCTGGATTCCAAAAATGCAGTAGACCTGCACAATTTGTTTTTTCAGCTGCGGAAGGATATCGGACAAACATTTATTATCGTCACGCACAACGAGGAACTAGCCGCAATGTCAGATCGGAAGATTGAGCTTAAGGATGGCAGAATTAAAAAATGATGGGACGCTAAAAATCTATACCTTCCATTAGCTGATCAATGAGCCAATACTTCTGATAAGACTTCTTCGATTTCGACCAATCCTTTATTGTTGATAGCCGATAACCTGACGCTCCGTAACTCGTTGATAAGAACCGGATCATACTTAGCCGTTACGCGGATATAATTTTCTGTGAAGCCATGCATCCGTCCATCTTCGATATCATTCTCAAAAAGTACGCGGTAGTCTTTACCCAGATTTTCGTCGTAAAATTTTCTTCGTTTTTTGTCTGACAGGATGTGTAACATCCGGGACCGCTCGGCACGGGTGCTGGCAGTAACCGAACCGTCCAAGGTTGATGCTACGGTGTTCTCTCTCTCGGAATACGTGAATACATGCAGATAGGAGATATCAAGTTCGTTGATGAATTGATACGTCTCTAAAAAATCATCCTGTGTTTCACCCGGGAATCCAACTATAACATCTACGCCAATACAACAATGTGGCATCAGCGCTTTTATTGTATTCACGCGGTCAGCATACAACTCACGAAGGTATCTACGCTTCATCCGCTTCAGGATCTTGTTGGACCCTGATTGCAACGGTATATGAAAATGGGGAACGAATTTTCTTGACTGAGCAACAAAACCAATGATCTCATCCGTAAGCAGATTGGGTTCAAGAGAAGATATCCTGAACCGATCTATTCCCTCCACATCATCCAGGGACCGGATAAGGTCGATGAATTTTTCTTTGCGCACGCCTTCCTGCAGACCAAAATCTCCGGTGTTAACTCCCGTAAGAACTATCTCCCTCACTTCGGTACGGGCGATCTCTTCTGCGGCACGTATTATATTTGAAATACTGTCGCTCCGGCTGCTGCCACGGGCAAGTGGAATAGTGCAGAACGTGCAGGAATAATCGCAGCCATCCTGAACTTTCAGGAAAGTACGCGTCCTGTCATGCATGGAATAGGCGGTGTGAAACCTCCCGGCCTTTTCAATATCCGACGCGAAAACTTCAGGCTGAGGCTTTCGTACGAAGCCATCCAGCAATTCCACCAGTTGAAACTTTTCGGCAGCGCCCAGTACGGCATCAACACCGGGAATTTCTGCAATTTCTTTTGGCTTAAGCTGCGCGTAACAACCAATGATGGCGATATAGGCTTCCGGAGAAATACTGCGGGCTTCGCGCACAATTTTGTGACACTTCTTATCGGCGTTTTCTGTAACCGAGCACGTATTGATTATAAAAATATCGGGTACATCCGTAAAGTCGACTTTTTTATAGCCTTTTTCTTCAAATATTCGGGAGATCGTCGAGGTCTCCGAATAGTTAAGTTTGCACCCCAGCGTATAAAAAGCGACTTTTTTCATTTTGAAGACGCAAATTTAACAAGGTTTTAGTGGATATAAAGAACGCCCCGGATTTTTGGGTTTTGGCCATTATTTAAAGCGGGTAGAACGAACCTACAAAAGACGGCGATGATAGTTAACCTGTCCTAAATGATAACCCAAATGCGAGGCAAGATGTATGAGGAAGTAGTTGGTTGTCATCGAATATCCGAAAACCTCGACAGGGTATTCACTTTCCAGTGTCGTTGCGTCGATGTTCGTTAGCGCCGTTTTTACAACGGCTCTTGTTTTTCTTATCTCTTCGATTACTATTTTTATGCTGATGTCTCTGGCGGAAAACTCCAGATCACGGTTGCGTTGATAATCGGTTTTCCCCAGAATAGCACCGATATAATGTTGAAGGTTGCCACACACATGAAGACATAAATTTCCACCTGAGTTTTTGATATTCTTACTGATCCTCCACACGGATTCCTCCGTTGGATAAAGGCTAATCTCTTCCTCTAGCTTCAGAAGGTCCCGGTCAAAAATCTTGATAAGTGATTCGGTTGTGAGGTTCATCCGTAACAAGTTCAGAATGAAAGGAGGTAGTCCTCAATGCCTTTAATTTTTTGATCGAGTAGTATACTTACTGCTTCAAATTCCGCTTTCGATTTCATCTTTGCATGTACGCTGATATAGAACTTGATTTTTGGTTCTGTACCCGAAGGGCGTACGGAAACTTTGCTGCCGTCCTCCAGATAAAATTGAAGTACATCCGATGAAGGGAAATCAAGAACGGACTCTTTGCCGGTGATCAAATTCTTTTCTTTTAGAATTTTATAGTCCAGCAAACGTTCCACGCGGCTACCGATGATTTCGGCTGGCGGGTTGTTTCTGAATTTTTCCATCATCGCTTTTATTTCCTGCTCGCCCTGCTGTCCCTTTTTTGTGATGTTAAGGAGGTTCTCTTTATAATATCCAAAATCCGCATACATGTCAATCAGCCAATCGTACATGGATTTACCCTCATCCGTGGCGTTGGCAGCCATGGCGGCAAAGAATGCGCAGGCTGATACGGCGTCTTTATCCCGCACAAAATCACCTACCATATATCCGTAACTTTCCTCCCCTGCAGCAATAAATCGCATCTTACCGTCAAGTTTCCCCATGAGTTCTGCGATATACTTGAAACCAGTAAGCGTATTGTAACAGGCAATACCCAGCCTTGCGGCCATGGTGTCAACCAATTCAGAGGTAACAATAGTTTTGGCTATGTAGGCGTTGTCTTTGTCTTTTTCATTAAGGTTCTTCAGAATGAAATACATCATCAGGCAGAAGGCCTGGTTGCCGTTGAGGAGGATAAATTCTCCATCCGCTTTCCGGACACCAATACCCACGCGATCTGCATCCGGGTCTGTAGCCATTACAATAGTAGCACCTACAGCTTTGCCTTTTTTGATGGCAAGCTCCATAGCCGACTTTTCTTCGGGATTAGGTGATTGTACCGTGGGGAAATTTCCGTCAGGTGTATTCTGCTCTTCTACAACTTGGATGTTGGTGAATCCTATCTGACGGAGGCATTCCGGCACCATGGTAATTCCCGTGCCGTGGATACCGGTGAACACCAGGGGGATGTTGTGGTGTTTTGTAATGACCGATTTATTCGGAATCAGTTTTTTTACTTCCTCGTAATACGCTGCTTCAACTTCAGGACCTATTGTATGAATTTTTGCAGGGTTTGAAGTGAACTTCACCTGTTCGAAGGAGGTGATCGACTTAACTTCAGTAGTGATGTTCTTGTCGTGTGGCGGTACTACCTGCGCGCCGTCATTCCAGTACGCCTTGTACCCATTGTATTCCTTGGGGTTATGAGAGGCCGTGACTACAATACCGGAATCGCATTTCAGATACCGGATTGCGAATGAAAGGAGAGGCGTTGGCCTCAGCTCCGGGAACATATATACATCAATTCCATTGGCTGAAAGGACATCGGCCGCTACCTGAGCAAAGAATCGACCGTTATTGCGGCTGTCATGGGCAATGGCAACTTTGATTTTCTTGCCGGGCAGTGTTTTATTCAGGTAGTTGGCAAGTCCCTGTGTGGCGACTCCCACTGTATATTGGTTCATACAGTTGGATCCGGCACCCATGATGCCCCGCAGCCCGCCCGTTCCGAATTCCAGGTCTTTATAAAAATTGTCAATCAGTTCTTTTGGGTCTGGCTTACTGAGCAGCGATTTCACCTCGGCCTTTGTTTTATCATCTATAACCGGGCTGTCTAGCCAGGTCTGTGCTTTCGACTGAACCAGTTGTACAAGATCTTTCATCATTTCTAAAAGTAAATTGTGCCAAAAATAGAAAAGCCCATGCAATTTGGCTTGGCTTACCCAAACTTTTATGAAGATATCTTTCAGAGATTACCACGCAATGCCTGTTCCCGTTCAATGGATTCGAAAAGGGCTTTGAAATTTCCTTTCCCGAATGACCTGGCACCATTTCTTTCAATGATTTCAAAAAACAACGTGGGCCTGTCTTGAATGGGCTTTGTGAAGATTTGAAGCAAGTACCCTTCTTCATCCCGGTCGATCAGTATATTCAGTCGCTTCAGGTCATCAATATCTTCCTCAATTTTTCCAACGCGTTCCAGGACTTCAGTGTAATAGATTTCCGGAACATGCAGAAACTCCATTCCCCGTTTGCTGAGTTCACTTACCGTGGAAATGATATCGTCAGTTGCCAATGCCAGGTGCTGTACTCCGGGCCCATTATAAAAATCGAGATACTCTTCAATTTGTGATTTCTTTTTGCCTTTTGCTGGCTCGTTAATAGGAAATTTAATATAGCCATTTCCGCTTGCTACCACCTTGGACATGAGTGCGCTATACGCTGTGGAAATGTCAGCGTCATCAAACGTGACAAGCAGTTGGAACCCCATTACGCGTTCATAAAAGTCCACCCACTTATTCATCTGGCCGAGTTCAACATTTCCCACACAATGATCGATATGTAATAATCCAATCGGCCGGACTTCGATGTTACTCTTTTTTTGATGAAATCCGGGAAGGAAAATGCCCCTGTAATTTTTACGCTCGACAAACGTGTGAATGGTATCCCCATAGGTCTTGATGGATGCGACAACGACCTCACCAAACTCATCCCGTAACACTGTGGGTCCGCCGGCCGGCTCAGCGCCTCTCGCTACTGTCTCGTCAAAGGAGTGCCGTGCATCGTCTACCCAGAGGGCAAGGACCTTAACACCGTCGCCATGCGTTCTAACATGCTCTGTGATTTCGGAGTCTTTTAACATGGAGGTAGTCAGCACCAGCCGTATCTTATTCTGCTGAAGTACATACGAACACCGGTCCCGAATGCCTGTTTCCGGTCCGGCATACGCTACCAGGTCAAAACCCAGAACATGCTGGTAATACAATACTGCCTGCTTTGCATTGCCGACATACATTTCAATATGGTCGGTGCCCTTGAGGGGAAGGAAATCAGCATTCATAGAGAAGGCGTTAATAGAAGTAAAATTAGGCTTTCAGCAAGAATGATCCGTGGATTACGAAGGACATTCTGTTGAACACAGATTTAAAAACTATTATTGGCCGAAATGCAGTAATTCTTACTTTTGACGAAATTTTATGCTTGCGAACCCGGGCGAATGTTACCGCTTAAACAATGGGATTTTTCTAATTCGCCGATTTCTTCAATCTTTACAAAAAAAAGTTATGGATGTCAAAGCAATCGATCAGGCGCTCCAGCAAATAGTCAAACTGAGAGAAGAATTAGCGAAGATTGATTATAGTAACCTTAAATACGATGACCTGGAAGAGGAATTGCATGACCTGGAGGACGAATTTCAGGAGGCATTTGGAGATTTTATGGAAGAGGCCCTTCAGGAGGTTCACGACGAGTATTGTCCCGACAATGATGTCCTTATGCCTATAGCGTATTTAGGTCAGGGGATACCCGTGGAGGTAGATAAACTTCCGGGCAAGGATACACGCCTTGTTCTTGCACCAAGTCCGGTGCGGATCATATTAAGCGTCGGTAAGGATAAGCAGCAAATTGTCTGGGCGGCAGAGAAATAAATAAGCGATCATTGCTTGATATCCCGCATTAAAGGAAGCCAAGTTTTTTTCGGGCCCTGTTAAGGACTTCCTGTGCCACCACTCGGGCCTTTTTTTCTCCCTGAATTAGTTTTTTCTCTAATTCTTCGGGATTGCTCATATAAAAATTAAAGGACTCTCGCTCTTGCCTGAATTTTTTCACAATTAATTCAAACAGCTCCTGTTTGGCGTGGCCGTAACCATAGTTACCGGCACGGTATTTTGCTGCCAACGCAGCTGATTCATCTGGAGTAGCCAACAACTTATAGAGTGCGTATACATTATCTACCTCAGGATCCTTTGGAGACTCCATGGGTGTACTGTCTGTTTTTATCGATTTTATCTGCTTGAGCAGTTCCTTATCCGGCAGAAAAATATCAATAATGTTGCCATACGATTTGCTCATCTTCTGACCGTCGGTACCCGGTATCGTCATCACACTTTCTTCAATCTTTGCTTCCGGCACCACAAAGGTTTCACCATACGTGGCATTGAATGATGTTGCAATATCGCGAGCAATTTCAAGGTGTTGCCGTTGATCTTTTCCTACCGGAACAAAGTTGGCATCATACAAGATAATATCGGCTGTCATCAATACAGGATATGTAAAAAGACCGGCATTGACGTCTGCGAGTTTTTCAGATTTATCCTTAAACGAGTGAGCATTTGCCAGCATTGGAAACGGAGTGAGACAACTGAGATACCAGGTCAATTCACACACCTCCGGAATACTTGACTGCCGATACAGACAGTTTTTTTCAATATCAAAACCGAACGCGAGCCAGGCAGCCGCCACGGCGCGTACATTATCTATTCGCTGCGCGGCATCCTTGATGGTCGTGAGTGAGTGCAGATCGGCGATAAAAAAAAACGAATCATTTCCTGGTTTCTGAGATAGCTGAATGGCCGGGATGATTGCGCCTAAAAGGTTACCTAAGTGCGGTTTGCCACTGCTTTGTATGCCGGTTAAAATTCTTGCCATAGTTTTGCAAATAAAATAAAATAAAGCCGAACCGAATTAGTTTTAGATTTGCGCTACTTAAAATTGATGATGATGATGCGGGTATTGATGACCATTTGTTTAGTATTTCAGGTGGCAACGGCCTTTTCTCAGGTTGCCAAACCTCTTCAGTTTCGCGAGGAGTCGTTTGATTTTGGTTCGGTAAAAGAAGATGGTGGACCTGTTTTACATGAGTTTTTGTTCACAAATAACAGTGGAAGGCATTTCAAAATTGTAAATGTTCAGGCTTCCTGTGGTTGTACAACTCCGGATTGGACAAAAGAACCGATCGCTCCCGGCAAAACCGGTTTTATTCAGGCCAGCTACAATCCCAAAGGAAGACCAGGGTATTTTAATAAGTCATTGACCGTTACGACGGACCTCGACACTAATCCAGTCATTCTGCAGATAAAAGGTCAGGTCAGCGCAGACGGCAATGGTTCTGTCGACGCAAGCTTTCAGGCAACAAACGGAAGCTGGAAACTGAAGTCCGGGTCGTTAAACATGGGTATGGTCTATCGTCAGGATGAATTTACTGTAAGAGAGTTTCAGATTCTGAATAGCGGATCAAAACCGGTAGTCTACTCGGGTAAATCCGCTGCGCCTCCCTACATAACGGTTGATGTTCAGCCGCGGGTTTTAGAGCCTGGTGCCAAGGGGAACGTGAAAGTCAGTTATAGCGGTAAAATGAAAGGACAATATGGATTTCATTCCGATAACGTTGAGCTTGTCACCGATGACGAGATGAATCCGGTCAAGTCATTTTCTGTATACGCCACACTGCAAGACAACTTTAAAAATCTTTCTACAGAAGAAATTGCAGCAGGGCCGCGGTTAAGGCTTCAGGCAGCATCGCTTGATTTTGGAAGGATAAGGCCAAACGCAACTACGGTGCAAGAGATTCAATTCCAAAATGGTGGAAGGAAGGCGCTGGAAATAAGATCCGTGCAAGGTAACTGCACCTGTATTGTTGTAACAGCAGGGAAGACATCCCTAAAACCGGGAGAAAAAAGTTCAATAAAGATTGAGTTCAACCCGACAGACAGGAAAGGTACGGTACAAAAATCGGTGACGGTGTATTCGAACGATCCACTCAGTCCGGTACAACGCGTAACGTTTACCGCCTACGTTGAAGACTAGCTGAATGCGGGTATACCGGTAATCTTGTTGCCGAGTATGAGCAAGTGAATGTCCTGGGTTCCTTCATAGGTAAGTACGGATTCCAGATTCATCATGTGTCTCATAAGCGGGTATTCGCCGGTAATCCCCATGCCGCCATGAATTTGTCTCGCTTCCCTCGCTATTTCTAATGCCACCTGTACATTATTTCTTTTCGCCATGGATATCTGGGGTGTAGTGGCCTTGCCTTCATTCATCAGTGTCCCCAGACGCCAGTTGATAAGCTGAGCTTTTGTTATCTCGGTAAGCATTTCCGCTAGTTTTTTTTGTATGAGCTGAAAGGATCCAATGGGTTTGCCAAACTGAATTCTTTCCGTAGCATACCGGCGCGAAGATTCGTAACAATCCATCGCTGCGCCAATTGCACCCCAGGCTATGCCATATCGTGCGGAATCGAGACACATCATTGGCGCCCCCAGTCCATTCTTTCCCCGTAACATGTTTTCCTTCGGCACCTTAACATTGTCAAACACCAATTCTCCCGTTGTGCTTGCCCGTAATGACCATTTGCCATGTGTTTCCGGCGTTGAGAACCCGGGCATCCCGCGCTCCACAACCAGCCCGTGAATCCTGCCTGTTTCATCTTTTGCCCAGACGACAGCAACATCTGCCCTTGGCGAATTTGAAATCCACATTTTGGCACCGTTCAACAGGAAATGATCACCCATATCTTTGAAGTTCGTAACCATACCGGAAGGGTTTGAACCATGGTCGGGTTCGGTCAGCCCAAAGCACCCAAGCCATTCACCTGAACCCAGTTTCGGCAAATACTTCATACGTTGTGCCTCCGAACCAAATTTATAGATCGGATACATGACCAAAGATCCCTGAACCGATGCGGTTGAACGCATGCCTGAATCGCCCCGCTCGATTTCCTGCATGATAAGGCCATAAGAAATATAGTCAAGGCTGCCACCGCCGTATTCGGTGGGAATGGTAGGACCAAAGGCCCCTATTTCTCCAAACTTCCGCACAATATCATAAGGGAAATAAGCGCGCTGTGCCCAGTCTTCCACATAGGGTGAAATTTCCTTCTTCACAAAATCCCGAATGGAACTCCGGATCAGCTTGTGCTCTTCGGTAAGTAAATCATCTACACCATAGAAATCCGGGTGATCAAACAAATCCTGCTTCATTGACTTCTTCACCTGGGAAGTTTCGGGGGTATTCTGCTTTGACATAAGCTATGGTTTTTTTCTGCTCTGATGTTTTTTACGGGTTAATTAATAACAACCGGTTGGGATTGTTTTAGGTATCTTTGCTATCGGTTCAACATCTGATTTCGCTGGACCAAATTTACACAAGTAATTTACATTGTTATCCGAAACCAACATGGGCGATCCTTCTGACCCTGACTTCACTGAACAGTTAAGGAAGTTGCAAGCCAAGTACAACGCGATGGGGCAGGACCTCTCATCCTATCTCGATGGTTTGTTGCATGCCGACTTTTTAACCTATTGGGATTATATTCACCTGGACACGTTGCTCAGTCTACAGTCGCCAAAGACGCCATTTCCTGATGAAAAAATTTTTATTGTTTATCATCAGATAACCGAGTTATACTTCAACCTCATCCTTTGGGAAATCGATCAGATTGCAGAAGTCGAAATGCTTCATGAATCTTTTTTTGTGGAGAGAATCCAGCGGATTAACCGGTATTTTCACCAACTGACGGATTCATTTTCAATTATGGTGCATGGTATGGAAAAGGAGCAGTTTCTGAAGTTCCGAATGTCGTTACTCCCTGCCAGTGGTTTTCAATCCGCCCAATACCGGCTCATTGAAATTTGTTGTACCGATATGATCAACCTGGTTAATGTCGCTGACCGCGAAGCCCTGACAGAGTACAGCGATATTGGTCAGCAATTGGAAAAGCTTTACTGGCGGAGTGGTGCCACTGAACTTGCTTCCGGCAAGCGAACGCTGACGCTCCAGCAATTTGAAGAAAAATACATGCCGCTTTTTAAGGCTACTGGTATGAAGCAGCGAGACAAAAACATCCGCAAACTTTATCTAAAAAATTTTCCACACTCTGAACCAGTAACGCAAAATCTTCGCGAGTTGGATACACTGGCCAATGTGATGTGGCCGCTGGCGCACCTTCGGGCTGCAGGGCATTATTTGCATAAGAATCCTCAGGATATTGTGGCTACAGGCGGAACAAACTGGCAGAAATTTTTACCTCCCCGGTTTCAGAAGATTATTTTTTTTCCTGAATTATGGAGCGCTGGGGAGCTGGCAGATTGGGGCAAAGCAGCTTTTGATCCAGGCAACTAGAAAATCACTGTATTATTCCTACCTTTATTCTTTCTAAGTTGTTGATATTGAGATTTTTCACTTCCATAGTGCTAAGTATTCTTTCGATCGCCTCAACCGGTGTTTTCGCTCAGGGTTTCATGCGACGAACTTACCATGATCCTGAACGAAAAAGTCTGAAGGAATTCTACCAGGTTAAAGACACGATTAAGAATATCCCGGATGGACGTTATGTTTCCTATTACGTTAATGGAAACATAGAATCCAAGGGTCAGTTTACCAATAACGAAACAACCGGGGTGTGGGAATTCTATTATGAAACCGGAAAGCTTAAGATGAGGGGAATCCTTTTTAAGGGTGCGAACTATGGCATGTGGGAATACTTTTTCGAAAGCGGTCAGAAAAGTATGGAAGGTATTATTAATGGAAAAAACAGGGAGGGAGAATGGAGGTTGTACTATGAAAATGGGCACCTTAAGGAGAACGGAGAATATAAAACAGGCAAACGTACCGCGCTGTGGAAGACTTTTTTTGAGGACGGCACGTTGAAAGGACAAATTGACTATACGGACGACTTCGGCCGATTGACAGAATATTATCATTCCGGAAAAGTGCTGGGTGAAGGACCCAGAATCGGAAGCAAGAACGTCGGTTTATGGAGGTTCTTTGCTGAAGATGGTACGTTGCAGAGTGAAGGTAATTATGTAGACGGTAAGAAAGATGGACTTTGGACATCTTATTATCCATCCGGAAAAATTTCCTCAAGGGGTGCATACTTGAATGATGAGCAAGTAGGAAAGTGGGACTTCTTTTTTGAGGATGGAACACTTAGTTCAACAGGTGAATTTGATAAAGGAAGAAAGGAAGGGTATTGGAAAGCATTCAGCAGCACGGGTAAGCTTAAGAGCGAGGTAACGCTTGATAAGACCGGGGCGGGTGACTATGTTGAATACTATGAAAGTGGAAAGACCAAGGTAAAGGGACGAATAGTAGAACATAAAAGGCAAGGTAAATGGGAGTTCCTTTACGAGGATGGAAAGAGAGAAGGTATCTGTGAGTATGACAAAGGTAAGGGAATCTATTATGGGTATTATCCGGACGGAAAGCTCCAAACCAAAGGAGCGCTTGAGGATGATTTAAAAGTGGGGACATGGGAAATTTATGAAGCTGATGGTAAACTTTCAGGTTACTATCGCCCGTTTTATGATAACCGGAAACTAAGCGCGGAAATTACAGAGCTTGCATCCAAGAGTACAACAACCCGGAAAGCAGCTGCAAAGAAGAAGGGCTTTCCGTATTTTGATCCAGGATTTAACGAATTTCAAGGAGTTATATTCGGCACCAATCCCGTTTCTTTGGCCGTCGGAAAACTTCCTCTGGGAATTGAGTTTTACGTGGAGGAACGTATTGGACACGAATTCGAATTCATTGGGATCCGCGATCCATTCTTTAAATCAGATCAGAATATAACGCCAGGTAAGTTGTATGAACGCGGATATAGCATTGCCATTAAACAAAAATTTTACAATCCCTTGAAAGTAGGGATGTGGTACTTCGGGCAGGAGATACGATTCACAAACCTTGGCCATTTTGTAAACCAAACCCAATTGAATAGTCAGAACCCCGACGATATTTTTACCTTTAATGCCGTTGAACAGCGAATTGAATGGGGCGCCTTGCTGGGCTACCGGATCATGAGACGAAATGATGCAAAGGGGTTTACGATCGATGTATTTATTTCAGGCGACCTGGGGTACCGGGCTTTTGATGTTGACCCGGATTATCAATCATATTTTGCAGACATCAACCAGGACAAATTTTCAAAAACTTTTCATTTTGGTTTGAACCTGGGAAATGTATTTTCTTTCCAGTAGAGCCTTTTTTTACTTTATATAAACTGAAGGATAGATACCTTCCCTATGCGAGTAGTTGAACTTATTTTGAAGCCCGAAGAGGCTTTTGATGAAAAACACTTTATTGCCAACCTGTATCACAAGCTTGCCCTGCCCTCCGATGGTACTGTAGTTGTGGTTCCTGTTAAGCGATCGATTGATGCGCGGTCGCGGAATGTAATTGTCAGGGTACAATGTGAGATTGTTCCGGCTGCCGGCTTCCAGCAACAAAGATCGTTTCGTAAAGAGTTTAGAAATGTTGCGAATGAAAAGCGCGTTGTTGTTGTCGGTAGCGGGCCGGCAGGGTTATTTGCAGCGCTACGATTGATTGAGTTGGGTGTTAAGCCCATTATTGTTGAAAGGGGCAAGGATGTTCAGGCGAGAAGGAGGGATCTGGCGGCCATTAATAAAAATCACATCGTAAACCCCGAATCGAACTATTGCTTTGGTGAGGGTGGGGCAGGGACCTATTCGGATGGAAAGTTGTATACCCGCTCAAAAAAGCGTGGAGATGTTCGCCGGATTCTGGAAATACTGGTAGCGCATGGAGCAAAGGATGAAATCCTGTATGATGCGCACCCACACATAGGAACAAACAAACTACCCGCAGTAGTTGAGGCATTAAGGCAAAGTATTCTGGATGCCGGTGGTGAGATTCACTTTAATACAAAAGTGAGTGACTTTTTAATCCAGGATTCGTCAGCGAAAGGCGTGTTGACGGAAAGGGGAGACAGGATTTCGGGGGATGCCGTTATATTGGCAACAGGTCACTCAGCCAGAGATATTTTCCAGCTGTTGCAAAATAGGGGTATCCTTATCGAATCCAAGTCATTCGCTTTAGGCGTTCGGGTGGAGCACCAGCAGGACCTGATTGATCAGGTTCAATACCATTGTACATCGCATCGGGGGTTGTATTTGCCGGCCTCCTCGTATTCACTCGTACACCAGGCCGAGGTGAATGGCAAGAACCGGGGTGTTTTCTCTTTTTGTATGTGTCCGGGTGGTTTTATCGTTCCATCCGCGACCGCACCGGGTGAAATTGTTGTCAACGGGATGAGCCCCTCACGCCGCGATTCCAGGTTTGCGAATTCCGGGATTGTGGTGGCAGTTGAAGAGGATGATTTTAAAGATTTTCGTCAACATAAGGCATTGGCAGGAATGTATTTTCAGGCCTTTGTTGAACAACAGGCGTGTTTGCTTAGCGGAGGAACTCAAAAAGCTCCAGCTCAACGGTTAATGGATTTTGTAGAGGGTAAAGCATCGGCATCCTTGTTAGAAACATCCTATCAACCCGGTGTCTGCGCAGTCGAATTGAAGAAAATTCTTCCGTCATTTGTAACGCGGGCTCTTCAGCAAGGTCTCAGAAATTTCGGAAGTAAGATGAAGGGGTATCTGACTAACGACGCTCAACTTCTGGGCGTGGAGAGCAGGACATCATCTCCGGTGAGAATACCGCGCAACAATGAAACACTGGAACACCCTCAAATAAAAAATTTCTTCCCTTGTGGCGAGGGTGCCGGATATGCAGGAGGGATAGTTTCGGCAGCGATGGATGGTGAACGATGCGCCGAAGCTGTTGTAAAGACAGTCGCTATTTCGAGATTAATGTTATGAATAAGAAAACGGTAGTAATTGGAGCAACAACAAATCCGGGCAGGTACGCGTATCTGGCCGCTGACATGCTCACGGAGTATCAACACGAAGTCGTGCCTTTAGGGGTAAGAAAGGGGGTCATCTTCGGGAAAGAAATACTTGACATCAGACAGAAGCCAACGGTAACGGACGTCGATACCGTTACGCTCTACATCGGACCCCAGAGGCAGGCGGAATGGTACGATTATATTTTAGGCTTAAAACCCAGGCGTATTATCTTTAATCCAGGAACGGAGAATAATGAATTTGAACAACTGGCAGAAAAAAGGGGAATTGAGACACTCGAAGCCTGTACACTAGTTATGCTCCGGTCGAATCAGTATTAGAAGAATAGAACCAATTTTACCGTCGCGGTTCATTATCTTTTTCGAGCGCAATGACGGCTACACAAACGATCTTCCATTGCCCATTGATTTTCTCCAGCACTCTTACTTCTGCCTGCGGAGGCCTTTGTGAATCATCTTTAACGTGCTGATTAAACCGGACATAAGCTCCGTTCCCGTAGACTTTTACTTCCAACCCAAGCCACGTTCTTTCAATCTTTGCCGTCGAAGGTTTAGAAGTGCGGAAGTATTCGGCAAAGCCCTTTTCAATTTGGTCCCAACCGGAAAACGAATTAACATCAGTAGTGTCTGCAAATGACCAAAAAGCATAGGGTACGTGCGACCAACTATCAGCCCAGGTTTTGTAATCTATCTCAAAGAACGCTTTGGTTTCCCTCTCGATAAGGGCCTTTATTGCTTCAACGTCATTCGATTTCTTCTGAGCCTCCATGGGAATTGTCAGGCACAGCATCAACACGCCAACACCTAAAATTTTATAAGACGTTTTCATAGTGCTTAGTAGTTTGTGGGTACAGATAAACTTAACAAAAAAAAACTCATAAATCAATCGATTTCGGTGAGGTATTTCTCTGGCGTGCGTTCTATTCGGATTTCGTGGCTGCGCTCCATTCAGGTCCATTATTCCTTATCGTCGTACTGAGTGAAAAGAAGTATTTGTAGACGAGGCAAAAAATAACCCATCCACCACCCGTTGAGGAGTAAACGAGTTTGGGTGGTGATGAGGCCAGCCAATATGTTTTATATCAACGGCACAATGGATGAATTCGCATGGAGGCATATTCCCCGATCAAAAAAATAAGTCAATCCGGACTTACTGAGGGGTTGGTTACCTCCAATTCATTGGCAAGTGAATTAATGTGAACGAGGATTCCATGCGAACGCATCTTTCGAGCCATCGCCAAAATGGTGTCTGTATCTTCCCAGGGATTTTCGGTCATGACCAGGAGCTGGAGTTTTGCATAAGCAGGAAAGTCATCCGGTATATTTTGTAATCTGTTGTGGGAAATATCGAGGTTCTCAAGATTTGTAAGCGATAAAATGGGATCCGGAAACGCAGCGAAATTATTGTCGTTTATCCGAAGCACTTTTAATGTTGTAAGCTTGCCGAAGCTTGAAGGAAAAAAGCTTATGCGGTTATGGTGTAAAAAGAGTTCCCGTAATTGGGGAAGATCTCCCAGGTTGTCAGGTAAAGAGTGGATCCGGTTATGTGCCAGATACAATATCTCAAGCCCTTTCAGGTTGGTGATACCTTCTTCAATCCTCTCGATCTGATTGTAGTACAAATCAATAACCTTAAGGGATTTTAATTGGTAGCAGGCTTTAGGTATGGCAGTAAGTTTATTTTGGTACAATGACAGTTCCTCCAGTTTATCCAGTGCGGCAATGCCTTCTTCAATGTTTACTAATTCATTGGAGTTAAGGGAAAGTTTTTTGAGGCCCTTTAGTTTTCCAATTTCCGAAGGGAGTACCTGGACCTTATTCTTGCGAATGTATAAAGTCTGCAGTGTCTCATTTGGTTTGACCTTCAGGTGCTCGAGTGTAAGGTTGTTTTCGGATAAAACCAATTGCCTCAGGTGTCTGTTCTTGTCAACAACGGGAAAGGTGGTGAGAAAATTTCTCGACAAGTCCAGGGAATCAAGCGATTTGAATTTTTTATAATTGGCTGGCGCTTTTCCAGGGTGACTGCTTCTGACTTTCAAAAATGTCAGGTGCGTATTACCGGAAAGCTTTAGTCTTCTTGTCGAATGATTATTGTATATCTCAAGCGAATGGAGCTTAAGCAAGCGGTTCAGGCGTTTCGGTATTTTCTGTATTCGCGTGTTGATCAGTTCCAGTTCTTCCAGATTGGAGCATGCGAACAGTTCCTCCGGAAGTTTCCTGCCCGTATAGTCTGATATACTTAATTTTTTTACTTCGTCCAGATTGGTGCCTGAATTGAGTTCACTAAAGGGTAAAAAGGTATTATCCGGACGATAGACATAGCGCCAACCAAGAATTCCATTTTTCAGTATACTTTGCTGCACGCTCCAAAGACTGTCCATACGTGTCCGTTTGGGTGATAGTGGTTTGTGTTGTTGCATGGCGAGCTGGTTGGTATAGTATGCGGAGGAGTCTGCGTTACTCTTGAATACAGGGGTTGCATCCTGACCCGAGCTAAAGACCTGGCGAACCTGGCTCATAGTAGTATGAGACATCGATATAAACACAAGCAATATCAGTGTGTTTTTTGGCCGCAAAATCATATAACTAAATCTTTAGGTGAGAAATAAAAAGAAACTTTTTACGAAGATTTTCCGAAGCCATTTTTCTCTGGAATAATTGTCACTTAAACCACTTTTTGTAACATCAAAAACAGTATTTTTGGCGGTTCTAACAATACATCATGAGTGAAAATACAGATAAAGTTCCAGACAATTATTCAGCAAGTAACATTCAGGTTTTAGAGGGTCTGGAGGCCGTGCGCAAGAGGCCGGCCATGTATATTGGGGATGTTGGCGTAAAAGGCCTTCATCATCTGGTGTGGGAAGTGGTTGATAACTCGATTGATGAGGCCCTGGCGGGGTATTGTGATCTTGTTACCGTATCGATTAATGAGGATAATTCAATAACCGTCTCCGACAATGGCCGCGGGATTCCGACCGACATCATGGAGAAGGAGAAGCGGTCTGCCCTCGAGGTGGTAATGACGGTCCTTCACGCCGGGGGGAAATTTGACAAGAATACCTATAAAGTATCGGGTGGGCTTCACGGGGTTGGAGTTTCCTGTGTTAATGCCCTTTCCGAAGTGCTGTTGGTTACCGTTTGCCGCGACGGAAAAAAATTTGAACAGGAATATGAAAGGGGACACCCCAAATACCCCGTCAGAGTCGTGGGTGACTCGGACAAACGAGGTACAACCGTACATTTTCTTCCGGATAAGCAGATTTTTATCATTTCAGAATACAACTACGAAACGGTGGCTACCCGCCTTCGCGAGTTGTCTTTTCTGAATCCAAAGATCAGGATTACGCTTACTGATCAGCGGGAAAAAGATGACAAAGGGAATCCGCGCACTGACGAATTTTTTTCTGAAGGAGGTCTGCGCGAATTTGTATCCTACATTGATTCCACAAGAGAGAAACTTATTCCCGAACCGATCTACATTGAAAACGATAAGGGGGAGATCCCTATCCAGGTGGCTATGAGCTATAATACTTCGTATAGCGAGAATCTGGTTTCCTATGTCAACAACATCAATACGCACGAAGGAGGGACGCACGTCGCGGGCTTCAGGCGAGCGCTTACACGGACATTGAAGAACTATGCTGATAAGTCAGGGCTTCTGGAGAAAGCAAAAATTGAGATAAATGGCGATGACTTCAGGGAGGGCCTGACAACGATTATTTCAGTTAAGGTGGCAGAGCCGCAGTTTGAAGGGCAAACAAAGACAAAGCTGGGCAACTCTGACGTTATGGGCGCCGTCGATCAGGCTGTAGGGGAGGTCCTTCAGAATTATCTCGAAGAACATCCCAGGGAAGCAAGACTTATTGTGAACAAGGTCATTCTCGCTGCGCAGGCACGGCACGCCGCCCGTAAAGCACGCGAAATGGTTCAGCGGAAGAACGTGCTTTCTGGCACAGGACTACCAGGAAAATTAGCGGATTGTTCGAGCGCAGATCCGAGTATTTGTGAATTGTACTTGGTGGAGGGTGATTCTGCTGGCGGCTCGGCCAAGCAGGGAAGGGACAGGAATTTTCAGGCCATTCTTCCTTTGCGTGGAAAGATTCTGAACGTAGAAAAGGCTCAGGAGCACAGAATTTACGACAATGAAGAAATCAAGAATATGATTACTGCCCTGGGCGTAAGTTTTGGAACGCCTGAAGATGAAAAGGCTCTGAACATGAACAAGCTTCGTTATCATAAGGTCATCATTATGACCGATGCGGACGTAGACGGTAGCCATATACGCACACTCATCCTTACTTTCTTCTTCCGCTATATGCGTGACCTGATTGAAAGCGGGTACGTCTATATTGCACTTCCTCCTTTGTACCTGGTAAAAAAAGGAAGGGAAGAGCGTTATTGCTGGACAGAAGAAGAACGTGAGCTAATTGTGAGGGAGTTGGGAGGCGGCAAGGACGACTCAGTTGGTGTGCAGCGATATAAGGGATTAGGTGAAATGAATCCCGAGCAGCTCTGGACGACAACAATGGATCCGTCAAAGAGATCACTTAAGCAGGTAAGCATTGAATCAGCGGCCGAAGCTGACCATTTGTTTTCAATGCTCATGGGGGATGAAGTAGCGCCCCGCCGGGAATTCATTGAGAAGAATGCGAAGTATGCCCGTATAGACATCTAGTAACCGTTGAGCACAGGGGTATGGAGGAAGATTTAATTGCGACAGAACAAATTGTTCAACAGATCGATGATAGTAATTATATCAGCCGGGATTTAAGCTGGCTGAAATTTAATTATCGCGTGCTTGATCAGGCCAAGCATGTTGACCGGACTATTTTTGACCGGCTTAAATTTCTTTCCATCACCGCATCCAACCTCGATGAATTCTTTACTATCCGGCTGGGTAGCCTCTACAATTATATCGATTATGGGAAGGAACGTTTTGACTACAGTGGTTTGCGTGAGGAGCCATTCCGAAAACTGTTGCTTTCTGAAACGCAAAAATTTTGCAAAGATCAGAATGACTATTATGTAAAGTATTTGCGTCCGCTGTTTTACAAGAATGGCTTCTCCATCGTTGCGTTTAATGAACTTTCGATAGAAAATACGCAAAGGGTAAATGAATATTTCCTTACAACCATTTATCCGATGCTTACGCCAATGGTGTTTGATACGTATCACACCTTTCCGGTACTGATGAATAACAGGTTGCTGTTCGGTGTGGTGACAATGAATCCACATGAAAACCAGAATCAGCAAAAGGTTTCATTTATTCAGGTGCCGCAGAATTTACCAAGGTTTTATGAACTGGCTTCCGAAGGAGTCACTCAATTTATACCCATAGAGGAAATTATCAGAAGTAACATTCATAACCTTTTCCGGAACGTTGAGATCATCAGCACGAATATGTTTCGGATAAACAGGAATGGCGATTTTACGCTTGAAGAAAGCGAAGATATCGAATCAAATTTCCTGGAAGATTTGCGCAGGAAGCTGAAGACCAGAAGATCCGGAAGAGTAGTCCGGCTGGAGACGGAAGAGAACCCGGATCCATGGATGATGCGCTTGCTGAAGATTCAGTGGGATCTGGATGAACATAATATCTTCTATGTTCCTCAGGAGAGTCTGATTGATTTTTCCGGACTGTTGCAGATTATCGGGCACAAGGAGTTCAGGAATAAACGTGTCACTCTCCATTATCCAATAAAACCACTGAATTTTCCGGATAACGAGACGCGCGATCTTTTCGATGTGCTGAAGGAACGTGATATCCTGCTTCATCACCCCTATAACTCTATGGAACCTGTTCTTGAGTTGGTGGAAAAAGCTGCAGATGATCCTTACGTACTCTCCATAAAAATAACAATCTATCGCGTTGCGCGTGAGTCACGGATTACGGCAGCATTGCTCAGAGCGGCTGAAAACGGAAAGCACGTTGCTGTATTATTTGAGGTCAAGGCTCGGTTTGATGAGGAGAATAACCTGCGGGAGGCACAGCGTCTGCAGAAGGCGGGCTGTTTTGTCATTTATGGTGTCGGAAGCCTGAAGACACATACGAAGTTGCTCATGATTGTGCGCAAGGAAGAAGAAGACAAGGTTTATCGCTATGTCCATCTTTCCAGCGGGAATTACAATGAAGCTACTTCCAGATTTTATGTTGACATAGGGCTCTTGACAACCAAGGAAATCTATGCGAATGATGTTTCGGAGTTCTTCAATGTAATCACCGGTCACTCACAACCTTCCGCCTACCGGAATCTTATAACCTCTCCACGTGACATGCGGATTCAACTCTGCAATCTTGTTAAGCGGGAAGCGGACAATGCCAGAACAGGGCAATCTTCCGGTATCGTCATTAAATTAAACTCTTTACAGGATAAGGAACTGATCGATGAGTTATACGCGGCATCGCAGGCTGGTGTTAAAATTAAACTAATTGTCCGGGGTATGTGCTGTCTGCGCCCGGGCAGGACAGGCGTTAGTGAAAACATAGAAGTGAATTCTATAGTGGGCGAATATCTGGAGCATTCCCGCATTTATTTTTTCCACAACGCAGGTAATCCAAAAGTCTACATTGGCAGCGCGGATGCCATGGTACGTAGTTTTGATCGTCGGATTGAATCTCTCTTCTTACTGGATGACGATTTCCTGAAAAAACAGGCTATCAATAACCTTCGTTATAACCTGAAGGACAACGTAAATTCCTACACGATGAAGGAAGATGGAACGTACGTCAAAAAACAAAATGGCGAGCCACCCTTTAATATCCACAAAGAATTCTACCACGTTACCCGTGAGATTGTGATGGGAGCGAATCTATTCTGAGGACATTCAGACAATTACTTCGTCTGTATTAGGTGATGAAGCCGTTACCCTTTTATTGCTTAGCGATAATCATAATACTGAGGGCACTTCGGATCCTTATGTATGCCACGGATCCGGGTGCGATAATTCAGCATAAACTCATGGGTTCCATTTGAAAATCTGTTCAGGTCGGATTGAGTCCAATCGTAGGAGTATCCAAAATGAAACCGATCGGTTATTTTGAGATCTACAAACGTAATGAAGGAGTCACCAGACCGGTACGATACTCCCGCACTGAATACGTCATAAAAAATAAACGCTGTATTTACATCCAGGCTCAGCGGCTGGCCTTCCTGTGTTCGAAGCAGGATAGATGGATTCATTTTAACTTTCTTCATTCCGTCAATCGGAAACACGACGCCGGATCTGAGAAAATAGTACCGTGCCTCAGTCAATTGGCCCAATAAGCCCTCGACTGAATTGGCAATTTTATTGTTCAGGATAAACGGTACCGAAAAGCCAACGAAGAAATTCTTCTTGGTAAAGAATAGTCCTGCCCCAAAATTTGGTTTCACCTCATTTAAGATATTATAGAAGGCTGCGTCACCGGGGTTCTGCAGGTCTAACTTGCTGTAGTCGGCACCTAACAGATTAATTCCAGCCTGCAGCCCCATCGATAATGTGGCTTCAGGAAAGTGGATCTTATAGGAATAGCTGGCATAAATGTGCTCATTCTTATAACTCCCGATCTCATCATGATTCACCATTAAGCCCACACCAACCTTGTTTTTTGCCATGGCAGTGTGCCCGGTTATACTAAACGTTTTTGGCGCACCCGGGAAATTAACCCACTGATTACGGTACATGGCAGTCAGGCTTAACTGCACATGGTTACCCGCGTAGGCAGGATTGATAACCAGTTCATTGAAGTAATATTGGGAGAACACAGGATATTGCTGTGCCATACTCAATGAAAAGGAAGTCACAAGGACAAGTGCCGTAAAAAAAATTCTATTAAGAATCGCCTTCATTCGGCCTTAAGTTAATTAACTAATTCAAGATATCCAGCAATCGGTTTAGAACCATCCCGTTTATCAATTACATAAAAGTACGTTCCGCCGGGAAGATTTGTACCCATCAGGCTAATTCCCTTGTTCGATTTTCCGTCGAAGAATGTTCCGTTGTTATCGTACCCCTCTGCTTCGTACACCAGTGTGCCCGCCCGATTAAACACCTTTACAATGTTCGTCGGGAAACTTTCGATACAATTGATATAAAAGATATCGTTTTGTCCGTCAGCATTTCTGGATACACCATTGAATGGATGAATTTCTGTCTTGATCTCAATTTCCTTGGTGAGGGCGCATCCAAATGCCGTTGTAACAGTCACGGGATATATACCTGCATCTACACCGGAAAGAATCGGACCCGCAACGCTTGTGCCGTTTACATCCCATACGATTGACCCGATATCCACACCATTGGTAACAAAAATGGCGGCGAGACCTGTCCCCGGCTCACTGGCATCACGTTTACACATGGCGGCAATGGTAGTAAAATTGAATTCGGGGAATTTTGGATCTTCAATTATCTCTTCAATTGCTAATGGAGATTTACATCCCGTTATCCGGCTCGTGGCGGTGACTGAATAGAAGCCTACGGCGAGGCTATCATAAATTTCCCCGACAAAATCCGGGATCGCTTTTTCTACGTTTCCAATATACCAATCAAAGACGTACTCACTTGTATTTCCACCCACAGAAACGGATAGTGCGCCATTGTCTTCAATACAGCTGGTCACCATGGACAGAATTTCAATTTGAGGAATAGGTATAGGCAGTTGCATGACATCTATGGCCACCTGGGTAGTATCTGAACATCCACTGATAATATGGGTAGCTATGACAGAATAAGTCCCGGCGCCAAGGTCTGAAACCTGCGAGCCGGTGAAGAATGAAGCGCCGGCAGGAGGGGCACCGCTAAACCAGTTGAATGTGTGGTTGATTACATCTCCTCCAACATTGGCAGCGGCCACGCCGTCGGGTCGGGTTGGGTCGCAGATAGTTAATGGCGCAAGCGGTGTTGCAACAACAACAGGCAATATGCGATTGTCTGTCACCGTTACAGTATCGGAAACTGTACATCCGGCATCCAGATTATCTACGGCGATAACGATGTAATTACCCACGGCCAAATCGGTAACCGGTCCCAGCGTAGTGCTGGTGAAATCGGCCGCAGGCTTGACGGTTTCCAGGTACCAGTTATAGGTATAATCGTTCTTATTACCACTGGTCACTGAAGCAAACACGGCCCCGTCTTTTGGAGTTACAAAACATACGGTGAGTGGTTCTGCTGAGGCAGCGATGGTCACGGGCCTTACGTCCAGAGGCAGCTGATAGGTGTCGGTAATCCGGCATTGCGTAGTGTTGTTGAGTACATCAATCGTGTAGAAGCCCGAACCAAGGTTTTGCGCGACCTCGCCATTAGGTCCTGAGCCTGGTATGATGGGATCGGCAACGGATTGCCCGTTATGCCACGTGTAGGTATAACCGCTGACACTGGTTCCTGAGGCGAGGACTACTAACTCTCCGGGAACATTAGTGGGCTTCAGGCATTGCGTTGGTATAATAAAGCTGGCCAGATCCACACCAACGGTGTTGAGCGTCCTGTCCAGAATTTCAACCGCGATTAGTTCACCCGTGCTACAATTGCTTGTCAGATTGGTAGGCCGCACGTAATATATTCCGGCAGGTTGGTTAGGCAACGTATTCAGTGTCGCGCCAACGATAAGCTGAGGTCCCCCGGGACTATCGGTAAACCACTCGTATGAGTAATTACCAGGAGCAAGTGCGACTCCGTCTTCCCTGACGGAATTAACGGTTACAGATCCGGCTGTCATCATATCGCATCGCGTGATATCCACGACGGTTATGTCAGGCTTGGCAATGGTAATGATGGGGAGATCCTCGAATATCTGGTACGTGGCAACCGAAGAACAGCCGGCTGAGGCACCTGAGGTTTTAGTCACCAGGACCGTATAAATCCCTGTGCTGAGGTTCAATGCAAACTCTCCATTTACACCTGCTTCAATACCCGATGTGGCCGTGCCAAGTGGCGGCGATGAAGTTGTCGGTCCCTCAAACCAATCAAAGGAATAATCAGCAGGGTTAGCTGTTGGGCTGACCAGTGTCAGTGACAACTGGCCGGTTCCAGGAGCGCCCGCACAGTTTACATTGTTAATTGGCGGACTGGCTGTAAATACGGGGTTCTCTGTAATGCGTTTCAATTCAGCAGTTACGGGTACGGACCGGCAATTGAATGTGCTTCTGGCGGGATTGATAGTCACAGCAACAAAGGTATAGAACCCCGGTTGAAGAGGGCTGGTAAGAACATACTCCGGTGTACCGTTTATACCGTTGAACGATCGGAATACGGTTCCCGAAGGACCGAGGTCATTAGCACCCTCAAAAACGTCAATTCGGTAGTCGCTTTTTAAGTAGCCTAAGGTCTCTATAAGCTCAATGGTAATATCACCGTTAGTTCCGGGAACGCAGGAATTGATATCAGTTTGACTTACGTATTTAAGAACCTGGGCATCGTCAAAGGGGAGATCAAACGTCTGAGACGCCGTGCAGCCGTTATCCCGGTTAGTCACGATAAGAGTATAGATACCGGTAACCAGCGCAGAAGCAGTCGTCGAAGAGGCAGTATTTGCGACCGTCGTAATTGCGGGTGACTGGAAAGGGGCTTGTCCGCTGCGCCATTCGAAATCAAATCCCGTGACGTTGCCCGGTGCGCTCACGGATACCGTTAATGATCCATTGTTATCGTTACACGTGCTGGGTCGTATGGTGGCACCCTGGTTAAAGGTAATGACAGGTGCATTGCCGATGATGGTAACCGTGATGGGTTGAGTTTCACAATGACGCAGGTTATTAATGGCTCTAACCGTATACGTTCCTTCAGGCAATCCACTGAGCGTTTCATCGGTATCCGGATAGTCGGGCGTGGCCTTGACAACAAGTCCGTCGTACCAGAAGAACGTATAGTCAGCTGGAGTGTCCGGGCTCACCGCAACAGTAATCGAACCGTTGGGCGGTACGCAGCGTGAAGCATTCGTAGAGGATGCCAGGGTAAGTACGGGAGTGACGACGTCAAACGTCACAGTTACTTCCTCTGTATCGGAGCATCCTGTAACAGGATCTGTGGCTTTTACAGTATAGACTCCGTTGGTCAAGCTGGTAACACTGCTGGTACTCGCAATCAGGTTTGCCACTAAAGTATTTTGTCCTCTGAACCATTCAAACGTAAATCCCGTGGTAACTCCACCGACAGAAGCTGCTACCGCACCCGTTGGAAGGGCGGGATCACAGGAAATCTGGTTGGAAGTCACAGTGGCTGTCACAACCGGGGGAAGTGTCTGGATAATTGAGACTGTAACCGGATCCGAGCTGCATTTTGACGAGTTTAATGTAACCACGAGTGTGTAGTTTCCGGTGGTCAGGTTTTGATAGTTTGCTCCGGTGAAATCTGGCGCGGGCTTCACCGAGTTTCCGTTATACCATTCAAAAGTGTGTCCCGCTACTATTCCGCCAACGGTGGCCGAAACGCTACCGGTTGCCGCTGCCGAACATAAGGCATCAACTTTGGTTACAGTAGGAACAGGCTTGGTGGTTTGGTCTGGAATAGTGTACGACTGAATGGTTTGACATCCTGTCGCCTTATGCCTCACCAACACGGTGTAGGTGATGGGGTTAAGCCCCGTAATAACATGGCTCACGCCGATTTGAGGTGAAGTAAAAATATCATTTCCTTCATACCATGTATAGGTGTAGTCACCTACAGGATCTCCAATCCCATCACCGTCTGGATCATTCACCACTGCACGAAGGCCGGCATTTGGGTTCTTACAATTATCGTATGGGTTTCCCGGGTCGATCCGTACTGTCACTACCTTATCGATCTGATCAACCACCACCTGAACGGTATCGGAGCTACAGCTGGCTGTTTTATGAATAGCATAAACCGTGTAGGTTCCTCCTGGACGGCCGCTAAATACAGGTCCCACAAAATCCGCGCTGGCTATTGGTTTAGCAACTGCGCCAATCGACCAATAGAAATTATAGTCTGTTGTGTTTTCAACTGCGCCGTTTGGTATAAAGGCTCGCACGGCACCGTTATCTGGTGTAGTAGCCGGATTACATTTAATGTTATCCTGAACTTTGAGTGCTGTAATCGCAACCGGCAGCGGTACGACTGGAGTGGAAATAATATTGTTGTCGTAATTACACTCGATAAAATTGGTATTTGGAAGACTAATAGGTGTTGGTACCGTTGTTCCTCCATCATTCAGAACAATATACAAGATGAATGCGGTACCTGGACCGTTAACCGTTGCGTTGGTTATACTTTGTACCGCCCCGACTGCAAACGAATTTAAAGTGACGTTAATGGTGTTTAGCTTAATGGCGCCGACGAGAGTTGGGTTACCGTTGTAAAAAGTGATGGGCACGGTACCACTCAACGCCAGGTCACCGAGGTTGGTTATCTGGAAGGAAATGGTAAAATTTCCATCCGGACAAGTAGGCGGATTCACTGTCAGTGAATTCGGAACATGAGCAAGGTCGGGGGAAGCATACTTCGGACAACCAAGTGAATTCAGGAACGGTGACTGGTTCAAAAAACTGTTTAACGGTCGATTAGGGCCTACCGTACAGACATTTGAAGAAAAGACAAGGTGGTGCTTTTGTTGGACTCTGGGAATCGTGAGGTCATCATTAACATTTACGTTATAGTAACCGTGCTGATTCCAAACCCTGCGGGCCGGTACCCAGGGTTCTGCTCCTGAGCGGAATACCCGCACTTGCGAGAATTCGGCATTATTGAGAGAGCAAAAGTTGGTGTCATCGGTATCGTCATAGGCTGGATCTGTTGGATCGGTTATACCGCCATTTGGAAAAAAGTCAACGGTACGACAGGTTACGCAGAGCTCAGTATTGCCATCGGCATCTACATCGGCAACCACAGGGTATTCGCGGTTTGTTCGGGAAACGCAGGGCTGTTGTGTAAAAATTGTTCCGTTAGTTCCGTTGATGATATAGATGTACTTCTCGTCCCGGTAAACAATCTCTGATTGGCCATCGCCGTTAAAATCAAAAAGGGTACAACCTGTGTTACCGGATGTCTCTTCGTTAACGGTTACTTTTGGCCAGAGGGGCGTAAGGTCTTCTTTCAGTGCATATAAAAACTTACCGGAAACGTAGGCCAGGTTAAGTTGCCCGTCCCCATCCAGGTCGGCTATGTTAATTCTTCCTAAACCCCGATACCACCCGTCCTGGTAGTATGTTCCTGTCCTGGTTGGGCAAGCTTCGATTGTGAAGTTTCCGGGAATTGGATCGGAATATGTCTTTACAATATTTGTTTTAACATCCCAGAAGAAAACTGAAGCATCATTGTTGTTTGTGTTTAACCCCGAAGCAATTACATCAAGGGAACCATCCAAATTAAAATCAGCAATACTCGTTGCATCACCTGGATCTTTCTTTCCGTAATTCGCAATAGTTTTCTCAGAGGTAATCGTTCCCGCACCAATGTTCACACTAAAAATGGCACCGCCGGCAACCAGTTCAAGGTTATCGTCTTTGATCACATCGGTTAATAAATGAGCATTTTTGGTAGCATCATTTAATATATCCACTGCGACTGGCCCGCCGTTGAAATCGAACCAATTTGCTCCAGGGGCAACAATGACATTACCGTTATGGGCGTTGTAAATTGCATTTCGTGCATATAATTCAACCTTGCCATCGCCATTAAAATCGGCGAGGCCCATCATACCGGGATCATTGGGTAACTGCCTGGACCAGATTTGTGTCAGGTTACAATCATATGCATAAACTCTCCAGCCGGTGCTAACCACAAAGATTTCAGCACAATTATCATTGTCGATATTGGCCATAAGAATATCCGTCCAGGAGGGCGAATATCCCACTGTTATTTCCCTTTGAATGGTATTTACGCCAGCCGTGTTATTTCCATTAAGAATGAAGATTTTTCTGGAATACTGGTTTGTAGTTATGATTTCCGGAACACCGTCCCGGTCTACATCGCCGACGACGGTACGACCGAGGTGAATAGCTGAACCATTTGGGGATGCAGATTCCAGTGCTAATGTAAATCTGGGGAATTCTGCGGGCTTGGCTTCACATAACAAATCATTTCCCACGTACCCGCCATCGCATACAATATTGTTAGCGCACTCATTATCAAAACAGTCTATAAAACCATCCAGATCATCATCGATGTTGTTTGCGCAAATTTCCTGGGCAAACACTCCGACCGTACTAAGACTGAGTAAAAACGTAAAAAGGAACGATAACCTTCTCATGGGTTTAGTATTTGAATTCAATTAAGTGAAACCGGTTTTGTAAATAGCTTCCTTGACGTTAATTTAATCACCGGAGCCTTCGTAACCACGGATGTAAGTTTTTACAAATACTCGCTTAATCCAGAGCCCTTATCAAAACGGATACCAAAGCAAAAAACGTTATTTTAACCCTCAATTCCTTATCTGAGTAACGTTATGCTTCCCGTTCTGGGCATATTTTCTTCGCCATCGCAGCGTATGATATAATAATAAACACCATCAGGCAATTGTTTACCTCCGTTGTAGGTACCTGCCCAGTTGTTTTCGTACGGTTTTGCATCGTATACCTTCACACCTTTATCATCATAAATGGTTACTGTACACTGTGGATAATCCTCTATCCGTTCTATCACCCAATATTGTCCAACGGCGTCCCCGTTTGGTGAGAAAAAATTGCTAGGTCCCAGCTTACTAACTGTCGACTCGCCGATTACCCGCAGATTTATGGTCGCCTGGCCTTCGCAACCATTCGCATCTACTCCTGTTACAGTATAGGATGTCGAGGTTACGGGCGTGGCAACAGGTTCTGCCTGGTCGGGAGCAGAAAGTGACTCTGCAGGAAGCCAGTTGAACGAAAGAAGTCCGGATGCCGAAAGTTGCGAGCTCTCCCCCTCGTTTATCTCTTCCGGAGTTGCGCTGACCGTTACCACAGGAGCAGGCAGCGCGGTTACTTGCTGTATCGCCTTCAACTCACATCCGTTCGAAGCCGTTACTTCGACACTGTATTCTCCGGCGGTGGAGGCGGTTATAGACGACGTTGTGGCCCCCGTGCTCCATAGGTAATAAGAGAAGGTAGCGCTTACGCCAAGTACCAGGCTTCCTCCCGGGCAGACTTCGAACGCATCATCCGCTGTGATGATGCTGACGGCCGGGGCATCCGTAATGGTGATCGGCCTGGTTGTCGTTACCGGGCAAGCATTGCTTGGATATGAAACAGTAAGACTTACCGTATAGGCAGCGGCTGAAGAATAGATGTGCGTTGGGTTCTGAGCCGGAGAAGTCTGACCGTCACCAAAGTTCCACAAATAAGAGGCCGTTGCTGAAGCATCGGAGGTTGACTGATTCACAAACGATACTTCTTGTCCTCTGCAGGCTGAGACAGGCACTGTAAATGCGGCAACAGGAGGGGCAACGACAGTCAGGATTGCACTTTTGGAGGTCGTGACAGGACATCCGGGATTGGAAGATGTCGCCTGGTAATAATACTCACCCGATGTGTTTCTAAGCAACGTAACTCCGGTGGCTCCTGCAATGATTCCTGATGTTTTTTCATACCACTGGTACGTGAAGCCGGGTACAGCGGGGTATACAGAAAGTGATTTAAAATCAGGTTGACAAATGAAGGCAGATCCGGTGAATGAGACATTGAAGTCAGGCAAATCCACTGCCTCTACGAGGGTGATTTCCTGCCGCGCCACGCAGCCGCTACTGGCACGTACGTTAACGGTATAAATCCCGGCATTCTTGACTTGAAAATTGGTAACAGGTGCCGGGTTCAATCCAGTGCTTTGATAGTTATCAGGGCCTGTCCAGTGATAGGTGTACCCAGCTCCCAGGTTGTTAGAAATCTGTAGGTTGAGGGTTTCGCCAATGCAGACAGGTCCGTTGTTGACTGGTGCCGGGTCCAGAGCAGTACCCGGGGATATCGTGACTTTTACCGAGTTGGAAACCTCTTTGCAGTTTCCGCCTTCAGAAATAGCAGTGACAAAGTAATCACCGGAAACAGTCGGGGTGTAAACATTGGTGCCGGCAACGGTAGTGCTAGTTGTTGTGTTAGTCCATTCATAGGTTACTCCGCCTCCCTTGGTAGCCACCAATTCCAGTGCTAAACCTGAACAGGCATCTAACGGCCCCGGGGGTACTACCTGAGGGATCAGACAGGTTCTGTTTCGAAAAATCGAAACCTTGGAAGCCACGATGTTGAGGTTATTATCGTCGATACTCGTAAAAACAATATCCGGTTTCCCGTCCGTATCCACATCACAGAGATTAATATGACGGTTAATATAGGTTGTTGGGTGAACGAACCGATTAAAAGAAAGGCTTCCGGCTACACTGGTATTATTTAGTATCGTAATAGATTTTCGGGTAATAGAGGCAATTACTATATCGGCTTTTCCGTCGCCGTCCAAATCTCCAAAATCAATGCCCCAGGGTGTCACATCGGTTGCGATGCTGGGGGCGGAAATGAAATTAAAAGCAGATGAGGTGCTTTGATTCAGAATCAGTCCGACTTCAGAAGATGTTAGTTTAGTATAGGCAATATCCGGTTTGCGGTCTCCATCCAGATCTCCGACACGGATGTTCTTGATAGGAGTCCCCACCGTAATCGTTCGTATTGCGCCGGCAGAAAAGGATCCAGGGGAACTTACGTTTGATATGATATAAATATCCGAATTGGTTTGAAACTGACTAGTAATGATTTCCGGGCGGCTATCTCCATTCAAATCCTCCACGGCAAGGCCTTCCGTGCTTGCGGCACCGGGGATTACGATACTGATGGGGGGAACCGGTGAGAATGAAATAGATCCGAGTGTACTCTGATTTACCAAAACCGTAACCGAATTATTTCCTTGTGATGTTAAAACCACTTCCGGTTTACCATCCAGATCCAGGTCGCCAATTTCTATTCGCTTCGGACGCTTTCCGGGAAGGGTGATAGTAAGCGGGGCGGAGAAAGCAAAACTGCCTACACCGGTACTATTATTTTTTAGTATGAATACTTTGTCGGTTGCTCCGCTTTCGGTAGCCACGAGATCAGGCTTCCCATCACCATTGAGGTCTCCACATTGAATGTGAAGCGATCTGGACGCGATGTTCAACGCTATTTTACTGGGAAATGCTACCGTTCCGGGGGTTGATGCGTTCGGAAATATATTTACGAACGATGTATTGTCGTTTGCTGTAGCCACGTCAACTTTTCTATCTCCGTCGAAGTCGCACATGCACAGGTCGTAAAGGCCTTCCTTGGTAGGAGCACCGGCTGGAAAATCGAATTGCCCCTGCAGTTTGGCCACGTCAAACCCGGCCGAGCCACGAAAATTGAGAAGGAATTGTGGGTTTGTAAATCCGGTAAGCCCGTTAACAAGGTTTGTAACAGCAACGGTATTATAGGTCGTTCCGGGTGGGACGGCTGCCACTAGAAGCTGATCGGTGACCGACAGCACCGTGCCCCTCGACGCACCAAAGGTGACGGCAATATTATTGATGTTGGTGCCGAAAAATGAACCCTGTATGGTAACAAGCTCCTCCATGCTGCCCGAAACTTTATCAATTGATTTTATTTCAGGTTTTTGCCCTCTGGCAGCAACGATGCTGATGAAGACGAAGGCAAAAATTGTGGCGAGTCGTCGAAAGATGTATGGTACTGTGTTCATGGTATCATAAATGCTTTAACGATTATAAAATGTAACCCAATCCTATTTTTCGGTAGTGACAATAAGTACCCGTGCTTCCTTCAGTTTTGTGTATGCCTTAAGGTTTCGCACTTCTTCGTGAGCTTCTGCTGCCTTTAAGGTCTCAAGAACGTGTACATAATACTTCTTGTCCTGAGGATTATAGAATACTTCCGCATTAAATTTATCAGTTATCAGCTTGCGTTTATAGACATCAGCTTGTGTAAAGTCATTGAATAACCGAATCACAACGAAATACCGCTTCTTGGCCTCCCCGCCTGTTTGATTGATATTATTGGGATCTTCGACTGTCTCCTGGAATCGGGCGGTATGCCTTTCCGCAGGTGTTTTGGTTAATGTTGACCGCAGAACTGGGGCGGCTCGCTTAAATGTTTTTTGCTGACCTAATTTCAGGCCTAAAATTACCTCATGAGTGCCTTGCGAGAATCCATCCTGTGGCTGGCTGCCCGGCTCGTATGAGTATCCCAGTACAAAACGCTGCAAATTTATTCCCAGGTTTCCGGTAAATCCATAGGGAAGACGATACGAGGCGCCAAGCCAGAAATTCTGTGTCAGGTTTAATTTTGCAAGCAGCTCAAACTGGCTATTGCCAAACTTTGAATATTTGTAATTGAAGTACGCTTCGAGAGGCGCTACGGCTTCCTCGGTTTTTACTTTCTTTCGTAATCCTCCTTTGTTTTTACTTACGATCTTGCTGTCAACTTTTCTCTTATAGTAAATAGTAAAAAACACGTTGTCGGCTGGCGACACAGTTGTATTGCTGAAATTTGCGTCGCCATTAAAAGAAGGAGGGAAGAGTTGAGGAAGTGATATGCCTATATTAATACCCGATCCCGAGCGGTACAACATTCCGAAACCTGCCGCTGGCTGTATGTTGTCGGCCAGATACGAGGCGAGCGCCGGGTCGTTTGGATCCGTTACTTTTGTGAGGTCAATTGTATTGGAAATCGCCCCGCCGGATAATCCGAAAAAGAGCCAGTTTTTTTGTCCGACCGGCAAACCGTACGCATAAGCAACCGAAAAATCAGTTGTCGATAGAAGCCCACGTTTATAGGTAGAGACCTTACCACCTATACCGGCCCTTGACTCATTCATCAGGGTCGTGAACGTAAGGGTAGATGCAACAGGGGCGCCTTCAATACTCATCCATTGCTGACGATGAAGTGCGTATATCTGGGAATAGTCGGTTATTGCCTCGGCCGGGTTGTATAAAAAGGGGTTGAGATAAAAACTGTTATAGACAGGGAAATTTTGTGCTTGTCCGGAAAGACAGCAAACCCAAAAAAGAAAGCCAATGAAACAGTTAAAAAAGTAGCGCATTCACATCCATTAATATGGGCAAAAGCAAAAAAGTCACTTCATAATCCTGGTAGACTAGCTTCGCCAGCTAAAAAAATATCGAAACGCACACCAACTGCTTCACTTCCGATTAGGATATTTTCCCCTAAACGTACGAATATACGGCGTTTTTTTGTTTTTATTGGCAAACAATCTTCAGTAACTTAGAGCTTTATCTTAATATTGAGACAATTTTTTTAACTGCATAAAGTGAAAGCACAGTACCCGCTTGCCTTCTTACTAAGCATCCTGATAACAAGTGCCTTTTCACAAATACTGGTTGGTCCGGTTGGCGGCATTAATTATTCATGGACTTCGTTTAGCAATAAAGACCTGAAGGATGCCTATCGGACTACACCGGTCGTGGGATTTCATGTGGGAGGTCATTTGTCGTTTAAAGTGCAAAAGAGATTTTTTCTGCACACATCGTTATTGTACTCCTCAAAAGGTCGCCATCTCGATGGGAAGTTGGATACAAAACTCAACAGTACCGCCCGTTACAACTATATCGAAATGCCCATCAGCTATACCGTGGATTTTAAGGCAAAAATCGGAAGGAGTAAGGAGTTCAAGTATTTCATGGGTATCGGACCGAACATCAGTTACCTGCTCGGCGGTAAGGGAACACTCTACAACTCCGATCTGGAAGAAATTAACAGCCCCGAATTATCGTACCGCATGGTATTTAAGAAAGCTCCTGAGGATCAGGCTGCTGATGAGATGAATGTAGTCGATCCTAACCGGTTTCAGCTGGGACTTAATCTGGTGGCAGGGTTGGTATTGGAGCCTGCAAACAGGCAGCGGATTATGGTCTCTGTACGATACGAACTAGGGCATACCTATATATCCAAAACGGACGGAGTTTTCCTGGATACGTACTTTGAAGATCCGCTTCGGTCAAGAAACCAGGGTTTCAGAATTTCGCTGGCATACCTGATAGACTTAAAAGTGGAGGAACGGAAGAAAGGTAAGAGCAATGTTGATTTACGAAAACGCAAATAGTCTTTCGTTAGAATTCTAGCTTGATCTGCTTCAGGTTTTTCTCATACAGGTGGAGTATTATTCCATCTTTCAAACCAACTTCCGGTACGAGTATGGTTGTTGAATGGGCCCATTCCATAACTTTTATGTAGATATCGATAGCAGGTATAATCACATCAGCACGGTCGGGGTTCATCTGTAATTTATAAATACGGTCGTCTATCGACTGGTTCCGGATCATCGCGTGAATCTCTTTGACTTTCCTAATAGTGATTGTCTTTCCGGGTTTCATCTTGGCAAGTTCAAAGATCTTGCTAATGTTTCCTCCGGTACCGACAGCTGTTACTTTCCCATAGTTTTTTTTGACGTGCTCCTTGACCCAATGCTCCATGTCTGCCCACATCACAGGTGAATCATTGCCCTCGAGCACTCTAACCGAGCCAATTTTAAATGACCTGGTTTTGATCTTGTTTCCATTGGTATACAGGTTTAACTCTGTACTACCTCCACCCACATCAATATGGAGATAAGTTTTGTCGCCCAAGTAAGAACTGATTGCCCTGTTGATCAATTCAGCCTCGCGATTACCATCAATTATTTCAATTGTTATACCGAGCTCCGACTGTACCTGGTTTGCCAGTTCCTGTCCGTTGTCGGATTCTCGCATGGCGGAAGTGGCACAAAACATATAATCCGTCACTTCATACAATTCAATCAGCAGCCGAAACGCACGCATCAGGGTTTTAAACTTTGCCGCACTCTTGTCGCTGATCGTTCCCAGTGTAAACACATCATGGCCGAGACGCAGTGGAAATCGTATATATTCTAGTTTTTTGAAGAGGACTTTCGGGGGAGTATCCAAAACACTTGAAACCTGAAAACGGATGGCATTAGAGCCAATGTCGATTGCGGCTAGTTTCATTCGGATCAAATTTACACGATTGCTTTTTATTTTAACCACTTATTGTTTTTCTTTGCACCACTTATCCAGAAAGACCGAGGGACTGGGCCCGATGACGTCTTAGCATCCTATTCCGAAATCGAAACCGGAGTGTTGTGCTAAATCCCTTTCTTCCGACACGTCGGGAGGAGAAGATAAGTAACCCACCAAGCCGGGCTCTCTGGATAGGATAACTAAAGAAAGAGGGCTGATGAAAATTGAAGACATCTTAAAGGATAGGATCCTGGTACTGGACGGTGCAATGGGTACGATGATCCAGCGTCATCCGTTGGAAGAAAAGGATTTTAGGGGTGAGCGGTTTAAGAATCATAAACAGCCGCTTAAAGGCAATAATGATTTGCTATCAATTACCCAACCGGACATCATTAAAGAGATCCATCGTCTGTATTTCGAAGCAGGGGCCGATATTGCAGAAACAAATACATTCAGCGGCACAACGATTGCGCAGGCCGATTATGGCCTTGAAGATGTCGTTTACGACCTTAACTATCAGTCAGCAAAAATAGCCAAAGAGGTTGCTGTTGAGTTCACCAAAAAAGAGCCCCTGAAACCACGCTTTGTTGCGGGAGCAATGGGACCAACAAACAGAACAGCCTCGTTGTCACCCGACGTAAACAATCCCGGATACCGCGCTATTACATTTGATCAGCTGGTAACAGCGTACAAACAACAAGCGCAAGGGTTGTTGGATGGTGGTGTTGACATGCTGTTAGTGGAAACAGTGTTTGATACGCTTAATGCAAAGGCTGCACTTTTTGCCATACAGACACTTTTTGAAGAAACGGACAAGAAGGTTCCGATTATGATTTCGGGTACAATCACCGATGCCAGCGGAAGAACATTGTCAGGACAAACTACGGAGGCTTTTTTGATTTCGGTTTCTCATGTGCCCTTGCTGAGCATAGGGTTGAACTGTGCCTTGGGGGCATCACAACTTCGTCCTTATCTGCAAACGCTGAGTGACAAGGCACCATTCTTTGTAAGTGCATATCCCAATGCAGGGTTGCCCAACGAGTTCGGGCAATATGATGAAACCGCCCAGCAAATGGGAGCGCAGGTTGAAGAGTTTTTAAAAGAAGGATTGGTGAATATACTGGGTGGGTGCTGCGGCACTACGCCGGATCACATAAAAGTTATTGCTGACCTGGCTGCAAGATATAAACCGAGAGAGGTTCATCGTGAATTGGTAGATGTTGAGGGTCAATAGTCGATGGTCCATGGTCGATAGTCGATAGTCCATAGTCGAAAGTTTTTGGGGAGTGAGAATTTTTATATATGGCATTTAAGTTTGAGCAATTAAGAGTTTGGGAACAAGCGGTTGATTTGTCAGGCGATATTTCTGAATTGGTGAAGACTTTCCCGAAAGGCGAAATGTATGTTTTGACCAGTCAGATTAAAAGGGCTTGTGATTCGATATCATTAAATATTGCGGAGGGATCAACCGGACAAACTACACCGGAGTTTAAGAAATTCTTAGGTTACTCCATTCGTTCTTCAATTGAAGTAGTAGGTTGTCTTTACCTCGCAAAGAAAAGAGAACTCATCGAACAAAATGACTTCGAAAAGTATTATGAACGCCTTACAGAAATTATTAAAGGAATTCAAGCACTAAGAAATTCATTAAAGTAGTCCATAGTCGATAGTCCATAGTCCATAGTAATAGGACCATTAGCCATCGACCATTGACCATTGACCATTGACCATTGACTATCGACCATTGACCATCGACCATTGACCATCGACCATTGACCATTGACCATTGACCATTGACTATGGACCATCGACCATCGACCATGGACTATGGACCATCGACCATCGACCATCGACCATCGACCATTGACTAACTATGAAACACCATCCCTTAAAGCTCAGCGGGTTAGAAGCGATTGAAATTACCGATCAATCCAATTTTGTTAATATCGGCGAGCGAACAAATGTTACCGGATCCGCAAGATTTCTAAAGCTTATTAAAGAAGACAAGTTTGATGAAGCGCTGGAAGTCGCACTGGATCAGGTGCGTGGTGGTGCGCAGGTCATAGATGTGAATATGGATGAGGGGATGATCGATTCGGAAGCCGCTATGGTCAGGTTCCTGAATCTCATGGCAGCTGAACCAGAGATTTCCCGGATCCCTGTGATGGTCGATTCATCAAAATGGAACGTCATTGAGGCTGGGCTGAAATGCCTTCAGGGTAAGGGTATCGTAAACTCCATAAGCATGAAGGCGGGAGTGGAGGAATTCGTCCGTCAGGCAAAACTGGTAAAACTATACGGTGCCGCTGTCGTGGTCATGGCCTTCGACGAACAAGGGCAGGCGGATACTTACGAACGCAGAATATCCATCTGCAAACGAGCGTACGACATTCTTGTTAATGAAGTGAACTTCGCGCCGCAGGATATAATATTCGATCCAAATATTTTTCCCGTAGCGACCGGTATTGAGGAGCATAGAAATTATGCCATTGATTTTTTCCGGGCAGCAAAGTGGATTCGTGAAAATCTGCCGGATGCGCATGTGAGCGGTGGCGTTAGCAATGTATCGTTCAGCTTTCGCGGAAACCAAAAAGTTCGGGAAGCTATGCATTCAGCTTTTCTGTATCACGCTATTAAGAATGGCATGGACATGGGTATTGTAAACCCATCCATGCTGGAAGTGTATGATGCGGTTGACAAAGAGTTGTTGGAACGTGTCGAAGATGTGTTGCTAAACCGGAGAGATGACGCTACAGAGCGATTACTCGAGTACGCAGAAACAGTAAAGGGCTCTGCAAAGAAGAAAGAAGTAGATGATGAATGGAGAAAAGGAACTATTGAGGAAAGAATCACGCATGCACTGGTTAAGGGAGTGATTGACTTTATTGACCAGGACACGGAAGAAGCACGTGTAAAATATGGAAAACCACTGAACGTAATCGAAGGCCCGTTGATGGCAGGAATGAACGTCGTTGGAGATCTCTTTGGTGCCGGTAAAATGTTCCTACCGCAGGTGGTCAAAAGTGCTCGGGTAATGAAGAAGTCCGTTGCCTACCTTACGCCGTTTTTAGAAGAGGAAAAACGAAGGGCAGGAGGTGTTGAAAAACCGGCGGCCAGAATTCTGATGGCAACCGTAAAAGGCGATGTACACGACATTGGAAAAAATATAGTGGGGGTAGTGCTGGCCTGTAATAACTATGATGTAGTAGATCTGGGTGTAATGGTCCCGTCTGAGAAAATCATTGAAGCAGCCAGGCGGGAGAAAGTTGATATCATCGGATTAAGTGGTTTAATCACTCCTTCTCTGGATGAAATGGTACACATGGCCAAGGAAATGCAGCGGGAAAAGATGACCATGCCGTTACTTATCGGAGGAGCCACTACGTCGCGTATACACACGGCAGTAAAGATTGATCCGGTGTATGACGGTCCGGTTGTTCACGTCTTGGATGCATCGCGTAGTGTACCGGTTGCCAGCGAGTTTATAAATCCGGAGACATTTGGAAACATTAAAAAACGGGTGAAGGAAGAATATGCAAACCTCCGGGCTGATTATGAAAAACGAAAGGAACAAAAAAATTACATTCCGCTTGCAGACGCGAGAAGGAATCAGGTTAAAATAGATTGGAGTAAGACACCCATCACAAAGCCATCGTTTTTAGGTTGTAAGGCATTCCTGAATTTTCCGTTGGAAGAAATCAGAAAGTATATCGATTGGACACCTTTCTTTCAAACGTGGATGTTGGCGGGGCGCTACCCTGGAATTTTAAAGGATTCAGTGGTAGGAGTAGAAGCGCAGAAACTCTTCGACGACGCGCAGAAAATGCTGGACCAGATTATTCACGCAAGAAGTCTTCAGGCAAACGGAGTGGTCGGATTTTATCCGGCATCGCGCACTGAATCTGACGACGTAAAACTTTCGAAGAAAGAAGGCGAACAGCCCTTTACTACTTTTCATTTCCTTCGCCAGCAAAACAAAAAGGCCCAGGGCCTGCCTAATTTCTGTCTGGCGGATTTTATCGCTCCCGAAACATCAGGTCGCCAGGATTACCTGGGGATGTTTGCTGTAACTGCGGGTATTGGTATTGAAAAGCTACTTGCGAAATACAAGGCTAATCACGATGATTATTTCGATATCATGGTGAAGGCACTTGCCGATCGATTGGCGGAAGCATTTGCAGAATGCCTTCATGCTAAGGTCAGAAGAGAACTTTGGGGTTATGCTTCAGATGAAAAATTTGGTAACGATGAATTGATCGAAGAAAAGTATCAGGGTATTCGCCCTGCACCGGGTTACCCTGCTTGTCCCGATCATACGGAAAAAGGAATTCTGTTTACGCTCCTGGATGCTGAAAAAACAGCGGGTATAAAACTTACTGAATCGTATGCCATGTATCCGGCTTCATCCGTAAGTGGATTCTATTTTGCCAATGCGGAATCGAAGTACTTTGGATTGGGAAAAATTGAAAAGGATCAGTTGGTGGAGTACGCAGGACGCAAAGGGATGACGGTAGAGGAGGCGGAGAAGTGGCTGTCGCCTAATCTCTCGTACGATGTATAAGTTTTCATCAGCGCTGATGGTTGCGCAAACGCTGAACTGGATTTAACGATCACGAAAATTACGAATGAAAGTAACAGACCACCTCAGGAATGCCAATGGTAAAACCTTATTTACTATTGAAATTCTTCCTCCACTAAAAGGAGAAAACATCCGTACACTTTTTGACAATTTGGATCCGCTCATGGAATTCAAACCTCCCTTCATTGATGTTACCTATCACCGTGAGGAGTATGTCTACAAGAAAATGGAGAGTGGACTGCTTGAAAAAAGATCAACCCGGAAACGCCCGGGTACGGTTGGCATATGTGCTGCTATACAAAATAACTACAAGGTGGACACGGTGCCTCATATTATATGCGGAGGCTTTACACGGGAGGAAACAGAGAATGCACTGATTGACCTTCATTTTCTGGGGATCGACAATGTTTTAGTCCTTCAGGGGGACGCGATCAAAACAGAATCACGCTTTGTTCCGGAACCGGATGGTTACCGGTATGCATCCGAGTTGCTGGAACAAGTTGGCAAAATGAACAAGGGATTTTATCTGGAGGATGAGTTGCAGAATACATCCCCCACAAATTTTTGTGTCGGGGTTGCCGGTTATCCGGAAAAACATTTCTCAGCGCCAAATCTTAAAACTGATTTAAAGTATTTGAAACTGAAGGTCGATCTGGGCGCGGAGTATATCGTGACACAAATGTTTTTTGACAACAGGAAATATTTTGCCTTCGTCGAGGAATGCAGAAAGGTCGGTATTACGGTTCCGATCATCCCCGGGATTAAACCCATCACCGGTAAAGGTCAGCTGACTGTTCTGCCAAAGGCATTTCACATAGACATACCGGAAGAATTATCTGAAGCTGTGGAGAAGTGTCAAGACAATACTTCAGTCAAAGAAGTAGGGATAGATTGGTGTATTCAGCAATCTAAAGAACTTATCAAACATAACGTTCCGACGCTTCACTTCTATTCCATGGGTAAATCCGATCCGATCTACCGGATTGCCAAGGCATTGTTTTAAAAGTGTGGATACGTGTGGCATGGCAACTTGCTTCTATTGGCTACCATCCGTTAAAATTGAAAATCCTCAGAGGCATTTTCCTGTATACGAGCACCCATCACCTGGTTTTTCT
This sequence comes from Chryseolinea sp., assembly GCA_041737945.1. Lineage (GTDB taxonomy): Bacteria > Bacteroidota > Bacteroidia > Cytophagales > Cyclobacteriaceae > Chryseolinea. The sequence continues at coordinate 62,833 of JBGSQQ010000039.1, forward strand.
CTGGTAATGAGTATAGCCGAAATGTCCGATTACGGACGATTTCGTTCGATTTTTACCTGTTGGCCACCTGAAAAATGCGTTTTTAACCTGTAGACTCATCTTGCCGCCATGGCACTGAGATTGCAGCTTGTAGGAAAAACCTGAGTCCGCATGCTCCTAAACTATTTGAATATAGCCTTGAGAAACCTTCTTAAAAACAAGGTCCACACAACGATCAACGTGTTTGGACTTGCTTTTGGAATCGCCAGTGTATTTCTTATCACCTTATATATCAAGCATGAACTGAGCTACGATAAGTTTCATCATCAGGCAGAGGATTTGTACCGGATCGTATGGGTAAGTGAGAATCCGCAAACACGCACGCCTCATCCCATGGCGCAGGCGTTGGTGGCTGATTTTCCGGAGGTAGAAAGCGCGGTGAGCTTAACCCCCTTGTTTGCAGCCGGATTAACGCCCGAAACACATTCGTTGCGCAACCCTGAAAAAACGGAGCGGTATGATGAGAGAAGCCTGCTGGCCGTCGACACAACCTTTTTCGATGTCTTTAACTTCCCAATTCTTAAAGGCGACGCAAAGAAGGCGCTGAAACAAATCAATGGTGTGCTCATCTCGGAATCAATGGCCCGGAAATATTTTGGAGACGATGATCCAATCGGCAAACATCTCGCTGTCGATTCAACGCAGTACCTGGTGGAAGTACTGGCGGTATTCAAGGATATTCCATCCAATTCCCACTTTCATTTTGATTTCCTCGCATCTTACGTTCGTGAAAAATCTTTCAATCCGGGAAACAGGTTTTATTCGTGGGCCGATTTTGGACACTACAACTACATCCGGCTAAAACACGGGGCTGATCCTGCAGCACTTGAAGCTAAACTCATGAGCTGGTTCAGAAAGTATTTTGAGATATCTGACGAAGCAGCTAATGCATTGGCAGCTCAACACTTTGGATTCAAGCTTCAACCGGTAACGGATATACATCTTCGTTCCAGGCTGCATTGGGAATTGGAGCCAAATGGAAATATGGAATACATATATATCCTGGCAGCAGCAGCATTGTTTACGCTGATTATCGCCTGCGTCAATTTTATGAACCTGACAACAGCCAAGTCGGCAGAGCGGGCGAAAGAAATTGGCGTCAGGAAAACGATGGGCGCTTTCAGGTCACAACTTTCAACGCAATTTTTAGCCGAGTCTGTTACTATTGCTTTGATCGCCGTATTGTTTTCAATCGCTATTATCGAATCCGCATTGCCTTTCTTTAATTATCTCACCGGTCTTTCCTTTGTTGTCAATTACAAACAATACCTGATATTGGTGGTGGCGGGGGTTGTTATCGGGTTGATGTCAGGGATCTATCCGTCCTTGTATTTATCAGGAGTAAAGCCGCACATGATTCTGAAAGGTAAGCTTATCCAGAACCCCGCCGGATCATCGCTTCGTCGGGGGCTTATGGTTATGCAGTTTTCCATCTCCATGGTTCTTATCTCGTCGGCAGCGATAATTTATAACCAGCTTGATTTTCTTCAAAGTAAGAATCTCGGATTCGCCAAAGAGGAAGTTATTATTATCCCGATAAAAAATGAAGAAGGCATGTCCAGATTCGATGCGTTTCGAAATGAAATGCTTCGGGTTGACGGGGTATCTGCTGTTTCGGCAAGCTCGAATATCCCGGGTGGACAGTTTAATCAACATTCAATTACTCTGGCCCAGAATCTTCAGCATACGGTCGATGCCTCAGAGGCTTTTGTTGATTACGACTTTTTTAAATCGCTTAACGTCGAATTGGCCGAAGGTCGACTCTTCTTGCGTGAAAGCCCGTCAGATAATGAGGCCTTTATCCTTAATGAAACTGCGGCAAAAGAACTGAGCGCCGGAGGGTCTGTGCTGGGTAAAGAGATCTTGTGGAATCAGGATGAAAGAACCCTGCGCGGAACAGTGATTGGCATAGTAAAAGATTTTCATTTCCAATCCCTGCACGAGCCTGTGCGGCCTTTGTTGTTTGCTTTGTCAACCAGAAGGTTTAATCACATTTTGGTCAAACTAAACACTTCTGATTTCTCCACCCGAATCGGCGATGTTGAAAGGGTTTATAAAACTTTTGAAACGACGTTTGGTTTCGAGTTTACCTTTATGGATGATCATCTGAATCGTCAATACGCAGCTGAAAAACGGACAGCAGGTATCCTGGCAGTCTTTTCGGTTATAGCACTCTTAATCGCCTGTTTTGGATTGTTCGGAATGTCGATGCTCATGTTTTATCAAAAGATCAAGGAAGTAAGTGTCCGGAAAGTGTTAGGGGCAACTCCCGTCAGCTTGCTGGTGCTTTTGTTGGGTGACTTCACAAAATTGGTTCTTATTGCCGTCGTTATCGGTGCACCGGTGGCCTGGTATTTCATGAAGGAATGGTTGAAAAACTTTAGTTATAAGGTAGAAATCCATCCGCTGGTGTTTGTATTGTCCGCAGCGGTACTCGTCGTAATTTCCTGGGCTACCGTCAGCTATTTTACACTTAAAGCTTCCCGACTCAATCCTGCTGAAACCCTGAAGAACGAATAGAAAAAAGTTCAAGGTCCATGGTCCATAGTCCATGGTCCATAGTCCATAGTCCATAGTGTGTGGATCACCTATCGACCATTGACCATTGACTCCTGCATTTACTATCGACTATCGACCATGGACCATTGACTATTGCATTTACTCAGGACTCAGGACTATGGACTCAGGACTCCTACATGCATTTACTATCGACTATCGACCATGGACCATTGACTATTGCATTTACTCAGGACTAAGGACTCAGGACTAAGTACTTTCCATTATTTCGTTACCTTTAACTACCAAAAACCTCCACAGCCATGTCAAGTACCTTCTTTGTTCTGCTTGTATTTCAATGGTTCACCACTACCAGCGATTCCCCAACGTTTGAGGCACAGGTAATCGACAGCAACGTGTCAATTGGATATGGTTTGGCAATCGGAGATGTAGACGGTGACCGTAAGCCGGATATTCTGATGGCAGACAAAAAACAATTTGTCTGGTACCGCAACGGCGACTGGAAAAGATTTGTAATGGTGGAAAATCTCACCGAGTCAGATAATGTTTGTATCGCCGCCCGCGATATTGATGGCGATGGGAAAGTTGAAGTGGCGGTCGGTGCACAGTGGAATCCTTCCGAAACATCGGACCCCCTTAAATCTGGTTCAGTGCATTATCTGATTCGTCCCAATGACCCTACACAATTATGGACACCAGTCAAGCTTCATCATGAACCTACCATTCATAGAATGCGATGGGTAAAAGCCGCTGACAAAAAGTATCACCTGATTGTCTTGCCTTTACACGGCAGGGGAAATAAAGGTGGGGAAGGAGCGGGAGTGAAGGTAATCGCATATGAAAGGCCAGAGGATCCTAATAATAATTGGAAGCAGTGGGTAATCGATGAATCGATGCATCTCACGCACAACATGGATGTTTTGGATATTGGCAAGAGCGAACGACTTTATATTGGAGGGAAAGAAGGAATAAAAATCTTTTCCTATGTGAATGGCAGCTGGAGTTCTCCGGGACCGGACTGGTTTGTCCAGGGGCAGAGTTTTGGGGAGGTCAGGGTCAGCAAGGGTAAAGGTGAATCAATCAGGATGACGGGCATTGAACCGATGCATGGTACTCAACTAACAGTTTATGATTCAAAAAATACATCAACAAGAACGGTGCTCACCGCAGGGCTCAATCAAGGTCATGCTTTAGGTGTTTCCGATTTGCTTAACCTTGGCACAAACCAGGTTGTTGTAGGCTGGAGAGAACCGGATGCCGACAAAAAAGTCGGTGTAAAAATTTATGTCCCTCAAAATGCGGAGGGTACCTCGTGGAAGGATTATTGGGTGGATGACAATGGCATGGCCTGTGAAGACCTGCAGCTTGCTGATCTGGATGGTGACGGCAGGAAGGACATTATAGCCTCCGGCCGATCTTCTCATAATTTAAAAATCTACTGGAACAAAAGTAAGTAGAATCAGTTTGCCACTACGGTTTAAGATGTGTGGTTTGGCCTCCTTGAACCACCTGTCATATTTTGCCAGTGAACGGCACCTGAATACTTTGTCAATCGGGTTCAAACAGCTAATTTACTTCCAGTGAGAACCATTTTACCGTGATGATCAGATACACTTCTTTGCTGCTGTTGACTTCCCTATGTCTTTCTTTCGTGCCAGCGAATCAGGCATGGATACGTATTAACCTGATGGGGTATAAACCGGATGGTGTAAAGGTGGCGGTGTGGGGTTCAAAGGAAAACCTGACCCTTACCACGTTTCAGCTCGTTGATGCGGTATCTCAGAAGGTTGTATTTGAACATGCAGCAGGCAAACCCTTTGGTGCGTATGGACCGTTTGTACAATCCTATCGGTTAAACTTTTCTACGTATCAAAAACCGGGTAAGTATTTTTTACGTGCCGGCGATGCCGTGTCTCCACAGTTTGCTATTAATGACGATGTATATAAAGGTGCTGCTGATTTTAGTTTGAAGTATATGCGTCAGCAACGCAGTAAGTACAACCCGTTCCTGAAGGATTCCTGTCACACGCAGGATGGCTATACCATGGATGGACCCATGCCTGACAGCACACATCTGGATGTAAGCGGTGGATGGCATGATGCCACCGACTACCTTCAATATTCCATGACCTCGGCGAACGCCACGTATCATCTACTGGCCGCATACCGCGATTTCCCGCGAGTATTTTCTGATGTACACCTCGCCAACGGTCTGGAAGGGACAAATGGAGTGGCGGATGTATTCGATGAAGCCAAATGGGGTCTTGACTGGTTATTAAAAATGCATCCGAAACCGGAGTGGATGTTTAATCAGCTGGCAGATGACCGTGATCATAAGGGATTTCGGTTACCGAACAAGGATACGGCGAGTTATGGCAAAGGACTGGAACGCCCCATCTATTTTGTTACGGGCGAAGTTCAGGGATTAGGGAAATATAAAAACCGTACGACAGGAACTTCATCAACAGCTGGTAAATTTTCCAGTGCCTTTTCCCTCGGGTATCAGTTGTTCAGGAATAATGACAATTCCTACGCAAACCTGCTGAAGGAGCGGGCTTCTTCTGCGTATGCCTTCGGACTAAGGAAACCGGGCAACACGCAGACGTCGTGTTATGTGTCACCCTACTTTTATGAAGAAGATAACTGGGTAGACGACATGGAACTGGCCGCAGCCCAGCTTTATAACATCACAAAAGATAAAAACTTACAAACAGCCTCCTTTGAGTATGCGAAGCGGGAAAAACAAACTCCCTGGATGGGCACGGATACCGCTGGCCATTATCAATGGTATCCTTTCATCAATGTCGGACATTATGAACTGGCAAACACAGCGCAGGGTGAGGTGCGAAATCAGACAATAGAATTTTACAGACGAGGAATTGAGTTGGTGTGGGAGAGGGGGAAAGATAATGTTTTCTACAGAGGTGTTCCATTTATCTGGTGTAGCAATAACCTGCAGGCTGCCTTTGCCATCCAGTGTTATTGGTACCGGCAATTGACGGGAGATCAGACGTACGCAGAACTGGAACAAGCTACGTTTGACTGGCTACTGGGTTGTAACCCCTGGGGTACCAGCATGGTTGTGGGGCTTCCCGTTGACGGAGATTATCCCGATGATCCCCACTCTTCGTTAACTTTTCTACACGGTTATCCGACCCTTGGCGCGCTGGTAGACGGTCCGGTATATGGAACGATCTATCGGAAACAGCTGGGCGTCACGGTGGTCCGCGGTGATGAGTATGCGGAATTTCAAAGCAGTTATGTCGTGTATCACGACGACTACGGCGACTATGTTACCAACGAACCTACGATGGATGGCACAGCTAGCCTCGTGTATTTGTTCGCCGCCAGGGAGAGTGAAACAAAAAAAGTAAAAAAAAAGCCCTGACCTATGATCACGGGGCTGTTATCCGTGGTGATTTATCTGAGAAAAAAATAGCGCTTGTTTTTACGGGGGATACGTTTGGTGACGGTGGCGAATACATTGCAAATGTTTTGCGCGATGAAAAGACAAAGGTTTCCTTTTTCCTTACTGGAAATTTTTATCGGAACCCATCCTTTAAAGTATTGTTAAAAACATTAAAGGCCGACCAGCATTATCTGGGAGCACATTCCGATAAGCATCTGTTATACTGCAGCTGGACCAAACGCGATAGCCTGCTGGTAACACGGAAGGAATTCGAAGAGGATCTGACCGCAAACTATAAGGCTATGAAAAAACTGGGAGTTCAGAAAGGACAGGCTCCCTTCTTTCTTCCTCCCTATGAATGGTATAATGATTCAATTGCTGCCTGGACAAAATCAATGGGGCTACAGTTAGTTAATTTTTCTCCAGGTACAATCAGCCATGCCGACTATACAACACCTGAGATGAAAAATTATCGCAGCAGCGAAGTAATCATGCAATCCATCAAACAATTATCGGATGATATGAATGGATTTATATTGCTCATGCACATTGGGACGGACCCAGCGCGGACCGATAAATTTTATAAACGATTGCCGGAAATGATTCAACATCTGAAATCAAGGGGATGTGCGTTTGTCAGGATAGACGAACTACTTTCAGAGTAACATACCGGAAGCAGCTCCTCACTTCAGGACAGCCAGCTTTTTACATTATCCCTGACGAACTGATCATCATGCAGATGCGGGTAACTACGGTAAACTCTGTCGATCTCACCCGCCTGGCCCGGTGACAGGGTTTCCTTTTCACTCAGACAGAGGTTTGTGGCGAGAAGTCCCTGCCTTCTAAGAATCTCGTTGATACCGGAGATACAACCATGATAGTGATTGGACGGATCAAAAGCTGCCGCATTACTGTCGGTAATTTCAATTCCGTTTGACAGCATGGCTGGAATTTCCTGAGGTTTTAGATTTTTAATCTGATCGAGAAGTTCGACAGCTTTATGTGTCCAGAATGCCCAATGCCCTAACAAACCTCCCACAAAATGTTTCTCGACTGTTTTTCCGTTGTGTTCAAACCGATATGGTGTAAGTAAGTCACCAACGATATTGTCGTCGTTGCCGGTGTAGAGTGCAATGTCACCCGCCCTTTCTGACTGGCAAACGGCGCGCACAACATCCAGGGTCTGGTAACGGTTAAATGCCGCCACTTTAATCGCGTGAACATTTTTGATGGCAGCGAATCTATGCCAGAAGTCAAAGCTGAGTATACGTCCGCCGACAGCAGGTTGAAGATAAAATCCAAAAACAGGAATAACATCCGCCACCTGTTGAGCGCGATCAATGAGGTCATCTTCCGTGAGGTCGGGGAGTCCGCCATTGCTTAGCAAACCAAGGTCATACCCTAGCGAACGCGCGAGTTGGGCTTCCTTTACTGCCTGACCTGTAGGCCCGACAATGCCAGCTACGTTGACAAATGGTCTGTTGAGCCTGGCTTTCTGTATTTCATCCGCAGCAAGTTCAAGGACACGTTCAAATAAATTATACTCCGGAAGCCTGATTTCGAATTGTGTTGTGTGAACGCCGACAGCAACTCCACCGGCGCCGCTCGCCATGTAATAGCGGGTAAGCGCGCGCTGATACGGTTCATCCAGATTTCTGTTTAAGTCAAGTGCCAGGGGATGAGCCGGAATAACGGTGCCTTTCAGAAGCAATTCTCTTACAGAGGTCGATAATGAGTTACTCATGAGTGGTCTTTCAAATTAAAATTTTCCGGTGCGTTCCTGGAAGTGGGTAGGCTTATTTAGCATCGGGCCATCCATCTCCAGCCATTCAGCGGTCATCGAAATCATTTCCTTTACGGAGACCTTTTTGAATGGAAAAAGTTCCTCCATTCTCGCGGCGTTGCTTAGCAATGCCGTTGGCTCCTCTTCATTTTCAAAAGCAGGCTCCACGCCAAATAATTTTCCGAACTCCTGAGCAATCCATTTTACAGAAGTAATGGAACTTCCCGTAACATTCAGTTTAGCGGGAGGCGAAGAACACAACTTGAGGCAGCGGATAGCAATCTGGTTGGCGTCACCTTGCCAGATTATGTTGACATAACCCATGGCCAGATTTACGGGTCTTTTACCTTTAACGGCTTTCGCAATTTCAAGGAGCACACCATAACGGAGATCAATCGCATAGTTTAGGCGGTATATAAGAACAGGTGTACCGTTTATTTGAGAGAAGTGCTCGAACATTCGTTCTCTTCCCAGGCACGACTGTGCATATTCACCTACCGGACCAACAGGATGGTCTTCGGCGGGACCTTTCGAATTTATGGATGTCAGCGGATAAACATTCCCTGTGGAGAACGCAACAATCCTCGAGTGTTTGAACTTTCGAGCTACTCTTCCCGGCAAATAGGCATTCATAGCCCAGGTGAGATGTTCGTTTCCTGTGGTGCCAAACTTCGTTCCGGCCATGTAGAGGACATTCTCTACGTCAGGCAGTCGCTGCAAGGCATCATCATCCATCAGATCTGCAGAAATAGTTTCGATTCCGAGATCTTCAAGTTCCTTTCTTGCCTCGCTGTTACTAAATCGGGAAACGGCAATTACTTTTTTATTTGACCGCGCCGCATTCACTGCCAGTTGGGCAAGCTTTGCCAGACTTGGCCCCATCTTCCCGCCGGCACCCAGGATCATCATGTCTCCGGTAAGTCCCCTCACATCAGCGACAAGTTCGTCTGTCACGTTGTATAGGTATTCATCCAGTTGTTCTAGCGTGCGCATTGTTTTTTGAGAAATATCTGTAAATCATGTCTGAGTTGCTATAAAAAGTTGTCGAATAAATCCACGTCTTAATAATATTGTTACCGGGCATCTGAATAGCCCGTTAAAAAATTCCATCATTTCAATCACCTGTCAGGAAAGGTGGGTTTTTACCGTCCATTTCTAATGAATATTAACCCAATCATCAGTATTATGTATTTTTCGGGCAGATTAATAAATGGGTTAGTTTGAAATGAAGATTAAGGCAGTATGTACGGATATTGATGGAACACTTCTGGATAGCCGGCGTGCCCTTTCAAAAAGGACCATCGATGCGATCCGGAGAATCAGCAAGGAGATTCCGGTGATTCTTGCGTCGTCCCGTATGCCCGGTGCGATGAGGCACCTTCAGCATGAGCTGGGAATTGAGGATCATCCCATGATTTGCTTTAATGGCGGTTTTGTTATCAGTTATGGAAAGCTGTCACAGAGTCCAGTAGTACTGGACTCTGTGACAATGCCTTTGTCGATCGGTGAAGCTATTGTCGAATTGGCCATCGGGTCAAATATTCACGTGAGCTTGTTTGTTGAGAATGAATGGTATACGGCATTGAACGATCAATGGACTGAGCGCGAAACGCAAATCACCAAAGTCGGGCCCACGCTGATGGGGTATGACGAGGTTTTAGACAACCTGAAAACTGTAGGTTCAGGTATTCACAAAGTTATGTGTATAGGACCCGAGGCTGAAATTGAAGAGATGTATTTGGAATTACAGGCCAGGTTTTTCCATGAAATTCATGTTTACCGATCCAAATCAACGTATCTGGAGATTGCGCCAAAAGTAATTTCAAAATCCACCGCGCTGTCGCTGGTAATGAAGAGCTTGTTTAACAGTGATGTTTCGGAGGTGATGGCTTTTGGAGATAACTACAATGACGTGGATATGATACGCTCGGCCGGTTACGGCATTGCTGTTGGTAATGCGATTCCTGAAGTAAAAGCAGTGGCCCGGGAAATTACGTTGAATGGGAAAGAAGATGGGGTTGCCGTGGCTATTGAAAAATATTTTTTCTAAAAAGACTCATGACGGTGTAAGCACATTTGAACCAATGCAAGGCAAAACATTCGGCGTCTTCAATTAATTCAATTCCCGCGAAGACTGTTATTTTTTTGGTGATACCTTCTGGTTACCCGGCAACATCTGCGGCTGTTTGAAGTCCTCCTGACTCACCGCACTTTCTTTACCCAGGTACGTCCAGTTGAGAGAGGTGGAGTACTTGTTGAATGCTGCATTCAGATCTTTTACAGTCGCCTTATCCACCTGCTCCATAAAGTTTTGGGAATTCTTCCAATCGCCTCCAACTTCGGCAAGACCAATAGCCTGGGTCTGAGAATCATTGGTTTCGAGCTTTAGAAAATGTGTAGTTAGATACCCTGCTTTCATATCCTTCAACTCCTTTTCGCTAAAACCCTGATTTTTCACCTTGTTGATTTCCTCGATCATAACCTGCAGACTTTGCTTCGGATCAGTCGTTGAAATGTAAAATACTGAGTAGGGATTCTTTAGGGCACTGGTAGCATAAAAAGCCGCAGGTGCATACGACAAACTTCTTTTTGTGCGCAGTTCCAGAAAAAAACGATCGCCCAATATAGCCATAGCCAGCATCATCGGAACGCCTTCTTTCTCGTTTACGGCAGGCGCACTCATAGTCCCGCGGATATAATTCGTGGCGATTTCACGATTTTCGATGTTTGCCACAGGTTTGAGTTCAATGCGTTGTTCAGGAGTTGCTATTTTACCTGGCTTGAGTGCAGCAAACGCTTGTGATATTTTTTGTTTCAGATCGGCTTCAGTAACGTCCCCAACAACTACAAGAAAACAGTTTTGTTTCCCAAGGATGGTGTTATAGTGATCAATGATCTGTTGAAGGGAGATCTTTTCCAGACTCTGTACAGTTCCAGTAGGTACTTTCGAGTAATTCTGGCCAGCGAATGCATTTTGTAACGCTTTGTTCTTCAGGTACTCATCGGGGTTTGATTCGGTTTCCTTTGCCTGTGCAACGGCTTGCCCCTTAATAATAGCATACTCCTTCTCATCAAAACGCGGGGTTCTTACAGCTTCCGCGAATAACTTCCAGGAGGGATCCCAAAATGACTTGACACACGACATACTGATGTCACTGTGGTCCAGCGAGGTGCTGCTCCCGATCGTGGTGCCAATCTTTTCAAGGGCCGTAGAAAATTCGGTTCTCGAAAGGTTCTTCGTTCCGCCCTGGGTAACAACCGACAAGGCAAGATTTTCAATGCCCTCCAGTTCTTTCGTATAGTTCGCTGTTCCACCTTTAATAAATAGTCGGACGCTGATGATCTCCTTGACTGACGGCTTGAAGATTACCTTGAGACCATCAACCATAAATTCTCGGGGCTTTTCGTCTTCCGGAGGAATAGCATACCCTGTGGAAAAAGTGATAAGGCTAAGTAGAATTATATAAATAGTTAACTTTTTCATGGCAGTTATTTAATAAGGGTTTTCAGACTTGCTTCCACAGCTGGTTTGTTCGCGGGTGTTGTCAGCACGCCAATCGCTTTCGGTTTTCCCTTGATATAGGTTTGTACATATCGTTTGATGTCTTCGCGGGTTACTTTTTTAAGATTTTCAACATAAGATGTATAGTAATCTATGGAAGCAGATGCCCACCAATAGGAAACACTATGCACAAACTCAGAAGTTTTTTCTCTCGCATGTGCATCGGAGACCGCCAGTAAGGTCTTTGCTGTTTCCAACTGCTCGTCAGTGAAATACGTATCACTATCCCATAGATTGAGATGTTCCTCCATCTTTTCGATCACCTCTTTTATTTTCTGGGGATGGGGTACGGCGATAATGACAATAGGTCCGGTGTATTTGTTGGTTGAATAATTGACATCAGCGCCAAAAGCAAGCCCACTGTCAATAAGGTCTTGTTGAAAGCGGGAGGCCTTCTGCTTCAGTAAGAAGGAAAAAACATCGGCTGCATAAGTCGCCTTTATGTCGTTGCGGGTATCCGGACCGTGAAGACCCATCATTATAAAGGGGTTTCTCGTATTGACATTTTCAGTAAAAAATAGAATTGATTTTTCCAGCGGCTTGAATTCGGGTATTGGGTATTTAACAAAAGGATCAAAATCGGAAGGTCCCCAGCTTTCAAACAACTCAGCAGCCTTTTTCTTTGCTTCTTCGTGGTTAACATCACCGGCGATTACAAGAATAGAATTGTTAGGGTAATAATATTTTTGCTGGATCGTCCGCATTTTGGCTGTCGTTGCGGTCAGAATGATATTGTGATCTCCAATCGTGTTTTTTCGGCTATAGAGATCACCCCAAAGTTTTTTATTTAAATCCTGGTAAAGCCAGAAAAATGGATTGGATTCATTCCGTTGAAACTCCCCATCAACAACCGGGTTTTCATTTTTCATTTCTTTTTCATCAAAAAGCGGGTAACGGATAGCCGAATTCATGAATGAGAGGCCCTCGGAAAGAAACTTTTTGTTCAAGGTGAAATAGTAGTTTACCCGTTCATTGGAAGTGGTTCCGTTGAATGTTATTCCCAGTTCATTAACCCTGTTTAAAAAAGCTTCTTGTGAAGGGAGATCTTTGTTCGCCTTAAAGAACATGTGCTCATATAAATGCGACAGCCCATTGTATTCAGGATCTTCGGTAAAGGACCCATTCTTTACACAAACTTCAATCGTAACCAGGGGAACAGTTTTATCTTCTATCACCAGTATTTCGAGCCCGTTCTTTAACCTGGAAAGGTGAAAATTCGATGGGAGTTGCTGGGCTAACCCAAGATGGGTGAAAACAGCCAGGGCTAGAAGAGTACATATTCTTTTCATGAGCGAAGATTTTTAAAAAAGTAGAGAAAAGCGTGGAATTATACTATTCTCAGTGACGTTTAATACTTGAAACTGATTAAAAATTAAAAGGTTTTGACTTAGAGTAACTTTTTCACCTCCCCAATAGGGGTAATTCGGAGTCGGGTTGTCTTGGGTGCATGAAATCAAAAAAAACCATGAAAACGAACTTAAAAGTACTTGTAGTAGCTGCCCTCGCCCTGATGTCGATTGGAGCCTGTGCCCAGGATAACAGCTACCAGATTCAGACTGTATTTAAAGGAGGGAAGGCATCCGGGGGATTCGGTGCGCTCACCAATAAATTCACTTCCATTGATGGAAGTTTTGCCAATATGGCCGGTGTGTATGGAGGATGGTATGTCAACCACAAGTTCCTGTTGGGTATTGGTGCTGCAGGGCTGACTAACGATATTCCTGTACCCCTTCAATACAGTGCCGATCCCCTTCGCGATATGAGTTACGGGTATGGTCAGTTTGGATTGATGACGGAATATGTACTGAATTCAGACCGCACAGTCCATATCGCATTCAGCCTGTTTTCAGGAGCTGGATTCACCATGCAATACGAACGGTATGGATGGGAAGATCACGACTTTGACTATGAAGACCATGCGAAGAATGAGGATTGGTTTTTCGTAGCGGAGCCTGGTGTTCAGGTAGAAGTCAACCTCCTGAAGTGGATGCGTTTTTGTCCAGGGGTTTCTTATCGTGCAGCTTTTGGAAGCGACAGCCGTGGACTAAGCGACGGCGCGCTTAGCGATATCTCCTATAATGCTACGTTGAAGTTTGGGAAGTTCTAAGGGTTAATAATCCGTATACGACAGGCTTATCTCGGTTTAGAGGTAAGCCTGTTTTTTTTGTGATGGATATGTAACACCACGTTATTCATTCCTCTTTCTGCCTGGAATACAACAAATAGCGATCTGACTATCAGGAGTTCACAGACTTTGTTATATTTCGCAGTAACAATTTTAACATTATGACAAGACTTGGTTGGTTTTTGCTTGGACTGGCTGTTATTGGTCTGGCTGCTTTTACCTCGATGCAAAAGAAAAAAGTAATCTTTTTTGGTGATTCAATTACACAGGCGGGTGTTAAACCTGGAGGATACATCGTGAAAGTAGGAGAATTGGCGGCCGGGGAAAAGGTAGCTGATCAGTATGAGTTCATCGGCGCAGGGATAGGCGGGAATAAGGTGTACGACCTGTACCTCAGGCTGGAGGATGATGTGCTGAACAAGAACCCGGATGTCGTGATTATTTATGTTGGGGTAAATGATGTCTGGCACAAGCGCTCTTACGGAACGGGTACGGACCCGGATAAGTTTGAGAAATTCTATAGCGCCTTAATTTCAAAGATGAAAGCGAAGAATATTAAAGTGGCGCTTTGCACCCCGGCGGCTATTGGTGAACGCACGGATTTTAGCAATGAACTGGATGGTGATCTAAATAGCTATAGCAATATCATCCGGGGCCTGGCAGCTAAAAACAACCTTCCATTGATTGATTTGCGCAGTGCATTTCTGGAGTACAACAAAAAATTCAATACTGAAAATAAGGAGTCCGGCATTCTTACTTCCGACCGCGTTCATCTGAATGAGAAGGGAAACCAATTTGTGGCGGAAGAAATGTGGAAAGTAATCAAGTCACTTTAGATACCCCGATCATTGCTTTCCCTCTTCTCGTATCATTTTACGTACTACGAATTTTTTTTGGTGCTGATCGTGGCCATGTGTATCGGGCTGGCTAAGACCGGTGTGCATGGTGCAGGTATGATGGCAGTTCCATTCCTCGCCAACATTTTTGGCGGTCAGCTTTCAAGTGGTATTATGTTGCCGATGCTCGTATTGGCTGACGTACTAGGTGTTTGGTATTACCATCGTCATGCATCCTGGTATCACCTGAAGCTTCTGTTTCCCTGGGCGGCTTTGGGCGTTGTGTTGGGTACTATTGTTGGCAGCTACCTGGATGATAAGATCTTCAAAATCATCATGGCCATTATCATTCTGGTTAGCGTGGCCATTATGGTATGGTTGGAACGGGGACATAAGGATGAGGTACCTCATAACAAGGCATTTGGGATAACATCAGGTGTCATGGGTGGATTTACGTCAATGGTCGGAAATCTTGCCGGTACCGTGATGGCTGTGTATTTCCTTTCCATGAGACTCCCCAAAAATGCCTTTATAGGAACTACAGCCTGGTTTTTTATGGCAACAAACTGGTTTAAAATTCCATTTCATGTTTTTGTCTGGCATACTATTAAGCTCGATACAATTTTACTTGGTCTGGTGACACTGCCTATGATCATCCTCGGTGCTTATCTTGGCATCATAATCGTTAAGAAATTGTCTGAAAAGGCCTACCGTTGGTTTATCATAGCAATGACTTTGGTTGCGGCTTTCTTTATGTTGTTTTGACGGGAAGGAAGAGCCGGCATCGAGGGTTGCTGCTGTTCCTGTCAGAAATTGAGAACCTTTGTTGGACTTACTACGTCAAAGGATATGGGTTTGGATTGGAAAGTATCCCTCAAAGAAAATGACACCCTTTATTTTACAGATGGCTTTGAACCTTCTGTTCATTAATTTTATTTAAGCTTTATGGATAAGAACTTTCTGCTCAAATTATACCAGACGCACCAAACGTGTCCTACCTGCCCGGCACCATCGGAGGTTTCCGGCTTTTATGTAGACCTTTTGGGAGCTTTGTTCGCGGATTTCGCCCAACTTTCTTCTCTTTCACAGACTGATTTTGAAGGATACATTGGAAAGCTTGAAAAAGAATTGGAACGCATATTACGGCACAACCCCACAAAAGGATCCGAGAATCCTGCCTCTCTTCGGGATCAGTTTTTTCAGGCACTTCCGGGCATTTATGACAAGCTGGAAGAGGACGTTACGGCCATGTATGAAGGTGATCCGGCCGCCAAAAGCAGGAGCGAAGTTATCCGCACTTACCCGGGATTCTACGCAATTGCAGCCTATCGGATTGCCCATGCCTTACATACGCTGGGTGTCCAGGGTATCCCCAGAATAATTACAGAACATGCTCACAGTAAAACCGGTATCGACATTCATCCGGGGGCGAAAATAGGAGAGTATTTCTGTATCGACCATGGCACCGGCATTGTGATCGGAGAAACATCCGTGATCGGAAAGCACGTGAAGCTTTACCAGGGAGTAACGCTCGGGGCACTGAGCGTTAACAAGGAAGATGCAGAGAAGAAGAGACACCCAACGCTGGAGGATCATGTCGTAGTCTATGCCGGGGCAACCATTCTGGGTGGCGAGACGGTGATCGGACAGGGTAGCATTATCGGAGGAAATGTCTGGCTTACCAGCAGTGTTCCTGCAAACTCCAAATTATACTACCAGGCGAAAATGTATAATGGAAATACAAATGAAATCGATTTGGTTATCTTTAAAGAAGGACATTGATTAGTTCCTTCCTATAATTCATGACTAATTTTTGAAATGATACTATCAGAACTGATTGGCAATACGCCGCTCGTAGAACTCCAGCATATTCCCTTAAAAAAAAGTGTAACCCTCTATGGTAAACTGGAGGGCAATAACCCCGGCGGTAGTGTAAAAGACCGGGCCGCGTATGGAATGATTTCCGCAGCATTGGGCCGCGGGGATATTAAAAAAGGAGACCGACTCGTAGAAGCAACAAGCGGGAATACAGGCATTGCACTAGCGATGATTGCGCGTATCATGGGACTGGAAATGACACTGATTATGCCGGATAACTCAACCCGCGAACGAATCCTGTCCATGGAAGCGTATGGGGCGAAGGTTATTCTCACGCCAGCGGCCCGAACCATAGAATATTCGCGCGAACTGGCTGAAGAAATGTCTTTGAATCAGGGATATTTTATGCTCGATCAGTTTGCGAATGCCGACAATTACCAGATGCATTATAAAACAACGGGGCCTGAGATCTGGCGCGACACCGGAGGTAAAATTACACACTTTGTGTCCGCTATGGGTACGACGGGTACAATTATGGGTGTATCGAGATTTTTGAAGGAACAGAATTCCGAAATTCAGATCGTGGGAACCCAGCCGACAGAAGGTTCCTGCATTCCCGGCATCCGGCGGTGGTCAAAAGAGTTTCTGCCTAAAATATTCGAGCCGAAACGAGTTGACCGCGTGGTTGACGTCCGTGAACTGGATGCGCGCACGTATACCAAACGCCTTGCACGTGAGGAAGGTATTCTTTCTGGAATGAGCAGTGGGGGAGCACTCAGCGCAGCGCTTAAAATAGCCGATGAAATTGATACCGGAGTGATCGTTTTTATTGTGTGCGATCGGGGTGACCGCTATCTCAGTTCGGATCTTTTTGATTAACGGACAACTAAAATCCGTCTATCTGATTACCTTAGCCGACATGAAACGCATATTTACTTATATACTTTTTTCGGCAACGTTCTGGTTTATTGTTTTTCCGACACTAGCCCAGAATCCTGAAAAGTTCGATAGCGAAGTTCGATCACTCACTTCGGGCGACCAATATATTGATAAGCAAAATGTTGTGCTGTTTACGGGCAGCTCCAGCGTCCGTATGTGGACGGACATAAAATCATATTTTCCGAAACATAATATTATCAACCGGGGATTTGGAGGCTCACAAACTGCTGATCTGATCTATTACTTTGATAAGCTGATTCTTCCCTATTCACCAAAGAAGATTTTTATTTATGAAGGCGATAATGATATTAACGCAGGCAAAACGGCTGAGCAAATCCTTGAAGCCAATAATAGCCTGCTTGAGTTGATTCGTAACAAGGTGTCCGGGACTGTCCAGGTCTTCTTTATTACACCTAAGCCCAGCGTTGCGAGATGGTCGAAAAAGTCCGCTTATGAGAGATACAACAACATGCTTCTCGCCTGGGCAAAGACTAAAAAAAATGTGACTGTTGTTGATGTGTGGACCCCTATGCTCGACGATAAAGGTGTCGTGTTTCAGGATGTTTTTTTGGGTGATAATCTCCACATGAACAAAAAGGGTTACGATATATGGGCAAAGGTAATTGGCCCATACCTTGACTGATTCTTTTCCCAGGAACTAATCTGTTCCGTGTCTGCCACTTAACATACTAAAGGAGCTGTTCCTCTACAAAGGATTATTCCCGGTGATCAGGGAAAAGTGGTATTTTAGAGATTCTATTATTCAACAACTACTTGATGATATTATCTGCGGAGAATATTTTACTTCTGGGATCCATCTTACTGTTTATAAGCATTATTGCGAGTAAGACGTCTTTCAAGTTGGGTATCCCCACGCTGATTCTGTTTTTAGTGGTAGGTATGCTGGCAGGGTCTGACGGGCCTGGAGGTATTTATTTTAACAGTCCAAAAATCGCGCAGCTTCTTGGCGTCATCGCGCTGAATTTTATTCTTTTCTCAGGTGGAATTGAAACAAAGTGGGAAAGCGTAAAACCAATCGTTTGGCAAGGCGTTTCCTTGTCCACCCTGGGAGTACTCATAACGGCATTATCTGTTGGCTTGTTCTCTTCATACGTGCTTGGCTACTCGCTCGCGGAAGGGATGCTGCTGGGAGCAATTGTATCATCCACGGATGCCGCTGCGGTCTTTTCAATCCTTCGATCAAGAAGCATCGGGCTGAAGGGTAACCTCAGACCTACGCTTGAATTTGAAAGCGGGAGTAACGACCCCATGGCCTATTTCCTTACTATCAGTTTTATTTATCTCGTTAAAGAACCTGATGCCTCCGTGGTCTCCCTCATTCCCAAGTTTTTTGTCGGAATGACGCTTGGTGGATTGAGCGGTTACGCCTTTGGTAAGATGATGACCTGGATCGTAAATCGTATAAAACTCGACATCGACGGGCTTTATCCGGTACTAATACTTTCTATGGTATTTTTTGCATTTTCGTTTACCGATTTTATTGGAGGCAATGGGTTTCTCGCTGTTTATATCGCTGCCATTATTTTGGGGAACAGCAATTTCCTGCATAAGAAAAGTCTCATCAAGTTCTATGATGGGCAGGCCTGGCTGATGCAAATCGTCATGTTTGTAACGTTGGGGCTGCTGGTTTACCCTTCGCAGATTCCTCCTGTCATCGGACCTGGTGTGCTGATTGCCCTATTCCTGATTATTGTGGCGAGACCTTTGGCCGTACTGCTTTCGCTGTCTTTTTTCAAGCTGAACATACGCAAGAAACTTTTTATTTCCTGGGTAGGCCTGCGCGGGGCCGTACCTATTGTTTTTGCCACCTATCCGTTACTGGCAGGTATTCCGGTAGCAGGCACCATTTTTAATCTCGTTTTTTTTATCTCGGTTTCCTCCATCTTGTTGCAGGGCACTATGCTTCCTATCATGGCCCGCTGGCTGCATGTGAGTGTTCCTGAAAAGATCAAGCGAAAGTTCCCGCTAGACATCGAGCTTAAGGATAACTTTAATTCAGAATTGGTTGAATTGGATATACCTCCCGGGTCGACAGCAGTAGGCAAAGCTGTTATGCAGCTGGGATTGCCTAAAACTGCGTTGATTGTTCTTATTCACCGCGATAAAAAATACATTACTGCCAGTGGCGATACCGAGATAATGCCCAGTGACCATCTTCTGGTAATGGCAGACACGACAGAGACTGTTAATCGGGTATATGAGTGTTTTAATATCAAGCCTTCTTAGGACTTTTCAACTGGTGTGATCAGGCACGTTTTACTTTGCAGCACTCAACAAGCGATGATGTCTTGTATGAACTTTGATTACCTTCGATAATGATTCCTCCTGTTGTGGCTGATGAAAATATAGTCTTTGATCTGGCGGAAGCCTTTATCAGTCAAACGTCTCGCCCCGTATTCCTCACAGGTAAGGCTGGAACAGGCAAGACAACTTTTCTTAAACACATTAAAAGGACTACCACAAAAAAGGTGGTGATTGTAGCACCCACTGGCGTTGCTGCCATCCATGCCGGAGGAACAACCATCCATTCATTTTTTCAACTTCCCTTTACGCCCTTTGTGCCGATGGAACAAAAGGGTGCAATACAATCGGATATGAGCGACAGATATTCGCTTATAAACAACATGAAGGTTGAATCGGAGAAACGAAATCTGTTTCGTGAAATGGAGTTGCTGATTATTGATGAAGTATCCATGGTAAGATGTGATACGCTAGACGCTATGGATACCGTACTCCGGCATTTCAGACGCAAGCCTTTTGTGCCCTTTGGCGGTGTGCAAGTGTTGTTTATTGGCGATCTGTTTCAATTGCCACCCGTTGCTCCGGATGACCAGTGGGAAATACTGAAGCCACACTATGAAGGTCCCTTTTTCTTTGATGCACACGTTCTTCAAAAATCCCGACCACTTTACATCGAATTGAAAAAAATTTACCGTCAGTCGGATGAACGGTTTATTAGCATACTCAACAACATTCGGGACAATGAAGTAGAAGAGGAAGATCTGCTGCTGCTCAATGAGCGCTATCAGCCAGGCTTTCAACCGCCGGCAGATGAGAATTACATCACGCTGACAACCCACAATCACAAGGCGGATATTATTAATGCTGGTGCATTAGCGAAACTTTCTGCACCGTTGTGTCAGTTCGAAGGTATTGTTGAAGGGGACTTTCCGGAAAGAAATTTTCCTACCGACAGGATTTTACAAGTAAAGGCTGGAGCACAGGTAATGTTTATTAAAAATGATATGGAGAAAGTGAGGCGTTATTACAACGGTAAAATTGGTACGATAAAACGAATTGAAGAAGACCGGATTGTCGTTGGGTTTCCTCATGAAGAGAATGAATTGGAGGTAGAGAAAGATACCTGGAATAATATCCGATACACCTTTAATCCAAAAACCCGCCAGGTGGAGGAAGAGATTCTGGGAACATTTACCCAATACGCTATCCGACTCGCATGGGCTATCACCATTCATAAAAGCCAGGGCCTCACATTTTCAAAGGCCATTATTGATGCGGGAAAATCCTTTGCACCCGGCCAGGTGTATGTAGCCTTAAGTCGTTGTACATCACTGGAGGGAATTGTTTTATGCTCTCGTATTTTCCGGAATAGTATCATGACCGATGAGCGCGTAATTCGTTTTGCGGAAGAAGAATCCTCCCCTGAGGAATTACGTCCAATTTTACAGGTTGAACAGCAACAGTATGCGCTGAATACGTTGCTGGATTTTTTTGATTGGAGGAATAGTATCACCGAGCTGGAGAACTTTAAGCAACAATTGGTGCCTCGGAAGTTTCAGCGAAAGAAAATAGCGGAAGAACTTTTTGAATCACTCTTGTCGGCAGCGCAGGAGCAACACCTTGTTGCACAGAAATTCCAGGAGCAACTTAAGAAGCTGTTTCGCGATGCATCAACTCAGGAAGATTACGCTTTTCTTACCAGTCGCGTGTCATCTGCGTCTGATTATTTCGTGGGCCAGTTGGACTCAGTCTTTCTCGATCAGCTACTGAATCACCAGAAAGTCCTGACCGGTAAAGCGGGCGTTAAAGGATACCTTAAACAACTGAAAATAGTAATTTCATTCTTATCGTTGGAGAAGGAACGGCTTCAGAAGGCTTTGGACATTACAAACACAATCTTGACCCGTTAGGAATTTTTGTAAACATCAGATGGCGGTAACTTCAAGCTGGGATTTAATGATCAATAATCCGTTCAGTCCCTTATTTTTTCGATTCAAATTTCAGGGATGCCGAGTTCATGCAGTACCGGAGACCTGTTGGCTTCGGACCATCGTCAAAAACATGCCCAAGATGGCCGCCGCACCGTCGGCAGACTACTTCTTCCCGAACCATATTATAACTGGTGTCCTTAATAATGGAAACAGCTGTTTCACCAACGGGCTGATAGAAGCTTGGCCATCCGCTTCCTGATTCGAACTTGGTTTCAGAATCAAATAGTGGAAGTCGGCAGGCAGCGCAATAGTATGTCCCTTTTTTGTGGTTATCCCAGTATTCACCTGTGAAGGCACGTTCTGTTCCCTTTTCCCGAAGGACATTATATTGCAGGGGTGTCAATAGTTTTTTCCATTCCTCTTCAGATTTTGTTACCTCAAAAGCAGACTTGGTGGATTTAGGTGGTTCGTTTTTCGTTTGCGAGCACGCGGGCAGGATGGATGCTGCAAGGAGTATGATGACAATATGGGTTAGCTTCATAAACAGGAGAATTTACTTTTATATACGATCTATTAACTACAAATAGATTCAAATTGTTAATCAAAATTGGTCCCGCTCCCGACAAAATCGACCAACTTCTAAAGAATTCAATCAGATGTCAGAAAACTATCAAAAGTTAAAAATTTAGCGATTTGCAGGGGTATATTTTTGCTTGCTTTTCAAAGAAACAGTATTATTATCACGCAAACATGAAAAAGATCCACTCCCTGGTATTCCTGATGGCACTTAGCCTGGTGCCTGCCTTTGCCCAGAATTATAAGATGCACTCTGTTTTTATCTATAGCTTTACCCGGTACGTTCAATGGCCTGATGCCTATAATCAGGGTGATTTTGAGATTCTGGTATTGGGTGATTCACCTATTTTAGACGAATTGAAAGCAATGGCGCAAGCCAAGAAGGTTGGTGATCGTGTTATCAAGGTCACACGGATATCCAGCCCAACGGAAATTCGCAAATGCAATATACTCTTTGTGCCTGTCGAAAAATCGGGCCAGATTGATGACGTAATCGCAAGGGTAGATACGCAGTCCATTCTTGTAGTCACCGAAGAAAAAGGACTTGCGTTGAAAGGCAGTGATATAAACTTTATAGTGAAAGATGGTAAATTGGCTTTTGAATTAAATCAGGCGTCAGTGAGCAAGCAGAAACTTAAGGTCAGCAATGAACTAACGCGTCTGGCGATATTGATCTAACAGATTTATGGAAGAAAAAGAAAAGAAAAGATTTCGCTTTCGGTTGACCATCGGGAACAAAATACTCGGTGGTTTTCTCATATTGATAGCATTGTTTATTGTCAATGGAGCCATAATTTTCTGGAAGGGAAATGTAATCGATAGTGTTGTAAAAAGTTCAAGCAAGGTGTACAGGCCTTCACAGGATGCAATCAAGGATTTTATCCTGATGGTGACGCGATCTAAAATGTTGGTTACCAACTGGGTTTACCTTCAGACGAATCAGGAGGATAAGAATGCATTGCGACAACTCCAGGATTATGAATACCCGGCATTGAGGGAGCAGATAACCAAACTGATGCCGACCTGGGAAAGTGACAGTCAGCGGATGTGGATGGACACTGTATTTTTTAAGTTCGATACACTGATCAATGTCCAGAAGGAGTCCATCATGGCAAATTTGCAGTCGTTTGAAAACTACGAGGACCCCCTGACAAAGTTGCTTGCAGAAGATGCCATAGAAAGTCAGATTATCCCTCGCGCGGCTGACCTTATTACAAGGCTCAACCGAATTGCCGCGAAACAAAATCAGGTTACAACCCGATCGGATGTTGACGTTATATCCTCTATTGTGAGCCTGCGCAATTACACCCTGATCCTGGGAGCTGGTATAATCATCATCGGATTGATGAGTGCATTTTTCCTTATGCGAACCATCACCCGGCCTGTTAATTTCCTCAAGAACGTGGTGGTGAAATTGGGGCGTGGAGAATTGGTGGAGGAGAAGCAGGCAAATGTAAGCAACGACGAGATCGGGGAGATGGCGATTGCCATGGATAACCTCGTGGCCGGGTTAAAGGAAACCAGTCTTTTTGCCGAGAATATCGGAAATGGAAAATACAACACACAGTTTAAACCATTGAGCGAACACGATGTGCTGGGCAACGCCCTCATCAACATGCGTGATAACTTATCCAAGGTGGCTGAAGATGATAAGAAAAGAAACTGGGCCACGGAAGGTATGGCCAAGTTTGGCGAGATACTGCGAACGAACACCAATGATCTGGGTAAGCTGGCTGAAGAGATCATCGGCAATTTGATCAAGTATCTGAAGGCTAATCAGGGTGCCCTTTATATCATCGACGATGTGGAGGCGGGCGAAGAGCCAACGATGTCAATGAAGTCGTGTTATGCCTGGGATAAAAAGAAATTCCTTAATCATAAAATTTATAAGGGAGAGGGCCTTGCCGGTCAATCCTGGCAGGAAGGTGATATTATTTACCTGACGGAGGTGCCTCAGAACTACATTAAGATCACTTCCGGACTTGGGGATGCGAATCCTACCAGTGTATTGATTGTTCCGCTGAAAGTAAATGATCAGATTTTCGGGGTGGTAGAAATTGCGTCCTTTAACCCGTTCCATGATTATGAGATGGAATTTGTTCAGAAAATTGCTGAAAGTATAGCTTCTACCATTTCGTCCGTGAAGGTCAATGCCCGTACACAACTGTTGTTGGAAGAATCACAGGAAATGACGGAACAAATGCGTGCTCAGGAAGAGGAGATGCGGCAGAACATGGAGGAATTGCAGGCAACTCAGGAAGAAATGCAGAGAAGCCAGTCGGATACTGAAAGCACATTATCAGCTATCCACAGTTCGTTAGCCGTCGCGGAATATACCGTTGATGGTATGATGAACAAGGTCAATAGCAACTTCCTTGAATTGTTCGGTTATACGCAGGATGATGTGGTTGGTGAACACCATCGTTTACTGGCTACGAAGGAAGACAAGGCCAGTGATGAATACAAACAGTTTTGGAGGGACCTGGCTACCGGCTATCCGAAGAAAGGGTTGTACGTACGAATGAACCGGAAGGGAGAAACAATCAGGGTACGCTCGAGCTTTTCATCGATTAAAAACCGCGCCGGCGAAGTGGTTAAAATTATGGAGATTACCTACGAGCAGAAATAGGCACGGCGCTGAGGAGGATGTTCGACACCTTCAGCAACCTGCTAGTATTCCATAGTAAGTTCAAATGGTTGAAGTGATGAATCCATCACCTTTCCATCCTCGCATTTAAGAACACGAGCAGGGAATTTTTTGATCAGGCCATAACTATGGGTGGCCATTAATACTGCCGTACCCGTGTTATTGATTTGCTGGAATATTTTCATGATGCCGTGAGAAACTTCCGGATCAAGGTTACCTGTTGGTTCATCCGCAAACAGGATCTGGGGTTCGTTTATTAACGCCCGCGCAATCACAATACGCTGTTGTTCTCCACCAGAGAGTTGATGAGGCATTTTCTTTTCGACGGACCCGAGCCCCACCTGCATAAGGACCTCTGCCAAACGGGCTCTCATTTTTACATTATCGCTCCAGCCGGTGGCTTTCATAACAAACATGAGATTTTCAGCAACACTTCGATCGTTGAACAATTGAAAATCCTGAAAAATTATGCCAAGCTTTCGGCGCAACAGCGGTACATCGGAGGCCTTGATACCCCGGATGGTAAACCCCGCAACCCGGATATCGCCGAGCCTCAGCGGCAGATCGGCGTAAAGCGTTTTTAACAGCGAAG
The DNA here is from genome assembly GCA_041737945.1 of Chryseolinea sp. Taxonomy (GTDB): domain Bacteria; phylum Bacteroidota; class Bacteroidia; order Cytophagales; family Cyclobacteriaceae; genus Chryseolinea. The sequence goes on from JBGSQQ010000039.1 coordinate 87,869, forward strand.
ACTTACCAGAACCGGTGCGACCAACCAGATAAACAAACTCTCCTTTTTGGATATCAAAGCTGATATTCCCCAGCACGGTATTGTGATCCTGGAAGATACTTGCCTCTTTGATTGAAACTACAGGTTCTGATGAAAACATTATTTAAGTATTTGCCCGGTTATTGTCTAAACGGTAATACCGTCACCATATTATCCATTCACTTTTTTGTGATCGGCAAGAAACTTTGCCAGCCCGCTGTCTGTCAGGGGATGCTTCAGTAAGCCGGTTATTACGTTAAGGGGACAGGTAACTACGTCGGCGCCGAGTTCGGCACATTGCAGGAGATGTATGGTATGACGAACGGAAGCCGCAAGAATTTCTGTTTCGAATCCATAGTTATTGTAGATGGTAACAATCTGTGCGATAAGTTCAAGACCGTCCTGCCCAACGTCATCCAGTCTCCCTATAAAAGGAGACACATAGCTTGCTCCTGCCTTTGCGGCAAGGATGGCCTGACCGGCAGAAAAAATCAGGGTACAATTCGTCCGTATACCTTCTGCCGAGAATTTCTTGATGGCTTTAACACCGTCTTTGATCATCGGCACCTTTACTACTATTTTATCATCAATCTTGGCAAGTTCCCGACCCTCCTTCAGGATGCCTTCAAGATCAGTGGCGATAACCTCCGCGCTTACATTGGCATCTACAATCTTGCAAATAGCTTTATAGTGAGCACGAATATTGTCGGTTCCACTGATACCTTCCTTAGCCATAAGCGATGGGTTAGTGGTTACACCATCTAATACGCCAAGTTCGTAGGCTTCTTTAATTTCATTAAGGTTGGCTGTGTCGATAAAAAATTTCATTTAATATAGTGTTTTGTTGAGTGTTAGTTCGTGAATGTATGCAATCGCAGAAAAGGACAACTTTCCTCCAACCTTTCTGCATCAAGCCATAAAGTTAAACAGGTTTTGGAGAAGTCAATCCGGTAAATGGACAATCCTTCCATTAGGGGTGACGCAATAGCCATTTATGGCCTATTTGAAAAGAAAAATGGCAAACCGAACATCGCACTGCTACAACCGCCTACCCTTGCTACCTTCCGGTCCTGGGGGAGTTCAGCAGGAGCTAGTCGTGCCGGTTTGCCGCCGCGAAGATACAACCGGCATTTGATTATTTAATAGCGCCACCGGATTAAACGGCAAATTCTTTAAAAATTTGACGCATCAGGCTCATACTCCCGGAATCATTCGTCGGAACCTCCTGACAATCCGGAGAAGTACAAATTGAATTCCATCGGGCCAGCGGTCGTATACCCGTCGGCTAAAAGTGACGTTTCAAAATCTTCATCTAATTCAAACTCGTGCAATTCCAACTTACCCGTTGTGGGCACGGTTATTTCCGTTCCCGTAAACAAAATAGGATTAACCTTCATCAGCACCAGGCTGTCACCGGATTCCTTTCTGAAATACCGGTGTACGATATTGCTGTCTTTGGCCATTTGATGTTTCTTTGGGGATGCTTCGATTGAACTTACCCGTTAAATTTTTTACGGACCGTTTGTTGGTTCAGGCGCTAAAGTACGAAGATGCCGAAGAAATATTTTATGGCTATGCCAGCAAGGCTTCGGCAACGCGGTATGTGTCCTGGCCGACCCATAAGTCGATTGACGATACGCGAAAGTTTTTGCGCTATGTAATTCCGGCATGGAAAAATGGATCAGAGTATGCGTTCTCTATTCGTTCCGCGGATAGCGGGAGACTGATAGGAAGTTTTGGTGTTGTTAATGATAACGGTAAACTTCAGTTTGGGTACATCTTTAACCCTTCACAATGGGGCAACGGCTACGCTACTGAGGTTTGCAAGACCATGATGGCGATGCTCAGCAAACAGGAAGGAATATATAGAATACAGAGCTTTGTTGATGTGGAAAATTCTGCCTCGGCAAAAGTGTTGATAAAATGTGGCCTTATAGAGGAGGCTCGGTTGCCGAACTGGTTCAGATTTGTTAATCAGGGGGATACACCAAAAGAATGTATTTTATTCAGACTTCCGCTGGTGTAGCATCCATTAGCGGTAGTCTGATCTCTTGCAGGAGTCTGGATTCAAGTAGTATTGACCATGCTTTTAGATATTCGATCACGTCAGCTTTCACGTTATGACGAAGATTTCGTTTTCCGGGTGGCAGAGACTGTAAGATGGTACGGTCCGAAAGACGTTCTAAGTGTTTGAGATCATCCGTATCAAACCCGAAAGTGATCATGTCTGAAATTATATTATCCATGAGCAAACCACTCCCCGGGCAATAGTCATTGAGTTGCTCACTCCAGTCACCTGATCTTTGCATGGCTAAGGAGTGTATTTCGTTTTTTGGAAGATGCGTAATATTCCTGGCCAGGAATCCGCAGTTGCAGGATCCCATGTGACCCCATTGATAGTCAGCGCTAATCTCCAATTGTTGGGCTGTCGTTCGTAACAATTGAATTACCGAAGGTGAGTGTTTAGCCATTTGAACTCCTGGTTTTTCATTGGAACAACTAAAGTTAGCGGGATGTTTCGTCAAACTGCTTCTTTTTAGAGTACAAATCTTCAGGAACAAGATTTGGCTACCGGTTGGGCTGGTAGGGGACAGGCAAATTCAAATTTGTAAGCGTGCCCGGTTTTGTTGTTAGCATAATAAGTGTCGAAATGTCCCTTATTTGCTTATTTCAATCGTTTTCGACTAATTTAATATTATTATTAGCGCACCCCTCAAAAAGACACAGTTTCCATGCTTGCTAAAAGTCACCCTGAAGTTTCCGGACGAATTGTCACCGCTAGAAATCAATTCAAAGGGAAGGGGCTCGATGATAAGTATCTGTGGGAAAGTATAAAAGAGGACAATGAATTGTCCTTTTCAATCCTCTACAAGAAGTACACAAAACTACTTTATAACTATGGGATGCAGAGCTGTCATGATCATGACTTGGTTATGGACTGCCTGCAGGAACTTTTTGCATCACTCTGGGATAACAGAAAAAAGTCAGCAAATGTCTATGCTGTAAATGCCTACTTGTTTAAATCCTTTAGAAGATTATTGGTAAAAAAACTGGTGTGGAGAAAGCGGTTCTCGTTATCACTGGAAAACAAGGACGACCGCTATTTTGAAATTGTGCTGCCTGTCGAGCAGACGATGGAAAGTGATGAATTCGAAGCAGAACGCCTGGCGAAATTGTTAACGTGTATGGGTACCCTTACTAAAAGACAACGCGAGGCACTGTTCCTAAAATTCTACAGTAATCTAGGCTATAATGATATCGCATCGATCATGGAATTGCAGGTCGATTCGGTTTATAATGTTATATCAAAAGCATTGGATTGCCTCAGGCATCAGATAACCACAGGCTCTTGGTTGGGGATAATCGCTTTGTTATCTGTTTAATATTCGCCCAATGTCATTACGTTTAGAGGAAGTATCCCTGGGCACACCCTGTATCCCTAAAGGGACCAGCGCGTATTGGTTCTCCCTTTAGGGGAGTAAGAGGGTTTGTGATACGCTTAACTTAATGACATCCAATACCCACCCTTCACTTTACCCATTTTATATCAACCTGAATATCAGGTGATTGCAATATTTTATTAAAATAATTGATATAATTTGATGAGAAAAAGGCGGGTTCAGCCTCTTAATGCAAACGTTTGTGTAACTCCACCCATAAAGAGGAATGAAGTATTTAGACTATTCGGTAGAAGACTTTATTAAGGACGAATATTTTCAGACCTGGGTGTTCAACCACGGGGATGAAAGTGTAATCGTTTTTTGGGAGAGTTTATTCGCTGAGCATCCGGAAAAGCGGGAGATAGTAAAGGAGGCGCGTCGGATACTGACAAGTATACAATTCTCAAATTATTCACTAACAGAGGCAGAATCAACGAACCTCTGGAACCGGATTCACGATCTTGAATCCTCCGGGCCGCAAGCAAAATTCACGAGAACGCGAAACGAATGGTATAGCGCAGCAGTTGCAGCTGTGCTGGTCACTCTGCTGAGCCTGGCTTACTTTTGGGGTGAGACTAAAGCATGGAAACAATACCAGACTGCTTACGGTGAGACCAGTACGCTGGTACTGCCCGATGGATCGAGCGTTGTGCTCAACGCAAACTCTACGCTGACATTATACGCCGATTGGAATGAGGAACCTGAGCGCGAAATCTGGCTCGATGGAGAAGCTTTTTTTTCTGTTGTTCATAAAAAGGACAACAAACCATTTCGTGTAAAAACGAGGGAAGGAGTTAGTGTTGAGGTGCTTGGCACCACCTTCAATGTTTACAACCGGCTTAACGGAACAAAGGTAGTTTTGAACTCAGGACAAATACGACTAAGCCTTCCCACCGCAGAATCTTCTGAAAAGATCGTAATGAAGCCCGGAGAAATGGTGGAATATAAGGAACAACACTTCCGGAAAAAGGAAGTTGACCCTGAGATCTATACGGCATGGACCGATAATAAGATTATTCTCGATAAAACCAGGCTTTCGGAAATGGTGAATATGTTGAAAGACACGTATGGCCTTGACGTTAGAGTTTCTGATTCTGCACTGATGAACCAGACCGTTTCAGGATCAATGCCTCTCGGGAATGCAGAAGTTTTATTGTTGCAAATGGCGAAGGCCTTTCAATTACACATACGAAAGGAAGGTAATGTAATCATCGTAGAAGAATTGTATCCTGACTTGAAATAACCGGCCGGATGGCAACCGGAGATTAGTAATATCGGAAACTTAAAATATTGAAAAAACACATCTACTAAATCAACTTTATACATATGAAAAAATGCTACTTGCTATTTGGAATGTTGCTGTTGATAGACCTTCAGGGGATATCGCAGCGAGCCGATGTCTATGCGGCGGTTTATAAACCCGTACAGGCCTCAAAACAGAATAAGGAATCAAATCCTTTAAAACAGGCATTGTCTGAAGTGGAACAACACTTTCAAATTTCAATCGCTTATAAAGATGTGGATTGAAAATAAACGCGTGTACTTTTCAGCAGGCACATTCAAAGGTCCGGAACAGGCATTGGACAGTCTCCTGAAGGAAACGGGTCTTTCCTATGAAAAAGCCGGTGATCGGTTCTATGTTATTCTCAAGAAACAAACCAGGGGTTCAGGTTCTCCGCAATCAGCGGCTATTGCTATTCCGTCGATCAACATGAGCTCGTCAACGGGTTTTTCAGAGCCATTGTTTGTTGCGATCACACCCGATGTTGTTAGCAGGGTTCCTTTCGTGGTTAACGTTACAGGAACCATCAAAGACGAGAATGGTCTGGCATTCCCGGGAGTCAATGTGGTGATCAAAGGTACTTCTATAGGAACTACTACGGATGCTACCGGAAAATATTCGCTTACCGTTGAAGACGATAATGCTACCCTGGTTTTCTCCTTCGTAGGATATAAGACGCAGGAAGTGGCACTGTCAGGCCGGACACAAGTGGATATTACGATGGAATCTGACGTCAAGTCTCTTGAAGAAGTGGTAGTCACCGCGTTGGGTATCAAAAAGGAAACCAAACGGCTGGGTTATGCGACATCGAGCGCAACGCCCGACCAGATTACAGAGAATCGCACGACAAATTTCATGAATGGACTACAGGGAAAAATGGCCGGCGTTAATATTACCCCCATGGGTACGGGCCCGTCCGGTACAAGTAAAATCCGGATTCGCGGCCAATCATCATTTGGCGCACAGAACAGCCCCCTTATTGTAATTAACGGTATTCCTATTGATAACACAACGTTTGGTGTTGGTGGTAGTTTTGGAGCCCGAAACGGACAACAAGGTACTGCGGATGGTGGTGATGGTCTTACCAGTATAAATCCCGATGATATTGAGTCCATGACGGTGCTGAAAGGTGGTGCTGCTGCCGCGCTTTACGGATCACGGGCAAAGGATGGGGTTATTATGATCACTACAAAGACTGGCTCCAGAGGCTCTGGACTCGGCGTTGAGTTTAATTCAAATTATACAAGTGATACGCCCCTTGACTTTACTGATTTTCAATACGAGTATGGTCAGGGAGAATTTGGCGTAAGGCCAACGGTACCCAATCCGACTTCGGGTGTCTGGAGCTTTGGTGAAAAATTTGAGCCCGGTATGACGCAGGTATTATTTGATGGCGTTACCGTGCCCTATGAACCCGTGAGAGATCGTATCACGAAATTCTATAGAACCGGTAGCACGTTTACAAATACGATATCGTTGTCCTCCGGAGGTGAAAATGGCAGTTTCAATCTGTCGCTGGCGAATATGACGAACAAAAGTATTCAGCCTAATACGGAGTTCGACCGCCAGACTATTAACCTTGGCTTTAATCAAAATATAACCAAGAAGCTAGTACTTTCCGGGAACGTCGCGTATTCCCATGAGAAGAATAAAAACCCGATCGTTATCGGCGGACAGGACATCAGTACTCCCGTAGTAGTATATACCATGTCCAACTCCATGCCCCTGGATCTTTTATACGATAAGCGAGTCGATCCAAATGGAAACGAGTATGTCTGGTCACGGTTCAGAAACCGGACCAATCCTTACATGTCCGTATACAACCGTTTTGAGAATCATGAACGCGATCGGCTTTTTGGTAACATTACCGCCCGTTATAATTTTACAGACTGGTTGTATCTGCAAGGCCGCATCGGTCAGGATTTCTTTACACGAGACCGTGAATTTAATGACCCGACGGGCAGAGCATCAAATCCCGCGGCACCTGCCGGTTTTGTGAATGGGTCGTATACCCAGGAAGTGATACGTGCCCGCGAATTAAACGCTGATTTTCTTTTAGGAGCACGACGTACGTTCGGTGATTTTGGTGTGGATGTCAGTGTCGGTGGCAATCAGCGATACTCACGTTTTGACCGGAATTATGTCTTCGTTCAAAACTTTGTAGTAAGAGATCTTTACACGGTAATGAACGGAGGTATTAAAGATCCATTCTATGATTTGCAGGAAAAGAAAATCAATTCGTTGTACGGTTCTGCGGAATTCTCTTACAAGGAATATTTATACCTGAACGTTACCGCAAGGAACGATTGGTTTTCTACTTTGTCGCCTGCAAACAGAAGTATTCTTTATCCTTCTATAAACGGAAGTTTTGTCTTTTCACAGGCTTTCGAAAACTTACCAGACTGGCTTTCATACGGAAAGGTCAGAGCCGGATTTGCTGAAGTGGGAAGTGACGGGGACGTTGCTCCGTATTCAAACAACCTGTTCTTTGGCGTAAACAATAATAATTTTCCTAACCCTGTTGGAACCCTCCAGCCCGTGGGTACAATTCCATCGGGAACAGTCCCTAATGCCGACTTGAAACCGATGCGCGTTTCCGAGTTTGAAGTTGGAGCAGAAATTAAATTCTTTGCAAACCGACTTGGACTGGACTTCACGTACTATAACAAAACCAGCAAGGACCAGATTCTTCAGGCGCAAATTTCAGATGCTTCCGGATTCACCAGTCAGTTGATCAACGTGGGTGAAAGTTTAAATACCGGGTACGAATTAATGATCACCGCGACGCCTGTACAAACTACCAACTTCAAATGGGACATCAGCCTGAACGGATCCCTGAATGATTCTGAAGTAATCAATTTGGGAGAGGGTGTAAACGAGATTGTAGTGGGTGGTAACGTTGGAAATAACTCTATCCGGCAAGTGGTTGGTGAACAGGTTGGTGGACTGTATGTAACCTCGTATTTGAGGGATGATCAGGGCAGACAGGTTTTTGACAACAATGGACAACCATTGCGTGGACCAAACGCTATCCGTGTTGGTACGGCAGTTCCCATGTATTTTGGTGGTATCTACAACGCCTTCGACTACAAGGGAGTGAGCTTATCCGTCCTGATAGATTACAAACTGGGGCATTACCTGGGTTCTCAGACCAATTTCAATGCCTGGAGACATGGCTTACATCAAGCAACGCTGAACGGCCGCGAGGAAGGTTACGTAATCGGTGATGGCGTTAATCAGCAAGGTGAAGTCAATACGGCCCAGGCTCCGCATCAAACCTATTTTGAAACGGTCAATACACGGAGTATACGGGAAGAATTTGCGTACAACGCCGGTTTCTGGAAGCTCAGACAAATTTCTCTTTCCTACGATTTTACGAGGATTATACCGAAAAATAATTACATCAGAGGTGTAAGATTAAGCGTGGTGGCAAACAACGTAGCCATTCTTAAGAAGTGGGTACCAAATATCGACCCCGAACAATTTGGCGATGTGTCGGATAGAAATATTGGGTTGGAAAACACAGGGGTACCGACCAGCAGAAGTATTGGATTCAACCTGAATGTTAAGTTTTAACCGCGCTATAATAAATCACATTATGAAAAATACAACAAAGTATATATTCATTCTGCTCACAACCTTTTGCCTGGTGGCAGGCTGTGATAGTGGATTTGATGAGCTGAATGTCAATAAGACACAGCCTACTACATTGGAACCAGCGTTCCTGATGAACAATGCAATTATTCAGTCTGCCTTTCCGCTGGAAAGTATTGTATTTGAGATTCCTATTGTTCAACAAATTGTAACTCCTTTCGGAGGTGTGTTGGGTGGTGGTAATTACAATCAGGACAACAAGCCAAGAAATGGTGCCAATTGGGTGCGTTACTATCAGAACGTAATGAAGTCCCTGGTTTCTGTATTGAATACAACCAAAGAAGATGCGAATCGAACCAACCTGTATAATCAAGCGAGGATCATGCGTGCATTTGCATCGATGGTTCTGACTGATTCTTATGGTGATGTTCCGTACTCCGAAGCGGGCAATGGTTTTATTTCCGGGGTTGCTTTGCCAAAGTATGACTCCCAGGAATCTATTTATACAGACGTTTTAAAAGAACTTGAGGAAGCCTCTGCAGCGCTGGATGCAACCAAACCTTTGGTAACCAGTGATGTTTTATATGCCGGCAATATTGCGTCGTGGAAAGCATTCGGTTATTCTCTCATGCTCCGGGCTGCCATGCGACTTTCAAAAGCTAGTCCAGCTACGGCCCAGCAGTATGTTGTAAAAGCTGTAGCAGGTGGCGTAATTCAGTCAAACGCCGGTAGCGCAGTTATACGCCATACAACCGCATACACCAATGCTATTGGGGCATTTGTAAACGGACCAGAGGCAAATAACTATTACCTGGCAGGTCCTTTTGTAGATTACCTGAAATCAAACAACGATCCCAGACTTAAATCAATAGCCGTGCGGTATGTTGGTGCGGCGAGTGGTCCGAATCAGATTCCCGCAAATGCTTCCACCGATCCGGCTGTTCAGATTGGAATGCCAATGGGCTATGACAACGGTACGATTATAGCAAGGGCAACAGCGGATGGTTTGGTTAGCTTCTATGACTACTCCCAACTTGACCGAACCAGACTTGGTAAAATCGATGCACCTTGTTTTCTGGTAACAAATGCTCAAACCAAACTATTATTAGCAGAGGCTGTAGTGCGCACATGGACTACCGGTGATGCTGCTGCTTTGTATTCGGAAGCCATTCGGGCACATATGGTGGAGATGACCCAGTCTTCAACCGGTTCAACAATCCCAACGGCAGATATTGACGCATATATAGCTGCCCACCCCTTGGATATGGGAAATGCACTGAGGGACATTAACACGCAGTATTGGGTGGCGTCCTTCCTGAACGGACCTGAAGCATTTGCAAACTTTCGCAGAAGCGGCTTCCCTGCTCTGACCAAAAACCCTTATCCGGCACAGGAAATTTCAACCGGTGATTTCGTACGTAAACTCACCTATCCGGATACGGAACTCGGTATCAACGTTGCAAATGTGCAGGAAGCGATCACCCGCCAGGGAGGCAACGCACTGGATACCCGTGTATGGTGGGATAAACCCTAACGGATAGCAGGTTTTGACTATTTATGAATCCACGTGCAATAGCTTGCCCGTGGATTCTTTTCTAACAACCACAATTTAAATTAGTGACTAACTGAATCAACCAAAATTATGGAGCTAAAGAAAAAGAATTCAGGAATTGGCAGACGTGATGCACTGAAAGGTCTGGGCCTCACCGCAGCGGCAAGTACGTTAGGTATGTTTCCGGGGAGCGATGCGACGGCTCAGGTTTACGATAAGGCTACCAAAGGATTGCCTCCCTTAAAAATCACGAAAGTAAAAGCGATATCTACGTGTCCTCATGGCATAGAACTGATAGTTGTTAAAGTGGAAACGAGTGAGCCGGGACTTTATGGACTGGGATGCGCAACATTCCGGCAACGGGCTCGCCCGGTTATTTCAGCGATCAATGACTACCTGAATGATTTCTGTATGGGCAAGGATGTTGACAACATTGAAGACATGTGGCAGACGGCGTACGTGAGCTCGTACTGGAGGAACGGGCCTGTGTTGAACAATGCATTAAGCGGTCTCGACCAGGCGTTGTGGGATATTAAAGGTAAGCGTGCGAATATGCCGGTTTATCAATTGCTGGGTGGAAAATGCCGCTTTGCCATTCCTTGCTATTCACATGCCAGTGGCGAGACAATTGAAAAAGTGGCCGAGGATGCCAAGAAAAAAATGGAACAAGGCTTTAAGTACGTCAGGATACAACTGGGTGGATATGGCGCTACACAAGCGCTGGGTGGATATGGCGCATCCGGATTGAATAAACCTGACTACCAGGCTGCCGGATTCGGATATCCGAACGACAATTACATGGACACCTATCGTTATCTAAAAACGCTGCCGGAGTTGTTCAAAGAGGTAAGGAAAGTTTGCGGTGATGAGGTTGAACTGTTGCATGATATTCACGAGCGTATTCAGCCCAGCGACGCGATATCGGTGATTAAGTTGCTCGAGGAGTACAGGCCGTTTTTTATTGAGGACCCTTTTTCACCGGAGAACATAGGTTACTTTAAGCTGCTCAGGCAGCAGACAAGCGTACCCCTTGCTATGGGTGAACTCTATAATAGTCCGCATGAATGGGTGGTGCCGATGTCAGAAAGACTTTTCGACTTTATCCGTATTCATATTTCGCAGATAGGAGGGATCACACCGGCGATGAAAGTAGCGCGGATTGGTGAAGCGTTCAATATCCGAACAGCCTGGCACGGGCCTGGAGATGTTTCACCGGTAGGACACGCCGCCAATGCCCATATTGATTTCGCTGTCTGGAATTTTGGTATTCAGGAAAGTGTAAACTTTTCACCAGAGCTTCAGGAAATTTTCCCGGGTAGCCCGACAATGAAAAACGGATACATGTATGTCAATGAAGTTCCGGGTCTTGGAGTGGATATCAACGAGAAGTTGGCGGCTAAGTATCCGATTCCTGAAAAGCAGCTTAATGATTGGACTCAGGTACGAAAAAGTGACGGTACTCCGGTAAGGCCTTAGGAAAGGACGGAACTGCCATGGTATCTGAAGACTGTATAAACATATAAAATACAGGCTGACGGAAATTTTAATGCTAACGTAATGCTTACGGGTCACCCTCCTAAGCATTGCCTTAGCATTTTTTTTGGAAAAGGGAGATCATTTTTTTTGAGTTTGTTAGCGGGCACACAATCGTTTTAACGGCATAAGTGTAATTAATACACTATTATTTTGCATTTTTCAATCGTTTTCGACTAATTTAATCTTCCAATTATCTGAACGATAACCCGCATGGACATGCTTACTATGAGTCTCGTAAGAACTCCTGAACCCAACGGAAACCGTGTGGAGGCCGGGGAGTTGGGCTTTGTTCGGGGATTCACGATAAACCTTCTTAAAAACTCTCCAGGATGGGGTCGCAAATGTGCTGCGGGCAGAAGGGAAGGGCTGTTTAAGAGCCACCGGATGGGCTGTGGAACCGAGTTTATTTCAATTGTTTACAAAAATACCCCAATCCCAGTTATTATTTAATGGTGCGCTGTTTTGTCCATTTTTTGGAATATATCTATATTTTTTTTATTTATGCAATCGATTGATGGGAGGGTGTAAAAACTAATTAATTTCATTGCTTTTATAAAATGTTTAAAATGAGCTGTATTAGAGAGGTTGTTTGTAGGGCGATTTGGTTGTAAGCAGCGATTAGTACGAATCTCAATGTCTACCAAACTAAATTAATAAACTATGAAAAAATGCTACCTACTTTTAATGGGTGTGCTTCTTCTCCTGTACAGCGAGGGGATGTCACAACAAATGGAGCTCTATGCGGCTTTGGAAAAGCCCGTAGATGCGTCGACAGGGAATGGTGAAATGCGGGCTCCCGTTCTCGCCGACATTTCCGGCACTATCACGGATGAAAATGGTGAGCCATTTCCGGGTGTGAATGTTGTTGTGAAAGGTACCACTAATGGTACAACGACGGATGTTAATGGTAAGTATTCACTTACAGTTGACAACGATAATGCTATCCTGGTGATTTCTTTTGTTGGTTATGCAACACAGGAAGTGGCACTGGCAGGTAGAACCCAAATTGATGTAACATTACAACCTGACGTTAAATCACTCGACGAAGTAGTAGTTACTGCATTAGGAATTGAAAGGAGTGCTAAAAGTCTTGGTTATGCCACTTCAAAAGTGAATTCAGACCAACTCACTATTAATCGTACACCCAATTTAATGAACTCCCTGCAAGGAAAAATTGCGGGTGTAAATATTTCGTCGCTTGGTACCGGTCCGGGTGGGACTTCAAAAATCCGAATCAGGGGACAATCCTCTATTACAGGACAGAATAACCCTTTAATTGTTATCAATGGAGTACCCATAGACAACACCAATTTTGGAACTAATCCGGGAAACCAGGGGAGTGATAATTCCATCGGCAACAGAGGGGGTGGAGCTACCACCGACGGAGGAGATGGCTTAACCAGTATCAATCCCGATGATGTAGAAAGCATGACCATATTGAAAGGCGCAGCCGCTTCTGCGTTGTATGGATCACGAGCCAAAGATGGTGTTATCATGATCACCACTAAATCGAGAGGCACGGAAAAAGGACTTGGCATAACCTATAACATGAATTACACCGATGACCAGGTTTTGGACTTCACCGATTATCAATATGAATTTGGTCAGGGCGAAAATGGTGTGGGGCCGGCTTCTCCGAATGCTCCCGCGAACCCGGTTACGGGACAATGGTCATTTGGACCCAGAATTCAACCCGGTATGACACAGGTATTGTACAACAATGTAGTGGTACCGTATACGGCACAGAAGGATCGAATCAGTGACTTTTACAGACGCGGTAATACACTTACTAACACCATCTCCCTGAACGCTACTGGCGAAAAGGGTGGGGCAAATCTCTCTGTAGCCAACATGACCAGCGATGGCGTTACTCCCAATAATTCATACACCAGAAAAACCGTAAACCTGGGAGTAAGTTATGATTTATCTGACAAATTGAGCTTCAAGGCAAATATCAATTACTCGAATGAGGAAAATAAAAACCCTCCGGTAGTGTCCGAGCAAGACAACTCTATACCCACTTCATTGTACGCAATGGCGAACACGATGCCAAACAGTGTACTCAAAGATAATCAATACAACGCGGTGGGTGGAGAATACAGTTATTCACGATTCACAAACCGTACCAATCCATATTGGGTATTGTCTGAAGTGAAGCAAAATATTATCAGAGACCGGATATTTGGAAACTTCTCTGTGAAGTATGATATCGCAAAGTGGCTCTTTGCACAGGTTCGGGTCGGGCAGGATTACTGGTCGCGTTCGCAAAGTTATACGAACTTTCCAACGGGAAAGAATAACCTTAATCAGGGTGGGATTGCCTCTGCGACCCCTGGCTTTGTTAACGGAACATTTACACAAGATGCACGGACCTTCAGAGAGACCAACGTGGACTTCCTCTTGTCGGCAACTAAGGATTTCGGCGATTTTGGACTTAATGTTACGGGTGGAGGTAATCAGTTGTACAGACGCTCAGACTTGAATAGCGTGCAAGTAACCGATTTCGTGGTCAGGGGTCTTTATACTGTGCAAAACGGAAGATTGAAAGATCCCATTTATGATCTCTCGGAACGAAAAGTAAACTCACTGTATGGTTCCGTGGAAGTCAATTACAAGAAGTTTCTTTATTTGAATGCAACAGCTAGAAACGACTGGTTCTCGACTTTGTCGCCTGAAAATCGTAGTATTTTGTATCCTTCGGTGTCTTTGAGTTACGTTTTCTCAGAATCATTCTCTATGCCTGACTGGCTGGATTTCGGAAAGCTGAGATTGGCCTATGCACAAGCGGGTAGCGATACCGATGTGCCACCGTATGCAGACAAGCTGTTTTATAGCACGTCGGCAGCACCCTTTGGAGGACAGCCTGTAGGTAGTTTTTCCACCACGGTGCCGAATGCTGGCTTGAAGCCAATGAGTATTGCTGAGACTGAAATCGGGATGGAATTAAAATTATTTGGTGGAAGAGTGGGAATTGACTTTGCGGCTTATCGCAAGATCACATCCGATCAAATCGTAAATGCTCAAATTTCTAACGCTTCCGGGTTTACGAATACCAGGATTAACAGCGGAGAAAGTGAGAACAAAGGGCTTGAATTGATGCTCAATCTTGTCCCGATCGAAACAACGAACTTCCAATGGGATTTCACATTTAATGGTGCTGTTAACGAAACCAAAGTATTAAGTCTTCTTACCGATAAAGAAGGTGAAGCGATTACGGTAGGAAACCATGTGTTCAACGGAAGTTTGCAGCAGATCGTTGGAAAGCCTATGGGCCAAATCGTAGGAAATGGTTATAGAAGAGATGATGGCACTATAAATCCTGCAAACAAAGGTCAGATTGTATTTGGTGCCGATGGACTTCCATTAACAACCAGCAACGTACTCTTCGGAAGTGCATTGCCAAAATGGGTTGGTGGGTTTACTAACGCTTTCAACTATAAGGGAGTTACGCTTTCTTTCCTTATTGATTTCAAACTCGGTGGAAAGCTGCTGTCGGGAACCAACTTCAATGCGATTCGCCATGGACTTCATAAAATGACTTTGGAAGGCAGAGAAGGTGGAACACTTGATGCCAACGGAAATGACCCGGGTAAAGTAACTGGCATGGGTGTCAATGCTGCCAGTGAACCGAATACGGCGTTTGCCACGAACGAGAATTATTTCTCTGTAGTAAGAGCAAGGGCGTTAATCGAGCCTGTTATTTACGACGCTGGGTATTGGAAACTTCGTCAAATTTCGGCCGGCTATGACTTTAGTAAGTTCCTCAAGGGATCATTCCCGATTAAGGGATTGCGACTAAGCCTCGTTGCCAACAATGTTCTCATGCTGAAAAAATGGGCCGATAACATTGATCCGGAAGCCTTTGGTTACAGCTCCGATAACGTCGTGGGTATGGAGTCTCCTACAGTTCCTCCGACCAGAAGTATTGGGTTCAATTTGAATGTTAAAATATAATACGACTGATCATGAAAAAGATATTAAATATATTCCTGCTGGCACTGTCATTTACCTTCTTCACAGCCTGTGATGAAGGATTTGATGAGCTGAATACGAGTAAGAGTGGGGCAACCAGTCTTGATCCTGTATTTGTTCTTAATAATGCTATTATTAGTTCATCGCCAACGTCAAGCCTGATTTACGAGGAGGCTATAGTGCAACAATGGTTCTCAACCAATACGGGAGTTCTCGAAGGCGGAAATTTCAACAAGGTGAATGTTAATAATACGCCCGCAAATTGGAACGGTTACTATCAAAATGTAATTCGATATACCAATGACGTTTTAGCCGCTGCAGAGGGTGATCCCACAAGAGCAAATCTGATTCAAATGGCCAGGATCGTTCAGGCGAATGCTTTCTTGATCCTTACGGACACGTATGGGGATATCCCGTATGCAGAGGCAGGCGGCGGGTACACGGAGCAACTTTTTTTCCCAACCTATGAAACGCAGCAGGCTGTTTATCCTAAAATCATTGATGAATTGACCCAGGCGGTTGCCCAGTTAGGAACGGCCGGAAAAGTTGAAACCGGAGATGCATTGTATGCTGGCGACATCGCAAAATGGAAGAAGTTTGGAAATTCACTTTTATTGCGCGCGGGAATGAGACTGACCAAAGTTGATGCAACAAAAGCTGCAGCAACTGTCGCGGCAGCAGTCGGTGGCGATGCTGCAGCTAACCTTATCGTTATCAATGCGAACAATGCCGTGATTAAGCACGATGCCAATTTTGTAAACGGATTTGGAAACACGGTGAATGGCGGTGAAGCGGCAAACTTCTATTTGGCAGAACCATTTGTGAATGCGCTCAAAGGAACTCCCGGCAACGTAGGTAATACTACCGTTATCGATCCACGCCTTGCTGCCATCGCAATTCGGTATGCTGGAGCCCGTAGCGGTGGTGACCAAACGGCAAATAGTTTTGCAAATGGCAGCAAAGATCCTGCGAATCAGTTTGGTATGCCAATAGGAAGTACCGACGGAGAAGGTGACCTGACCGGTGCACTGTTACCTGCGGGCGGTATGTACGGAAATCCACCAGGACCACGGACGGGTAACCGATTTTGCTACAGCCAGGTTGACAGAAACCGTATGGTAAAAAGGACATCACCGTTATATTTGGTGACCGCCGCGCAAACGAATCTACTTCTCGCAGAGGCCGCAATGCGCGGTTTCGCCGGACTTTCAGCTGCTAATGCACAGACGTATTTCAGTGCCGGAATTTCAGCGCACATGGAGCAAATGGAAGCCTATGATCCGGGATCTAAAGTTCAGGCGGCAGACATTGCAACGTATCTGGCCGGACCCGAAGGAGCACTTGCTAACGGCTCGTTGGCTGCTGCTCTGCCTCAAATTGGATATCAATATTGGGTTGCATCATTCTTGCACGGTCCGGAGGCATGGGCGAACCTAAGAAGAATCAGATATCCTGCACTGGCGCCGAATCCATTTTCAGGAAGCCAGGTCCCGGGAGCCTTTATTGAACGTCTTACCTATCCAGATGCGGAAAGGCTCGTAAACGGCGGCAATGTTCCGCTAACATCAACAAGCGATCTCCTAAGCCTGAAGGTGTGGTGGGCACAGTAATAGTAATTTGAGAATTTGGTGAGAGGCGACGTATTGTTGCCTCTCATTTTTTTGATTATTCTATCGCCGGCCAGATAGATATACCGGTGGTCTGGTAATCTCCCTGAATATTCCTTAGTTTGATCTGTCCAATTAATCATCTTTATAAGCGAAATATCATGACAAAAAGAATATGCTTGTTGCTTATAGTTTTCTCGCTTTTGTATGTACCCTGCAACTATGCTCAGCAAATCTCAAAAGAAGAACTGCTTTTTTTAACGCCGGAATGGAAAGGTGAACGTTTCCCGGATGGCCGCCCGAAAGTACCGGATGCCATTCTAAAACGTATGAAACTCGTTACGCTGGAGGAAGCCTGGGCCGTATTGAAATCAGCAAATTATAAACACTCCTACGACGATGGCTGGATGATGATTAACCCGGATAGCGTACTCGTTGGACGTGCCCTCACTGCTACGTTTATGCCCGGAAGGCCGGACGTGCAACGTGTAACAGATAAGAAGGGCCACGAAAAAGACGGCCGGGTGAAATCCCAAAATTCATGGCCAATAGATATGCTGGTAAAGGGTGACGTTTATGTAGTAGATCAATTTGGTGCCCATGAAGACGGCCCAACCATCGGTGATAATCTTGGTAATTCCATTTATACAAAATCAGGTAACGGAATCGTATATGATGGCGCGGTCCGCGATATCAATGGCTTAAAAGAATTGGGTTCCTTTACTTCATTTTTCAGAACGTATCACCCCTCACATCATTTGAATAATCCAGATGGCGAACTGAATACCACCCTCGTAGGGATCAACAAGCCAACCCGCATCGGTAAGGCTATGGTACTCCCCGGTGATGTGGTACTGGGAAGAGATGGCGGTGTTATTTTTATTCCGCCTCACCTGGCTGAACAAGTAGTTAAGACGTCGGAAATTGTAAGACTCCGGGACATGTTTGGACATCAGCGCCTTCGCGAACAAAAGTATACCCCTGGTCAGATCGATTCACGATGGTCACCTGAAATCGAGAAGGATTTTTCGGCCTGGTTAAATGATCATATCAACGAACTTCCGGTTCCTAAAGAACAAATCAGTGAGTATCTCAAGAACCGTACGTGGTAATTATTTCCTAAATACTTAACCCGCTTTACGACAATGACACAATCGAGACGTTCTTTTATTACCAAAAGCGCTGTCACGGCAGCCATGGGTTTTGCTTCGATGCCAATGTTTGGCCAGGGACTGGAACAGGCAGTGGAACGAGCGCCGCTCTCTTCGAGTCCCAGCGATCTGAAAATAACAGAAATCAAATGCGGGTATATTCGTAATGGGCATAGCCTGTTTGTAAAAATTCATACCAACCAGGGTATCTGGGGATGCGGAGAAGGCGTGGATGCCACTCCGGGTACCTATCACCTCGTAAAAATGTTTGGGGAACGAATTAAGGACAAAAGTCCGCTTAATGTTCACCGCTTGTTTGAAGATATCAGAAGGTCAGGTTTTTTTGAAGGTGCACAATCAGGCATGTATGTAGCTGTGCTCACGGCCGTTGAGAGTGCTTTGTGGGATCTTACCGGGAAGGCACTTGGCTTACCCGTTTATCAACTCCTTGGAGGAAAATTCAGAGATAAAATCAGAGTCTATTGCGATACGGCACTTTATCAGAACAGACTTCCTACTCCTCAGGACTTTGCCAACGCCGCTTTGGAAGCCAAAAAGATGGGATTCAATGCAATCAAGTTTGATCTGGATCAGCGGAATGATCCCGCAAAATATGACCAGTATAACTGGACAGCCAGTCCCGGTGAATTGCAGCGGATGTACGATCAGGTAGCTGCCGCGCGCCAGGCAGTGGGCCCATCTGTCGACATTTGCTGCGACATGCATGGACGGTACGACGCGCCCACAGGGCAGCAGGTTGCGAAACGGCTTGAGCCCTTAAATCTGATGTGGCTTGAGGAGCCCATTCCAGCTGAAAATGCGGAAGCGTACAAACTCATCACGGATTCGACCTCTACACCAATCTGCGCAGGTGAAAATCATTATCTGGCCCATGGGTTCAGAAGGCTTCTTGAGATTGGTGCCGTAGACATCGTTATGCCCGATCTGCAAAAAGCAGGAGGTTTGGGAGAAGCTCAACGAATTGCTAATCTCGCTAATCTGTACTACGTACCGTTTGCTCCTCATATGGTTGCTTCTTTTCTCGGAGCGATGGCATCGTGTCATGTGTGTGCTTCCGTTCCAAATTTTATGATTCTGGAGTGGCAAATATATTTCCATAAGGATCCGATGTTCAAGGAAATAGTAACCTTCGATGGTCCTATGGTTACGAACAGCTTTATCCAGCTTTCTGAAAAACCCGGTATAGGTGTGGAAATCAATGAAGAAGGCATGCGTAAGTATGCCACACCCGGTGTACCATTTTTTGTGTAACTAATCCCGTCATATGTCTATAAAAAACGGACCTGATCCCGGCCAGGAAATGAGTCACCCTTCCTCCAATCGCAGGGATTTTATTAAAAAAGCATCCATCGGTGGCTTGGGTATGGGACTCATGAGTCAAAGTGCTCTTGGCGAGCCCATCGGTGCATTTCAAAACAAACCTGCGGCTAATGCCCCCATTAAGATCACCGATCTCCGGTGCGCGATTATGGGTGGAAGTCCGGTTATCCGGATAACAACCAGCGCAGGAATCAGTGGGTATGGTCAGGCAGAAACTTCGAAATCATACCTGAAGCCTTACGTTCTTTTCTACAAAAAATATCTGATGGACGAAGATCCAACCAATGTAGAAAGATGTATGATGAAGATCAGACGCATGGGGGGATTTAAACCCTGGGGAAGTGCTGTAAGTGCTATCGAAATGGCGCTGTGGGACATAGCCGGAAAAGCTGCCGGATTACCCGTTTACAAACTCCTGGGCGGCAAGGTGCGTGATCGTGTCAGAATTTATAATGGTGGCGTGGAAAGAAGGAATCCCTTGCGGGCTTCAGCCACCGGGATTGAACCAGAGGATTATGCCGAAACGGTTTCGCGCATGAAGGCCGCGAAAGAAAAGTTCACCATTATCAAGATGGCGATTGGATTTCATAGTTCGATGGGCGCAAATGCACCCAATTTTTTTTACGGTGATCCGGCAGGTCCAAATAATCAACCACATGCCAATCGTGGTCCTATTACCGAAATGGGGCTAAAGCGCATTGTGGCCTGCGTGGAGGCCATGAAAAAAGTATTAGGCGACGAAATTGGTCTGGCACTGGATCTGGGCCCTGGCATGATGTTGTCGGATGCCATCCGGCTTGCCAAGATTTTGGAACCTTACAACCTGATGTGGATGGAGGATATGCTTACCGGCGATTACAGGCCCTACGTAATGGCTGACGACTATCTCGAACTGACCCGAAGCACAACGGTACCGATACATACTGGTGAACAAATTTACCTTCGTCAGAATTTTCGTGAACTGATCGAGAAAAATGCAGTCCGGGTAATTGGTCCGGATGTGGCAGATGTTGGTGGAATGGCTGAGCTGAAATGGATAGCCGAGTTTGCCGATCTTCACGGAATTCAAATGGCACCTCATGGAATTTTTGACGGACTGATCGGTAACGCTGCGCAGGTGCACGTTGGTGCCGTCATGCCCCAGAACTTCATCGCTTTTGAATATTCAGTAGGAAATCCTGCATGGTGGTATGATATCATCGATGGACTCCCTGATCCGATTGTAAAAGACGGTCATATAGCTGTCTGGGACAAACCCGGCCTTGGTGTTGAATTTAATGTAAAGGCTGCCAAACAATATTTGTCAGACGAAGACAAGAACTTTTTTGACTAAGCATGAAAATATCAAACACACTTTTAAGAATGATTTAACGATTCACAATTCAACTGTAACATAAATAATCTAATCATGCTGAAATCCGAAAATAATTTCGCCGCTAGTCGTAGGGAAACCCTCAAGATGTTGGGTATTGGTTCCGCCACCGGGCTTTTAGGGATGTTTGGAACTTCTCAGGCGAGGGCTGAAACATATGAAACGCCGTCCTATGCAAAAGGTCTTGCCCCAGTGAAAATTAAAAGTGTAAAAGCTATTGCCACGGCGCCACAAGGCTCCAACCTGATCGTGGTAAAAGTAGAAACTACAGAACCAGGCCTCTATGGTCTGGGTTGTGCCACCTTTACGCAACGTGCTGTAGCCGTAGTCACGGCGATTAACAGTTACCTGAATGACTTTTGCGTCGGC
Organism: Chryseolinea sp.; assembly: GCA_041737945.1. Lineage (GTDB taxonomy): Bacteria > Bacteroidota > Bacteroidia > Cytophagales > Cyclobacteriaceae > Chryseolinea. The sequence goes on from JBGSQQ010000039.1 coordinate 109,103, forward strand.
AGGGATGTTGATAATATCGAAGATATGTGGAATGCGGTTTATGTCAGCTCGTACTGGCGCAATGGTCCGGTATTGAACAACGCCATCAGCGGACTGGACGAGGCGTTATGGGATATTAAAGGTAAGCGTGCGAATATGCCGGTATATCAGCTGCTGGGAGGTAAGTCGAGGTTTGCTATTCCTTGTTATACACACGCCAATGGGAACACACCGGAGGAAGTAGCCGAGGATGTTCAGAAGATCATGGATCGCGGATTCAGGTATGTTCGGATCCAGCAAGGCGGCTATGGAGCCGTCGGAAGTACGGTAACAGATAAGCCCGACTTCAAGGATGCTGGCTTCGGAATGCCGGATGATAGATACATGAATGAAAATACCTATCTCAAAACGGTGCCGAAAATGTTTGAGGTCGTACGCAAGCGCTGTGGAGATGATGTTGAACTATTGCATGACATACATGAAAGGGTTCAGCCGATGGATGCGATCAACATGATTAAAAAACTGGATGAATTCCATCCATTTTTCATCGAAGATCCTTTTTCTCCGGAAAACATGGAATGGTTTAAACAACTTAGGGCAAGTACTTCTGTACCTATTGCCATGGGTGAACTGTTCAATAACATCAATGAGTTTAAGATGCCCATGGTTAACCAATGGTTCGACTTTATACGCGTCCATGTTTCCCAGATTGGAGGAATCACCCCGGCTATGAAGATTGCGCGGTTAGGGGAGTGGTTTAATGTGAAGACGGCATGGCACGGACCTGGCGATGTATCTCCTGTTGGACATGCCGCCCATGCGCACATCGATATGGCTGTGTGGAATTTTGGTATTCAGGAGGCCGTGAGTTTTTCGGATAAAATGCTGGAAGTTTTCAGCGGTTGCCCTACCATGAAGAATGGCTATATGTCTGTTAACGAAGTGCCGGGTATTGGGGTGGACATAAACGAGAAAGAAGCCGCCAAATATCCGATTGGTACCAAGTCAAACTGGCAGGTGCGTAAAAAGGATGGCACCATGATAAGGCCATAAAGGTTGAAATAGGTACAGTGTTGTGCAGGTGTTGATAAACAGGATATGACACTTTAAAAGGGGATTCTTTCCTTTGGTAAAATAATGCTATGTTCAGGCTCGTGATTTATGCAATCTTCAGGCTGAATTTTGAATAAAAGCAACACTACATTATTGGTATTTGAAATAAAACTAAAACCCATAGTAATGATAAAAGGAGGAATGTTATTTCTTGCCTTATTCCTGAGTTGTTATTCTTCCCAAGGACAGCGCGTAGGCTCTTCGCCTGAGTATATTAAGGCGCTCACCGCGGAATGGAAAGGAGAAAGGTTTCCGGATGGTCGGCCCAAAGTCTCTGACGCGATTCTGGCAAGGTTGAAAAATATATCTATTGAGGAAGCCTGGGGGGTATTGCGGAACAAGGGATACCACAATCAGTTTGAAGGTGAATGGAGTGTCATTTGGCCTGACAGCGCGATGACCGGTCGTGTAGTTACTGCCCAGTATATGCCATTGAGACCAGATCTCCAGAATCAGGTTAAGGAGCAAGGCAAGGTGGAGAACCGCGCGCAAAAGGGTGGTACCAACTCATGGCCTATCGACATGCTCACTCCGGGAGATGTATACGTGGCCGACGGCTATGGAAAGATTGCCGATGGTACACTCATCGGAGATAACCTGGGCAATTCGATTTATGCCAAATCGCAGCGAGGCGTAATATTTTATGGATCGATACGGGATCAGGAAGGTCTTGAAGAAATCAAGGGGTTTAATGCCTGGATAAAAGGGCAGGACCCGTCATTTATTAATCAGATGATGCTTACTTCTATCAATGCACCGATTCGTGTGGGACGTGCGACTGTATTGCCCGGGGATATTGTCCTGGCTAAAAAGTACGGAACTATTTTTATTCCAGCCCACCTCGTTGAGAATCTCGTTCTCACGGCGGAAGTTACTGCGCTGCGCGATCAGTTTGGTCACCAGCGACTTCGCGAGAAGAAATATCTTGCCGGCGAAATTGATAGTGAATGGACCGAGCCCATTAAAAAGGATTTTCTAAATTGGGTGAATAACTATCCGGGAAAGTTACCGATGACCAAGAAGGAACTCGACGACTATTTGAAGGAACGCAACTATTAACAATTTTCTGACTACAATTAAATCTAACTCTTACATTATGAAAAGTATCTTACAGCAAATCATTGCACAAAACAAGGAGCGCGAGAAGACTGCCGCCGTTGAACGGCAGGCTGAAATTGATAATCCGGCTACCAAGGATAACCGGCGTAATTTCCTCAAGAAAACTGCACTGGGTGGAATGACGATGACTGCCCTGGCAGGTCTGACATTTGAAGACACCGTGGCACAGACAACTTCCAAGGTACAAAAGTCGTCTGCTCCATCGGATTTGAAGATTACGGACCTGCGTTATGCCGTAACCGCCGTCATGGGCCGCACAGCAATAATTCGAATCGATACCAATCAGGGCATTTACGGCTTAGGCGAAGTACGTGATGGCGCTGATGTTCGGTATGCATTGATGCTGAAGAGCCGTATTCTCGGCGAGAACCCTTGTAATGTTGAAAAGATATTCAAGATCATAAAGCAATTTGGTGGACAAGCCCGTCAGGCTGGTGGTGTGTGTGCCGTTGAAATGGCACTATGGGATTTGTGCGGTAAAGCTTATAACGTTCCTGCATGGCAACTACTGGGCGGAAGGTATCGCGATACGATCCGTGTTTACGCAGATACTCCGGAGTCCACCAGTTCCGAAGAACAAATGAAGCGGATCAAGTACCGGACTGAAACCCAGGGATATACCTGGCTTAAAATGGATGTGTCTATTAATAAACTAAGAGACATACCCGGTACGTTAGTAAATCCCGAAATTTTGAAGCAGGGGGGGAGCCAATGGCAAGGTAACTACATGTCATATGCAAATACCCGGCACCCATTTACTGGCATACAAATTACCGAGAAGGGCTTGGATGAATTAGCCAAACTGGTAGACAATGTTCGAAGCATGGTGGGATATGAAATTCCAATGTCTACGGATCACTACGGACACATTGATGTAAACAACTGTATCCGACTGGGTAAAGCGCTCGATAAGTATAGGTTAGCGTGGCTGGAAGATATGGTGCCATGGCAGTACACCGAACAGCATAAAACCATAACGGATGCACTTGAAACACCTACAACAACCGGAGAGGATATATATCTCCTGGAAAATTGCAAGCCGCTTATAGACACACATGCAGTTGATATTATTCACCCGGATCTGGTTTCTTCGGGTGGACTCTTGGAAACGAAGAGAATTGCCGATTACGCAGAGGAAAAAGGTATCGCAATGGCTATGCACCAGGCAGGAACACCTGTGTCGTTTATGGCCAATGTTCATTGCGCTGCAGCTTCTCAGAATTTCCTTGCTTTGGAACATCACTCGGTTGATGTTACATGGTGGGAAGGCCTGGTTAAGATGACCGATGGAAAGAAAATAATCGAAAAAGGGTATGCTCCTGTACCGCTTTCACCGGGATTAGGAATTGAACTGGTGGATGAGGAGGTTAAGAAGCACCTTCACGCCTCGGATAGCAGCTATTTTGCACCGACAAAAGAATGGGACGAAAAACGTTCACACGACAGAACCTATAGCTAGGTAGTCAGGTCCTGGCATAACCTGTTAATCAGGTCATGCTGAAGAAGCAATCACTGAATCAAGGGGATTCGGCGATTGCTTCTTTTTTTTAAAGCAGGTGATAAAAATTATTTCTTACTCGGAATTTGCCAATTTTCTCAGTTCATGCATGAAACATTGGCGCTATCCACACCCCCACACATTGCTCACACACAGGCAACCGTAGGCGCCAGGACGCAAGAGACCGCGAAGGATTGGTTAATTAGCATTGATGTATCTGAGACAATCAGGCACCGATTGAATTAAAATTGTCAATACCCAGTGTTCATTCTCAATGATCAAGGGGGTCATAACAAAATAATGCTATTGCCTTTCTAGCCTGTAGGGGTACAACATGTGTAGCGCCGCGACATGTCGCGGCGATTTGGAAAGGGGATGAACACGGTGGGTGTGAGTGGGTGTGTTCACTGCAAAGGCGCTAAGACGCAACGGACCGCGGAGGATCTATCGAGACAGATGTTCAACACCTAATGTTCAATTCTCAATTTCAAGGGATCATAATAGCATAATGCTATTGTCTTTCTACCCCGGAGGGGTATAACATTTGTAGCGCCGCGACATGTCGCGGCGATTTGGGAAAGGGGATGAACACGCGCCAGGAAAAAGATATAAGATCCCCATGCGGAATTGGCGCGTAACGATCCGTACTGATTCGGTTGCGCAGATCTACCTGTTGACAGACTGGCCTGATGGAACATGCGGGGCCGGGAGGGGGGCGATGAAATGAGACCAAACAAGTTCCGATGAAATGTCCAATCAAAATAAGATAAGGAATATTTCAATCGAAAAAGTCGAACTCCTATTTGAGTTGTTCATATAATATGATTTAAAAAACTCCTGTTTTTTGGTGAACTTGCCTTTCAGATAACGACAGAAAAATGAATGGATAATTCTATAAGACTTTACGCCACATCTGCTGCTTTCCAGCTAAGTGAAAAAATTGCCCAGGCACTCGGTGTTTCGTTGAACCGGATTCATTCAGAAAAATTTTCCGATGGCGAATTGTTCGTCCGGTTCAATCAGAGTGTTCGGGGACAAGTGGTCTTCCTGGTGGCAAAGGTGCATATGCCCTACGAGAATTTTTTCGAAATGCTTATGACTGTTGATGCGGCAAGGCGGTCATCTGCCAAAGAGGTGGTTTTGATTATTCCGTATTTGCCCCAAGGACGTCAGGAACGGAGAGATGGTGAACGGACGTCTATTTCATCGCGGATGATTGCGGATATTATTCAGTTAGTCGGTGCTGATCGCATTATTACATTGGACCTGCATACAAATGCAATTGAAGGATTTTATAAAATACCGGTAGATCCATTGTCCTGCCTCAAGTTGTTTGCGGATCACATTAAAAGTTCAGGTTTGAAGAACTTGTGTTTGTGCAGTCCGGATTTTGGTGGTGTCAAGAGGATCAAACAGGTTAGAAACATGTTGGATGCTGATTTAGCCGTAATCCAAAAAGAGCGGATTAAACCCAATCAGATTGCCTCCATGGAAATTATCGGAGAAGTGAAAGGCAAAAACATAATCCTGATCGATGACCTGGTGGACACGGCAGGAACCCTTTGCGCGGCAGCCAATATCCTCATGGAGGAAGGTGCTTCATCAGTTCGCGCCTATTGTACACACGGTGTGCTCAGCGGTTCAGCGCTTGAAATAATTCAGCAATCTGCACTCCAAAAACTATATATCTCCGATACCGTAATTGAGACGATTGATCATCCCAAGATTGAAATTCTAAGCTGTTCCTTATTGCTGGCAAAGGCCATCTCAAACCTGAACAGCAATCAGAGTCTTAGTATGATTGGCTAACTATTTTTCAATCTTGGTAAGTAATTGAGAGCTGCTTACTTTTTCATCTTTGTAGTTCTCCATTTTCACCATCCCTATCGAAGCTGAATACCATACACTGGTCTGAATTGGTTTGGAAGTGCTACCAGACTTGCCAACGCTCTCCGTAGTATAACTAACCTTGAAGCAATCAAACGTGCCCGCAGTGGTGGTGATACTTTCGCGACTTGCCACTTGCCGGTTTTTAATCATAAAATCCCGGTCCATCATATTCAGCCCTGATACCTTCATCGTAACATGGTAGGTTACGTCTTTCAACGACTGCCCAACTTCGAAGGTATCAGGTATATCCATTTCATCCCCGGTAATGGTGACTTCGATTGCAGCATTCGATAAGTCAACGCCGTCCATGGCCATGGCATTCATGGTAAACCGGACAACACCGTCATCGCAAGTCCACTGTGAGGTAGATGACCCCATCACCTGCCCGTTCTTCAAATCAATAAACTCAGACAATAGTGTTGCTTTCAGATTATTCGCTGATCCTGAAACATCTTTGAAGAGATTAACGTTTTTACTGACAAGTTTATTCTTCGCGTTGTACGATTCGTATGTTGACTTGATGCCTTCCTGTATGGAAAAATAGGGGTTGCAGGGTTGGGCGCGTAGTCCAACCGATAGCAACAATAATACTACATGGATGAAAATGGCTTTTTGCATAGGATATACTCAGCTGAGGTTTCAAGAAGTTGGAATCGAAGGAAAACAATATCATGGGATAATGCAAGCTCCTGTAGGTCTCCGACTAAATTGCTGCGACTATTAGCGCGGTAGTTTGAGGACCTGAATATCAAACGCTTCCTGAGGGTTCTTGCGCATCAGTTGTTGGACTTCAGTAGAAGTGAAGCCAGCCAGCGAAGTAGTGGAATCCCGAACAAGAATTAAACGGTTGATCCGAAGGACTAACAATAGGATGAAAAGCTTAACAAAAAGTTAACGAATTCGGTTACGCTTTAGCTTCCGCCGTTCGTACTCGAAGGTCTTAAGTAACTTGTGATAAGATACCCCGGCGTAGTCAAACCCCGGGCGCATGAAGCCTCTCCGCGTTTGCATTTTATACTGCAATCCCAGTAAATGATATACCAACTGTTGTACCTGAGCCTTTCCTTCGAATTGATGATAGTATTCCTCATCCAGAAGCACCTCGATTGACCCGTCTGGCATCTCGCGTACCCGTCCAATGTAGTCCGGCTGCGGAGGACCTAATAACACTGTTATATGAGGCTGTTCCTCGATCCCTGCGTCAAGTAGAAACGTATAGGTATCCAGGATCGCAACGCTTTGCGCTGAAAGGTTGCTTAGTATCCCCAGACAGAAACACATGCTGAGAACAGAGATAGCTGGAGAGGCCATAACGCTTACATGGTTTTATCTTCGCGGTTTGGAAGAATTCGCAAGTGTTTGGGTGCCCGGCTGAACGGAAAAGGACTTAAACGATTGATCTCCCCAAATGGAGAAGACAGTGAAAATAAAAGGGAGGGCGGCGTTTTTTTCATCTGAAGTCCTTTTCTGGACAGGGAAGAAAGCTAAAAATCCGAATAGAAACAAGTAGGTACGTTCAATTGGGCCATTTACGCACCCGGATCGTGAAGGCCTCACGCGGATTCTGTTGCACAAGTTGCTGCGTTTCTGTCCTGGAAAAACCTGCCGCTCCAAGGGCCGGAAGTAGTTTTTTGAAAAGTACGGTATACCTCCTGAAATTTCCCCCATCGGGTTTGTCCGGTTCATACCACCCGGCATCGTGCGATAGAAGTACCCGATGGAGACACTTTTCTTTCTTGAGATACACCAGCATTTCGGTATACGTTGGAACATTATCATCATTGAGACCGTCGAGGCTTACCCATGCTCCACTCCGGGCTAGCTTCGTATACTGATTCCAGTCGGCTTCATTTTGAGCATGCACCCAGATAAAGGCATCCGGACTTACTCCTTCTTTTTTTAAGATCCCGACTTCTTCCCACGCCGCGACTGCTGGTCCGGTATGAGATGCAATCACAAGCCCGGTTTTCAGGTGCGTGATAGCGGCAGCTTTGACCAACTTCTGGGAGATGGTCGTTAGCTGGCCCGGGTTGACACTGATTTTTAAGAAACCTGGTTTGATCGAAGTGCCCTCAATTCCCTCTTCCCATTCTTTTATCCAGCGTGCCGCCAACTGGACGGGAGTCTCCTCAAAGGCGTGAGGTGGCAGATACTTATTGTCAGAGCCTCCATAGTAGGCCGTATTGGTGAGGATGTTGATACCTGATAATTCGCTCAACTTCTGTATCAGGAGGACATCGCGCCCCAGGTAGTTGGGTGTGCAGTCGATGAGCGTCTCACATCCGGCTTCCCGGACTTCGATCAAATAGGGCAACACTTTTTTGATAACGTCGTCATCGTTCCACCGGGTTGGGTCATAGCCCGCTGCTCCCGAAAAATCAACAAGAATATGCTCATGGATTAACGTTGTTCCCATAACCCTGGGGTTGATAGGTCCTTTTACGGTCATGATAATGCTGCCCTGTTGTGATAACGGAGATGAGAAGCCGGAGAAACTCCCACCGAATAACAGAGAGACGATTTTAATAAACGACCTTCGCGTTGCCATTTCTGTATAAATTATTTCCGTTGGTTCTGTATGGTTCGTGGTTTTGATTGATGCATGGGTTGGTATTTTTTTGAACTGCCACGCAATTTCTTCTTTCGCTCCTGATCACTTTTTTCAAAGTCTATATACCTCGAGATACCGACCGATAACTGTACAAACATATCACGTCTCTTACCCGGCAGATCGTATAAGGTTTGATAGGCATTTAACCTGGCAAGGTATTCATCAGTTCGGGGCTCGTAAAGTCCATAATTCACGCGGAAATCAAAAACTACTCTCCAATGATTGGACACATCCCAATCGGATCTGAACCCGGCTCCGGCGAAAAGCTGGAAGGATTTGAAGTCGTTCGGAGTACCAATGGGATAATCACTCACATCCGGAACAGCGACGCCATCGTACTCAACAACATAGTCGTCTGGCAGAATAGGATATACCTCTTCCGGAAAGAATAGTTTGGTTTCGTTGTGACGAAGTATTTCCGTTCCATCCAATAAATAAGATGCACCGAGCGAAGCAAGTACGCTCATCTTAAAGAAAGATAAATTTATCAGGTGAACCTTAAAGGCAACGGGAATGGTAAGATACTGCAAGTTAATTTTGCGCAATCCTTCCTGCCCACCCGACGTATTGACAACGTAATAGTTCTGACCGATATTGATTATTCCCGGACTGGCGACAAACCCAACGCGTTCATAGTCCATTCCGAAATTAATTCCAACAGGAGCAAACTTTAGTTCGTACCTCTCTTGATACCGGGGGTCCATGGCGATACCATCATCACCGGTATAGGTGGACGTAAAACCCGTGTAAACGCCAAGGTGCATGGAGAATTGCTGTGCCCATAATGATGTACAGGTTAACCCCAATAATACAGCTATGCAGTACCTGATCATTACGCGCAAATCGTGGTATAAAATACCCTGAATATAGGCATTAATAGCCAACCGGAGGCTGGCAGGATCGCTTATCGGTTTTTAGGCGTGTTAATCCGTAAGTAAAAATCTTTAAATTATTTATTAACTCGCAGCATGATTAGCCACGGGCAGCGCCCTTTTGACAACCTGATAGTAGAAATTACTTCATTTGGGAATATTTACCTCATCCTTTTTCTTCGGCTACTCCTGGTAATGGTTTTGTTGTCGCTGTGCCGGGTAGGTTTTTATTTTTACAACACCGATTTTTTCCCAGGCATGTCGATCGGGCACTTTCTCTGGCTCATGTGGGGGGGACTACGATTTGATCTGGTGGCGCTCCTTTATTTTAACCTGCTGTATATCGTATTGCTGGTTGTGCCCACCAACCTGCGGTTCAACCCACTTTATACCAGGGTGGCGTCGTTCTATTTTTTATTAGCAAACGGTTTATTGCTGGCCATCAATGTAGCTGATTTTATTTATTACCGATTTACGCTGCACCGGACAACGGCAGATATTTTCAAGCAGTTCAGGAACGAGAATAATATCGATATCCTTTGGTTCAGATTTCTTGTCGACTATTGGTATGCATTTTTTTTCTGGTTCGTGCTGATGGTACTCCTTGTGTATGGATTAAGCCGCACCAGGTTTAACCGTTTGCAGGCATTAAGACCTTCATCAAATTATTTGTTTAGTGTGATATTCATCCCGTTACTGGGATTCCTGATCTGGGCCGGTATACGGGGAGGGTTCCGTCACAGTACCAGGCCAATTACCCTGAGTAATGCAGGTGCCTATGTGAAAGACCCAAAGGATATCAACATTGTTTTGAATACTCCTTTTTCCATCATCCGAACGATGGGAAAAACCAACCTGCAGAAACTGAATTTTTATGCTGAAGAAGAAGCTGAAAAAGTTTTCTCTCCGGTACATCGTAAGACGGACACAACGTCGTTCAGGAAAAACAACGTTGTGGTTATTATCCTGGAAAGTTTTTCCAAAGAGTTTTGTGGAGCGTATCATATGTCCAACGGTGGTGATGGCAAAAGTGTCAAAAAAGGGTACACACCGTTTTTGGATTCATTGATTCAATTCAGTCAGACGTATACCTATTCATTTGCTAATGGAAGGAAGTCGATTGATGCGCTGCCCGCCGTAATAGCCGGCATTCCATCACTGGGTGTTCCTTATGTTTTGTCCCCGTATTCAGGAAATGAGATAAACAGTATTCCGTCGCTGCTGAAGAGAAAGAAGTATCACACTTCATTTTTCCACGGCGCACCGAATGGATCCATGGGATTTGAAGCCTTCACGCATATGGCGGGTGTGGATCACTATTATGGTATGGATGAATACGACAATGACGATGACTTTGATGGGATTTGGGGAATTTGGGATGACCCGTTTCTAAACTTTTACGGCGACAAGCTGAATACTTTTCCTCAGCCTTTTTTCTCGGCTTTTTTCTCTGTTTCATCGCATCACCCATTTGAAATACCTCCGCAGTATAGCAGTCAGTTCACCGGTGGCCCGATGGTGATACACAAATGCGTCCAATACACAGACTACGCCCTGCGTAATTTTTTCTCAAAGGTATCGGCAATGCCCTGGTACAAGAACACACTTTTTGTAATCACCGCTGATCACACTTCGTCTGAGATTGAGTATCCGGAAGGAAGAACAGGATGGGGTTTATTTTCTATTCCTTTGATTTTTTTTAAACCTGACCATAGCCTGACAGGTATGCAGGATCAGATTGCTGAACATACCGACATTATGCCAACGGTATTAAACTACCTGAATTATGATAGTGCCTATGTCGCATTCGGCAATGACTTGTTCCATAGGGGAGAGGACCGTTTCTCGCTGAGCTTTCACAATAATATATACCAGTATATTGAGGGCGACTACCTCCTTCAATTTGACGGAAACAAGTCGATAGGCTTATATAACTTCAAGACCGATAAACTTATGAAGCGAAATGTGGTAGCCGATTTACGCGGGGTGGTGAAGGCCATGGAAAGAAAAGCCAAAGCGATCATCCAGCAATACAACAACCGGATTATTGACGATAAGTTAACCGCTTACGATTAATTCGCCTGCTAATACCCCTGGCACCGAAATCCAGCGTGTTGAACGAGCGTGGCCCCGTGCGAACGAAGAATCCGCCAACCGAAGCAGCACCATTAGTTAAAGCTCAACCCATGTTCTGGCAGATCCTTCGTCTGCCCATAGCGTTTGCCATTGTTTATCTTAGTAAATAACTATAGGGATTTGTCATATACTATCGCATGCTCTGGATTACGGATAGTACTTTTTATTGCCGCATTAGCCCTCTCCCCCGGAGAGGGTTGGGTGAGGCCTCATTCGCATAAGCTTCGGCATATTGTAGCTGAAACCCTACCCGAATCAGTGTGTATCGTTGCGTGCCAAATAACACACACATATCTATCTGAATTTCCGATGGCGCGCGGGTTCATGTTATTCTTTAGCGCCGGGTTTTACCCGGCGCTACAATAATACCGCCCCGACGGGGCTTGCCTAATGGGTACAGGTTCTTTCAGAACGAAATGAAATGATGAATAGCCCTCTCCTCCGGAGAGGGTTGGGTGAGGCCT
>JBGSQQ010000015.1:0-21717 GCA_041737945.1 Chryseolinea sp.
GCATCAAAGCGGGTGGGATCAATTCTATAGCAATTAGAAAAATAAGAAAGGGAGTTGCCGGATAATTGATTAAAGATCCTGCTCTAACCACACCACCAATGAAAAGGGCTATCATCAAAAATCGAAACAAAGCGGTTTCTGCCGGATTCCAAGCCACATAGAAAAACGCCAAAGATGTAGCCATCCAAATGGCAGCAACATAGCGATGATTGTTATCAGTCATTGGGTCTGTTAGGGCTGCATTGTATTTAGCAGTTGCGCCCATAAAGCCAGTGGCGGCAGCAATTAAGCCATATAGAATTAAGAAAATACGAATGAATAGTAGCATAGTTATGACTTCTTTGAAGTTGGTTTGAGAAAATTGTAAGCTGCAATAATGATGGGAATGGCAAAGGGAATATGTTGTAAAATATCCTTTGCACTAGCGTTGGGAACGAAACTGCCCCAAACAAACATATCCACCGCAATCACCAACAAAAGGGTAATTAGGTGGAAGTAGCCCGCCAACCTAAATTGGCGAAAACCAATGGCGAGCAGCAAGAAAATAGGGGGAAGAAAATCACCAATCGCTTTAAAAATAGCAGTGATTTTTGCAAATCGAATCGCAGCATCTGAATCAGGCACTATGGAAAACGAACCTTCGGCAGCAGCAGGATAAGCTACCCAAAAAATGCCAATACCAATCAGCATTACAGCCGAAACGATACTCGCCCAAATACCCGTTTTAATGTGTCTCGGTTGACTTTTGTCTAATAATGTTAACGCCATTCTTTATCTCTTTCTTATTTAGACAAGAGATGTTGGAATGTGTAAAGACTTTGAAGAAAATATTTTTAGTTTAAGTTCAATCGGCTTTGCCAATTGGCATCTTCCAGAATTTTTTCTAGGAAGTTCTTCTTCTCAAAAGTTGTTTTGAAGCTATGGTCTTGGTGTAATTCTGCAATTTTAATTTCGGAATCGTCCACCAAAAAATCAGCATCAGGTGCTAATTGCTCTTTAAAGGTTGAAAACTCTTTTCGGTTGAAAAGAAGGTTTTTGGCATCCACCATTCCATTCTCTGTGGCAAAGGTAACTTTTTTATGGCATCTGCAAGGATTGTCTTTGTTGACCAACCCGCATTTGTTTTGCATAAAATTATATAAGTCTTTTCGGGCTTTGCTCAATTTCATTCGGTAGTTATCCTTGGTTATTTCCATAATCTCCGAACCAATAGTATGGTCAGCTCCAAAAATTTCTCCGATTATATATATCATCCGTTGCTCTTTGGTTAGACAAAGTAACATTCCAGAAAGACACTGCAATCTTACTTCACGAATTTCTTCGCGTTTTTGCTCTTGTTCTTCCGTAGAAATATCTATGCTTGGTGCTGCATCCAGCATATTTCCGAGGTCTTCAAAATTGGAGGCAAACTTATTGCTTGGTTTTTTCTGGTCATTAATAAAATGGTTACGAACTATTCTGTAAGCCCACGTACGAAATGAGCTATCACCTTTGAAAGAACTCAGGTTCGAAATAATCTTTAACAAAGTTTCCTGTGTCAAATCCTGAGCACTCACGGGGTCACCCATCATTTTCCAAGCAATGTTGTAAACAAAAGGTTGGTGTCTAAGAATCAAATTATTCAATGAGTCTTTGTTGCCTTCAAGGATTTCATTGACTAAAATGCTGTCAGGTGTATCGTTTTTATATGTTGTTGAAAAGGGATTCATCATTTTAAAATTAGTATCAAAGCATTCAAGTAGTTGCTCTAATTCAAATATACGATTAACTGTCACAAGAAGCACTGAATCTCATATAGTCGCGACTATGATGATTGGTCATTGCATTGCGGGTTGGCTATTTGGTTCTTGCCATAGCTTAGGTGTCGCGGTGGTTTGTGCGGCTATGGCATGTGCCAAATGCGCGGGGCAAGTCGAAGCACAATCCTCTTAAAAATGCGATGGGTCGGCTGTATTAATTTTTAGTCTGTCCCACGTTTTGGTTTTTAAAAGTCCAAGTTGTCCCTAAGCCGTTCACTTGTCACCGTGGGAAATCTTTGTTATTAGAGTGTCGCCCGTTAGTTGACCAAATTGTCCGGGCCCTATTACTGCCAACGCAGGAATATATGCAATATGGCCGAAATCATATCCTTGAAACCAGAGGAAAATTCATCAATACGCCGCAATCCGGTTTTGTGCAGCAGGCACGAGTGAGCAACGCCCGAGACAATCGCACGAAAACTCGCGCCAGTTAGAGTGAGGTGGGGCATTTTTCATTTCACCCTTTTATTGTCCCTGTTTCAACTCTTCCATCTCGGCTATCGTTTCTTCCAGTTTGTCGAACACACGTCCATACATCAAACGTACATCCCACCTATAAATTCTATCTGAAAAATAAAGCATCAGCAGGGTTGCCACACCCGCGATAATCCATGCAAATAATGGAACACTCCCAATAAATATTACGTCCGGATACTTTTGATACATGTTCGATGTTATTGGACCTTTATTCCATGCAGACCATATAATACTTATGGCAATTAGAAAATAGATTGGGTAAGTGAAACGTAATACTTTCTCACCCCTCGAGAGAGCATCTTTAAGCCATCGGTCGAACGACTTGAGATAGTCAAGACTAGTTGTTCCCTGATCCAATGCTTTTATGCTATGAATTAGCCGGTTGCTGTACCATGCCGTAATAAGAAGCAATACAGATGCGGCAACGCCTTGCCAAATGGCATCCAGGAAATAATGTATAATAGGAAAAACAATCGACGTGATGATAATAACAATTAAGTTGAATCTGAACGTCCTTTTAACTTTGTAAACCACGTGCTTTGATTTTTGGTTGTATAAGTCATTAATTTTCGGGACGACTAAACTCTTTTCATTCAAAAAGCCTTCTTTCCAAATTTCTTCAATTGAATTTTTCATTGCGTATTTTTTTTAAACGTTCTTTAATCCTGTTCACGCGTACACCTACGTTGTTCGCACTTGTACCAAGGATATCGGCAATTTCCTGGTACGATTTTTCTTCCAGATACAAGAGGATTAATGCCCTGTCGACTTCCGACAAGTGTCTGATGGCAACATACAATTGGTTCAGTGACTCGTTTTCAAAGGCTCGGTTTTCTATGCGTATCACATCCGGTAAAACATCCGAAGTAAAATACGTTTTCCCATTACTTTTCTTTTTTTTGAGTAGCGTAAGACACACATTTAGAGAAATACGATACACCCAGGTTGACCATTTGCATTGTTCCCGGAAATTATCTTTGCTCCTCCAAATTTGAAGACAAACCTCCTGGTAGTAATCCTCAAAATCTTCTTGCGAATTGGTATATGCACGGCAGATCTTGATGATGATTGCCGACATGGGTAAAATCGATGTCTGGTAAAAATCTTTACTCACTTTTTTGTTTTAGCAACAAACCGGCATTCCGCTCCATATTCCTGTGATGTCCTCAAGTTGCTTTAGGCAAGGAACCAGCACGATAAGGATAAGTAAGATTAATTTCTCCATAATTCTGTTCATTTCCTTATTTAGTGGCTAAATCCAAAGAACATTACACCTCCGTGAATTTTTTTAGCAGGTGGGGACTTAGTCTAAATAAGGAATGAATCCTTATTCTTTATAGGCAAGCAAGGGTGCTTTAATCAGGCTCAACCTGCGTGGCATTGTCATTTTCCAAATGCGCGGTGACCCATGTTCTATACATTTGTTGTGCTCAGTGCCCTTCACCGAAGTAGTTCCTTTACTTCTCTTTCAAGGTCCGGAAGGTTTTTTATTATTATTCCCCAGAGTATATCCTCTGAGACGGCATCATATCCGTGAATAATCCGATTTCTGGTATCGATAATCTTTCTCGTGTGACTTATTTTAATATCAGGATCAACTTTAAGAATTCTACTCACCGCCTCACCAATGATTTCAATATTTCGTTCGACGGCCCGTCTAGTTTTTTAGTCATTCTCAAAGTCCTTAAAAAGTTTTACTTCCGGTATGAATGAGTTGATTTCTAATATTGCTTGTTCAATGTCCTTTAGCCAAGTTTTCACCTCATTGTCCATAGATGAGTGTTTTTGATTTGTCAATACTCTCTCTGAGGAATGGGTTTTTAACGGCTCTATTTTCTAAAAGGTCAATGGACCTATTTAGAATTCTCTCAAGTTCAAATTTTAAGTCAAAATAGTTGTCAGTATACTCAAGTGGGTCATTTGTTTCAAAGTCAACCATCAAGTCAACGTCACTTTCCTTGGTGAATCTTTGCGTATTAACAGAACCAAATGAATAAAGGCTCTTAACCTTGTAATTTTTACAAAGCTTTTGAATCTGATCTTTATAAGCTTCTAATAGTCCCATGTCTCAAATTTAATCATTTTTAGCTGCAAAATATTCAAAAGGGCATTGGGCGCAATGGATGAATATATGCAATATGACCGAAATCATCCGAATTAGTCGTCGACGAAATTGCCGATGCACTGCGCTGGAATCATGGGCTGTAGTTCAGAAGGCACGAGTGAGCCACCCGCAAGGCAAACGCGCGAACACTCGCGCCAGTTAGGGAATTTTCTGCAAGTCAACCATGCTGAGCATCATGACAAGATTGACAAACTGAAACGAGCCATTTGATCGGTTCTTTTCCGATATTCCTTTTTGCATATCGTTTGTGATGAACTTGGGTTGCGCGACCACCACAATATAAACAACGCCAGTTATCGCGCTTCAGTACAACATACCGTTTTCGCTGCCATTCGTCCGATTTGAGATATTCATTTCTATAGTAGTCGCGTCTTTGTCTTCGCTTTATATCAAACAGCAAACGTTTAAAAAGCCATATTGCAATTACGGCCACTATCAAAAATAAAAATTGTGAATTCATTTTGTTGGGCGCCGTTTCATCCCTCGTTCTTCTTTGTCGCTTTAGTTATCCAGTCAACTAATTCACGTCCGTCTACAATTGTCCACGAGTGCGGGTGCCTCATTTTTCGGCTTACCCGATAGCCTTTATTTGTCGTTATTTTTAATTCTGCTCTCGAATTCCCCAAACTTTTCAGCCAATTTATCATTGCTGCACTGTCAAGTGAATTGATGCAATAGAAATCAATGCTCCTGTTGTCTAAGTACCAGTTGATGTCTGGCTCATTGTAAATTCTCACTGGAATTGTCAACAACGTTTTGAGTGATCTATGCTCAATGTCACTTTGTGAATAAGGTGAAACATTCCAAAAGAATTCCGGATTTGTTTTAGGGTCATTCTTAAATTCCTGTTGGATCCGATTGGATACATAATTGTCTTCTTGAATCGAAACGGTGTTTTTAGTCGGGCGATTTGTTGTTGTCATACAGCCGTATAGTCGTTCGATGTCCAATGGTGGGTCAACTGCAAATACACCAGCTGGTTTTTTCAATATTGATTTGTCAGAGTACGCCCTTTGAGTGTACTGGACGGCCATTGTTCCACCAAAGGAATGTCCACCTATAAAAAATGAGTTGTCACTCAGGTTGTACCTCTTAAAAACCTCGTCAATAAATTGATTTAGTTTTTCATGAGAGGAGTTGTCAATATAGAAAAATGACCAATCTCCAAGCGCTGGAATTATTGTCAAATAACCAGCGTCACTTGCAAATTTGTAGATGTCCGATTCAATCAATGTCTGTTTCGGTAATTCTCCGAATCCCGGAAGTAATATCAGCGCACCTTTTATTTTGTCCTTCGGATAAACTGTCACATAATAATTTCTAGTCGTGTCACCTGGAGTCGAAAACGTATATTCAATTCGCTGTCCCAGTAGATTGAATGAAATTGTTATTAGAAGTCCAATTAAAATTTTTGTCGTCATACCTGAATGTATTTAGTAGTTCCGGAAATGTCCACCAAACAGAAATATATGCATTACGGCTGGAATCCTCCGAATTAGGCTTCGAAGAACCTTGCGCCAGTTAGGTTATTCAATCATTTCAGTTTCGAGTCGTCTCAAGTCCAATTCAAACTTATCTGCCTGATTAGATAATGCAACCTGGAGAGCAAAATAGGATGCTGGGTAAAGACCGATTAGAAAGTAAAAAGGCATCGGGGCTTTAACAAAATAGAAAATAAACATGAGGGTCACCGGAACAACGGCAATTACTATCAAATTAAACGTGGCAATGCTGAATCTGATTCTAATTCGTCCGTCCGCGTCCTTTTTGTTTTTCACTTCGATTTGACAAAGTGGAACTCTGTCCATCCCGTTCTCAGTAAACCAGTCCTTTAAATAATACAAAATTATCTCCTCGTTGTCGATAAGTCCGAGCTTAAAATTAATCCCAATCCGTCTCTTTAGTTGGGTTTTAAGCTCATTGCAGTCCAACGTTGAATAAATAATCCGTCTAAGTAGTAAGGCGTCCACGATTGTATGTAAAATTTGCCCGGGTACATTGGTTACAACACATTAATATATGCAATCTGGCCGAAATCATCCGAATTAGTCGTCGAAGAAATTGCGAATGCACTGCGCTGGAATCATGGGCTGCAGGTCAGAAGGCACGAGTGAGCCACCCGCAAGGCAAACGCGCGAACACTCGTGCCAGTTAGGGGGTAGAATTTATTGAATGAGAGACCAACCGCGCCTGTAAGTCCTGAAAGAGCGCCAGCCAGAAAACCAATAATCATCAACAACACGTTTGATTGTTTTCCCTTAAACTTCGCTTCCTTAGGTTTCCGGAAGACAAAAGGGAGATTGCTGATCAGAAATATTCCCATTATAATTTCTAGATATAACGGGTTCATAAATTTCAATAACCATGCGCCTAGCCAAACGGCTGGAATAGCCGCGGGAACAAAAACTTTTACAACGTGCCAACTAGTGCTCCAATAAAAAATAATAATTCGTGAGGCAGAACTGGTGAATGTGCCAATCGAAAGGGCTGCTGGAACCTGACCAATAGGTAACATCCCGCCAAGAACAGGAATTAGAATTAATCCTGCTCCACACCACAGATAGCGCTTAACGAAAACGCCAGATAACTGCAAATGAAAATGATAACTAATGTGAACAAATGAGCTTAATTCTGAAACCGTTAGAATTTGACTACTTGTATGTTTGATCCACTTGTCGGCAATAAAACGGAAAGTAATTATGGCTCACGATGAATTTCATTCTGTTGTTTTTCCATCAAATTTGGCCTCATTCTTTGACGCGTCTTCTTTTGTAGCCCGTACAATGCCATCTTTATGATTGGGCAAAGCATAGATCGTATAAAGTTTCAAGTCGTTATTTGCGTCTGTATTGATAACATTGTGTTTAGATCCGGAAGGGACAAGAACCACATCACCAGCTTTGACTTTGTACTCTATGCCGTTCACAGTGCATTTCCCAGTTCCACTTTCAAACCTGAAGAACTGATCGCTTTTCAGATGCGTCTCTTCACCAATTTCCTCGCCTGGCTTTAAACTCATCAATACAAGTTGCATATGTTCGCCTGTATAGAGTACTTTTCTGTAGTTGCCGTTCTCTACTGCATCCTTCTCGATATTGGCTGTATACCCTTTCATAGTTGATTGTTTAAATGTAGTAGTTTCCGTAGGTGTGTATTCCGGGTCGTCAACTTCTCCTTGCTGGGTAGGCTTGCTGTTACATGCAATAAGTACGATAGAGAGAATAGCAGGAAGTAAGTGTATTGTTCTCATGTTGATTTGAGTTTTATTATTAAGTAAAGTCAATCGCTATCTTCTTCACTGTTGCCTTGGGTAGGTGAGGCTGTACCGATTTCAGTATGCCTAATCTGTCCGCCTAAATAGCCTGTTCTTGCCACTAGTCCAAAACTAATGAGAGAAACAACCAGTGTAAGTATTGCAACCGTATTGGCAAAAGAAGATTTTTTGATAGTTAGTAAGAGCCCAACTATTGAAATAACACCAACGGCTATCAGTCCCACCAGAGCGAACATTGCAAAATCTTCGTGCTGATCAATCATGTTCTTTGCAACTCCCTGAATGTCTTCAATAGCTTCTTCGGCTCCTTCTCCCGTCAGATAGGCAATTGCCGCTCCGATAGATGAGATAATTAGTACATTATAAGCCGCAATTTTTGTCTGGTCACTTTTTGACCAGATTCCGTGTGCGAGAACAAGACCACCCAGAATCGATCCGAAAATCGGTAGATGGGTTATCAGTAAATGAATGTGTACCTGATCCATTTCTTTTTAATTTTTACTAAATGTGATAAGAAATAATCGTCAAAGAAGTGATAAGACTCATTGAATAACATGATTAAACACCACCTTTCTTAAGTTAATAGATTCTATATTCAAGCCAATCGTTTCAACGTATTAATCTTTGTTATAATGAGATTAGTCTTATTGCTTAGAAAGTTGCTTCTACAGAAATGAATATGATGTAGAGATATTTACCCGTTCACGGTTAACTTAACATGATTGGATTTGGCTCTTGCCATTGCTTTGGTGTCGCGGTGGAATGAGCGGCAAGGGCAAGTGCCAAAAGCGTGGGGGAGAATTTTTTTAGGTTGCCGTGCGGTGGGGATTGTTTAGGCGAGTCTTTGTTGGTCACTCGAGTCCAGTCCCACTTCTTTTTTTAAAAGTCCCCGATGTCTAAAAGAACGCTTAATTGTCCCCGTGGAGAAATTTAATGGGGTGGATTGTCGAACGTCTTTTTTTGTCGTCTTGGAGAATTGGTCGGGTTACTGGAAGGGCATTGTTGCTAACGGTCGTACATAAGCAGTGGCAGGATTGGGGCGCCAGAACTCTCTTAAAAATAAGAATATGTTCTGGCGCCCTTCCGTAAAAGTGTCCCCGTTGCGAAAAACTAATTTAGGTAAATACTGCCAAAACTCTGCACAATACCTGACATTGCTTATGTACTTTGTTATGGCGCGTGTCTTTAAAAATATTTGTATTCTGTTTTTGTTTTATAGTCTCCAGTGTAAATTGTCAGCTGTACACTTGGTCGTCCTAAAGTGTCGTACTCAATTGTTTCTGTCCCGTCACTTATTACGTCACCTTCTTGTCCCCATATTGACATTGAACTGTGAGTCTTCCAAGTTTTAGATTTTAGTCGTCCTTTTTCATCATAAGACGCTGTCGTTTCTGATAGTAATAAGTCATTCTGGTCATATTGATTAATAGATGTTACTTGCTTCTTGCTATCAAGTCCAACTATTTCCTTTCCAGTCAGTGTTTCATTCACTTTATACATAACTTCAATCTTGGTGTCAAGATGGTACCTGTACGCTCTGCTATAAACTATTGTCTCATTTTTCTCTCCCAATTCTTTTAAGTCAACAGAGTTAGATTTGAAAGAACCGACAAGGCCGACAAATACGTCACGTGTGACCTCACTCAGTATTCTTCCTTTGTTGTCGTAAGTGTAAGTAGTTATTTGATTAAACGTTGTGTCTGACCCATTAACTTGGCAATTTTTCTGTTCAATGAGCAGAGAACCGGAAAATCTCTTAATTGTCAATGGGTAACTGGTTGGGTCCCAGAATTCTGTCTGTTCGTCTTTGTTAGAGTCATAACCATAAGATTTACCGTAATATGATTCAAAGGCTAATTGTCTTAAATCGTCATAATCGTATAATCTATAATATTCGAGTTCTCTATTGAAGTAATAGTTTGCCTTTGACCTACGATTATTTCTGTAATAAAAGACTTCCTTGAAGGAGTCACGTTCACTTGTTATTTGAACAACAATTGAGTCAACCCCCTTCACTTTGTCAAAGTCGTATCTCGGTATCTCAACTTGTCCGAAGAGACATGTCGTCACCAATAATAAACTAAATGTTAGTCCTCGTTTCATAGTTTGCTCTGACATGCGCCATAACGCATGAATATATGCAATATGTCCGAAATCATCCGAATTAGTCGTCGAAGAAATTGCGAATGCATCTGCGCCGGGATCATGGGCTGCAGGTGAGAAAGCACGAGTGAGCCACCCGCAAGGCAAACGCGCGAACACTCGCGCCAGCTAGGGGAAAATATTCTTTTGCTTATTTTTTAGCACAGTTCATTGTTAGCAGCTGGCGCATTCAACTACTCTACTTTAGTTGTCGCGCGGAGTGGTGCACACGTGTCACAGCAACAAAGTCAGGATTGATCTTGTAGATAATCCGGTAATTCCCTTCAATTAGTTCTCTTAAAGTGTCCGTATGAAATTCCGGGACGATCCGTCCGGATTTAGGCTGGATCTCTAGTTGGTCAACTCGAGAAGTTATTTTTTCAATAAATCTGTCAGCATAAAATTTCGAATCCAGGGCGATATAATCATGAATGGACTTCAAGTCCTCGATAGCAAACTCAGTCCAGATTACTTTTACCATTTCTTAATCATTTCCTTAACTTGTTCGTGAGGAACTGTTTTACCTTCTTCAATCTGCTTAAGGCCTTTCTCAATTTTTTCAACAAGAACAAGTCGTTCTATCAATTCCTCCAAGTCAAATTCTTGAGGAAATTCCTTTACCGTTTCCATTGCTTTGTCCCTTTTCATTTGATTTTAATTTTCAGTAAAGTTAACACCTTTTTAGTAAAGTTCCTGTTCGAAATGCGCTTGCCACTAACACATGAATCTATGCAATATGGCCGAAATCATCCGAATTAGTCATCGAAGAAATTTACGAATGCATCTGCGCTGGAATCATGGGCTGCAGTTGAGAAGACACGAGTGAGCCACCCGCAAGGCAAACGCGTGAATACTCACGCCAGTTAGGGGCGTGCCCTTATTTAATTTTTTTAAGGTAGTCTGTGACTGCAAGAATCTTTGTTGACTCAAATACACTTAACTCAAGAAGGTCTTTGTCCCCAGTCACCAAAAAATCAGCGTGAGAGTCCTTTGCAAGCGCAAGTAAAAAATCGTCCTTTTTGTCCCTGCAAAGGTGAACCTGACTTTTGACCTCAACTATTTCACCATAAACGTCAAATAAGTCAATTAACTTCCCGATGTCAGATTTCGAAAAATACTTCTTAAACTTTGGCCTGTTAACGACACTCAGAAACTCTTCAACTAGTTCGAGGCTAAATAAGACTCTTATTGATTTCGTCTTAATTTTTTCATCCAGCCTTTTGAAATCCTTCGTAATCAAGAAGCTAATACAAAGATTGGTGTCAATAATGATTCTCTCAACTTTTTTTGCCATACCTCCTTGCTCTCACGAGCTCAACTTCTCTGGTGATTTCGTCCAAGGAGACCTTTTCGGTCTTGCTTCTTAGTTTTGAGAGCAGTTTTTGAAAGGACTTAATGGGGTCCTTGTCCCGGATAGATATCAAATTAAGTTCGGCCAGTTCTTTGATGATTTTTTTAGCCTTAGGGTTTACAATATCAATTCGCATAGTTTCCATAGGTCAAATATACTGAATTTTAAATTTAACAGATCCGCAACTGTCCAAGGGTGCATCTTCGCTAACGCATGAATATGCAATATGCCGAAATCATCCGAATTAGCCTTCGAAGAAATTGCCAATGCATTTGCGCTGGAATCATGGGCTGCCGTTGAGAAGACACGAGTGAGCCACCCGCAAGGTAAACGCGCGAACACTCGCGCCAGTTAGGGGGGCTTAGTCCTGAACACAAACTACCGCGTTGTCATCTTGTGAAATGCAAATCTGATAGCCTTCCTTAGTCCCGTAAAACATCGCAAATGACTTAATTATTTCAGCAAGTGAATCGCTACTAGAACGAATTGCACCATGCGGGCCATGTTTTATACAGTTCATTGTTGGGCGTAGTTTCATTATCCGCTCTCCACGATAACACCATCAACCTGCGGTTTAAAAACCTTGTTGGCTATTAACTGCTGGATTGCAATCGAAACTAGCTTATTTGTTGTTCCTAATTTTTCAGCGACAATTTTGTGTATCCCCTTCTCCCACGGTTGGGCAGGTAATTCACTTTTGACCTTGTCTAATATCTCAGCGTCCAGTAGCTTAATGAGTTTTTGACGAGATCCCTTCTCTGGAGTCTTAGTGTATTCAGTCGTCTCCGTTACTTCATATTTTGATTTTCGAGTATTGCGCCTAACTACAGTGAGGTAACTTTTAACCTCTCTAAATGTCCCCGCGATAGTCAAATCAAAGTCTTTTTGGCTGTGATTCTCTCTTCTTGTCAAAACTTCTTTTAGCATCTTAAATTCATCATCTACCCAAAATTCAAAATCATCTTGAAAGAAGTCCGGCATCTCATCACAATCTCGAATCTCCAACTTAACTCGCCTTTCAACCTTCTCATCCTTCTCGATAATTTTCGGAATCTCGTTCTTCAAATAGTATTCGACTTGACTATTTACAAGTAATGCTAAACCCTTAAAGTCATCTATACTTTTAAAAAGGTAATCTTGGTCAATGCTGATTCCATTCTTTGAGTAGTGATACTTTCTTCTAAACTCAGAATCTGTTCGCCCAAGTCGATGTACCAACAAATGCCTTCTATCATGATACTCTTGTATTTTTGTCTTGCCAGGCGCAAAACTGTCCAGGTCAATTCCAAAGTGGCGCTTGTAGTACTTAACAATGTCCTCGTAGCCAGCACTAGTTAATTTCCGGCACTCCTTATTTATTATTTTAGAGGAAATCTCTGCGGTTGACGTAATTGATAATAGCTCAGCATGATTTAGTTCGAGCCTTAAATCATTTCTTTTAAATGGCTCTTTGGTTATGAGGAAGATATCACGAATTATATCCACGAGGAATACTTCTAAGGCGGAAATTATTCTTACAAAGAGAAGTTCATTTAGATTTTTCCTTATCTCTATTTTCGAGCTCCTTTTTATTTTGAAATAGTTTGGTGTCAGTACCTTGAAGCCGTCTTCTGTCTGCGTATCGTAGGGAAACTTTGCTTTCTTTTTATAATTTATTGAAAGCTCAGCTTGATCATATGAATAAATAGTCGCCTTATAAAAGGCCATTAATTTATTTATCTCATGTTCAAAGTTTGAAAATGCTTTCATTTAGACATTATCGTATTCCGTTGCTGAAATTGCGCCAACGCTCAATATATGCAATATGTCTTATATCAGTGCATCGATAGACGTCCCTGATTTCAGGGACCTCCTCTCACGAAAAAATTGCTTTAATATTTTCTCAGGTTCCCTCAGCCCAACAAATCAGATTCCGGCTCTTAGTAGTTTGCTTTTGCAATCAGCTCATTCACTATTAAAGGCAACGTTTTACTCCTTGCGCTACGGCATGCCGTCAGCCTCCCTAATAAATTAACTGAAACTCCGGATGAAGCGTCATCGCCCAGATAAAATCCTGAACTGCCGTTTCGGAAGGCTGTTGACCAAGTGTCTTCAGCGCAATATCGGCTTCGTCCGTTTGCGGCATTCGACCCAGCGCATTTCTGTAAATCTCCCGGATCATGGCGTTGGTATCCGGATACTTTTCTTTCCACTTCACAGCACCGCGGCGCATAGCCTCGTTAAACTGTGTACCATTCGTAAGCTCCAAGGCCTGCAACAAATTCGCCTGCGACATCCTGCTCGTAGAAACTGTTTCCCGGTTTGGTCGTCCCAATGCGGTGAGGAACGGATCATTGTTCACTAATCCAGCACGCGGGAACGGAATAGTTTTTCGGATAGACTCCGGTAATAATTTATAAACGACGGCACTATCCGGATACACAGGTTGTATCGCCAGACTCACGGCATCGGAAAATTGTTCGGCTGTTAACCTCCTTCGTACCATTCCCCTGAACATAAAATCAGGTGCTGCTACCAACTCCGCAGACTCCAGCCCTACCGATGGCAGTTGATAGGTTTGAGAGGTTAGGATTTTATACATCAGTTTTTTGATATCATAACCATCCTCCACAAAATCGGAAGCAAGCCAGTCCAGTAAATCCTGACTCCACGGTTCATTATCCATCACGTCAACGGGTTCGATTATTCCCCTTCCCATCAACTGTGCCCATATACGATTCACCAGCGTGCGATATAAACGCCCGTCTTTTGGCTGCACCAGAAAGTCGGCCAATTGTTTCAATCGCTCGCTCGTGACCGCTTCCGGATCAATCTCTCCTAATTCCTGAAAGAGAATTTTTCGACCCGCCATCTTTCCCGTTGGTTTATCACACCGGTTGATTTCAAGTGTGGTGTCTGAAAATATGTTGGCAAACGCATAGGCCTCTTCCAACTTCCAGTCGCTGATAAAACTGTCGTGACAGGATGCGCACTTGAGGTTTAAGCCCAGAAACACCTGCGAGACATTTTGCGCCGCCTGCATCTCTGTCCGTTGACTGGCGTTAATGGTTCCCCGCCACTGAATCCCCTTAATAAAACCTTCTGATTCCCTGGCCGGACTAATCAATTCCTTTACGAAAAGGTTGTACGGTTTATTTTGTTGTAAAGACGCGTATAGCCATGCCGTAATACCGTATCGCCCGTTGGTGATATATCCCGTGCCGGTGTAATCATTGCGCAAGGCATCGTTCCAGAAGGTAAGCCACTGTTGTGCGTAATCATCGTTCCGGTTCAGCAAGCGGGTGACGAGCAGCTCGCGTTTGCCGGGCCTGCTGTCTTTCATAAAACCGTCAATGGAATCGGGAGGTGGTATTAATCCGATTACATCCAGGTAAACTCTCCGGATGTAGGTCCTGTCATCAACCGGCTCACTCCAGTCAATTTTATTTTTTTCAAAATAATCATTGACGAAACGATCGATAGGGTGTGTCCGGTTATCAATCGCTTCAGGTATCGCTGGTTTACGCGGTTCGAGTGCAGCTACGCGATACAAACTTTTCTCCGGTCCGTCAGGCCAGGGAGCTCCCTGTTGGATCCAGAACTTTAGCAACGCGATTTCACTTTCATCAAGGCCTTTTCCTTTTTCAGGCATGGCATCCTTATGATTGCGCGGCAAGGAAACACGCCGGATTAGCTCGCTCTTTCCAGGATGACCAGCCACTACAACAACACCATCCTCACCACCTTCCATGATCGATTCCTTCGTATCCAGTCGCAACTCACCTTTAACCTTTGTCTTCCCATGACACTTATAACAATGATGCGCGAGAATCGTACGCACCTGAATGTTCAGTTCCGCCAGTTGACTTTCTGTAAGGTTGCCATCCTGTGCGGATAATAGAAATTCACTGTGAGCACCGGTGCCTGCTGATTGACTGGGCAGCACACTGGTCAGATAATCTTCTCCATGGGTCAGCGATGCGCCGTTATGTCCGGTGATGGTTACCCCGATGACGGTTATAATCAATAATGCTCTTTTGACACGATGGTTGTTTTTTGAACTGGCAATGACGGTGACAAAAGCGAGGACCATGGTCGCAATCCCTGCCCACTGGTGGATTGGAAGCACATCACTTCCATACTCTTCGGTATTCACCAGCAGAAGACCCAAACCCGCAGAAACAACAGCGGATAACGCGCCGACCAAAATCAACACGTGCGTGGCAGCCTGGAAATCAGTTGTTCCTTTTCTCCATCGGATAATCTCCATCAACAACGCCATAAATAACAGGCTGATCGGGAAATGAACGATCATCGGATGAAGACGACCCAAAAATGCCCACAGCCAGAAGCTGCTTTCAACCGAACTTTCATCACCCTGCGCCAGCGCCGGATTTACGACCGCAGATACCAGCAGAAAAATTGAAGCCAGGGTGCACAGCCTTAACACAGCACAAGATTTACCGTAGCCAATACTTCGCAAAAGTGGATTACTAGGTGTCTGTTTATGGCTCAAAATGATATCCGTTGAGTTCACTACGTTGGGTAGATATTTAATTAATGAGCTTGTGTGAGTTCGTAATCGGCTAAATGTTCAGGATTCAACCTTTGAAATCACTGCCGGTACTACTACCCGATGCAGTGCTTGTCTGTTCGTGATTGAATTCTCCTTGTTACCAAAAACAATCTTTCTGCAATTCTCGCTTCCGCACTGACAAGCGAATGGCTCCATACTTTCATCAATGAAGGTTGCATAGTCAACCGTTAGCTCTTCACCCTGAGCGATATCCCGGACGGCCACGACATTAAGACCCGTATACGCTGTATTCGGACTACAACTATGGTTTTGCGGAGCCCAGTTCGAAGGGTTTTCATCCCACAACACATACACCTCGTTGCTGATCGGATAGGCATAGTGTTTAAAGTCCAGTTTTTGTCTTTCATTCCAGTTCGATTCTACAAACTGCTTTGAAATGATACGCTGTGACAACCCTTCACCTGAAAATATTACTTCGTTTTTCTGTATAGGTGCCTTCGCGAAGATCCCATAACCCGATACCGAACTTCCTTTCAGGGAATACTTTTTTTGCTTTGCCTGATGTCTGGAAATCCCCTCTGCGATGATGTGTTTCAGAAATCCACGCTTCCCTTCCGGGTCATTGTTGAGGATATGATCTGCGGAACCTTCGTATCCATTCTCATAAAACGCAGAGCAGGTAAAGTTTATTTCCAGAAAATAGATGTTCTGGTTACTGTCCATTCGAAAGTCAAGCCGGGCATATCCAACCCCTCCGAAGGCAATAAAGATCTGCTCCGTGGCCGACTGAAGCAGCCTTTCAATATTGGAATCATTAACGGCAACGTTACTATCCGGGTGTAACTCAGATGTCTTCAAGGCATAGGTCTTGAACGCCCTGCCTTCCGGAAAAACATACTCTATGGGTTTGTATACCTTACAAGTCTTTCCATCATAGTTTGCAGCAACCAATACACTAAACTCCCGTCCGGCAATATATTCTTCGACCAGAATTTCCGGATATTCATCAAGCAGGGATGTCACTTTTGATTCAAGTTCTGCAGCTGAATTTACTAAAGAGTGTTCATCGATGCCAAGGCTGTCACCCGCCTTCGCGGGTTTTATGAACATGGGGAATGTTAGTTTCTGCAGCGCCTCCCCTATTCCACGGATGTCATTGATTTCTACGGAGGCTGGAGTTTTGACTCCTGCTAAATACGCCACATACTTCATGAGCGGCTTGGACGGATCGTATAAGTTAACGCTTGGACCGGTGTAGGGGAGATTTAGTAAGTCCAGCGTTTGTATTACATCAATTGATGGTACTTCCCATTCCAGATACCCTTCGCAGAGGTTAACAAAAATGTCATATCTCTCCTTGCTTAGTGCTTTGAGCTGCCGGTAGGTTGTTAACTTGTTTAAGAAGACATGATCAACCTGATCGTGAGGGAGCAAGTGTGCGAGATTGCGGGCGGGATCGTAATGTTTGTAATCGACCTGCGTCGTAGAGTAATCAGGCTGAAGGATACAAATTTTCATTTATCGTTCAAGCATTATGTTTTGCCCCATAACGCGTTAATCCGTCTTCAATAATTTCAATTATCAAATAAGTAAAAGATTTTCCTGCAAACCTCAAAATCGCTCCAATGGACGTGTAGTTCTCATCTTCACTCAATCCACATTGGGCATTGATCTCCAACACATAAAACTTACCCGACTTCTTATCCATACGGATATCCAACCTGCCGTAACCCATACCGCCTACGGACTGAAAGGCTTCCAGGCTTATTTGTTTCAGCGAAGGTATTAAGTCGGCTTCAGCCTCCCGATACTCATACAAGTTACCACCTGCCAGGGGAGTTTCCGTATCATACGTCTCCCACAGCCGGTCAAACGACAAAAATTGTTCCCTGGGCGGCAAGGATGAATGAAATACCCGTTCGACCGGAGGATAGAAACGCATAGTCTCCGGATGGGAAGTAGAGCCCACTACGAAGGTCGTGAACTCTCTTCCCTCAACAAACTCTTCGACAAACAATCCACCAGCATCCAGCTTCCAGCCGCGATACCCTTGTTGCATTTCTTCCAGGATCTTTGAAAACTCAGCTTCATTGCTGACCACGTTCTTTATACTAAGACCAAGACTACCCGCTGAAACTGCCGGTTTTACAATCAACACCTCGCCAACATGCTCAAACATCGACTGCATATTGACGTCTTCCTGTCCAATTACGCGCCAGGCCGGTGTGGGTACACAATGCGAATCAAACGCCTCCTTCATCGGGATCTTTGAAGTGGTTATCTGATAGAAATGATCGTTAGAACCTGTATAAACAAGATTATGCTTCTCCAGGGCACGGATGACGGACACACCGGGGATGCCATTCACTTCATCACCATCGCATAAATTGATAACAATGTTCGTTTTTCTTGTCGGGTGCTTCGTTATTCCTTCAATAACATCCTCCACCGTCTTAAGCGTTACATTCACCCACTTCCACTCACACCCTATCTCATGGAATACTTTGTTGTATTCTGCAATGCTTTGCGTGTAATCATAATAATACTGCAGGTTGGGATCCTCCGTTTCGAGATAAGGGGCAATAACCCAGACAAAGTAATCGTCTTTCCTTTTCCTAAAGCTCATAACATCCTGATGCTATCTTGAATCCAGCCGGGGGTATGTTCAGCCGCCGCATAGGAAGGTATGGGCATACTCCTACGAGCACCTCGAAGTCAGTTTTTGTTCAATGAACTCCGTAAGGCGGTACCGTTTGAGCATTTGTTCTGACAAATATTTTGCGCCCTGGATTAATCCAATACATTTTTTTGACCCACATGAGCATTGAAACGCGCGGTCCATTTCCCATTCGGTAGAGGGGTAAAAAAACGTTAGCTCCTCTCCTTCCCTGATCGGTTTCGTTGATATGAATCGTCTGGAGGCAGTGTCAAAAAAACAATTCGGGTCGCAACTGTGATTGGTACATTCCAAATATTCCGGCAGTAGTTCTATATGCTGGTCGTCGGAAATCTGTATAGTGAGGTAGTTAGGCGTAGAATGAATCGCCCTGGAAGTAAATTCTATAATCAGCTCATCCGCTTTGAAAAATCTCCTGGCAAACAATGAGCGATGGTTTCTGATAGGATCTATTCGTATTTCGGCAACATCAGCGATGGCAATGTCAACCATTACCTGGTTCAGTTTGTTAAAACTCATAGGCGGAATATTACCGTAGAATTAAAGTTTAGTGTCTGGAACATAATGGGAGCAGTGAACCACACAACAATTCGACCCGACCATAACTTAAGTTTAACGCTTCCTTAATTACAAATTTACGTCATTACTACATCCATATACAAATTCTGATGCAATTGAATTTTGTAAGCAGTTAAAATTGACAAGTCAATGATGATACGATTGAAGGAAAAAACATTTCTTAAAATCATACTCCCGTTACGATTAAAGATGCGTAACGAGTTCAAGTAATATGAATCAATAGTGAGTCTCTCTTATTGTTAATGAGGCACTTCAGTCAGTCACGAGTATACCGTATAACGACAAGAGTTATGTATTCCGCTTCTGAAATATGCTGATGCCACAAGGACATTAACCAAAAGTAACAACGATCTCATCGAAGATCGTTCAAGCCAACAAGTTCATTCTTTACAGATGATCATGCCAGATTGAAGTCAAGTGGTGGGTGCGTTCTTCAAAACAAAGGACCGACCATGACAGATTTCTGGCGGCTGGATGCGGAACATCCAATCAAACGGAGTTAGCCGAACCGGGTCACACAACTTTTTATAACTCAAACACGTCCATATACTATAGACTGAGATGTTATGATTCCATAATTTTGACCAATTTCGGTTCGTAATCCACATTATTATGTCAAAAAAACCTGTTTTGTTCATTAGCCTTTGGATGTTGGCCTCTGCGGTTTGTGTGGGTCAACATATAACCTCCTACCGGGATGCCGGCCGAACGGGGTTGAATGTTACGGACCATATGTTGTTGCTGGATTCGAGGAAAGTCCTCTATGGGGATGGGGCGGCAGAAACTGTCGGAACTCCCTATCTCGCTGAGACTTTTGATTCGGCAGATGTTTACACCCTTAAAGGCGTATTCAATTCCATGCAAATGAGATACAACGTCCATGAGGATTATATGGAATATAAGGACAAAGATGTGGTCTATATCCTTGACCCGGCTCTGAATATTAAAAGAGTGGACCTCGGGAATAATCGCTTTGTTGTTGAAAAATCGGAGGCTGGGGGAAAAATGAAACTGGGCTACTTTGTGCTGCTCGATAGTGGCAAAGTTACCTTGCTGGCAAAAAAAAATGTGGCGTATAGAGAACCACAGCCAGCGAAAGCCATGCAGGAGGCTACGCTAGGAAGCTATACCAAACAAAAGGATGAGTATTTTTTCAAAATTGGGAATGGTCAGCTAAACGAAATCACCAGTCCCAAAAGGATGATCGAGAGTTTCCCTGACAAAAAGGACGAACTGGAGCAATTTGTCCGGAAGGAGAAAATATCCAGGAATGAAGAAGATCTGACAAGGCTGGTCAGATATTACAATTCATTATAATATTAACATGTAGAGACGCAAAATTTTGCGTCCAACCGATTTCCCCATTTAATTGAAAGGCGTAAATATTGCATCCGCCTGAATTCCGGATTTAACAAGAGACGCAAAATTTTGCGTCCGCCCGATTTCCCCATTTAATTGAAAGACGTAAATATTGCGTCCGCCTAAATTCCGGATTTATTCAGGCACGCAAAATTTTGCGTCCGTACAGGGAAACCGATAATTCATCAATTCGCTTTCTGTAAAGCAGCCTTGAAATATCTTCCCTGTCTCGAGGGTGTAAAATTCCAATCTGTAAAAAGCATGGGCGACCATTGGGGATCAAAGACCCAAACGACATACGAAATACCCTTTTCACGGCAGTAGGTCGTTATAGCATCGCCGTACGACTCGTCACTAATAACGGGTACATGGGCACCTCTGTCGTCTGGTCCACAGAATCCGATTTCTGTCAGAATCAAGGGATACTTCTCCGCAGCAAAGCCCCAGTCAGCCGTCCATTGTTTTTCCCAGGGCTTACTCCGCTTCATTGGATACGGGTGACTTACATAACCGATTCCCTCGGCCTTTATAGGATCCTTGGCAATCGATGTAAGGTCGTAAGCCCAGTTAAATCCGGCAACCAGCGGAACGGTTGTTGCCCCGTTCGCACGAATGATGCCGATTATTTCTTCCATGATCACTTTCCACTCGCTCCAAGTGCACCGGCCCAACTGTCCGCTGATTTCCGTTGGCTCATTGAACAATTCGAAAAACGCAACGGTGGTGTTGTCTTTATACTGTTTCGCCATGGTACGCCAGAATTCAAACGTCTCCTTTTGCGTTGTCTCGTACGAATCATTCTGATACATTTCCGTGCGCAGGTTTCCGATACTATGCCAGTCGATGATAACATACAACCCCAATTCAGTTGCCCAACCAATACCCTGGTCAAGTAGTTTGATATAGTTACCTTTTCCCTGGGAACGCCAGGTCACCGGGTGCACGGGGAACCTGACAATCGTTGCACCCCAGCTTTTCATGGCTTCAAAATATTCCTTGTTCCAATGTCCGGCCTTCACCAGTTTGTCGGGGTCGCTGGTATTCAGGCCGCGGAATACAACAGGCTTACCATCGGCTGTTATAAATTTATTTCCCTTTACGCTTATCCGGCTCAACACGCCAGTTTGTGCATAGGTATTTGCCGAAACCAGGATCACGCAAACAAAAAGAACTAAAGAATACTTCATGCCGAATGTAGACGGTTGTTTTTCGAAGGTACAACCAATACCGGAATTTTGGAATGACGCAATACATGTTCTGCAATGCTACCCAGCAGCAGATGAAGCAGACCGGTTCGTCCATGGGTGCCCATGACGATCAGATCAGCATTCCAGGTTTCGGCGGTCTTAATGATTTCGTCTGTTGGGCTACCTTCCGGCGTAAATCGGGTTACGTCCGTGCTGCCAGATAACATGGTC
>JBGSQQ010000023.1:0-14936 GCA_041737945.1 Chryseolinea sp.
GTCAAATTCTCCCAGCCTACAGTAATTGTCTGAAACCTTAACTCTTCTCTAATCTTATTCTTTCTCAAGAATTAATCGCTTAACACCTCTCGCAAAGTGTCAAGCGGGTCCGCTATCAATTTCCATCTATTCAATGAACGTAGTTATCCGCCACTGGCGAATACGTGTGGTCTCTCTCGACCTTAGAAATCCTTCCGATTTCTAACCCGTTTTTCAAATTCGGAGTGCAAAGGTAATCGAATTGGTATCACTTCGCAAAATTCTTTTAATTTTTTTTCCCTCTCCCTCAGCTTCCAAAAGGGTCACAAATGTAATCCCCAAGGTCATTTCACAAAAATTTTTGAACAATTAGTTATCCACATTTAGAACCACGACTACGCATCAAATCATGCACACTCACCAACTGAACTGATAATAAATTGGTTAGCGGTAAAATTTTAGACCTTTGCTTTTTTAAACAGGGGTACGGTGCTGCAAGGCTCGCCAAACATAATACTGGAAACGTATGGCTTCAGCTTGTTTGTTACTTCAACATAGGAAGCAACAGGAACGTAAACTTTGCTACAGCCCTTTATAACGACTTTGGCATCCTTGAATTCAGACCAGTTTACGCCTGAAAGACTCTCCTTAATAATGGCTGCCTCCAATTCGTCCAAAGATCCAAAAACAACCAGCCTGGCATAAGGCTGCAACGCGATCGTCAATAACATATAGGCCCATGTAGGAACGATAGCATCTACTGAGCAATGAATGGCAACAAATTTATTCCTGTATTGCTCCCAATCGTGGCCTTTAATAAAATCCCGAAAGTCTTTCTCGCGAAGCACAAGCCCCTGAAATAAATGCTCTTTTATATCAAAAACCACCCGCTCCCCCGGCTTATGATACATCTCCAGATCGAATGTAATAAGCGAACTGACGGCAACTTTATTGATGATTTGATCCTTTGATTTTTCCATAATTATTTAAGAACACCAGTGTCAGACAATTTTGTTCGGCACTGCCTCAAATAAATTGGCAGGCTTCTTAATCCTGAATTCTTTAAGATAGAATGGTTCAAAATGGATGACATCTTCCATTTCCTTGCGCTGATATTTTCCGAAAGCCATACTACCCAACTGAGCAGCTGACGGGCTGACGCCCTCGATAAACAATGCATTCTTATGGCTAAGTACTGGCCGGCACTTCTGCGCTCCGTCACCAAAAAAAATAACCGGTGTTTTGTCCAGATGCTCCTCAAAGCTCTTTTCATCGATTATCCTCGCTTCTACAGGCTGGATAAGCTGACCTTTCGCATCCATCACCAGACAGTATACCTCCATCCTTCGTGCATCGATCATGGGGCACAACCACGCATTCGCAACGTTACTCTTGTTTACCTGTGCTGCCAACAACTCCAGCGACCCAATGGCAATTAACGGCAACGACAATGCGTAACAAATGCCTTTAGCAGTAGATGTGCCAATACGAAGGCCCGTGTACGATCCAGGTCCCGAAGAAACAGCGATGGCATCTATATCTTTTAATTCCCTGTCGGCAGACTTCATAACATCATCGATCAGGATAGCAAGTTTTGAACCATGCGAGAACCCCCGATGGACTTCGGCTATAGCTATTAACGTTTCATTTTCATGCAAGGCGACCGAGCATACAGTAGTAGACGTTTCAAGGCTTAGGATTGTGACCATCTGCGGGGGCAAGTATATTATAATAAGCTTCCAGGTTGTTCAACATCTTACGCGCCTCGAGAATTGTTTTATCACGATTCAGAGAAACAGCGGCCTGACCTTCAGACAAGGCGTAATGAAAGCCAATCTGTTCTTCCAGTATTTCCACAATTTCACCTCTGAACTTTACCATATCTCCAAACTTTAACGCTTCGACCTTACTCTTCAGCACATTTAGCTGAGATTCAAGATCATCGTAATACCGCTCTTGCTTCGCTGCTTCCAACAAACGTGTTGCGCTCCTTTCTGTTGTTGTCGAGTACGAAAACTTTTGTTCCTGGAGAAACCTGAGAAATTTCTGGTAATCCGCCTCCGACAAATGGAATGACTTTAGATCAGGTTTCATTGGATTCTCAGCGCAGTAACTGGATGCGAACTCAAAAACCAGCCCGGAATTGACCAGGGCGGCTGTAACTGTGCCAACGTATTCATCTGTTATGCTTACATCAGGATCAAGTCCTCCTCCATCAAAAACTTTCCTGCCTTTGTTCGTCTTAAATTCAGACTTCAATGAATCGGCCACACGATCTACCGTGCCATCATCTTTGCGATGGGTATAATCCAAAGCCTGAATACAACGCCCGCTGGGAATGTAGTATTTCGCGGTAGTCACTTTCAACTGCGAATTGTAGGCGAGTTGTCGGGTGGTCTGAACAAGTCCCTTCCCAAACGTCTTGCGTCCGATCAGAATTGCCCTGTCATAGTCCTGCAACGCACCGGCTACTATTTCGGAAGCCGAAGCGCTGCCGTCGCTCACCAGGACTACCATGGGAATCTCCGTATCCACCGGGCTGTTAAGAGTCTTATATGATTTGTTCCACTCTTCGACCTTGCCTTTTGTTGATACGACTTCCTTACCTCGAGGAATAAACAAGCTTACAATATTGACAGCTTCATGAAGCAAACCGCCAGGATTATCACGAAGATCCAGTATAATTTTTTTTGCCCCTTGCTCCTTAAGTTTTTGTAATGCCTCAGCGACTTCCCTTGAAGCTCCCGGGGTAAAATCATCCAGCCTTAAATAGCCTATTTCAGGTTCGACGATTCCGAAGAAAGAAAGATTGCTGAGTGTGATTCGCTCTCTCCGTATCTTCAGGGCAATACTTTCTTTCTGTCCAACGCGTCTGATCTTTAAGTTTACTTCGGTTTTTGGCTGACCTTTCAGGAGGCTACTAATATCCGAAGTGGATTTACCCTGGATATTTTTACCGTCTATTGAAATGATTTCGTCACCCACTTTTATCCCCGCGTTGTATGCGGGAAAATCCTTGTAGGGATGGGTAATAACTATTTTTTTATTAATCACGCCAATCAGCGCACCTATACCTCCGTATTGCCCTGTGGTTGTTATCCGAAAAGACTCTAGTTCATCTTCTGAAATATAATCCGTGTAAGGATCCAAAGACTGAAGCATGCCTTCAATACCACTTCGGATGAGTTTCTCGGGTTCAACCTCATCAACATAGTAGGTATTGACCTCCTTAAATAGCGTTGCAAATATGTCCAGGCTCTTTGCAATGTCGAAATACTTTTCGGCAGGCTTTACAAAAGCAAAGCTCAGGATCATCAATGCGCCAACAACAAATGGCCATTTAATTCTTCTCCACATAATCAAACCGTTTAAAGGTCTTCACTAATCGATCATGGATTTGCACTGACGGCAGCACCTCCTTCACACTATAAATATACGCAATGAGCAACTTGTTCTGACCAGGTAAAAGAGTCTTATTGAGCCGGTAACCTTCCCGAATCCTGCGTTTGATAAGATTGCGATCAGCAGCCCGCTTAAAATTCCTTTTAGAAACGGAAATTACGACCTGATGGACATCGTATTCGCGATCAGGATTGGGCATATAGAAGACCTTAAAAGGGAAAAAATAAAAAGAGGAACCCTTTTCGAAGAGTTCCTGGATGAGTTTTTTCTTTGAAAGCCTTTCTTCTTTGCGGAATGTGAATTTCCCCATGAGTTGAAATTAATCAATCTCCTTCGGGGACAGTTAAACCAGAAGGGGATTATTTATGCTTTACGGTCTTTTCGCTGGAAACGGTAAGTTTCTTACGACCATTTTTTCTACGGTTAGCCAATACGCGACGACCATTAGCCGTAGCCATTCTTTCACGAAAACCGTGCTTGTTCTTTCTTTTTGTGCGGGAAGGTTGAAATGTACGTTTCATCGCGTTATAAATTAACCCTTAAAATTAAGGGCTGCAAAGATGACCAGGATTTGCGGAATTTACAAGATAGACCTTGACTTTCTGAACTCACAAAACGGCCCGCCCTTCAATTCCCTGTGTTTAAAAAACCCTTATGTGTTGACTATCAATATATTAAGATATTAAATCAGCAAGCACCTTCTTTGCCT
Source organism: Chryseolinea sp. (assembly GCA_041737945.1). Classification (GTDB taxonomy): domain Bacteria; phylum Bacteroidota; class Bacteroidia; order Cytophagales; family Cyclobacteriaceae; genus Chryseolinea. Next base: position 4,091 of record JBGSQQ010000023.1, read on the forward strand.
GATTGGGTTCAAGTCTCGGTCCAAACTGTGAAACCACTTTAGAAGATGCCAATGACGCCAGCTTGCCGGCTTCAGCAAAACTGTGGCCATGGGTGATTCCATACATAAAGGCCCCTGAGAACATGTCTCCGGCGCCGTTGGTATCGATGGCCTTTACCGTGTACGGCTCAATATTAATGTACGTGTCACCGTCAAATATTAGCGCTCCATTCGCCCCCAGGGTAATGGCAAATCGTTTGGCTACTTCCCGCAGCTTTTCCCGCGCTTCAGCGACTGAATTTGTTCCGGTGAATATCATCGCTTCTTCTTCATTACAGAATAAAAGATCGACACTGGCCCCGACTACCTCCTTCATTTGCGAATCAAAATATTTTACCATGCTCGGATCGGAGAAGGTTAAGGCAACATCAATTTTATTCTTCTCAGCAATTTTCTTTGCGGCCTTTAAAGCGTCAAGTCCTTTGGGGCTGGCTACAAGATATCCTTCCAGGTAGACGTATGCCGAATTTTTAATTGCTTCCTCATCCAATTGTTCGGGTGACAAAAAAGAACTCACGCCCAGAAATGTATTCATGGTTCTATGGGCGTCTGGAGAAGTCATGACTAAACACCTGCCAGAATGGCCCTCCGGGCAGTTCTCATAAGTTAAATTAGTGTCTACACCGTTCCTTTTGATATCGTCAAGAAAGAACTTACCCAATTCATCCTTTGCTACAAGACAGGAATAAAAACTTTTCCCTCCAAATTGATTAAGTGCCACAACCGTATTCCCGGCAGAACCACCTCCTGACATTTTGCTCTTCTTCATATCGATGACTTTCATCAATTCAAGCTGACGTTTTTCGTCCACCAGTGTCATGACACCCTTTTCGATATTATTCTTTTCAAAAAAATCATATTCTACTTCTGTAACAATATCCACAATGGCATTCCCTATGCCATAAACGTCATACTTTTTCATGCTTAAAAATTTTTGGCAATGATAGGTAAAAGCTCAGTAAATCCGGTAGGTGTAGCCGGTTATTTGCTTTGCATTGGCGAGATCACCTCCGGGTACTCTTGTGTTGAATACTCAATGTCATCTTATATTTCCTGGCACGATCGGGATAATCGGTAATTATACCATCAACCCCCATTCCCTTAAGTGACAACATATCCGATATCTCATTTACGGTCCACGGAATAACACGAATTTTAAGTTGATGCAGGTAAGCTACTTTTTCTCTGGAAAGAAGATTGAATACTGGACTATAGACAGATGGTCTGAAGCCCAGCTCTCCCAGGTTCGCATCAATTGATTTAGTATTACCAACAAGGGCCGACAGGCGCACGTCCGGATATTTAGTGTGCCAGTATTTCAGCACCCGGAAGTCAAAGGATTGTATTACCAATCTTTCCAGTGGAATATATTCGTCGACCAGACTATAGACCAGATCGGAATACTCTTCAATTGATGGGTGAAATTTATTGTCACCTTCCGGTGAACTTTTAATTTCAATATTGTAGTCAACTTCGTACGAGGCATTGCTTTTGATCCGAGTTTCAACAGCCACGATAACATCCCGGAGTAGGGGCTTCGAAACCTTCACCTTTATTTGTTGTGGAAACCGCTCATTTACCTTTGACCCACAATTAAATTGTGCCACCTCATCATACGTCATCTGATATAAATTGTACTTCTTCTCTTCCTTTTCGGAATACGAGTTACCCTCCATATCGAAACAGATGGCAGACGACATCCATGGCTCGTGTGACACCACCACTTGTTTATCTTTTGTAATTGCTACGTCAAGCTCAAGGGTTGTAACGCCTGAATCAAGTGCCATCAGGAATGCCGGAATAGTATTCTCCGGCATTAATCCGCGTGCGCCCCGATGTCCTTGAATATCAAACTTCGGAATATATTGTCCTGACGTCATCTGAGTAATGGAACAAGCTATAAGAAACGGTACAAATCGAAAAGTCATGTTTCAAAGATAGTGTCAAGAGTTTCACAGTACAAGGAATAAGTTCAGGTGCCATTCAATCCGTTGAATCATTCCTGGCGTAGGAGCCCAGATCCTTACGGAATGAATAATTTTACTTGCCTTAAGTTTGTTAAATTCGTGCCCGATGGAGTTGATTGAATTCAAACAAGTTTTTGACAAGCATTACGATGCGGTTAAGAATTTTCTCTATTACAAACTTGGTGATATTGACCTGGCGGAGGATCTGGTACAGGAAGTTTTTCTGAAGGCCTGGGAAAAACGCGATACCATAAAGATGGAAACCGTTCAAAACCTGTTGTACACGATTGCCAACCACCTCGCTATAAACCATTTCAAAAGTGCGCGGACACGTTTCGAGTTTAAGTTAAAAGACCAGCCTCATACTACCCGTGAATCGCCGGAATATCTGATGGAGAAAGATGAATTTGCATCGAAGCTCGAAGAAGCTATCGGCGGATTACCTGAAAAACAGCGGGTCGTATTTTTGATGAACCGTATTGATGAATTAACTTATAATGAAATAGCTGAACGACTTGAAATAAGCGTCAAGGCTGTTGAGAAAAGGATGCATGAAGCTCTTGAATATCTCCTAAAAAGGATATCGTTTAAACTTTAGTTGTGATGGAACGCGAAGATCTGATAAAAGAATGGTTGGAAGGAAGGTTGTCTTCCGATGAGCTGGATAAAAAGATTCAGGGGGATAAAGCGCTTTCTGATATTAAAAGCATTATTACCAGGTCAGCAGGCCTTAATACACCTGAAAAAAGAACAAAGGAAGAAGCATGGGCGATATTGGCCTCAAAAATCGAGCAAAGCAAGCCGGCCAAGACTATACGTTTCAACCCATATATCTCCCTAAGTATAGCAGCCAGTGTAACACTGATTGCGTTCGTTCTCTATTCAACATTCCTAAAGCCGGAAAGAATTCTGGCACCAAAAGGACAACACATCTCGCACATTCTTCCGGATGATTCGGAGGTTTGGCTGAATGCCGACTCAGAACTTACTTACAGATCCTTCGGAAGAAAGGATGACAGAAAGGTGCAGCTTAAGGGCGAAGCATTCTTTAACATTAAAAACGGAGGTCATTTTGAAGTAGTCTGTGAATATGGAACAGTTGCTGTGCTCGGCACCAGTTTCAACATCAAACAACGTGACCGGAGTATTGAGGTAGCTTGCTTTACTGGAATGGTGCACGTCACCAACAATAAAGGGGTGCCTGTTACGCTGAAAGCAGGTGAGTTTACACGAGTTACAGATCAAGCGCTTGAGTCTCCCGCTGCATTCAATACGGAAAAAGAAGCTTCGTGGCGTGCAGGTGACTTCTACTTTGAAGGTGTTCCCCTGGAAGCTGTTCTTTCAGAACTTGAAAGACAGTTTAACATTCAAGTAAAGTATGAAAGTAAGACTCCTCGCAGCTATACTGGCTACTTTAACAATAAGGACCTCGACGAAGCGTTACAATTGGTATTTCAACCGATGTCATTAGACTACACGAAAGACGGAAACAAAATTATCGTTAAGTGATGTATGTTTCATTTCCCGTAGGCATTTAGAAAGTCACTCAAACTTCAATCTGGTGTCGGTACGAATTAGTTTGTTGATACTTCTCCTCTCCACGGGCTCGCTATCTGCCCAGAATATAATTCTGGACGAAGACTTCGAAAATGCCTCATTGGCCGACGTTCTAAAAAAAATCACCAAGAACTATAAAGTCAAGATTGCGTATGACAATCAACTGGCTAAAACCATTATTATCAACCAACGCATTGACCGTATTCCACTGGATGAAGCGATGGCCCGTATTCTTTCCCATACGGAATTAACACACCAGGTACTCAATGGAAAAATCATAATTGTTCCCCGTCAAGCCGATAGGGTGAAGGCCAGAGTGCCGACAAGATTTGATTTCAATGCTTCCGGTGTGATCAAAGATGAAGACACAGGGGAAACGCTTCCCAATGCTACGGTTTACCTTACGGGAACGACTACGGGCACTTCAAGCAACACGGATGGCTTTTTTACTATCGTTCGCATTCCAAACGATACATGTACCTTAACCATTCGTTATTTGGGATACGTTTCAAAGGAGATAAGATTGGCAGATATTACGGATCTGTCAAACCTATCAGTTCCCCTTCAAAACGATCGCAAAGTGCTGGATGTTGTTCTTATAACCGACCAGTATGAATCACCATTGGCAGTTTCAGATGAAATCAGTAAGTCAGCATTTGATCCCAAAGCTCTTGAAAGCCTCCCCTCCCTCGGCGAACACGATATTTTCAGAACATTACAATTGCTTCCCGGCGTAAGTGGTACCAATGAATCATCGGCGGGCTTGGCTATCCGTGGATCTATTCCCAGCCAAAATCTCATCTTACTGGATGGATTTACTATCTATCATCTGGATCATTTTTTTGGTGTATTCAGTGCTATCAATGCAGATTTTATTAAGGACGTTCAGATCTACAAAGGCGGTTTCGATGCAAAGTATGGAGGTCGTGTTTCCGGTGTGGTAGATATAACGGGTAAGTCCGGAAGTTCCACCTATACAAAAGGAAATTTTGGAATTAATCTGGTGAGCACCAATGCGACCATAGAGGTTCCGGTTGGTAAAAAAGTATCACTATTATTTTCCACCAGGCGTGCCTACTCGGATATCATTCAAAGCAGTCTCTACCAGAAGCTATTCAACATCGCGCGGAAGAACGATGAACAAATCAAGCGTCCGTTTGAAAATGCAAAGCTGGATGCGATAGAACCTAAGTTTTACTTTTATGATTTCAATTCGAAGGTCACTTATCGTCCTTCCCCAAAGGATAATATTGCACTCAGCATTTACGGAGGAAAAGACAACTTGACCGGAAACAAAACGGACTCCATAACAGACCTCTCCCGGGAGATTTCATTTCAGGAAACGTTAACAGAAAGCACGGTGTGGGGTAATAACGGAGTAAGCCTGCGCTGGGGCCGTCAATGGAATGAAAAGTTCTATACAAACCTCAAACTTTCAGGTTCTAATTTCTTTAGAAACTATGATTTTGAATACCAGTACAAACTCGACTCCACGGGTTTTAGCCAGGTGGGTCATGTTAACTTCATTCAGGATAACAGGGTTGACGACTCTAATCTAGCCATCGATCATGAATGGCTGATCAGCCAAAAGGTGACGCTGGAATTTGGGTTTTCCGGAATGGAGTATAAAATACATTATAAGACAGCTGCGAATGAACAAGTAGCCGATGAGAGGAATGATAAAGGGAGTGTTGGAAGCCTGTATACCACCGCCAAAATCAAGCTCACCAAAAAACTAAATGCCTCCGTCGGCATACGATCCAATCACCATGAAATTAATCAGGAGTGGTATAATGAACCTCGTCTGGGCTTAACCTACAAAATAAATAACCGGTTTAATATAAAATCAGCCGTTGGTCGTTACTACCAATTCGTAAACCAGGTTCAGTACGATGATCCTTATAATGGCATTCAAAATTTCTGGGCCTTTTCGAATAAAGATGGTGTGCCCATAGTAGAATCAAATCATTATATCCTCGGGGGCACTTTTCGGGCAGGTGATTTCCTGTTTGATGTAGAAGGATACTATAAAGATGTGGAAGGTGTGGTTGAATTTAATCCCGTGCCTTATTTCGTCAAAGAAGGATTTCTGGACCCCGGGTTATTCGTTAATGGAAAAGGGCGCATGAGTGGAATTGATTTTCTTATCCAGAAAGAAGCTGGCATATACAAGGGATGGTTAGGCTATTCGTGGAGTCAGTCTTTACAATCGTTTCCCAACATCGACAACGGTAAATTCTATCCTTCCCTGCAAGATCAGCCTCACGAAATCAAGCTGGTCAACATGCTTCGTCTTGGTCAATGGGATTTGTCGTCGTCCTGGGTGTATGGTTCCGGAAGGCCCTATCCGGAATACAAGGTTACCTATTTCGAAGATGCCAATGGCAATGTTGAAGACTTTGTGGTTACAAAGGATGGAACCAACTATAACCGGCTACCGGCGTACCATCGCCTCGATATTGCTGCTGCCTATAATTTCACCCTTGGGAAAATGTACGGCCAGGTTGGACTCTCCATCTACAACGTATATGGGCAAGAAAATATAAAGACCCGAAAATTGAGTGTTCCGTTTCTGGAGCGGACGCTGCAAACACCTGACCAGCCGCTTCCGGAATATCGCGACCTTGTTTTAATCAGTTTCACGCCGAGTGTCTTTCTCAACATAGGGTTTTAAAAAACTGCCCTTCGTTATTTGTTATTAGTTTCAGGTAAACCAGAAGTTGACTCGTCAATACATTGTATCCCGAAAACCCATTCTAACGGGCAGATTTGCGATTTATTCATCGTGAAATACATTTTTTGAAATTTTTTTGCCACTCGAGGTAGGGTAAATCCGGAGAGCCTTGTATTACCCATTGAAGCAATACTATGGGTAATTACAAACAGATCGAAAACGGCAGCAACTCTTTGCGCGAAAGAGTGTTACAGGTTTCGGCTGCCTTTATGGTCCCTTCAGGCATTTCAAGAATAGACGCGTGGCCACCGCTGGAAAAGAAGATTACCGCTGCAGTCTCTGGTAGAAAAGAAATCAAGGTTGATTTCAGTTTATATCTGAAAATAGCGGCTTCGCTGTGCATCATTGCCTTGGCCGCATTAACACTGTACAATCTTCAAGAGGTTCATGTGCTAACCGGAAGTGGTGAACATAAACTGATAAGTTTGCCAGATCATTCAACGGTGTTGTTAAATGCCGGCTCAACACTTCAGTACAACACATTTCTTTTTGCATTCACGCGAAAAATTCACTTCAGGGGTGAGGGAATTTTCTCCATTGTAAAAGGAAGCCGGTTCAAGGTGTTTAGCCAACATGGTGTAGTCGAGGTATTGGGCACCAAATTTAACGTCCGGTCCCGCAGAAATGCCTACGAAGTATCCTGCCTTGAAGGCAAAGTAAAGGTAACCAGCCTAGAAAATACTTCCCCGGTGATCCTGACTGCAGGATTGAGCACCGCGCTCGAAAATAAAAAACTGAAGCCCGCTGTAGCTTTCAAATCAGAAATAATCGCATGGAAAAATGGCGAGTTCTATTTTGATAATTCTCCGCTGAGTGAAGTGCTGGAAACCCTGGAGCTTCAATATGACATTAGGATTCACTTTGATGATTCGACAACCCGATCTTACTCAGGATACTTCACAGCGATCAATCTCGATGAGGCTTTAAAACTCGTTTGCCTTCCACTCGATCTGGAGTATGAAGTCCTGATTCAAAAGGAAGTAAAAATTTCAAACAAAAAATAAACTGTTAAACCAAAATCCAAAATGACAATGAAAACTAAATCATTTAGAGTTGTTGCTGCACTGGTTATGATTGTGTTGTACGCATGTACAGAGGAGCAGGTGAAACCTGAAACCACAAAAAATACTACAGAGACAGAAAGAATTGTTCTACTGAAGACTGAACTAGACCGTACTACATTCAACTTGTTTGGTTCGGCATTCAAGTCCAAGGCAGGTGGACGTGAGCAGGCAGGAATCCATCGTTTTGGAGGATTATTTCGTAGTAAAGCCGAAGCAGCCCGTCGGGCAGAAGGCTGGGACACGTGCGCCCTGCTAACCATCACCGAAAATAACGATGGCACCTATACCGTGATACTAAACTTTGGCGAAGGATGCGAAGACAACGGTAAATTTATCACTGGCGTCGTAGCCTTTACCGGAAGTGAGACCGATTCATCGGGTGTATTCACGATCGCCTTTGATAAATTCTCTGAACGTAACGTTGATGAAATAGTTGAAAACCCAGCCACTGTTAACGGATTCTACGAGGGAAGCTGGGGCATCAGCCTCGGCAATGGGCTTCAATACGTAGAGGCGTTTAAAACAGCTTTTGAAGTAAATTATGCAGATGGATCCAGGGAAACCATTGCCGGCGAGGGCGAATTGGTTGGTGATATTGATGGCTTTGTGGTTAACAAGTACAATTTCGCCGGCTCCAATTTAAATAATGATGTCTATGCTGCCTTTGTGGTCAATCCTATGGTCTATGATTTCAACTGTAATACAACCACCATTTTTACGAAGGGAACAGAAGCCTTCAAATTCAACGACGAGTCAGCGGCCATTGATTTTGGAGAAGGAGTATGCGACAATATTTTTACCATTCTTCTTGACGGCGTTACAATAATTATTGATCTGGACAAAATCGATTCATAAGTTCCGGGTTGGTGCTGATCGAAAGCCCATGGCGCAAGTCGTGGGCTTTTTTTAAATGCCTTCATTGTTTTTCACCGACTTCAGGTCATGTATACGTGCTATGCCGAATCACCTAGTGGCTAATCCCCTGTAATATTCTGCCTATTTCCCTATCACTTTAATCAGGCTTCCCTTACTCAACTTGTCGGTTAGTGACATGCCATTTAGAATGGCTAGCTCTTCAAAACGTTCTGCGGGCATATTAAATGACTGCAATGCAGCTTGTAAAGTCATCTGTTGAGGAAGCGTTTTTATCTTGACTACGTCAGGTTTCCTATTCAATTTTTCCCTATCCGTCAACTCTTTGAAATTTTGTATCGTGGAGAGGAAAGCCGGCTGATAGGTTGGAAATTTTGACAGTTCAGTAATTCCCATTAAACTATAAATTTTACCTTCAAATGGAATCAGCGCAGAAAGCATCCTGATGGTTCCTGCCTCCTGTTTTTGATCAGCTACCATCAGCAACGACGCCAGGCCGTTGATACTTTCTTTTTTGGATTCGACCATCGCGAGTTTGTATTGTTCCAACATTTTGGCGGCAGCGTCTTCAACCGAAGTTCCCGCGGCAAGTGTAAGCATCAATAATGCCTCACCGTTGCCTGGCGCCATCTGAACTTGTTGAGGGGTATTTTGCAATTTCCACTCTCGGGGTATTGGAAAAAGTACTCTTAGTTCCGGATGATAGAATACACCGTTATCCACGTATCCTTGTCTGGGGTCTTCGCCAAGGATCAGTCCATCAATTCGTTTTAAGTACACTTCTCTGTTAATTTTAGGATCGGCTAATTTTAATTTGGTCTTCCACTCTTCTGCCAGTTTCGCTACGGTAATATTTCTCTCGGTGGGCGACGGGTGAGTCGATAAAAATTCCGGAATTTCTTCCCCTCCCGAAACTGTTTGCTGCCGCTCCAGGGTCTTAAAAAAGCCAGCCATTTGGGAAGCGTCATACCCAATGCGGGAAGAATATTCTACACCCAGCTTATCAGACTGCCGTTCAGCATCCCTTCCAAAACTCATCAATGCAAGCTGCATCCCTGCAGTAATGGGTTCGGCAAACTCTGCAAGCTCCGGTACGAGGATTACACCTGCGATGATGCCGAGTTGACCCAGCATTTGATTTCTTTGTTGGATTACCGAGTGACGAGCTGTTATGTGGCCGATTTCATGACCCAATACCCCGGCAAATTCTGCTTCATTGTTAAAGTGAGCCATGATTCCACGGGTGAAGTAAACATAACCTCCTGGAACAGCGAAGGCATTAATCACTGGTGAATCCACGATTTTAAATTCGTAGGCTAGCTTCGGTCGGTGTGAGATAGCTGCCATTGCCAGGCCTTTCTCGGTAATGAATTTTTGCAACGCCGGATTGGAATATAGTCCGAAAAATGCGGTGACTTCCGGGTCTGATGCTTTGCCCATAGAAATTTCCTGCGCTTCCGACATCAGCACAACCTGCCTTTTTCCGGTAACGGGATTCTTGGCGCAAGACGAAAGGAAAATCAGAAATAAAATAAGACCGGGGTTTAAAAAGTTTGTCAGCGTTCTCATGATTTTTTGATTTAAAGCATAAGAACCATGACAAAAACAAAGCCAGGGAAAGCACAGGAATAAATTCCCGGCAGGTTAAGGTGGTTAACTGGATCCAGCTCACCGCTGCAAAAGACTGGCGTCTGTTAAGCCCGGTAAATCAAAAATATCCGTGCTTTTTTAGTCAAGTTTGTAAATAACCAACTCATACGGTTTCAGGATTCCATCGATGGATGCCTCTGGATAATTTCCCAACAATACTTTTGCCCGGCTCATATCGATGCCTGTGTCAAACTTGGATGCGGTGCCTTTAAAATTAAGTAGTACTAAAATTTTCTGGCATGCAAGTAATTGCAAAAAAAGAGACTCCGACGAAGTAAGCCCAGCAAAGTATAAAAGGAATCCAGCCGGGAACGAGCATGGAATAAAGTCTGCGTACAACAGGTGCTGCATCCTAATTACAAGCACTCGCAAAAAGTTAAACGGATGATGCATGCAGACTAACCACGTAAACTTCCGTTTCTCACCGGGATTTCTGGGCGATTGTATTCTGGCCAGGACAAAGGCACCGCCACACAACGCGATTAATTCAAATGCCTTAGTCCAGGAAGCCCAGTTTTACTGATTTACTATTTCGTTGGGTAAGTGAAGCGACAGGTGAAGTATAAAAAGAAAGTGGTTGCAACACGTTGTACACCCAACTACTGATTAGCGCTGCTTTGCCATCCCGGAAGTATGCTGGGATATTCCAGGTGAAGGAGAAAAGTGGGATGTACTGGATTCGAACCAGTGACCCCTACCCTGTCAAGGTAGTGCTCTAAACCAGCTGAGCTAACACCCCCGTTGTGACCCCGGAGATTCGAACTCTCGACCCATCGATTAAGAGTCAATTGCTCAACCAACAGAGCGACGGGGTCAGTTTCAAAATCGGACCACAAAGTAAACACTTGGGAGGCATGTGGACAAATCTATTTTTTTTATGCCAGCTTATTAAGTCTGCAATCTGTGAACGTTCTGTTGTACTTTTGGTCTCTGACGGAACCGACTACAACCCCTGATATGAG